>CAVSUC010000005.1:0-388230 GCA_963731075.1 uncultured Actinomycetota bacterium
GGGTCGGCGAGCTCGACGAGGAGATGGTCTACGAGTCGCGCGTCGGCGACGTCTTCACCCTCGGCACGACCAGCTGGCGCATCGAGGACATCACCCACGACCGGGTGCTCGTCTCCCCTGCGCCCGGCCAGCCGGGACGCCTCCCGTTCTGGACCGGCGACACCCTCGGCCGGCCTGCCGAGCTCGGCGAGGCCATCGGCGCCTTCACCCGCGAGGTCGCGGCGATGACCCACCAGGAGGCCATCGCCCGGGCCACCTCGGCCGGGCTCGACGAGTGGGCGGCGGCCAACCTGGTCTCGCTGATCATGGAGCAGAAGGAGTCCACGCAGGTCGTCCCCCACGACCAGCAGCTGGTGGTGGAACGGTTCCGCGACGAGCTCGGCGACTGGCGCATCGTGGTGCACTCGCCCTACGGCACGCCGGTGCACGCCCCGTGGGCGCTGGCGATCAACGCGCGGCTCCGCGAGCGCTACGGCGTGGACGCGCAGGCGATGGCCACCGACGACGGCATCGTGCTCCGCATCCCCGAGACCGACCAGGACCCGCCGGGCGCCGAGCTGATCGCCTTCGAGCCCGACGAGCTCGAGCAGATCGTGACCACCGAGGTGGGCGGGTCCGCCCTGTTCGCCTCCCGGTTCCGGGAGTGCGCTGCGCGCGCGCTGCTGCTGCCGCGACGCGACCCCGGGCGCCGGGCGCCGCTGTGGCAGCAGCGCCAGCGCTCGGCGCAGCTGCTCGAGGTCGCGGCGCGCTACCCGTCGTTCCCGATCATCCTGGAGACGGTCCGCGAGGTGCTCCAGGACGTCTACGACCTGCCGTCCCTGGTGGGGCTGCACCGCCGCATCTCCGACCGCCGGCTGCGCCTGGTCGACGTGAGCACCCAGCGGCCGTCCCCGTTCGCGCAGTCGCTGCTGTTCGGCTACGTCGCGGCGTTCATGTACGAGGGCGACTCCCCCATCGCCGAGCGCCGCGCGGCCGCGCTCACCCTCGACCAGGGGCTCCTGGCCGAGCTGCTGGGTCGCGCCGAGCTCCGGGAGCTGCTGGACCCCGAGGTGCTCGCCGAGGTCGCCTCCGAGCTCCAGCGCCTGGCGGAGGACCGTCGGGTGCGCGACAGCGAGGGCATCGCCGACCTGCTGCGACTGCTCGGGCCGCTCTCCACCGAGGAGGTCCGGGAGCGGTGCACCACCCCGGCCCAGGTCACCGACTGGATCGAGATGCTCGTCGAGTCCCGACGGGTGGTCCCGGTGCTGATGTCGGGTCTGGAGCGCTGGGCGGTCGTCGAGGACGTCGCCCGGCTGCGCGACGGCCTCGGTGTCCCGGTCCCCCGGGGTGTGCCGGAGGTGTTCACCGAGCCGGTGGAGGACCCGCTCGGCGACCTCATCGGCCGCTACGCCCGCACGCACGGACCGTTCATCGCCTCCGACGTGGCGCAGCGTCTGGGCCTCGGCGTGGCCGTGGTGCACCAGACCCTGGTCCGGCTCGGCGCCCAGGGTCGCGTGCTCGAGGGCGAGTTCCTGCCCCAGGGCTCCGGGGCCGAGTGGTGCGACGCCGAGGTGCTCCGCTCGCTCCGGCGCCGGTCGCTGGCCCGGCTGCGCCACGAGGTCGAGCCCGTCGAGCCGGAGGCCCTGGCCCGCTTCCTCCCGGCCTGGCAGAACATCGTCTCGCCCGGCTCGTCGCGCCGTGGGGCGCTGCGCGGGATCGACGGTGTGGTCACCGTGGTCGAGCAGCTCGCCGGCTGCGCCGTACCCGCCTCGGCCCTGGAGTCGCTCGTCCTCCCCTCACGGGTCACCGACTACCAGCCCTCCATGCTCGACGAGCTCACCGCGACCGGCGAGGTCCTCTGGGCCGGCCACGGCGGGCTCCCGGGGTCCGACGGCTGGGTCTCGCTGCACCTCGCCGACACGGCGGCCCTGACGCTCCCCGACCACGGGGAGGTGGAGCTCTCCGCGGACCACGAGGCGGTGCTCGAGGCCCTCGCGGGCGGCGGCGCCTTCTTCTTCCGCCAGCTCGCGACCAGCGTCGGCACCTCCGACGACAAGGCGCTCTCGTCGGCGCTGTGGGACCTCGCCTGGTCCGGCCGGGTCGGCAACGACACCCTGGCCCCGTTGCGCGCCCTGACCCGGGGCGGTCGGAGCGCTCACCGGGTCAAGCGCGGCCCGGCGCGGGTCCGCGGCTCCCGGCCGCGACTCACCGGAGCAGCCCTGCGCGCGGCGCCGCCCGACGTCGCCGGGCGGTGGTTCCTGCTGCCGGCGCGCGAGACCGACCCGACCAAGCGCGCCCACGCCATCGCCGAGAGCCTGCTCGAGCGCCACGGCGTGGTGACCCGCGGCGCGGTGATGAGCGAGCGCACCCCGGGCGGGTTCGCCGCGACCTACCGCGTGCTCGCGGCCTTCGAGGAGACCGGCCGGTGCCGCCGTGGCTACTTCATCGAGGGGCTGGGGGCCGCTCAGTTCGGCACGTCGGGAGCGATCGACCGGCTGCGCACGCACCTCCGAGATGCGGACCGACCGGAGAAGCGGTCGGCCCTGGCCCTGGCCGCCACCGACCCGGCCAACCCGTTCGGTGCCGCCCTGCCGTGGCCGCCCCAGGAGTCGGGGCACCGCCCGGGGCGCAAGGCCGGGGCGATCGTGGCACTGGTCGACGGCGCGCTCACGCTCTACGTCGAGCGCGGCGGGAAGACCCTGCTCACCTTCACCGAGGACGAGGAGCTCCTCGCCCTCGGCATCGAGGCCCTCGGTCGCGTCGTCCGCGAGGGAGCGCTCGGTCGGCTCATCGTCGAGAAGGCCGACGGCACCAGCATCCTCGGCGAGGACTCCGAGGTGCTGCGACGCGCGATGGAGTCGGCGGGCTTCATCGCGACGCCGCGCGGCCTGCGGCTCCGGGGCTGACGTGCCCGAGGGAGACACCGTCTACCAGGCGGCGAAGCGGCTCGACCGTGGACTGACCGGTCAGGTGCTCACGTCGAGCGACTTCCGGATCCCGTCCCTGGCCACGAGCGACATCTCCGGGGCCACCGTCACCGGCACGATCTCGCGCGGGAAGCACCTGCTGACGCGGTTCGACAACGGCCTGACCCTGCGCACGCACCTGAAGATGGACGGCACCTGGCAGGTCGGCCCGAAGGGGTCGCGCTGGAGGCGGCCGGCCCACACCGCCCGGGTCGTCCTCCGCACGGCGACGACCGAGGCCGTCGGCTTCCAGGTGCTGCTCGACCTGGCGCGCACCACTTCCGAGGACGACCTGGTGGGCCATCTCGGTCCCGACCTGCTCGGTCCCGACTGGGACGCCGACGTCGCGCTTTCCCGGCTACGGACGGACCCCGACGTCCCCATCGCCGACGCGCTCCTGCAGCAGCGCAACCTGGCCGGGATCGGCAACGTCTACAAGGCGGAGATCTGCTTCATCACCCGCGTGCACCCGCTGACCCCAGTGGCCGACGTACCCGACCTCCCGGCGATGGTCGCCAAGGCCAGGCAGCTCCTCGAGGTCAACCGGGACCGGTCGACACGCATCACGACCGCCGACACCCGCCGGGGCTACCAGCTCTGGGTCTACGGCCGTCGCGGACCGTGCCTGCGGTGCGGCACGGCCATCGCCAAGTCGGAGCAGGGGCCCAGGGGGCAGGAGCGGGTGACCTACTGGTGCCCCACCTGCCAGCCTCGCCCGTAGCGGTCAGGCGGCGCGTGCGGCGCGGGCCGTGCGGGCCCGCACGGCGTCGAGGTGCTGGACGTTGCCGGAGCGGATCACGGCCCCGAGGCTGTACTCCGTGTCGCGGGTGTCCGGGATGCCCTTGCGGTAGGCGTCGCGCAGGACGTTGCGCAGTCGGGTCGATCGGGTGGAGGGAAGGTGAGCGAACATGTCGCTTCACCCCTTTCTGAAGACGGTCCGATAGGGACCAGAGAATGTATTGGTACATTGTTGCGGTGACACCAATACAATACCTCTTCACCGGGCGGACGTCCAAGGAGATCGCCGCCAGCATCGAGGCGGCGATCAACGCCGGAGAGGCCGCACCGAGCACCCGGCTGCCCAGCGTCCGAGCCCTGGCCGCCGAGCTCGACGTGGCCCCCGGGACCGTCGCCACCGCCTACCAGACGCTCAGGAGCCGTGGGCTGATCGAGACCGGCGGTCGCAACGGGTACACCGTGTGTGCTCGGCCCGCTCGCCTGACGATGCGATCGCGCCACTCCCCGGTGCCCGCCGGTGTGACCGACCTCTCCCACGGGCAGCCGGATCCTGACGTCCTGCCGAGCCTGTCGCTCGCGTCGCTGGTGGCCGGGTCCCGTCCTGCACCGGCCCCGGAGGTCGGCGCGCTGCCCGAGCTGCTCGACCTCGCCCGCCGACGGCTCGAGGCAGACGGCGTCCCTGCGGACTTCCTCACCCTGACCTCCGGTGGGCTCGACGCGATGGAACGCGTCGTCGCGACCCACCTTCGCGCGGGGGACCTTGTCGCGGTGGAGGACCCCGGCTGGCCCAACGTGCTGGACCTCGTGGCGGCCGCGGGCCTGCGAGTCCTTCCTCTCGAGCTCGATGCCGAGGGTCCGGTCCCCCGGTCCGTCCGGGAGGCGCTCACCCGCGGCGCCCGTGCCGTCATCGTCACCAGTCGCGCGCAGAACCCGACGGGCTGCGACATCACACCGAGTCGCGCCGCGGAGCTGCGCCTCGTCCTCGGCGACTTCCCGCAGACCCTGGTGATCGAGGACGACCACGCCGCCGAGCTCGTCGCGACGCCGCTGGCCGGACTCGCAGGCAGCACGGATCTCTGGGTCCACGTCCGCTCGACCTCCAAGCCCTACGGCGCGGACCTGCGACTGGCGGTCGTGGCCGGCGACGCCACCACCATCGCCCGGGTCGAGGGCCGGATGCGGGTGGGCGCGGGCTGGGTGAGCACCCTGCTCCAACAGCTCGTAGCCGAGCTGTGGACGAGCCCTGACACTGCCGCCGTCGTCGCGGCGGCCGGCGCCGAGTACGACGCACGCCGGTCCCAGCTGAGGCAGGCCCTCGCCGAGCGCGGGATCGAGACCGTCGGGGCGAGCGGCTTGAACGTGTGGGTCCCGGTCCACGACGAGACCACGACGGTCACGCGGCTGCTGCACGCCGGCTGGGCCGTCGCCCCCGGTGCCCGGTTCCGCCAGCAGTCCGCGCCGGCGATCCGGGTCACCGTCAGCGGCTTGACCACGGACACCATCCCCACGCTCGCCGACGACATCGCCGTCGCGCTGGACGACGACCTGAGCCGCCCGCTGTCGTCGTGAGCCCGTAAGTTCCGATGCGCAGTCCCTGGCCATGCCTCTGGCCCCGCCGGTGGTGTCGTACGGCGGGTCCGGGGCGGTGCACCTACTGGTCAGGTGGGTCAGACGAATCAGCAGGCGGCCGGCGTCTGTCGGCGCTGACGTCGAGGGTGCCGTGGTGGTCACGCAGGAACTGGTAACCGTGCGGCGACGTCCAGAGGTAGGTCCCGGCCTCGAGCATGGTGTAGGTCCACGTCGAGTGTGTCTTCAACCGGTGATGCCGTCGACACACCGGTGCCTGGTTGTCACTCGAGGTGGTCCCACCCCTGGCGTAGGGGACGACGTGTTCGCTGTCGGTCTTCCGCGCCGGTCTGGTGCACCACGGGAACACGCAGGTGTGGTTGATCAGAACCGTCTGCTCGTCGAGACGTTCGGGTGCCTCGTAGGCCTCGACGTGGATGCGGTCCTCGAGGTCGATCACCGGCTTCACCACCACCTGGGCGTCAGGGTTCGCGCACCAGGACTTGACCTGCTCGGCGGTGACGAAGGTCCGGGTGTTCTCCACCCGAGCCAGGTGCAGGTCCCCGTCGACCCCGTGGACGGCTGCCTCGGAGAGGTGGACGTAGAGGACGACCTGGCGCGGCTTCTTCGCCCGTCGACTGATCGGCGCCTCTTCCACGGTGTCGTGGGTGTTGAGGTCGAAGGCGAGCTGGTGACGGCTGATCGCCCCGAGTGCCTGGGAGCGGCGGACATCCAACGAGTCGGTCGAGCCGGCTGCTCTGAGGGCTTCGGCCTCAGCGGAGACGGCCTCCTCGAGGTCCAGCGCGTCGGCGAGGTCGAGCTCACCGTCGACCCGGACGGTGCCCTCGAAGGAGACCTGCTCGTCGTGGATGTCGAAGTGCCTGCCCTCGGCGGCCTTCTCCGCCCGCTCCGCAGCGAGGTCGGGCATGAACCGGGTGATCGCCTCCTCGACCAGCCGCTCCATCGCCGCGACACCTATGCGGTGGGCGAAGGGTGCGACCTGGACGTCCACGAACGCGACCGCTTCGGGTGAGAGGCCCAGGGTGAGCTCGGCGATCCGACGGGCCCGCCACACCGGGAGGTCACCGCCCATGATCCTCGTCCAGGTCCTGGGAAGTCTGTACTTCACCTCGACCGCGTGGGCGATGAACCCCCGACCGGAGTCGGTGGACCGGCCGATGGCGAGGGCGAACTCGGCGATGCAGAACTCCGCCACCAACGGTGCACCCTCACCGGCCAACAGGAGGCCGGTGTCACCCGCAGCGGACATCCAGGTCGCAGCCTGGTCGATCGACTCCGGCGGGTGCTGCTCGGCCCAGGTCACCGCAGCGACGAACAGCTCCTTCTGAGCGAGGTCGGCCGCCTGCTGACACGAGCGCGCGAACACCAGCACATCCAGGGGGTCGTCGAGGTCCCCGATCGGAGTAGGTGCGGTGCTGGTCATAGGACTATTCAAGCAGCGACCACTGACAGTCCCCCGGGTCAGAACCCCAGTCCACACAGGGGATTCTCGAAGATTGACGATGTGGGCTGCCTCTTTGAACGCGGAGGATCTGACGCGCCAGGTGCATCGGATCCTCCTTCGTCGGGGGCCGCCCTTGTTTCTCGACGTAGAGGGGTTTCGACAAGCTCAACCGACGTTGGGGTGGGTCCGCCCCTTCGGCGTACGGGGGTTTCGAGACGCTCGCTGGGGCTCGCTCCTCAACCACCGGGGTGGGGTCTTTACCGCTGTTCGGCGGACGAGGTTTCGACGGCCACTGGCGCCCGCGTGTGGCACCCCCCGATAGGTTTCCCGACGTGAGCTCCCGCCCCCGCGTCCTGCTCGAGGGCATCGTCTTCTGCGTCGGCATGGCCAGCCTCGGGGCCGAGATCGCGGCGGCCCGGCTGCTCGCACCGTGGTTCGGGGCCAGCACCATCGTCTGGGCCAACACCATCGCCACCGTGCTGGTCGCCCTGTCGATCGGCTACGCCATCGGCGGCCGGCTGGCCGACCGCAACCCCACGATGGCCGGCCTGGCTCGCTGGGTCGTCGCGGCGGCCGCGCTGCTCGCGCTGGTGCCCTTCGTGAGCGGTCCTCTGCTGCGCCAGTCGACCAAGGCCTTCGCCGAGCTGTCCGGGGGGCTCTTCGTCGGGTCGCTGCTCGGGGTCGGCGTGCTGATCGCGGTGCCGGTGCTCCTGCTCGGCATGGTGTCGCCGTACGCCGTGCGCCTCAAGGTCGACCAGGTCGAGGACGCCGGCCGGGTGGCCGGGCGGCTCTACGCGATCGGCACGATCGGCTCGCTGAGCGGCACCTTCCTCGCGTCGCTGCTGCTGATTCCCCTGGTCGGCACCCGCCGCACGTTCCTGATCTTCGCCCTCGTCCTCGCGCTGGCCGTCCTCCCCGCCCTGGGCCGCCGGTGGCCGGTGGCGGCGCTCGTGGCGGCCGTGATCGCCGTGCTGGTCGCGATCCCGGTCGGCTCCACCAAGACCACCACCAGCAACGGCAAGGTCATCTGGGAGCGCGAGACGGAGTACCAGTACGCCCGCGTCATCCAGCGCACCGACGGCACTCGCTTCCTCGAGCTCAACGAGGGCCAGGCCGTGCACTCGGTCTACCGCACGGGTGAGTGGCTGACCGGCGGCTACTGGGACGAGATGCTGGTGCTCCCGTTCAGCGGCGCGAACCCGCCGAAGCGGATCGCGATCCTCGGCAGCGCGGCGGGTACGACGGCCCGGGCGCTCGCGCACTACTTCCCCGACGCCCGCGTCGACGCGGTGGAGATCGACCCCGACGTGACCGAGGTGGGCCGCGAGCTGTTCGGCCTCGAGGGCGGGAACATCACCACCCACGCGGCCGACGCCCGCCCGTGGCTCCAGGCCCAGCAGGGGACCTACGACGCGATCCTGGTCGACGCCTACCGCCAGCCCTACATCCCGTTCTACCTCGCGACGAAGGAGTTCTTCGACGTCGTCAAGGAGCACCTCTCACCGGGCGGCATCATCGCGATGAACGTCGGACACCCGGCCCAGTCCGACAAGCTCGAGAAGGTCCTCTCGGCGACGTTGCGCGCCTCCTTCGGTGACGACCGCGTCTTCCGCGACCCGGCCGAGGACACCAACACCCAGCTGGTCGGGACGACCTCGGGCGCCGACCCGGCCGACCGGCTGCGGGCCGCGGACCTCCCCGGCGAGGTGCGCACGGTCGCGCTGGCGACGGCCGACCGGCTCGGCACCGGGCTCACCGGCGGCCCCGTCTACACCGACGACCGGGCGCCCGTCGAGTGGCTGGTGGACGCCTCGCTCGCCGAGGTCGCCGAGTAGTCCACAATGGGCGACGTGGAGCCCGAGGAACTCCCGGACGCCGAGGACCTGTGGTGGTCCTGGGTCGTGCTGGCAGCACTGCACCGTGCGGCCGGGGACGGCTCCTGCCGGTTCGACGCCCACGAGGTCCTGCTCGAGCTCGACGGCGCTGACGGGTCGTGGCTGCGGATGCAGCGCTCGCACGGACGCCGGGCCACCCTGTGGGGCCGCTCGGCGGTCGCTCCCCCGTCACGCGACGACGCTCTCCGCGGAGCCCCCGACTGGGCGCTCTCACAGTCCACGCATCAGCGCCGTCCGAGCTTCCTGGCGTGGCACGTGCACGGTGAGTGGGACACGAGCGCCCCCTGCGACGACGAGGGTGCCATCCACCTCCTGCGCCCCCTGCTCACGGTCGACCCGCGCGCGGTCGAGCTGGTGCGCACCGGGCGGGCGACCGCGGAGACCCTGGCCCCCTACGCGCACGGCGACCACCTCGAGGAGGCGGTCGAGCTGGTGCGCCTCGCGGGCGGCGACGCTCCCCGCCGGCCCGGCGGCACCGTCGGGTCGAGGCTGCGCGACCAGGTCCACGGGCAGATGCGCGACGCCGTCGAGACCGACCGGATGCTGATGCAGCGACCCCCGGGCCTCGTCCACTGGCTCCGCGTCAACGGACCCCGGGTGCCCTTCGAGCACGCCGTGATGGTGATCCGCGACCGGATCGTCCCGGCCCCCACCAACACCCCCCTGCCCGAGCTCGCGGTGAGCAGCCTCACCAACGTGCTCGCCACGCTGCACCGCGACGAGGCCGCCGAGGAGTCGGGGGCGTGGCTGTTCGCCCGAGTCGGCTCCGACGGGGTCGGGGTCACCTTCGACCGTGCCTTCGACAGCTGGCCCGCGTGGTACGAGGTGCACCACGCCAGCGACGGACCCTCGCTCGAGGACCTCGCGTGGGAGATGACCCAGCGCCAACCCCCGTGGCTGCCGGCCTGGGCGAGCCTGCTCCCGCTCGGTTGAGGGTCAGAGCAGTCGGCGGTCGTTCGCCCAGCGGGTGAGCTCGTGGCGCGAGGACAGCTGCAGCTTGCGCAGCACCGACGACATGTGGGTCTCGACCGTCTTGATCGAGATGAAGAGCTCGGAGCCGACCTCCTTGTAGGAGTAGCCGCGGGCGATCAGCCGCATCACCTCGCGCTCGCGCTCGGTCAGCCGGTCGAGGTCCTCGTCGACCGCGGCGACCTCGATGGTGCCGGCGAACGCGTCCAGCACGAAGCCCGCCAGCCGCGGTGAGAACACCGCGTCCCCGGACGCGACCCGCTCGATCGCGGCGACCAGCTCGGGCCCGGTGATCGTCTTGGTGACGTAGCCGCGCGCCCCGGCCCTGATCGTCCCGATCACGTCCTCGGCGGCGTCCGACACGGACAGCGCGAGGAACCGGGTGGAGCCGGCGGCGGCCTTGTGGGAGAGCGCCACGCGACGCATCACCTCGGCCCCGCCGCCGCCGGGCAGGTGCACGTCGAGCAGCACCACCTCGGGCTGGTGCGCGAGGACCGCGGCCACGGCGTGGTCGACGTCGGCGGCCTCGGCCACCACGTCGACCGAGCTGCCGAGCTCGGCGCGCACGCCGGTGCGGAACATGGCGTGGTCGTCGACGATGACGACGCTGCGAAGTGTCATGACGGTTCCCTTGCTCGACGGGCGTGGCTGGGGAGCGCGAGACGGACCTCGGTGCCCTCCCCGGGGGTGCTGCGGACCGAGGCGGTGCCGCCGTGTCGCTCCATCCGGCCGACGATGCTGCTGCGCACACCCTGCCGGTCGTCAGCCACCCGGGCCGGGTCGAAACCGGCACCCCGGTCGCGGACGAAGATCTCGATGCCGGAGGCGGTCGCCTCGGCGTAGACGTCGATCGTGGCGGCCCCCGAGTGCTTCGCCGCGTTGAAGACGGCCTCCCGGGTCGCGAGCACCAGCGGCCGGTCGTCGTCGGTGACGGGGGCGTCACCCACGCAGACCACCTCGACGGGGACACCGTGGGCGTCCTCCGCCTCCGCGGCCAGGGCGCGCAGGGCGGCCGCGAGGGTGTCCGGCCCCTGGCCGTGGGAGTCGAAGAGCCACGAACGCAGGTCACGCTCCTGTGCTCGGGCCAGCCGGGAGACGGTCGCGGGGTCGCCGGCCGAGCGCTGGATCAGGGCCAGCGTCTGCAGCACCGAGTCGTGCAGGTGGGCAGCGACGTCGGCCCGCTCCTCCGAGCGCACCCGCGCCTCGCGCTCCTCGCTCAGGTCGGAGGAGAGCCGCAGCAGCCACGGGCCGACCATGAAGCCGAGCCCGACGATGCCGAAGGCCGCAGCGAGCCCGACGTTGAGGGCGACGGTGAGGCTGCCCGAGCGCAGCGAGAACAGCACGATGGCAGCGATCAGCAGCATCAGCCCGGCGGCGATCCGGACGTAGGCGCGCCAGCCGCCGACGCCGACGACCGCCCGGACCGGGCCCATGGTGCGCGACGGGTCGCGCCAGCGCTCCCGCTGCGCCTCGTCGGCCTGCCACCACAGCAGGGCCACACCGGCTCCGGCGAGGAGGAGCGGCCCGAACGCCAGGGTCTGGCCGGTCGCCATGGTCGCGGCCAGCAGGACCCCGATCGCGATCGCCCCGACGGCGACCAGCGGCCCGTAGTCGGTGAACTTGCGCTCGCGCCGGCCGTCGCGCCTGCCCTGGCGGGTGGCGGCGTCGAGGCCCGGCGAGATCGTGTCGGTGTGCCGCTGCGCGGGCATGAACATCCACAGGCCGGCGTACAGCACCGCGCCGAAGCCGCCGAAGGCCACCAGCACGAGGAAGCCCATGCGGACCCACAGCAGCGGCAGGCCGAGGTGCTGGGCCAGGCCCGAGGCGACTCCGCCCAGCCAGCGCTCGTCGGCCGCCCGGTAGGCACGCCGGGGCGGCTGCTCCGGCGGCGTAAGACGGCTCGCGACGGGCGCGGGCGGGGAAGGGGTGCGCTTCATGACCCGCTCATCGTGTCACCGCCAGCCCCGAGGACACATCAGGTACCGCCCCTGACCCCGGGGCGCCAGGAATCAGGGGCGTCCCCGATACCCCCGAGGCCCCCGGGCGGACACGATGGTTGGCATGACCGAGCAGAGTGGCCCCCAGACGGCCGACCCGACCACCCAGCAGAGCAGCGGGCCGCGCGTCAGCGGGGACCAGATGCGTGACGTCGACCGACTGCGGCGCAGCACCTCCGACCGCTACGTCGCCGGCGTCGCCGGCGGTCTCGGCCGCCACTTCGACATCGACCCCACCGTCATCCGGGTGACCCTCGCGGTGCTCACCTTCTTCGGCGGCGCCGGCGTGCTGGTCTACGGCGCCGTGTGGCTGTTCGTGCCCGAGGACGGCTCCGATCGCGCCCCTGTCGAGGTGAGCACCGACGTACGCCGCATCGTGCTGCTCGTGGCCGGTGTCATCGCCCTCTCGATCGTGTTCGGCACGCCGTTCCTCGGCAACGGCTGGGGCGGCGGATTCCCGGTCCCGCTGCTCGTCATCGGGCTGGTCGCGGTGGCCCTCTACGCCACCCGCTCCCAGCGCAGCCAGGCCCGGCTGGCCAAGCAACCGCCCCCGCCGTGGGGCAGCGTCCCGACCACAGCCCACCCGGAAGGAAGCACCATGACCACCGAGACCATGCCCGGATCACCGAGCACCAGCACGAGCACCGGCACCGACCCGGGGCAGCCCCCCGCCTGGATGCCCCCGCCCGTCCCGGCCTACGTGCCCCCGCCCCGCCCCCGCCGCACCGGCCTGGTGCTGTTCTGGCCGACCCTGGCGCTGATCGCCATCGCCCTGGGCGTCCTCGGCATCTACGACACCTCCCACTTCGTGGAGATCTCGGCGTACGGCGCGGTGCCGCTCGCGATCACGGGGCTGGCGCTCCTGGTCGGCGCGTTCGTCGGCCGTCCCGGCGGCCTGATCCTCCTCGGCCTCGCCTCGAGCGTCGCGCTCCTGGTCACCAGCCTCGTCGGGGTGGCCACCGACAACAACGGGCTCGACAACAAGACGGTGCGGGCCGTGCCGACCAGCGCGGCCGCGGTCGACGACGACTACCACGTCAACACCGGCACCATCGAGCTCGACCTGACCAAGGTCAGGGACCTGGCCACCCTCGACGGCCGCACCATCAACCTGGGCACCAACGCCGGGGAGATCACCGTCACCGTGCCCAGCGGCCTCAACGTCCACGTGGCCTCCGACATCCGGTACGCCGGCCAGATCGACATCGGCGGCGAGCAGCGCGACGGTCTGGGCCAGTCGCTGGAACGGACGCTGAGCACCTCCACCGCACCGGGCACTCCCCAGCTCGAGCTGGCCATCAACATCCGCTTCGGCGCGATCACCGTCACCACCGAGAACTAGAAACGACCCAAGGAGCCTTCCCATGTCCGACCTCGCCTCCCGGCCACCGGCCGACCACAGCGTCAAGATCCCGCACCTCGTCTTCGCCCTGCTCTTCCTCGGGGCCGCCGGCATCTGGGCCCTCGTCGTCACCGAGGTGATCACCGAGGACCGGCTGCCGATCGTGGCCCCGGCGGTGCTCATCGTCGCCGGCGTGATCGGCCTCGCCGTCAGCCTGGCCAGCACCCGCAACCGCCGCCAGCGACTGGCCCGCCAGCACCCGGACACGGAGGCCTACGCGGTCGACGAGCCCGCGTCGTACGAGCACCAGGCCCACGAGACCGCGGCGTACGAGCACCAGGACGACGCAACCACGCTCGACCAGACCCGGGAGATCCGATGACCGAGCAGCCCGCACCCCAGCCCCACCAGCCACCCCCGCCGTACATGCCGGCACCCCAGGGCGTCCCCTACCGCCGCCTCACGCGTACGACGTGGGACGCGCCGATCAGCGGGGTCTGCGGCGGCGTCGCGCGCTACCTCGGCGTGGACCCCACCCTGGTCCGGGTGCTCGCGGTGGTCGCCGCCGTGGTCTCGTTCCCCGCCGGCGTCATCGCGTACGCCGTGAGCTGGGCCGTCATCCCGAAGGAGTAGCCCTCAGGAGTCGGACAGCGACCGGGTGATCACCTGGTTGGCCGCCCGCTGGAAGCCGGCCACGACGGCCTCGAGGGTCAGCTGCCGCAGCTGCGACATGGTCTGCTCGAAGGCGGCCTTGTCGGCCTCGCTGTGCTCCTGGCCCCGGAAGGGCGCGAGCACCTTGGTGCGCAGGATGACCGTGAGCTCGTCGGCCAGGTCGTCCATGTGGGTGTTGATGGCCACCGCCGCCTCCTCCATGGAGTCCACCGGGAGGTCGAGCTCGATCAGCTTGAGGGCCACGTCGAAGGACGGCAGCGGCTCGTAGCGGTCGCCGTCGACGCCGACCGCGTAGATGTTCACCAGGCGCTGGATCTCGCTGTCGTCCAGCCGCCGGCGGGCCCGGGTCTCGAGCTGCCGGCGGGTCATCGTCTCGCGCTTGCCCGAGCCCCACGAGGTGAGCATCGCCCGCTGGAGCGCGAGGTCCTCGACGCTCGCGTCGGCCGGGACCCGGGCGAGGTACTTCTCGATCGCGGACAGGGTGAAGCCGTGGTCCTGCAGCGCCCGCACCAGCTCGAGCCGGGCGCGGTGCTCCTCGGTGTAGTAGGCCATCCGGCCGCGCCTGCTCGGCGGTGGGAGCAGGCCGAGCCCGGCGTAGTAGCGCGTGGTCCGGACGGTCATCCCCGTGGTGGCGGCGAGCTCGTCGACGGTGTAGAGCTCCTCGCCGGAGTCGTGGTCGCGTTCGACACTCACCCGGATCCCCTCTCAGCTCGACGCCCGTGACTGTAACAGTAGAACTGGCACATCGTTCCCGACACCGCAACGGGACAGCTCGGCGCGGCGCCGAGCGTCCTTGCATGGTGACAGTTTTGCTGTAACAGTTAGTTTGTCAGCCTCCAACCGTCTGCCGACAAGGACTCGCATGCCCGACGTCTACACCTCCGAGCACGAAGACTTCCGCAAGACCGCGCGGACCTTCTACGAGCGCGAGGTCGTGCCCTTCCACGACCAGTGGGAGCAGGACGGCATCGTCCCCCGCGAGCTGTGGCTCAAGGCCGGGAAGGCCGGGCTGCTGTGCTTCGACGTCCCGGAGGAGTACGACGGGATGGGCATCTCGGACTTCCGCTACAACGTGATCGTCTCCGAGGAGCAGACCCGGGCCAACGTCAGCGGCCCGGGCTTCTCGGTGCACACCGACATCATCGTCCCCTACCTGATCAGCCTCGGCACCGACGAGCAGAAGCGGCGCTGGCTGCCCGGTACCGTCTCCGGCGAGATCATCACCGCGATCGCGATGACCGAGCCCGGCGCGGGCAGCGACCTGCAGGGCGTGCGGACCACCGCCGTCGACAAGGGCGACCACTACCTGCTCAACGGCTCCAAGACGTTCATCAGCAACGGCATCAACGCCGACCTGGTGATCGTGGTCGCGCGCACCGACCCCGACGCCGGCCACAAGGGCATCAGCCTGCTGGTCGTCGAGCGCGGCATGGAGGGCTTCGAGCGCGGCCGCAACCTCGACAAGATCGGCCTGCACGCGCAGGACACCGCCGAGCTCTCCTTCACCGACGTCGTCGTGCCCAAGGAGAACCTCCTCGGCGAGGAGGGCGAGGGCTTCATCTACCTGATGATGAACCTCCCGCAGGAGCGCCTGATCATCGCGGCGCAGGCCGTGGCCGCCGCCGAGACGATCCTCGAGATGTGCCTCGACTACGCCAAGACGCGGGAGGCGTTCGGCAAGCCGATCGGCAAGTTCCAGCACAACCGGTTCCTGGTCGCCGAGATGGCGACCGAGACCACCATCGCGCGGGCGTTCATCAACGACTGCCTGCACAAGCACCTCGACGGCCGGCTCACCGCGGTCGACGCCGCGATGGCCAAGTGGTGGTGCACCGAGCTCCAGAACAAGCTGGTCAACCAGGGCGTCCAGCTCCACGGCGGCTACGGCTACATGATGGAGTACCCCATCGCGAAGGCCTACCTGGACAGCCGGATCTCCACGATCTACGGCGGCACCACCGAGATCCAGAAAGAGATCATCGGCCGGAGCCTGGGGCTCTAGGCATGGACTTCGACCTGCCCGACTCGGCCGTCGCCGTGCGCGACGGAGTGGCCGCCGTCGCCGCGAAGTACGACCACGCCTACTGGTCGCGCTGCGAGGACGAGAAGCGCTTCCCCACCGAGCTCTACGGCGACCTGGCGGCCGGTGGCTGGCTCGGCCTCAGCGTGCCCGAGGAGTACGGCGGTGGGGGCCAGGGGCTGCTCGAGACGGCGATCGCCTGCGAGGCGCTGTGTGCCTCCGGCGGCACGGCCGGCTCGTTCATCTACGTGCTCAACCCCGGCTTCGGCGTGACCACGCTCGCACGCCACGGCACCGAGGAGCAGAAGCAGGCGATCCTCCCTGGCCTGGCCACCGGCGAGATCCAGTTCAGCTTCGGCCTCACCGAGCCCGACGCGGGCTCGAACGCCATCGAGATCAGCACGAGCGCGCGAGCAGACGGCGACGACTTCCTGATCAAGGGCCAGAAGGTCTGGATCTCCAACGTGGAGCGGGCCGACTGGATGGTGGCGGTGACGCGGACCATCCCGGCCAGGGAGGCCTCGCCCCGCACGTCCGGCTTCACGCTGTTCCTCGTCGACGTCAAGGAGGCCCTGGCCGCCGGCACGCTGAGCTACACCCCGATCCCGAAGATGGGATCCAACATCCTCGCCTCCAGCCAGGTGTTCCTCGACGACGTCCGCGTGCCCAGGCACCGTGTGCTCGGCGAGGTCGACGAGGGCTTCCGCGTGCTGTGGGACGTGCTCAACCCCGAGCGGATCATCGCGGCGGCCGGCGCCGTCGGCGGGGCCGAGGCGGCGCTCGACGTGGCCGCGGACTACGCCCGAGACCGCGTCGTGTTCGGGCGGCCGATCGGCGCCAACCAGTCGATCCAGTTCCCGCTGGCCCAGATCAAGGCGAAGACCGAGCTGGCCCGGCTGATGACCTACAAGGCCGCATGGCTCTTCGACCACGGGCGGCCGTGCGCCAACGAGGCCAACCTCGCCAAGCTCACCGCGGCCCAGGCCTCGTGGGAGGCGGCCGACCAGGCGTTCCAGACCCTCGGCGGGATGGCCTACTCCAAGGAGTACCCGGTCGAGCGGATGTTCCGGGACGCCCGCATCGCCAAGAACATCCCCGTGTCCGAGCAGATGGTGCTGGCGCACATCGGCACCTCCATGCTGGGCTTGCCGAAGAGCTACTGAAGACGACGCCGGCCGTGCGTCCGCTCCCCCGATGGTCGAGGAGCGGGCGCCGACCGGGGTCGCGACATCCACTCACCCAGGAGCAGCCATGTCCGACGTCATCGCAGACCGAGCAGGGATCGACGCCGTCGTGGCGGGCCGGAGCATCGCCCATGCGTTCGCCGACACGGTGGCCGAGCAGGGCGACCACCCGGCGTACTCCGACAAGATCGGCATCGAGGGCGCCGGGTGGCGGACCCTCACGTGGGACCAGCTGCGGGAGACCGCCCTCGACGTCGCGGCGGCCCTCGTCGACCTCGGGGTGAGCCCGGGCGACCGGGTCGCGATCATGGCGTCCAACCGGATCGAGCACGTCGTCGCCGACCTCGGCGCCATGCACGCCGGCGCCGTCGCGATGTCGATCTACAACACCCTCTCCCCCAGCCAGGTCGCCTACGTCGCCGGGCACTCCGAGCCGGCGGTCGTCGTCCTCGAGACGGCCGACCACCTGGCCCGCTGGTCCGAGGCGCTGGCCGCCGGAGTCTCCACGCAGGTCGTCGTCATCGACCCCCAGGGCACCCCGCCCGCGGGGGCCCTCACCTGGGACCAGCTGCTCGAGCGGGGCCGCTCCGTGCGCACCCGGCACCAGGCCGAGATCGATCGGCGCTGGCAGGCCATCGAGCCGGAGCAGCCGGCCACCATCCTCTACACCTCCGGGACGACCGGCAGTCCCAAGGGCGTCGTGATCACCCACCACAACGTGCTGTTCGAGGTCGAGAGCGGCAACCGCACGGCCGGGCTGGCCGAGCGCGACGACGTCGAGAACGTGACCGTCTCCTACCTCCCCTACGCCCACATCGCCGAGCGGGTGCTGAGCCTCTACATCCCGGTGGTGGGTGCGGGACACGTGCACCTCGTCGGTGACCCGTCCCAGCTCGTCGCCGCCCTCGGCGAGGTCCGGCCGACGAGGTTCTTCGGCGTGCCCCGCGTCTGGGAGAAGATCCAGACCGGCATCGGCGGCCTGCTCGCGATGGAGACCGACGAGGCGAAGAAGCAGGCCGTGGCGGACGCGATGGCCGTCGGGCTGGAGTACGTCGAGTCGCTCCAGGTCGGCCACGAGACCAGCCCCGAGCTCCAGGCGAGGTACGACGCCGTGAGCACGGCCCTGCTCACGCCCATGAAGGCGATGCTCGGCCTCGACCGGGTGATCTGGGCGGGCAGCGCGTCAGCGCCGATGCCCCTGGAGACCGCACGGTTCTTCGCGGGCCTGGGCCTCGCGATCTACGACATCTACGGGATGACCGAGACCACCGGCTCGGTCACCGCTTGCGGGCCCGGACACTTCCGGCTCGGCAGCGTCGGTCGCGCCCAGCCCGGGGTCGAGATGGCGATCGCCGAGGACGGCGAGATCCTGACCCGCAGCCCCGTGAACACCCGCGGCTACCACCAGAACCCCGAGGCCACCGCCGAGCTGATCGACGGCGACGGCTGGGTCCACACGGGCGACATCGGTGAGATCGACGAGGACGGCTTCCTCAAGGTGGTGGACCGCAAGAAGGAGATGATCATCACCTCACAGGGCAAGAACATCGCCCCGTCCAACATCGAGAACCTCCTCAAGGAGAGCCCGCTCGTCGGACACGCTCTGGCCTACGGCGAGGGAAGGCCCTACGTGGTGGCCATCCTGACCCTCGACCCCGACGTCGCCCCGGTGGTGGCCGGCCGGCTCGGGCTGGAGTACGCCGACCTGGCCGACCTCGCCCAACGGCCCGAGATCCTCGGCATCGTGGGCCAGGCCGTGGAGCAGGCCAACGAGCGCCTCTCCCGTCCCGAGCAGGTGAAGAAGTGGAAGCTGCTGCCCGTCGAGTGGACGGCCGAGTCCGCCGAGCTCACGCCGACCCTGAAGCTCAAGCGGCGTGTCGTGCACAGCAACTACGCCGACGCGATCGACGAGCTCTACGCCTCGTCCTGACCTGCGCGTCGCACCGCCTGCTCGTGAGACGGACCGCTTCGCCCCCTTGTGGTGGAGGCGCTCTGGGCTAAAGTGGTCAAAACAACACACCGCCCTCAGCGGCGGTGGGTATCTCGTTGAAGCCAACGACCTGATGCCTGGGTGCTCTAGGGCAAGGGCGCTCACACCCCATCAGACTCCCCGTTCGGGAGACATCACAGGTCGGTGAGCGCATGACCGCAGTAGCCCAAACCATCACGCAACCCACAACATCCGGACCGCCGTCGATCCCGACCGCGCGCCAGACCGCCTCGCAGGAACGGTCGCGACGCACCCGCGAGATCTTCATGCTGGCGTCCTCGACCGACAGCGACAGCGAGCGCCGTGACTTCATGGCCACGGTGATCGAGATGCACCTCGACCTCGCGCACGCCGAGGCGGCGCGCTACCGCTCGCGCGGCGTACCCCTCGACGACCTGCGGCAGGTGGCGGCGCTGGCCCTCACCAAGGCCACGCGCGGGTACGACGTGAGCACCGGTCACGACTTCCTCTCCTACGCGGTGCCCACCATCCGCGGCGAGCTGCGCAAGCACTTCCGGGACCACGGCTGGATGATCCGGCCGCCTCGCCGGATCCAGGAGCTCCAGGCGCGCATCAACACTGCCGAGGCCGAGCTCTCCTACCAGCTGGGCCGGTCGCCACAGCCCGCGGAGATCGCCCGGCACCTGGACGAGCCTCTCGACTCGGTCATCGAGGCGCTCGCCAGCGACGGCTGCTTCGTGCCGGCCTCGCTCGACCACCCGACCGGTGCCGACGGCTCGACGACCCTGGGCGACCTGCTGCCCCTCGACGACGCCGACCACCGGGCCTCCGAGGCGCGGCTGATGCTCCGTCCCGTGCTGGGTCAGCTCGCGGAGCGCGACCGGCAGATCCTCAACATGCGGTTCTACGAGGGCCTGACCCAGCGAGAGATCGCCGCCCGGATCGGCGTCACCCAGATGCAGGTCTCCCGACTGCTGACCCGCATCCTGGGCCAGCTGCGCAACGGGGTCGGACAGGTCTCGATCACCTAGCGTCCGCGCGGGAGGGCACCCGGCACCGGTCACTGCCCCTGGACCGGACCGTGTTCGGCATCGCCGCGCCCGGACGCGGGCACCGGTCGCGACTAGGCCACGGCGGTCGTGGCAGTTGTTGCAGTCGTGGCCGCGATCCGCAATCGGCGTGCCGCCACTGCGATCTCGGGGAAGTCGGTGAGCACACCGTCGATCCCGAGGTCGAGCAGGCGGCCGACGTCGGCGCGCGTCTCGCTGCGCAGCGTCCACACCAGCACGTCGAGCCCGGCGCCGTTCGCCTTGGCGACGGGCCGGGGCCGTGCGTGCTCCTTGTGCAGCCCCACCGCGCCGGCGTAGGTCGCGATCCGCTGCAGCCGCCGCCGCTTGAGGGGCTCGTCACGGTCGACGAGCTGCACCAGCTCGGTGTCGACCTGGCGGTGCAGCCGACGCAGCACGTTCTCGTCGAAGGACATCACCGCCGCCGCCGACAGCGGCGAGGTCAGCCGCCGGCGGCGGAGCAGGTCGACCAGGGGCTCGTCCAACGGCATCCCCAGCTCCTCGAACAGCTGCGGGTGCTTGAGCTCGATGTGCACGCCCAGGCGTCGCCCGGCGCGCTGCGACTCGCTCTCGCGCAGGTCCAGCAGCTCCTCCAGGGTGAGGATGCCGAGCTGGTCGTCGTACCTCGCACTCCCGGGCCGCGTCTGCGGCCAGCGCTCCCGCGCGCGCAGCTGCGAGAGCTCGGCGAGGTCGAAGTCCTGCACGAACCAGCCGTGCTGCGCCTGCCCGTCCACCACGAGGCGGCGCCGCCGCGACGCGAACTCCGGGTGCTCCACCACGTCGGTGGTGCGGGTCAGGTCGAGGTCGTGGCGGCAGACGAGCACGCCGTCGCGGGTGCTGACGACGTCGGGCTCGACGGAGTCGGCGCCGCTGCGCCAGGCGAGGCGGTAGGCCAGCGAGGTGTGCTCCGGGCGGTGCCCACTGGCACCCCGGTGTCCGATGACGAGTGGTCCGGTCACGACTCCACCCTGGGCGACACGCATGACCAGCAGGTGACGAGCCGTCGAACACAGCACCTACGGTGGTGGTCATGCAGACGTTCGGCACGCTGACGCTCCAGCCCGCGCTCGACCACCTCGACCTCGTTGGCGAACCCGTCCGCACCGCCCTCGGGTCCTGGGAGCACGGCCACGAGGTGCTGGTCGCAGAGATCGACCCCTCGCTGGCCGACACGGCCGCGATGACCGAGGCCTACGACGTCTCGCTCGAGGCCAGCGCCAACTGCGTGGTGGTGATGGGCAAGCGCGAGGGTCAGGAGCGCACGGCCGCGTGCGTGGTGCGCGCGGACACCCGGGCCGACGTCAACAACGTGGTCCGCCGCACCCTCGGGGTGCGCAAGTGCTCGTTCCTCGACCACGACCGGGCCGTCACCGAGACCGGCATGGAGTACGGCGGGATCACGCCGGTCGGCACGCCGGACACGTGGCGGCTGCTCGTCGACGCCGCTGTCACCGGCATCGACCTCGCGATCATCGGCAGCGGGGTCCGCGGCTCCAAGCTGTTCCTGCCGGGCCGTCTCCTCGGCCGGCTCCCCGGCGCCGAGGTGGTCCAGGACCTCGCGCGCTAGGTCGGTGGTCCGGACCGGCGCGCCGCGAGGTCACAGACGTGTCACAGGTCGGGTCTAGTCTCTGAAACCTGAGGCGGGCGATGAATTCTGGTCTATCCCGGGGTCCTTCTCAGGGCAAAACCCGATAGCGCCCCAGGGTGCACGCCTGATGGAGTTGACCCCATGCATCGTCGAATCGCCGGCACGCTCACCGGCCCCGTGACCAAGTGGTTCGTGCTCGCCTTCTGGATCGTCGCCTTCGGCATCCTCGGCAGCTTCGCCGGCAAGCTCACCGACGTGCAGAACAACGAGGCGTCCTCGTGGCTGCCCGCGAACGCCGAGTCCACGCGCGCCCTGGACAAGCTCGAGCCCTTCCAGGACCCCAACGCGATCCCGACCACGGTCGTCTACCACAAGGCGGGCGGGTTCTCCCCTGCCGACCTCGAGGCCATGACCGAGCAGGCCGCCGAGCTCCAGGGGATGGACGACGTGGCGGGCAAGGTCATCGGCCCGGTGCCGTCGAAGGACGGCGAGGTCGCCCAGACCACGGTCACCTACAACCTCGGCGCCAACGGCTGGAACAAGATGCCGAAGATCGCCGAGAAGATCCACGACATCGCCGCCGTCGACGGCTCCAAGGTCTACATCGCGGGCGCCGGCGGGTCCGCCGTCGACTCCTTCGAGTCCTTCGCGGGCCTCGACGGCTCGCTGCTGTTCGCCGCCCTCGGGGTGGTGATCCTGCTGCTCCTGCTCACCTACCGCAGTCCCGTGCTCTGGATCCTGCCCATCTTCTCGGTCGTCGTGGCCCTGGCCAGCTCGCTCGGCCTCATCTACTTCCTGGCCAAGTACGCCGACCTCACCGTCAACGGGCAGAGCCAGGCGATCGTGTCGATCCTGGTGCTCGGGGCGGGCACGGACTACGCGCTGCTGCTCGTGGCCCGCTATCGAGAAGAGCTCCGTCGTCATGAGGACCGGCACGAGGCGATGGCCTTCGCCCTGCACCGCGCCACCCCGGCGATCATCGCCAGCGCCGGCACCGTGATCGTCGGCATGCTGTGCCTGCTGCTCGCCGAGATGAACTCGACCGCCGGACTCGGCCCGGTGTGCGCCATCGGCGTGGGAGTCGCGCTGCTGGCGATGACCACCCTGCTCCCGGCGCTGCTCGTGATCTTCGGCCGCTGGGTCTTCTGGCCCAAGCGCCCCGGCTTCGGCTCGGTGGAGCCCACCTCGACCGGCCTGTGGGCCAAGGTCGGTCGCTTCATCGCACCGCGTCCCCGCAAGGTCTGGGTCGTCACCGCCCTGGCCCTCGGTGTCGCCGCCCTCGGCTCGCTCACGCTGAACACCAACGGCCTGGCCGCCGAGGACACCTACACCAAGCAGTTCGACTCGGTCACCGGGCAGCGGCTCCTCACCGAGCACGGCCTCGCCGACGCGTCCACGCCGATCATGGTGGTCTCCAACGCCGACCAGGCCGACGAGGTCGCCACCGCCATGAAGGGCATCGACAACCTCGAGGCGCCGAGCAAGCCCATCGCCAAGGACGGCATCGCGTTCATCTCCGCCAACCTCACCGTCGACTCGACCACGACCGCGGCGTTCGACGCCGTCGACGAGGTCCGCAGCGCGGTCCACCAGGTGGGTGGCGCCGACGCCCTGGTCGGCGGCAACTCGGCCATCCTCGACGACATGCTCAAGGCCAACGCCCGGGACGCCAAGGTGATCATCCCGGTCACCCTGATCGTGGTCCTGCTGATCCTGATGCTCCTGCTGCGGGCGATCGCCTCGCCGCTGATCCTGATCGCGACCGTGGTGCTCTCCTTCGGCGCCGCGCTCGGCCTCAGCAGCCTGGTCTTCACCTACGTCTTCGACTACCCGGGAGCCGATCCGAGCTTCCCGTTGTTCGTCTTCGTGTTCCTGGTCTCCCTCGGCATCGACTACAACATCTTCTTGATGACGAGGGTGCGCGAGGAGACCATGGCGCGCGGGACGCGGGAGGGCTCCCTGGTGGCCCTGTCCGCCACGGGCGGCGTGATCACCTCCGCGGGCCTGGTGCTGGCCGCGACCTTCGGGGTGCTCGCCTCGCTGCCGCTGGTGTTCCTGGTCGAGCTCGGTTTCGCGGTGGCGCTGGGCGTCATCCTGGACACGATCATCGTCCGCTCGGTGCTGGTGACCGCGATCAACCTCGACCTCGGCAGCCGCATCTGGTGGCCGAGCACAATCGACCCGGGCGACCGACCGACGAGCGTCGCGCTGGAGGAGCCGGCCCACCGCGCCGACGTGCCGGTCGACGCCTGACCGGCACGTCCCGGTCACCCGGGTGGCGCGAACGACCGTGACACCAATACTGTCAGCGTCATGAAGCTCTCCACGATGTTGATGTACGACGGCAACCCGCGCACGGCGGCCGACCAGGTCGTCGGGCTCGAGAAGGCGGGGATCGACACCGTCTGGGTGGCCGAGGCCTACGGCTTCGACTCGCCCACCCTGATGGGCTACCTCGCCGCGGTGACGGAGACGGTCGAGATCGGCGCCGCCATCCTCAACGTGTTCTCGCGCACGCCCACCCTGCTCGCGCAGACCGCGGCCGGGCTCGACAACGTCTCCGGCGGCCGCGCGATCCTGGGGCTCGGCGCCTCCGGTCCCCAGGTGATCGAGGGCTGGCACGGCATGCCGTACAGCAAGCCGCTCGGTCGCACCAAGGAGGCCATCGAGATCATCCGGGCGGCCCTGCGCCGCGAGGTGATCGAGTACGACGGCAAGAGCTTCCACCTGCCCCTCCCTCAGGGCGAGGGCACCGGGCTGGGCAAGCCGCTGAAGATGCTGACCCGCCCCGAACGCAGCGTCGTCCCCATCTACATCGCGGCCCTGGGCCCCAAGTCCGTCCAGGGCGCCGCGGAGTACGCCGACGGCTGGCTGCCGTTCATGTACAGCCCCGAGGGCGCCCCGCAGGTCTGGGGCGACGCGCTCGCCGCCGGGACGGCCAAGCGCAGCCCCGACCTCGCTCCGCTCGAGATCTCCGCCGGCGGGCTGGTCGCGATCGGTGAGGACGTGAAGGGCTTCCTCGACTTCGCCCGGCCGATGGCCGCCCTCTACATCGGCGGGATGGGCGCGCGCGGGAAGAACTTCTACAACGACCTGGCCTGCCAGTACGGCTACGAGGCGGAGGCGAAGGAGATCCAGGACCTCTACCTCGACGGCAAGAAGAAGGAGGCCGAGGCGGCCGTGCCCCTCGAGCTGCTGGAGCGCGCCAACCTGGTCGGCCCCGAGGGCTACATCAAGGAGCGGATCGCTGCCTTCGCGGAGTCCGGCGTCACCAACCTCCAGGTGGCCCCGGCCAGCGACGACCCGGCCGGTCTCGTGCGCCAGCTCAAGGAATGGGTCAGCTGACGTTCGACATCCAGGCCCACCGCGGCGGCGCGGCGCTGGCGCCGGAGAACTCGCTGGCGGCGTTCGGTCACGCCCTCGACCTCGGCGTGTCCACGCTGGAGTGCGACGTGCACATCAGCGCGGACGGGGTGGCGGTGCTCAGCCACGAGCGCACCTACGCCGGGCGGATCATCCCGCTGCTGACGTACGCCGAGCTGGCCGGCCTGCACCCGTCGGGACTCGACCCGCTTCCGACCCTGGCCGACCTCGTCGCGCTGGTCGCCGAGCGCGGGGCCGACGAGGTGGGCCTCAACATCGAGACCAAGTTCGACGTGCTGCATCCCGACGAGGGCCAGCCCCGCGAGCGGTTCGTGGAGGTGGTGCTGGCCACCCTCGAGGGCACCGACCTGCTGGAGCGCAGCTCGATCCAGAGCTTCGACTGGTCGATGCTGCGGCTGGTGCACGCCGCCGAGCCACGGCTCGCGCTGAACGCGTTGGCCCGCACCGACTACCTCGAGATCGACCAGCCCGGCCTCTCCCCGTGGCTGGGCGGCCTCGACATCGACGACTTCGACGACAGCGTCCCCGCGGCGGTGAGCGCGCTGGGCTTCGACGCGATCTCGCCGAGCCACACCATCCTCACGCCCGCGATGGTCGCCGAGGCGCACGAGGCCGAGCTGCGGGTGCTCCCTTACACGGTCGACAACGAGCCGATGATGCGTCACCTGGTGGCGATCGGGGTCGACGGGCTGATCACCAACCGCCCCGACCTGCTGCGTGAGGTGCTCGCGTCCATGGACCAGCCACTGCCCCGGCGCTACCCGCCGCGGGGCTAGCCTGAGTGACGATGACTGACCAGTCGACCCCCTCCCCCACCCCCCAGCAGACGCGCCGCGCGATCGCGCGCGCCGAGCGCGGGGCCGCCCTCGACGTCGCCGAGGCGACCGTCCTGCTGGCCGCCCGGGGGGCCGACCTCGAACGGGTCACCGCCGTGGCGGCGCGGGTGCGCGACGCGGGCCTCGAGGCTGCGGGTCGTCCGGGTGTGGTGACCTACTCGCCGAAGGTGTTCATCCCGGTCACCAAGCTGTGCCGCGACCGGTGCCACTACTGCACGTTCGTGGAGTCTCCGGGTCAGCTGGAGCGGGCCGGCCACGGCATGTTCCTCTCCCCTGACGAGATCCTCGACATCGCTCGCCGCGGTGCGCAGATGGGCTGTGCCGAGGCGTTGTTCACGCTGGGCGACCGACCCGAGGACCGGTGGCCCGAGGCCCGGGCGTGGCTCGACGAGTCGGGCTACGACTCGACGCTGGCCTATGTCCGGGCGATGGCGATCCGGGTGCTGGAGGAGACCGGGCTTCTGCCCCACCTCAACCCCGGCGTCATGTCGTGGGAGGAGATCAACCGGCTCAAGCCGGTCTCGCCCTCGATGGGGATGATGCTCGAGACCACGTCGCGGCGCCTGTTCGAGACCAGGGGCGAGGCCCACTTCGGCTCCCCGGACAAGGACCCCGACGTTCGCATCCGCGTGCTCGAGGACGCCGGCCGCCTCGGCGTACCGTTCACGACCGGGCTGCTCATCGGCATCGGTGAGAACCTCACCGAGCGGGCGGAGTCGATCTTCGAGCTGCGCCGCGTGGCCCGGCAGTACGGCAACGTCCAGGAAGTCATCGTCCAGAACTTCCGCGCCAAGCCCGACACCGCGATGCGGCACACCGCCGACCTCGGCCTCGAGGAATACGTCGCGGCGATCGCCGTCGCCCGCATCGTGCTCGGGCCCAAGGTCCGGCTCCAGGCGCCGCCCAACCTCGTCGACACCGCCGCCGACGCCGACGAGTGCGCGCGACTGCTCGGCGCCGGCGTCGACGACTGGGGCGGCGTCTCGCCGCTCACCCCCGACCACGTGAACCCCGAGCGCCCCTGGCCCTCCCTCGAGCGGCTGCGCGACCTCACCGCGACCGCGGGGTTCACCCTGCAGGCCCGGCTGACCGCCCACCCGGAGTACGTCCTGGCCGGCGAGCCGTGGATCGACCCCCGCGTCTCCGCCCACGTCGCGGCCCTGGCCGACGACGACGGCCTGCTCCGGGAGGGTGCCCGCGCGGTCGGCCTGCCCTGGCAGGAGCCCGACGGGGGCTTCGCCGTCGCCGGCTCCGGCACCGGTCGCACCGACCTGCACACCGCCGTGGACACCGAGGGCCGCACCCACGACCGCCGCTCCGACTTCGACGACGTCTACGGCGACTGGGACTCCCTCAAGGAGGACATAGCCGCAGCGCAGCGAGCACCCGTCGGCCGAGCCGTCCGAAATGGTCGCCATTCGCTCGCGGACTATCCGGCAGCGCGGCACTGAAGGCGGCCGAGAAGGACCCCGGCAACCTCAGCGACGAGCACGCCCTCACCCTGATGACCGCCGAGGGCGACCTGCTCGACCAGGTGATCCGGCTCGCGGACGACCTGCGCCGGGAGACCGTCGGGGACGACGTCACCTACGTGGTGAACCGGAACATCAACTTCACCAACGTCTGCTACGTCGGCTGCCGGTTCTGCGCGTTCGCCCAGCGGCGCACCGACGCCGACGCCTACTCCCTCTCGATGAGCCAGGTCGCCGACCGGGCCGAGGAGGCGTGGCACCTCGGCGCGACCGAGGTCTGCATGCAGGGCGGCATCGACCCCGAGCTCCCCGGCACGGCGTACTTCGACCTCGCCGCCGCCGTGAAGCAGCGGGTCCCCGGCATGCACGTGCACGCGTTCTCACCGATGGAGATCGTCAACGGCTCGAGCCGCACCGGCCTGTCCTTCGAGGACTTCCTGATCAAGGCGCGCGAGTCCGGCCTGGACACCATCCCCGGCACGGCCGCGGAGATCCTCGACGACGAGGTCCGCTGGGTGCTCACCAAGGGCAAGCTGCCCACCCGCACCTGGATCGAGATCGTCTCCACCGCCCACCGGGTGGGCGTGCGGTCGAGCTCGACGATGATGTACGGCCACGTCGACAACCCCCGCCACTGGGTCCAGCACCTCCGCGTGCTCGCCCGCATCCAGGACGAGACCGGTGGCTTCACCGAGTTCGTCCCGCTGCCCTTCGTGCACAACTCCTCCCCCATCTACCTCGCCGGCGTCGCGCGTCCCGGCCCGACGATGCGCGACAACCTCGCCGTGCACGCGATGGCCCGGATCCTGCTGCACGGCCGCATCGAGAACATCCAGACCAGCTGGGTCAAGCTCGGCGTCGAAGGCACCCGAGCCATGTTGAACGCGGGCGCCAACGACGTCGGCGGCACCCTGATGGAGGAGACCATCTCCCGCATGGCGGGCTCCGAGCACGGGTCCGCCAAGACGGTCGCCGAGCTCGGCGAGATCGGGGCCGGTATCGGTCGTCCGGTCGTGCAGCGCACGACGACGTACGGCGAGGTCGCGCCGAGGCCTTGACTTAGTTCAAGTGTCGTATAAATTGGCCGCATGGCCGACCCACCCCTCGTCCTCGGTATCGACTCCTCCACCCAGTCCACCAAGGCCGTCCTCGTCGACGCGCACGACGGCACGGTCGTGGAGCAGCGCACCGCGACCCACCCACCGGGCACCTCCGTCGACCCGCGGGCCTGGGTCGCGGCCCTCGAGGAGGCAGCCGGACCCCTCCTGGCGCGGGCCGACGCCGTCGCTGTCGGCGGCCAGCAGCACGGCGCCGTCGTGCTCGACGAGGCCGGCGATCCCGTCCGCGAGGCGATGTTGTGGAACGACCTGCGCAGCTCCGGCGCAGCGGCCGACCTGATCGAGGAGCTCGGCGGTCCGCAAGCCAGCGCCGACCTGACCGGCAGCGTGCTCAGCGGCTCCTACACGGTGACCAAGCTGCGCTGGATCCGCGACCACGAGCCCGATGCCGCCCAGCGGATCCACCGCGTGCTGCTCCCCCACGACTACCTCACCTGGCACCTGGCCGGCCGCGGTGACGACCCGACCACCGACCGGGGCGACGCTTCCGGCACGGGCTACTTCTCCACCCGCGAGGACGACTGGCTGCCGGACGTGCTCGAGCTGGCGCTCGGCCACTCGGCCCTGCTGCCCCGCGTGGCCGAGCCGGCCGAGCGGGTGGGCCACCACGACGGCCTCGCCATCGGCCCGGGCACCGGCGACAACATGGCCGCCGCGCTGGGCCTCGGCCTCCGCGACGGCGACGTGGCCGTGTCGATCGGCACCTCCGGCGTGGCCTCGATGGTCACCTCCGAGCCGATCGCCGACGGCACCGGTGCCATCTCCGGTTTCGCCGACGCCACCGGTCGCTTCCTCCCGCTGGCGTGCACCATCAACGCCGCCCGCATCCTCGAGCTCGGCGCCCGGCTGCTGGGCGTCGACCACGCAGGCCTGGCCGACCTCGCCCTCGAGTCGGTCCCGGGCGCGCACGGGCTCACCCTGCTCCCCTACCTCGACGGTGAGCGCACGCCCAACCGCCCCGACGCCGCCGGCATCCTCAGCGGCCTGACCACAGCGACGACCCGGGCCGACCTGGCCCGGGCCCACGTCGAGGGCCTGCTGTTCAGCCTCGCGGACGCCGTCGACGCGCTGGCCGAGGTCTCCGGCCGCGCGCCCGACCGCCTGCTGCTCATCGGCGGCGCCGCCCGCAACGCCGCCGTGCTCGCCCTGGCGCCCCTGGTCTTCGACGTCCCCGTCGTGCTGCCCGAGCCGGCGGAGTACGTCGCCCTGGGTGCCGCCCGCCAGGCCGCCTGGGTGCTCTCGGGCGACGCCGCTCCCACCGAGTGGCCCGTGCAGACCACCGCGCTCCCGACGGGCCAGACCGTCACCGACCTCCGCCAGGACTACTCCGTCCTGCGCGATCTCACCGTCAGCTGGACCTCACGAAAGGCAACGTCATGACCGATCTCTCAGGCCTCAAACCCACCCCCGAGGACAAGTTCTCCTTCGGCCTCTGGACCGTGCAGTACCCCGGCCGCGACCCGTTCGGCGACCCCACCCGTCCGCCCATGGACCCGGTCCGCGCCGTGGAGAAGCTGGCCGAGATCGGCGCCTACGGCATCAACTTCCACGACGACGACGTGGTGCCCTTCGGCACCGACGAGGCCGAGCGCGACCGCATCCTCGACGGCCTGCGCAAGGCGCTCGCCGACACCGGCCTCGTGGTCACGACGGCCACCACCAACCTGTTCACCCACCCGGTCTTCAAGGACGGTGGGTTCACCTCCAACAACCGCGACGTGCGCCGGTTCGCGCTCAAGAAGGTCATGCGCAACATCGACCTGGCCGCGGAGCTCGGCGCCAAGGTCTACGTCGCCTGGGGTGGCCGGGACGGCGCCGAGTCCGGCGGGGCCAAGAACGTGATGGAGGCCCTCGAGCGCAACCGCGAGGCCTACAACCTGCTCGGCGAGTTCGTGACCGAGCGCGGCTACGACATCAAGTTCGCGATCGAGCCCAAGCCCAACGAGCCCCGTGGCGACATCCTGCTCCCCACGGTCGGACACGCCATGGCGTTCATCTCCACCCTCGACCGTCCCGAGCTGGTGGGGGTCAACCCGGAGATCGGCCACGAGGAGATGGCGGGGGTGAACGCGGCCCACGGCTACGCCCAGGCGCTGTGGCAGGGCAAGCTCTTCCACATCGACCTCAACGGGCAGCACGGCCCGAGGTACGACCAGGACCTGCGCTTCGGCGCCGGCAACGTGCGCGGCGCGTTCTGGGTGGTCGACACCCTCCTCGCCGGCGGGTACGACGGCCCGGTGCACTTCGACTTCAAGACCCCTCGCACCGAGGACGACAAGGGTGTCTGGGTCGCCGCCGAGGCCTGCATGACCAACTACCTGATCCTGCGGGAGAAGGCGGTCGCCTTCCGAGCCGACCCGGAGGTGCAGAGCGCCCTCGCCGACGCCCAGCTGCCCGGGCTGGCCACGCCGACCATCGCCGAGGGCGAGACCTGGAACGACATCGAGGCCGCCGAGACCCCCGACGTCGAGGCCATCGGTGCCCACGGCATGGCCTTCGAGCGGCTCGACCAGCTCGCGCTCGAGCACCTCTACGGCGTGCGCTCCTGACCGTGTCGCTCGACGCCGGGCCGGCGGCCACCGACGAGGTGCGCCGCCGCAACACCGCGCTGGTGATGCGGCTGCTGCGCGACTCGGGCGCGCTCAGCCGCTCGGACCTGGCGCGACGGTCCGGTCTGGCGAAGGCCACCATCGGCACGATCGCCAGCCAGCTGGAGCGGGCCGGGGTGGTGGCCGCGGGGGTGACCGAGTCGAGCGGCCGGGGGCGGCCCAGCACCCCGCTGGTGCTCGCCGGCCGGCAGCTCGCCGGGGTCGGGCTCGAGATCAACGTCGACTACATGGCCGTCACGGCCGTCGACCTGGCCGGGCGGGAGCTCTCGTTCGAGGAGCGCCCGGTCGGGCAGGACGGCCGGCGGCTGCACGACGTGGTGGCCCTGGTCCGCGACGAGGTCGACCGGCTCACCGTCACCGGCGTGGAGCTGCTCGGCGTCACGATCGCGGTGCCCGGCCTGATCGACCGCGGTCGTGGCGTGGTGGTCGACGCCCCCAACCTCGGCTGGCACGAGGTTCCCCTCGCCGAGGCCCTCCAGGCGGCGCTGGGCGCCGGTGTGCCCGTCGCCGTGGACAACGACGCCAACTGCGCCGCCCGCGCCGAGAGCATGTACGGCGTCGCGACGGGGGTCGACGACTTCGTCTACCTCACCGGCACGGTCGGTCTCGGCGCCGGGATCGTCAGCGGCGGCCGCGTCCTGCGCGGGTCGCGCGGCCTGGCCGGCGAGGTCGGTCACCTGCGCGTCGGCGACGAGCACCACCGCTGTGCCTGCGGCCGCACCGGCTGCTGGGAGGCGGTGGTCGGGCTCCGCGCGCTCGAGCAGGCCACGGGGGTCCCGGTCGCGACCGGTGAGGACCCGGTGTCCTACGCCCAGCGCCTCGCGCGGACGCCGAGCGCCCGGTCCGGCCTGGTGGCGGTGGGCGAGGCCCTCGGCCGCGGCGTGGCCCAGCTCGCGGTCACCCTCGACCCGCGGATGGTGGTGCTCGGTGGCGGCTTCGTGCCCCTGGGCCCCGTGCTGGTCCCGGCCGTCGAGTCGGTGCTCGACCAGAGCTTCACCGGCAGTGGCTGCGCGGTGGCGCTGAGCACGCTGGGCCTGCACGCCGCGTCGGTGGGGGCGGCCGTCGACGCCCTCGACGAGGTGTACGCCGGGCGCCGTCCGCTGCCCGTCTGAGGTGACGCTCAGCCGAGGATGCCGGCCACCGCGCCCGAGGCGCGCTGCAGGGTGTGGATCGGGTTGTCCAGCAGGTCGGTGAACGCGAGCTCGGCCGCACCGATGATCACCGAGTCGCCGCCCAGCCAGGGCAGCACGATCTGGGCCTGCTCCGCGGACGCCTGCAGGGCCCACTCGTCGAGGGCCTCGAGCACGTCGTCGCGCACCAGCGGGAACACCCAGCGCAGCACCCCGCCGAGGATGACCATCTCGGGGTTGAACACGTTGACCAGGCCACCGAGGCCGAGGCCGAGCGAGCGCCCGAGCCGGCGCAGCTCGGGGGGCACGCCGGGACCGGGCTGCAGGTAGTCGACCAGCCGGTGGATCTGGTCCGGCGGGCAGCCGACCGCGGTGGCGACGGCGTGGGAGCCGATCTCCACCTCCCAGCACCCGGTGTTGCCGCAGCGGCAGAGGTGGCCGCGCGGGTTGAACGGCTGGTGCCCGATCTCCCCGGCGTAGCCGCTGGCGCCCATCATCGGCACGCCGCCGACGATCACCCCGCCGCCGACACCGACGTCGCAGGAGATGTAGATCAGGTCGGACTTGTGCCGGCCGGCGCCGCGCGTGTGCTCCGACAGCGCGCCCAGCTCGGCGTCGTTGCCGAGGTGCACCGGCACGCGGCGGCCCACGCGGCTGGAGAGCATCGCGCTCAGCGGGACGTCGGTCCAGCCGAGGTTGGGCGCGAAGCGCACCATCCCGGCGGCGTTGGTGACCACACCCGGGACCGCGATGCCGATGCCGACCAGGCGCGCGTCCTCACCCGAGGTCTTGAGCATCGAGCGGACGAGCTCCATCAAGGTGTCGAGCAGCACCTCGGGATCGGGGTCGCTCGGGGTAGAGGTGGACATCCGGTCGAGCGGCAGTCCGCCCAGGCCGACGCGCGCGACGTCCATCGTGTCGACCCCGAGCTCTGCGGCGATCACGAAGACCGCCTCCGGGTCGGGGTTCACGTCGATGGACGGGCGGCCGGCGCCCGACCGGGGGCTGCTGCCCGCCTCGGGGGTCGACTGGATGACGGCCGAGAGGTCCTCGAGCTCGCGCACCAGGTCCGCGATGGTGGAGCGGTTCAGGCCCATCCGCTCGGTGAGCTGGGCCCGCGACACCCCACCGGAGCGATGGACGTGGCCGAGGAGCGTCGCGAGGTTGTGGCGGCGTACGGCCTCCTGGTTGGTGCCGGTGCCACGCCGGCCCCGGTCGGCCATCGTCAGGTTCCCGTGGCGGAGCGGCGACGACGCGAGATGGCGTCGACCGAGGCGGCGAGGAGCAGGACGCTGCCGGTGATGATGTAGTTGATGTACGCCGCCTGGTTGAGCAGGCCGAGGCCGTTGTCGATGGTGGCGATCACCAGGCCACCGATGACCGCGTCGCGGATCAGGCCCTTGCCGCCGAAGAGGCTGGTGCCACCGATGACGGCGGCGCCGACGGCGTACAGCAGCACGTTGCCGCCACCCGAGCCGGGCGAGACCTTGCCGGTGTACGACGCGCTGATCAGGCCGCTGATCGCTGCCATCGTCGAGCAGATGACGAAGGCCGAGATCTTCAGTCGGTCGACGCTGATGCCGGCGCGACGGGCCGCCTCGGTGTTGCCACCGACGGCGTAGATGTGACGGCCGTAGGGCGTGCGGCCGAAGACGACCGTCCAGAAGATCAGCAGCGCGCCGACCACGAAGACGGCGTAGGGAATGCCCTGGATGATGAACGTGGGCACCCGGCTGCGGTTCTGGCTGAGCACCGCGGTCATGCCGAGCAGCACCACGCACAGCGCGACGAACTTGACGACCAGGAGCGCGTTCGGGGGGCGATGCAGGTTCTTGGCCGCGAGGCGTGACTGGCGCCAGAAGATCAGCCCGCCGTAGATCGCGAGCAGCACGATCATCACGATCCAGCCCATCACCACGGGCATCGACTTGATCGTGATCGCCCGCAGCACCTCGTCCCGGACGGGGATGGTGCCGCCGAGCCCGATCAGCTTGAGGGTCACGCCCTGCAGGCCGAGGAAGAAGGCCAGCGTCACGACGAAGGACGGGATGCCCAGCTTGGAGACGAGCGTGCCGATGAACAGCCCCACCAGGGCGCCGACGGCGAGCCCGATGAGGACGGCGACCGGCCACGCGACGTTGTGCCGGTCGATGGCCACCGCGGCGTAGCCCGCGGCCATGCCACCGGTCACGCCCGCGGACAGGTCGATCTCGCCCAGGAGCAGCACGGGGATCAGCCCCATGGCGAGGACCGAGATCGCCGAGGCCTGCACGAGCAGGTTCGCGATGTTCAGGTTGCCGGTGAAGGTGTCGGGGCGCAGCGCCGAGAACACGATGAACAGCACGACGAGGCCCAGCACGGCGGGCAGGGCGCCCATGTCGCCGCCCCGGATCCGGTCGCGGTAGGCCTGGAACGAGTCGCCCAACGACTGGTTGGCGGTGTCGTTCGCGAAGTCGGCGGCGGCAAGCGACGGCTGCTTGTGCGGCGACGTGGTGTCTTCGGGAGTGGTGGTCATGGTTCGCTCCTCAGGCCGACTCGGCCGCGGTGGCCGCCGAGATGCCGATGTTGCCGGACCGGCCGGCTGTGATCAGCTCGACGATCTGGCTGTGGTTGGTGTCGCTGGTCTTGATGTCGGCGGCCACGCGTCCCAGGAACAGGGCGGTGATCCGGTCGGAGACCTCGAGCACGTCGACCATGTTGTGCGAGATCAGCACGACCGCGAGGCCGGCGTCCGCGAGCCGGCGTACGAGGTCGAGGACCTGGCGGGTCTGGGCGACGCCGAGGGCGGCGGTGGGCTCGTCGAGCAGCACCACCCGCGAGTTCCACAGCACCGCCTTGGCGATGGCCACCGTCTGGCGCTGGCCACCGGAGAGGGAGGAGACGCTCTGGCGCACCGACTTCACGGTGCGGACCGACAGCGAGGCCAGCGTCTGGCGCGCCCGGTCCTCCATGGTCAGCTCGTCGAGCAGGATCCCGCTCGTCAGCGTCTCGCGGCCGAGGAACATGTTCTGGACGATGTCGAGGTTGTCGCACAGCGCGAGGTCCTGGTAGACGACCTCGATGCCGAGGGCCGCGGCGTCCTTGGGGTTGTTGATCGAGACCTGGTTGCCCTCGAAGGAGAACTCGCCGGAGTCGGCGCGGTAGATGCCCGCGATCGTCTTGACCAGCGTGGACTTGCCGGCGCCGTTGTCACCCACGAGGGCGGTGACCTGTCCGGGATAGGCCTTGAAGTTCACGTCGTGCAGGACCTGGACGGCGCCGAAGCTCTTGTTCACTCCGCGCAGTTCGAGCAGGGGTTCGGTCATGACGCCTCCGGGCTGGGACTCATTGGGAGCACTTGCGGGTGGTGCTGGACGGGTCGTGCAGGGGTGGAACCAGGAAGTGCAGGACGGGCCCGGCTCCCGGTGAGTGGGAACCGGGCCCGTCCAGATCAGCCGTGGGTCAGGAGATCCCGGCGGCCGTGCACTGCTTCTCGAAGCCCTTGCAGACGTCGGCGGCCTTCTGGCCCCCGTCGTCGATGACGGCCTTGACGTTGTCCTTCGTCACGGCGACCGGGTCGAGCAGGACCGCGGGGACGTCGCGCTTGCCCTCGGTGTCACTCACGGTGCCGTTGGTCTCGCCCTTCTCGCCCTTGGTCAGGCCGATGGCCAGCTTGGCGAGCGCACCGGCTTCCTGCGTGGCGGACTTGTAGACCGACATGCACTGCGTGCCGGCCAGGATGTCCTGCAGGCCCTGGACGGTGGCGTCCTGACCGGTGACCGGGACCTTGCCCGCGACACCGTTCTTGTCGAGGATCGCGATGGCGGCGCCACCGAGACCGTCGTTGGCGGCGAGGACGCCGTCGATCTTGCCCTTGTTCTGGGTGAACATCTGCTCGAAGATCTTGCCGGCCTGCTCGTTGTCCCACTTGGGAACGGCCTGCTCGGCGACCTTCTTGTACTTGGCGTTCTTGTCGAGCACCGAGTGCGCACCCTTGGAGAACGCGGTGGCGTTGGAGTCGTCGGGCGAGCCGTTGAGGAAGACGATGTTGGACGCCTTCTCCTTGCCGAGGCAACCCTCGAGGCCCGCGCCCTGGAGCTCGCCGACCTTCGTGTTGTCGAAGGAGACGTAGTACGACGCGGAGCCGCCGAGCGTGAGGCGGTCGTAGTCGATGGTGGCGATGCCCTGGTTCTTGGCCTTCTCCTCGATCGCGGCACCGGAGGCGTTGTCGAGGTTCACGATGGCGAGGACGGTGACGCCGCTCGCGATCATCGAGTCCGCGATCTGCGCCATCTTGTCGGCGTCGCCCTGGGCGTTCTGGATGTCGTACTTGACGCCGGCATCCTTGAACGCGGCCTCGAGGGCCGGACGGTCCGCGGTCTCCCAGCGCACCGAGGACTCGGTGTCGGGGAGGATGACACCGATCTTGGCCTCGGCGGCCTTGTCACCGCCGCCACCACCGCCACTGCCGCTGCTGCTGTCGCTGCCACAGGCACTGAGGCCGAGCGTGAGACCCAACGCGCCGGCGACGAGTAGAACAGGGATCCGCTTCACGCAGACCGCCTCCTTATTTGTGTGGTCACCGCCCCGCTGCCGAGTGGCACCGATTGGGTCGGAGAGGTAAATAGTTGGTTGCGCCAACGTAACGTCCGTCACACCATCGGTCTAGTAGGGGCGGACAACAAATACCTTGTGTCGTGCCTGCGGTCTAGACAAGGGGTCGGGCCACGCCGTACCGAGACGTCGACCGTCACCAAACCGTGACCGCGCGCCGCCGTGGTCGGACGTTCCCGAGGGGCCGATCAGGGGCGAGAGGGCGCTCAGGTGCCGAGGCGTACCGGGACCGAGTCGACGCCGTACACGACGCTCAGCGCGCGGTAGTCGAGGTCCTCGGTGGGCACGGCGAGCCGCATGTCGGGGAACCTCCGGGCCAGCGCCGGGAAGGCCGTCCTGAGCTCCATCCGGGCCAGCTCGGCGCCGACGCAGCGGTGGAAGCCGTAGCCGAAGGCGAGGTGCGAGGTGCTCGACCGGCTGAGGTCGATGTCGTCACCCGGCGTCGCGCGCGGGTCGCGGTTGGCCGCCGGGAGCGAGCAGACGATCACGGACCCCTCGGAGATGTGCTTGCCGCCGACCACGACGTCGCGCTTCACGAACCGCGGGAACGCGACCTGCACGACCGAGAGGACGCGCAGCAGCTCGTCGACGATCGGCCCGACGCTGTCGGGGTCCGAGGCGAGCTCGTCCCACAGCTCCCGGTTCTCCAGCAGCACCGCGGTGCCGAGCGCGAGCATCGACGCACTGGTCTCCAGGCCGCCGGTGAAGACCCCGTCGGCCAGGCCGCCGAGGTCGAAGTCGTTGATCTCGTCGCCGTGCTCGCGGATGATCTGGCCGATCAGCCCCGGCCCGGGGTTCTTGCGCTGGCGTGCGGTCTCCGCCAGCAGGAACTCACGCGAGCCGCCGACCGCGTCCATCGAGCTCTGGGCGCCCTGGGAGATGTCGAAGCGGGCCGTGGCGAGCCTGCTGAACGTCTCGCGCTTCTCGTCCGGCAGTCCGAGCAGGTCGCAGATGACCAGGAACGGGATCGGGAACGCGAAGGTCGGGACCAGGTCGACCGTGTCCGCACTCGCCCCCGCGGCCTCGATCTCGGCGATCTGCTTGTCCACGATCGAGGTGATGCCGGGCCGGATGCGCTCGAGCCGGCGCATGGTGAACTCCGGCATCAGCAGCCGGCGCAGCCTGGTGTGGTCGGGCGGGTCGGTGAAGCCCAGACCCCCGAAGTCGCCCTCGGTGGTCGAGCCCCGCCTGCCCATGTAGGGCCGGATGTCGGTGGAGTAGGACGCGGTGTCGGCGAGGACCTGACGCGACTCGGCGTCGCCGGTCACCATCCACACGTCCAGGCCGAGCAGGGAGGCCAGCCGCTGCACGGGATCGGCCTCACGGGTGGCGGACAGGCGGGCGTTGGGCGCCATCGCGTCCCGCTGCAGCGGCCACGACAGCGCGTCGGGCACCTGGTCGAGCCGGGAGAAGTCGATGCCTCCCGACCGTGCGATCAGGCGGTCACGCACAGCCTTCTTCACCGAGGTGACGAAGCTCATGGCGCACCCCCTGTGCGTGTCGGCGTGGGCAGGAGTCTACGAACTCCGGGAGGGCAGGGCATCAGGGACACCCCCGAGCGGTCTGGTCCTGTCCCCTGGGAGTCACTCCCACTCGATGGTGCCCGGTGGCTTGCTCGTGATGTCGAGGGTGACGCGGTTGACCTCGCGCACCTCGTTGGTGATGCGCGTCGAGATGGTCTCCAGGACGTCGTAGGGCACCCGTGCCCAGTCAGCGGTCATCGCGTCCTCGGAGGTGACCGGTCGCAGTACGACGGGATGGCCGTAGGTGCGGCCGTCGCCCTGGACGCCGACGGAGCGGACGTCAGCCAGCAGGACCACCGGGAACTGCCAGATGTCGCGGTCGAGACCGGCCCGGGTCAGCTCCTCGCGGGCGATGGCGTCGGCCTCGCGGAGGATGTCCAGCCGCTCGCGGTTGACCGACCCGATGATCCGGATGGCCAGGCCCGGCCCCGGGAACGGGTGGCGCCAGACGATCTCGGCGGGCAGGCCGAGCTGCTCGCCGACGAGGCGGACCTCGTCCTTGAACAGCGTGCGCAGCGGCTCGACGAGGTCGAACTCGAGGTCGTCGGGCAGCCCGCCCACGTTGTGGTGGGACTTGATGTTGGAGGTGCCCGCTCCCCCGCCGGACTCGACGACGTCGGGATAGAGCGTGCCCTGGACGAGGTAGGCGACCTTGGTGCCCTCCTCCGCCATGGACGCGGCGAGCACGTCGGCCTCGGCGGCCTCGAAGACGCGGATGAACTCGCGCCCGATGATCTTGCGCTTCTCCTCGGGGTCGCTGACCCCCTCGAGCGCGTCGAGGAAGCGCTTCTCCGCGTCCACCACGTGCAGGTCGACCCCGGTGGCGGCGACGAAGTCGCGCTCCACCTGCTCGGCCTCGCCCTTGCGCAGCAGCCCGTGGTCGACGAAGACGCAGGTGAGACGGTCGCCGATCGCGCGTTGCACGACGGCCGCCGCGACCGCCGAGTCGACGCCGCCCGACAGTCCGCAGATCGCGCGACCGGAGTCGCCGATCTGCTCGCGGATGCGGTCGATCTGCTCCTCGACGATGTTGACCATCGTCCAGGTCGGCCGGCAGCCGGCGATGTCGATCAGGAAGTGCTCGAGCACCCGCTGGCCGTGCTCGGTGTGCATCACCTCGGGGTGCCACTGGACCCCGGCCAACCGGCGGTCGGTGTTCTCGAACGCCGCCACCGGGGTGGCCGTGGTGGAGGCCAGCACGTCGAACCCGTCGGGGGCGCGGCGCACCGAGTCGCCGTGCGACATCCAGACCCGGTGCTCGGCCGGGAGGTCGGCGAGCAGCGTGCCCGGGCTGGTGACGAGGACCGGCGTACGGCCGAACTCGGAGACTCCGGTGTGGGCCACCTCGCCGCCGAGCACCTGGGCCATCGCCTGGAAGCCGTAGCACATGCCGAAGACCGGGACGCCGGCCTCGAACAGGTCGGCGTCGACGTGCGGCGCGCCCGGCGCGTAGACCGAGGAAGGACCCCCGGACAGGATGATCGCCGCCGGCTTGCGGGCCAGCATCTCGGCGACGGGCGTGGAGTGGGGGACGATCTCGGAGTAGACCTTGGCCTCGCGCACCCGTCGAGCGATCAACTGGGCGTACTGGGCTCCGAAGTCGACGACGAGAACGAGGTCGTGGTCGGTCAAGATGGGCCCTTTCGGCGGGGCATCGACGGTAGGTCGAGTCTGCCAGAGAAATATCTGGGATTTTCCCGGGGTGTGCATAACCCGGTTTCACAGCCTTCGTTGGTCAGCACAGATCCGGTGGCATTGCTCCCTCCCAGGCCGGATCTGACCGGTTCGCGTGAGCGAACTCCCCAGGGCCCGGCCACCCTCCCTCCCCGGCCGGGTCCTGGGCCGGAGGGAGCGAAGCCGCTGCGGCCCCCACTGATCGTGAGCCACAGGTCTGTCGCGACTGGATGTAGTCGGGGTAAGCGGTCTGCTTCTCGGGTGCCAGCAGGTGCGGGTTGCCGACAGGGCAGTTCGGCACCTCCCCCGCTGCGCTCCTCCGATGCAGAACAGCCCGGTCGGCTAGGTCAGCTTCACTGCGTTCAGCTGACGCTGACGATCGGCAACCGCAGGGCGCCGGGGGCGGACTCGGGGACGACCGGGCTGTTCGGGGCGACCGGGGCGAGCCGCTCGTAGTCCGCGCCGACCGCGGGGCGGGGGTCGGCCTCGCCCTTGTTGGGCCAGAACGACATCGCCCGCTCGGCCTGGGCGGTGATCGTCAGCGACGGGTTCACGCCGAGGTTGGCGGAGATGGCCGAGCCGTCGGCGACATGGAGGCCGGCGTACCCGTAGACCCGCTGGTAGGGGTCCACCACTCCGGTCTCCGGGCTCTCGCCGATCGCGCAGCCGCCGATGAAGTGGGCCGTCATCGGCATGTTGAACGGCTCGCCGATGGAGCCACCCGCCGTGCCGCCCATGATCGTGGCCATCTTGCGGACGACCTTGTTGGCGATCGGGATCCAGGTCGGGTTGGGCTGGCCGTGACCTTGGCGGGAGGTGATCCGGAACTTCTTGGTGCCCGGGATCCGCACGGGGTAGGTCGTGATCGAGTTGTCGAGCGTCTGCATCACCAGGGCGATCACCGTTCGCTCCGACCAGTGCTTGACGTCGTAGAGGTTGGCGACGTTCTTGCGCTCGCGCCACATCTCCTTCAGCCAGGTCTGCCAGCGTGGGCCGGGGCCGTCACCGTCGGTCAGCACCGTCTGCATCAGGGCCATCAGGTTGCTGCCCTTGCCGTAGCGCACCGGCTCCACGTGGGTGTCGGCGTCGGGGTGGAACGACGACGTGATCGCCACGCCATAGCTGTAGTCCACCGCCTGGTCGGGGGCGATCGCCCCGAGGATCGACTCGGAGTTGGTGCGCGAGAGGAAGCCGAGGCGGTCCGACAACCGGGGCAGGTGGCCACCCGCCTTCATCTTGTGCAGCAGCTTCTGGGTGCCGATCGCGGCGGCAGCGAACACGACCTGCTCCGCGGTGATCGTCCTGGTCGAGCCGGGCGTCGAACGCTTGGCCTTGGTGAACTTCAGGTCGATGTCGTAGCCGCCGTCGGCGCCCGGGGCCACCCGCGTCACCGTGGTCAGCGGCATCACCTTGGCGCCGCGCTGCTCGGCGAGGTAGAGGTAGTTCTTCACCAGGGTGTTCTTGGCGTTGTACTTGCACCCGACCATGCAGTCGCCGCAGGCGATGCAGGTGTTGCGGTCCGGTCCGGCCCCGCCGAAGAACGGGTCGGCCACGCGCGCCCCACGGCGCGAGTCGGGCTCCCCGAAGAAGACGCCGACCGGGGTGGGGTGGAAGGTGTCACCCACGCCGAGGTCGTTGGCGACCTTCTCCATCACGTCGTCGGAGGGCGTGCGCAGCGGGTTCTCCACGACGCCGAGCATCCGCTTGGCCTGGTCGTAGTACGGCGCCAGCTCGGCCTTCCAGTCGGTGATGTCGCGCCACTGGGCGTCCTTGTAGAACGGGTCGAGCGGCTCGTAGAGCGTGTTCGCGTAGACCAGCGAGCCGCCCCCGACGCCAGCGCCCGCCATGATCAGGGAGTCGCGGACGGCCTCGATGCGCTGGATGCCGTAGAACCCGAGCGCCGGGTTGAACAGGAAGCGCTTGAGGTCCATCGAGGTCTTGGCGTAGTCGTCGTCCTCGAAGCGCGCGCCCGCCTCGATCACGGCGACCTTGTAGCCCTTCTCGACCAGGCGCAGGGCGCTGACCGATCCCCCGAACCCGGAGCCGACGATGACGACGTCGTAGTCGTAGGTGGAGTCGTTCGTAGCCATCAGGCGCGTCCCAGCTTCTTCATCAGGCGGAGGTTGACGGTCATCACCTTCGCGTAGGTCTCGTCCTTCATGCCGAGCATCGGCGCGAACCGGATCAGCTTCTGCACCGCCACCGACTGCGACTCGGTGTAGCGCAGGACGCCCTCGCCGCCCTGCCGCCGGCCCATCCCGGACTCGCGCATCCCGCCCATCGGCGAGTCGATGCTGGCGAACGTCGCACCGAAGGCCTCGTTGATGTTCACCGTGCCGCACTTGATCTGGCGCGCGATGGCGCGGGCGCGCCGCGTGTCCCGGCTGTAGACCGAGGCGTTGAGGCCGTACTCCCCCGCGTTGGCCCGCGAGACGGCGTCGGCCTCGTCGTGGAACCGGTAGAGCGAGATCACCGGGCCGAAGGTCTCCTGGCCGAAGCAGGCCATGTCGGGCGTGACGCCCTCGAGGATCGTCGGCTCGTAGAAGAAGGGGCCGAGGTCGGGTCGCGCGTGGCCGCCGGCGAGCACCGTGGCGCCCTTGGCGACCGCGTCCTCGACGTGGGCGGTGACCGTGTCCAGCTGGTCCTGGCTGATCAGGGAGCCCATGTCCGAGCCCCACTCGATGCCCGGGCGCAGGGCCATCGCCTGCACCCGCTGGACGAACTTGTCCCGGAAGCGGTCGTAGACCTGGTCGGCGACGAACATGCGCTCCATCGAGACGCACAGCTGGCCGGCGTTGGAGAAGCTCGCCCGGACCGCACCTTCCGCGGCCCGGTCGAGGTCTGCGTCGCGGAGGATCAGGATCGGGTTCTTCCCGCCCAGCTCCAGGGAGCACCCGATCAGCCGCTCGGCGCACTGCTTCGCGATCAGCCGGCCGGTCGCGGTCGAGCCGGTGAAGCAGATGTAGTCGGCGCGCTCGATGATCGGCGTGCCCAGCTCGCGGCCGGGGCCGGCGACCACGTTCCACAGCCCCGCGGGGAACCCGGCCTCCTCGAGCAGGCGGGCCCCGAGCAGCGCCGAGAGCATCGTCTGGGCGTCGGGCTTGGTCACCACGGCGTTGCCGGCGAGCAGGGCCGGGATGCCGTCGCACAGCGCCATCGTGAACGGGTAGTTCCACGGCGAGATGATGCCGACGACGCCCTTGGGCACGTGGTTGACCTCGACCCGGGTGAGCCCGGGGACGACGCCGAGCCTGCGCTCGGTATCGAGGTGGTCGTGCGCGGTGCGCGCGTAGTAGCGCGCCGTCAGCGCGATGTGCAGCGGCTCGTCGAACGCGTGCTTGCGGGCCTTGCCGGACTCCCAGCAGATCAGGTCGATGATCTCGTCCTGGCGCTCGAGGACGAGGTCGTGCAGGCGCAGCAGCATCGCCGAGCGCTGCTCGAGGGTGGTCCTGGCCCAGGCCTGCTGAGCGTGCCGGGCGCGCGCGAAGGCCTCGCGGACGTCGGCCTCGCTCGACTGCGGGATCATCGCCAGCGGCTGGCCGGTGACGGGCGAGTAGCACGGCACCGAGGTGCCGGTGGTCGACACCACCCGGTTGGTCAGGGCCCGGACGTACGCCGGGTCCAGGGCGTAGGACGCCGTGGGGTCGTGCTCCGGATCGGCGGGACCGACCTGCTCGCTGGACGGTGAGGGCTCGGGCTGGGCAGTCATCCTGGCAGCCTAGACTCGCGGGTAACTTGACACAACGCGACGCCTTGTAAAATGAAACACGTTCTGCTTCAGTCGTCGTCGGGGTCGGCCGGCGGCTCGGCACCGGCCTCCTCGTCGCGCTCGGCCCAGTCCAGCAGGGGCGAGAGGTCGAAGACCGCGTCGTCGATGCCCGCGTGCAGGTCACCGAGCTCGGCGAACCGCGCAGGCATGGTCGCGATCGTGAAGTCGTCGGGGTGGCAGTCGTCGACCTCGTCCCACCGGATCGGTGCGGAGACGGTGCCGATCGGGTTGCCCCTGACCGAGTAGGCGGCGGCGATCGTGTGGTCGCGGGCGTTCTGGTTGTAGTCGACGAACAGGTGGGCCGGGTCCCGGTCCTTGCGCCACCAGGTGGTGGTCACCTCGTCCGACCGGCGCTCCACCTCCCGGGCGAAGGCGAGCGCGGCCCGGCGTACGTCCTTGAAGCCGTGGTCGGGGCGGATCCGCACGTAGATGTGCATCCCCTTCCCACCGCTCGTCTTGGGGAACCCGGTCGCGCCCAGGTCCTCGAGCACGGCGTGCGAGACCTGCGCGACCCGCTGGACGGTCTCCCACGAGCAGCTCGGCCCGGGGTCGAGGTCGATGCGCCACTCGTCGGGCTTCTCGGTGTCGGCCCGCCGGCTGTTCCACGGGTGGAACTCCACCGTGCTCATCTGGACCGCCCAGATCACCTGGGCCAGCTCGGTCACGCACAGCTCGTCGGCGGTGCGGTTCCACCGCGGGAAGTGCACGCGCACCGTCTCCATCCACGGCGGAGCGCCCTTCGGCAGCCGCTTCTGGTGCACCTTCTCCCCCGACACCCCGGTCGGGAACCGGTGGAGCATGCACGGCCGCTCGCGCAGGGCGTTGACGATGCCGTCGCCGACCGAGAGGTAGTACTCGACCAGGTCCAGCTTGGTCTCACCGCGCGCCGGGAAGTAGACCCGGTCGGGGTTGGAGACGCGGACGACCTTGTCGTCGACCTCGATCTCGGTCGCGGGCGAGGCCATCTCAGTCGGTGCCGTGCTCGTCGACGAAGCCGAGGATCTGGTCGGCGAGCTCGGGCCGACAGATGATCAGGTCGGACAGCAGCACGTCCTGCTGGTTGTAGACGAGCGGGCTGCCGTCGACCCGGCTGGTGAAGAGCCCGGCCGCCCGGGCCACCGCCACCGGCGCCGCGGAGTCCCACTCGTACTGCCCGCCCGTGTGCACGTAGGCGTCGCTGACGCCCCTGATCACCGACATCGCCTTCGCCCCGGCCGACCCCATCGGGACCAGCTCACCGCCGATCTGCTCGGACATGGCCGTGACGAACGCCGGCGGCCGGGTGCGGGAGACCACGAGCCGCGTGCGGCTCCCCGACGCAGGGGGTACGACGGGTGGCCGGCCCGTGTCGTAGGTGACGCCGAGCGCCGGGAGCGCCACCGCCCCCGCCACCAGCTCACCGCCGGACGGGGTGCGCTGCCACAACGCGACGTGCACGGCCCAGTCCTCGCGCGGCGGCTCGGAGAACTCCCGGGTGCCGTCGAGCGGGTCGACGATCCAGACCCGGTCGGCGGTGTGCCGGTCGTGGCGCGACGCGGTGCCGCGGTGCTCCTCCTCCGACAGCACGGCGTCATCGGGGCGGTGCTCGGCCAGGTGGCCCATCAGGAGCTCGTGAGCCTCCAGGTCCCCGGTGTCCTTCAGGTCGCGCCCCGTCAGGCCCCGTTCACGGACCTCGAGCAGGAGCTCGCCGGCGCGCGTGGCGCACCACGCGGCGAGGGCGTGGTCGTCGGAGTAGTCGGTCACCGATCCAGCCTAGTGAACGGGCCCGGGCGGCTCCGACCGGTAGGAGAACCTTCCGATGTCCGTTCTTCCGAAAACGGACATTTGGTACTTAAGGTGTGTTTGACTCTTACAGCGCAATACTCCCGACACCCGAAGGCCCCTCATGACCCGCAATCCCGGCAAGCGGCTCGCCTTGGCAGTTTCTGGAGCCGTTCTCCCCCTACTGGTGCTGAGCCCCCACGCCGACGCCGACATGGCCTCCTCCTCTGCCCCGCAGTCCGCCTCGGTCTCGTCGGCCGCCCCCAGCCTCCAGCGCACCACGATCAACCGCAAGGCGACCGGCTCGGTGCCCCGCACCAAGTGGGCCGTCGTCTACAGCAACGTCTGGGCCGCACCCGCGGAGCACACCACCTGGCGCGCCCGCGCGGCCTTCCGCGCCACCAAGCGCCACCCCGTGGCCAGGCTGCAGATCCGCCAGCTCGTCGACGGCCAGGTCGTCGCCTCGACGACCCGGGCCGTCCGGACCAGGAAGCACAGCTGGCGCGCCGTCGCGGTCTCGGTGAGGCCGGCCAGCGCGCAGTCCACCTTCCAGGTGCTCGTCCGGCGCAACAACCTGCGCGGCTCCGCCGCCAAGATGAAGAACATGCGGATCTCGCAGGAGGCCCCCGTCGTGGTGGCCCCCTTCCCCACGCCCGAGCCCACTCCGACACCGACGTCCGAGCCCACGCCGATCCCCGCCCCGACGACTGAGCCCACGCCGACCCCGACGCCCGAGCCGACCCCCACCCCGACGCCGACACCGACACCGACGCCGACTCCTACGCCCACCCCGACCCCCACTCCCACCCCCACTCCCACCCCGACCCCCACTCCCGCACCCACCGTGCCGGGCTGGGGCGCCCCGGACTGGCAGGACGAGTTCGACGGCAGCTCGCTCGACGCCGCCAAGTGGAACGTGCGGACCAAGAGCAACCTGGGCCTGACCATGGACGGCGCCATCCCCGAGGCCAGCCAGGTCACGGTCAGCGACGGCCTGCTGCACCTGAAGGCCGAGTGGCTGCCTACCGTGCAGACCCGCACCGAGTCCGCCACCGGCGTCAAGGTCCTCACCCACAAGACCGGCTACATCGACCAGCGCGGCCTCAAGAGCGGGGACGTGTCCCGTGGCCAGCAGTACGGTCGCTGGGAGATCCGCTGCAAGACCCCCACCGGCTCCAACACCCTGGGCTCGCTGGCCGCCTTCTGGCTCCGCAACGGCAACAAGGGCGAGATCGACATGATGGAGGCCTGGGGCTACGGCACCGACTTCCCGACCGCCGGCAAGGTCCTCAAGGACAACACCAAGACGACCTTCTTCTCCGACACCAGCACCACGGCGTCACTGATCTCCCAGGTCCGGCACCACGAGTTCGGCGGCAGCGCGGTCCCGTGGGACGGCTTCCACACCTACGCCTTCGAGCTGCTCCCCACCCGGGCCGCGATCATCGAGGACGGCAAGACCATCTGGACGACCACGCCGGCCAAGTCCCCGGCGATCTGGGGCCCCTCGTTCCAGTCGCCGCTGCACATGAGGCTGAACCTGCACGTCGGCCCCTCGGCCACCTACTGGGGCCTCCCGGACCCGAACAACCGCGGGCTCACCAAGCCCCTGGACTTCCAGGTCGACTACGTCCGCACCTGGAAGGCGCCCACCTCCTGACCGAGGCGGGGGCCACCACCTCCGGAGCTGGACGCGCGGCCGGTGGAGACACCCTCCACCGGCCGTGCGGCACTCCCGGGCAGGAGCGCTAGACCAGCTCGACGCCGGACTTCTGCCCAGCCGCCCGACGTGTCACGATCCGCCCAGCGACTCATCCGCGGGAGGTGACCGATGGGCACTCGCCTGCTCGTCTCCACGCTCGCCGTCGCCCTGGCCAGCAGCCTGGGGCTGCTCGTCCAACCCGTCGTCGCCTCCGCGGCCCCGCCGACGGCGGCCGCCGAGGCCGGTGACCCACCCGCCCCCTCGCCGTTCACCCTCGCCGTCATCCCCGACACCCAGGGCTACAGCGTCAGCGACACCCTGGCCACCACCGCCCAGGCGCAGACCCAGTGGGTGGTCGACCACCGCAGTGACCTCAACATCGCCTTCACCGTGCAGCTCGGCGACCTCGTCGAGTCGTGGCCCAACACCAACCAGTGGAACCGGATCACCTCCGCGTTCGCCACCCTCGACCAGAACGGTGTCCCCTACTCCGTCCTGCCCGGCAACCACGACATCGACTTCGGCACCGGCAACGCACCGACCTACAACCAGTACTTCCCCCCCTCCCGGTTCAGCGGCGCCGCGTGGAACACCCCCTCCACGAAGTACGGCGGCTACCTCGGCTCCGACACCTTCGGTCCCGATCCGGTCAACCGCCAGAACATGGACAACTTCAACCTGTTCTCGGCCGGCGGCGTCGACTGGCTGCTGCTCAACCTCGAGTTCGAGTCACCCGACTACACGCTCGCGTGGGCGCAGAAGGTGATCGACGCCCACCCGACGCGACGCGTCATCCTCGCCACGCACGGCTTCGTGGACACCCGCGGCTGGCGCAACGACGAGCTCTACCGCACCGACGCCGGGGTGAAGACCTCCAACCAGGTGTGGAACGAGCTCGTCTACCGCAACTGCAACATCGACTTCGTGCTCAACGGGCACTACCACGACGGCGACCTCTCCGAGGCCCGTCGTACCGACGCCAACGCCTGCGGCGAGCCGGTCGAGCAGCTGCTCAGCGACTACCAGGAGCGTCCGAACGGCGGCGACGGCTGGCTGCGCTACTACACCTTCGACCCCGGCCACGACACCGTCGAGGCCTCGACCTACTCGGTGACCAAGCAGGCCTTCGAGACCGACATCGACAGCAGCTTCACGCTGCCCTACGACTTCAGCCCGGACCCGTCGGTCAAGCAGGACGTCGTGGTCCCGGGCGGCACGGCCTGGAAGTACCGCACCGCCAAGACCGCGTGGCCCGCCGGCTGGGACAGCACCGCCTACGACGACTCGGCCTGGCCGTCCGGCGTCGCACCACTCGGCTTCCCCACCGGCCTGGTCAACACCAACATCGACCTCGGGCCACCGACGACCAACCGCGCCCAGAGCGCGCTCTTCCGCCGCACCTTCGACCTCGCCGACCTCCCCGGGGTCACCAGGCTCCGCCTCGTCACCAAGGCCGACGACGGACTGGTCGTCCGGGTCAACGGCCAGGAGGTCGGGCGCACCTCCATGCCGGCCGGGACGGTCGCGGCCGGAACCGCCGCCAGCGCGGCCCCGCGCTCGATGGCCGCCCAACAGGTGACCTACGACGTGCCGCTGAGCCTGCTCAAGCCCACCGGCAACGTGATCGCCGCCTCCCTGCACCTCAACTCCCTCGGGACCGTCGACGCCCACTTCGACCTGGTCGGGGTCGCCACCCGGTCCACCGTCGTCCAGCCGCCCCCCACCACTGAGGACGTCACGCTGGTCGACAACGCGGCCGGCTGGCGCTGGCGCTTCACCAACGACCCGTGGCCGGCGACCTGGACCGGGGTCGGCTTCGACGACTCGGGCTGGGCGCAGGGCCCGGCTCCCCTTGGCTTCGGGGCGACCGTCTCCACCAACATCGACGTGCCGGCGCCGACGTCGAACCGACCACGCAGCGCCTTGTTCCGGCGCGCGTTCACGATCGACGACGTGAGCCGCTACTCCAACCTGCAGCTCACCACCCGGGCCGACGACGGGATGGTGATCAGCCTCAACGGGGTGGAGCTCAACCGCACCCGGCTGCCCACGGGGACGTTGTCGAGCGCCACCTATGCGACCGCCGCACCGTCCACCGCGGTTGCCCTGGCCAGCCCGGTCGTCGTCACCGTCCCGGCCGCGGCGCTGCGCACCGGCACCAACGTGCTCAGCGCCGCCACGGTGCTCAACTACAAGGGGACGCCGAACGCCACCTTCGCGGCTCGGCTCACCGCCGTACGCACCACCGCGGCCACCACCCAGCCCCCGGCGACCCCCACGCTGCAGGTCGACGGCACCACCTCCACGACCGCGTCGCTCAGCTGGACCGCCGGCGCCGGAGCGGCCGCCACGGGCTGGGTGCTGCGGCGGGGGACGACGACGGTCGCGGAGCTCCCGGCGGCCACGCAGACCTACACCGAGACGGGGCTCTCCCCCGCCACGACCTACGGCTACACGCTCACCGCCGTCAACGCGGCCGGCGAGCTCGACCCCCGCCGCCGCCCAGGCGACGACCACCGCCGCCCCCACCACCCAGCCGGTGACGCTGGTCGCTGCCGGGTCGTCCTGGCGCTACCTCTATCCCGCGTCGTGGCCCGCGGGCTGGTCGGCCCGCACCTTCGACGACGCGGCCTGGAGCCAGGGCTCGGGACCCCTCGGCTTCGGCTCGGCCGGCATCGCCACCAACATCGACGTCCCCCCGCCCACCACCAACCGGCCCCGCAGCGCCCTGCTGCGCCAGCGCTTCGACGTGGCGGACCGGACGCGCCTCTCCGACCTGCTCCTGACCACCCGCGCCGACGACGGCGTGGTCGTCTACGTCAACGGCCAGGAGCTGGGCCGGAGCAACGTGGCCGCGGGGGCGGTGACCGCCAGCACCTACGCCTCGGCTGCTCCGCGCACGGCCGCGGCCGCTGCGAGCCCGGTGAAGTGGGCCGTGCCCAGCAGCCTGCTCCAGAACGGGAGCAACACGATCGCGGTGGTCTGCCTGGTGAACTACCGGGCCACCCCGGACCTCAGCTTCGACCTCTCCCTGGCCGGAACCCAGACCAACTGAGCTTGACCCATTATGTCCGTTTTAGGACGTTACGGGTGATATATGGTTTACGCTCGGTTTCATGGTGCCCCCGCACACGACCCCCGCCTTCGTCACCGCTGCGCGCACCGCTCGCCGCAGCCGCCTGCTGCCCCTCGCCATCGCGCTCAGCGTGCCCGCGGCCCTGCTGCCTGCCGTCACGGCCAGCGCCAGCGTTGAACCGGCCCCGCTCACCACGACGAGCACCTCCGCCGCGCCCTTCCCCTTCCTCCGCACCACCCTCGAGCGCACGTCGCTGATGGCCAACGGCGGCTTCGAGCTCGGCAGCGAGGGATGGCGGACGCTCAGCACCGCGACGAGGTCCTCGGTCAGCCCGAGCGCTGGCCTGCGCGGCACCCACGGTGCCGTCCTGCCCGTACGCCGGACCCGCGCGGCCGGCGTCGGCGACGACCCCCACTCCGCGACCGGCCTGCTCACCGGGGACGTCTACGAGGGGTCCGCCTGGGTGAAGGCGAGCCGCCGGTCGATCCGCGTGCGACTCCTGGTCAGCCGGGTCGTCGACGGCCGGGCCGTGGCCACGCACGCGAAGTACTTCAAGTCCAGGAACACCAGGTGGCACCGGATCGCGACGTCGCTGACCTCCAAGAGCAGCGCCGGTGACATCAGCGTGCGCGTCCAGGCCCTCCGCGGCCGCCGCGGACACTTCGTCACCGACAACGTCTACCTGGTGCGCTCGCGCCAGGTCGCGGAGCTGCCCGTCACGGTCCCCGACCCGGAGCCGACGCCGACCCCGGACCCGACCCCGACGCCCACCCCCACGCCGGAGCCGACGCCCACGCCCACCCCGATCCCCACGCCCACGCCCACGCCCACGCCCACCCCGACACCCACGCCGACACCCACGCCCACCCCGACGCCCACCCCGACGCCCACGCCCACGCCCACGCCCACGCCCACCCCGACGCCCACCCCGACGCCCACCCCGACGCCCACCCCGACGCCGACGCCGACGCCGACGCCGACGCCGAGCCCGACCACCTGTGGCTCGCAGGGCCTGTTCGCCCCGGCCTGCGGCGCACTGTGGGGCGTGTACACGCTCAAGGGCGCCAACCCGGCCGCCTCGGTCACCGACCTGGAGGCGAAGGTGGGCCGCAGGTTCGACCTGACCTCGAGGTACCACGACTTCTCCACCCACTCCAGCCTCGGGCTCTTCCCCGACGCCAACGAGCGCAAGCTGGGCACCGAACGCACGCTGTTCATGTCCTGGCAGGCGCGGGTCGGAAGCACCAACACCAACCTGAAGTGGGCCGCCATCGCCGACGGTGACTACGACAGCTTCATCACCTCGGCCGCGACCCGGCTCAAGTCCTGGAACAAGCCGGTGATCATCGCCTTCGACGCCGAGTTCGACAACCTGACCAGCATCAAGGGTCCGGTCGCCGACTACGTCCGGGCCTACCGCCGCATCGTCGACACCTTCCGCGCCTACGGCGTCACCAACGTGGCCTGGGCCTGGGTGCCCACCGGCTACCTCGGTGGGGGCAACGACGCCCGCACCTGGGCCGGCTACCCCGGCGACAGCTACGTCGACTGGGTGGGCTACGACCCCTACAACTTCTACAAGTGCAACAACACGTCGTGGAAGACCTTCGAGCAGACGATCTCGCCGGCCTACAACTGGTTCAAGGGCAAGGGCCTGGGCAGCAAGCCGTTCCTGATCTCGGAGTACGGCACCCAGTTCGACGCCGCCAACCCGGGCGCCTCCACGAAGTTCTACTCCGACATCCCCGGCGTGCTCCAGCGCTACCCGAACCTGAAGGCGTTGATCCGCTTCGACGCCGACGGCGTGGTCAACTCCGGAGCCCACTGCAACATGTGGATCGACAACGGTGCCGGGATGCTGTCGGCCTTCACCGCGGCCGGCCAGAACTCGATCCTGGGCTTCGCGCAGGGCTCCTGAGCATCGCCGGAACGGCACGGGCGGGGCACTGAGATCGCGTACGCTGCTGCATTCCTGTCATCCACGGCCTCGGGAGCTCAGACGTGCCCACCGACCACCGCGCGACGTCCAGGCGGAGTGACCGGGCCGGGTGGATCGTCGGCACGACCGTGCTGGTGATCCTGCTCGCCTGGGCCGCCGCCGGCGCCCTGGGCCGGGCAGGTCTCCCGGGGATCGACCTCTTCGGCCCGGACGAGCCGGACGGAGCCTCCGGGCAGGCTCCGCGACCGTCGTGTGCGGCCGCGCGGTTCGCACCCCCCTGTGGCTCGGCCCTGTGGGGCGTCTACACCCTGCAGGGCGCGACCCCGGCCACGGCCGTGACCGATCTCGAGGCGCAGGTCGGCCGCAGGTTCGACCTCACCTCGAGGTACCACGACTTCTCCACGCACCCCTCGCTCGGCGTCTTCCCGGACGACTCCGAGCAGGAGCTCGGGCAGGACCGCACCCTGCTGATGTCGTGGCAGGCTCGCGACGGGGTGACCAACACGGACCTCAGGTGGTCTGAGGTCGCGGACGGCACCTACGACCGCTACATCGACTCCGCTGCCACGAGACTGAAGGCCTGGAACCGGCCCGTGATCATCGCCTTCGACGCCGAGTTCGACAAGCTGACAGGCGTCAAGGGCCCCGTCCAGGACTACGTCTCCGCCTTTCGGCACGTCGTCGAGATCTTCCGCCGGTACGACGTCACCAACGTGGCCTGGGCCTGGGTCCCGACCGGCTACCTGCGCGGCGACAACCCGGAGCGCATGTTCGCCGGCTATCCCGGGGACGACTACGTCGACTGGGTCGGCTACGACCCCTTCAACTTCTACGCGTGCAACGGCACGCCCTGGCGGAGCTTCGAGAAGACCGTCGCCCCGATGTACCAGTGGCTGCTGCGCAAGGGCCTGGGCACCAAGCCGTTCCTGCTCTCGGAGTACGGCACGCAGTACGACGCGGACCGCCCCGCCCGCTCCCGGCGCTGGTACGCCGACATCCCGGGGGTGCTCCAGCGCTACCCGAACCTGCGGGGGCTGGTCCGCTTCGACGCCGACGGCACCGTCAACTCCGGTGCCCACTGCGACCTCTGGCTCGACAACGGGCCCGGAATGAGGAAGGCCTTCGCCGAGGCCGGTCGCAGCCCCGCCGTCACGAACTAGGGCAGGGCCCTAGTGCAGTGCGTCGTCGACGTGCTGGATGAGCTCCATCGCCTGGGTCAGCGAGCGCCGCAGCATCGAGCTGGAGGTGTGCACCGTGTAGGGGAAGTAGCAGACCTCGACACCGACGGTGGCGAAGTCCTGCTCGAGCTTGTCCCCTCGCGGTGTCCCTCGCCAGTCGTCGCCCTTGAAGATGCGGTCGAAGCGCAGCACCTCCCAGGCGTCGAGCTTCTCGGCCGTGGTCTCCACGTGCACCTGGTCGACGTACTGGATGTGCTGGACGATCTCCGCACGCTCCTCGACGGGCACGAACGGGTCCATGTGCCGCACGTCGCGGAACATCTGGTCCGAGATGACGCCGGCGATCAGGTAGTCGCACTGGCTCTTGGCGGTCCGCAGGATGTTCAGGTGACCGATGTGGAACAGGTCGTAGGCGCCGGGCGCGTAGCCCACGATGCGTGACGACATGGCTCAGCCCCCTGCCGGGCCGGCGGCGCCCACCGGCTCGCTCTGCGGCCACACGGCGGCGGCCACCTCTACGGTGTTGCGTATGTTGCGCTCGCTCGAGGCCCCGAAAACGACGCTCTCGATGTTGGGGTGCTCGGCCACCCACTCGAACGCCTCCCGCGGGGCGAGGGCGCCCGAGGCGAGGACGGACATGGCGATGGCCCGGAACTCCCGGCCCTGGAGCGCCTCGGCGTAGGCGTCGAACCCGCCGGACATCCGGAAGCCGATCTTGTTCATGTTGGCGCACACGATCGGGTTGGTGACCCCGACCTCGTCGAGGCGGTCCAGCAGTCGCGGGAGGTTCATCGTGATGAAGCCGGGCTCCGCGTCGTACTTGGTGCGGACGTGGTCGGCGAACACCGCGAAGGCGTCGTCGAAGCCGAGCCCGAGCAGCAGGTCGACGATCACGTTCTGCAGGAAGATGACCGGGGTCGACACGCCCTGGAACATGCCCATCTCCGCGTCGATGAGCATGGTCATCACCTCGGTGATGTCCTTCTTGGCCAGGGCCTTGCTGCCCTTGACCGCGGCCGAGAACAGGCTCGTCTCCGGCAGGAAGCTCCGCAGCGCGCCGACCATGCCGAGGTCGGTCACGGCGTTGGCGTACTTGTGGGCGTAGGGCATGCACGGGTAGAAGCGGTAGTCGGGGTAGCGCTCGGGGTTGGCCTTGACCCGGTCGACCACCTCGCCGATGCGCTCGTGGGTGGTGCACATGAAGGTGCGTACGCCGTTGTCGTAGGCCGCGTCGAGGACCTCCATGATCGCGTCGAGGTCGCGGAACCGCATGACCTGCGCGCGGGCCTTCTCCTCCGACATGTGGTTGACGCCGAAGAACTGGTTGTCGCCGAAGAGCAGGCGGTCCATCTGGTGACTGGTCATGAGCGCTTCCTTGCAGAGCGGCGATCGCGCCACCGTCGGACCCTGGCTCGCAGCCGGCCTCGTGCGGTGGTTGCGTCCGTGGTCAGGGCGCCCTCGCCGGTGGCGGGTCGCGTGCGGGGGGCGTCGGCGTCGGTGAAGATGAGCTCGATCACCCGGTCGGCCACGCCGGCGGTGTCGAAGGAGTTCATCCCGGGCGACGACCCGGCGGGGAGGGTGCCGTTCGCCGAGCGGACGAAGTAGTCCAGCTCGGCGCTGTACTCCTCGCCGCGCACGTAGAACCACACCGGGTCGGTGAGGTCGGTGGTGTAGCGGACGTTCCAGCCGGCCTCGTAGCCCTCGGGGATGACGGCGTCCTCGCGCAGGTAGACCTGGCACTCCTGGCGGTCCACCACGATCCGTCCGGCGGAGCCCCAGAGCGTGATCTTGGTCGACATCTTCCGATAGGACTCGTCGGACCAGTTGACCGACAGCTGGGCGCTGAGGCCGTTGGCGTAGTGGAGCGAGGAGTAGACGGCGTCCTCGGTGTCGGCCGAGAAGATCTTGGACAGGGTCGTGCCGCCCACCGAGTCCGGCTCACCGAGGTACCACGTGAGCAGGTCCAGCGGGTGGGCGGCGTAGTCGTAGACGCAGCCGCCGCCGGAGTCGCGCCGCGAGCGCCAGGTGCCGCCCTTGGGCTGGAGGACGACGGGGCCGTAGGCCTCGGCCAGGGCGTGGGTGACCGTGCCGATCGCGCCGAGGTCGAGCAAACGCTTCACCTCGGCGAACGCCGCCACGAAGCGGTTGTGGTAGCCGACCTGCGTGGTCAGGCCCCGGTCGGCCGCGATCTTCGACAGCGCCGCGGAGTCGGCCGCGCTCAACGTCAGGGGCTTCTCGCAGAACACGTGCTTGCCGGCCTCGAGGGCCGACTTGGCCATCGCGAAGTGGGACGTGGTCGGGGTCGCGATCACGACCGCGTCGATCCCGTCGTCGGCGACCAGGCGCGCGTAGTCCTTGACCGCCCGCAGGCCGGTGTACTTGCTGAGCGTGTCGAGCACGTAGCCGTTGGAGTCGCACATCGCCGCGAGCTCCACCTCGGGGTGCGCCCGCAGCAGGGACAGGTGCGACAGGCCCATCTTGCCCACGCCGACGACGCCGACGCGGAGAGTCTCAGTGGCCACGTCGTGCCCTCCGGAACCGGTAGATCACGGTGGCGAAGTAGAACCCGACGAGGACACCTGCCACGAGGCCCGCGGCCACGAAGACCGCCAGCGACGGCGTCGAGGGCGCGTCGGGCACCTCGGCGTCGGAGAGGATCCGGCCGGGCTCGTCGACGTTGGCGCGCACCGCGGCGTACTGCGAGCTCAGCGCGGCGAGACGGCTCTCGAGGACCTGCTTGCGGACCTCGGAGGTGGTCTGCCGGATCTGGTCGTCGAACTGGGTGATCTGCGCCTCGAGCAGCTTGAGCCCGCGCTGCTGCTGCTGGTCGTTGGCGTCGCGGCGGTCGGAGAGGTAGGCATCGGCGACCGCGTTGGCGGCGTCCGACGACCTGCGGGCCGACGCGTCCGCGACGGTGAACTGGAGGATGTCGGCGTCCTTGGGCACGGTGACCGACAGGGCGTCCCTGAGGTCGCCGATCGACCAGTCGGAGAGGTCCTGCTGGGCGGCGGTGAGGACCTCGGTCGACTGCGCGATGGTCTGCTCGGTCTGCATGTTCGTCGCGTCCACACCATCGGTGCTGGTGACCTCGACGGTGGCGGTCGCGTCGTACCGCGTGGGGACGAGCTGGCCGGCGAGGTAGCCGAAGAGCCCGAACACCAGCGTGGTCGCGATGATCACGAGCCAACCGCCGCGTAGCACACGCGTCAGGTTGTAGAAGGGAATGTCGTTGGACACGCAGGAAACCCCCGATGTAGATAGCGGATCGCCTCAGCGGGCGATCCCTGTGCACTAGGATGATACGGCCCCGACACCGAGCCCGTAGCCAAAGGTCCGAGTACTTGACCACGTCTTTTCCACCAGTCAGTGCCGTGGTGCCGACGCACAAGCGCCCCGACTTGATGCGCCTCGCCGTCGAGAGCATCGTCTCCCAGGACTACCCCGGCCCGGTCGAGGTGATCGTCGTCTTCGACGCCTGCCCGGTGGAGGCGCCCGACGTCGAGCTGCCCCCCAACCGCACCCTGCGGACCGTCGCCAACCAGCGCTCGAGGGGGCTCGCGGGAGCCCGCAACACCGGGATCGACAACGCCAGCCACGGCTACGTCGCCTTCCTCGACGACGACGACCACTGGCTCCCCGGCAAGCTCTCGGCCCAGATGCAGCGCTTCTCGGAGTCGCCGCGCCCGGTGCTGGTCGGCACCGCGATCGTCGCCGACGACGGCACCCGCCAGCACGAGCGCCTGGTCCCGGTCGAGAGCGTGCGGCACGCCGACCTGCTGCGTGACCGGATGGCCGGCCTGCACTCCAGCACGTTCGTCTTCGACACCGAGGTGCTGCGCTCCATCGGGATGGTCGACGAGCACCTGCCGGGCAGCTACGGCGAGGACTACGACCTGTTGCTCCGCACCGCGAAGGCCGGCGTCATCGCCGTCGTCAACCGCCCGCTGGTCTCGTGCAACTGGTCCGGCACGTCCTACTTCTTCGGCCGCTGGGCGGCGTACGCCGACGGGCTCACCTACCTCCTCGAGGCCCACCCCGAGTTCGCGGACGACCGGGTGGCGATCGGCCAGATCCAGGGGACGATCGCGTTCGCGCGCGTCGCGGCCAAGGAGCGCCGGTCCGCCCGCACCTGGGCCCTGCGGGCCCTGCGCTCGGACCCCCGGCAGATCAAGGCCTGGCTCGCGCTGGTGATCTCGCTGCGCCTGCTGTCCGCCGGCTTCGTCGTACGCACGGTGCAGCGGATGGGCAAGGGCATCTGATGCGCCTGCTGATCACGTGCTCCGGTGGGGGGCACCTCGCCCAGGCCTGGGCGCTGCGCTCCTGGTGGGAGCAGTTCGAGGACCGGACCTGGGTCACCTTCCCCACCGAGGACACCCGCACGCGGCTGAAGGGCGAGCGGGTCATCGAGTGCCACTACCCGACCGTGCGCCACCTGCCCAACCTGGTGCGCAACACCCGGCTCGCCCGACGCGTCCTCGACGAGGTGCGCCCCGACCTCATCTTCAGCACCGGCGCAGCGATCTCCGTGCCCTTCTTCGCCCAGGCCCGCCGGTTCGGGGCGCGCACCGCCCACCTCGAGCCCATCGACCGGATCTCCGGCCCGGGCGTCACCGGCAAGCTGCTCTACCCGATGACCGACCTCTTCATGGTCCAGTGGGAGAGCATGCAGGAGCTGCTCCCCGCCTCGACCAACGTCGGGCTGGTGCTGTGACGTTCTCGATGGTGGTCAGCGTCGGGACCTACCACTTCGGCTTCGACCGGCTGATGGCGTGGACCGAGTCGTGGCTCGCGCTGCACCCCGAGGCGGGCGCCACGGTGCAGCACGGCACCAGCCGCACCGTGGCGGGCGCCGACAACCGGGAGATCATCCCGCACCCCGAGCTGCTGGACCTCTACCGCAAGGCCTCGGTGATCGTGCTCCAGGGCGGCGCCGGGGGTGTGATGGACGCACGCGAGCTCGGGATCCTGCCGGTCGTCGTGCCCCGGGTCCCGGTCGACGACGAGGTGGTCGACGACCACCAGATCGTCTTCGCCCGCCGGCTCCGCGATCTCGGCATCGTGCACGTGGCCGAGTCCGAGGCCGAGCTGCACCGCCTGCTGGACCAGGCGCTCGCCTCGACCCTGCCCGTGCGTCCCGAGCAACGGACCGAGACGCCGGGAGCCGCGGCCGCGGCCGCGGCGCTGGACGCGCTGATGGCCTCCGGGCAGCCGGTGTCGCGCCGTGGTCGGTGGCGGGCGGTGGGCACCCTCGAGGCCTGGCGCAAGCGCCCTGTCTCAGGCGCTCACTGACTCGTTGGTCGGCGTCGCGCGACCACTGGCCACCTGCCAGGAGGCGACCAGGTCGAGCCGCTCCCGGAGCAGCCACAGCACCAGCAGGTAGATCGGTCCGAGGACCAGCAGCCAGACCAGCAGGTCCAGGATGCTCGTGCCGAGCAGCAGCCTGAGCACCACTCCCCCCAGCCCGAAGACCAGCACGGGAACGAGCGCAGCCCGCACCAGGCGGTGCGGAGCCAGGTGGACGCCCATCCGCCAGTGCACGAGATAGGCCGCGATGGCGGTGTCGGTGGCCACGACCAGGGCCCAGGTGACGGCTGCTCCGGTGATGCCCAGATGAGGCACCAGCGCCAGGTTGCCGGCCAGGCTGAGCGCCAGCGCGATCGACTTGTTGTAGACCTGCCAGGTGCTCCGACCACCCATCAACAAGATGGACTGCAGCATCCCGGCGCTGACGGCGATCATCGTCACGACACCGAGCAGTCCCACGACGAACGCGCCCCGCCGGAACCCGTCTCCGAACAGGCTGAGCACTGCTGGCCCCATCACGACCAGCATCAGGTAGTAGGGCCAGCTGATCAGGACAGCGATCCGGGTGACCCCCAGGTGCAGCTCGCTGGCCTCCTCCCTCTCACCGCGGGCCAGCAGCCACGCGATGGTCGGTCCGGAGGCGACTCGCACAGCGCGCTCGGCCACCCGGCCCGCCTGGATGGCTCGCGAGGCCACGGCGTACACCGCGGCCTCCGCGGGGGTCCTGAGCGCCGCCACCACCAGCACGTCGACCCAGTCGAGGCCGAACTCGATCGCCACACCGACGGCTCGGGCACCGGAGTACCTCCAGAACTCGGCGACCCCCACCTCGGTGTCCGCAGGGCCGGGCAGGCGGGTCCGAAGGTCCGCGAGCACCGGGCGCACCAGGCAGGCGACCGTCACCAGCAGCCACAGCGGTATCGAGGCCACCCAGAAGCCGATCGTGAGATAGGCGCTGGCGCCGACCCCCGCGGCGAGGGAGACGCCGACCAGGCGGCTGACCGGGACGGCGACGTCCTGGAGCAGGCTGAACGAGACGACGCTCCGCATCACCCGGACCGCCGTGTGCAGCACGCCCATGAGCGCGGACAGCGGCAGGAACCACGACAGCAGTCGCAGCACGTCCTCCAGCACGTCGACCTGTCCACCCGCCAAGAAGCTCGCGAGCGGCCCGGCGGCCATGTGCAGCGCGAGGCTCACCACCAGGGACGCGACCAGCACGGGTGCGAGCGCGAGCGCGAGCACGCGCGTCTGTCCGCCGATGGTCCCGGTGGCCCGCTGCCGGGAGAGCGCCCAGATGACCCCGCTGCTGGTGCCCAGCATCAGGACTGCCGAGAGGATCGCGAAGATGGCGACGGCCTGGAAGAAGATGCCGGTGCCACTGGTGCCGAGGCTGCGCCCCACGACGACCGCGACGAGCAGGGCACTCGCGGCCGAGAAGCTCGAGCCGACCAGGCTCACCGCCCCGGCCTTGAAGACGTTCTCGCGCTTCACCCGGCGGGTGGCCTTCGACTGCGGTCCGGCTGGCTGTCACGAAGCATCATCGCCACGAGGATCCCGAAGGCGGGCAGCATTCCCTCCAGACCGTAGTACGCCGACATGACCAGGGTGGAGACGAGCGCGGCGTTGAGCCACAGGTCACTCGATGAACGCAGGTGCCGGGTCCGCACGATGGCCCCGACGAGGAAGTAGAGCAGGAAGGCCAGGCCCACGAAACCGAATGAGAACATCACCGCCCACACCGCCCCCTGGGTGCCGACCGTGATCTCGCTGGTGAATGAGTCACGCGGGGCGCCGTAGCCCAGGATCGGTGACTTCAGGGTGCGCTGGAAGGTCTCCAGGTAGAGCTCGCCGCGACCTTGAGTCGACCGGCCCGTCGTCTCGCGCTCGGTCAGGCTCACGAGCAGGCCGAGGCGGATCATGGCGAGGCCGCCCCCGACGGCCAGCAGGATGATGCCGAGGACCGCCTCGATCCGACCCTGCACGGCCAGACGGACGGCCACGACGAGCACCGTCACCGCCAGCGCGAGCAGCATGCCGCGGTTGTTCGCCGCGACGGCTGGTGGGATCGCCAGGGCTACGCCGGCCACGATCAGGATCTTGGCCTTCGCGGTCCCTCGGTGCAGGGCGAAGGCCACGGCCACGGGAATCAGGAAGGCCATGGCGGCCCCCCAGGAGTTCGCGTAGTAGAAGGGAGCCGCGGGCCGCTCGAAGACGTCCCCGCCGTAGGGGTGCTGGATCTCCGCGAACTGCGGGAACAGCAGCTGTTGGGCGTAGGCGTTGGACTTGATCGACAACGGCAGCAGGCTCCCGACCGTCGTGGTCAGCCGGCCGTTCGGCAGCAGCATTCCGAGGTAGCCACCGGCGATGACGACCGCCCACATCGCCGTCAGCCCGGCGAGCAGCCGGTCGCGGGTCAGCTGGGCCCGCGCGTTGACGACATAGACGATCAGGACACCGACCGAGGCGAACTGGACGAATTTCACCAGCAGCCCGAACGCGTCTCCGGGCTCGATCACGAGAACACCGGTGACCATCCAGGCGACCAGGCCCAGGAACGACAGGGTGCCACGTGCCAGCAGCAGGGGCTGACGCAGCACCAGGTAGAAGATCATCACCGGGCTCACGACAGCGGCGCTGAAGGGGAAGAGACCAAGCAACCACCAGACCGGAAGTCCCCAGAGCAGGCAGAGGACCGGCCAGGCCGGGAGCTCGGTTCGGTGCTCGTCGCGGACCTCACCCCCGCGGACCTCGACCTCGGGGTGGAGGGGCCCGTCCAGCTCGGTCGTCGACATAGCCGCCGAGCCTGCCCCTCCCCCGTGGGTCTCGTCAACATGGACCATCGTGCTCCGACGGTGCCTGGGCTCGTGCCCCGTGCCCTCCTCCGTGCCCGTCTCGTGCTGCGCTGACCTCATGGCAGCGCCGTGGCGGTCTGCAGGGCTTGATACTTGCGCCACAGTGAGAGGCTCGCCACCCCCAGGGTGAAGACGAAGAGTGCGACGTAGAGCGCGACGAACGCCGAGGCCCACGGCAGGAGAAGCAGGAGCAGGAACAGGGACCCCGGGTCGTAGGGGAGCTTCACGAACGACATCCACGTCGGCGCTGTCGATCCAGGAGCGGCCGACTGCTTCGGGAGCAGGCTCGCGGCCAGGATCTGGCCGAAGAACCACACCGAGGACACGCTGGCGAACGCGATCGCCACGAGCGCCGGCCACTCGGGGGCGAGATCTCCACGGAGGTGAAGCGAGACCGCGAGCGCCAAGTGGGTCGCGGGCTGCCGGACGGCATCGGCCACGTGGTCGAGAAACTCACCTGCAGGTCCCGAGGAGCCGCTCAGCCGGGCGAGCTGTCCGTCGGCGGAGTCCAGGGCGTAGCCCAGCAGCATGGCGGCACACGCCGCGAGCGCTACCGGGACCGTGGGAGCGAGGACGACGAGCAGGACGACGCCGACGCCGGACGCGCCGCTGCTGAGCAGCGTCACCTGGTTGGGGGTGAGCCCCGCGACGTATGCCATCGCGGCCAGTCGGCGCCCGAGCGGTCGGTTGACCCATCTCAGGTACGCCGGGATTCCTGCCGAGCTCTTCTGGGCCGCGGTGAGGCGCCCGACCGCCTCCCCGTAGCTCCGGGAGCCCGTCACCAGCGAGGTGTCGGACGTGGCCACGATCGACTCCCTCGTGCTGCGCCGAGCCGTGCCCGGCTCGATGTCTGCCGACTGATCCTGACGAACCTCATGACCCCAGTCTCTACTGCGAGGCGGTCAGCGTCGCCCTGAACAGCAGATCTGGGGTGCTGCGGTAGTTGGCGTGAGACTCCCCGGAGAGCACATTGGTGCCGCTCCGAAGGGCCGACTTCGGGACCGTGACGGTCACCGGGTTAGCGTTCGACGTCGTGGACCGCGGTGCAGCAGTGGCGTAGGAGTCGGCTGTCAGCGCGCCGGCCGGGAGGTTCTGGCGGGTGACCTCGACCCCGTTGAGGTAGAGCACCACCCCGTCGTCTGCTACGAACGTGAGGGACACGCTCGACCCGACCGCGTTCAGGTCCGGCACCTGGAAGGTGGTGCGGAACTGCGCCGACAGGGGCCGCGGCGACGGGGCACCCACGCTGATGTCAGTGGTCACGATCGTGCTGCCGAACCCGAAGGCCCCCGAGCCCGTGGCCCAAGCAGAGTCGTCGTAGGCCACGCCCGTCCACGCGCTGTCAGGTGCCGTGGCAGCGAACCGCCAGCGCCAGCCAGCGGTCGAGCCGACCAACGTCGCCTGCGCGGTGGTGGTCACCGAGGCCGGCGCCGACGCGGTCTGCTGACCCAGGGAGTCCACTGCAGAGACGGTGTAGGAGTACGTCGTCCCCTGGGTGAGACCGGTGTCGTCGAAGGAGGTCGTCCCGGCGGGCAAGGTAGACCCGACCTGCGTGCCGCCACGCTTGACGATGAAACCACCGGTGGCGTCGGCCTGCGTGGGCCACGTGAGCTTGACCGAGCTGGGTCCGGTGGCCGAGGCGGTCACGACCGGAGCCGCGGGGGGTGCCGGTGCACTGTCGGTCCCTGCCACGCTCACGGCGGCGGTGCTCGCCGAGCGGTTGCCGGCGCGATCCACGGCGCGCACGAAGTAGCGCTGGGTCCCGCTGAGACGGCTCACGTCCACCGAGGTGCTGGTGGTCGTCGCGATCACCCGGTTGCCCTCGATGACCTCGTAGGTCACGGGGCCGGCGACGTTGTCGGTGCTGGCGCCCCACGACAGCTTGAAGTTGTTGGCGTCGATGCTCGTCGAGGTCAGGTTCGTCGGGGTCGTCGCGGCCTGGGCGTCGCGAGGGGCGTAGCGGATGAACCCACCGGACCACTGGTTGACGTAGCCTGCGCGGATGGAGGTGGCGTAGTCGCCGCCGACCCACAGGTTGCCCGCGGAGTCGAGGTCCATCGCCCATGCGCCGTAGCCCTTGCGACCCTTCACGACCGGGTTGAACTCCTGCTGGAAGACTCCGGTCGCCGCGTCCCAGGCCCCGAAGGTGTTGATCGAGTCGGCCTGCGTGAACCCGGTGGGGGTCGGGTAGGTGTAGGCGTCCTGGTAGCTGAAGTCACCGCAGTGGCAGCCGGCGAACACGGTGTCGCTGGTGGCGGTGATCGTCTGGATGTCGCCGCCGGAGAGGGTGAGGCTCCCGGACTTGCGCTGCAGCGAGGTGCGGTCGTAGCCGGCCAGCAGGTGCTGGGAACCCCCGTAGTAGAACCGGTCACCGACCTCCTGGACGTCGAGCTGCCACTGGCTCGCAGTGTTGGTGGTGCTGAAGTAGGGCTGCCATCCCGGCGCTGCCAGCGGCGCGTTGGTGTCCGGCTTGAACATCGTGACCTTCTGGGCGTTCTGGTTCTGAGCCGAGGTGAAGTAGCCGGAGAAGTAGATCCGATCGCTCTTGGCCGAGACGTTCACACCGACCGAGGTGCCGTTGATCAGCGGGTTCCAGCTGGTGTCGGGACGGGTCGTGGCCAGGTTGACCCGGGCGCCGTTCCACCCCGAGGCGACCACGCTGCCCTGGACGAGGTGCGTGAACGAGCCGGCGAGGTAGAGGAAGCCGTCGCGGGTGTCGAGCCCGCGCACCGACATCACCCCGGTGCCGCTCCGTCGCTCGACACGGACCTGCGGGCCGGAGAGTGCTCCGGTGACAGGGTCCAGCAGGGCCAGACCCGGCTGAGGCACGCCGTTGACGACGTTGAAGTCACCGCCGACCGCGAGGCGGCCGTCCGGAAGCGCCTCGACCGCCCGGACCTGGGCGTCGAAGCTGGGCCGGAAGCCCGTGAGGAAGTCACCGGTGGTCACGTCGAACCCGGCGAGGTCGGCTTGCGCGACCTGCCCGGTGCCGCCCTCGTCCTTCTGGACGTACTTGAAGTTTCCGCCGACGAACATCGTGTTGCCCACCTGGGCGAAGCCCTGGACCTCGGTGTGGTTCTCGCTGTCGAGTCCGTCGGCGAGACCGGAGACGCCCCACACGGTGCGGGTGGCGTTGCTGTCCGGGAGCGCGCGCTGTTCCTGCTTGGCCGTACCAGAGTCAGGGACCGACGCCGCGAACATGTCGGCGCGCTTGAGCTGTGGACGGAGGAACATCTGGGTGAACGGGCGACCGGCGGCCGTGTTGTTGACCGAGGACCAGATGTAGGAGCTCGGGTCGTTCGTGCCGTTGAGCGCAGCGTTGCTGGTCGTTCCGTAGGAGAAGCCCCACAAGAAGCCCTGAGCTGAGGGCGCTTGGGCGTTGACACGCTTGGTGAGCTGGTCGGTGCCGAAGCTGAGGCTCTGACCGCCCGAGCCCGTGGCCGCGCCACCGGGACCGGTGAAGCTGAAGGCACCCACGCTGTGCTGGGCGGCGAAGGTCCACACCCAGCGGTCGCGGGTGGCCAGCTTGAAGCGGACCTCCTGCCAGGTGCTGCCGGCGCGGTCGGCGGCGCGGCGCAGGCGGATGCCGTCGTTCAGGGCCGAGACCTTGGTGCCGTTCAACAGGCCGTCCACGGTCTTGGAGGGCAGCTGGGCCGGTGAGAAGGCGGCGGGACCGGTGACGGTGCCCCGCACCTGCGCCGCGGTCCCCACCCCGTCGTAGTAGGGCTTCCACCCCTGGCGACCCCGACCGACCAGCACCCAGCCACCGCCGTTGCTCGTCTGGTCGCAGTAGAACTGCTCCGGCGCCTGGAGTGCGGGAGTCACCAGCCAGTAGACGCCGTCCGCGGCGCTGGGGTCGTTCTGCTTGATCTCCCAGCAGGACCCGGCGGCCGTGGCCTGGGACAGTCCGTCCACCGTCCTGGTGGCGGCTGCCTGGCTCGGTGACTGGAGCGCCAGCACCGGCAGGACCGCCAGGACCATGACGGGACCGAGGGCACGGGAGAGGAAACGCTTCATGGTGGACTGCCTCTGGACGGTTCGGATGGGCATGCGGGGTTCTGGGCGGGCGCTGCGGTTGATCACAGCTTGAGCTGCTTGCACGAGGAGTCGGCGGGGATGCTGTGGTTGACGACCAACCATGTGCCCTTCACCCGCTGCACTCCGTAGAGGTTGAGCACCTTGAGCACCGAGGCGCTGCGGTGCTTGCTCAGGTTGCGGCCCTTCGCGTCGCGCAGGACGACCGGCGAGTTGTCCAGGCAGACGGCGACGGTCACGGACTGGGGGGTCGAGGACAGGTCAGCTGCGACGACCTTCGACCCGAGGACCTTCGGCGCGCCGGACATGGTCAACTTCTCGTGGTCGTTCTGCACCGCCATGGACTCGATCTCGCCGAGGGCCGGTCCGGCCGCCAGGGTGGTGACAGCCGCCTTGCCGTCGTTGCGGGCCAGAGCCGCCGAGGACCTGGTGAGGAACGTGACCAGCTGGCTGGTGGCCTGGACACCGGCGGCCTTCTGGTCGGCGTCCAGGGCCGGCGCCCGTGTGGGGACCTTGGTGGGCAGCCGCTTCACCTTGATCGCGGGGGTGCGGCTGGCGGAGGGGCTGGGCGACGCCTGGGCCGCGGATGCCCCCTTCGCCTCGGAGCCGCCGTCGCCGCCCAGGAGGCGGAACCCCGCGACGAGGACCAGCACGCCCACCAGCACCGTGGCGGCGGCGATCAACGCCTGCCTCCGGACACCGTCGACTGCGCGCACGAAAACCTACCCCCGTAAGTACAAACCTGGACAAAGATCGACCGGCGCCAACGCCACGCACTAACGACCGACAAAAGGTAGTTTCGTCCGATTAGCTAGTCCGAGCAAATTCGCCGGAACCATGGCCTAGTCCGGTGTGATTCTTAGGTTTACGTAACCTTCCACAGGCCGCACTCCGTGCATCGTCCACCCATTTCTGCGCGGAAGACGCCGCTGTCAGGGTGCGGTCGCGCTCAGCGTGAGGCGGAACAAGGCGTCGGGGGTGGACCGGTAGTTGAGATGGGTCTCCGCAGTCACCACGTTGGTCCCCTGCACCAGGGCGGATGCGGGCACGGTCATCACGACCGGGGCAGCGTTCGCGGACGACGAGCGTGGCGCGGCGTTCGCGTAGGTGTTCTGGGAGATCGTGATCCCGTCCGCGATGTTCTGGCGGCGCACCTCGACCCCGTTGACGTAGACCACCGCCCCGTCGTCCGCGACGAACGTCAGCGTCGAGTCGCCGACGGCGGTGATGTCGGGCACCTCGAACGTGGTCCTGAACTGGGCCGCCAGTGGCTTCGGGGAGGGTGCACCGACGCTGATGTCGGTGGTCACGAGCCCGCTGCCGAACCCGAAGCTGCCGGTGCCGGAGGACCAGGTGGTGTCGTCGTAGCCGGCGGTCTGCCAGCTGCTGTCCGGGGACGAGGCGGCGTACCTCCACCGCCAGGTCTTGTCGGCCTCGATGAAGCCCGCCTGCGGGGTGGTGGTCTGCGTCGTCACCAGGACCGGGTTGGAGGTGGTCTGCTGCCCGACGTCGTCCATCGCGGTCACCGTGTAGCTGTACTGCGTCCCCGCAGTCAGGCCCGAGTCGTCGAACGACGTGCTTCCCGGCGGCAGGTTGGGTCCGACCTGTGCGCCGCCGCGCTTGACCACGAACCCACCGGTGGCGTCCGTCTGGTTGGGCCAGGTCAGCTTCACGGTGGTGGGCGAGTTCGACTGAGCGCTGACGACGGGCTTCGCGGGCGGAGCCGGAGTGCCTGGATCGGCAGGCGTCGCGGTCATCGTCAGGCGGAACAGGGCGTCCGTCGACGAGCGGTAGTTCAGGTGCGTCTCGGCGGCGACCACGTTGGTGCCGTTGACCAGGGCCGACTTCGGGATCGTCATCGTGACCGGGCTGGCGTCGGCCGCGGCCGACCGTGGGGCGGCGGTCGCGTAGGAGTTCTGCGTGATCGTCCCGGCCGGCATGTTCTGCCGGCGCACCTCGACACCGTTCACGTAGACCACAAGCCCGTCGTCCACGACGAAGGTCGCACTCGGCGCGTCGATGGCGTTGACGTCCGGCACCTGGAACGTGGTCCGGAAGTGGGCTGACAACGGTCGCGGTGACGGCGCACCCACACTGATGTCGGTGTTCGCCAGCGAGGTCCCGAACCCGTACGGACCGACGCTCGAGGTCCAGGTCGAGTCGTCGAAGGTGGGACTGGACTCCCAGCCGCTCCCGGGCGCGGTGGAGGCGAACCTCCAGCGCCAAGGCGTCGACGCCTGGACGAGCTTGACCTCGGATGTCGCAGCCTGCGTCTTCACGTCAACGGGGGCGGACGACGTCTGCTGGCCGAGATCATCGACCGCGGTCACGGTGTAGGTGTACGTGGTCGACTCGGCGAGCCCGGTGTCGTCGTAGGACGTCGCGCCGCTCGGCCGCGTGCCCACCTGGTTGCCGTCGCGCTTGATGATGAACCCGCCGGCCGCCGTCTGGTCGGGCCAGGTCAGGCGGATCGAGGTCGGGGACAGCGCCTGCCCGGTGACGACCGGCTTCGTCGGCGGCGGCTGGTTGCTCGGGTCGCTGACGGTCAGCACCGGTGTGCTCGCGGACCGGTTGCCGCCCACGTCGAGGGCACGCACGAAGTAGCGCTGGCTCCCGGAGAGCCGCGTCACCACCGCCGAGGTGGTCGTGGTCGTCGCGATCACCTTGTTGCCCTCGATCACCTCATAGGTGATCGCCCCGGAGACGTTGTCGGTGCTCGCACCCCAGTTGAGGCGGAAGCTGGTGGCATCCACGTTGGTCGAGGTCAGGTTCGAGGGCGTGCTGGGTGCCGTCGCGTCCCGCGCTGCGAAGCGCATGAAGGCCCCCGACCACTGGTTGTTGTAGCCGGCCCGGATCGAGGAGACGTAGTCGCCGCCCACCCACAAGGTGCCCCTGGAGTCCACGATCATCCCCCACGCGCCATAGCCCTTGCGGCCGATCACGATCGGGTTGAACTCCGGCAGCGTCTTGCCGTCGGTGGAGTTCCACGCCCCGAAGGTGTTGATCGAGTCGGCCTGGGTGAAGCCCGCGACGCTGGGGTAGACGTTGTAGACGTCCTGGTAGGCGTAGTCACCACAGTGGCAGCCCGCGAACACGGTGTTGGTGGTCGGGTTGGCGGTGATCGTCTGCACGTCACCTCCCGCCCGGGTCATCGTCCCGGACTTCACGCCCGCGGCGAGGTTGTCCCGGTCGTAGCTGAAGATGCTGTGCTGCGAGCCGCCGTAGAAGAACCGGTCGTTCACCTCCTGGACGTCGAGCTGCCAGAACCTGCTCACGCCGTCGGCCGGCACGTTGGCCGAGGTGTGCCAGTCGATCCCCGAGCTCGCAAGCGGGGCGCCGGCGGCCGTGCCGATGGCGGTGATGTTGGTCTGGTCCTCACCCTTGGCCTGGAGGAAGTAGCCGGCGAAGTAGGCCCGGTCGTCCTTCGGGGAGGCGTTGACGCCCACCGAGGTGCCGGTCATCGCCGGGTTCCAGTTCGTGTCCGGACGGCTGGTGGACACAATGACCCGCCCGCCGTTCGTCGCCGAGCCGGTGGTGGTGCCTCCCACCAGGTGGGTGAACGAGCCGGCGAGGTAGAGCAGTCCGTTGTTCACGTGCAGGCCCTTGACCACGGCCACCCCGTCCCCGTTGCGCTTCTCGACCCGCACCTGCGGGCCGGAGAGCGCGCCGGTGATCGGGTCCAGGAGCGCGAGGCCCGGCTGGTCGACACCGTTCACGGTCGTGAACTCACCACCGACCGCGAGCCGGCCGTCCGGCAGCGCCGCCAGGGCCTTGACCTGCCTGTCGAACGTCGGCTTGAACGTGGTGGGGTTGACGAGCTCACCCGAGGTGACGTCGAACCCGGCGAGGTTGGGCTGCAGGACCTGACCGGTGCCGGCCTTGTCCTTCTGGACGAACTTGAAGTCGCCGCCGACGAACATCGTGTTGCCGATCTGGGCGAAGGACTGGACCTCGGTGTGCAGCTCGCTGTCGATTCCGTCGGCCAGGCCGCTCACGCCCCAGACGGTCTTGGTCGCGTTGCTGTCGGGCAGCGCGCGGACCTGTGACTTGGCGGTGCCGCTGTCGGGCACCGACGCGGTGAAGATGGTGTCGCGACGCAGCTGGGGCCGCAGGAACATCTGGGTGAACGGCCGACCGGAAGGGGTGTTGTTCGTCTTGGACCAGATGTAGGAGCCGTCGTCGTTCGTGCCGTTGAGCGTGAGGTTGATGCTGGTGCCGTAGGCGAACCCCCACAGGTAGCCCTGCGAATCGGGGACCTTCGAATCAGGACTTGCCGTCGAGTTGACCCGCTGCTGGCTCGACCCGATGCCCCAGTCGACAGACTTGCCGCCGGAGCCGCTCGCGGAGCCGCCGGCACCGCTGAAGCTGAAGCTGCCGATGCCCCGCTCGGAACCGAAGGTCCACACCCAACGGTCCTGGGTGGGGATCTTGAAGCGGACCTCCTGCCAGGTGCTGCCCGCCCGGTCGGCGGCACGGCGCAGCCGGATCCCGTCGGCCAGACCAGACACCGGCGTGTTGTTGAGCAGGCCGTCGACGGTCAGCGCCGGAAGCTGGGCCGGGAGGAACGCGGCCGGACCCGTGATGGTGCCCCGCAGGTTCGCCGGCGTGCCCAGTCCGTTGTAGTGGTTCTTCCAGCCCTGGCGGCCACGACCGATCAGCACCCAGCCACCACCACTGGTCGTCTGGTCGCAGTAGAACTGCTGCGGCGCCTGCAGGGCGGGCGTGATCAGCCAGTAGATCCCGTCCGGGGCTGCCGGGGTGTTCTGCTTGATCTCCCAGCAGGAGCCAGCCGCCGTGGCCTGTGAGAGCCCGTCCGCAGCTCGGGCCGCATCTGCGCTGGTGCCGGGCGAAGCGATCGCCAGCACTGGCAGGAGCGCCAGGAGCATCAAGGGGCCAAGGATGCGAGCAGTGAAGAACTTCATCGAGTGCCAGGTTTCTCTCGGACGGGCTGAGGGCGGGTGGGCGCCTCCTCAGACCCCCATCCGCGACGCGACCCACCGAGGGGTGCTCGCGACAGGGAAAGTTTCACCCCACAACCATTTGAGGGCAATGGCGACGGTTTGATGGCCTAGTCCATCAACGGCGATATGTCTCAGCGGTTGAAACGTTGCTGCGTGAGCTCGAGGCCGTCCTTGATCAGGGACTCCACGGCGTCGGCCGCGTCGTCGAGCTGGAACGGGAGCTCCTTGCGCTCCGCGGCGGTGTAGCCCGACAGCACGAAGTCCGCGGGGCTCTGCCGCCCGGGGGGACGGCCGATGCCGGCCCGCACCCGGTAGAAGTCGCCGGTGCCCAGCGACGAGCGCATCGACTTCAGCCCGTTGTGGCCGTTGTCGCCGCCGCCCAGCTTGGTGCGCAGCGTCCCGAAGTCGATGTCGAGCTCGTCGTGGATCGCGATGATCCGCTCCGGCGGCACCTTGTAGAAGGTCGCCAGCGCCTTGACCGGCCCTCCGGACTCGTTCATGTAGGAACGCGTCCGGGCGAGCACGACCCGCGGTGCCGCGGTGCCGGGCGCGCCCAGCCGACCCTCGACCACGTCGGTGCGACTCGCCTTGTGGGCACGCCAGCCGCCGCCCAGGCGCCGGGCCAGCTCCTCGGTGACGAGCTGCCCGACGTTGTGCCGGTGGCCGGCGTACGCCGGACCGGGGTTGCCCAGCCCGACGACCAGCCACACGTCCGCGTCGGCCATCGGGGCGGGGAGGGCCTAGCTCTTGTCGGAGTCGGACTCGGCGTCGTCGCCCTCGGCGGAGTCGCCCTCGGCGGACGCCTCGGCCTCGGCCGCGATCTCCTCGTCGGACTCGTCGCGCTCGATGCCGACCTCGGCCTCGGCCTCCTCCAGCTCGGCCTCGACCTCCTCGGCGGTGGGCGCGTGCACGACGTTGACCACGAGGGCCTCGTCGTCGGTGAGCAGCAGCGAGCCCGCGACCAGGACGAGGTCCTTGGCCAGCACGTGGAAGCCGGCCTCGGCCTCCTCGACGGAGACCTCGATGAAGTCGGGGATGTTCGTGGCCTCGGCCTCGACGGTGACGGTGTTGAGCTCGGTCACCACCATGGCGTCGGACTTGGCCTCGCCCACGACGTGGATCGGGATCTCGACGGTGACCTTCTCGCCCTTCTTGACCTCGACGAAGTCGAGGTGCTCGAGGAAGCCCTTGATCGGGTCGGCCTGGACCTGCTTGGTCAGCGCGATGAAGGTGGTGCCCTCGACGTCGATGTAGAGCAGCGCGTTGGAGCCGCCGCGCTTGAGCGCCATCATCGTGTCGTGGCCCGGGAGGGTGATGTGCTTCGGGTCGTTGCCGTGGCCGTAGATGACCGCGGGCACCTTGTCCTCGCGACGGATGCGGCGGGCCGCGCCCTTGCCGAACTGGGTGCGGGTCTCCGCGCTGATCTTCTCTTCGGTCTTGTCAGCCATGGTCTGCGTGCTCCTCGTGTGCTCAGTCTGGTGCGTCGATTGCGGTTGACCCGGGGCCGGAGACGAGACCTGCGCCGCGCGACGGGCGGCACGGTGCGTGGCGAACCACGTTCCGGCCACGTCGATCACGGAGGTCAGTCCCTCGCCGAGGCAACTGGACGATCCTACGCGACGGCGGCCCCGGGCAGGAAATCGCCCGGAGGGGGTCGTTCAGGCGTGCCCGTCGAACATGGAGGTCACCGAGCCGTCCTCGAAGACCTCCTTGATCGCGCGCGAGATCAGAGGTGCGATCGAGAGGACGGTGAGCTTGTCGAACTCGCTGCCGGAGGCCAGCGGGAGCGTGTTGGTCACGATCACCTCGATGGCCGCGGAGTTCTTGAGCCGGTCCACGGCCGGCTCGGAGAGGATCGCGTGGGTCGCGGCGATGATGACGCCCGCCGCTCCGTCGGCCATCAGCGCCTCGGCGGCGTTCACGATCGTGCCGCCGGTGTCGATCATGTCGTCGACCAGCACGCACATGCGGCCGGTGACGTCGCCGACCACCCGGTTGGCCACGGTCTCGTTGGGTCGGTCCGTACGTCGGGTCTTGTGGATGAACGCCAGCGGCGCGCCACCCAGTCGTGCCGACCAGCGCTCGGCGACCTTGATCCGACCGGCGTCCGGGGAGACCACCGCCATCTTCTGGCCGCGGTACTTGGTCTTCACGTAGTCGGCCAGGATCGGCAGCGCCATCAGGTGGTCCACGGGTCCGTCGAAGAAGCCCTGGATCTGGTCGGCGTGCAGGTCGACCGCGATCAGCCGGTCGGCGCCCGCGGTCTTGAACAGGTCCGCCATCAACCGCGCGGAGATCGGCTCGCGACCTCGGTGCTTCTTGTCCTGGCGGGCGTAGCCGTAGAACGGCAGCACCACGGTGATGCGCTTGGCCGAGGCCCGCTTGAGCGCGTCGACCATGATCAGGTGCTCCATGATCCACTCGTTCACCGGCGCCGTGTGGCTCTGGATCACGAAGGCGTCCGAGCCGCGCACCGACTCCTCGTAGCGGACGTAGATCTCGGAGTTGGCGAACTCGTAGGCCGAGGTGGGGACGAGTCCGGAGCCGAGCAGCTCGGCGACCTCCTCGGCGAGCTCGAGGTGAGCCCTCCCGCTGAAGACCATCAGGTTCTTCTCGGTGGTCTTCTTCAGTCCGCTCACGCTGGGTTGCTCCTCGGTCGTGCTGTCGTCACCGCCGCCTTGATTGTCACTCACCCTCGCCCGGGTGGCCAACGGCGGGGGCCTCCTGGGCCTCGGCCGCAGCCTGGGCCGCCGCCTCGGCCTGGGCCGTCCCCGGCCGCCGTCGCAGGGTCCAGCCCTCGATGGTGCGCTGCGGACCGGCGCTGACCGCGAGCGCTCCCGCAGGCACGTCCTCGCGGATGACGCTGCCGGCTCCGGTCCCGGCACCGTCGCCGACGTGCACCGGGGCGACGAAGGTGTTGTTGCTCGCCGTCTTCGCGTGCCGCCCGACCACGGTGCGGTGCTTGGCCACCCCGTCGTAGTTGGCGAAGATCGTGCCCGCCCCGATGTTGGTGCCCTCGCCGATCTCGGCGTCGCCCACGTAGGAGAGGTGCGGCACCTTCGCGCCGTCCCCGATCTGCGCGTTCTTGGTCTCGACGAAGCCCCCGATCTTGCCGCCGGCTCCGAGCACGGTGCCGGGGCGCAGGTAGGAGAAGGGACCGACGTCCGCGCCCTCCCCGATCACGGCCAGCTCGGCGTGGGTGCGTACGACGCGCGCCCCGGCGCCGACCTCGACGTCCTTCAGCGTGCTGTCCGGGCCGACCACCGCGTCCTCGGCGACGACCGTCGCCCCGAGCAGCTGTACGCCGGGGAGGATCGTCACGTCCTGCTCGAGGCGGACGTCGACGTCGATCCAGGTGGTGTCGGGGTCGATGATCGTCACCCCCTCCTTCATCCAGCGGGTCAGGATGCGGCGGTTCTTCTCCTTGGCCAGCGACGCGAGCTGGGCGCGGTCGTTGGCGCCCTCGGTCTGCAGCACGTCCTCGATCGGGAACGCCCCCACGCCGAGGCCGTCCTCGTGGGCGAGGCCGACCGTGTCGGTGAGGTAGTACTCACCGTTGGCGTTGTCGTTGGTGAGCCGCGGCAGCGCCGAGTCGAGGAAGCCGGCGTCGAAGGCCAGGATGCCGCTGTTGATCTCGGTCACCGCGGCCTCGGCGGCGGTCGCGTCCTTCTGCTCGACGATGCCGGTGACCTCGCCGGCCCCGTCACGGAGCACCCGACCGTAGCCGTGCGGGTTCACCACCACGCCCGACAGGATGCTGACGCCCCGGCCGGCGGCGACGTGGTCCGCGGCGAACGCCCGCAGGCTCTCGCCCTCGAGGAGCGGGGTGTCGCCGTAGGCCACCAGGACCGTGCCGGTGCGGTCCGCCGGGTCCAGGGCCTCCCAGGCCACGCGGACGGCGTGCCCGGTGCCGTCCTGGGTCTCCTGCACCGCGAGCACCGCCTGCGGGAGGAGCTCCTGGATGTGCGGCCCGACCTGCTCGCGCTGGGTGCCGACGACCGCGACCACCCGTCGCGGCTCCAGGGCCGCGACGGCGTCCAGCACGTGGCCGATCATGCTGCGACCCGAGATGGGGTGCAGGACCTTCATGGTCTTGGACCGCATCCTGGTGCCACCACCGGCGGCGAGGACGATCACGGTCACGGGACCCTGGGCTGCGGGACTGCTCGTGGTGCTCACGCTCCCCGGGTAGGAGTCGAACCTACGTCGCTAGTCCTGATTCAAAGTCAGGCGGGCCCTGCCGGCAGACCAACCGGGGAAAGTCTCGTCGAGACGGGGATGAGGCTACCGGGACCGGTTGGCAAGACCGGCCTACACCGGCTCCGACGGGCCCGCCGCGTATCAGGACAGCGCCCGCGTCACTCCTGCATCATGGGAACGAGGGTTGGGAGACCGCCATGGAGACCGTCGAGCTGCGCGTGCACGGGGTCCACGGCACGTCCCCCGGAGCGATGCTCGGGCTGGCCGACGGCGACGTGGGCCAGGTGGCCGGGGACGACCTGACCGGCATCTACCGCGCGAAGAAGGACGGCCCGCTCCCCTACCGCGACCTCGCGGGCACCGGCGTCACGGTCGAGGCCTACTCCTGGGGCGCCCTGACCTCCGGGGTGCAGGGCTTCCTGGGCTGGGTGAAGCGGGCGCTGTGGCTGATCCTGCTCCCCTTCGCCCTGATCAACCTGGCCTACTGGGCCCGGATCGGCCTCGCCCAGGGCACCGGCCAGTCGCGCTGGGGTGCCCGCGCCGTACGCGTCTCGGGCCTGCTGCTCACCGTCTTCTTCGTCGTCACGCCGTGCATCGTGGCCATCGACATGGGGGCGTGGCAGTGCTTCCGGTACGGCGTGCCCGGCTGCTCGGCCCTGCCCGACTGGCTCAACTTCCTCGGCGGGTGGGATCCCGGGCAACGGATCGCGCTGGCCACCCTGCTCCCTGTCCTCGGCATCACCGTGCTCTGGCTGCTGTCGAGGACCTCGATCAAGCGCTACGAGAGCGTCGGTGCCGCCGGCGACGTCCTGCCCGCCACCTCCGCGACCGGTGAGGCGTGGAAGGACTCGGTCCTGCGCCACCCGCACCTGTGGGACGGGAGCCAGCGCACGCTCCGCCTCCAGCGCTTCCACCTCGCGGCCGCCTTCGCCACGGTGATCGCGTTCTCGGGGGTCCACGTCCTCGAGGTGGGCCGCGGCCGGCTGGTGTGGTGGTCGCTGGTCGGGCTCGTCGTCTCGCTGCTCGTGGCCCTCGCCCTGCTGGCGCTCGCCGTCGTCGCCGTGTGCGGCAACCACCCGCACGACGTCGAGTGGGGGCTGGAGGAGGGCGGCCCCTCCCGGCTCGACCTGCTCGCCGAACGGCTGACCCCCCGCGTCGACCTGGCGGTCTCGTGGCTGGCCCTGGGTGCCTACGTCTTCCACGTGCTCGTGCTGTCGACCCTGCACACCGGCCGCGAGCCGCTGGACGAGTCGCTGGACTTCGCCGGCCGCAACGTCTGGTTCCTCACCCTGTTCGTGCTGCTGACGATCCTGCACCTGAGCGTGTTCACGGGCGGGCGGATGAGGCCGCGCACCGCGGTCGCGATCTCGCTGTGCCCGGTCCTGGTGGCCGTCGTGCCGCTCCTGCAGGGCGAGCCGGGCACCTACGACCGGCGGACCGGCTGGGTCATCCTCGTCATGACCCTGGTGGCCATCGGGTTCTGGGCCGCGCTCGCCCGCTGGCAGTACCACCACCCGCCGCAGGGCCACGAGGACAAGGCCTGGCGCGGAGCCGGCGCCTCCGTGCTGCTCGCGACCGCCGCCTGGGTGGCGCTGCTGTTCACCTCCAGCACCGTCGTGGCCGCCGCCAACTGGCTCAACGGCCCGGACCACGGGGTCGGCGACCTGGTCAGCCGCGTCGAGGTGCCCGAGGGGCAGGTCGCCCCGACCACGCTCGACCCGTTGAGCGAGCAGAGCACGAAGAGCTTCGTCGCGACCGGAGACGTCCTCCTGAGGGGCGCGCGCATCGTCGTGGGCGACCACAGCGCAGTTGTCACTGCCGGCACGGTCGGCATGAAGGGCCTGTCGCTGAAGGTGGACGCGGACTACGCCGGGACCGACGACTTCACCGAGGGACGCGGCCGCACGGTGGTCGACCGGCGGGCCTCCCGCCTCTCGATCCCGACCTCGACCCTGGTGCTGGAGGACAGCTGCCTCGCCGGGGGAAGCACGAAGTGCACGGCCGAGGACGGCCAGTTCCACTCGGCCGGGGTGCTCACCCTGCCCAAGGGGGTCGACCGCCTGGTGCTCTCCAAGGGCGTCGTCCTCGATCCCACCGACGACCCGGAGGTCCCCCTGGCGGTCCCGCAGGTGCTCATCTGGACGAGCATCGGCCAGCTGCTGTGGGTGGTGCTGGTGGCATCGCTGGTCGGTGTCTGCCTGATGCGCTTCTCGCGCCGCGCCGGGCGGGCGATCAGCCGGCACTACGCCTCCGGCACGAGCTGGCTGGAGCACATCCCGGAGAGGGACCGCGACAAGTGCGTGAGCGCCCGGACCAACGCCGCCCTGTCCCACCGGGCCGAGACGCTGCTCGACGTCGTGGGTGCCATCACCTCACCCGTCGCGCTCGTCGTCGTCGTGGTCTCCGCCTCCGGCATCCCGCCGTGGGAGCTGCCCGGGCTCGACTGGACCCGCACCGTCGCCACGGCGTCGATGTGGCTGGTGGTCGGCTCGTCCGCCGGGCTGGTCGCGGCCGGCTCGCAGATCCGACGGTCGGAGAAGGCGCGCAAGGCCATCGGCGTGATCTGGGACCTCACCACCTTCTGGCCCCGGGCGGCGCACCCGCTCGCGCCCCCCTGCTACGCCGAGCGCGTCGTCCCGGAGCTCCAGGCCCGCTCGCGCTGGGTGCTCGGCAAGCCGCCGGACGCGGGCTACCGCCGCAACCAGCTGGTCCTCTCCGGCCACAGCCAGGGCTCGCTGATCGTGCTCGCCACCCTGAGCCGCTTCGAGGACGAGGACCTCCCGCGGACGCGCGTGATCACCTACGGGAGCCAGATCCGCGCGCTCTACGGCCGGATCTTCCCGCAGGTGTTCGGGCCCGACATCGTGGGCTACCGGCCGACCGAGGGCACCCCGTCCCTGGTGGACGGCGTGCCGGACCTGCCCGCGCCGGCCGGCTCTCCACGACCGCCCGACCCGGCGCCCGACGGCTCCGTGCGCCAGCGGCTGCGATCCGCCGGCGGCGAGTGGGTGAACCTGTTCCGGCGTACCGACCCCTTGGGCTGGCGGGTCTTCTCCGACGTCGACAGCGACCTGGACAGGCCCGTCCCCGAGGTCCCGGCCTCCGGCGTGGGCGACCCGGGGCCACGCGTCATGGGCCACAGCGGCTACCAGCACTCGCGCGTCTACCGCGAGCAGGTCGCCGGCTGGACCGGCGAGCAGGTCGTCGCCGACCGGGCGGGCACCGGCGACGCCGTGGTCCTGCCTCCGCTCTAGCCCGGCACCCGCGCCACGACGAACACCCGGCGGAACGGCATCAGCACCGCGCCCCGCTCCTCCGGGTAGGCCTCGCGCAGGCGGCGCTTGAGCTCCTCCTCGAACCGCGGGCGCAGGTCGTCGGGCAGGGCCTGCAGCGTCGGTCGGGCACCGGTTCCGCTGATCCAGGAGAACACGGGGTCCGGCCCCTGGAGCACGTGCAGGTAGGTGGTCTCCCACGCGTCCACGGTGCAGCCGAGGGCGCGAAGGGCCCGGAGGTAGGTCGCCGCGTCGTGCGCGTCGGGGTGGGCGACGCCGGCGGTGTGGGCGGCGTACGCCGGCTCGGAGGCCAGCTCACCGCGGAGGGTGTGGCTGGGCTCGTCGACGTTGCCCGGGACCTGGAACGCGAACCAGCCGCCCGGGCTGACCGAGCCCACCAGCCCGGGAAGGAGGTCGAGATGGTCCGGCACCCACTGCAACGCGGCGTTCGAGACGAGCACGTCGACCGGGGAGGCGTCCGCGCGCCAGTCGCGGAGGTCGCCCACCGTGAACTCGACGCCCGACTCCCGGGCGGCCACGCGCACCATCTCCTCGCTGGAGTCGACGCCGAGCACCCGCGCGCCGGGCCAGCGGCGCGCGAGCAGGGCGGTGAGGTGGCCGGTGCCGGAGCCGAGGTCCACGACCGTGCGCGGAGCCTCCGCCCCGATCCGGGCGACGAGGTCGAGGAAGGGGCGACCGCGCTCGTCGGTGAAGGCCAGGTAGCGGTCGGGGTCCCAGGCGAAGGACTCACGCGAGCTCATCGAGGCAGACTATCTCGATGTCAAGAATCTTGTCAGGCTAGGATCCGGGGCGTGGAGCGCGACGAGGTGGACGAGCTGGTCGAGGCGTGGAGTCGCGAGCGCAGCGACCTCGACCTCGCCCCCGTCGAGGTCTTCAGCCGGATCAGCCGGCTCGCGCGCCTGCTCGACCGGGCCCGGCGGGCGGCCTTCGCGGCCCACCGGATCGAGACCTGGGAGTTCGACGTCCTCTCCGCACTGCGCCGGGCGGGTCGTCCCTACCAGCTGACCCCGGGAGCCCTCCTGCGCCAGACGATGGTCACGAGCGGCACGATGACCAACCGCGTCGACCGGCTGGCCCAGCGCGGCTTCGTGGAGCGCTCCCCCGACCCGAGCGACCGGCGCGGGGTCCTCGTCCGGCTGACCTCGACCGGCAAGACCACCGTCGACGGTGCGTTCGAGAGCCTGCTCGACAACGAGCGCGAGCTGCTCACCGACCTGCCGGCGGACGACCGGGCGCGGCTCGCCGACCTGCTCAAGCAGCTGATGGTGCCGCTGCGCTGAGCGGTGCTCAGGCACCGGAGCTGCGGGGGTCCTCGCTGAAGTCGTGCACGGTGAAGTCGACCGCCCGCTTGGCGTTGGAGATCGCGCTGGTCACCGACGTACCGATGCGCCCGTGGCGGTCGAACACGGTCGCCGTGCCCACCGCGATGCCGTCGTGGCTGACTCGGTCGATCGCGGCGAGCCCGATCTCGCGGCCCACGGGAAGTCGTGAGAGCACCAGCGTGATGTCGGTGTTGATGTGCTCCACGCCGTTGCTGCCCCAGTTGGTGACCATGCTCGTGGCGTCCGCGACGCTGGCCGCCACCACGAACCCCGAGGGCACCTCCTCCGGGACCACGCTCACGCCGACCTGCCAGGTGGTCTTGCGACCGCCGTTCTGGTGGGCGCCGAAGGACGGGTCCCAGACACCGCCGCTCGAGAAGAGCGGCACGCGCGGTTCCTCGGTCGGCGGGGCGACGTCGAGCGGCGGCGGCTGCGGTGACTCGTCGGGCTCCCAGACGTTGCCGGTGGGAGGGTCCCCGATCTTGAGGAACAGCGCGCTCGCCCGGGCCACCGGCTGCCCGCCCTGCTCCACGGTCGCGTCGACGAGGCACAGCCGCCTGCCCTCGCGCACGACGTGCGTCGTCGTACGGCACAGCTCCATCGCCGCGGGCCGGAACAGGTCCACGGTGTAGCGGGCCGGCCGCAGGTCGTCACGGCCGAGGTCGGCCACCCGGCGCTCGAGGGCGCGGGCCAGCGCTCCGCTCAGCGCGACCCCGTGCATCTGGTTCTCGCTCCACAGGCTGCGCGCGAGATCGGCAGGGGCCAGGTCGTCACCGCTGCTGGTGAAGAAGGAGAGCGTCATGGACGCATTCTCACCGACGCCCCGGTGACGGCGTCCCGGGCGTCGGCTGCGGTCACTCCAGCAGCGCGACGGCCTCGAGCCACTCCAGCTCGAACGCGGCCTTCTGGGCCGCGATCTCCCGGGCCTCGGCGGAGAGCACCTTGAGCCGGTCCGGGTCCGAGGCAGCGGCGAACATCTCGTCGGTGAGGGCCGCCTCGCGGGCGTTCAGCCGGGTGAGCTGCTTGTCCAGGCGGGCCACCGTCTTGCGGGCGGCCCGCTCGTCGGCTCCGCCGACCTTGGCCTTGCCCGCGGTCGGGCGCGGCGCACCGGGGGTGCCCGGCACCGGCGGGGACCCGCTCGGCTCGGGCCGGGCGAGTCCCTTCTTGCGCGCCTCGAGGTACTGGTCCACCCCGTTCGGGAGCATCGAGATCTGGCCGTCGCCCATCAGCGCCCACACCGAGTCGGTGACGCGCTCGAGGAAGTAGCGGTCGTGCGAGACGACGACCAGGGTGCCGGGCCAGCCGTCGAGGAAGTCCTCCAGCACGTTGAGGGTGTCGATGTCGAGGTCGTTGGTCGGCTCGTCGAGCAGCAGCACGTTGGGCTCCGCGAGCAGCAGCTTGAGGAGCTGGAAGCGGCGTCGCTCACCGCCCGACAGGTCGCCGATCCGGGCGGTGAGCTTGTCGCCGGTGAAGCCGAACCGCTCGAGCATCGAGCTGGCCGACACCTCCTGGCCGGTCGCCGTGCGGGTCACGCGCCGGATGTCCTCGATGCTCGGGAGCACGCGGGCGTCCGGGTCCTCGGCCGGCACCTGCTGGAAGAGATGGGCCAGGGCGATGGTCTTGCCGTGCTTGACCCGCCCGTGGTCGGGCTCCAGCGAGCCACCGACCAGCTGCAGCACCGAGCTCTTGCCCGCCCCGTTGACCCCGACGATCCCGACCCGGTCGCCCGGCCCGAGCCGCCACGTGGCGTGGTCGAGCAGGCGCTTCTCGCCCCGGGTCAGGTCGACGTCCTCGAGGTCGACGACCTGCTTGCCCAGGCGCTGCGTCGCGAACTTCTGCAGCTCGATCCGGTCGCGCGGCGGCGGCACGTCCTCGATCAGGTTGTTGGCGGCCTCGATCCGGAACTTCGGCTTCGCCGTACGCGCCGGGGCGCCGCGACGCAGCCAGGCCAGCTCCTTGCGGACCAGGTTCTGCCGGCGCGTCTCCGAGGCCGAGGCCTGGCGCTGCCGCTCCGCGCGGGCGAGCACGAAGGCGGCGTACCCGCCGTCGTAGGCGTCGACCACCCCGGCGCTGTTCGCCCCCGGGTGCACCTCCCAGGTGCGCTCGCACACGGCGTCGAGGAACCAGCGGTCGTGGGTGACCACCACCAGCGCGGACGTACGACGGACCAGGTGCTCGGCCAGCCAGGCCACCGCCTCGACGTCGAGGTGGTTGGTCGGCTCGTCGAGGATGAGCAGGTCGACGTCGTCGAGCAGCAGCCGGGCCAGCGAGCAGCGCCGGCGCTCACCGCCGGAGAGACCGTGCACGTCGCGGTCGAGGGCCACGTCGGCGAGCAGCACCTCGACCACCTCACGGGTCGTCGCGTCGCCCGCCCACTCGTGGTCCTCCTTGCCGGCCAGCACCACCTCGCGGACGGAGTGGGTGTCGTCGAGCAGGTCCCGCTGGTCGAGGTAGCCGACGTGCAGGCCGCGGGCCAGCGAGACCCGGCCGGAGTCGGGGGTCTCGCGCCCGGCCATCAGGTTGAGCAGGGTGGTCTTGCCGTCGCCGTTGCGCCCGACGATGCCGATGCGCTCGCCCTCGGCGACGCCCAGGCTCACCTCGTCGAGGAGGATCCGGACGCCGTAGGACTTCGTGACCTTCTCGAGGTTCAACAGGTTTGCCATCAGGCGTACTCCACCACGTGCGTGCCGGAGACCGGACCGAGGGCCACGAAGACGCGGGCCTGGCCACCGTCGAGCAGGGCGGTCCGCACCCGGTCGGCCGAGCCGCGGTCGGAGCACAGGAACAGGCAGGTCGGCCCCGAGCCGGAGATGATGCCGCGCAGCGCGCCGGCCCGCTCCCCCGCCTCGATCAGCTCGCCGAGCTCAGGACGCAGGTCGATCGCGGCGGCCTCGAGGTCGTTGCCCAGGGCGGCGGCGAGCACGCGGTTGTCCGGGTCGGTGAGGGCGGACATCACCTCCTCGGGCACGGCCACCTCCGCCGGGGCGTCGGGACGAAGCGCGTCGAAGTGGCGGTAGACGGCCGGGGTGGAGAGACCGGTGCGCGCCGGCACCACCACCCACCAGCGGGTCGCCTCGTCGAGCAGCGGGGTGACGACCTCGCCCCGCCCCAGGCCGAGCGCGGTGCCGCCGACCAGCGCGAAGGGCACGTCGCTGCCCAGCTCGCCGGCCAGCGCCAGCAGGTCGTCGTCACTGGTCTGCAGGTCCCACAGCCGGTCCAGCGCCACCAGGGCGGCGGCCGCGTCGGCGCTGCCCCCCGCCAGGCCGCCGGCGATCGGGATCGACTTGCGGACGGTGAACCCGGCCGCGCGCTCCTCGCCGTGGTGCGCCGCGAGGAGCCGCCCGGCCTTCACCACGATGTTGTCCTCGCCGAGGGGGAAGGCGTCCCGGTCGATGTCGTCCTCGCAGACGAGCTCGACCTCCCACGTCGGGCCGGGTGACGACGGTGACGTCGTCGTGCAGGCTGAGCGTCTGGTAGACGGTGGCCAGCGGGTGGTAGCCGTCGGCGCGCGGGCGTCCCACCCCCAGGTGCAGGTTGACCTTCGCCGCCGCCCGGACGGTCACGGACCCGGTCACCGCAGGGCCTCGGCGATCCGCACGAAGTCGGGGAGGCGCAGCTGCTCGCCGCGCGTCATCGGGTCGATGCCGGCCCGCTCCAGCGCCTGCTCGGAGGCCTCGGCCGAGCCGGCCAGCTCCCGGAGCGAGGGCCGCAGCGCCTTGCGCCGGTGGGCGAACGCGGCGTCGACGACGGTGAAGACCTGATCCCGGGTCACCGTGGTGGTGGGCGGCTCCCGCCGGGTCCACGCGACCAGGCCCGAGTCGACGTTGGGTGCCGGCCAGAAGACGTTGCGGCCGATGGCGCCGGCCCGGCGTACGTCGGCGAACCAGGCGGCCTTGACCGAGGGGATGCCGTAGACCTTCGATCCCGGCTCGGCCGCCAGCCGGTCGGCGACCTCGGACTGCACCATCACGAGCCCGCGCTCCAGCGAGGGCAGCAGGGCGAGCAGGTGCAGGAGGACGGGAACCGACACGTTGTAGGGCAGGTTCGCGACCAGTGCGGTCGGCGGCGGGCCGGGGACCGAGGTGACGCGCATGGCGTCGGCGAGCACGACCTCGAAGCGGTCGGCGTGGTCCGGGGCCCGGTCGGCGATGGTGGCCGGCAGAGCTCCGGCCAGGTCCGGGTCGATCTCGAGGGCGACCACGCGGGCCGCGACCTCGAGCAGGCCCAGGGTCAGCGAGCCCAGGCCGGGACCGACCTCCAGGACCACGTCGGTGGGGCCGATGCCGGAGTCACGCACGATCCTCCGGACGGTGTTGGCGTCGATGACGAAGTTCTGCCCACGCTGCTTGGTCGGGCGCAGGTCGAGGGCGGCGGCCAGCGAACGCACTTCTGCCGGACCGAGGAGTCTCGGTCCGGCAGAAGATGGCTCGCTCATCGGATGAGCGTATGTGTCGTGCTCAGGAGCCACACACGGGCCACGCGCCGTAGCCACCCTCGGCCGCGGCGACCCGCTCGGCCACGGCGATCTGCGCCGCCCGGCTCTGCTGGTCCGGACGGCCGGCGCCGCCGTAGGAGTGCCAGGTGCCCAGGTTGAACTGCAGGCCGCCGTAGTAGCCGTTGCCGGTGTTGGCGGCCCAGTTGCCGCCGGACTCGCACTTCGCGATCTTGTCCCAGATGGTGCCGCCGCCCGAGAAGTTCGTCGTCGGGGCGGTCTTGGTCCCGATCTTGACGATCCGGGAGACCGGCTGGGTGACCGTGCGCTGCCGCACCACGGACTTCTTGACGACCTGTCCGTTGCGGTAGCGCAGCCGGTAGGTGATGTCGCGGGCGCCGTCGGAGCCGGCACGCACCGTCTTCGTCTCGCCCTTCATCATCGAGTCGTCCTTCTGCTCGGTGACCGGGGCAGCGATGGCCTCGCGGGGCACGCGCTTGGTCGCGACGCGGATCTTGGTGACCACGATCCGGGTGCCGTCGGTCAGCTCGGCGCCGCGCGAGGGGCGGACGATGTCGTCGCGGTCGACGCCGGCGTCCACCTTGCTCAGCAGCTCGCCGACGGTCGACGCGGCCACGTTGTGCCGCTCCACCTTGTGGTCGGCGATCTTGAGCGCCACACGCTTGGGGGTGGTCAGCTCGAGCGCCATCCCGGAGCGGTCGATGGACGCGCTGCGGCTCACCGACAGCGCCGCGCCGCCGAAGCGGACGCCGAGCTGGCTCAGTGCGGACGACACCTTGGTGGCGGTGGTCCACAGCGTGCGCTTCTCGCCGTCGATGCTCAGGTCCAGCGGACGCCCGAGGCGGACGGCGATCTCGGTGCCGTCGTTGACCGGCGCGTCGACGGCCGGGACGACCGAGTCGTGCACGGTGGGCTTGATGCCCTTGCTGGCGAGCACCTCGCCGACGTTGTCGCCGAAGGTGCGGACCGTGGTCGACTTCCCGTCGACGGAGACGGTGACGGTCTTGTTGAGGGTGGCGTAGGCGGTGGTGCCGACCAGCGCCAGGACGATCGCTGCGACCAGTCCGAGGACGAGGATCTTGGTGCGGCTGAGGTGCGTGAGTGATGCGCGCACGATGCTCCGATGTTCGCGGGTTCCGGGCCGCGGGGTGGTGGCGGCACTCGGCCGCGGTGGACCAGGACGGTCGCCGTGCGGCTCCCCCCGGAGCGCTCACCGGGGGTGTGACAGTCCCGCTCCCGGCCAACAGCCCTCGACCCTAGGTAAGTAGCTGGCAGTTAGCAAACCGCTAGCAAGACATGTGGCCTGTCTCACGTTCGGGGTGCGGGTGGGAGCCCGGCGTGTCGCTCAGGCCCACGGGCCGCCGAACGTGGCGTCGGTGTTCGCCTCGATCGCGCGGCAGAGCTCGGTCAGGTCCGTGCCCCGGGCGGCTGCCATCGAGCGCACCGTGAGCGGCACCAGGTAGGAGGCGTTGGTGCGTCCCCGGTGCGGCGCCGGGGTGAGGTACGGCGCGTCCGTCTCGACCAGGATCCGGTCGAGCGGGGCGATCCGGAGCGCCTCACGGAGCGGCTCGGCGTTCTTGAAGGTGACCGTGCCGGCGAAGGACAGGTGGGCTCCCCGGTCGAGGCACTCCCGGGCGAAGGCGGCGTCGCCGGAGAAGCAGTGCATCACCCAGCGGTCGGGCGCCCCCACCTCGTCGACCACGCGCAGGACGTCGTCGTGGGCGTCCCGGTCGTGGATGACCAGCGTCTTGTCCAGCGCCCTGGCCACCTCGATGTGCCGCCGGAAGGACAGGTGCTGCGCGGACCGCCCCTCGGGGCCGGTACGGAAGTAGTCGAGGCCGGTCTCGCCGACCGCCCGGACCCGATCGCTGGCGGCGAGTCGCTCGATCTCGGCCAGCGCGTCCTCCAGCCGGCCCTCCGCAGCCAGCCGGGGCGCCTCGTTGGGGTGGAGCGCGACCGCGGCCACCACGGAGGGGTGTGCCTCGGCCGTCCGCACGGCCCAGCGGGCCCCCTCCAGGTCGCAGCCGACCTGGACGACGCGGGTGACGCCCACGGAGGCAGCCAGCGCGAGCGCCTCCTCGACGGGGAGCGCAGGCTCGTCGCCGCGCGCGATGTCGAGGTGGCAGTGGTTGTCCACGACGGGGTGGGGCAGCGCCTCGGGCACCTCGGGACGGGCAGCGGGCTCGTGCGGGCTCACTGCCGGTGCACCGCGTCGTAGACGACGCGCTTGGGCACCCCGCTGCGCCGGGCCACGTCGAGGATGGCCTCCTTGCGGGTGGCCCCGATCGCCTCCTCCTCGGCCACGAGGTCGGCCAGCGTCGCCGGGTCGGTGACCGGCTCGGGGACCGCCGCCCCCTCGAGCACGATCGTCACCTCCCCGCGGACACCGGCCTCGGCCCACGCGACCAGGTCGGCGAGGCCGCCCCGGCGTACCTCCTCGTGGGTCTTGGTCAGCTCGCGGCACACGGCCCCCCGGCGCTCGCCGCCGAACACCTCGGCCATGGTCTGCAGGGTGGCGTGGGTGCGGTGCGGGGCCTCGAAGAACACCAGCGTCCGCTGCTCGTCGAGCAGGGCGGCGAGCCGGCGCGACCGCTCCCCCGGCTTGCGCGGCAGGAACCCCTCGAAGCAGAACCGGTCGACGGGCAGGCCCGAGACCGCCAACGCCGTCAGGACTGCGGACGGGCCGGGGATGCTCGTCACCGTGACGCCGTGCTCGACTGCCGCCGCGACCAGCCGGTAGCCCGGGTCGGACACGCTGGGCATCCCCGCGTCGGTCACCAGCACCACCCGGTCGCCGTTCAGCAACGACTCGAGGAGCGTCTCGGTGCGGAAGTGCTCGTTGCCCTCGAAGTAGGAGACAACCCGTCCCGGGATCTCCACCCCGAGGTCGTGGGTCAGCCGCCGCAGCCGCCGGGTGTCCTCCGCCGCCACGACGTCGGCCGCGCCGAGCTCGGTCGCCAGCCGGGGCGAGGCGTCCTCGACCCGCCCGATCGGCGTCGCGGCCAGCACGAGCACGCCCGCTGGCTCGGATCCCGCCGGTGGTGTCATGGCCCGATCATCGCAGGGCCCGCGTCCCCCACCAGTGCCGCACGTGGGAAGTCACCGCCTAGCCTTTCGGTCGTGAGCATCCCCGCGCGCCTCGAGCGCACCGTCGGACTCTCGCGCACCACGGACGGCGACGTCGTCCCCAGTGCCGCGGCCCGGGCCCGGCTGCGCGCCAGGGACGACGACCCTGTGCTGGCCTGGGTCGGCACGCTCGCGGTCACCCTCCTCGCGGCCTTCCTGCGGCTGTGGGACCTCGGGAGGCCACGGTCCTTCGAGTTCGACGAGACCTACTACGCCAAGGACGCCTGGTCGCTGATCCACCACGGCTACTCCCTGAACTACGTCGGCAAGGCCAACGAGCAGATCCTCGCCGGGCACACCATGGGCCTGTGGACCGACACCCCCAACATGGTGGTGCACCCCGAGGTCGGCAAGTGGATCATCGGCCTGGGCGAGGCCGTCTTCGGGATGACCCCGTTCGGCTGGCGGGTCTCCTCGGCCATCGTCGGCACGCTGATGGTGATGGTGATGATCCGCCTCACCCGACGGGTCACCCGCTCCACGCTGCTCGGCCTGGTCGCCGGGGTGCTGATGTGCTTCGACGGCCTGCAGCTGGTGCTGTCCCGGATGGCGCTGCTCGACCTCTACGTCGCGTTCTTCGTGCTGTGCGCGGTCAGCTGCATGGTCGCCGACCGCGACTGGGTGCGCGAGCGGATGTCGCGGGTGGTCCCCGCTGGGTCACGACTGGCCCCCGGTGCCTGGGGGCCGCTGCTCCTGTGGCGCCCCTGGCGGCTGGCGACCGGCGTCTGCTGGGGGCTGGCCATCGGCACCAAGTGGTCGGCACTGTTCCCGCTGGCCGCGTTCGGGCTGCTGATGTGGGTCTGGGACGCGGGCGCGCGCCGGTCCTTCGGCGTACGCCGGGCGCTGTGGAAGTCCGCCGTCATCGACGCCGTGCCGGCGCTCGGGTACGTCGTGCTGCTCCCGCTCGTCATCTACCTCGTCAGCTGGACCGGCTGGCTGCTGCACGCCGACGTCTACGAGCGCGCGCTCTCCGACACGCAGTACGGCCCCTACTGGGGCAGCTACCTCAAGCACGACGCGCACGGCTTCTTCCCCGAGCTGTGGCAGTCGCTGCGGTCCCTGTGGCACTACCACCACGACGTCTACTCCTTCCACACCGGCTTCCTGAACGACAGCACGCACTTCTACCAGTCCAACCCGTGGGGCTGGCTGGTGCTGAACCGTCCCGTGGGCGTCGACGCGCAGCTGCACATCCAGCCCGGTGAGCAGGGCTGCGGGGCGGTGGCCGGCTCGGACTGCCTGCGACAGGTGCTCCTGCTCGGCAACCCGGCGGTGTGGTGGTTCGGGACGGTGGCGGCGCTGTGGGCGCTGCTGGTGTGGGTCGCGCGCCGTGACTGGCGCTACGGGCTCGTCGTCATCGGCATCGCGGTGACCTGGCTGCCCTGGCTGAGGTACGACGACCGGCCCATCTTCAGCTACTACGCGATCGTGATCCTGCCCTTCCTCATCCTCGGCGCGACGCTGCTGCTCGGGGAGGTGCTCGGGCGACGCGACTCCGGTCCCCGGCGGCGGGCGGTCGGTGCCGCCGCGGTGGGAGCGGTGCTGGTGCTGGTGCTGCTCGCGTTCGTGTGGTTCTGGCCGATCTGGACCGACCAGCTGGTCACCAACCGCGAGTGGGCTCAGCGCATGTGGTTCAAGCGCTGGATCTAGCGGGTGTGGCTGAGGGCCGAAGCAGGCTCAGACGCCGGAGCCGGCGTACTCGCGCCGGGCGGGCTCACGGAACACGGGGCGCTGGACCTGGCGCTCGAGGATGGTCATGCGCATCACCGCGAAGGCGATGACGAACATGGCGAAGATCCCGATCAACATCACGGATACCGGTGCTACCGACAGCATGGCGTCCCTCCCGCACTAGATGTGGACTAGACCGACAACATATCGTAAAACCCTCAAATGCGACATAACTATTCAGAACTCACCGTCTGCGCTATACGGATGGTCGCGAGCCACCCGGTGCCGAGCCCCACGAGCGCGATGCCCAGGGCGCCCCACGGCCAGAAGATGTGGTCGGTGTGCACCAGCAGGGCCCCCGGCACGAGCACCAGGCCCGGCAGCGCCCGGAGGCCGTGCCTGAGCACCGCCTCCCCCGCGGCGATGACGGCGACCAGCACCAGGGCCCACGAGCCGATCTGCCCGATCGGGGAGCCGATCGCGAACAGCGACCGGACCTCGTCGGGCCGCGGCGCCGACGTGGCGAGCCGCGAGGTGACGAAGCCGGCCCCGATCCCGTTGATCACGTCCAGCGCGGTGTAGGCGGTGGCGTAGACGAAGGCCGCGAGCACGGCGACCGCCGCGACCGGGTCGCGCCGCCCCCGGAACAGGGCCATCAGCGCGATCCCCACGAGCGGGAAGGCGAACAGGCCGGCGACGTGCAGCCCCCACCAGGTGCCTGCACTGGAGTGGGTCAGGTGCATCGGGTGGAAGTAGCCCGCCACCGCGAGCGTGAGACCGGGAACAGCCCAGAGCAGCGCCCACCGGGAGGCCCGGGACGCGGGCGCGACAGCCGACGCGCCTGGTCCGGGCGCAGCCGTCCGGGGACTCGTGACGATGCCTCCCTCGTCCATGCCTTCGACACTACGACTCGAAGGCGGTCGATGTGCGGAAAAGAGCCGTGAACGCACGGTGGCGATCCGGAACGGTCCTCGCGCCGCGGGGCGCCGCGCGACTAGGAGCGGGTCGCGAAGTCCTGCGGCCGGAACTCCCCGTCCTGCAGGTGCTGCTCGATGTCCTCGAGGCTGTGACCGGTCAGCTCCGGCAGGAGGCGCCACACGAAGACCCACGCGGCCACGTTGAACAGGCCGTAGATCCAGAACACCTGGCCGACACCGAACAGGTCGATCATCGTCAGCAGGGTCAGCGTGATCAGCAGGTTGGTGCCCCACAGGGTGGCCGACTGGACGCTGGTGCCGGCCGCCCGCACCGCCAGCGGGTAGATCTCCGACCCGGTCAGCCAGCCCATCAGCTGGAGGCCGCCGGCGTTGAAGAACATGAACACGACCAGGCAGGCGACGATGAACGGGACGCTGTCCTTGCCGGCGTTGTCGGTCACGAAGAAGGCACCCAGCACGAACAGGCTGAGCGCCGCTCCGGGCACCATCACGAGGGTCAGCCGGCGGCGGCCGACCTTGTCGACGATCACCAGGCCGACGATCATCATCACGAGGTAGGTGACACCGAGCGCGACGCTGACCCGCAGGGCGTCCGAGGTCGAGAAGCCGTTGTCGGTCAGGATCGTCGGCGCGTAGTAGATGATCATCTCGATGCCCGAGAGCTGGGTGAACGCGGCGATGCCGCACCCGACCACGAGGGCGGGACGGACCCACGGCTGGCGCAGGCCGCTCCAGCCCCGGTGGCTGCTCCTGGTCTCCTGCTTGCGCTGCTCGACCTCCTCGATCTCGCCGAGCTCCTTCGCGATGTCGAAGCCCTCGGGGCGCACCCGCTGGAGGACCGCCTCGGCGTCGTCCCGGCGGTCGTGCTTGACCAGCCACCGCGGGCTCTCCGGCAGGCGCAGCTGGAGGAGCAGCATGATCAGGGCGGGTACGGCGGCCGACCCGATCGAGATCCGCCAGTCCACCTTCTCGCTGGCCCCGACCAGGGTGGAGATGACGATGCCGACGCCGATGGCCAGCTGGAAGCAGAGCACGAGGCGACCGCGGATCCCGGCGGGCGCCATCTCGGCGACGTACATCGGGACGGTCTGGGTCGCGCCGCCGACGGCGAACCCGAGCAGCACCCGGGCCAGGGCCAGCAGGACCGCGCCGGGAGCCACCGAGCAGCACAGGCTGCCCACGATGAAGACCACGCAGATCAGCAGGATCGTCTTGTGCCGACCCCAGCGCTCGGAGAGCAGGCTGCAGGTGAGCGCCCCGATGACCGCCCCCAGCAGGATGCCCGCCGCGATGGACTGCTCCATCGCGTGGCCGGTGTCGAACTCCTTGCCGATCTGCAGCAGGGCGCCGGAGATGATGCCGGTGTCGTAGCCGTAGAGGAGCCCGCTCACAGCGGACACCACCGCCACGGCGAGCATCAGCCCGTTGAGGGTGCCGGGCTGGTCCTCGGTCTTGGTCTGGCTCATCGGAACCTCCGCGAGTGGTGTCGGTCACAGGCGTGGTACCCGCCTAGAGCGTGCCCGACACCAAGGCGGGGTGAGCGTGTGCAAGACTCCCGGGGTTCAGAGCGGCTGTGATCCGCACCCTCCACGGGAGCCTTGATGAGCAGCAACGCAACACCGGATCCGTCCGCGGCCTCGTTAGGTCTGCGCACCGCCGGCTGGCTGCTGCACCTCTACACCGCCAGCGGCAGCGTGCTGGCCCTGCTCGCCGTGGTCGCGGCCACCGACGGCCACGTCGTCCGCGCGCTCTGGATCCTGCTGGCCGCGCTCGTGGTGGACGGCACCGACGGGATGCTGGCGCGCTGGCTCCGGGTCAAGGAGACGATCCCCTACTTCGACGGGGCGCGGCTCGACGACATCGTCGACTACATGACCTACGCCTTCGTGCCGATGGTGCTGCTGTGGACGGGCGACTACCTCCCGTCCGGCCTCTGGGGCTGGGTGCTCGCCGGGATCCCGCTGCTGGCCTCGAGCTATCAGTTCTGCCGCACCGACGCGAAGACCGACGACCACTTCTTCCTCGGGTTCCCGAGCTATTGGAACGTGGTGGCGTTCTACGTCGTCGTCCTCGAGCTCTCCACGACGGTCACGGCGACGATCCTGGTGGTCTGCGCGATCTTCGTGTTCGTGCCCATCAAGTACGTCTACCCCTCGCGCACCAAGGTGCTCAAGGCGCTCAACCTCAGCCTGGCCGGCCTGTGGATCGTGCTGTACGCCGTGATCCTCGCGACCTTCCCGGACCCGAACCCGTTCGTGGTCGCCCTGTCCCTGGTCTACGTCGCCTACTACTTCGTGGTGAGCGTGTGCCTGACCGTGCTCAGCGCCAGCCGGAAGCGCACCGCCTGAGTCAGCGGACCAGCAGGGTCTCGATGGTGTCGAACCCCTGGCGCGCGAACCCCCGCCACATGCGGCCGAACACCGGCATCGCCAAGCGGCCCAGGCGGCCCGCCGGGCGGACCACCCACGTCCACGTGATCCGCACGCCGGTGCCGGCGGGCTCGAAGAGCCAGGCCCCGTCGAGGGAGGCGACCAACGGCTTCATCGGGCCCGTGACGCCGGAGATCCGGTAGCCGAACCGAGCGGGCCGGGTGACCTCGGTCAGCTCCTCGCGCATGCTCCCGCCGTCGGCCAGACGGATCGTGCGCGTCTGGCCCGGCGTACCCCACTCGCCCGCCTGGTCCTCCACGGCCCGGATCGGCGGGATCGCGGCGTAGCGGCGGTCGAAGAGCGCCGTGAGGTCGATCGGCATCAGCTCGTCGAAGGCCTGCTCGACCCCGATCGGGTAGGTGCGGCTGTAGCTGAGGAGGACGTCACCGGTCATGGGGAGGACCCTAGTGGCCCGGATCACAGGGCAATGATTCTGCACTTCTTGGAGGAGAGTGCAAAACTGCACTCCATGAGCCAGAGTGCAACATCGCGGGAGGGTCGGCGCCAGGCGACGTCGTACCGGATCTCGGTGTGCGCCCAGCAGCTCACCGAGGCCCGTGGCCTCGAGGGCTTCACCATGGAGGAGCTCGCGGAGGCGGCCGGCGTCTCGCGCCGGACGCTGTTCAACTACTACCCCAGCAAGATCGACGCCGTGCTGGGCGCCTCGCCGGAGATCTCCGAGGAGGCCCTCGAGCAGTTCCGCTCCCGCGGCGCCGGCAGCAACCTCGTCGCCGACCTGCGCGAGCTTGCCGGCGAGCTGATGGACGCGGCGGAGTTCACCCGCGAGGACCTGACCAGGTTCCGCCGGATCCTGCTCGTCAACCCACGGCTGCTGGCCTGCGCGCACGACCGCTTCCTCGTGGTCACCGGCGAGATCGTCGAGGAGATCCGGGCCCGCGAGGGTGCGGACTTCGACGAGCCACGGGCCCAGGTCGCCGTACGCCTGCTCTGCTGCCTCTTCGACGCCGCCCTCGACCGTTTCCTCGTCGACCCGCACAACCGGCCGCTCACCGAGGCCTACGACGACGTGCTGCACGCCGCGCGTCAGCTCCTCGCCTGACCCTGCTCCACCACCTTCTTCCCAGCGCCCCGGCGGCGTGACCCCCAGGAGATCCCATGGCAACGCTGCTCTACCGCCTCGGCAAGACCGCCTTCCGGCGCTGGCCGTTCTTCCTGGCCGGCTGGCTGATCGCGATGATCGCGGTCGGCAGCGTCGCCGCCACCCTGTCCAAGCCGATGAGCGACTCGTTCTCCATCCCGGGCATCCCCTCCGAGCGCGCGGCGGACCTGCAGTCCCAGCTGTTCCCCGACGCGACCGACGCCTTCGACCAGGCCTCGGTGAAGGTCGTCGTGGCCGCGCCGAAGGGCGAGAAGCTCTCCGACCCCGGCAACGAGACGGCCGTCGACGCGCTGGTCGAGGACCTGTCGGCGCTGCCGCAGATGCCGGACGGCAAGGACGAGACCAAGCCCCTCCCCGCCAACCCGGTCGAGGCCTCGTCGGCGCAGCTGAAGCAGTTCACGCGGGCGGCGGAGAAGGCCGGCACCGACGCCGGCGCGGCGCAGGCCAACGCCCAGGCACTCTCCCCGCTCTCGGAGAACGGCCGGGTCGGCACGATCACCTGGGACTTCGACGTCAAGACGGTGGCCGACGTCAAGCCCACGACGATCAAGGCGCTCCAGGACGCCATGGCCCAGGCCCGCACCGACGGCCTCGTCGTCGAGGCCAACGGCTCCGGCACGACCGCCCAGCCCGAGCTCGGCGGCACGTCCGAGCTGATCGGCATCGCCGTCGCGATCCTGGTGCTGATCCTCACCTTCGGTTCCCTGGTCGCCGCCGGCCTGCCCGTCCTGACGGCGCTGTTCGGCGTCGGACTGGGCATCACCGGCATCACCGCGATGACGGCCTTCATGGACATCGGCTCCACCACGCCCACGCTGGCCACGATGATCGGGCTCGGGGTCGGGATCGACTACGCGCTGTTCATCCTGTCCCGTTACCGCAACGAGCTCGAGCACACCGACAACCGCGAGGAGGCGGCCGGCGTGGCCGTCGGCACCGCCGGGTCGGCCGTGGTCTTCGCCGGTCTCACCGTGCTGATCGCGCTCTCCGCCCTGGCCGTCGCACGCATCCCGTTCCTCACCACGATGGGCATCGCGGCCGCGGCCACGGTCTTCATCGCGGTGATGGTGGCGCTGACCCTGCTGCCCGCGGTGCTCGGCCTGATGAAGTCGAAGGCCTTCGGGGGCCGCGTCCGTCGTACGCACCCCGAGCGCGACTCCTCCGGCCGGCTGCTGAACAACGGCGTGCGCTGGGCCCGGATCGTCGGCCGGCGACCGGTCGCCGTCGTCGTCCTGGTGGTGATCGCGCTCGGCGGGCTCGCGATCCCGCTCAAGGACCTGCACCTCGCGTTCCCGACCGACAGCACCGCTTCACCGCAGACCACGCAGCGCAAGGCCTCCGACCTCATCGCCGACGCCTTCGGCGCCGGCCGGGACGCGCCGCTGCTCGTGGTGGTCGACGGCCGGGCCATCGGCACCACCGCTGACCGGCAGAAGGCGTACGGCGACGTGGCCGCCTGGGCCGCGGACCAGAAGGGCGTCACGAACGCCCAGGTGGTCCTGCAGAACAAGGACGGCACCGGCGCGCAGATCCTGGTGACGCCGAAGTACGGCGCCGACGACACTCGCACCGAGGACGTGCTCTCCGCGCTCCGCGACGGGCAGAGCGGCATCGAGGAGAAGACGACCACCGGGATCGGGGTCACTGGCCTCACGGCCATCACCACCGACGTCTCCGAACGGCTGAGCGCCGCGCTGCCGATCTACCTGATGGTGGTCATCGGACTCGCGTTCCTCCTGCTGATGCTGGTGTTCCGCTCGATCCTGGTGCCACTGACCGCGACGTTCGGGTTCCTGCTCTCGGTGCTCGCGACCCTCGGCGCCACGGTGGCGGTGTTCCAGGAAGGTGCCTTCGGGCTGATGGAGGGCCAGCCGATCGTGAGCTTCATGCCGATCTTCCTGATCGGGCTGGTGTTCGGGCTGGCGATGGACTACCAGGTCTTCCTGGTCACCCGGATGCGCGAGGCCCACGTGCACGGCGCGTCCACGCACGAGGCGGTGGTGGACGGCTTCCGCAACAGTGCGCGCGTCGTGGCGGCCGCGGCGGTCATCATGATCTCCGTGTTCGCCGCCTTCATCCTGATCGACGAGCCGATCATCAAGTCGATGGGCTTCGCCCTGGCGATCGCCGTCTTCTTCGACGCCTTCGTCGTGCGGATGGCTCTCATCCCGGCACTGATGCACCTGATGGGCGAGAGGGCGTGGTACCTCCCGCGCTGGCTCGACCGGATCCTCCCCGACGTCGACGTGGAGGGCGCCCAGCTCGAGCGGCCGCACCTGCGTCAGGAGCTCGAGAGCGTTCCCGGCGAGCACAGGGCCGAGAGCCCGCTGGTCAAGGTCTGAGGTTCTCGATCGGGAGCGTGGGGATCTCCTCCTCCGCCGGGAGCTCGAACCCGAGCACCTGCGCGTAGAAGGAGAGCTCCGCCTCCAGCGAGTCCTTGATGTTCTCGGCCTGGCGGAACCCGTGCTGCTCCCCGGCGTACAACCGGTAGGCGACGGGCAGTCCCTTCTCCCGCAGGGCGGCGACGATCAACTCCGACTGCGCCGGGGGCACCACCTTGTCCTCGGCGCCCTGGAGGACCACCAGGGGCGAGGACAGCGAGTCCAGGTGGGTGAGCGGCGAGCGCTGCCGGTAGGTCTCGCGGCCCTCGGGGTAGGGCGCGATCAGCCCGTCGAGGTAGCGGGACTCGAACTTGTGGGTCTCCAGCGCCAGCGCCTCCACGTCGGCCACCCCGAAGTAGTCGGCACCCGCCGCGAAGACGTCGGAGACCGCCAGCGCCATCAGGACCGTGAAGCCGCCGGCGGACCCGCCACGGATGACCGCCCGCGCCGGGTCGACCCACCCCTGCTGCCCGAGCCAGCGCACCACCTCGACACAGTCGCCGACGTCGAGCAGCCCCCACTCGCCCTGGAGCCGGTTGCGGTAGGCGCGGCCGTAGCCGGTGGAGCCGCCGTAGTCGACGTCGACCACGGCGAACCCCCGGCTGGTCCAGAACTGCATCGCCAGCGACAGCGTCGTCACCGCGTTGGACGTCGGGCCGCCGTGGATCATCACGATCACGGGTGGGAGCTCACCCTCGAGGGGCTCGACGTCCGGGTTCGTCGGCCGGTAGAAGTTGGCGTACGTCGGCCGCCCGTCACCACCCGGGAACTCGATGTGCTCGGGCGCGCTGAACCACTCGGGCGCGATCCCGAGGTCGCGGTGGGAGCTCAGCGCCCGCGCGTCCTCCGGGCTCGCGACGTCGAGGCGCAGGACCGCAGGGGCGCTGGTGGCCGAGGACCCGATCAGCACGACCTCGTGGCCGGAGGCGGCGAGGTCGGTCACGGTGGTGCTGCCGACCTCGAGGACCGTGACGGAGCCGTCGTCCTCGAGGAGGGCGACGGAGTCGACTCCCTCGTGCAGCACCGCGAGCACGACCCGGCCGTCGCCGAGGAAGGCGTAGCGCCTCGGCCCGAAGACCCACGTGGGCTCGCCCACGTCGCCGGGGGCGTCGTACTGCCGGTGCACCCCGTCCTCGGGGGTCCAGCGGTAGAGCGACCACCAGTCCTCGCGGTCCGAGCAGAACCACAAGGACCCGTCCGGTGCCCACTGCGGCTGGCAGATCCCCTCGGCCGGGTCGTCCACTCCCCCGGCGACCGTGAGCACGCCCATCTCGTTCTGCACCTTGAGCGTCGAGGCGTCCCACGGCATCGAGGGGTGGTCCCACTCGACCCAGGCCAGCGACGTGCCGTCGGGGGACCACCGCGGGTCGGAGACGAAGTCCGGACCCGAGACGACCGTCTCCTGCTGGCCGACCGAGTCCAGGACGACGACCTCGTTGACCACGTCGACCGCCCCGCGCCCGTCCACGGGATGGGTCTCCCTGACCAGCGCCACCCGGCCGTCGACCGGGTGGACGTCGCCGTCGGCCCAGCGCACGGACCCGCCCTCCGGCGCCGGGTCGGTCAGCACGACCGGTTCGGCGCCGGGCCCTCCAGCCGGATCGAGGCGGCGCAGGCGCTGGTCGCTCCAGTCGACGTACCAGACGGTGCCGTCCCTGACCCACCAGGCGCCGCCACCGTACTCGTGGACCGCCGTGCGGGCGTTGGCCTCCGCGGGGAGCACGTCGGTCGGCGTCCCACCGGGCTCGAGGCGGACGATCATGACGCGACCACCCTCGTGCGGCCGGAGCTCCGACCAGTAGACGGTGTTGCCGTCCAGGGCGACTGCGCCGAGCTTGCTGGCCTGGTCGATGACCAGGCTGGCCGTGATCGGGGTGGGCCAGGATCCGCAGGGCCGTCGGTCGGGAGTGCTCATGTCCCGACCCTAGTGATGCATAGCGGCCGGTGAGCAGGTGCTTCCCGCTCTGGTCATGGTCGTTGTCAGTGGTCAGGCGCACGATGGGTGGATGACGAACAAGATCGACTACTTCGAGATCGGCTCCCCGGACCCCGCGGCGTCCCGTGCCTTCTACGGCGGGCTCTTCCACTGGGCGATCGACGAGCAACCGCAGGGCGACCAGCCCTACCTGATGGTGGACGAGGCCAACGGGGGCCTCTGGGACACCTCGGGCACGGGCGGTCACACCTACGCGATCTTCTACGTGCACGTCGAGGACGTGGCGGCCTCCGTCGAGCAGGCCGTCGCCCTGGGCGCCACGGTCGCGGTGCCGTTGGTCGACAACGGCCAGATCCTCTTCGCGCACCTGCTCGACCCGTTGGGCAACCGGTTCGGGGTCTGGCAGCCCAAGGAGTAGGTCAGCGCTCGACGAGGGCGGCCAGCCTCGCCAGCGACAGGCTCCAGCCGAGCTCGTTGTCGGCGGCCGGGACACGGTCGGGCACGCCCTCGTGGCGGGCGACCAGCAGCGTGCCGCCGTCCGGGTCGTCGGAGAGCGTGAGGGACACGGTCATGGGCGCGCTCATCACCGGATCGTCCGACTCGAACTCGTCGACCTCGACGACCCGCTCGTCCTGCACCAGCTCGACGTAGTGCCCGGTGTAGGTGTCGGTGCTCCCCTCCGTCTTGCCGACGCCTGCTCCGTCGTACGTCAGGGAGATGCGGAACCGGCCACCCTCGCGCTTCTCGTGCTCGTGCACCACGATGCTCATCCCGTCGGGCACCTTCCACCGGCTGATCGCGTCCGGGTCGATCAGGGCGCGATAGACCCCGGGGCGGGGCGCGGCAAGGTGCCGGGTGGTGGTCGTCGTGTAGGTGGCCGCGGCTCCGCGGCCACCGCGCTCGACCCTGGCGTCTTTGCTCACAGGACCTCCGACGGACGGGGGGGGGGCACCAATGTACGCAGCCCGGTCGGCGGGAACCCGTGGAGTCAGGGGGTGCGCGAGACTGGGACCGTGCGCATCGCCGTCCTCACCGACACCCACTCACCACGCCGGTGGAAGCGCTGCCCGCCGGCGGTGGCAGCGGCCCTCGACGGGGTCGACCTGATCCTGCACGCGGGTGACGTCTGCCTGGTCGAGACCCTGCGCGAGCTGGAGTCGTTCGCGCCCGTGCTCGCCGTCCGCGGGAACAACGACGGCGCCGACATCGCCGAGTGGGGCGCCCCCGAGGTGCTCGAGACCGAGATCGGCGGACTGGCGGTCGCCATGCTGCACGACAGCGGCCAGGCCCAGGGTCGCGGAGCACGGCTGAGGAGGCAGTTCCCCCACGCCTCGCTCGTGGTCTTCGGCCACTCCCACATCCCCTGGGACGAGACCTTCGACGGACAACGGGCGTTCAACCCGGGGTCACCGACCGATCGGCGCCGGCAGCCCCGCGGCACCATGGGCGAGCTCGTGGTCGAGGACGGGCAGCTCGTCTCGGCGCGCATCTTCGACGTCACCTGACGCAGGAGCGGCGTGACGTCTCAGCGAGCCGGCGTCAGCCGCTCGGCGAGGTCGAGGGCCAGCCCGAGCTGGTGGTCGAGGGCGGCCCCGCTGCCCCACCAGCCCGTCGACTCGACGACCAGCCCCTCGCGGGTGACCCTGATCGCCGACAGCTCGGCCGGCCGCACCACCCCGTCGCCGTGCCGGGCCGAGGGCCAGGTCTCGACGCGGCTCCGGAGGGGCGCGTCGAAGATGCCTTCCGGGTCCCGGTAGACGAATCGCTCCGGGTGGCCCGAAGCTGTCGTGGCGCGGCCGGTCAGGCGCCCGAGGCCCTGCCAGAGCTTGCCCAGGTCGGACTGCGGGCCGGCACGGCGTACGTCGACCGACGTCGCGAGCGGCGACGACGGCCTCGACGAACGCGAGATGCGGAGCCAGCACACGGGGATGCTAGTCCTGCCGCGTGGTGGAGGTGAGGGCATGGAGTCGCGACGAGGACGAGATCACCGACCGCGCCTGGGTGGAGGTTCATCCCGTACCGGCACAGCAGAAGGACCGGAGTGACATGGTCCGGCCCGGTCCTTCGTGAGTTGTGCCGCAGCCGGTCACGCGGCACGGCACGGTCGTCGTCAGTCGCTGGGAGTCTCGGCCTGGGGCTCGCACGCGTCGACTGCGCTGCGGGCTTGGGCGAGTGCCGCCTTCGCTTGGGTCCACACGGTCTTGAGGCGCGCACGCTCCGCCTTGACCAGGGCGACGAGCTGCCTCTTGCTCGCGTGACGCACGCGCGATGCCTCACGGGCCTCGGCGCGAGCCTTCACGGCGGCGGCACGCGCTTCGACTCGTGCCTGGCGGGCCGCCTCGGTCGCGGCGTCATCGTGGGCCTTGCGGGCCTGGGCCAAGGCGGCTTTTGCCTGGGCGGCGGCCTGGCGGGCCGACGTGACGGCGTCTCGCGACTCGCGCGACTCCTTGATCTTCAGTGCAGCGACCTGGGTCTTCATCGCTGAGCGCGTGTAGTGGGTGAAGGCCTTGCGCGCGGTTCGAGCCTGCGTGGCCGCCGAGTCCACGGCCGCGGACAGAACGACCGGGTCGCACGTGGACGGACCCTCGTCGGCCGCGGCTGGGCTGATGGAACCGGCAAGGCCGGCCATCAGCAAGGTCACGGCGACGGTAGATCGCTTGATGGGGGTGGTCGTCATGGTGCACCTCTGTCGAGATCGGCGGGCAGGCTCATCCGGGCCATCAGAGCACAACCTGGGCACCCTATGTCGCTTTTGTCCGAAATATTGATCTCGGCCCATCCCGGACCGACTTTCGCGGACCTTCCGCCGACGCAGACTGAGCCGGGTTCGCGCGGCGGCCGCTGTGGGTCGCGACGCCCTGACCTGGCGGAGACGAGAGTCGAGGTCACGAACGCGGGTTTCCGCCACCGCGCGACCTCCCTCGCGACGCGTGTTGATCGCGCCGTAGGTACCGATCGACGTGCGAGGCCTCCCGGTGCGCGTCGGCCGACATAGCCTCGATGCCGCTCGGCGGGTGTGGTGGAGCTGAGGGGATTCGAACCCCTGACCTTCTCATTGCGAACGAGACGCGCTACCAACTGCGCCACAGCCCCATGCGCCATTCAGCGCGAGGGAAAAGTTACCACCGCACGGGCGCTGGCCCGAATCGAGTCAGGCGCCGGCGGCCTTGCGCTCGGCGGCGTCGACGTCCTGGGCGGCCTCGCTCGACTCCTGGGCCTCGCGGGCGAGGGTGGTGTCGGCCTGGTCGTGACCCGAGCTGTTGATGCCGGTGAGCTCGATCGTGCGGACCGTGCGGCGGGCGCGGGCCTTGTTCACGTAGGTCGGCAGCGTCAGCGGCAGCGGGTCCCAGAGCGAGCCGTCGTCGGCCAGCGCGGCCTCTATCTCCTCGCGGGGGACGCCGACGGTGTCCTCGTTGAGCAGGTCCACGATGTCCAGCGACTGCTGACGGGCCTGCACGCTCGGCTCGACCGGGGCCTCGACCTCGATGAGGTCCTCGTCGAGGTCGTAGCCCTCGTAGCCCTCGAGGTCGTCGGTGAGCTCGACCCGGGCAGCGGTGGTCCTGCGCACGGAGAGGCGGGCCAGGACGAGCCAGCCGAGGACGAGGGCACCGGGCACGGCGGGCGCCCAGATCGGGAGGTAGGCGAGCCAGGTCGCCGCCCACACCACCAGCAGCGCGAGGACGAGCACACCGAGGACGCGGCGGCGCCGGCGCGCGGCGGCCCGCGCGGTCGCCCGCGTCACCGTCGGCCGAGCAGCGGGTCGGGCGGCGGGTCGAGCGACGACGGGGCGGGGCTTGGGCGCGAGCTCGCGCTCGAGCTCGGAGCGACGCTCGTAGGTGTCGACGTGCTCGGTCTCGACCTCGACGACCTCGGCCACGCCGGTCGTGCTGCTCCTGCGCGACAGGATGCGCACCTTGTCCGAGTGACCCTCGACCAGCCGGTCGCTGGCCAGGTCGTCGTGGTGCTTGAGTGCCTTGGGGATCAGGTAGACGGCCCACGCGAGGGCGAGCACCACGAAGATGATTGCTGACAGGTCCACGCGGATGACGATACGAGCGGTGTGCGGCCGTGCTGCGCAGGCGTGTCGGTGTGTCGGGAGTTCACTCGTGTGACTGCTGTGAATTGGCGTCCCTGGCAGCGGATTCGAGGCGTTCCAGCAGTCCGAGCGGCGCCTCCTCCTGGGTGATCGCGAAGAGCCGGTGGTCGCGCCAGTCGCCGTCGATGTGCAGGAACCGGGGCGCGAACCCCACCTCCTGGATGCCGAGCTTCTCCACCACCCGCAACGACGACGCGTTCTCCGGGCGGATCGCCACCTCGATGCGGTGCAGGCCGACCGGGCCGAAGCAGTGGTCGATGACGAGGGCGACCGCACGCGGGGTGATGCCGCGGCCGGCGTACGCCTTGTCGATCCAGTAGCCGACCGAGGCGAACTGCGCCGAGCCGCGCACGACGTTGCTGACCGTCACCTGGCCCACGAACCGGCCCTGCCACTCGACCGCGAACGGGAGCTGCCGGCCGGCCCTCGCCTCGCTGCGCATCTGCCGCACCATCGCGGAGAAGCTGCGGGGCTGGGCGTGCGAGCGCGACGGGGCGGTGGCGTCCCAGCGACTCAGCCACGCGGCGTTCTCCTGGCGCACGCGGCGCCAGACGTCCCGGTCCTTCTGGTTGATCGGCCGCAGCCGCACCTCACCGGACTCGAGGACGACGGGCCAGCCGGCGCTCAGTGGTCGCTCCCGACGATCTGCTCCACGGCGTGCCGCAGCAGGGGTACGACGACCGCGAGCCCGTCCTTGACCCCGCCCCGGGACCCGGGGAGGTTGACCACGAGTGCCTGGCCGATGGTGCCGGCGACCCCTCGTGAGAGGGCGGCGGTGGGCACGCCCTTGGCCACGCCGTGGGCCCGGACGGCCTCGGCGACGCCCGGCACCTCGCGGTCGAGCAGCGCGCGGGTCACCTCGGGGGTCAGGTCGGTCGGTGTCAGGCCGGTGCCGCCGGTCGTGAGCACGGCCCGCGCACCACCCTCGACGGCGGCGAGGATCGCGCGCCCCACCGCGTCCCCGTCGGGGACGACGACGGGCCGGTCGACGCGCCAGCCGTCGGCCCGCAGGGCGTCCACGATGAGCGGGCCGGTCGTGTCGTCGTACACCCCGGCCGCGGCGCGGTTGGAAGCCACCACGACCGCGGCGACGTAGGAGCTCATGCGTCGTCCCGCCGGTAGGTGCCGCTCTTCCCGCCGGTCTTCTCCTCGACCCGGACGTCGGTGATCACGGCGTCCTTGTCGATCGACTTCACCATGTCGATCACCGTGAGCGCGGCGACGGAGACGGCGGTCAGCGCCTCCATCTCCACCCCCGTCCGGTCGGTGGTCCGCACGGTGGCGGTGATGGCCACGCCGTTGTCGTGCACCTCGAGGTCGAGCGTCACCCCGGAGATCGCCAGGGGGTGGCACAACGGGATCAGGTCCGGGGTGCGCTTGGTGGCCATGATCCCGGCCACGCGGGCCACGGCGAGCGCGTCGCCCTTGGGCACGCCGTCACCGCGCAGCGCGTGCACGACGGCCGGCGAGACGAGCACCCGCCCGGTGGCGGTCGCCGTCCGCGCCGTGACGTCCTTGCCGGACACGTCGACCATCCGCGCGGCACCGGAGTCGTCGAGATGCGTGAAGCGCTCCATCGGTCCCCCTCAGCCCAGCGACCGGTCGAGCAGCAGCACGGGCACCTGGTCGCCCTGGTCGACCCGGGTGACGCCCTCGGCGAGCACGATCAGCGCATCGGCCTGCGCCAGGCCGGCGATCAGGTGGGAGCCCGCCCCACCGACCGGCGTGACGCGGACGCCGTCGGCGTCGAGCTGGACGCTGGCCCGCACGAGCTGCAGCTTGTCCCGCATCGACCGCAGCGGCGCCGTCACGGTGGCGGTCCGCAGCACCGGCGGCACCGGGTCGCGGCCGGTGAGCTTGTGCAGCGCGGGGGCGACGAACATCTCGAAGGAGACGTAGGCCGAGACGGGGTTGCCCGGCAGCGTGAAGATCGGCGTCGCGTCCTCGCCGACGAGGCCGAACCCCTGCGGCTTGCCGGGCTGCATGGCCACCTCGAGGAAGTCGACGGTGCCCAGCGAGCTCAGCACCTCCTTGACCACGTCGTGGGTGCCCTTGCTGACCCCGCCGCTCGTGACCACGAGGTCGGCCCGGACCAGCTGGTCGCTGAGCGCCTCGGAGAAGTCCGCCGGGTCGTCGGAGGTGGCCACCACCCGGTAGGCGATGCCGCCGTGGGCCCGGACGGCGGCCGCGAGCAGATAGCTGTTGGCGTCGTAGATGCTGTCGCGGCCGAGCGGCTTGCCCGGCTCCACCAGCTCGGAGCCGGTCGACATCACCACGACCCGCGGGCGCGGGGAGGTCGGCACGCGGCCGAGACCGACGGCGGCGAGCAGCCCGACCTGACGGGTCCCGATGACCTCGCCCCGGCGCATCAGCAGGTCGCCCTGCTGCACCTCCTCGCCGGCGTAGCGGATGTGCTGGCGCTCCTCGGGGGCGCGGCTGACCAGCACCTCGCGGCCCTGCTCCTCGGCCCACTCGAAGGGCACCACCGCGTTGCAGCCCTCGGGGATCGGCGCCCCGGTCATGATGCGGACGGCGGTCCCGGGCGTGAGCGAGAAGATGGTCGTCTGGCCCGCGGCGATCTCACCGACCACCGGCAGGTGGACCGGCCGCTCGGCGGTGGCGTCGGCCACGTCGCGGAACACCACGGCGTACCCGTCCATCCCGGAGTTGTCGAAGACCGGCAGCGAGACCCGGGCGTGCAGGTCCTCGGCGACGGGCAGCCCGATCGCGTCCATCAGCGGGTGCTCGAAGGGCTGCATCGGCTCGATGCGGCCCAGCACCCGCTCCAGGTAGTCCTCGACCGACATGAGTGCGGTCGGGGCGGAGAGCGACGGGTCGACGGGCATGGCCCGAGCCTATGCGGGGGTGGGCTCCTCGCCGAGGACCGCGCCCGCCTCGACACGACCGTGGTCGCCCTCGAGCCGGGCCGAGCCCTGCACCCGGACGCCCTTGCCGAAGGTCCAGTCGCCCGACACGACGAGCGAGTCGGCGTCCTTCAGCGACGGGACGCCGGTCGGGAACCGCTTGTCGAAGTCCTCGACGACCTTGTAGTGCTCGTCGAGGTCGACGAACGGCAGCGACGACGACACCTGGTCGAGCACGAAGTCGGTGCCGAGGTCGTAGGCGTCCGAGCGCAGCACGAGCAGGTCGTTGGTCGTCTTCACGGGCACGAACCGGTCGCGGCCCACCTCGATCGTGCGGGAGTCCTCGAACACCTCGATCGCAGCGCCCATGGCGGTCTCGATCTGGATCACCTCGGGGCTCGAGGAGTCGCTCGGGTCGACGTGCTTCTGGTTGCGGATGAGCGGCAGGCCGAGGATGCCGTCGCGGCGCTGGATCTCGTGACGCATCCGCTCGAGGTCGAACCACAGGTTGTTGGTCGAGCAGAACCGGTGGCGGTCGAGGTCGGCGAGGGCCTCGAGGTCGTCCTTGGCCGTCTGCGCGGTCTCACGCAGCACGATGCGTCCGTCGGCCTTGCGCCGCGCGAAGTGGCCGCCCTTGCGGTCGGCCTTGGTGCGGCGCACCGCCTCGATCGCGAACGGCGCCCCCGACTGGGCGAACCAGCCCGCGACCCGGGCGTCGGGCACGGCACCGAGGTTGTCGGAGTTGGAGACGAAGGCGTAGCGGTAGCCGGCGTCGATCAGCTGGTCGAGCAGGCCGGTCGCCATCAGCGCGGTGTAGAGGTCTCCGTGGCCGGGCGGACACCACTCCATCGACGGGTCGCGCGGCCAGCCCACCGGCGTGAGGTCCTTGACCCGGAGCTTGGGCTCCTTGTTCTGCAGGAACTCCAGCGGCAGTCCCTCGACGTGGAGGTCGTCGTAGCGGGCCAGCGCCGCCAGGGTGTCGGAGGAGGTCCGGAAGCTGTTCATGAAGATCAGCGGCAGGGTCGCGCCGTACTCCCGTCGCAGGTGCAGCACCTGCCGGGCGATGACGTCGAGGAAGGAGAGCCCGCGGCGTACGCACAGCAGCGACTTGGCGCGGGCCATGCCCATGGAGGTGCCGAGGCCGCCGTTGAGCTTGATCACGACCGTGGCGCCGATGGCGTCCGCCGCCGTCTCGTCGCTCACCTCGACGTCGTCCAGGGACTCCATGTCCAGGGGGTCGATCGTGCTCTCGGCGATCATGCCGGTCTCGCCGTGCTCGATCTGTCGGTAGTAGTGCGCGAAGACCTGGATGGCCAGGTCGTCGACGCCCGCGGCCTGCATCTTCTCGGTGGCCTGCCGCAGTCCTTTCGTCTTCATGGTTCGATCGTAGGCTGGTCCGGTGCAGGAGTTCATGTCGACCACCAAGCTCGCCCTGCGCGACCAGCTGCTGACCGCCCGCAAGCGCCTCCCCCTGACCGTCCTCGGGGAGCGGGCCCGGGCATTGGCCGACGTCGTCATGGAGGTCCCGGAGGTACGCCGGGCGGCCACCGTGGCGCTCTACGTCTCGGTCTCCAGCGAGCCCGGCACCGGCCCTCTCCTCGAGCGCCTCCAGGGCGCCGGCAAGCGCGTGATCCTGCCCCTGCTGCAGCCCGACTTCGACCTCGACTGGGCGGCGTACGACGGACCCGACGACCTCCGCGCGGCCCGCCGCGGCCTCCTCGAGCCCACCGGCCGCCCCCTCGGCCGCGACGCCCTCGCCACCGCCGACGTCGTCCTGGTCCCCGGCCTCGCCGTCGGCCGCGACGGCACCCGCCTCGGCCAGGGCGGCGGCTGCTACGACCGGGCCCTGGCCCGCGTCCCCGCCGGCACCCTCGTCTGCGTCCTGCTCAACTCCGAGGAGCTCCTCGACGAGGTCCCCCGCGACGCCCACGACCTCCCCGTCACCGCCGCCGCCACCGAGCTCGGCCTCACCCGCCTCTAGCCTGCCCGCCGCGACGCAGGCGCCCCCGGAGCGTCCGTGGATGGACGGGCCCACAGGTGCGCCGTCTCCGCGTGCGTCGTCGCCCGGGCCTCTTGGGCGACCGTGGATGGGACTGGCCCCCCGGAGCGAGGAACGAGCGCAGGGGTGGTTGGGCGCCCCGGAGCGTCCGGGCGACGACGCGGGCGGAGGTGGCGCACGCACCGCCGCCCGCCGCGCAGTCAGGCAGGCAGCGCCCCCGACGATCAGGGCGACAGGACCAACCGGTCCTCCGCACCCTTCCGCACCGCCGGCCGGCTGAACGCCCACGCGAGCGTCCGTCCCTCGACCCACAGCGGCGTCTGGTCCCGGTAGTGCCCCGACGCCACGTGTCCGGAGGCACCGGTCAGGTTGATCCACCGCGACCGGTCGAGGTCGGCGAGGTCGACGACCATCCGCATCGAGGGGGCCGAGGTCACGTCGTACCCCTGGCTCGCGTCCCAGTTCGTCGCGTCGACGCTCGCCCCACCACCGCCGACCTCGAACGGCCCGCGGTTGAAGATCGCGCGAACGGGCCCGAACCCCACCTGGCCGAGCGACTGGTTCTCCAGGCGGAGCTGGTGCAGCCGTCCCCACGACCACTGCTCGGGGCTCAGCGCCAGCTTGCGGGTGAGCTCGTCGCGCGCGTCCCGCATGGCCCGGGACAGGATCAGGTCGCGGTCCTCCACGACGCTCTTGGTCTCCTCGTCGTCCCACCACTGGCTGTCGGGCCGGCGCAGCAGGCTGGTGACGACCGCCATCCAGCGCTGACCGCCCTGCGGCCACAGGCTCTGGGGCAGCTGGTCGTGGAAGGTGAGGCGGAGGACGTTGCTCCAGACCGCGTTGAAGTACGCCGCGGCCGCCGAGCCCGCGGGCTGTCGGTAGTCCCAGTCGACCAGGAGGCGCTGCCCGTCGGCGTAGTACTGCGAGGTGAGCAGCTGCCGCATCAGGTGGGGCACGAGCACCGGCCCCATGGGGTTGCGGTCGTCGAGCTGGATCGCGCTCATGTCCCCGAGGTCGAGCTTCGCGCCCGTCGTGATCTGCCGCGTCAGCAGGGTGCGGATCCGCTGGCTGCGGTAGCCGTGGTCCCAGGAGTCTCCCAGGTAGTACGGGTAGCCGGGCCGGGTGACGGCCTGGTTGGCCGTGACGATGAAGCCCTCGGCCGGGTTGAGCACGCTGGGCAGCTCGTCGAACGGCACGTAGCGGCCGGTCCAGTCGTTGCCGGGCAGCCAGCCCTCGACCGGGTAGTCACCGGCCCGCCCGCCCTTGCGGACGGGGATGGCACCGGGCGCCTGGTAGCCGATGTTGCCCTCCCGGTCGGCGTACACCAGGTTCTGGCTGGGGACCGCGAACGAGCGGGCCGCGGCGCGGAACTCCTTCCAGCCCGACGCCGCGTCGAACCCGAAGATCGCGTCGGCCGTCGGTCGGGGCGTCAGCGCCGTCCACGAGAGCGCCACCGCGTAGCCGTTGTCGCGGGGTGGGGCCTGCTCGCCGACCTCCGCGTTCGCGCCGACGCTGGAGAGCTCCGCCGACACGTCGGAGAGCAGCGGCCCGTGCCGCGTCGAGCGGACCGTGATCAGCTTCGAGGGGCGGCCGGCGACGCGGATCACCTCGTCGCGCTCGGTCAGCGGCACCTGCTGGCCGCCGTAGAGGTAGGTCTTGCCCGTGACCTTCTCCAGGTAGAGGTCGGTGACGTCCGGCTCGAGGTTGGTCATCCCCCAGGCGATGTCGCGGTTGTGGCCGATGACCACGCCCGGCACACCGGCGAAGGTGAACCCGCTGACGTCGAAGGGGCAGTCGGCGTCGACCGTCGTGCAGTGCAGGCCCATCTGGTACCAGACGCCCGGGAGGGACGCGCTGAGGTGCGGGTCGTTGGCGAGCAGCGGCATGCCGGACACCGTGTGCTGCCCGGAGACGACCCAGCTGTTGGACCCGATGCCGTCGCCCTGGCCCATCAGGTCGGGGATGGCCTCCACCCCGCGGCGCACGGCGTCGAGCGCGCCGAGCTCGGCCCGTCCGGGAGCCGGTCGTGGGTTCGCCGCGCGGTGGCCGCTCGTGGGCTCGTCGATGACCGGGGCGTTGGTGTCGTAGGGGTAGCGCGGGTAGAGCTCGTCGACCTGCGCCGGCGTGTGGTCCACCGCCAGCCGGGTCCGCGCGATCTCCTCGTCCATGTTGCCGCGCAGGTCCCACGCCATCGCCTTGAGCCAGGCGAGCGAGTCGACCGGCGTCCACTTCTCGGGCTTGTAGTCGAGCCCGGTGAGGGCCAGGACGGTGTACTCCGCGGACAGCTCGGTGGCCGTCTTGCCCTGCAGGTAGGCGTTGACGCCGTCGCTGTAGTCCTCCAGGTAGGCCTTGGTGGCCGGGGCCAGCAGGTCGAACTCACGCGCCGCGACCTGCCGCCAGCCCATCGTGCGGATGTACATGTCGGTCTGGACGGTGTCCTCGCCGAGCAGCTCGCTGAGTCGTCCCGCCGTCACGTGCCGGCGGAAGTCCATCTCGAAGAACCGGTCCTGCGCCTGGACGAAGCCCTGGGCGCGGAACAGGTCGTCGGCGTTGTCCGCGTAGACCTGCGGGATCCCCTGGTCGTCACGGAGCACCTCGACCTTGCTGGTGAGGGCGGCCAGGCGCAGCGTCCCGTCCACCTCCGGCAGCGGCCGGCGTACGACGACGACGGCCGCCACCACGGCGGCGACCAGGGCCAGGACGACCATCACGGCGACGTGCGCCGACACCCGGGCCCAGCCGGGCCACGCGCTCAGGGGTCTGGGGCTCACGTCAGGCATTGTGCCGTAGCATTGGCAGTCGACGACCGCGAGTGCCAATCCCTCGTCCGCGTGAACCTCCGGAGGACCAGCAGTGCCGACCTACCAGTACTCCTGCACCGACTGCGGCCACTTCTTCGAGACCTTCCAGAGCTTCTCCGACGACTCCCTGACGGTCTGCCCCGAGTGCGACGGCAAGCTCCGCAAGGTCTTCAACGCGGTCGGAGTGGTCTTCAAGGGGTCCGGCTTCTACCGCAACGACAGCCGTGGACCTGAGAACGGCGGGGCCAAGAACGGGTCCGGCAACGGCTCGGGCGCCGCTTCGGGCAACGGCTCGGGTGCGGACAAGGCGCCGGAGAAGAGCGCCGAGAAGAAGTCCGACACCGCCGCGAAGGCCCCCGAGAAGTCGTCGGGCAGCACCTCCTCGGCCTCCACCCCGGCCTGATCCCGCCCGGCCCGCCCGGGCCTGTGGATTGACCGACGCGCCCGACCGCTGATCGGCCTACCTTCGTCGGCCATGAAGCCACTGCGATCCCTCACGCGCCCGCTCCGACGCGCGCACCGTCGGGTGCTCCTGCACCGGCGCCCGCTCGCCGCCCTGACCGCCGGTGGAGCCGTGCTCGCCGCCCTGCAGGCGACCGCCGCGCCCCCGACCCCGACCGTGGCGGTGTGGACCGCACGACGAGACCTGGCCGGGGGCGCGGTCGTGCAGCGCAGCGACCTGGTCAGCGCACGGTTCTCCCCCGGGACCGTCCCGGCGGACGACGTGCGCGACGCGCGGCAGGTGGTGGGGCGCACCCTGGCGGCGCCGATGACCCGCGGCGAGGTCCTCACCGCGGTGAGCGTCCTCGACCGTGGGCTGCTGCGCGGCTACCCCGGACGGACGGCGGTGCCGTTGCGGGTCACCGACGCCGCGGTCGTCGACCTGCTGCGCGTCGGCGACCGGGTGAGCTTCGTGGTGGCCGACCCCGACGGGCGATCGGCACCGCGGGTGCTGCTGGAGGACGCGCCGGTGGTGGCCATCCCGTCCGTGCGGGAGTCCGGTCTGGCGAGCGGTACGCCGGGCCGGCTGGTGGTCGCCGCCGTTCCCACCGCCTCGGCCAGCGCCGTCGCGGCCGGCGCGGCGACGTCGATACTCGTCCCAGTCTGGAACCGATAGCCTCGACGGGCTTGGAACACCACCCGAACCGGTCGGGTCCCGGACAGGAGAATCCCATGACAGGCTTCAAGAACTTCATCCTTCGCGGCAACCTCGTCGAGCTGGCCGTCGCGTTCATCATGGGCGGTGCGTTCGCCACGGTCGTCACCGCGACCGTCAAGCTGATCATGGACCTCGTCGGCAAGGTGGGCGGCCAGCCCGACTTCTCGAACTACACGCCGGGCGGTGTCTCCCTCGGTGCGTGGATCACCGCCGTGGTCGCCTTCGTGATCCTCTCGGCGGTCGTCTACTTCGTGATCGTCAAGCCCTACACGGTCGCGAAGGACAAGTTCTTCCCGGCGGAGGAGACCGGCACGCCGGCCGACATCGCGCTGCTCGAGGAGATCCGCGACCTGCTCGCCACCCGTCCGGGCCAGGTCTGAGGCACTAGCCGTGGTGCGGCGGCACCTGTCGCCGCAACCACTCCTCGCTGCGGTCGGTCGACGTCTCCGGCTCGGTCGCGTCGTCGCTCGTCTGCTCGGGGAGCACCTCACCGAACACCTCGGCCAGGCGCCGTCGCCGAGCCTCGCGCTCCTCGGGCGTGAGGGGCGCGGGCGTGCCGGCCGCGGTCATCGGTCCAGCACGTGCAGCTGTGCGGCCTCGTCGAGCCAGCCCACGTCGAATTTCGGGCGCGTGGCCCGCCAGCCGGTCTGTGCGGCGAAGTGGTCCGAGCTCACCCGCAGCGACCGCGACAGGGGCTCGAGGCGCGCGCCCATCGACCACCGGCCGCAGGCGCCCAGGAACGCTCCTGTCTCGGCCTGCACCGCGTCGGCGTACCCCTGGACGAGGTCGTGGCGCTGCACCGGCTCCGCGCCGACGTTGTAGACACCGGTCGGGGCGTGCAGCGACGAGACCACCGCTCCCCCGAGGTCGTCGGTGTGGACGACGTGCGTCCAGTCGGACGGGTGGCCGATGCCGACGGGCCGGCCGGCCGCGGCCGCACGCAGCCAGAAGCGGGTCTGGGGGTCGTCGCCGACGATGGACCCGAACCGCAGCACCACGCCGACGCGTGAGCCGCACGAGTAGTCCTGGATCCGGGACTCGCCCACGGCGGCGGGCTCGGTCGTCCGCGTGATGTCGACCGGGCTCTGCTCGGTGATCCAGTCGTCGCCCTGGTCGGCGTAGAGGACGCTGACGCTCTCCTGCACCACCCGTCGTACGCCTGCGAGACGGGCGGCCTCGACCACGTTGGCGACCCCGGTCGTCCGGAGCCGGACGTTGCGCCGCCAGGCGCCGGGAAGCAGGGCGGTGCGGCCGACGGGCATCTTCGTGGCCAGGTTGACCACGGCGTCGGCGCCCTCGTAGGCGGAGGCGAGGCTGGCGAGGTCGAGCACGTCGCCGCGCACGGAACGAGCGCCGAGCCGCTCGACCAGGGCGGAGCCTGCAGCGGAGCGCGTGACGACCAGGACGTCGTGCCCGGCGTCGAGGAGTGCCGTGACCGAGGCGCGCCCGATCACGCCGGTGCCACCTGTCAGGACAGTCCTCACGCCCGACATACTCCGATAACGAACCGGTAACAGCAAGTCAGACGCGCGGAAGGGGTCACGCGCAGAGACCGGCGGCCTCGGCCGCCTGCTTGCGCTTCTCCTCGTTGGCCCTGTCCTTCTCGGCCTGGTTCTGCGTGGCCCCGGCCGACGGGGACGCCGACGACGAGGGCGAGGGCGACGCCGAGGAGCTCGGCGTCTCACCGGGCTTGCGCCCCGGGGTCACGGCGTCGTCGGCGAAGCGGCCGAGCGGCTTGTCGAGCCGCATCTTGCGCCACAGCTTCGCCGCGTCCGGAGCGATCTGGAGACGGTTGGGGTCGGGCACGTAGGCCTCGTTGGGCACGGTGATGAACTGGACGTTGTCGAGCCCGATGTTCTTCAGCGAGGTGCCGAGGGAGGCCAGCTCCCGGAGGTGGGCGAAGCCGGAGTCGGTGGTCAGGGACTTGGTGGCGGCGTTGAGGAAGCGGTAGAGGCGCGCGGGGTTGGTCAGCGTCCCCTTGGAGACGACCTTCTCGACCATCGCCGCGATGAACGACTGCTGGCGCTTCATCCGCCCGATGTCGCCGTTGGCGATCCCGATGTCGTGGCGCACGCGGACGTAGTCCAGCGCCTGCTCGCCGGTCACCTTGTAGGTCCCGGCCGGCAGGTGGATGTGCCCGACGTTGTCGTTGACCTCCTCGGGCACGCACACCCTCACGCCGTTGATGGCGTTGACCATGTCCTTGAAGCCGGCGAAGTTGATCACCACGTAGTGGTCGATCTTGATGTTGGTGATCGCCTGGACCGTCTTGATGGTGCAGCCCGGGCCGCCCACGGCGTACGCCGCGTTGAACTGGGTCCGGCCTCCGGGGACGGTCGACTTGCCGTCCTTGCTGCGGCAGTCGGGCCGCTCGACCATGGCGTCCCGCGGGATGCTCACGCCGTAGGCGCGCCTCCGGTCCGCCGAGAGGTGGAGCAGGATCGTGGTGTCCGACAACCCCGGGGTCTCGCCGCCGATCTTGGTGCCGTCGCGGTTGTCGGACCCGAGGATCAGCACGTTCAGCGGCTCCTTGGGGCCCTCCACCTTCGGCTTCACCGGCTGGTTGGTGCCGAGGTCCGGTGGGTCGTAGGCCGTGATGTTGCCCTCGAGCTTCTTGTAGAGGATCAGCCCGATCGCGGCGACCGACAGCACCACCACCGCCAGGACGATGGCAGTCCACTTGAGGATCCTGCGGCGTCGGGTGCTCCGGGCCTGGTGGCGCGGCTCATCAGCGCGCGACTCGTCCTCGGACAATTGAACCCTCGATCTCGACAGTGACCCCCCATTGTGACCATGTGACCGCGGGTCGCCCAAATCATGGCACGGGCCTGGTTCCGGGGTGGCCGGATCGCACCGACGCCCGGGCGAGCGGGGCGGTGCGCCTCCCGCCACTTCCCGAGGCACGTTTCCGGTGCTCCGGCTCGCCTGCCAAGATGGCCCCCGAACGTGTGCGGTCTGCACTTGTGCACCCACACGTCCCGCCCCAGTAGCTCAGTGGATAGAGCAGCCGCCTCCTAAGCGAAAGGTCGCCAGTTCGACTCTGGCCTGGGGCACCAGGTGCCGGCGCCCTCAGCCGACCTGCGTGGTCGCGGACCGGGCAGCCGACCACTCGTCGTACGTCGTGGTGGCGAGGTGGGCGCCCGGGCCCGGGACGAGCTCGTCGCCGACGAGGACCGCACCGAAGTACGTCGCAGCCGCGTCGGCGACCACGACGCGGGAGTCTCCCCCGGCGGCCAGGGCGGCCTCCACGAAGTCGCTCATCCGGACCGTGGCGGGGCCACCGATCTCCTGGATCCCACCCGAAGGGGTGCCGACCACCACCGGGGCGAGCGCGGCGACGACGTCGTCGGCGGCCATCGGCTGGAAGCAGCCGGTCGACAGATGCACCTCGTCGTCGACGGTCGCCGCCTGCGCGATCGCGGCCGTGAACTCGTAGAACTGCGTGGCGCGCACGATCGAGTGCGGCACCCCGCCGGCCCCGATCAGGGCCTCCTGGGCGACCTTGGCCCGCAGGTAGCCGCTCGCGGGAAGCCGGTCGGCGCCGACGATCGACAGCGCCACGTGGTGGCCGACACCGGCGACCTTCTCGGCAGCCAGGAGGTTGGTGGTGGAGCGGGTGAAGAAGTCGAGCACGTCGGCGTCGGCGAACGACGGCGAGTTGGAGACGTCGACGACCACGTCCGCTCCGACGAGCACCTGGGCGAGACCCTCGCCGGTGAGCGTGTCCACCCCGGTGCCGGGTGCCGCAGCGACCCCCTCGTGGCCGTGCTCGGCAAGGCGGGTGATGAGCCGGGAGCCGATGAGGCCGGTCCCGCCGATGACGACGATCTTCATGGTGGTGTCCTTCGCAGGGTCTGGGTGATGGTCCTTCTGCATGAGTGACCGCGCACCCCCGCGATCTGTGACGGCCGCCGCGCTGCTCGCTCAGCCCAGGCGGGCGAGCTTGTCGGGGGCCATCACCCACATCAGGCGCTCGATGCCCGTCGCGGAGACCTCGACGCTGAGCACGGCGACCGCCACGTCATCACGGCGGATCAGCACCGACGGGGCGCCGTTGGTGCTCAGCCAGGTGAGTTCGGTGCCGGGCCAGAAGGTGGGCGCGAAGGCGGCCACGAAGTGCGAGACCTGGTCGCGCCCGACCACGGGTCGGCGGGCCGCACGGCGGACCAGCCCCGCACCGTCGGAGATGCTCACGACGTCCTCGGCCAGCACCTTCTCGAGGCCGGCGAGGTCCCCGGCCCGGGCGGCGGCGAGGAAGGCCTCGAGCAGGGTCCGGTGCCGGACCGGGTCGACCGGCTGGGCAGACCGTGACGACTCCGCGGCCAGGTGGCGCCGGGCGCGGCTGACGACCTGGCGGGCGTTGGTCTCGGAGATCTCGAGAACGGCCGCCACGTCGGCGTAGTCGTAGGCGAACGCCTCCCGCAGGACGTACGCCGCCCGCTCTCGCGCAGGCAGTCGTTCGAGCACCACCAGCACGGCGGCACTGATCGCCTCGGCGCGCTCGGCGCCGAGCAGCGGGTCCGCGCTGGTGTCGACGGGCTCCGGCAGCCAGGGACCGACGTAGTGCTCACGTCGCACGCGTGCCGACTCGGCGGTGTTGATGGCCAGTCGCGTGGTGATCGTGGTGAGGAAGCCCCCGGGGTTGCGCACGACGGAGCGGTCGGCCTGCTGCCAGCGCAGCCACGCCTCCTGCACGAGGTCCTCGGCCTCGGCGACGCTGCCCAGCATCCGGTAGGCGATCCCGAACAGCCGCGGCCGGGAGTGCGCGAACAGCTCCAGCGCGCGGTCGACGCCGCCGTCGGCCGGGTCGGGTGGGCTCACGTGTCCATCCTGTCGCACGCGGTCGGCGTGCGGGCCCGCGGACGGAGTGCCTACAGCCGGGCTCGTGGAGCCCAGGCGAGAGGGCGCCGGCTCGACTCCGGCCGGGGCCGCCGCTCGAGCCAGTGCGACAGGAGGGCCCGCAACGTGGGCGCCGGCGGCGCGACGACCTTCGGCCGGGCGGGGCGTCTGGGTCGCGGGAACATCGCCCGGAACTCGTGGTCCTTGCGAAGCACCCCGCGCAGCCGGGAGGCGTCCGACTTGAGCACCTCGGCGTCGTAGCGGCGGATCGCCCAGCTCATCGGGACCGCCACGTCGCGGCGGCCCAGCGCCCGGGCGTGCACGCGGGTGGCCTCGCCGAGGGCCCGGGTGACCGTGGAGTTCACCTCGAGGTTAGCCAGCGCCACCTCCAAGGTCTCCGCGTCCCCGAAGATCCCGGTCGGGTCGGTGACGCCGGCGAGGTCCAGGTCGATCAGGGTCCGGCGGCACTTGCGACACTGACCGCAGTTGTAGAGCGTCTTCGACGAGTAGCAGACGCGCAGGTGGCGCAACGCCGACTCGGACCGGGCGATGCGCGCGGTCTTCAGGGGCCGGGGCACGTCGGCGCCGTCGTGCTCGATCGAGAGGTAGTCCGTCGAGCTCAGCCGGTCCGTGACCACGTGGGAGCCCCAGCCCTCGCCGTTCATCGCCCCGCGCGTCACCGTTCCCGGGACGAGGAAGGTGTCCACCTCCTGCGCCAGCAGGATCGCCACACTGGCCAGGACGGAGCCGTGCGCCCGCCGGCCCCAGCCCGCGTAGTGGTTCGTCAGGCCGCGGATGTTGGTCGAGACCTCCCACAGGGGCAGGCCCAGGTCGGCCGCGGCCGCGTTCAGCTCCCTGCTGACCCGTTCGCGGAAGTCGGTCTGCTCGAGGCCGATGTCGAGTCCGTGGATGAACAGCAGGGCCGAGAGCCGTTCCTGGTTCTCCAGGACCGAGTGGTAGGAGTCCACTCCCCCGCTGAACGTGCAGAGCACTCCCCGGTCGGGCGGCAGGTCGAGCGGCTCGGCCGCCTCGAAGTCGAGGGGCATCGCGTGCGCCCGCTCGGTGAACCACTCGAGGAAGACGTCCTGGAAGATCTCCGCGCGGTCGAGCAGACGAGCCGACACCGGTCCGGGCAGGACCAGCTCCCACCCCTTGCGCATGGCCACCAGCCGCCCGATGACGAACATCGCGTCGATCACCTGCCGGCGGTGCACCCCGACGGGCGGGAGGACGTACTCGACCGTCCTCGCCGGGCTGGTCCCGACGGTGACGTCGACCTGGACCACGGTCCGGTCCGCGCTGTGCTCGATCCTGGGCTCGTCGACGACGACCTGCGACATGTGGACCTCCCGGGGGCACTCCCCGCGGGGAGGGTAGCGCCCGGCGTACGGCTTGGGGCCCTCGACACGACCGGGAGCGGAGGGACCGCCCTAGACCACCTCTGAGCGTGAAATGGCGGCTTGTGCCCGTGTAAACGCCCCCAGACGACGCGAGTTTGTGAGGATTCGCACCGAATGTTCATTTGTCAGGTTTTCCCCCATATGCTCATCAGGACTTCTCGGGGGAGGAGAAGAAATGGAAATACAATCAATGTCCACTGACCAACTGCTGACACCTGCCGAGGTCGCAGCGATCCTGTTCGTCGACCCGAAGACCGTGACCCGATGGGCACGGGCCGGAAAGATCGACGCGATCCGTACACCGGGTGGACACCGCCGCTACCTGCGGTCGGACGTGCAGGCCATCATGAGTGGACGACACTCCAGCCAGAAGCCGGACGGCCAGCCCGCCGCCCCTTCGGTGCCGGAGATCGCGGCCCAGCGCACGGCGCAGGACAGTGCCGACGCCGACACCGACCGGGACGGCGTCGACTCCGAAGCCGTCCTCGTGGCGCTCGAGGCCGAGGCCGCGGAGGCCGCGGAGGCCGTGCTCGTCTCGGCCGCCGCACTGTCGGCCGCCGCGGAGAGAGCCAGTCGAGCAGCGGCCCGGGCGCGCGACGCGCGAGCCGCCACCACAGCACGGGTCCCGACACAGCGCAGCTTCTGAGGACACCCGGTCCCTCGATCCGGTCTCACCGGGCGAGGGCCGGGCCGGGTGCGTCAGCCCCGACCCCACGAGGGGTCGCGACCGATGAACCCCAGGAGGCGTGTCTGCACGTCGGCGTCGTCGGCGACCTGCACGCGCGGGCCGTACTGCCCCGAGGAGCGCATCAGCTCCTCGATCGGCTCCATCCCGGCCAGCAGCTCGGCGCAGGCCTCCGGGTCGAGCCGGTCGTCCTGGCCCGTGGCCCGGGCGAGGTCCCAGGTGTGCTGAAACACGTCGGAGGTGTAGAACCGGTCGACCGCGACGGGCAGCGGCAGCTCCCCCACGAAGGGGTGGTTGAAGGGTGTGTCCGCCTCCGGGCCGTCCAGCACCCGCTGCACCGCGTCGGCCTGCACCTGCCACGCCTGCACGGGGTCCTCCTCCGGCGAGGAACCCCGCTGGAGGACCAGCCCGGTCGCGCTCTCGAGGAAGTCCGGGAACCACTCGACGAGGTGGCCCACCACGTCTCGCGCCCGCCACCCGGCCACCGGGGTCGGTGCGTCCCAGTCGGAGGCACCCTGCACGTGGGCGGTGAACGCTGCAGCCACCGCCCGGTGGCGTTCAGCCGGATCGGCGGGAAGGGTCATGGCCTGCTCCTTCGTGTCCCCGGAGCCGGCCCCTGCCACCCCGTCGCGGGGGCCGGGCGTCGTCACGGCCTGTTCGTCGAGACCCTAGGCGGGTCAGGACGTGCTCGTCAACCAACTGGTTGATCACAGTTCGGGACCCGCCTTGTCCTGCAGATCGACCAAGGCTTACCGTACCTAGGTAAGCCTTACCTTTACTCCGGAGCCGACGATGACCTCATTCCCCCTGGGGAACTACCTGATCGGGTTGCGCGAGGGGCTGGAAGCCAGCCTCGTCGTGGTCATCCTCATCGCCTACCTCGTCAAGACCGACCGGCGTGACCTGCTGCCCCGCATCTGGGCCGGGGTCGGCGTCGCCGTGGTGGTCTCCCTCGCGTTCGGTGCCCTGCTCACCTTCGGCCCGCGCAACCTGACCTTCGAGGCCAAGGAGGCGCTGGGCGGGATCCTCTCGCTGGTCGCGGTCGCCTTCGTCACGTGGATGGTCTTCTGGATGGCGCGCCACGCCCGGGGCATGTCGGGTGAGCTGCGCGGCAAGATCGACACCGCCGCCGACGCCGGTCGGCTGAGCCTGGCGTTCGTGGCGCTGCTGGCGGTCGGACGCGAAGGGCTGGAGACCGCCCTGTTCATCTGGTCGGCCACCCAGGCCACGACCAACGCCGGCGAGTCGACCCTGGTGCCCTTCCTGGGAGCCATGCTGGGCATCCTGACCGCCGTCGCGATGGGCTTCGCGTTCTACAAGGGCGTCCTGAAGATCAACCTCGCCCAGTTCTTCAAGTGGACCGGCATCATCTTGATCGTCGTCGCCGCCGGCGTCCTCTCCTACGGCGTCCACGACCTGCAGGAGGCCGGCATCCTGCCCGGCCTGAACAGCCTCGCCTTCGACGTCAGCGGCGCGATCCCGCCGGCCTCGTGGTGGGGAACCCTGCTGAAGGGGACCGTCAACTTCTCCCCGGCCACCACGTGGCTCGAGGCCGTCGCCTGGGCGGTGTACGTCGTACCCACCATGGTCGTCTTCCTCCGACGCACCGGCGCACCCCGGCAGCCCGCCGGTTCCACCTCAGCCAGCCAGCCCGCCCGAGCCGCCTGACCGAAAGGCCACCCCCCGTGACCCGCTCCACCACTGTTGCCTGCGCGCTCGCCGTCGCCGCCCTCACGGCGAGCACGTCGGCCTGCAGCCTCACCGAGTCCAACGACACCACGACGAGCAAGGGCACCGGCACGATCACGGTCGAGTCCTCGGCCAAGGAGTGCGCCCTGACCGCCACCAAGGCACCGTCGGGCAACGTGGTGTTCACGGTGAAGAACACCGGCACCGAGGTCACGGAGTTCTACTTCTACGCCGCCGATGGACTCCGGATCGTGGGTGAGATCGAGAACGTCGGACCCGGTCTGTCGCGCGACCTCGTGGTCCGCGCCGCGCCCGGCAAGTACGTCGCGACCTGCAAGCCCGGTATGGCCGGCCAAGGCATCCGCTCCGCGTTCACCGTCACCGACTCCGGCAAGAGCACGAAGATCACCGGCGTCGACCAGACGACCATCGACGCCGCCACCAGCCAGTACGCCGCCTACGTCCGTGACCAGTCGCAGCAGCTCGTCACCGAGACGACCAGGTTCGCCGACGCCTACAAGGCCGGCGACGACCAGGAGGCCCGCAGGCTGTTCCCCCACGCCCGTCAGTACTGGGAGCGCATCGAGACGGTCGCTGAGTCCTTCGGCGACCTCGACCCGAAGATGGACCTGCGCGAGGCCGACCTCGAGAAGGGCCAGGAGTGGACCGGCTGGCACCGCATCGAGAAGGACCTGTGGCCGCCGGCGTCGGGCTACGTGGCGCTGAAGCCGGCCGAGCGGGCGACGTACGTCGACGACCTGCTCGCCAACGCCAAGGTGCTCGACAAGCGGGTCCAGGACCTGAAGTACACCGTCGACCAGATCGGCAACGGCTCCAAGGGCCTGCTCGACGAGGTCGCCAGCGGCAAGATCACCGGCGAGGAGGACATCTGGTCGCACACCGACCTCTACGACTTCCAGGCCAACGTGGACGGCGCCCGGGTGGGCTTCGAGGGCCTGAAGCCGCTGCTGGAGGTCAAGGACGCCGCGCTCGCGAAGCAGATCGAGGCGGCCTTCGACAAGCTGCAGTCGCGGCTCGACCAGTACAAGCAGGGCAAGGACGACTTCGTGTCCTACGACCAGGTCACCGACGCCCAGCGCAAGGAGCTCTCCGACGCCGTCAACGCGCTGGCCGAGCCGCTGTCGAAGATGACCGGAGCCATCACCCTGTGACCGAGACCCCTGCCGGCACGGGTGCGTTCTCACGCCGACGGCTCCTCGGAGTCGCCGGTGCGGGCGCCCTTGCCGTGGGGGCGGCCGGTGTCGGCGGGTTCGCCTACGGCCAGGAGGGCGACGAGGGCGCACCCCACTCCGTCGACAAGGCGACCTACCCGTTCCACGGCCGGCACCAGGCCGGCATCACCACCCCGGCGCAGGACCGGCTGCACTTCGCCGCCTTCGACGTCACCACGGAGTCCCGCGAGGAGCTGGTCGCGCTCCTCAAGGAGTGGACCGCCGCGGCCCGCGAGATGACCGCCGGCACGCCGGTCGGCGACGGCGCTCCCGCGTCGTACGACGCCCCACCCACCGACACCGGCGAGGCCCTCGGGCTCAACGCCTCCGGCCTGACGCTCACCTTCGGCTTCGGGCCGAGCCTGTTCGAGAAGGACGGCAAGGACCGGTTCGGCCTGCGGGACCGCCGGCCCGACGCGCTGCGCGAGCTCCCGCACTTCCCGGCCGACAACCTCGACCCGCAGCGCAGCGACGGCGACCTGTGCATCCAGGCCTGTGCCCACGACCCGCAGGTCGCGGTGCACGCCATCCGCAACCTGGCCCGGATCGGGTTCGGCACCGTCGCGATGCGCTGGGCGCAGCTCGGCTTCGGCCGCACCTCCTCGACCTCGACCCGCCAGGCCACCCCGCGCAACCTCCTCGGCTTCAAGGACGGCACCCAGAACCTCAAGGCCGAGGACCCCGCGAACGTCGAGAAGTTCGTCTGGGTCCAGGACGGCGACGACGACGCGGCCTCGTGGCTCGCGGGCGGCTCCTACCTCGTGGCCCGTCGGATCAACATGCACATCGAGCCGTGGGACCGCACCAGCCTCCGCGAGCAGGAGACGCTCATCGGTCGCGACCGGGGCGAGGGGGCCCCGCTGTCCGGCGGCACCGAGTTCACCCAGCCCGACTTCGAGCGCAAGGGCCGCGAGGGTCCGCTGATCGCGGTCGACGCCCACGTGCGCCTCGCGCACCCGGAGCAGAACAAGGGCGCGAAGATGCTGCGCCGCGGCTACAACTTCACCGACGGCAGCAACGCCCTCGGCCGGCTCGACGCCGGCCTGTTCTTCATCGCCTTCGTGCGCGACCCCGACACGCAGTACATCCCCATGCAGACGCAGCTCTCGGCGCGGGACGCGCTGATGGAGTACCTCCAGCACACCGGGTCAGGCCTGTACGCCGTCCCGCCCGGTGTCACCTCGAGGAGCGGCTTCATCGGCGAGGCGCTCTTCGCCTGACCGGCCGGCACGGCCCCGGGGTCAGACGTTCTCGAACCGGATCCCGGCCTTCTGCAGCCGCGGCACCAGGTTCTCGGCCATCGCGGTCGCGGTGGTCACCTGCCCGGCGGTCGCCGGGTTGTCGTCCAGGGCCAGGCACAGGGCCGACTCGGCCAGCATCTTGGCGGTCTCGGTGTAGCCCGGGTCGCCACCGGACACGCGCGTGCGTGCCGTGCGGCCGCCGCTCTCGCCGACGAAGTCGACGGTGAACCACGACTTCTCACGGCGGGCCTCGGACGGCCCCTCACCCTGAGGCACCCGGCTCTTGAGCAGGTTGCGCACCGGCTTGACCTGCGCGGCCACGAGCAGGCTGGACACCGCGATCGCCCCGCCGACGGTGTAGCGCAGCGTCTTCAGCCCGGCGTAGTGGCTGTAGCGGAAGTCGGGACCGTAGGACTCCAGCGCCGCACCGGAGCGCGCCACCACGAACGGGTCGATGGTCGGCATCGGCAACAGCCACAGGCCGAGGAGGCGGTCGCGGTGCGGCCTGCCCGCGACCGCACGGGACTTCCGGCCGACGGGCCGTCCCTCCTTCTTGCGCCGGGCCACCATCGCCTCGCGCATCTGCCTGGCCCGGCTGACCGCGCCCAGCGCCGAGTGGAAGGTGCCGCCCGAGGCCATCGCCCCGGCGCGGACGACGCCCCGCAGCGTGATCGGGTCGGTGTCGCCCAGCTGCTGCACGGTGAACCAGGCGCCCAGGTCGTGCGGGATGGAGTCGAAGCCGCAGGCGTGCACGATCCGCGCCCCGGAGGCGACGGCCTCGTCGTGGTGCTCGAGGTACATCCGGTCGACGAACTCAGGCTCCCCCGTCAGGTCGACGTAGTCGGTGCCGGCCTTCGCGCACGCGGCGACCAGCGGTCCGCCGTGGGCCAGGTAGGGACCGACGGTCGTGATGACGACCCGGGTCGAGCGCGCGAGCGCTGCGAGTGACGACTCGTCCGAGCTGTCCGCCTGGAGCAGGGGGAGGTCCGAGAGCGCCGGGTCGATCGCCGCGAGGCGGGTGCGGACGGCCTCGAGCTTCTCCTGGTTGCGTCCGGCGAGGGCCCAACGCAGACCGGCCGGCGCGTGCTCGGCCAGGTAGGCCGCCGTCAGCTCGCCGGTGAAACCGGTGGCGCCGAGGACGACGATGTCGTGGTCGCGGGCGGATGTGTCAGCGGGCAAGGCGGTCTCCTGGGGTCGGATCGGGATCCCCCATCCTCGCGCACCGCCCGGCCGCGGGAACCGGGGCGTCTCGCCCTGCGTCACAGACCCATGGAAACCCCGGGGAAGACAGCAATCGGTGGCAGCGTCGTCTCGGCCCTCGCGATCGGGGGGATGGTCCTCGCCGGTGTCGTCGCCGACCCGGCCGCACCGCCCGCGCGGGCGGCGACCGGGCTGTCCACGTTCAGCGACTGCGACGCGCTCCAGTCCTGGTACGTCGACCACACCATCGACCAGGTCGGTCCCTACGGCTGGGGTGGCCGGAGGTGGACCCTCGGCCGAGCCGACGCGCCGGCGACCGCCGAGGACCAGTCCTCGTCCTCGGTGTCCTCACCGACGGCCTCCTCGTCGTCCGGGGAGGGCGTCGCGAACGGCGCCACCGGGACGAACACCCAGGAGGCCGGGGTCGACGAGCCCGACGTGGCCAAGACCGACGGCCGGATCGTCGTACGCCTCCTGGACGGCCGCCGGGTGGTGGTGACCGACGTCAGCGGCACCTCCCCGCGCCAGCTCTCCGAGTGGCGGATCCCCGAGGGCGGCTTCGCCAGCGGCCTGCTGCTCGTCGGGGACCACGTCCTGGTCGCCGGCACCCGCCGGACGGGTGTCCCGAGGACGCCGATGGAGGGCACCACCGAGGGACCTGTGCTCGCTCCGACCCCGGGCCGCGTGATGATGGCCGGACCCGCCGGCACCGAGCTGATCGACCTGGACATCTCCGATCCCGCCCAGCCGCGTCTCGACAGTCGCACGAGCTGGTCGGGTCAGCAGCTCTCGTTGCGGCAGTACGGCGACACGGTGCGCCTGGTGACCTCGACCGGGCTGGCCCAGCTGCCGTTCGTGCAGCCGCGTCCCGGGCGCCTCACCACCGACCAGGCCGAGCAGCGCAACCGTGAGATCCTCCGCAGCTCCGAGGTCGAGGACTGGCTGCCCGGCTTCGGCTCCGAGTCGGGCGGGACCGCCGCACCGCTCGTCGGCTGCGACGAGGTCTACCACCCGCGCACGTGGTCCGGCGCGGACACGGTCGCGGTCGCGACCTTCACCCCGGGCGCGGTGGAGGAGGCCACCGCGGTGGCGGTCACCGGCGCCGGCAACGAGGTCTACTCCTCGACCGACCGCCTCTACGTCACCGCGACGGCAGGGGCGGGAGTCCCGACGGACCTCGGCCCGGACTCGAGCACCGACTCCTTCCGGGCCCAGGTCCCGACCAGGACCCACGTCCACGCCTTCTCCCTGGACGGCAGGGCCACGCGCTACCTGGCGTCCGGCACGGTCGAGGGCACCGTCCGCGACCGCTGGTCCCTCGACGAGCACGACGGCCACCTGCGCGTCGCCGTCTCCTGGCCCAGCCCCAGCGGGGCGACCCGCGAGAACGGCATCGTCGTCCTCGACGAGCGCGGCGGCACCCTCTGGACGGTGGGTGAGCTGAGGGGCCTCGGACGCGACGAGGACATCCAGTCGGTGCGGTGGTTCGACGACCTGGCCGTCGTGGTGACCTTCCGCCAGATGGACCCGCTCCACACCGTCGACCTCTCCGACGCCACGCAGCCGCGGCTGCTGGGCGAGCTGAAGATCCCGGGCTTCTCCTCCTACCTGCACCCGATCGGTGGCGACCGGCTCCTCGGCCTCGGGACGGACGCGACCACCGAGGGACAGAGCCTCGGCGCGCAGGCCGGCGTGTTCGACATCAGCGACCGCACCCGGGCCCGCCAGCTCGACAAGGTCACCTTCGGCCGGGACACCCAGCTCGGAGCGAGCGAGGACCCGCACGCCTTCACCTGGCTGCCGGACGTGGGCGCCGCCGTCACCAGCCTGCAGCAGTGGAACGCCAAGGACAGCCGGCTGGTGCTCCTGCGGGTCTCCGGGGCCGGCACGGTCTCCAGCGAGCCGCTGCCGTCCCCCGGCGGCTGGCAGCCCCGGGCCCTCCCGCTCGACGGTGGACGCGTGGCCCTGGTCGGCTCCACGGTGCAGGTCGTCGACCTCGATCGGTGACGGCTCAGCACGTAAACTCGGGCGCATGTGCCGAAACATCCGCACCCTCCACAACTTCGAGCCACCCGCCACGCACGACGAGGTGCACGCCGCCGCCGTGCAGTACGTCCGCAAGATCAGCGGGTCCACCAAGCCGTCGCTGGCCAACCAGGACGCCTTCGACCAGGCGATCGCCGAGGTCGAGGCCGTCACCCGTCGGCTCCTCGACGGCCTGAGCACCACCGCGCCGCCGAAGAACCGCGAGGAGGAGGCCGTCAAGGCGCGAGCGCGGGCCGAGGTGCGCTACGCGCGTGGCTGACCGGGTCGGCGACCTGCTGGAGGGTCGCGTGGTCGTCCTCACCGGCGCCGGGCTGAGCACCGACTCCGGCATCCCCGACTACCGCGGTCCGGGGGCACCGGTGCGGATGCCGATGACCTATCAGGACTTCGTCGCCACCCCCGACAACCGACGCCACTACTGGGCCCGGGCCCACGTCGGCTGGTCGCGCATGGGCAGTGCGGAGCCCAACGAGGGCCACCGCTCGCTCGCGCGGCTGGAGGCGGCCGGTCGGGTCTCCTTCCTGATCACGCAGAACGTCGACGGCCTGCACGAGGGCGCCGGCCAGCGGAGGATGGTGGCCCTGCACGGCCGGATCAGCGAGGTCGTCTGCCTCGACTGCGGTGGCCGCACGGGCCGTACGGCGATGCAGCGGCTCCTCACCGCAGCCAACCCGGGCTGGCTGCACGCAGCACGGGCTCGCCACCGACCGGCCCGACGGTGACGTCGACGTGGAGGAGACGAGCGCGTTCGTCGTACCCGACTGCGAGGGGTGTGGTGGCCGGCTCAAGCCGCACGTCGTCTTCTTCGGGGAGAACGTCCCCAAGGACCGGGTGGCGCGCTGCTACGCCGAGCTCGACTCCGCTGACGCGCTCCTCGTCGCCGGCTCGTCGCTGACGGTGATGTCGGGCCTGCGCTTCGTGAGGTACGCCGTCAAAGCCGGCCTGCCCGTCGTCATCCTCAACCGCGGCGTGACCCGTGGCGACCCCCTGGCCACGGTGAAGGTCGAGGCGGGCTGCAGCGAGTGGCTCGCGGCGTGGGCCTCGGGATCAGGCCAGGGTGACGAAGATGTGCTCAGCGGCCTCGGGCACGATCTCGGCCGTCTCGCCTGAGCTGCCGAGGAGGACGCCCTCGGGGGTGGAGATCGCGGCGATGACGGCGCCGGGAATCGCGCCCGCGCGGCGCAGCGCGCCCATCAGGACCTCGTCCTTCTGCATCTCCTCGCTGATCCGGCGCACCCGCACGCGGCGTGAGTCAGGACCCACGACCACGTTCAGGGCCTCGACCCCGGTGCGGAACTCCTCACCGAGGTTGAGCTCGCCCAGCTCGGCCAGGCCCGGGATCGGGTTGCCGTAGGGCGACTCGGTGGGGTGGTCGAGGAGCTCGAGCAGGCGCCGCTCGACGGTCTCGCTCATCACGTGCTCCCACCGGCAGGCCTCCTCGTGGACCAGCTCCCAGTCGAGCCCGATGACGTCGGTCAGGAGCCGCTCGGCGAGGCGGTGCTTGCGCATCACCCGGGTCGCGAGGCTGGTGCCCACCTCGGTGAGCTGGAGCTGGCGGTCGCCCTCGACCGTCAGCAGCCCGTCGCGCTCCATGCGGGCCACGGTCTGGCTCACGGTCGGGCCGCTCTGGTGCAGGCGCTCCGCGATCCGGGCGCGCAGGGGGACGATGCCCTCCTCCACGAGCTCGTAGATCGTGCGGAGGTACATCTCGGTGGTGTCGATCAGGTCGCTCACCACCCCATTGTTGCCCATCGGGCCTCATCGGATGCAGGGTGTGCAGCGTGAAGGACACCCTCCTCGTCCCCGCCCGCTACCGCGGGCCCGCCTCGTCCGGGAACGGTGGCTACGTCGCGGGAGCGCTGGCCCACGAGCTCGGCGACACCGGCGCTCGGGCCGTGACCGTCACGCTGCGCCAGCCGCCGCCCCTGGAGGCCACCATGCGCGTGACCGGGACCGGGTCCGACCTCGAGCTCACCTTCGGCGGTGCGGTCGTCGCCCAGGCCTCGGTCGCCGACCGGTCGATCGAGGCGGTGGAGGCCGTCTCCTGGGAGGAGGCGGTCGCGGCGAGCGCGGCGTACCCCGGTCACCGGTCGCACCCGTTCCCGACCTGCTTCGCGTGCGGCACCGAGCGTCCCGACGGTCTCCGCATCTTCCCCGGCCCGGTGGCGTCGGCGCGCGACGACCTGACCCGGGTGGCCGCGCCCTGGATCCCCGACGCGACGGTGGCGGCCGACTTCCACGAGTACGACGAGCCGGCACCTCGTGCGTGCCTGGCCGCCACCTGGGCCGCGCTGGACTGCATCGGCGGCTGGGCCGGGGACCTCGGGGAGCGACTGATGGTGCTCGGTCAGATGACCGCGATCATCGACGACCTTCCGGTGCAGGGCGAGCAGCACGTGGTGACCGGCGAGCACCGCGGGTCCCAGGGGCGGAAGACCTTCACCGCGTCCACGCTCCACGACGCCGACGGACGCATCGTCGGGCGGGCCGAGCACGTGTGGGTCGCCGTCGACCCGGCCGCGTTCAACGGCTGAGGCCGGTCACTCCAGGGCGACGTTGTAGCGCGCCAGCGACCGCACGAAGGAGCCGAGCTCGTCGTCGCTCCAGTCCTCGAGCCGCGCGCTGATCTCCTTCCGGCGGGTCTGGGCGATGGTGGCCAGCCGCCGGTGCCCCTCCTGGCTGATGACGAGGATCATGGCGCGGCGGTCCTCCTCGTCGGGCGTGCGCTCGATCAGGTCGAGCTCGAGCAGCGCCTGCACCTGGCGGCTCACGGCCCCCTTGTCGATGGAGAACATCTCGACGAGGTCGCTCGCCCGGCGGGGGCCGGTGTCGTTGAGCGCCATCAGCATCGAGTAGGCCACCGGCGACAGCTCGGGGTGGAGCATCCTGGCCCGCTCGGCGATCACCCGCCGGATGCGGCGTACGAGCACGCTCATCTCGTGCTCGAGAGCTCGCAGGGTCTCGTCGTCGGCGGCCACGGGGCACAGCCTACAAACAAAGCAGCGACCCGCAGGTGCGGCTCGGACGAGCCACTCCGGGGGACGTTCCCGGATCACCTGCGGGTCGGGTGACTGCTGTTGGATTCACCAGCGCGCTCGCACGGCTGGCCGGCGAGCTGCTAGCGAGCAGCCACCTCACGCGTCCCAAAAGAATTCATTCTTCGGACCACCTCCTTTCCCGTGTGCGACCACGGTAGGCCGAGCCGAGGCGTGACTCAATGGCTTTTCGGGTACGACACCCGTCATGAGCGAACAGTCGCACGACCCGACCACCGAGCCCGACCCCTCGAACGAGTCCGACGGGAACGAGACGAGCTCGGACACCGGCTCCGACACGGGCTCCGACACGGGCTCGGACTCCGGCTCGGACTCCGGCTCGGACACGGGCTCCGACAAGAGCGAGCTGCCCGAGAGCGAGCCGGGCGAGATCGGCGACGACAAGCTGCCCGAGGACCTGCAGCCCACCGAGGACAACCCGCTGGCACGGCACCCCGGTCAGACCGGTGACGACGACGACAAGATCGGCGCCGACACCGAGGGCGGCGACTCCGAGAACCCGTCCGCGAGCATGGGCTACGGCAGCGACGACGGCGAGGGCGACGACAAGCCGGTCGACGCCGAGGAGGACGACGGCTCGGCGACCCTCGACAACGGCGGTGGCGGCGCCGGCTGACCCCGGCTACGCAGTGGCCGCGGAGGTGAACTGCGCGTTGTACAGACGGGCGTAGGGACCCTCGGCGGCGAGCAGCTCCTCGTGCGTCCCCTGCTCGACGATCGCGCCGTCCTCCATCACCAGGATCAGGTCGGCGTCGCGGATCGTGGAGAGCCGGTGAGCGATCACGAACGAGGTCCGGTCCGTGCGCAGGGCGGCCATCGCCTTCTGCACGAGCAGCTCGGTGCGGGTGTCCACCGACGAGGTCGCCTCGTCGAGGATGAGCAGCGCCGGGTCGGTCAGGAACGCACGCGCGATCGTGACCAGCTGGCGCTCCCCCGCCGAGAGGTTCGACCCCTCCTCGTCGATGACGGTGTCGTAGCCCTCCGGCAGCGAGTGCACGAAGCGGTCGACGAAGGTCGCCCGGGCGGCCTCGAGGATGTCGTCCTCGGTCGCGTCGGGCCGGCCGTAGGCGATGTTGTCCCGGATCGTGCCCTCGAAGAGCCAGGTGTCCTGGAGCACCATCCCGATCTGGCTGCGCAGGGCCGCACGCGGCATCGTCGCGATGTCCACCCCGTCCAGCGTGATCCGGCCACCGTCGAGGTCGTAGAACCGCATGACGAGGTTCACCAGCGTGGTCTTCCCCGCCCCCGTCGGTCCCACGATGGCCACCGTCTGCCCTGGACGAGCGACCAGCGACAGGTCCTCGATCAGGCGCACCGTGGGGTCGTAGGTGAACGTCACGTGCTCGAAGGACACCTGGCCGCGCCGGGCCTCCAGGGGCGCGGGACGGCCGTCGGCGTCCGCCGGCTCCTCGTCGGCGTCGAGCAGCTCGAAGACGCGCTCCGCGGAGGCGACGCCCGACTGCAGCAGGTTCATCATCGAGGCGACGGTCGTCAGCGGCTGGGTGAACTGGCGGGTGTACTGCACGAAGGCCTGCACGTCGCCGAGCGACAACGAGCCCGACGCCACGCGCAGGCCGCCGATGACCGCGATGACGACGTAGTTGATGTTCCCGATGAACATCATCGCGGGCATGATCAGCCCGGAGACGAACTGGGCCCCGAAGCTGACCCGGTAGAGCTCGTCGTTCTCCTCCCCGAACGTCCGCTCCACCTCCTGCTGCCGGCCGAACACCTTGACCAGGGCGTGGCCGGAGTAGGCCTCCTCGATCTGCGCGTTGAGCTGTCCCGTACGCCGCCACTGGGCCACGAACTGGCCCTGGGAGCGCTTCATGATCGCCCGGGTCAGCAGCAGCGAGACCGGCACCGAGACCAGGGCCACCAGCGCCAGCACCGGCGAGATCCAGAACATCATCCCCAGCACGGCGACGACGGTCAGCAAGGACGTCATCAGCTGGCTCATCGTCTGCTGGAGGGTCTGGCTGACGTTGTCGATGTCGTTGGTCACCCGGCTCAGCAGCTCGCCGCGCGGCGAGCGGTCGAAGTAGTTCAGCGGCAGCCGGTTGATCTTGTCCTCGACGTCCTGACGCATGCGGTAGACGGTGTTCTGGACGACCCGGTTGAGCACCATGCCCTGGAGCCAGCCCAGGACGGCGGCAGCGACGTACACCGCGAGCACGGCCAGGAGCACGTCGCGCACCGCCGTGAAGTCCACCCCCTGCCCCGGGACGACGTGGTCCATCCCGGCGAGCACGTCGGCCAGCTTGTCCTGCCCCGACCCGCGCAGCCGGTCGACGGCCTGCTGCTGGGTGAACCCGCTGGGGACGTAGGTGCGGCTGAACAGTCCCGAGAAGACGAGGTCGGTGGCATGGCCGAGGATGCGCGGCCCGACCGACATCAGCAGCACGCTGCCGACCCCGAGCAGCACGACGGCGATGGCACGGACACGGTCGGGCCGCATGCGGGCCACCAGCCGCTTGGCCGACGGGACGAACGTCATCGCCTTCTGGCCGACCATCCCACCCGCCATCGGGCCGCGACCCGGGCCGCCCTGAGGCGCCTCGATGCGCTCGGTCGCCTGGAAGCCGGCCTGCTTGTCCTTGACTTCGGCCGTCGCCGCCGGCCGCTGCTCGTCGGTCATGCTGCCTCCTCGGCCGTCATCTGGGAGGTCACGATCTCCTGGTAGGTGGTGCAGTCGGCGAGCAGCTCGTGGTGGGTGCCGCGGCCGACCACCCGACCGTCCTCGAGCACGAGGATCAGGTCGGCGTCGATGATGGTGGTCACCCGCTGGGCCACGATCAGCGTCGTCGCGTCCCTGGTGGTGGGGCGCAGGGCCGCCCGCAGTCGCGCGTCGGTGGCGAGGTCGAGCGCGGAGAACGAGTCGTCGAACAGGTAGATCCCCGGCTTGCGGACCAGGGCCCGAGCGATCGCGAGCCGCTGGCGCTGGCCGCCCGAGAAGTTGGTGCCGCCCTGCACGACCGGTGCGTCCAGGCCCTCGGCGAGGGTCTCGACGAAGTCGCGCGCCTGGGCGATCTCCAGAGCCGCCCAGAGCTCGTCCTCGGTGGCGTCGGGCTTGCCGTGCAGGAGGTTGCTGCGGATCGTCCCCGAGAACAGGTAGGCCCGCTGGGGAACCAGCCCGATCTGGGACCAGAGCGCCTCCGGCTCGATCCGGCGTACGTCGGAGCCGCCGACGCTCACGACGCCACCGGTGGCGTCGAACAGTCGCGGGATGATGTTCACCAGCGTCGACTTGCCGGCGCCGGTCGAGCCGATCACGGCCACGGTCTGTCCAGGGCGGGCCGACAACGAGACCTCCGAGAGCACCGGCGACTCGGCGCCGGGGTAGGAGAACGTGACGCCCTCGAGGTCCAGCCAGCCGCGCCGGGCCGGGTCCGGGAGCTCGGGGTCCTCCGGGCGGGGGACGGAGGTGTGCGTGTCCAGCACCTCGGTGATCCGGTCGCCGCACACCGAGGCCCGCGGCACCATCATCAGCATGAAGGTCGCCATCATCACCGACATCAGGATCTGCATCAGGTAGGACAGGAACGCCGTCAAGGCGCCGACCTCCATCTGATCGCTGTCGACGCGGTGCCCGCCGAACCAGATGACCGCGACGCTGGAGACGTTCACGACCAGCATCACCAGCGGGAACATCGTGGCCAGCCACCGCCCGGCGCGGACGGCGACGTCGGTCAGGTCGTCGTTGGCACGGCCGAAGCGCGCGGCCTCGTGCGGCTCGCGGACGAAGGCGCGGATCACGCGGATGCCGGTGATCTGCTCGCGCAGCACGCGGTTGACCTCGTCGATGCGCTCCTGCATCTTGCGGAAGTTGGGGACCATCCGGCTCACGACGAGGCCGACGCTGAGGAACAGGGCGGGCACGACGATCGCCAGGATCCAGCCGAGCCCGAAGTCCTCGCGCAGCGCCATCAGTACGCCGCCGACCATCATGATGGGTGCGGAGACGGCGATCGTGCAGGCCATCAGCACCAGCATCTGCACCTGGGTGACGTCGTTGGTGCTGCGGGTGATCAGGGACGGGGCGCCGAACTCCTGCACCTCCCGGGCCGAGAAGGTGCCGACCCGGTGGAACAGCGCGGCGCGCAGGTCCCGGCCCATGCTCATCGACGTCCGGGCCCCGAACCACACGGCGCTGACCGAGCAGACCACCTGGACCAGCGTCACGGCGAGCATCAGCCCACCGGTGCGGACGATGTAGCCCGTGTCCCCGGTGGCCACGCCGCGGTCGATGATGTCGGCGTTGAGGCTGGGCAGGTAGAGCATCGCCACCACGCCGACGAGCTGGAGGAGCACCACGGCGGCGAGCCAGGGGCGGTAGGGCTGGACGTACTCCCTGATGAGTCGGACCAACATGTCAGCTCTCCCTCCTCAGGACGCCGTTGAGCACCAGGTCGGCGATCTGCGTGGGGGTGAGGCTGGGACCGAGCCCCAGCTCGAACCGACCGGCCCCGAAGATCAGGCTGCGCAGCGCGGCCGCGGCCACCTCGGGCTTCACGGCCAGCTCGTCGCGATGCCCCTCGAACAGGCGGGTCAGGCGCGCGTTCAGCTCGGACTGCGCCCGCACCACGAACGCCGGTGGTCCGGGCGGCCCGTGGGGCTTCGCGTGGTCGTGGTCCTGGATCAGGTGGCTCCGCGTCGCCATCATCACCGACATGGTCAGGTGCATCCGCGCCTGGACCCGCTCCGCGGCCACCACGACCTTCTCCCCCAGCGACCCGAGCCCGGCCATCGCCTCGTCGAAGTCGCGCTGGCCGTCGGCCGGGTTGATCGCCTCCTCGGCCGCCGCGAGCATCAGGCTCCGCTTGTCCGGGAAGACCCGGAAGATCGTGCCCTCGGCGATGCCCGCTGCGGCCGCGATGTCGCGCGTGCTCACGTCCCCGCCCCGCTCGGCGATCAACGGCACCAGCACGGAGACGATCGCCCTGCGGCGGTCGTCCGGGGACATGGCGGAGGCTCTCGGTGGCACGCTCTCAACTGTAAGTGAGTGAGCACTCACTCACAAGCTCTTTTTCGGTCGACGCGTATCTGGGTGAGGTTTCGACAGGCTCAACCGGCGGTGGTGGCGATCGGGCCCTCGGGTCGCCTGGGTTTCGACAGGCTCAACCGACGTGGGGTCCGGACCACCCGCCGGTTGAGCTTGTCGAAACCTCTCGACGCTCCCCTACGGGGCGAGGCGGGCGGTGGTCCAGGCGTCGCCCTGGCGGCGGTAGAGGAGCCGGTCGTGCATCCGGCCCTTGCGTCCCTGCCAGAACTCGACGACGTCGGGGGTGACGAGGTAGCCGCCCCACTGCGGCGGGAGGGGCACGTCCGCCGAGTCGCCGTACTCCCCCTCCACCCCGGCGTAGAGGTCGTCGAGCTCGGCGCGGGAGGCGACCTCGCGGGACTGCGGGGAGGCCCAGGCGCCCAGCTGCGAGCCTCGCGGACGCGCGGAGAAGTAGGCCTCGCTCTCGGCCCGGGAGACGCGGGTGGCGGTGCCCTCGACGCGGACCTGGCGCTGCAGGTCGTGCCAGGGGAACAGCAGGGCCACGGCGGGGTCGGCCTCGATGTCCTCGCCCTTGCGGGACTCGTAGTTGGTGTAGAACACGAAGCCGCGCTCGTCGACGCCCTTGAGCAGCACCATCCGGGCCGACGGCCGTCCCTGCGCGGACACGGTGGTCAGCACCATCGCGTTCGGCTCGTGCAGGCCCGACTCGACCGTGTCGTCCATCCAGCGACGGAACATCGTGATCGGGTCCGGGGCCAGGTCGGGGAGGTCGAGCCCCTGGTCGCCGTACTCCCGTCGGAGGGCGGCGAGGTCCGTGCCGGCTTCGTCCTTGCTCATGCCCCGAACCTAGCCTCCGCGTGACGTGCAGACACGGAGTGGGCATGATGTCCTCGTTCGTGCCAACGCCGGACAGCCATCGAAGGAGTCGTCAATGACCGAGGTCCACCACGGCCTGGAGGGCGTCGTCGCCTTCGAGACCCAGATCGCCGAGCCCGACAAGGAGGGGTCTGCACTCCGCTACCGCGGCGTCGACATCGAGGAGATCGTCGGCCGGATCCCCTTCGAGAAGGTCTGGGGCCTGCTGATCGACGGCACGTACGAGCCGGGTCTCCCGCCCGCCGAGCCCGTGAACCTCCCGATCCACACCGGCGACGTGCGCGCCGACGTCCAGGCCGGCGTGGCGATGCTCGCCCCCATGCTCGGGATGAAGCAGACCTACGACATCTCCGACGAGCAGGCCAGGCTCGACCTGAGCCGCGTCGCCGTGATGGTGCTGTCGTACGCCGCCCAGTCGGCCCGGGGGCTCGGGCTGCCGATCGTGCCGCAGGCCGAGGTCGACCAGGGCGACACCCTCGCCGAGAAATTCATGATCCGCTGGAAGGGCGAGGCCGACCCGAGCCACGTCAAGGCGATCGACGCCTACTGGAGCTCCGCCGCCGAGCACGGCATGAACGCCTCCACCTTCACCGCCCGCGTGATCACCTCCACCGGCGCGGACGTCGCGGCGGCCTTCTCCGGCGCGATCGGCGCGATGAGCGGCCCGCTGCACGGCGGCGCCCCCGCCCGGGTGCTCAGCATGATCGAGGACGTCGAGAAGAGCGGCGACGCCCAGGCCTACGTCAAGAAGCTGCTCGATGACGGCGAGCGCCTGATGGGCTTCGGCCACCGCGTCTACCGGGCCGAGGACCCCCGCGCCCGCGTGCTGCGCCGCACCGCCAAGGAGCTCGGGGCACCGCGCTACGAGGTCGCCCAGGAGCTCGAGAAGGCCGCGCTGGCCGAGCTCAAGGAGCGCCGCCCCGACCGGGTCCTGGAGACCAACGTGGAGTTCTGGGCCGCGATCGTCCTCGACTACGCCGAGGTGCCCGCGCCCATGTTCACCTCGATGTTCACCTGCGCCCGGACCGGTGGCTGGTCGGCGCACATCCTGGAGCAGAAGACCACGGGACGGCTGATCCGCCCCTCGGCGATCTACACCGGCCCGGGCGAGCGTGCCGCGAGCGAGATCGAGGGCTGGAACGAGGCGTGGGGCGACACCGACGCCTCCGAGGAGCCGGCTCAGCTAGGCCCAGATCGGGCCCACGGGCGGGTACACCGCGGTCAGCGCCTGCCGGATCGAGGACAGGCGGGGCGTCGGGTCCTCCCCCGGGACGACCTCGAAGCTGGTGTCGAGCAGCATCTGCCGGCCCCAGGCCAGCACCGCCTCCAGGTCGGGGTCGGCCGCGTCCGCGGCGAGGGTGGTGACCCAGTCCCTGCGGCCGTAGGCGACGTCACCGCCGATCATCACCAGCTCCACGTCGGCGGGGGTGGAGCCGCACACCGACTCGTAGGCGTCGCCGTCGCGGCGGGCCAGCACCACCAGGTCCGCGGCCCGACCCACCTCGAGGCGGCCCAGCTTGTCGCCCAGCGCGGCGACGTCGGCTGCCCCCGAGGTCACCATGGTGACCAGCTGCTCGGCGGTGAGCGGGTGCCCCTGGTTGACCAGCTCCTGGCGGGCGACCTTCAGCTCCGCGAGCAGGCTCAGGGACCCCGACGGGAGCCAGTCGGAGCCGAGGGCGACCGGGAGGCCGACGTCGAGCGCGTCGCCCGCACGGGTGGTCTCGCCGTACAGCCTCAGGTTGGACTGCGGTGACCACACCAGCCGGGACCCGGCGTCGGCGGCCTGTCCCAGCTGGTCGCGCGTCAGCGCGGTGCCGTGGATGATCACGGTGGCCTTCGTCAGCCCGTGCAGGTCGTCGGCCAGGTGGGCGAACTCCTTCTGCGAGCGCTCGTTGTCGCGCATCCCTTCCGCGAGGTGGACGTAGAACGCGTCGACCTCACCGTTGGTGATGGCGTCCGTGACCTTCTTGAACTCCGGCCCGCCGCGGGTCCGCTCCCCCAGGCCCGAGGGGAGGTCGATGACCGCGCGGGCCCGGTGCTCCCCGAAGACCATGCCGTCCACGTTGCGCACCATGGACTCGCGCGACCCCTGGGTCCTCAGGCTCGCCCCCTGGATGGCGGTGACGCCCCCGACGAGGGCGCGGATCTCGGCGTACCTGAGCTGGGTCCCCGAGGGGAGCTTCGGGATCAGGGCGTTCTGCGGGTCCCGGACCAGGTCGTGGTAGGGCTTGCTGCCACGCCAGGAGTAGCGGTTGACGTAGGACTTCGGCGGCTCCCACGGGGCGAAGACGTTGAACTCCGGGTGGCCGTGCAGGTCGAGCAGCCCGGGGAGGATCACGCCGTCGGTCTGGACCGCGACGGAGCTCCTCGGCTTCTGGGCGCTGATCTTCGCGACCACGCCGCCCTCGATCGTCACCCAGCCCTTGCGGACGCCGTCGGAGGTGACCACCTGGCCGCCGAGGGCGATCGACTCACCCGGCAGCGTGCGTGGAGCCCGCCGCGAACGGTTCCCCGCCGGCGTTCCCTCGAGCGAGTCGGGCATGCCCTCGCGGTAGGCCTCGGTGAACGGGTCGCTGGCAGCCATGCCTCTGTCCTACTCGCCCTCGTGACTCTCGACAAGAGCCCGAGGTGAGGAGCAGGGTGGGTGGGGACTCAGGAGGTCGCGCCATGACCGCATTCGACAAGGGGCCCCCGGCCCCGCTGGCACGCCACTTCGACGAGCTCCCGGACATCCCGGAGGAGTTCCGCCGTTTCTTCTGGTGGGACTGGGGACCGGTCTTCTACCGCGGACGGCTGAGCGGCAACCCGCGCGTGCTCGGCATCGCCTCCGACCCCGGGCCGACCGAGCGCCTGGTGTGCCGCACGCTGGTGGGCGACGCCGGCCAACGGGTGCAGGGCTTCCTCGACCGGCTCGGGCTGACGCAGGGCTATGTCCTCGTCAACGCCTTCCCGGTGGCGGTGCACCCCAGCAACGTGTTCCAGGCGCAGCCCCTGCTCTCCGACCCCGACCAGCTGAGGTGGCGCAACCGGTTCTACGACCTCGTCACCGGCCCCGACCTGGAGGCGATCGTGGCCTTCGGGGGCAACGCGGCCATCGCCGTCGACCTGTGGGAGGGCAAGCCCGACGTACCGACCTTCAAGGTTCCTCACCCCTCGAACCCCAACGAGGACACGCTGCTCAAGGCGTGGCGTACGGCGATCCCGGCCCTGCGCGCGGTGGTCACGCCGGACAGCGACGGCTCGGCCGGCGGACCCAACTACGGCTCGAAGTTCCTGGAGTCGGACTACCACGCCATCCCGCGCGGGGACCTCCCCTTCGGCTACCCCGACTGGGTGGGCGACGACGCCTGGGGCCGGCGCGCGAAGCCTCGCCACAACAACGGCGTGAAGCGCCCCGACGACACGTCCGGCCGCACCGACAACCACCGACTCCTCTGGCAGGCGCCGACGCCGGAGGAGCTCGCCACTCCCTGACCTCTGTCCGAGGAGTGGAGGGCCGACCCAGCCACCGCCCGGACTGGGCTCACCCGCGCAGGTGGTCGATCCGCTTCGCGAAGCACCGCGACAGCGGGGCGTCCTTGTAGAAGCCGAAGCCCGGGATCCGGACGTAGCCCGCCGACTCGTAGAGCGTGATCGCCTCCGGCTGGCGCAGGCCGGTCTCGAGCAGCATCACCGCGGCCCCCGAGGCGTGGGCGGTGACCTCGAGGTGCGTCAGCATCGCGCGGGCCAGGCCGGCGCGGCGGGCGACCGGGGCGACGTACATCCGTTTCACCTCGGCGGTCTCGCTCGTCCCCTCGAACACGACGTCGGTGCGCCGGCGCCAGGCTCCGGTGACCACGGGCCGGTCGTGGAGGTAGCCGACGAAGAAGGCGCCCGACGGGGCGTCGAAGAAGCCGGGCTGCATGGGGGTCTGGTCGCGGCCGCCGTAGCGACGGACGTACTCCTCCTGCACCTCCTCGACCAGCAGGGCTGCGTCAGGGTGGGTGATGGGCCTCCGCTCCACCCGCCAGCCAGGGATGTCCGACATGGCTGACAGAATAGGCAGGGTGACCGACATCGTCGTACCCGACCAGATCTTGCCTGCTGACGGACGGTTCGGCGCCGGCCCCTCCAAGGTCCCGGCCGCCGCCCTCGACGCCCTCGCGGCCACCGGGACCTCCCTGATGGGCACCTCCCACCGCCAGGCGCCCGTGCGCGGGACCGTCGGGCGCGTCCGTGAGGGGTTGGGCCACCTGTTCAGCCTCCCCGACGGCTATGAGGTCGTGCTGGGCAACGGCGGGGCGACGGCGTTCTGGGACATCGCGACCTTCGGCCTGATCCGGGAGAAGAGCCAGCACCTCACCTTCGGCGAGTTCTCCGCGAAGTTCGCCAGGGCCGCGGCCGAGGCGCCCTTCCTGGCCGACCCGACCGTCATCGCGAGCGAGCCCGGCTCCCTGCCCGTGTCGACCGCCGAGGAGGGCGTGGACGCCTACGCCTGGGCGCACAACGAGACCTCGACCGCCGTGATGGCGCCGGTCCAACGGGTGACCGACGACGACTCGCTGGTGCTCGTCGACGCGACGTCGGGCGCGGGCGGGCTGCCGGTCGACCTGAGCCAGGTCGACGCCTACTACTTCGCGCCCCAGAAGTCCTTCGCCTCCGACGGCGGCCTGTGGATCGCGCTGATGTCCCCGGCCGCGCTGGAGCGCGCCGCCTCGATCGCCGCCGGCGACCGCTGGATCCCCGCGTTCTTCGACCTGACCACCGCGATCGACAACTCCGCGAAGAACCAGACCTACAACACCCCCTCCGTGGCGACACTGTTCCTGATGGCCGAGCAGCTGGACTGGATGAACGGTGAGGGCGGGCTGGACGCGATGGTGAAGCGCACGACCGCCTCGTCCGACGCCCTCTACGGCTGGGCCGAGCGCACGTCGTACACCACGCCGTACGTCGCCGAACCCGCCCACCGCTCGCTCGTGATCGGGACCATCGACTTCGACGAGTCGATCTCCGCCGACGCCGTGGCCGCCACCCTGCGCGCCAACGGGATCGTCGACACCGAGCCCTACCGGAAGCTCGGCCGCAACCAGCTCCGGATCGCGATGTACCCCGCCATCGAACCGGCCGACGTCCAGGCGCTCACGGAGTGCATCGACTTCGTGGTCGAGCAACTCTAGGGAGCCCACCCGAGGGGCACCCTCCGTGCCTCACTCCGAGCGCCGCCGGAGGCCGAAGCCGATGCCGACCGCCCCGAGCACGATCACGCCGGGGATGGACCACATCAGCCAGGGGCCGTCCTGGAGGTGCGGGCCGCGCTTCTTCGCCTGCCCCGCGCGCGGCGACGCAGAGGTGGAGGTCGAGGGCGACGGTGACGGTGAGGCCGACGCAGTCGCGGAGGGGGACGCGGACGGGGAGGCTGAGGCCGGGCGCATCCGCTGCCTGATCACGGCCGGGATCGACACCTGCAGCACCGACGAGCGCGCACCCTCGGTGCTCAGCCGCACCCGTGAGCCCGGGCCCACGGACACGCCCTCCCCCTGCCGCTGGCGTGGCAGCAGGAAGCTTCCGAGGCGCTTGAGACCGGGGAAGGTGTAGACGCTGGCGCGGCCCGGGCCCCGCACGATCACGTGCTTCTTGTCGCGCAGCATGGCCGCGTCGGTGGCGAAGTCGATGACCCGGCCGATCCGCCTCAGCCGGTTGGGCTTCTTGGCGCGCAGCTTCAGCGGAGCGCGGTAGACGGTGCCGCCCATGATCGACTTGGTGATCACGTGCAGGCGACCCTGGCGGTCGGTGAACAGGGACTCCGCGTTGCGGGCGCCGCGGGGGTAGACGAGCCGGTAGCGCACGGGATGGACGTCGCGGGCGCCGGCCCGCACCTTCACCCGGTAGACGCTCACGGACCTGCGCTTGGTGCCGTTGTCGCCGATGTCGCCCACCCAGACGGAGCGGCCACCGGCCGGGGCCAGCGCTTCGACGTCGACCGTCTTGGCGTGGAAGTCGGTCACACCGATCGTGTGGCCGGTCGACTGGTCGACGACGTACAGCTTGGAGCGGCTGCCGGAGTCGTTGGTCGTGACCATCACGTTGCCGAGGTCCACCAGCCCGCTCGACTCGGTGATCCGGTGGTCGCGGAAGACGAGCACCCGTCCGTCGTCGGCAGCAGCCGCCGACACCGGGACCATGGAGATCCCGAGCAGCAGCGCGACCATGATGGCGCGCAAGGTCACAGCGGATCCCCCTCGTCCAGCAGCTCCGCCAGCTGCGGTTGCAGGTGCCATGTGGACACCAGGAGGTCGTACTCGTCCTGGGCCTCCCTGGGCGGGGCGACCCCCGTGCGCACGGCTCGCAACAGGGTGTTGCGCGGGGTGTGCACGCTTTCGACGAACTCGACCACATCGACGCGATAGCCGACCTGACGCAGGATCGCTGCCCGCAGCGCGTCGGTCAAGGTATCTGCCAGTCGTTCTCGCAAAATCCCATCTCGGGTCAAACTGGTGTAGCCCACAGGAGTCGGGACTTTCCGCAACTGTGCGGAAATATCGTGATGGCAGCAGGGGGCCGCCAGGACCAGGTCGGCCTCCCACCCCACGGCCCGGAACAGGGCGTCGTCGGTGGCCGTGTCGCACGCGTGCAGGGCGAGCACGACGTCCGGGTGCTCCTCGAGCGAGGCGTCGCGGATGCCGGCGGCGACGAAGGTGAGCTCGTCGGCGACCCCCAGCGACTCGGCGACCTCGGTGTTGTGCCGGCGCGACTGCTCCTTGACATCGACGCCCACCAGCCGCACGGGCAGCCGTTCACGCAGGAAGGCGTGCGCGGCGAAGGTCAGGTAGGCGTTGCCGCAGCCGAGGTCGACGATCTGCAGCGGGCGCTCCGGCGTGGGCGTGCGCAGCGTGCCGCTGCGGGTCGCGTCCTCGATGGCGGTGGACAGGGAGCGCAGGAACTCCTCGACCTGGCGGTACTTCGCCTGCCGCGACGGCTTGAGCCGTCCCTGTGCGTCGGAGATGCCGAGGGCCCGCAGGACGGGGTGGTCCTCGGGGAGCAGGCGCTGCTTCGCCTGGTCGTGGGAGCGCTCCGGGGCCACCTCGGACGTGCGCTCCGAGGAGTGCAGCAGCGCCAGGCCCTTCTTGGTCACGCGGAGCTGGTGGGTGTGGGTGCTGGTCTCGACGTGCCAGTTGGCGAACGGCTCGGCCAGCAGGTCGTCGAGTGCGGCGCCCGCGTCCTCGTGGTTGCTGACGTGCGCCTGGGTGTCGTCGTACGCCGTGACCTGGAGCCGGCGACCGGCCTTGAGGTCGACGTAGCGCAGCTCGACCCGGCGCCAGCGCGGTGCCGACTGCCCGCGACGGCGACCAGAGGCCAGGGCGCGGACGAGGTGCTCGTCGTCCAGCACCGCGGTCCTCAGCTGCGCGAGGGCGAGCGGGAGTTCATCAGCCATCAGGAGCGGGCCTTACTTGGTCAGGGCCGCGATCACGACGATGAGGATGAGCCCCGCCAGCGCGACGGGGATGACCAGTCGTCGGTAGCGGGGATTCATGCTGGGGAGTCTAGGGGTGCTTCCACGGCGACCCTCTCGACCGTGACCGGCTCGTCCACCAGGGCGCGACCCCGGGAGAAGATCGCGATGCAGGCCAGCACGCCGAGGATGGTCAGGCCTCCCCCGCCGATCAGCGTCCAACGGGCGCCGAACTGCTCCCCGATCCAGCCGATGAACGGCGATCCCAACGGGGTGCCACCCATGAACACCATGAGGTAGAGCGCCATCACGCGGCCGCGGAGGTGCGGGGCCGTGGCCAGCTGCATCGTGGTGTTGGCCGCGGTGATCATGGTCAGGGCGGCGAAGCCGAGGAACGGGATGACCAGCGCGAAGGCGAGATAGCTCGGCACCAGGCCGGACACGATCTCGATCGCACCGAACAGCAGCGCCGAGCCGGCGACGAGTCGGAGCCGGATCCGCGTGCGCCGGGCCGCCATCAGCGCCCCGGTCAGGGAGCCGACGGCCATGGCCGAGCCGAGCAGGCCGTACTCCGTGGCGCCCTTGTGGAAGATCTCGGTCGCCATCAGGGCGGAGGTCATCTGGAAGTTGAGGCCGAAGGTGCCGGCGAAGAAGACGATGCCCAGGATCATCATCAGGTCGGGTCGTCCGCGGAGGTAGCGCACGGCGTCGAGGATCATCCCCTTGTGCCGCTCCTCGCGGGGGCTGGGGTGCAGATCGGCCACCACCATCCGCCGGAGCGCGAAGACGACCGCGGCGTAGCTGAGCCCGTTGAGCAGGATCACCCAGCCGGTGCCCTCGGCGCCACCGCCGAAGGCGCCGATGAGCAGTCCGGCCAGAGCGGGGCCGGCGACCCGGGCCGCGTTGAACGAGGCGGAGTTGAGGCCGACGGCGTTGGACAGGTCGTCCGGGTCGACCATCTCGCTGACGAAGCTCTGCCGCGCGGGAGCGTCGAAGGCCGAGCCCACACCGAAGACGAAGGCCAGGACGTAGACGTGCCAGACCTCGACGTTTCCGGTGACGGCGAGCAGGCCCAGGGTGAGCGCGGTGGCCGCCATGACGGTCTGGGTCACCTGGAGGAGGAGCTGCTTGGGGAAGCGGTCGGCGATCAGGCCGGCGTACGGCGAGAGCAGCAGCGCGGGCAGGAACTGCAGGCCGGTGGTGATGCCGAGCGCGGTGCCGTCGTTGACCGCGAGCACCACGACCAGCCAGTCCTGGGCGACGCGCTGCATCCAGGTGCCGGTGTTGGAGACGACACCACCGGTGGCGTACAGGCGGTAGTTGTGGTTGTGCAGGGAACGGAACGTGGGACTCACTCGGGGTCCCCCGCAAAGCGGGAGCGGAGCGAGCCCTGTGGTGGGGTGTTCAAGCAGTGGCCAATCTCTGGATCAGTGGAGCGGCCTCGCGGAGGAGGGCGCGTTCGTCAGGGGTGAGCTCGCGCAGGCGCCGGGCCAGCCAGGCGTCCCGGCGGCGCCGGTCGGCGAGCAGGATCTCCCGTCCCCGGTCGGTCAGGTCCACCAGGACCTGCCGGCCGTCGGACTGGCTGGCGCGGCGTACGGCGTAGCCGTCGTCGACCAGGCAGTTGACCGTCCGGGTCATCGACGGGGGCTGGACACGCTCGTGTGCGGCCAGGGTCCCGACCGTGCACTCGCCCTCGCGGAACAGGATCCCGAGGGCGCTGAGCGCAGCGACGCTCAGCGGGTTGTCGGGCTCGCGCTCGTTGCGCAGCCGACGCGACAGCCGCGCGACCGAGAACCGGAGCTCGCTGGCGAGCCCGGTGTCGGTGCGCGAGGCGGACTGGACGGTGGGAGGCATGTACTTAGCGTAACTCATTACCCATGCTAAGTATTTCTCCGTCGCCGGTCACGCCCCGACGAACGCCACCACGAGTCGGTGGCTCAGGTGAGCAGCTCGGTCAGCGGGTGGATCGCGAAGTAGAGGACGAACATCACGCTGATCCCCCACATCAGCGGGTGGATCACGCCGACCTTGCCGCGCACCACCTTGATGAGGACGTAGCACAGGAAGCCGGCGCCGATGCCCGCGGTGATCGAGTAGGTGAACGGCATCAGCACGATGGTCAGGAAGGCGGGGATGGCGATCTCGAGGTCGTCCCAGTCGATGCCCTTGACCTGCTGCATCATCAGGAAGCCCACGAGCACCAGGGCGGGTACGGCGGCCTCGCTCGGGACCACGTTGACGACCGAGGAGAAGGGCAGCGCCAGCAGGAACAGGACGCCGGTCACGACCGAGGCGAGGCCCGTGCGGGCCCCCTCGCCGACCCCTGAGGCGGACTCGATGTAGGAGGTGTTGGACGAGACGCCGGCGGCACCACCGGCGGCGGCGGCCAGCGAGTCGACCAGCAGGATCCGCTGGGTGTTCGGCGGGACGCCGTCCTCGTCGAGCAGCCCGGCCTCGGCGCCGATGGCCGTCATCGTGCCCATCGTGTCGAAGAAGTCAGCGAGCAGCAGCGTGAAGACCAGCAGGATGGCGGCGACCACCCCGGCGGACTCGAAGGAGCCGAACAGGCTGAAGTCGCCGAGCGTGCCGAAGTCGGGCTTGGAGAGGAACGAGTCGGGCCACGCCGGGACGTTCAGCCCCCAGCCGGCCGGGTTGAACTTCTTGCCGAACATCGGGCCGACGTCGGCGACCGCCTCGATGACGATGGCCAGCACGGTGGTCAGCAGGATCGAGATCAGGATGGCGCCCTTGACCCGGCGTACCCACAGCCCGATGACGAGCACGAGACCGACGGCGAACACGAGCACCGGCCAGCCGGACAGGGTCCCGTTGGCGCCGAGCTGCACCGGGACGGTGGTGTTGCTGGCGTCCGGGATGCGGCGTACGACGCCCGAGTCGACGAAGCCGATGAAGGTGATGAACAGCCCGATCCCGACCGAGATGGCGACCTTCAGCTGGGCGGGCACGGCGTGGAAGACCGCGGTCCGGAAGCCGGTGAGGACGAGCACCAGGATGATCAGGCCCTCGAGGACCACCAGGCCCATCGCGTCGGCCCACGTCATCTGCTGCGCCACCGTGAACGCCACGAAGGCGTTGAGCCCCAGGCCCGTCGCCAGCGCCAGGGGGTAGTTGGCCACGACGCCCATCAGGATCGTGAGCACCCCCGCGGCGAGGGCGGTGCCGGCCGCGATCATCGCGAAGTTGTTCTCGGTGCCGCCCAGGAAGCCACCGGACTTGTCCGGGACCCCGCTCAGGATGATCGGGTTGAGCACGATGATGTAGGCCATCGTGAAGAACGTGACCACCCCTCCGCGCACTTCCTGGCCGATGGTCGATCCACGCTCGGTGATCTTGAAGAACTTGTCCACGCGCGGAATCCAACCACGGAACCGGCGACCGGTGACGAGGGGGACCACGATTTCGAGAGGCTAGATTGAGCCCATGCAGCCCGACGACGAGCAGCCGATGGTGCACGAGATCGGCAACCGCACCTACATCGTCGCCGACGTGGACCCCCTCGACCTCGACGGCGTCCGGACGATGCAGGTGGGCACGGCGCTCTGGGCGGTGGCGCTGGTCCTGTTGCTCCCGTTCTACAGCCGCCTCCAGGAGGACGGGCACCTGTGGTGGCTGTGGACCTGCGTCGCCGGGTTCGGCCTCGGGCTCGTCGGTTGGGACCACTGCCGCCGCCGTCGCAACTTCCGCCAGCGCGCCGGCGACTGAGCAAGAACGGTCGGGCGCTCGGCGTCGCCCCAGGGCGACACTGGACCCATGGCAGACACCGAGTCCCCCGCCCCGGGGCGCGATCGGCTTCGTGAGCTCCTCGACGCCGTGCTCGACGAGGACAACACCACGCTCGGCGAGATGGCGGAGGGCGCCTACTCCTCGGCCCACCACTTCAGTCGTCGGCTGACGCGGGACGCGGGCGAGCCGCCGGTCAGCATGAGGCGCCGGGTGCTGATGGAGCGGGCCGCCTGGCGGCTGCGGCGCGGAGCGAGTGTCACCGAGGTGGCGTTCGAGGCCGGCCACGAGAGCGTGGAGGGCTTCGGGCGCGCCTTCTCACGCGCCTTCGGGCACGTCCCCAGCAGGACCGTGGACCGGGACGCGGGACACTGGCTGCCGGCGCCCAACGGCATCCACTTCCACCCACCGACCTCGCTGTGGGTCGACGCCACGGCCGGCGCCACCGGCTCGCCCAACGAGGTGCTGGCCCAGCTGGTCGCGCACGACCTCGACGACACCCGGGACCTCCTCGACGCCCTGTGCGACCCGCCCGAGAGCTTCGTCGTCGGCAGCGTGGTCGCCCACGTGCTCACCTTCGCCGCCCACCGCCGCCAGCTGGCCCGACAGCTCCTGCGCACGCTCGGCCACGACGTCGATCACGGCGACCCCATCGACTGGCACCGACGACGGACCGGAGGACGACCATGACCCGCTCGACCTACTACACCGCCACCACGCTGGACGGCTTCATCGCCGACGAGCACGACTCGCTCGCCTGGCTGTTCGAGCAGAAGACCGAGGAGGGAGGCCCGGCCGGTTACGACGAGTTCATCGCGGGCATCGGGGCGATCGTGATGGGCGCGACGACGTACGCCTGGATCGGCGACCACATGCGCACCCACAACGAGCCGTGGGCCTACGACGTCCCGTGCTGGGTGTTCAGCCACCGCGAGCACGAGCCGCTCGGCGACGACATCCGGTTCGTGTCGGGCGCGGTGCGCGAGCACCACACCGCGGTCTGGGACTCAGCGGGCGAGCGCGACGTCTGGGTCGTCGGGGGCGGCGACCTGGCCGGTCAGTTCGCCGACCTCGGGCTGCTCGACCGCATCGTGCTGTCCATCGCGCCGGTCACCCTCGGAGCGGGTCGACCGCTGTTCCCGCGGCAGCACGACCTCCGGCTGGTCGAGCTGGGCCGCAACGGGGACTTCGCCGTGGCGACCTACGACGTGGTCGGGCCGCGCGGCGCTCAGAACTCTTCGTAGTCGTCGACGCTGAGCGAGTCGAACACGTGGTCCGGCAGCGGCGGCGGGAGCTGCTTCTTGCGGAGCTGGGCCTCGGAGTGGGCGCCGCAGCCGTGGTTGAGGGACACCACGCGGCCGTCGTCGTTGGCGAACTCGTTGGCGCAGACGCCGAAGGTCAGCGACAGCGGACCGGCGAGACGGACCATGAAGCCGCAGCCCTCGCACCGGCCGGGCGCGTTCTGCGCCAGCGGTGAGTCGGGTCCCTGCTCACCGGAGTACCAGCGCTGGGTAGCCAGGTCGCGACCGTCCACGGAGAGCACCCGACCGCGGCCGAGCCCGACCTCGTCCACGACGGCACGCTCCCAGCCGTCGAACTGGTCGCCGGCGAAGTAGGTCGGCACCAGCCGGGTGTCGTCCTCGTCGGTCGGCAGCAGGTCACCGGGCGACAGGTCGCCGGGCTGGATGCGGTCACGCCAGGGCACCCAGGCGGGGGCGATGATCGCGTCCTCACCCGGCAGCAGCACGATCTCGTCGATGGTCACACCGTCCGCGCCGGCCGCGTGCGCGACCGTCACGGCCCAGACCCAGCCGGGGTAGCCGGCCTGGCTGGAGGCGAAGCTGTGCGTGACCACGCCCTCGAGCTCGGCGCTGGCCTCGAGGTGCTCGCCGACGACGTCGGCGCCCACCTGTTCCACCAGCGCGGCACGGGCGGCGTCGCCCGCCTCGAGGGCGGTCGGGTCAACTGTGGTCATCACGTGGCCGATTGTCCCTCATCGGCATGGGCCCTGTCTGCTCGGCCCACCGGCTTGACAGGATGTGGACATGGAGGACGAGCAGGCCCCGCCGGGCGCGGGCGGGACGGGCGGTGGCCGGGGCAACCGGCCGGACGTTCAAGCGCGCCGGCTCCGCCACGGGCTCGGCCGCGACGTACACCTTCCGGCAGGCGCGCCGCGCCTCGCACGCCGAGGGGGCCGGCGACTCGGGCCTCTACCGGCTGATCGAGCTGCACGCCTTCAACGCCGCCGGCGACGCCGCCGTGGCCATCTCCCTGGCCGGCACCCTGTTCTTCGCCCAGCCCGGTGAGGCGCGCGGGCAGGTCGCGCTGTTCCTCGGCCTGACGATGCTGCCGTTCGCGGTGGTCGCCCCCCTGCTCGGGCCGTTCCTCGACCGGTTCAGCCACGGTCGCCGCTGGGCCATCGGTGCCACGATGGCGCTGCGCGCCTTCTTCTGCTGGCTGATGGCCGACGCGGTGGCCTCGCAGTCGCTGGCGATGTTCCCGACGGCCCTCGGCGTACTCGTCTCGTCGAAGGCGTACGGCGTGGCCCGGGCCGCGACCGTCCCCCGCCTGCAGCCCGCGGGCCTGAGCCTGGTCAAGGCCAACAGCCGGATCTCACTGGCCGGCGTGGTCGGGGCCTCGATCGGCGGGCCGCTGGCCGGCGCGGCGGCGACCTTCGGCGCCCAGTGGTCGCTGCGCTTCGCCTTCGTGGTCTTCGCCGGGGCCACGATCCTGGCGATCCTGCTGCCCGCCAAGGCCGACGCCCACGCGGGCGAGCTCCCCGTGAGCCTGAGCGGCAAGAAGGAGAAGTTCCGCGTCCCGTCCGACGTCATCTTCGCGCTGCGGTGCAACGCCGGGCTGCGGATGCTGTCGGGCTTCCTCACGATGTACATGGCGTTCCTGCTGCGCCAGCACCCCCTCCCCGGATGGGAGCACCGGACGACCCTGTTGATGGGGTTGGTGATCGGCGCCGCCGGGCTCGGCAACACGATCGGCATCGGCCTGGGGTCGGTGCTGCGCCGGCTGACACCCACGGTGACGGTGGTCGCCGCGCTGATGGCCGACGCGACGGCGGCGATCGTGGCGGCGATCTTCTACGGCCTGATCCCGGCGATCGCGCTGGGCCTGACGGCGGGGGTCGCCCAGGCGATGGGCAAGCTCGTGCTCGACGCCACCATCCAGCGCGACGTCCCCGAGCGCCACCGGACCTCGGCGTTCGCCCGCTCCGAGACGCTGCTCCAGCTCGGGTGGGTCCTCGGCGGCTTCATCGGGATCGCGCTGCCGCTGATCCCGCGGCTCGGCCTCGGCGTGCTGGCCGCGCTGATGGTCTCCTGGACGCTGTTCGTGCTCGTCAAGCGCCCTGGTCGCACCGGTCACACCGGGAGCGGCACCGGACAGCCGGCTCCCGCCTGACGCCGCCTGACGCCGCCTGGCGGCTAGAGCTCGAGCTCGTCGGCCAGGCCGCGGAGCAGCTTCGCGGTCGGCTTGGCCGTCCGGGACTCCGGGAAGCGACCGCCGCGGTAGGCGAGCTCGACGCCCTCGAGCAGCTTGATCAGGTCCTCGACGATGCCGACCATCTCTTCAGGCTTCTTGCGCTGGGCCGCGCGGCGGTTCTGGGTCACCGACGCCGGGGCGTCGAGCACCTTGACCTGGTGGGCCTGCTCGCCCTTGCGGCCCGACAGGACGCCGAACTCGACCCGGGTGCCGGCCTTGAGCGTTGTGGTGCCCTCGGGGAGGGAGGAGGAGCGGACGTAGACGTCGTCCCCGTCCTCGCGCGAGAGGAACCCGAAGCCTTTCTCGGCGTCGTACCACTTGACCTTTCCGGTGGGCACGGCACTGCCTTTCTGATCACGATGACAAGGCTGCGACCGGGGCCGGTCGCGGCGAGTGCACAGCGTACGCGGTGCCCACAGGGCTCGCGAACGAGTTCCGCGGGGGTGAGTCAGCGATACCTCTCCGGATCGGGGAGCAGCTCGTTCATGGAGCCGGAGCGGAACCCCAGCGGGTCCACCTCGACCACCGCGAAGCCGGCGGCGCGGACCACGTCGAGGTGCTCCCCCACCGCCTCCACGAGCGGCCGGTCGACCTCCACCCGCGCCGTCTCGCCGAGGTCGCGCACCCGCACGTTGCCGACGACGTGGCCCGCCCCGGTGAGCGCGGCGCGCACGGCGCTCTCGGCCTGCTCCACCCGGGCCAGGCGTGCGGGGGTGATCTCGATGCCGAAGGCGATCCGCGAGCTGAGGCAGGCGGCCGCCGGCTTGTCCCACGTCGGCAGGCCCCAGGCGCGGGAGGCGGCCCGGATCTGGTCCTTGGTCAGGCCGGCGTCCAGCAGCGGAGTCAGCGCGCCCCGCTCGGAGGCTGCGGCGATGCCGGGACGGAACCCGGCGCGCGCGTCGTCGGCGTTGGTGCCCGTCGCCACCCTCCCGTAGCCGTGCGCCTCCGCCAGCGGGCCCAGCACGTCGAGCAGCTCGGCCTTGCAGAACGCGCACCGGTCGCCCTCGTTGGCGCGGTAGCCCTCGCGGTCCATCTCCGAGGTCTCCGGCGTCAGCACCGCGACGCCGAGCGAGCGGGCGAACTGCATCGCCGGGCTCGCGCTCGGAGAGCGGGAGGGAGTCGGAGTACGCCGTGGCCGCGGCGACCTGTCCGGGTCCGAGAGCGCGCACCGCGGCGGCGAGCAGGAACGCACTGTCGGCCCCGCCGCTGAAGGCGACCAGCAGCCGCTCGTGGCCGCGCAGCAGCTCCTCCAGGCGCGCCAGCCGCCACTCGAGCACGAACCCGTCGAGCCAGGCGGAGAACTCGGAGAGGCCGGCGAGGACGACGTCGGTGCCGGCGGCCTCGAGCTCCTCGCGGGTGCACCCACCGGTCAGCACCGAGACGCTGGTGATGCCGGCGGTCCGTGCACCCTCGACGTCGTGGACGTGGTCGCCGACGTAGACGTCGGCGTGGTGCCGCGTCAGCACCTCGCCCTTGCCCGGTCCCCAGACGCGGCCCTCGACCACGTCCACGTCGAGCCCGAGGTGGTCGACGTGCAGCTGGGCGTTGGGGGTGTGCTTGCCGGTGACCAGGACGATGCGGCCGCCGTGCCGGCGTACGGCGGCCAGGGCCTCGGCCACGCCGGGCAGGGCCGGGGTCGGCTCGACCGCCAGGCCGGGGTAGATCTCGCGGAACCGGTCGGCGGCCGCGTCGATCCGCTCGGGCGCGAGGTGGGGCTCGAGCAGCATCTCGAGCGGCGGGCCCAGCTTGCCGGTCATCTCCGCGGTCGGGAACTCGACGCCGAGCTCGGTCCCGAGCGCGTCCAGGGTGACGGCGAAGCCGACGGCGGTGTCGATCAGCGTCATGTCGAGGTCGAACCCGACCACCAGCTCCTCCGTCATTGCTTCAGCGTACGAGCCCGCGCCGACCGCCTGCCCCTTAGCCTCGGGGAGTGCTGATCACCAACCACGTCCTCGGCGGCGCTCTCGTCGGCCTGGCGAGCCCCGGTCCGGCCTCCGCGTTCGGGGTGGGCGTGGTCTCGCACTTCGCGATGGACGTCGTCCCGCACTGGGGCGACCCCGACCACGAGGCGTTCCTCCGGGTCGCCGTCGTCGACGGGCTGGTCGGCCTCGCCACGATGGCCCTGGTCGCCCGGCTCACCCCGCCCGCACGGCGGGTCACCGTCGTCGCCGGCATGCTCGGTGCCTGCTTCCCCGACTCCGACAAGCCCAGCGACCTCTTCTTCGGCCGCTCCCCCTTCCCCCTCGCCGTCGACAACTTCCACAAGGCCATCCAGCGTGAGTCGAAGGAGCGGATGCCCCAGGAGTTCGTGGTCGCGGCCCTCCAGCTGCTGGTCTTCCGCCGGCTCGCCTCCCGCTGACCCTCACCCGCCGGTTGGTCGACCCACGACACCATCTCGGCGCAGAGGGTTTCGACAGGCTCAACCGACGGGGAGGGTCAGGGGAGGTGGCCGGAGGCCAGCGCTGCGGCGAGGGTGGGGGCCAGCGGGAGGCGGGGGATGAGGGTGGCCTGGAAGGCGTGGTAGGTGTCGGGCTTGCCCTGCCAGGTCTGGCTGCTGGGCTCGTTGGCCGGGGAGAGCTCGTGGCGCCAGGAGCCGCGGTCGGGGTCGCGGAAGACGCGGTCGATGTGCTCCCACCAGGTGGCGTACCAGTCGGCGTACGACGGGTCGCCGGTCGCGGCGTGCAGGGCGGCGGCGGTGGCGGTGCCCTCGGCGACGACCCAGTGCATCCGCTGGCGTACGACGGGGCGCCCGTCCCAGTCGACGGTGTAGACGAACCCGTCGGCGCCGTCGACGGCCCACCCCTCACGGATCGAGGCGTCGAACAGGGAGATGGCGTCGTCGAGCAGCCAGGCCGGGGCGTCGGCACCGAGGCCGGCGCGCAGGTGGAGGGCGAGCCGGGCCCACTCCAGCCAGTGGCCGATGGTGGCGCCGTAGGGCCGGAACGGGTGGGCGGGCTCGTCGACGTTGTACTCCAGCACCGGCGACCAGGAGGCGTCGAAGTGCTCGGGGATCCGCCACTGGTTGTCGGCCGCGTTCTCGTGCACGACGCGCGTCAGGATGCGCAGCGCCTTGTCCCGCAGCGAGGAGTCGTCCAGGACGTCGGCGGCCGACAGCAGGGCCTCGACGGTGTGCATGTTGGCGTTGACGCCGCGATAGCCGTCGAGCGTCGACCAGGTCCGGTCCCACTGCTCCACGACCATGCCGAACTCGTCGTCCCAGAAGTGCTCGAGCAGCACCGCCACCGCGTCGGCGAGGAGCTCGCGGCCACCGGGACGACCGGCCGCCGTGGCGCTCGCGCCGGCGAGGACCACGAACGCGTGCTCGTAGGCCGTCTTGTCGGTGACCGTCGGGCCGTCGGCGCCGACCTGGGCGAACCAGCCACCGTTGAGGTCGTCGTGGAAGACGCCGCGCAGCGCGGCGACTCCGTCGTCGGCCAGCCGGCCACAGTCCGGCCGGCCCAGGAGGTGGCCGAGCGCGTAGACGTGGGTCATCCGGCAGGTGACCCACAGCTCGACCGGCCGGTCGAGGTCGACTCCCCCGTCGTCGTCGAGCCAGCCGAACCCGGCTCCAGGAAGGGCTGCGGCGCGCCCGAACGCGAGCAGCCGGTCCCCCTCGCTCTCGAGCCAGCGGAAGTGGGCGGGGCTGTCCAACCAGGTCATCACGCCATCAAACCAGTCCGGCGTAGGTCGCCCCGACCTCGTAGGTCGCGACCCCCATCGTCGAGCAGGTCTGTCAAGGGTCACACTTCGAGGTCCGACCGTCCCTCAGGCGGGCTGGGTGGCGGGGCTGGCGCCGTCGCCGGCGTCCTCCTCGGCCGTCAACGGCTTCGCGATGTTCTCCAGCGACTGGCCCTCGGCCTTGACGCCGAGGAAGGCCTCGACGACCCCGCCGGCGACCATCAGCGCGGACCCGATGAAGTAGCCCAGCGCGATGGCGGTGATGTCCTTGTCGGCCGACGCGTTGTCGATCAGCTTGCCGAACAGCAGGGGTCCGCTGATGCCACCGACCGCGGTGCCGATCGCGTAGAAGAACGCGATGCACAGAGCACGGGTCTCCATCGGGAACACCTCGCTCGCCGTGAGGTACGCCGCGCTGGCACCGGCCGAGGCGAAGAAGAAGATGACCGCCCCGAAGATCGTCAGCGTGACCGCGTTCAGGTTCCCGAGCACGAGGCCGGCGACCGCCAGCAGCACCCCGGAGAGGATGTAGGTCCCGGCGATCATCGTGACCCGGCCGACGCGGTCGAACAGCGGGCTCAGCAGCAGTGCCCCCGCGAAGTTGCTCAGCGCGAACACGGCGATGTAGTAGCCGGTCTGCTTCACGTCGAAGAACGTGCCGAGGGTGTCTCCGTAGGTGAAGAAGAACGCGTTGTACAGGAACGCCTGGCCCACGAACAGCGAGAAGCAGAGCACGGTGCGCCGCGGGTAGAGCGTGAAGACGGTCCGCGCGATCTCCGGGATGCTGATCGTCTTGCGCTGCCGGATCGTGATCGTCTCGCTCACCGAGGGGAGGTCGTCGCCGGTCTCGTCGACCACGGTCTTCTCGATGTCGCGGACGATCTGCTCGCCCTCGTCCTCGCGGCCGTGGATGAACAGCCAGCGCGGGCTCTCGGGCACGTTGCGGCGTACGACGAGGATGCCGACCGCCAGGATCGCGCCGAGACCGAACGCCAGGCGCCAGCCGACGCCCTGGTCGATCACGGTGGGGTCGAGCAGCGGAATCGTCAGCAGGGCACCGCCGGCGGCGCCGATCCAGAACGAGCCGTTGATCGCGACGTCGACCCGGCCGCGGTACTTCGCGGGGATCAGCTCGTCGATCGCGGAGTTGATCGCGGCGTACTCCCCGCCGATGCCGGTGCCGGTGAGGAACCGGGCGGCGAAGTACCACATGGGGTTCATCGAGAACGCCGTCAGCACCGTGGCGACGGTGTAGACGCCGAGCGTCAGCAGGAACAGCTTCTTGCGACCGAACCGGTCGGTGAGCTGGCCGAAGAACAAGGCACCGAAGCACGCGCCCGCGACGTAGACCGCGCCCGCGACGCCGACCTGGTAGCTGGTCATGCCGAGACCGGTGCTCTCGGGCTTGAGCGCCTCGCTCATCGAGCCGACGATGGTGACCTCGAGCCCGTCGAGGATCCAGACGGTGCCGAGGCCGATCACCACCAGCCAGTGCCACCGCGCCCACGGGAGCCGGTCCATCCGGGCCGGGATGTCGGTCGTGATGCGGCCTGTCTCGACGCTCTCTGCCATGTCGTCCTCCCAGACGTCGTTCCCCCACCGGGCTGCGTACCCGTCGTCCGGAGAGGTGAAACACACAGCGTTCAGGACCGAAACCGTTCGGAGACGACGGATTCAGTGGTGGGATGCGGGATCCGCGCTCACGGCAACCGGGCGCGGACCACCTCGTCGAGCACGCCCAGGGGCAGCGAGCCCGAGTCGAGGACGGCGGAGTGGAGCTCCTTGATCGAGAAGGCACTGCCCTGGCGGTGCTCGGCCTCGGCGCGCATGCGCTGGATCTCCAGCCGCCCGACCATGTAGGACGTCGCCTGCCCCGGGCACACGATGTAGCGGTCGACCTCCGGGCGCACCGCTCCCTCGTTGAGCGGCGAGTTCGCGACCATGTACTGCACGGCCCGCTCGCGGCTCCAGCCCAGGGCGTGCAGGCCGGTGTCCACCACGAGTCGGCAGGCCCGCAGCGAGTCGCCGGCGAACATGCCCATCCGGTCGACGGCCGCGGTGTAGAGCCCCATCTCGTCGGAGAGGCGCTCGGAGTAGAGGCCCCAGCCCTCGGCGTACGCGTCGTTGCTCATGTGCCTGCGGAACTCCGGGATCCCGGTGAGCTCGCCGGCGATCGCGAGCTGGAGGTGGTGGCCGGGGATGCCCTCGTGGAAGGCGGTGGCCTCCAGCTCGAAGGTGCCCCAGGCGGACGGGTCGGCCACGTTGACGAAGAACGTCCCGCCGCGGGAGCCGTCGCCGGCCGGAGGGAAGTAGAACGCGATCGCGCCGCTCGTCGAGGACTGCACCGAGCAGCTCGCCTGCGGCAGCACCGCGAACCAGTCCGGCATCGCGTCCCAGGCGCGCGCCATCGCCACCTCCGAGGCCGTCACGAGCGCCTGGCCGGTGCTGAAGTGCAGCCCCGGGTCGGAGCGCATGGCCTCGAAGATCTGCTGCACGTCGTCGGTGCCGACGACCTCGGGGCCGAGCTCGGCGTACTCCCCCGCCAGCTTCTCGACCTGCTCCAGCCCGAGGTCGTGGATCTCCTGCGCGTTCTTGGTCGTGGTGGTGAAGAACCGCAGGGCCGCGGCGTACGACGCGTCGCCATCGGCCAGCCAGCCCAGCCCGCACTCCTCGTCGGACCTCGACCGGGGCAGGACCTCGTCGCGCAGCACGTCGCGGTAGGCCGCCAGTCCGGGACGTACGTCGGACTCGACCACCGACCGAAGCCGCGCCTTCCACGCGTCCACGTCCAGCCCGCTCGCCGGGGGCCTGGTCACCAGCAACCGGTCCTCGGCCACCGCCCCGGCCAGCATTGCGTCGAGCTGCGCGACGGTGTCGACGACCGCGAACGCCGCCGGGGTCCGACCGCTCGCCAATCCCTCGCGCTGCCGCTCCGCCAGCTCCCCGAAGTAGCGCCCGACCCCGCGCAGCTTGTCGACCAGGGCCTCGGCCACCGCCGCGTCCGGGAGGGAGATCATGTCCATCACGAGCGGGAGGTCCACGTGCGCGCCGAAGACCGGGTCGGCCGCCAGCTCCTGCAGCCGCTGCTCGGTCAGGTCGGCCCGGCTGGTGGCGTCGTCGACCAGGACCCGGCGGGTGATCCGCTGCTGCGTGTCGAGGCCCGACTCGTCGAGGGCCTCGGCCCGCCGGGCCAGGTCCCGCAGCGTCGCGATGTCGTCGTCCTCGACCTCACGGGTCGCGCGTTCGAAGCGGTCCGCCCGGCCGTAGTCGCCGATCAGGTGGGCCTCGGTGGGGTTGACGTCGAGGTGGTGCGCCCAGAACTCCTCGGCCAGCCGGTCGACCTCCGGAGCGGGCCTGGACCCGTTCACGACAACCGCGACCGGACGACCTCGTCGAGCACGCCGAGCGGGAGCGACCCGGAGTCGAGCACGGCGGAGTGGAACTTCCTCACCTCGAAACCGCTGCCTTGCCGCTCCTCGGCCTCGGCCCGCATCCGCTGGATCTCCAGCCGGCCGACCATGTAGGACGCGGCCTGCCCCGGCGAGACGATGTAGCGGTCGACCTCGGGTCGCACGACCCCCTCGGCGAGCGGGGAGTTGGCCACCATGTAGTCGACCGCCTGCTCGCGGCTCCAGCCGAGCGCGTGCAGCCCGGTGTCGACGACCAGGCGGCAGGCCCGCATCGAGTCGGCGGAGAACATGCCCATCCGGTCGACCGCGGAGCTGTAGAGGCCCATCTCGTCGGAGAGCCGCTCGGTGTAGAGGCCCCAGCCCTCGGCGTACGCCGAGTTGTGGATGTGCTTGCGGAACTCGGGCACGCCGGTCAGCTCGCTGGCGATCGCGAGCTGGAGGTGGTGGCCGGGGATGCCCTCGTGGAAGGCCATCGACTCCAGCTCGAAGGTCCCCCATGCGGTCGGGTCGGAGATGTTGATGAAGAACGTGCCGCCGCGGCTCCCGTCCCCGGCCGGCGGGAAGTAGAACGCCTTGGCCCCGGTGGTCGTCGCCTGCACGGCGCAACGCGCCTGCGGCAGGACCTCGAACCACTCCGGCATGGCGTCCCAGGCCCGCTGCATCGCGATCTCGGAGGCCTCGACGAGCTGCTCGCCGGACTCGAAGTGCAGCTTCGGGTCGGTGCGCATCGCCTCGAAGATCTGCTGGAGGTCGTCGGTGCCGACCACCTCGGGGCCGAGGCTGCGGTACTCGTCGGCCAGCTTCTCGATCTGGGCGAGGCCGATCTCGTGGATCTCCTGGGCCGTCTTCGTGGTCGTCGTGTAGTTGCGCAGCGTCGCGGCGTAGGCCTCGTCACCGTCGGCGAGCCAGCTCAGCCCGCACCGGTCGTCGGGACGACCCAGCGCCAGCACCTCGTCGCGGAGCACGTCGCGGTAGGCCTCCAGCCCCGGGCGTACGTCGCGCTCGACGACCTCCCGCAGCCGTGCCTTCCAGCCGTCCACGTCCAGGCCGGCGGGCGGCGGGGTGGTCCTCAGCAGCGGGTCGTCGGCGACCGGCGTGGCCAGCAGGGCGTCGAGCTGGGCGACGGTGTCGGCCACCGCGAAGGCGGCCGGCAGGCGACCACCGGCCACGCCCTCGCGCTGCCGCTCCGCCAGCTCGCCGTAGAACCGGCCCACCCCGCGGAGCTTGTCGACCAGGGCCTCCGCCACGTCCGCGTCCGGGAGGGCCAGCATGCCCATCACGATCGGCAACGAGACCTGGGGACCGAAGATGGGGTCGGCGGCCAGCTCGGCCAGCCGGGCCGCGAGCACGTCCGCCCTGGTGGTCGCGTCCGAGGCCAGCACCGCCCGGGTGATCCGCTGCTGGTCGTCGAGTCCCTCCGGGTCGATCGCCTCGGCGCGCTGCGCGAAGTCGCGCAGGTCGGCGATCTCGCGGTCCTCCGCCTCGCGGGTCGCCTCCTCGAACCGGCCGGCGGCGCGGTAGTCACCGATGAGGTGGGCGTTGGTGGGCGCGACCGCGAGGTGGTGCGTCCAGTAGTCGGCGGCCAGGGTGTCGATGTCGGTCACTGTTCAGTCCTTGGTCTCGAGTCCGAGCTTCTCGGTCGTCTCTTCGCGCATCTGCACCTTGCGTATCTTGCCGGTCACCGTCATCGGGAACTCGTCGACGAGCAGGACGTAGCGCGGGATCTTGTAGTGCGCCAGCTTGCCGGTGGCGAACGCGCGCACCTGCTTCTCGTCGAGCGGCTCGGCGCCGGAGCGCAGCTTGACCCACGCGGCGAGCTCCTCGCCGTAGCGCTCGTCGGGCACGCCGATCACCTGGACGTCCTCGATGTCGGGGTGGGTGTAGAGGAACTCCTCGATCTCACGGGGGTAGATGTTCTCCCCGCCCCTGATCACCATGTCCTTGATGCGCCCGACGATGTTGCAGTAGCCGTCCTCGCGCATCTCGGCGAGGTCGCCGGTGTGCATCCAGCCGTCGCCGTCGATCGACTCGTCGGTCTTCTCGGAGTCCTGCCAGTAGCCGAGCATCACCGAGTAGCCGCGGGTGCACAGCTCGCCGGGGAGGCCCCGCTCGACGGTCTCGCCGCTGGCCGGGTCGACGATCTTGATCTCGACGTGCGGGTGCACGCGCCCGATCGTGGCCGTACGCCGGTCCAGGTCGTCGTCGGCCCGGGTCTGGCAGGAGACCGGCGAGGTCTCGGTCATCCCGTAGGCGATCGACACCTCGGACATGTGCATGTCGTCGATGCAGTGCTTCATCACCTCGACCGGGCAGATCGACCCGGCCATCACACCGGTGCGCAGCGTGGACAGGTCGTGGTCGGCGAACGACGGGTGGTGCTGCATCGCGATGAACATCGTGGGCACGCCGTACAGCGCGGTGCACCGCTCCTCGGCCGTCGCGCGCAGCGTGATCTCGGGGTCGAAGCCGGGCGCCGGGATCACCATGGTGGCGCCGTGGGTGGTGCAGCCGAGGTTGGCCATCACCATCCCGAAGCAGTGGTAGAACGGCACCGGGATGCAGAGCCGGTCCTCGTGGGTGAAGTTGATCAGCTCGGTGGTGAAGTAGCCGTTGTTCAAGATGTTGCGGTGGCTCAGGGTCGCGCCCTTGGGATAGCCGGTGGTGCCGCTGGTGTACTGGATGTTGATCGGGTCGCCCGGCTCCAGGGTCGCCATCCGCTCGGCCACGGCGTCCTCGGGCAGCGCCTCCCCCTCGGCGATGATCGCGTCCCAGTCGTCGGTGCCGGTGTAGACGACCCGCTCGAGCAGCCCCACTCCGTCGGTTGAGCCTGTCGAGACCTCCTCGACCATCTCCCGGTAGCTGCTCGTCTTGAAGGACACCGCGCTGACCAGGAGCTTGAGCCCCGACTGGTTGACCGCGAAGGAGAACTCGTGGGTGCGGTAGGACGGGTTGACGTTGACCAGGATCGCGCCGACCTTGGCGCAGGCGTACTGGGTGATCGTCCACTCCGCCGAGTTCGGCGACCAGATCCCGACCCGGTCGCCCTTGTCGATCCCGGCCGCCAACAGCCCGCGGGCGAAGGCGTTGACGTCGCGGTCCAGCTCGGCGTAGGTCCAGCGCCGTCCGGAGGCGAACTCGACGAGCGCCTCCTGGTCGCCGTACGACGCCACCGTGCGCTCGAAGTTGCCCCCGATGGTCTCCTCGAGCAGGGCGGGGCTGGTCTCGCCGACGGCGTAGGACTCCATGCCGCCGAACCTATGCCCGGGCGACGAACCCGGGCAATCGGCCTCGCTCAGCCCATGCCGCCGTCGACGGCGAGCACGGCGCCGGTGACGTACTTCGCGTCCGCCGAGGACAGGTAGCGGATCGCCGCGGCGATCTCGGACGGGGCGATGGTGCCCGAGAGCATCATCATCAGCCGATCGGCCACCCGCTTGTCGAGGTCGTCGGTCAGCTTCTCGAACACCTCGCCCACGATGGGGGTGTCGACCGTGCCGGGACAGACCGCGTTCACCCGGATCCCGTCGGGCGACAGCTCAAGGGCCAGCGCCCGCGTCAGCATCGTGAGTCCGCCCTTGGCCGCCGAGTAGGCGGTCGTGTAGGGCTGCGGGACCCGACCGGCCACCGACGAGACGTTGACGATGTTGCCTCCGCACGCGCGGATGAGCGGCATCGCCGCCTGCATCAGCATGAACGGGCCCTTGAGGTCGATGTCGTGCACCCGGTCCCACTCGGCGTCGGTGATGGTCTCGAAGCGCCCGAACTGCACCACGCCCGCCACGTTGGCGAGCACGTCGATCCTGCCGTCCGTCGAGCAGGCCTCGATGGCCTCGTCGACCGAGCCGCGCTCCCCCACGTCGCACGGCACGAAGGTGACGCCGTCCGGGACGGTCGGGCGGAGGTCCAGGCCGTAGACGGTCTCGCCCATCGCGGCGAACATGGCGGCGGTGGCGTGGCCGATGCCCGAGGCGGCACCCGTCACGACGATGACGCGAGGACTGGCGGTGGCAGGCACAGCCGGGACGTTACCAGCGACTAGAACTCGTTCTAGATTCGGCGGCCTGGGCTGGAGGGAGACGACGACGCCCGCGATCGCCGCGTGCGAGGAACGGACGGTCAGCGCCTGATGCGCACCGTGAGGAGCTCACCCGCCTCCACCCGGCGCCGCACCTCGGCGCGGCCGGGGACGGCCACACCGACCACCCGGTCCTCGTCGGTGTCGTTGAACGCCACCACCCCGACGGTCCCGTCCGGGTTGAGGAACGCCGCCGAGGGCAGGTGGCCGCTGGAGCGGGATCCGAGCACCCGGGCGCCGGGCTCGGCGGCCCGGGCCAGGTGCGCGAGGACGAAGAACTCCGGTCCGGCGCTGGCCCGGCTCCCGTCGACGGTGAGCAGACCCCGGCAGTCGGAGCAGGCGGCCCTCGAGGCCAGGTCGCGCGGACCACCCTCCGGGTCGGTGGCCAGGTTCCACATCACCAGCCCAGTCGAGCCGGCGGCGATGCTCCCGGCGAGCAGGTGCTCCGCGTCCCAGGCGAAGGTCGTGCGCCAGGTGTCCCTGGTGCCGGCGCACTCCGTGACGACGGGGGGTACGCCGACGCCCGCCATCTCACCGGGTGCGCCGGCCCCGCAGTGGAACGCCGCCGCGTCGAAGGCGTCCGGGGCGGCGACCAGCACCTCGTCGTGGCGAGGCCGATCGGTCCAGTCGCCGTCGACCGCCCAGAGCTCGAGCCCGCGGTCGTGGAGCTGGGGCCCGACCTGGCGGCCCAGCTCCGACTGCTGGGAGGTGCTCATCGTCATCGACGGGTGGTCGCCGGCGTGGCCGGGCTCGTTGCCCAGGGTCACCGACGTGAGCGGCACGTCCGCCCTGCGCAGGGCGTCGACCTGGGCGACGAGCATGGCGGCGTACTGGTCGACGGCGTCCTCGCGCAGCGCGCCACCCCGGACCGTCGCCGGCTGCTTCATCCACGGCGGCGCGGTCCACGGCGTCGCCACCACCTGCACCCGCGGCTGCAGCGCCTGCACCTTCGCCAGCACCGCGAGGGCGGTCCGCGCCTGAGGGCTCGGTGAGGCGGTCGTGCCGTCCCACCCCCAGGTCCAGGCCCGAGGCGACATGTCGGTCGCGGTGAGCGGGAGCCGGACCCAGCCCAGCTGTGCGCCGTCATCGGCGTCCGGGTCGAACAGCCGGCGCAGGCCGTCCGGGGCGAGACCGAGCAGCTCGACGGACGCATCGGTCATCGCGGCCCCGGTCCCGCGCCACACCTGCCGCCGGTCCTCGGGGTCGACGCGCACGCGTGCGGTCGTCACCCCTGGTTCGCCCGCGTCGAGTCTCAGCAGGCGTCGCGCCGGGTCGACCGGCGAGGTGACCCAGGCGCCCGTCGGGTCCGCGGCCCGGCGCTGGGTGGTGGTGTCCTCGTAGGTCGCGAGCACCCCCACCGCGGCGCACAGCAGCGCCAGCATCCCCGCGACGAGCACGAGGGAGGGGCGGCGCGGGACCGGGGGCACGATGCTCCTCATCGCCGGGACGGCTGGCGGACTGACGACGCTAGCAACCGGCGAGCTCCACCACCCGCCCGATCCTGGTCCGGTCCAGGAGGGCGCGGTCGTGGCTGACCACGACCAGGGTGCCGGTGTAGCCGGCCAGCGCCGTCTCGAGCTGGCCGATGGCCGCGACGTCGAGGTGGTTGGTCGGCTCGTGCCACCTCGACCCGCTCGAGGGTCCAGACGACCTCGGCCGACGGACCCGGCTCAACCGGCTTTCCGACCGGTCGTCACACCGGGTCGTGGGCGCCCCGCACCACCCGGTCGTGGCGCAGTGAGGTGGCCCGGGTCTCCTTGGCGAACGCCACGGCGATGATCGTGATCACGGCGGCGACGGCGACGTAGACACCGACCGCGAAGGTGTTCTTCTCCGTGGCGTCGCCGAGCAGCCGCACCGCGATGATCGGGGCCAGCGCCCCGGCGAGGATCGACGCGAGCTGGTAGCCGACCGAGGCGCCGGTGTAGCGGACCGAGGTGCCGAACAGCTCGGAGAAGAAGGCCGCCTGCGGCGCGTACATCAACGTGTGGAAGAACAGGCCGACCACGACGGCGAGCAGGATCTTGCCGGGGCTGTTCGTGTCCAGCAGGCCGAAGAACACGAAGCCCCAGACCCCCACGCCGAGCGCGCCCGCGAAGTAGAGCGGCCGACGACCCACCCGGTCCGAGAGCGCACCGACGGCCGGGACCAGGAAGAACTGCAGGCTGGCCCCGATGAGCAGCATCTTGAGGATGAGGTCCTTGTCCTGGTCGAGATAGGTCGTGACGTAGGTGATCGAGACGATGGTGAAGATGTAGTAGCTGATGTTCTCCGCCATCCGCATGCCCATCGCGATCAGGACCTCCTTGGGGTAGGTCGTGAGCACCTCGAGGATGGGCAGGTGCGAGGACTCGCCCTTCTTCGCCGCGATCTCGGCCTTGGCCTCCTTGAAGACCGGCGACTCCTCGAGCTGGAGGCGGATGTAGAGGCCGATCAGCACGAGCACCGCGGAGAGCAGGAACGGGATCCGCCAGCCCCACGCCTCGAAGGCCGCGTCGCTCTGGAACGCGGCGAGCACGAACAGCACGCCGGTCGCGAGCAGGTTGCCGAGCGGCACTCCGGCCTGGGGCCAGGAGGACCAGTAGCCACGGCGCGCCTCGCTGCCGTGCTCCGCGGCCATCAGCACCGCACCGCCCCACTCGCCGCCCACGGCGAAGCCCTGGAGCAGGCGGCAGAGCAGCAGCAGGATCGGGGCGCCGATGCCGATGGTGGCGTACGTCGGCAGCAGGCCGATCGCGAACGTCGCCGCCCCCATCATCATCAGGGCCACGACGAGCATCTTCTTGCGCCCGACCCGGTCACCGAAGTGGCCGAACACGACGCCACCGAGCGGCCTCGCCACGAAGCCGACGGCGTAGGTGCCGAACGCCAGCAGGGTGGCGTTGACGGGGTCGGCGTCCGGGAAGAACAGCTTGCCGAAGATCAGGGCCGCGGCGGAGCCGTAGAGGAAGAAGTCGTACCACTCGACGGCGGTGCCGATCAGGCTGGCGAAGACGACCTTGACGATGCCGTTCTCGCCCGACGACGGCCGTTCCTCGGACGTGGATGCTCTGGAGGTGGTGGTCATGTGCGTTCTCCTCGTGCTCGTGCGGGTGGGGGTGGTCGGTGGGGGCTCAGGCGGCGGTCCAGCCGCCGTCCATCAGCTGCGAGCTGCCGTTGATCGAGCTGGTGCCCGGGCCGCACAGGAAGGCGACCATCGCGGCCACCTCGTCGGGCTCGACCAGCCGCTTGACCGGCGTACGCGCCAGCAGCACCTGGTCGAGCACCTCCTCCTCGTCGATGCCGTGGCTCTTCGCCTGGTCGGCGACCTGGCCCTCGACGAGCGGGGTCCGGACGTAGCCCGGGCAGACGGTGTTGCTGGTGACGCCCTTGTCCGCGGCCTCGAGGGCGATCACCTTGGAGAGTCCCTCGAGCGCGTGCTTGGCGCTGACGTAGGCCGCCTTGTACGGCGAGGCCCGGTGGCCGTGCACCGAGGAGACGTGCACGAGGCGGCCCCAGCCGGCGGCGTACATCCCCGGCAGCAGGGCGCGGGCGAGCAGGAACGGGGCGTGCAGCATCACCTGGTGGATCAGCGCGAAGCGCTCGGGGTCGAAGTCCTCGACCGGCGCCACGTGCTGGAGGCCGGCGTTGTTGACCAGGATGTCGATGCCGCGGGAGGACAGGTCGAGACCGTCGAGGGACGAGGGGTCGGACAGGTCCGCCACGAGGGGCTGACCGCCCACGTCGGCGGCAGCCCTCCTCACCCCGGCCTCGTCGCGGTCGAGGAGCAGGACGGTGGCGCCGTCGGCGGCCAGACGGACCGACACGGCTCGGCCGATGCCGCTGGCGGCCCCGGTCACCAGGGCGGTGTGGGTCGAGAGGGGTCCAGTCGAGGAGGTCATGGCCGCGACGCTAGCGGCGGTCGGACACCGCCGACCATGTGCTGCGCACCATGCTTACGCCCGTCTTGTGGCTCATTGTCACATGGTGCGGCGGAGCCTGGCCATCTGCAGGGCGAGCTGGACGTCGAGCCGTCGAGCCGGCTCGCGCCAGCCCTCACCGAGGAGTCGGCCGACCCGGTCGAGCCGCTGCGTGACCGTGTTGGCGTGGATGTGCAGCCGTGCGGCGGTCTCGCGCAGCCCGCTGCCGCAGTCGAGCCAGACCTCCAGGGTCTCGGCCAGCCGTGTGTCCCGCTCCGCGTCGTAGGCGAGCACAGGACCGAGCGTCCGCTCGATGAACTCCTCCAGCTCCTCGGCCCCGTTGCCGCCCAGCAGCAGCCGGGCCAGCCCGAGCCCGGCGGGGTCGCTCACCTCGCCGAGACGGTCCAGCCGGGTGAGCGCGACGAGGGCCTGACGGGCCTGCACGTGTGCCCCCGGGACGTGCTCGGCACCCCCGGCGCTGGGAGCGACGCCGACCGTCGCGCCGCCGAGGCGGTCGCGCAGGACACCGCCCAGCTCGAGCGGGTCGGCCGGGGCCAGCACCACGACCGTGCCCTCGTGCAGGCCACCCAGGCCGTGCCGCTCGCGGGCGACCGCCGTGGCGACCCGGGCCGCGGCGAGGTCGGAGAGGGCCTCGGACCCGGCGGGCGCACCGGGTGTCGACTCCGGCCGGGCCACCGCGATCGCCAGGTCCACGTCCAGGTCGGCGCCCTGCTGACGGGCGCGCTCGCGCAACCGGTCCGGGTCGAGGTCGCGCCCGCTGACGAGGTCGGACAGCAGCTCGCCGCGGACCCGGCTCTCCGCCTCGGCCTCGGTGCGTCGGAAGAGCAGCACCAGCGCGGTCACGAGAGCGCCGCGCTCGAGGGTCCGCCGCTCCGGCCGGTCCATCGGCTCGGCGTCGCGGAGCACGAGGGTGCCGAGGTGCTCCTCGCCCGCGGAGGCCACGGCCACCCACGCACCGTCCCCGGTGCGGACGCACCGGCCCGACACTCGCGCCTGCGCCAGCGCCTCCTCGTCGACCGGCCCGGCGTCCTCCCCCGCGAGGAGCCGACCCTCGTCGTCGTGCACCGCGAGGCGGCCGCCCAGGACCTCGGCGAGCACGTGCGCCACCTCCACCACGCCCCCACCGCCGAGCAGCACGTCGGTGAGCAGGTCGTGCGCGTGGGCGGCCCGCTCCGTCGCCTCCGACCGGGCGCGCAGCTCACGGCTGGCACGATCGGCCGCGGCCACAGCGTCCCGGGCCTGCTCGAACAGCCGCGCGTTCTCCAGTGCGACCGCGGCGTGGGCGGCGAAGGACGTGAGCAGGGCGACCTCGCCCGCCGGGAACGGCCGGACGGTGCGGTGCACGGCCAGGAGCGCCCCGATGACGGTGCCCTCGACGGTCAGCGGCACGCCGAGGATCGCCCGGATCTGCTCACCGTCGACCGCCGTGTCGATGTAGTCGCGGTGGACGAAGCGCTCGTCGGCGCGGTAGTCCTCGGTGAAGTACGGCGCCCCGGACTGGGCCACCAGGCCGAGCAGGCCCGTGCCGAGCGGCAGCCTCAACCGGCGGAACTCGGGGGTGAGCGCCCCGTCGGTGACCCTCATGTAGGACGCCCCCTCCGCCTCGTCGTTGAGGGAGAGATAGGTCATGTCGGCGTGCAGGAGGGCCCGTGCGCGACGCACGATCGCGGCCAGGATCGCGTCCAGGTCGCGGATCGCCGTGAGGTCGCGCGCGGTCTCGTTGAGAGCCGACAGCTCCGCCTCACGGCTCCGCTGCCGCTCCATCTGCTCGTGGACGCGCAGCGCCAGGGCGTGCTGGCCGCGAAGGTTCGCCCGCTGCTCCGGCGTGCTGTCCTCGAGCTCGGCCTGGGCCACGGCCCGGTCGAGGGCCTCCCGGGTGGCGCCCGCGAGGAGCATCTCGAGCAGCTGCACCGTGACCTCCATGGGTCGATCCTGCCAGCGGCGGCGGTCGGCCCACCCGGACGCGGTCGTGGCCCACCCACGGGAGCCGTAGAATTCGCCGGATGCCCTCCTCCGCCCCGCGCACCCTCGCCGACCAGTTCCGCGGCTGGCCCGACGAGCGGCTGTCCGCGCTGCTCGAGGCCCGCCCCGACCTGGCCGCACCCGCACCTCACGACTCGTCACAGCTGGCGGCCCGTGTCGTGGTGAAGGCGTCCGTGCTGCGGGCCCTGGACACCCTCGACGCCCTCGAGCTCGCCGTCCTCCAGGCGCTCGTCCAGGACACCGACGCCGCGGAGCTCGGCACCACCCCCGAGGCGGTGGCGCACGCCGTCGAGCGGCTGGAGCTGCTCGCCCTGGTCTGGGGATCCCCGACGCGGCCGGTGCTGGTGGTCGGCGAGCTGCTGCGGCTCCCCTCCGGACCACCCCTGGACGAGGTGCCCGGCCTGCTGGAGGACCTCGCCCCCCAGGCACGCGCGATCCTCGACCACCTCGACGACACCGGGGCCGACGGACGATGGAGCGGTGGCGCGGGGCCGACGGCCGACCTGGTGGCGGCCGGCCTGCTCACCCGCATCGACGAGCGGCACGTGACCCTGCCGTGGCACGTGCGCCTCGGCCTGGTCCGGGCACGCGACGCGGGCATCGACCAGCCGCCCGCCCTGGCGACCTCCGAGCGCCCGCAGTCACTGGTCGACCGCGCGGCGGCCGGCGCCGCCTTCGAGCTCGTACGGCGCACCGACCTCCTCCTCGACCGGTGGGGCACCCACCCGCCCCCGGCGCTGAAGGCCGGCGGGCTCGGCGTACGCGAGCTCCGGGCGGCGGCCACCCTGCTGCACGTCGAGAACGACGTCGCCGCGCTGGTGATCGAGACCGCGTGGGCGGCCGGCCTGGTCGACCAGGGAATGAGCGACGAGGTCGAGGCCGGGTGGCTGCCGACCGACGCGTACGACGCGTGGCAGCTGGGCGGGACGGCGCAGAAGTGGGCCACGCTTGCGCGCGCCTGGCTCGCCAACCCGCGGCTCGTCTCGGCCGTCGGCAAACGGGTGGCCGACAAGCCGGTGAACGCCCTGTCGCCCGACCTGGCCCGCAACTGGCAGGTGGCGCTCCGCACCGACGTCCTGGCCGAGCTGGCCGAGCTCCCGGTCGACACCGCCCTGGCCGCCGGCACCGGGCAGGCCTCGCTCGTCGCCCGGATGCGCTGGCGGCGTCCGCGACGACCGTCCCTGCGGCTCAACCAGGTCGGACCGACGCTCGACGAGGCCGCCCTGCTCGGCATCACCGGGCTGAACGCGCTCTCCGGGTTCGGTCGCCAGGTGATCGCCGGCACCGACCCGGCGCCGGCGCTGGACGACCTCCTGCCCGCACCCGTCGACCACGTGCTGCTGCAGGCCGACCTCACCGCGATCGCCCCCGGCCCGCTCGAGCACGACCTGGCGCACCAGCTGGCCCTGCTCGCGGACGTCGAGTCCCGTGGGGGTGCGACGGTCTACCGGTTCGCGGCCACCTCCGTGCGCCGGGCCTTCGACGCCGGCTGGTCCGCGGCCGAGGTGCACGACTTCGTCGCCGCGACCTCCCGAACGCCGGTCCCGCAGTCGCTGACCTACCTCGTCGACGACGTCTCCCGTCGGTTCGGCACGCTGCGGGCCGGGCACGCCGAGTCGTTCCTGCGCAGCGACGACGAGACGGCGCTGACCGAGCTGATGCACGCGTCCGGCGCCGACGCCCTGCGCCTGCGGCGCATCGCTCCGACCGTGGTGATCTCCGACGTACCCCTCGGCACGCTGCTGCCCCGCATCCGCGAGCTCGGCCTGGCGCCGGTGGTCGAGGCCGTCGACGGAACGGTCCGGGTGGCGCGTCCCGACGTCTTCCGGGCCCGCTCACGCCGCCGTAGCCCCGCGGCCGCGACCGGCGTCCGCACCGTCGCCAGGACCGCCGCCGTGGTCACCGCCATCCGCGCCGGCGACCGGTCCACGGCCGCCCGCCCGACCCGCGGCACCAGCGCGTCCAACCCCACCGACGTGATCGCGATGCTGCGGCAGGCGGCGGAGGCCCACGAGCAGCTGCTGATCGGCTACGTCGGCAACGACGGCACCGTGGCCGAACGGCTCGTCACCCCCGAGCGCGTCGAGGGCGGCCGGCTCTCGGCGTACGACGAGCGCAGCGACGGCTCCCGCACCTTCGCGATCCACCGGATCACCGCCGTGTCCCGGGCCGCCGGGTAGGTGCAGGTTTCCCCGGTCGACCGATGACTCCACCACCCTCGCCCGGTCCATCCACTCACCAGCCGCCGTCCGAAGAAGTGCCGATGATCGGCCTTGCCCCACGACCGAACGGACCAGCGCAGTCGTCGCCGGGGTGCGCGACGACCAGCTTGACGTCGTGACACCGACGGGCCGTCGCCCGCGCGACCGGCCAGGACTACGCGCCGAGCGACTCCGAGTGCGAGGCGGTGCACCCGGTCGTCACGCCGGATCCCGGACAGCCGGACGGAGCCGGGCGCAGCGGCCTGTTCGGTACCGTCGTGGACGTGCCCGCCGACGCCCCCGCCTTCCATCGCGTGCTCGGCCTTGCCTGGCTTGACCCCGCCTGGACGGGGTGACGCTCGGGTGCGGACCATCGGCCTGATCGGCGGCATGAGCTGGGAGTCGACTGCGATCTACTACCGGCTGGCCAACGAGCTGGTCCGCGAGCGGCTGGGCGGCCTGCACTCCGCACGCCTGCTGATCTCCTCGCTCGACTTCGCCGATGTCGAGGAGCTGCAGGCGACCGGCCAGTGGGACCGCGCCGGTGAGCTCCTCACCGCCGAAGCCCTCCGGCTCGAGGCGGCGGGGGCCGACCTCCTGGTGCTCTGCACCAACACCATGCACAAGGTCGCCGGCGCGATCGAGGCCGCCGCGAAAATCCCGCTCCTCCACCTCGGCGACGTCACCGCCGACGCGGTGCGCGCCGCCGGCCTCGACACCGTCGGGCTGCTCGGCACCGGCTTCACGATGTCGCAGGACTTCTACCGCGGCCGGCTGGAGTCGCACGGGCTAACGGTGCTGGTCCCGGAGGTCGACGACCAGGCCCTGGTGCACCGCGTGATCTACGACGAGCTGTGCCTCGGCGTCGTGCTCGAGGAGTCACGGCAGGCCTATGTCGAGGTCATCGACCGGCTCCTCGCCCGCGGCGCCCAGGGCGTGATCCTCGGGTGCACGGAGATCGAGCTGCTGGTCCAGGAGGACCACGTGCCGGTGCCGACCTTCCCCACCACACGACTCCACGTCGAGGCGGCCGTCGACCGGGCGCTTGCCTGAGTCAACCACCGCCGAGACCGGCCCGTTCCAGGCCGTGGACGCGGGGGCGCGGGAACCACCCGAGCGGACATATCGTCCCGTCATGCCTTATGCAGATTGGGCGGCGGTGACGCGCGGCCTCGAGGGCGCGCTCGCGAGCCTGGACGACGGCGACTTCCTCGTCCTGGGCGAGGCCACGCCCGCCAACCCGCCGCGCCGTGGTCTCTTCGGCCGGCAGTCCAAGCCGGTCGCCACGCGCTACGTGCAGGCGCTGCGCGTCGACGAGGTGCTCACGGCCGAGTGCGTCGGCGCCGCGGCCCTGGGCGGCACCTGGTCGATGGACGACGCGACCGTCTCCCATCTGACGAGCATGGGGTGGCTCACGCCGGCCGAGAGCCGCGCGGCGTACGGCCACCACACCCCCAACTTCGAGCTGTACGTCGAGCTGGCCGGCTACAGCGCCCTCACCGACCTGATGGTCGTCAGCCTGGCCGTGCTCGGTGCCCGACCCGGCGCCCTCGTGCTCGAGTCATCGAGCGGCGGGCTGCGGGCCGTCAGCGGCTGAGACCTGACCAATCCGAAGCGCCGGGGCCTCCGAATCCCTCACGGTTCGTCGGGGTGCTGACGGCCTGTCTTCCCGGACCCGGGTCCAGCGCCCCGGCGAACCACCTGTCCGTAAGATTGACCTCTTATGACTTCCCACGGACCCCGATGACCGACGGCCCCCTGATCGTCCAGTCGGACAAGACCCTGCTGCTCGAGGTCGACCACGAGCAGGCCGACGCTTGCCGCAAGGCGATCGCCCCCTTCGCCGAGCTGGAGCGCAGCCCGGAGCACATCCACACCTACCGCCTCACGCCCCTCGGCCTGTGGAACGCGCGGGCCGCCGGGCACGACGCGGAGCAGGTCGTCAACGTCCTGCTCACCTTCAGCCGCTACGCCGTCCCGCACGCGCTGCTCGTCGACGTCGCGGAGACGATGGACCGCTACGGCCGGCTCCGGCTCGACAAGGACCCAGTCCACGGCCTGGTGCTGAGCAGCGTCGACAAGGCGGTCTTCGAGGAGGTCATCCGCGCCAAGAAGGTCGCCGGGATGATCGGTGAGCGCATCGACACCGAGACCGTCGCCGTGCACCCCAGCCAGCGCGGCAACCTCAAGCAGGCGCTGCTCAAGCTCGGGTGGCCGGCCGAGGACTTCGCCGGCTACGTCGACGGGGAGGCCCACCCGATCGCGCTCGACGAGTCCGAGTGGTCGCTGCGCCCCTACCAGCGCGAGGCCGCCGACTCGTTCTGGCACGGCGGGTCCGGGGTCGTCGTACTCCCCTGTGGCGCGGGCAAGACCCTCGTCGGCGCCGCCGCCATGGCCCAGGCGCAGGCCACCACCCTGATCCTCGTGACCAACACCGTCAGCGCCCGCCAGTGGAAGTCCGAGCTGATCCGGCGCACCAGCCTGACCGAGGACGAGATCGGCGAGTACAGCGGCGCCCGCAAGGAGATCCGGCCGGTCACGATCGCGACCTACCAGGTCCTGACCATGCGCCGGAAGGGCCTCTACCCCCACCTCGAGCTGCTCGACGCCAAGGACTGGGGCCTGATCGTGTACGACGAGGTCCACCTGCTCCCGGCCCCGATCTTTCGGATGACGGCCGATCTGCAGGCCCGTCGCCGCATCGGCCTCACCGCCACGCTGGTGCGCGAGGACGGCCGTGAGGGTGACGTGTTCAGCCTGATCGGGCCGAAGCGCTACGACGCCCCGTGGAAGGACATCGAGAGCCAGGGCTGGATCGCGCCGGCCGACTGCGTCGAGGTGCGGGTCAGCCTGCCGGAGGGCGAGCGGCTCGCCTACGCCACGGCCGAGCCGGAGGAGCGCTACCGGATGGCCAGCTGCACCCACGCCAAGGTGCTCATCGCCGAGCAGCTGGTCAAGCAGCACCAGGGCGAGCCGACCCTGGTGATCGGCCAGTACCTCGAGCAGCTCGACGAGCTCGCGGAGCACCTCGACGCTCCGGTGATCAAGGGCGAGACGAGCGTCAAGGAGCGTGAGCGCCTCTACGCGGAGTTCCGCTCCGGCGAGATCAACCTGCTCGTCGTCTCCAAGGTGGCCAACTTCTCGATCGACCTGCCCACGGCCGCCGTGGCGATCCAGGTCAGCGGGTCGTTCGGGTCCCGGCAGGAGGAGGCGCAGCGCCTCGGCCGATTGCTGCGGCCCAAGGAGAAGGCGGCCGACGGCACCCAGAAGCCGGCCCGGTTCTACACGATCGTCAGCCGCGACACGGTCGACGCCGACTTCGCGCAGAACCGCCAGCGCTTCCTGGCCGAGCAGGGCTACGCCTACCGGATCGTGGATGCGGGCGATCTGTGAGCCAGCGGCCTCGTAGGCTTCTGCGGTGAGCAAGCACGAGGTCCTCCTTCTCGAGAACATCCACCCCGCCGCGACCGAGACCCTCGAGCGCAACGGTTTCATCGTCCACACGCGCCCGGGATCGCTCGGTGAGGACGAGCTGATCGAGGCTCTCCAGGGCATCTCCCTGGTCGGCATCCGCTCCAACACCAAGGTCACCGAGAAGGTCCTCGCGAGCGCCCCGGACCTGCTCGCGGTCGGCGCGTTCTGCATCGGCACCAACCAGATCGACCTGGGAGCGGCGGCGCAGCGCGGGATCGCGGCCTTCAACGCGCCGTACTCCAACACCCGCAGCGTGGTCGAGCTCGTGATCGGCGAGATCATCGCCCTGGCGCGGCGGCTGATGGAGAAGACCCAGAAGATGCACGACGGGGTCTGGGACAAGTCGGCCATGGGCAGCCACGAGGTGCGCGGGCGGACGCTGGGGATCGTCGGCTACGGCAACATCGGCACCCAGCTGTCCAACCTGGCCGAGTCGCTCGGCTTCCGGGTGATCTTCTTCGACAACGCCGACCGCCCCGCCCACGGGAACGCCCGCCGGGTCGGCACCCTGGACGAGCTGCTGGCCCAGGCCGACGTGGTGACGCTGCACGTCGACGGACGGCCCGGCAACGCCGGCCTCTTCGGTGCCGCCCAGTTCGCGAAGATGAAGCCCCGCTCGATGTTCATCAACGCCTCGCGCGGCATGGTCGTCGACGACGTCGCGCTGCGCGAGAACATCCTGTCCGGCCACCTCGCCGGAGCGGCTCTCGACGTCTTCCCTATCGAGCCCAAGGCCCAGGGCGAGCCGTTCGAGTCCACCCTGCGTGGCCTGCCCAACGTGATCCTGACGCCCCACGTCGGCGGCTCGACCCAGGAGGCGCAGGAGGAGATCGGCTTCTTCGTCTCGGGCAAGCTGTCGAAGTTCCTGCAGTCCGGGAGCACCGAGCTGTCGGTCAACCTCCCCGAGGTCGCCGTGCCCCCGCTCGACGGCGGCTCGCGGATCGCCCTGCTGCACCACAACATCCCGGGCGTGCTGGCCTCGGTGAACCAGCTGCTCGCCGAGCACGAGGCCAACGTCACGGCGCAGTACCTCTCCACCCGTGGTGAGCAGGGCTACGTCGTCACCGACATCTCCACGGCGCTTCCGGTCGAGGCGCTGGACGTCCTCCGCGCGGCCGACCAGACGATCTGGCTGCGCACCTTCTAGCGATCAGCTAGTCGTCGACCGGGATTCCCAGCGCCCTCGACAGCGCGTCGTCGACGAGCATCCGCCAGGAGCGCACCCGGTCGACGTCGACCGAGCCACGGGTCCACGAGGCGCCGGCCCGGGCCGAGGACCCGATCGCGAAGCGGCGTACGCCGGCCCGCACCAGCCACGGGACCTGCTCGGGGGTCAGCCCGCTGCCGGCCGTGACCAGCGAGGCGACCCGCGGGTCACGCGACGCGCGCGCGATCAGCTCCTCGGCGCCGTGGGCGAGGCCGCGGGTCGACCCGGCCGAGATGACCGACTCGAGGCCGGGCAGCCCGATCACGTCGCGCCAGGCGTGGTTGGCGTCGAGCGCGACGTCGAAGCCGTGGAAGATCCACGGGACGCCGCCCAGCTCGGAGCACATCTCCGCACACCCGGCCCGGTCGATCTCCAGGTCGCGGTCCAGGAAGCCGTAGGCCAGTCCCCGCGCCCCGAGCTCGAGGAACGCCTCGCCCAGGACGACCATCCGCGGGAAGTGGTCCTCGCGCGGGCGGAGGACGACCCACACGGGCACGTCGGTCTCCTTGACGACCGCCGAGACGAGCGCGGGCTCGGGCGACCAGTGGCCGTCCTCGGGGTCGGCGCTCAGCAGGAGCCGGTCCGCGCCGCCCCGTGCCGCCGCCTCGGCGTCTCGTGCATGGAGCACGACGACCTGGAGCTCAGCGCTGTCGGCCGAGCCGTCGTCGGGCTCGTCCGCTTGGTCGGGGGTCACAATGGACATCGTGACATCCCACGACGTCGTCATGAGAGCACGCGCCCTGGTGTTGCACGACCTGGAGAGCACCGGCGTGGCCGACCCCGCCACGGTCTCGGCGCTGGAGTCGGCGCTGGCCGACCGCGGCTGGTGGCTCGAGCAGTGGGCGGAGGGCCGCGACTTCGTCGTCGGCCTCGTCGCCCAGGACGTCCAGGACGCCCTCCTGCAGACCAGCGGCCGCTGGCCCCTGTGCCGGGCGTGCGACCTGCTGGACCCGCACGCGCTCTACGTCCACCCCGACCTCGGCGGCCCCGACCCGACCTGGGTCTGCGAGCACGCCGGCATCTCCGTGGCTCCGGTCGGGGAGCTCTAGGCGGCCGCTGGCTCGGGCTCCCGGGCCCCCGACATGCGAATGTGGCTCACGGGGCGGGTGGGTGCCCCTCCAGTCCCACGCGCGACATTCGCATGCTGGAGCGCCGGCCGGCCTCGCTGAGCATGCGAATGTTGCTCATGGGACGCGTGTACGCCGCAGCAGCCCCTCGAACCACATTCGCATGTTCAGGATGCGCGCGGTAGCGTCAGGGCCGCCCCCGGAACGTCGGCGCCGTCACCCCGGACGGGTGGGCGCGAAACGGTGAGCCGTCAGCGCAGGTGCTCGGGCCGCAGCACGGGGACCCAGAGGGTGTAGCGGTCGGCGCGGTAGACGCTGCGGGTGACCTCGACGACGTTCTCGCGGCAGAAGGCGCGGCGGGAGATGTGCAGGACCGGGGAGCCGGGCTCGAGCTCGAGCAGCTCGGCCTCCTCGTCGGTCGCGATGCCGGCGAGCACGGAGTCCTCGCCCCAGGTCGGCATCAGGTCGCGCATCGCCAGCCAGAAGTAGAGGCTGGCGGGCAGGGCCTCGTCGAGGAAGTTCGGGAACAGGTCGAGCGAGAGGTAGACGTGCTGAATCGCCATCGGCACGCTGTCGGCCAGCCGGAGGCGCTGCCAGTGGGCGATCGCGCTGCCCTCCTCGACCTCGAGCGCACGCGCGACACCGGGTCCGGCGCTCTCGCGGCGGGCCAGGAGGGTCTTGGACTCCGGCTTCTTGCCGCGCCGCTCCATCTCCTCGGTGTACGCCGAGAGCCGCATCTGCATGTCGATGAGCGGCTTGGTCACGAAGGTGCCGCGACCGGCGACCCGCTCGAGCAGGCCCTGCGCCACGAGCGCGTCGATGGCGTGGCGCACGGTCATCCGGGCCACGCCGAACTGCTCGGCCAGGTCGCGCTCGGAGGGGGCCGGCGTGCCCGGCTCGGCGCTGACGATCACGGACCGGACGTACTCGCGGACCAGCACGTGCTTGCGCCCGCGCCTGCCTCCGCCTCGCGGCGAGTGCTCGTCCACCCGTGTTCCCTTCTCCCGGTCGTGATGTGAAACCTAGCGGCGATCGGCGGCGCTTGGGTAAGGAAGCCCGCAAGATTTCACTCTTTGCGCATGCTGCGCGAGAGAAACAGGCTCAGATCACTCGGTCCCGATGGCCGTGAGGACGTCCAGCCGAGCGGCGCGGCGGGCCGGGAAGACCGACGCGAAGACCCCGGCGAGCGCCGCCAGGACGAGGAAGCCGGCCAGCCAGGCCCACGGGACGGCGAGGGTCGTCAGCCCCTCGTCCTTGAGGGCGATCACCAGCGTCGCGCCGAACAGAACGCCCATCAGGGTGCCGAGCACCCCGCCCAGCACCGCCACCACGACCGACTCCAGCCGGATCATCGTGCGCAGCTGGCGACGCGAGACGCCCACCGCGCGCAGCAGGCCGATCTCCCGAGTGCGCTCGATCACCGAGAGCCCGAGGGTGTTGACCACCCCGAGGATGGCGATGATGACCGAGAGGCCGAGCAGGCCGTAGATCAGGTAGAGGAACTGGTTGACCTGCTTCTTCTGCTCGGCCGCGAACCCCTCCGGGTCCTTGACCGTGACGGTGGGGAGGTCCTTGATCACGTCCTCGATCGAGTCGCGCACCGCCGCGGTCTTCGCGCCGGGGTCCTTGGTCACGAAGACCATGGCGTCGAGCGGGGTGAGCCCGCCCCGCTCGAGGACGTCCGGGGTGACCACGTAGTTGCCCGGCAGCGCCGGCGAGGACGGGAAGAGCGCGACCACCTTGAGCCGGATCGACGTGGCCTGGAACTTCATCGTGACCGTGTCGCCCATCCCGAAGCCCTTGGACTTGGCCTCTGAGGCGGCGATGGCGACGGTGCCGGGAGCGAGGTCGGCGAAGGAGCCGGCGACGGTGGGGATGGCGAAGGCGACCTGGAAGGCCCTGGGGTCGATGGCGACGGTCCAGGCGCTGCCGCCGCCCTTGAGGTCCGGGTAGGCGTTGCGCAGCTCGGTGACCCCGGCGACGCCGTCGCGGGTGCGGAGCTCCTCCGCGACGGCCGTCGAGAACGGCTGCCCGACGACGTTGGAGACGATGAACTGCGAGGTGAGCGTCTTGCCGATGGCGGCGTCGGTGCTGGCGGACGCCGAGGTGCCGAAGATCGACATCATCGCCATCAGGGCGAGCCCGATCATCAGGGCGCTGGCGGTGGCGCCGGTGCGGCGCGGGTTGCGCAGGGCGTTCTGGGAGGCGAGCCGGCCCACCGTCCCGAACAGGCGGCCGTAGACCAGCCCGAATAGCAAGAGCACCGGTTGGCCCAGGAAGGCGCTCATCAGCGAGACCCCGACCAGGATCAGGAGGACCCCTCCCCCGACGCCGACCAGTCCCCAGGTGCCGTCCCCACCGAGGCCCGCTGCCATCGCGGCGGCACCGGCCACCACCAGCACCGTGCCGATCACCAGCCGTCGCCGCAGGGTGCTCTCGGGCATGGCGACGTCGTCGCGCAGGGCTGCCATCGGAGCGATGCGTGAGGCCCGGCGCGCCGGCAGGATCGCCGCGATCGCGGTGACGGCGACACCCACGCCGTACGACCACGCCACGGTCGGCCACGTCACCGGGAAGTCGGCCCGGCTCAGGTCCAACCCGATCAGGCCGAACACCCAGCGCAGGCCGAGCGCGAGCAGGTAGCCCACCCCGAGCCCGACCGTGGAGCCGACCAGCCCCACCACCACCGCCTCGACCAGCACCGACCGGTTGACCTGTCGTCGTGACGCCCCGAGGGCGCGCAGCAGGGCGAGCTCACGACTGCGCTGGGCCACCAGGATCGAGAAGGTGTTGATGATCAGGAAGATGCCGACCACGAGGGCCACGCCGGCGAACACGAGCAGGAAGGTCTGCAGGAAGCCCAGGATCTCGTCGAGGCTGGCCTGGTTCTTCTTGACGTACGCGTCACCGGTCCGCGCCTGCAGGCCCTTGGGGAGCACCTTCTGCGCCGCGTCGGCCAGCTGCTTCTGGGAGACGCCCGGGGCGGCGTTGAGGGAGACGGTCGAGTAGACGTCCTTGCCCTTGAAGAACGTGTCCTGCATGAACTTCCGGTCGAAGATCGTCATCGTGGCGCCGTTGAGTCCGCCCGAGCCGAACTCGACCACGCCCGTCAGCGTCGTCCGCATCACCGGCGGATTGCCCGGCGTGGCCAGCTTGACCCGGTCACCCAGCTTGAGCTTGCCCTTCTTGACGGTGTCGACGTCGAGGGCGATCTGGCCGGGACCGGTCGGGTAGCGACCGCGGACGATGGTCAGGATCGGCTTGCCGGTGAGCGAGGTGGCCCCTGTCGAGTTGTTGGCCAGGCCCGGAGGGCCGTTGCCGCCGATCACCTTGCCGTTCCTGCCGATCACGAAGACGGTCTGCAGCTGGTTGAGCGGGTGGGCCGACCCGACCTCCGGCAGCGCCTCGAGCTTGGCGACCACCGACGCCGGGAAGGTCCGGTTGTCCTGCCCGGAGTCGAAGTCGCCCGCCCCCTTGAACGCGACCTCCGCGTCGGCCGTGCTGCCCTCGATGATGTCGTCGAAGGCTCCGCCCATGGCGTCGGTGAAGATCATCGACCCGGCGACGAAGGCCACGCCCAGCACGATGGCGAAGGCGGAGAGCAGCAGCCGCAGCTTGCGGGCGACCAGGTTGCGCCAGGTCACGCGCAGCACGTCAGGCCCCCTCGGTGGGCGGCGCGGGCTCGCGGGCCGCCAGCTGCTGCATCGTGTTGAGGACCTGCTCGCGGTCGGGCCGCCGCAGCTCGTGGACGATCCGCCCGTCCGCGAGGAAGACCACCCGGTCCGTGTACGCCGCCGCCACCGGGTCGTGGGTCACCATCACCGTGGTCTGGCCGTGGTCGTCCACGCTGGTCCGCAGCAGGGACAGCACCTCGGCGCCCGACCGGGAGTCGAGGTTGCCGGTCGGCTCGTCGGCGAAGACGATGGTCGGGCGGCTGACGAGCGCGCGGGCGACGGCGACGCGCTGCTGCTGGCCGCCGGAGAGCTGGTTGGGCCGGTGGGTCAGCCGGTCGCGGAGGTTCACCGTGTCGATCACGGTGTCGTACCACCCGGGGTCCGGCTTGCGGCCGGCGATCGACAGCGGGAGCAGGATGTTCTCACCGGCCGTCAGCGTCGGGACCAGGTTGAAGGACTGGAACACGAAGCCGATCCGCTCCCGCCGCAAGGCGGTCAGCCGCTTGTCGTCGAGACCCCCGATCTCGGTGTCCCCCAGCATCACCCGGCCGCTGGTGGGCGTGTCCAGCGCCGCGCAGCAGTGCATCAGGGTGGACTTCCCGGATCCCGAGGGCCCCATCACGGCGGTGAACTCCCCCGCGGCGATGTCGAGCGACACCCCGTCGAGCGCGCGCACCGCGGCGTCGCCGGAGCCGTAGACCTTCGTCACGTCGACCACGCGCGCGGCCACCGTGATGTCGTCAGGAGCAGGAGCCGGCAGGTTCTCGACCGTCGTCATGCCCCCCACGGTGCCAGCCCGGCGGTGATAGCGCACTCGGGAATCACCCCGAGGCGCCCCCGGGCCGCGAGCCGCGACCGGGGGCGGGTCAGCCGCGGCTGAGGAGACGGCGCAGGACGAGCAGCGCCAGGACGACGCCGAGCGCCTGCTTCCAGTAGGCCTTGGCGATCACCGGCAGCACCGTCGCCCCCAGGTCGAGGGCCTCGTCGTTGCTCGGCGGGGCGACCTCCCGCGGCGGCGGGATCCGGCGCCCAGCCTCCTCGAGCCCGTCGCGGCGCATGTTGTGCATCCGGCGCGGGGCGTCGGCCTCGCCCGCCTCGGAGGACCCCTCGGTCGCGGCATCCTGGCCCACGCCGGTCGCGGTCGCAGTCGCGGTGCCCGCCGCCTCCGCCGCCTCGGCGGCCGCCGCCTGGCCGGCCGCGCTGGAGTCACCGACCTTCTTCTCCAGGCAGGCCGTGAACTGGCCCAGCAGCTTGTCGCTCACGTCCTGCATCACCCCGCGGCCGAACTGCGCGGGCTTGCCGGTGATGTTGAGGTCGGTCAGCACCTCGACCCTGGTCGAGCTGCCCTCCTCGGTCATCGTGGCCGTGACGTGCGCGCCGGCCGTGCCGTTGCCTCGCTTGTCCTTGCCCTTGGCGTCGATCACCATCCGGCGGCCCGCCTCGTCCTTCTCCACGAAGGTGCCGGTGCCGTTGTAGACCAGCGCGATCGGGCCGAGCTTGACCTTGCAGCTGCCCTGGAAGGTGTCCCCCTCCACCGAGCTGACGGTGGCTCCGGGGAAGCACGCGGCCACCGACTCGATGTCGTTGAAGGCGTCCCACGTCTCCTGGACCGTCGCGGGCACGGTGAACTCGTGCCGGAGCTCCATGCCCATCCTCAGCCCTCCGCTGCGGTGAGGACGGCGCGCCGGGTCAGCACGGTCGCCAGGTGCGTGCGGTAGTCGGCGTCTCCGTTGAGGTCCGACGGGGGGCTCGTGCCCTCGCCGGCCAGGTCGCACGCCGCGCGTACGCCGTCGGCGGTGGCCGGCTGCCCGACCAGCGCCTCCTCGGTGGCCCTTGCCCGCAGGGCGGTGTTGCCCATGTTGACCAGCCCGATCCGGGCCTCGCTGATCGTGCCGCCGTCGGTCTTCACGGCGGCGGCCACCGACACGATGGGCCACTGGTGGGCGACCCGGACGAACTTCTCGTAGTGCGACCCCCAGCCGTCGCCCAGCTTGGGGACCCGGATGGCGGTCAGCAGCTCGTCCTCGCCGACGACCGTCTCGAAGAGGTCGACGAAGAAGTCGGTCGCAGGGACCGTGCGCTCGCCGTTCTGCCCGGTGATCACCAGCTCGGCGTCCAGCGCCAGGATCGGCGCCCCGCAGTCACCGGCCGGGTCGGCGTGGACGAGAGCCCCGCCCAGGGTGCCGCGGTGCCGGATCTGTGGGTCGGCGACCTCGGTGATGGCCTTGTGCAGCAACCCGAGCCCCGTCTGCACCGACGGGTCCGCGAGGATCCGGTAGTAGGGCGCCATCGCCCCGATCAGCACGCTGTCGCCCTCGTCGACGATGTCCTGGAGGGTGTTGATACCGCCGATGTCGATGATCAGCTCGGGGGCGTTCAGCCTCATCCGCAGCACGGGCAGCAGCGACTGGCCGCCGGCCAGCACCTTGGCGTCGTCCCCGTGCTCGGCGAGCGCCGCGAGCGCCTCCTCGACGGAGGTGGGGGCGAGGTAGTCGAACTTGGCGGGGATCATGCTCCTGCTCCTTCGGTGCGGTCGGTCTGACCTTCCTGGCCCGTGGACTCGTCGAAGTGCGGCGCGGCGCCTCCCGTGGTCGGGTCGGCCCCCCCGCCGTCGCGGGCATGGATGGCCTTCCAGACCCGCTCGGGGGTGCACGGCATCTGGATGTCGTTCACCCCGAACTGGCGGATCGCGTCGACCACGGCGTTGACGACGGCCGGGGTCGAGGCGATGGTGCCGGCCTCGCCGACGCCCTTGGTGCCGAGGGTGTTGGTCGTCGACGGCGTGGTGTTGTGGTCGACGTCGAAGCTGATCGTGTCGGCGGCCGTCGGCACGAGGTAGTCCACGAACGAGGCGGAGACGAGCGTCCCGGAGTCGTCGTGGACCGCTTCCTCCCACAGCGCCTGGGCGATGCCCTGCACCAGGCCGCCGTGCACCTGGCCCTCGACGATCAGCGGGTTGACGACGTTGCCGATGTCGTCGACGCAGGTGTACTTGCGCATCTTCACCCGTCCGGTCTCGGTGTCCACCTCGACCGCGCACAGGTGCGTGCCGTGCGGGTAGTTGAAGTTCACCGGGTCGAACGTCGCGTCGGCGTCGATCCCGGGCTCCACCCCGTCCGGCAGGTCGTGCGCGGCGAACGAGGCCAGGGCCACGTCGGTGATCCCGACGCTCTGGTCGGTGCCGCGTACGCCGAGCCGGCCGGCCTTGAACTCGATGTCCTCGACGTTGGCCTCGAGCATGTGGGCCGCGATGGGCTTGGCCTTCTCGATCACCTTGTCGGCCGCGCGGACGAGCGCCTCGCCGCCGACGACGAGCGAGCGCGAGCCGTAGGTGTCCATGCCCTTGTGCGCGATCGCGGTGTCGCCGTGCAGCACCTCGATGTCGTCGTAGGGGATGCCGAGCCGGTCGGCCACGATCTGGCTGAACGCCGTCTCGTGCCCCTGCCCGTGCGCGCTGGCACCGGTGAGCACCTCGACCTTGCCGGTCGGCAGCATCCGCACGCTCGCGTGCTCCCAGCCACCGGCCCCGTAGTCGAGGCTGCCGAGCACCCGGCTGGGCGCGAGTCCGCACATCTCGGTGAAGGTGGAGACGCCGATGCCGAGCTGCACCGGGTCGTTGCTGTCCCGGCGCTCCTTCTGCTCGGCCCGCAGCGCGTCGTACCCGAAGTTCTCACGGGCCATCGAGGTGGCGACCTCGTAGTTGCCGGTGTCGTACTCCAGCCCCGCCACGCTGGTGAACGGGAACTCCTCGTGGGTGATCCAGTTCTTGGCGCGGAAGTCGAGCGGGTCGACCCCGACCTCGGTGGCCAGCTCGTCCATCAGCCGCTCGATGGCGAACGTCGCCTCCGGACGACCGGCGCCACGGTAGGCGTCGGTCCACGTCTTGTTGGTGAGCACCGTCTGACAGTTGAACTGGTAGGCCGGGAACTTGTAGATCGCGTTGTACATGAACGCGCCGAGCACCGGCACGCCGCCACCGATCAGGCTCACGTAGGAGCCGAGGTCGGCGAGGAGCTCGACCTTGAGCCCGGTCACCGTGCCGTCCTTCTCCGCGGACATGGTCAGCTTCTGCCACTGGGCACGGCCGTGGTGCGCCGCCATCAGGGACTCCGAGCGGGTCTCGGTGTACTTCAGCGGCTTGCCCAGACGCCGCGCGAGCACCATGGTGATGAACTCCTCGGGCGTGGTCTGCAGCTTGCCACCGAACCCGCCGCCGACGTCGGGAGCGATCACCCGGATCTTCGACTCCGGGATGCCGAGAACGGCCGCGAGCAGGAACCGCAGGATGTGCGGGATCTGGGTGGCCGACCACATCGTGACCTGCTCGCCGGTGGGGTCGACGACGGTGGAGCGCGGCTCCATGAAGGCCGGGATGAGCCGCTGCTGGAGGTACTCCCGCTCGATCACGATGCCGTCGTTGCGTGCCTTGGCGATGGCCTCGTCGACGTTGCCGCCGGTGCCGGCCTGCTCGGAGTCGAAGACCCACAGTGCGCTCTTGTTGGTGCCGAGATCGGGGTGGGCCAGGGCTCCCCCGTTCTCCGAGGTCGCCTCGGCTGCCTCCCGGAGGTCGAGGGCCGCGGGCAGCTCCTCGTAGTCGACGTCGACCAGCTCGGCCGCGTCACGCGCCTCGGCGGCGGTCCGGGCCACGACGACGGCGACGATCTCACCGGCGAACGAGACCCGGTCGACGGCGACGGGCGGGTGGGCCGGGGTGACCTGGTCGGGCGTGATCGGCCAGGCGTTGGGCAGCGAGCCCTGCTCCTCGGCGACGTCCCTGCCGGTGATGACGGTGACGACGTTGGGCGCGGCCTTGGCGTCCTCGACGTTGATCGCCGTGATCTTCGCGTGGGCGAACGGGCTGCGCACCATGGCGATGTGCAGCATGCCGGGCAGGGTGATGTTGTCGGTCCAGCGCGTGCGACCGGTGATCAGCCGCTGGTCCTCCTTGCGGCGGCGGTCACGGCCGATCTCGAGTCCGCCGTCGGCCGGGCCGGTCGAGACGGGGGCGTCCTGGGTCGCAGTCATCTCAGACCTCCACCGTCTCGGTCTCGGCGATCTCGGCGGGGGCACCGTCGAGGGCCGTGTCGGACACGTCACCGGCAGCGGCGGTCTGCACCGCCCGGACGATGTTGTGGTAGCCGGTGCACCGACACAGGTTGCCCTCGAGGCCCACCCGGATCTCCTCCTCGGAGGGGTTCGGGTTGTCGTTGAGCAGGTCGACCGACTGCATGATCATCCCCGGCGTGCAGAAGCCGCACTGGAGGGCGTGGCACTCGTGGAAGGCCGCCTGCACCTTGTGCAGCTCGCCCCCCTGGGCGAGGCCCTCGATCGTGGTCACCTCGTGCCCGTTGGCCTGGACGGCGAGCACGTTGCAGGACTTCACGCTGCGGCCGTCGAGGTGGACCGTGCAGGCACCGCAGTTGCTGGTGTCGCAGCCGATCACGGTCCCGGTCTTGCCGAGCTTCTCGCGGAGGTACTGCACGAGCAGCATCCGGGGTTCGACGTCGTCGGACACCTTGTCCCCGTCGACCGTCAGTTCGATCCTTGCCATTGGGCGCGCTCCTAGCGGTGTCGTCAAGTGTGACGCCGCTCACGCTAGGCGCAGCCGGTTGGCTGAAGGTTGGCTGGTCCCGAGACCCCGGCCGGCGCTGGCTCCTCAACCACCGGTGGCGGGGAAGACGCAGAACTCGTTGCCCTCCGGGTCGGCCAGCACCGTCCAGCGCGGGAGCTCGGCCAGCACGGTGGCGCCGGCCTCCACGAAGGTCTCGACGTCGCCGTAGACGTCCCAGTGGACCCGGTTCTTCACGGTCTTCGGCTCCGGCACGGGGTCGAAGACCAGTGACTCGAACGGCATCCCGCGGACGCCCCGGACCGACCAGTAGGACTGGCCCTCGTTCACGGCCTCGACCCCGAAGCGCTCGCCCCACCAGCGGGCCTGCGCCTCCACCGCCCCCTCGCTCGTGTCCAGCACCAGCTCGTAGCCGCGGTACGCCGGCAGCTCCCCCTCGCGCAGGAACGCGCAGAACTCACCGCCCTCGGGGTCCAGCAGCACGGTCCACGGGTCGCCCCCGTAGCCGGGCGCCCGGCGGGCGCCGAGGGCGAGCAGCGTGTCGACGGAGTCGGTGTGGACGTCGAGGTGGACCCGGTTCTTCACGGTCTTGGGCTCCGGCACGGGGCAGATCGCGATGCCCATCCCCTCCTCGGGACCGACCACGTCGCCGGTGTCGGTGGCCGAGCTCGACTCGGCGTACGAGCACCCCGTGACGGCCGCCCAGAAGCGACCCAGGGCCGCTCCGGACCGGCTGGTGTCCATGCACAGCTCCTTGAACCTCGCCACGTGTCGCTCCTCGTCGTTCCGCCTCGTGTGCACCCGCGGATGCGGATGTCGTGCCGGGTAGCCTCGTGGCCATGTCCCCGCAGCCCTCAGATTCCAGCCTGCCCGAAAACCAGCACGCCTGGGGACACGGCCTGGCGACGATCACCGACGACGGCACCGTCCTCGACACCTGGTTCCCCGCTCCTGCGCTCGGAAACGCCCCCGGCGGCGAGGTTCCCGAGGCCCTGGCCGCCCTGGCCGGTGCCGACTCTTCACGTCGAGTTCACGCCGACGTCGTCACCGTCGAGGTCGACCTGGCCGAGGCGCCGAGGGACGCGAGCGACGTCTACCTGCGCCTGCACCTGCTGAGCCACCGGCTCGTCCACCCGCACGGGGTCAACCTCGAGGGGATCTTCGGCCTGCTCGCCAACGTCGTGTGGACCAGCGCGGGCCCGTGCGCCGTGGCCGGCTTCGAGGAGGTCCGCCTCGCCCTGCGGGCCCGGGGCCCGGTGCAGGTCTTCGGCGTGGACAAGTTCCCCCGGATGACCGACTACGTGCTGCCGACCGGTGTCCGCATCGCCGACGCCGACCGGGTCCGGCTCGGCGCCCACCTGGCCGAGGGCACCACGGTGATGCACGAGGGGTTCGTGAACTACAACGCCGGGACGCTCGGCACCTCCATGGTCGAGGGCCGGATCAGCGCGGGAGTGGTGGTCGGCGACGGCTCCGACATCGGCGGTGGCGCCTCGATCATGGGCACCCTCTCGGGCGGTGGCAAGGCGGTCATCTCGATCGGTCGACGCTGCCTTCTGGGCGCCAACGCCGGCATCGGCATCTCCCTGGGTGACGACTGCGTCGTCGAGGCGGGGTGCTACGTCACCGCGGGCACCAAGGTCACCATCCTCGACATGGACTCCAAGCCCAAGGTGGTCAAGGCCTCGGAGCTCTCCGGCGCCGACAACGTGCTGTTCCGCCGCAACTCGGTGACCGGCGCCATCGAGGCCCGTCCCTGGTCGGGCGAGGGCATCAGCCTCAACGCCGTCCTGCACACGAACTGACGACGGCCCTCCTGCACGCCGATGAAGCTCCGCTATCTCGTCTTCTTCGTGGTCCTCGCCGTGGTGGTGGGCGTGGGGGTCGCGATGTGGCGCGGGTCGGGTCCGCTGCCCGACCCGGAGGGCTGCACCGCGAGGCTCGCCGGTCGCGAGGTGACGCTGACGACCGACCAGGCCGAGAACGCCACGCTGATCACCGCGATCGGGGTGAGCCGGGGGCTGCCCGCGCGCGCCGTGTCGATCGCCCTGGCCACGGCGTACCAGGAGAGCAAGATCCGCAACCTCCCCCACGGTGACCGCGACTCGCTGGGCCTGTTCCAGCAGCGGCCGTCCCAGGGATGGGGTACGTCGCGGCAGGTGCGCGACCCCTTCCACGCGACCAACGCCTTCTACGACGCGCTGGAGAAGATCCCGGACTACAAGTCGTTGCGGATCACCGAGGCCGCGCAGAAGGTGCAGCGCTCCGGCTATCCCGAGGCCTACGAGGACCACGCCCCCGACGCCCGCACGCTGGCCTCGGTGCTCACCGGCTACAGCCCCGGGGGGCTGTTCACCTGCGTCGTCCACCAGCCCTCGTCCCCGGGGGGCGCCGCGCGCATCATGCGCCAGCTGGACCGGGCCTACGGCGGCCTCGACATCGCCCGCACCGGCTCGCGCCAGGACCTCGCGGTCACCGTCGCGGCCGGACAGGACGGCGAGCGGCTCGGCTGGTCGGTCGCCCAGTTCGCCGTCGCGCACGGCAACCGCTGGCGCCAGGAGACCGTGTCCTACGGCGGCAAGACGTGGCGCACCGGCCGCTCCTCGGAGGACGGCTGGCGCTCGGAGGGCGGCCAGGACACCAGCACGGTCCTCATCTCGCTGGGTTGACCCCGCCGACCGGGCAGTTCTGCCCGGCGTGACGACAGTGCCCGTGCGACGCCCTACGTGAGGCGGGCGACGGCGGCCTGGACCCGCTCGTCGGCGGCGGTGAAGGCCACCCGGACGTGCTGGTGGCCGGCCTGGCCGTAGAAGGTGCCGGGAGCGACCAGGATGCCGCGGTCGGCGAGCCAGGCGACGGTGTCCCAGCAGGGCTCGTCGCGGGTGGCCCAGAGGTAGAGCGACGCCTCGGAGTGGTCGATCCGGAAGCCGGCCGACTCCAGGGCCAGGCGCAGGGACGCTCGCCGGGCCGCGTAGCGGGCGTGCTGCTCCTCGACGTGCGCGTCGTCGTCGAGGGCCGCCACCATGGCGCGCTGCTGGGGGCCGGGCATCATCAGCCCGAGGTTCTTCCGCACGGCCAGCAGCTCACCCACCACGGCGGGGTCGCCGGCGACGAAGGCGCACCGGTAGCCCGCCAGGTTGGAGCGCTTGGACAGGGAGTGCACGGTCAGGATCCCGTCGAGGGAGCCACCGTTGATGTCCGGGTGGAGCACGGAGACCGGCGCGGTCTCCCACGCGCACTCGAGGTAGCACTCGTCCGAGACGAGCAGCGCACCACGCTCACGGCACCAGTCGACGACCTTGCGGAGGTGGTCGGGCGGCAGCACCCGCCCGGTGGGGTTGGACGGGGAGTTGATCCAGACCAGCGCCGGCGTGCGCGGCCCCACCGAGGTCAGCGAGTCGGTCGCGGCGGTGTCGGCGCCGACGAGCGCGGCCCCGACCTCGTACGTCGGGTAGGCCAGCTCCGGGTAGACGACCAGGTCGCCGGGTCCCACCCCGAGATGGCCCGCCAGCCCGGAGATCAGCTCCTTGGAGCCGATGGAGGGCAGCACGCCGTCCAGCCCGAGACCGGTGACCCCGAACCGGCGGGCGAGCCAGTCGATGCAGGCCTGGCGGGTCTCCGTCAGCCCGATCGTGACCGGGTAGCCCGGGGAGTCCGCGGCCGCGCCGAGCGCCCGCTGCACCACCTCGGGGGTCGGGTCGACCGGGGTGCCGATCGAGAGGTCGACGATCCCGTCGGGGTGGGCCCGGGCGCGGACGGCGTACGGCGTGAGCCGGTCCCACGGGAAGTCCGGGAGCCGGGAGGAGACAGATCCCCTGGTGATGGCTCAGTCAGCCTGGGGCTGAGGAGGAAGCGCCGCGATCAGCGGGTGGTCCTTGTCGATCTCACCCATCTTGGCGGCACCGCCGGGCGAGCCGAGGTCGTCGAAGAAGTGGACGTTGGCGTCGTAGTACTCCTTCCACTCCTCGGGGGTGTCGTCCTCGTAGTAGATCGCCTCGACGGGGCAGACCGGCTCGCAGGCACCGCAGTCGACGCACTCGTCGGGGTGGATGTAGAGCATCCGCTTGCCCTCGTAGATGCAGTCGACGGGACACTCGTCGACGCACGCGCGGTCCTTCAGGTCGACGCAGGGCTGAGCGATGACGTAGGTCACCTGGATCCTCCTGAGGTTCGGTCCGGGAGCGGACGGGGGCCAGCCTAGTATCCCACCGTGGTCGCCGATGAAGTGCCCGAGGGCCGACACGGAAGACCCCGTGCCGTGGGCGTCCTGGGACCTCACGTCGTGGGGTTGCGGGTCGTCGTACGCCGGGTGCTGGCGGGTGAGGCGGGACCCAGCGGCGGGCCGGCGATGACCGACGTCCTGGGCGTCTGCGAGTCCTGGGAGGACGGCGTCGTCACGGTCCGCAAGGAGGACGGGAGCCTGGTCGAGATCGTCGCGGCGGACATCGTCTCGGGCAAGCCGGTTCCCCCGCGACCCTCGGTGCACCGCCGTCTCGGGGCCGAGCAGGCCGACCTCCTCGCCCTTCCCGGCTGGCAGCCCGTCGAGAGCGAGCCCCTGGGCGACTGGGTGCTGCGTGCCTCCGGCGGCTTCTCCTCCCGGGCCAACTCGGTCCTCGCCCTCGGCGACCCCGGCGTCCCGCTCACGGAGGCGGTCGGTCTCGTGGCCGCCTGGTACCACGCTCGCTCCCTCCCGCCGCGGGCCCACGTGCACCCGGACGGGCCCGAGGCCGAGGCCTTCGCCGGCGCCGGCTGGCCCGCCTACGACCGGACCCTGCTGATGCTGGCCTCGGTGTCCCGGGTGCTGCGCCGCCTCGGGACCGACCCGGTCGCCGAGGTTCGCCACGACCGCCGGGTGGACGACGCCTGGCTGGCCACCGACGAGCGGGCAGCGCGCTTCGGCGACCCCGCCCGGTCGGTGCTCGAGGCCGGCGAGGTCACGTTCGTGACGGTCCGCGACGACGGCGGGTCGGTGATCGCCCGGGGCCGCGGCGCCTTCCACGGCGACTGGCTGGGGGTGTCGTCGCTGTGGACCCGCGAGGACCTCCGCGGCACCGGCCTGGGCAGCGCCGTGCTGGCGTCCCTGCTCGAGTGGGGCGCCGAGCGGAGCGCCACCACGTCGTACCTGCAGGTGGTCGAGACCAACGACGCGGCCAGGCGGCTCTACGAGTCGCTGGGCTACGAGGTGCACCACGCGTATGAGTACCTCTGCGCTCCCGACTGAGGCTTCGTTCAGCCCTCGGTCGTCTCCTCGATGGGGACCTCGCCACCGGCGCCGAACAGGTGGCCGTAGGTCGCTCCGGCGATCAGCGCGCCCGCGATGGGGGCCAGGATGAACAGCCACAGCTGGAGGATCGAGTCCCCGCCGGCAAACAGGGCGGGGCCGATGGACCGGGCCGGGTTCACGCTGGTGTTGCTGATCGGGATGCTGATCAGGTGGATCAGCGTGAGGCTGAGACCGATCGCGAGCGGCGCGAAGCCCTTGGGAGCCCGGGTGTCCGTGACCCCGAGGATGAGGTAGAGGAAGAACGCGGTGAGCAGGGTCTCGGCGAGCAGGACGGCCCACCAGGCGTAGCCCGCCGGCGAGTGGTCGCCGTACCCGTTGGCCGCGAAGCCGGACTCCGTGGAGTCGAAGCCCTCGACGCCGTGGGCGATCACCCACAGGGCGGTCGCGGCGACGATGGCGGCGACGACCTGCGTGCCGACGTACGCCGGCACGTCCCGCCACTCGAACCGCTTCGCGGTGGCGAGCCCGACTGTGACCGCCGGGTTGAAGTGGCCGCCGGAGACGTGGCCGACGGCGTAGGCCATCGTGACGACCGTCAGACCGAAGGCCAGCGCGACGCCGTAGATGCCGATGAACTTCGCGGCGAAGATGGCCGAGCCACATCCGCCGAAGACGAGCCAGAAGGTGCCGAAGGCCTCAGCCGAGAGGCGCTGGGAGAGAGTGTGCATGCGAGTCTCCTTTGAGCGTGACATCAGAGTACGGACGCTCCGAGCCGGTTTCCCACGAGACGCGCGGGGGGTTCCACCCCGGGTCAGGGCAGGCAGGAGGGTTGGTACGCCGGGTCGGCGGGCCCGGTGCGGCCGAGGGCGTTGAGCACCAGCCGGATGGCCGGGCCGTCGGTCGGGATCAGCAGGTGGTCGGCCAGGTCGAGCGGGCACTTCGACTGGAGCCGGATGTTGGTGGTGTTCGGGCCGGCCAGGTAGCCCGAGGTGTAGGGCAGCACCACCTCGTCGAAGCGGGTCACGACGTTGGTGTAGCTGACCGGCCCCGGGGTCTCGTCACCGGCGTTGAGGTGGCGCAGGAACGTCGACCCCGTCTGCTGCTGGAGGCACGACGGGCACAGGTAGCCGAGGCCGGGCGTCAGCAGCAGCGGGTTCGACGTGCCGTGGTTGGAGGGTGAGAGCCCGATGAGGTCGTCGACGACCCTCCCGCCGCCGAGGAACTTGATGTAGTAGCGCGGCATCATCCCGCCCTGGGAGTGACCCACCATCGACACCTTGGCCGCGCCGGTGGCACCGAGCACCTTGGTGACGAACGCCTTCAGCTGGTCGGCCGAGGCCTCGATAGGGCCGGTGGCCCGGTTGCCGTAGTCGAGCGCGAAGACGCAGTAGCCGGCCGTGTGCATCCGCCACGACAGCCGGTCGAGCAGGCTCTTGCTGTCCCCGAAGGTGCCGTGCACGATCACGACCGGTGACGGGTGCGCCTTGGTCGGCCGGCACGACCAGTCGTTGGCGCCCGCCGCCGGCAGGGTGGGCAGCGACGTTGCCTGCGCAGGCGCCGCGCTCAGCACCCCCGCTCCGAGGACGAGTGCCGCGACGGTCATGACGATCCTGCTGAGGGTGGCCCGAGTGCCCATGCTGGTCTCCGCTGGTGAGTGTGCCTGTCAGTTCCGCTTCGGCTCGGGCGGTGTCCCGCAGCGCACGGTGTCACCAGCGATGTAGTCGGTGTGGAACTTCTCCTTGCGCAGCACCTTGTCAGAGTTCAGCGCCCGGAAGTAGCGGAAGACGTCGATGCTGAAACCCTGCGTGCCGCTGAACTCCTCGCAGTCGGCGTCCTGGGAGTAGCGCACCTTGGGCTGCCGGAAGCTCGTCCGGGGACCGTTGGTGCTGGTGACCTTCCACCGCTTGGTGGAGTACATCGAGACGGTCGCGGCCCCGGGGGTGGCCGGTGTGGACTTGCGCACCTGCGCGGTGACGAGCACGCCGTACGGCGAGGTGTTCTTGAACTTGAGGTCCAGCGAGGGCCAGGCCACGGTGGCCTCACGACCCTCGGGGTAGCGGTTGATGAAGACCGAGTGCGGCTTGTGCTCGACGTCCTCGAGCCCGGCGAAGAACATCGCGTTGAAGGTCGTCGTCGCGATCTGGGAGACCCCGCCGCCGAGGTCCTTCTTGAAGATGCCGTCGGAGACCACGTAGCCCTCGGTGAAGCCGTTGGCCTTGGTGCGCTCGCCGACGAGGTCGTTGAGGCTGAAGGTCTGCCCCGGCTCGAGCAGGGTGCCGTCGATCAGCTCGGCCGCCCGCGGCAGGTTGACGTTGCGGTAGTCGGCGAACGGGAAGTTCGTGGTGAACGTGCTCACCCGCTCGGTGATCCTCAGGGCCCGGGCCTCGGCCGTGGTGAAGCGCGGCTGGGTCGCCTCGCCCTCGAGCACGAGCCGCCTCGCGGCGCCCTGGCGCGTGGCGACCCGGGCGAAGCGGTCCTCGAGCTCCTGGGGGTCGATCTCGACCCCGACCTTGGCGGGTACGACGCGGGGCCGGCCGTTCCTGACCTCGAACCGGGCGTCCGTGGGCTCCCGGCCGACGGTGCGCATCACCGGGCCGAGCGCCTCGAGCACCAGCTCGCCGTCGACGCTCGGCACCAGCTCACCGTCGCGCGGCACCATCGACAGTCCTCGGGCGAACAGCCGAGGAGGAGCGACCACACGCTCACCGCCCACCACCAGCGTCACCGGGCCGGACACGGCGGGTCGGCCGAAGGCCGCCAGGGCTCGCTCGACCGCCGCCTCAGTGACGGCGGGCTCCCGGGAGGTGGTCGGGATCTTCTGCGATCCACCGTGGAGGAACCGGTCCTCGAGCACCGCCTGGGTGGCGCCGCGGTCGACCACGAAGCCAGCGCGACCCACCACCGGGACGGCACGACCGTTGCGGAACACGACCCCGCCCTCCTTGGGCGCCGTTTTGATCCGGCTGTCGAGCCGGTCGAGGGCGGGCTGCATCCGGGACTGGTCGACGGTGATCTCGGCGTGGTGGTCACCGCCGCCGGTGATCACGCGCCACATCCGCGGGAGACCCCAGCCCGAGCCGCTGCCGGCCTCGGCCACCGACGCGTCGAGGTCGACGGCCAGGCCGGCCTCCCGCGGGCTCACGGACTCGGCGCGGCCGTCGCCGTAGGTGATCTCGATGGGCTCCTTCGAGCGCGCCGCGAGGCCGTCGCGCAGCCGTTCCTTCGCCTCGCGGGGCGAGAGCCCCGCGACGCTGATGCCCTCGACGCGGGCCTTGCGCGGTGCGCCGTCACCGGCGTAGAGGTGGAGGCCGACCCAGGCGGCCGCGAGGACGATGAACAGTCCGAGGACGGTGAACCCGGCGACCTTCGCCCCGAGGTTGTCCGCCACTCAGGTCACCCGATCCCGGCGAACAGGTCGGTCTCCAGGCCGTCGGGTCCGGTCGGTCCGACCGCCCCCTTGGCGATCCGGAAGAACTCAGTGCCCCAGATCTCGTTGCCCTTGTTGTTCGACAGCGCGAAGAAGGGCCCGTCGACCGCGATCTGGGTGCGGTGGGCCTTGAGCGCCTCCATCTTGACCGCGGCGTAGTCGTCGGCCTCGACCTTCGCGGTCAGGGCGTCGTCCTCGACCATGAAGGCCGGGAGGTTGTCGGGGTCCATCCCCTCGAAGGTCACCGTGTCACCGGCCTCACGGAGGTCGCGCAGCCCCTCGCGGACCTTCGTGGCCGACATGGCGCCCCAGTAGATCTTGGCGATGTCGTGGGCCTCCCCCAGGTCCTTGCGGTAGGAGGGCACGGCGGCCAGGGCGGCGGCGTACGTCGCGACCCGGTGGGCCTGGATGTGGTCAGGGTGGCCGTAGCCGCCGAACTCGTCGTAGGTGACGAGCACCTGCGGGCGGACCTCGCGAATGATCTCCACGAGGTGGCTCGCGGCCTCGGTCAGGTCGGCGTTCCAGAAGGCGTTGGCATGGACGTCGTCGGCCGGGACCGCGTGGCCGTCGGCGTGCCACTGCATGCCCGAGTCCCGGTAGCGCTTGAAGCCGCCGAGGTGGCGGTAGTCGGTCACGCCGAGCGCCTTCATGGCGTGGTCGAGCTCGATCTTGCGCTGGTCCGCCAGGGTGTCGTCGCGGTCGGAGGCCATGTGCTCGAGCTCGGGCACCAGGATCTCGCCCATCTCCCCGCCGGTGCACGTCACGAGCGTGACGCCGACGCCCTCCGCGACGTAGCGGGCCATCGTCGCCCCCTGCCCGATGCTCTCGTCGTCGGGGTGGGCGTGCACGAGGAGGAGGTGCTTGTTCATGTCGTGATCCTAGGGGGCCGCACCCACGGTCAACGCTTGCTCCGGCGCGGGGCGGACGGGAGGTCCATCGGGACGCTCGGCGGCGGCGGGGTGTCGAGGTCCAGCCAGCCGTCGAGCTCCTCGACGAGCAGCTCCAGGGCGATCGTGGGGGCGTCGCTCGACACCACCCAGGGATGGTCCTCGTCGTCGTCCTCGCCGGCGAGGCGCTCGCGCTCGCAGGTGGCGGCGAAGCCCTGCCGCAGCAGGTGGGCGACGGCCGCGCGCGCCTGGTCCTCGTCGAAGAAGACGCCTCTCATCGCAGCGCCTCGCGCAGTACGCCGAGGAAGGGCTCGTCGGCGGCGGCCCAGGTCACGCGGTCGAGCTCGTCGGGACCGAGCCACCGGACGGCGTCGTGCTCGGAGGGCACCGGGTCACCGTCGACGAGGCGTGCCGTCGCCACGCGCAGCACGAGGTCGTCGCCGACGGGGCTGCGGCCGTCCAGCCAGCCGGTCACGGCCACCGCGCAGTCCAGCTCCTCGGCGATCTCGCGGACCGCTGTCGCCTCGGGGCGCTCACCCGGCTCGACCTTCCCGCCGGGCAGCTCCCAGAGACCGGCCAGTGCGACCGGCCGGGACCGTCGGGCGGCGAGCACCCGACCGCCCTCGATGACGGCGACTCCCACGACCTCACGCACGTGCGCAATCTATCCGTCTACGTTGTTGCCGTGACCGGGGACAAGCTGTCGAGCATCCACCTGCGGCGCACCGACGAGAACACCGCCGACATCGACGAGGCCGAGAAGCTCTTCGGCCGGCGCGTCGGGATGGCCGGCGTGCTCGACCACCTCAACCGGAAGGGCGTCCGCACCCGCGTTCCCGGCCGCGCGGTCGAGTGGGGCTTCCGCTGGAACGACTCGGACGTGGCGACGAAGCGGTGGTGGCCACAGGGCATCACCACCTCGGCGGACGCCAGCGACCAGGACGACATCGACGGCCGCCGGCTGTTGATGACGAGCTGGTACTCCAAGGTCGTCAACGGCCGCAACCTCGGCAGCCGGATCTCGGTCGTGGACATCGACACCCTCGACTACCGCCACGTGCTGCTCGTCGTGCCGCAGCGCAACCGGGACGGTGTGCTGGAGCTGCGGCCGCTGCTGGTCCACGCGGGCGGCCTGGTGTGGTGCGGCCCCTACCTGCACGTGGCCGGGACCAAGCGCGGCCTGTTCAGCTGCCTGGTCGACGACATCATCCGGGTGCGCTCGACGGACGCGACCTTCGGCTACCGCTACGTCCTGCCGGTCCGGTTCGCCTACGACGCCGACGCCACGGCCGGCGTGGAGAGGATGCGCTACTCCTTCCTCTCCCTCGACCGCAGCTCGGACCCACCCCAGCTGGTGGCCGGCGAGTACGGCATCGGCGAGATGACCCGGCGCCTGGTCCGGTTCCCGCTCGAGGCCGAGACCTACCACCTCGCCGCGCACGAGGACGGGCGGTCCCGTCCGGTCTGGCTCGACGAGCGGGGGCTCGGGCACATGCAGGGAGCGGCCCTGGTGGGCGACACCTACTACGTGACCGCGAGCCGGGGGAACCGTCGCCTGGGGCAGCTGCACGTGGGGCAGCCGGGCTCGTTCCGGAGCTTTCCCCGGGCGCTCCCGGTCGGCCCCGAGGACATCTCCTACTGGCCGTCCTCCGACCTGCTCTGGTCGCTCACCGAGCACCCCGGGCGTCGGTTCGTGTTCGCGATGAGGCGCGCCCAGTTCGACGCCTGACCGAGCGGTCGACACTCAGCCGGTGGGCGCCTCGGAGGCTGCGTCGGCCGACGCGCTCGGCGTCAGCAGCGCGCAGGGGTCAGGCACGGTGCCGTCGCCGGGGATCCCGCTGAGGCCGGGGAGGCCGGGAACCGGTGGCGGGATCACCGAGGGCTCGGGCTCGCCGGGCAACGGCGCCTCGCTCGGGTCGGGCAGGCAGCTCTGGAGCGGGTCAGTCGGATCAGTCGGGCCAGACGGGTCTGCCGGCCCGGAGGTCGGGTCGGGTGCCGTGCCGGGCTCGGGGTCGGCGCCCTGCGACCCGGCCGGGGACGCGGGGAGCGACGGGGTGGTCGGCGTCCCGGTGGGCGCGGCTGCTCGCGACGGCTTCGTGGACCCGGGCGCGACCGGGGTGGCCGTCGACGAGCCGTGTCCCGCCGCGGTGGTTCGCGCGCTCCGCGGCCGCGTGGCGTGGGTGGAGGTGCCTCCGGCAGCGCCGGACAGCAGGGTCTCCCGGGGCAGGGGTGGCATCGCCCAGGCCCCGACCTCGGGCTGCGACTGCAGACCGGTGATGTCCGCCGCGTCGAAGACCGTCTTCCAGGCCAGCACCACGTGGAGGTACTTCGCCGAGTGGTTGTAGGCGAGCACCGCGGCGTCCAGGTCCTTCGCGGTCGACAGGTCGCGTCCACTGGCGCACAGGTAGACCATCGCCGCACCGGCGGCGTCGAAGACGTCCTGGGGGTCTCGGATGCCGTCCTCGTCGAGGTCGAGGCCGACCACGCGCCAGCTGGCCGGGACGAACTGCATCGGGCCGAGCGCGCGGTCCCAGTGCTCGTCGCCGTCCCAGCGGCCGTTGTCGGTGTCCTCGACTGAGGCGACCCCGCCACCGTCGAGGACCGGCCCCAGGATGCGCGGGCTGACCCGGTTCTGCGCGTCGATGGCGTGGCCGGCCAGGTTGCCGGACTCCACCTGGCCGATGGCGGCCAGCAGCGACACCGAGAGGTGGCACGCGGCCGGCGCGACGGCGACCGCCTTGAGGTAGGCGTTCATCACCTCGGGGCGGATGTCCTGCGTCGTCCGGACCGCTCCGGCCGCCTGGGAGATCCCGCGCGCCGTGACGGCGCCGGGGACGACGACCGGGTCCTGCACGTCCGGAACGGTCACGGAGGCCTCGACCAGCGGGATCGGTGACGTGCGCGCCGCACCGGGCTCGGAGGAGCTGGCCCGGATCGCGTGGCCACCTGCCAGCACGATCAGCACGCTCGCCGAGAGCGCCGCAATGCGGACCTTGTGCTTCATGCTCCGAAACCCCCTTTGCGCCGACGATGCCGAGAAGTCGTCCGCGCCTGCGTGCAGTCTCCGTTGCCGACCCCTCCTGCGCCAAGCGGAACGGGCTCCCGGCACCGGATTGGCGCCAAGTGTCTAGACCTGGTTCACCCGGGGGTGTATCGGGAGTCCGTCGGGGCACTCCTGACTGGGCTCAGGCGGGCGGGCGCGGGAGCAGGGCCAGCTGTCGGGACTGGGCGACCAGGTGCCCCTCGGAGTCCCAGACCTCGCAGTCCTCCTCGAAGAGCCCCCCGGAGATGTTCCGCGTCTGGTGCCGGACGGTGGCCCAGCCCGCGGCGGGCCTGGCCCGGACGTGGGCGGTGAGCTCCATGGTCGGTGCCCATCCCGGCAGTCCGAGGTCGAAGGTGACCGGCGGGAGGGCGTCCACCACGAGCAGCAGGGCGATCGGGTCCAGCGGCCGGTCGTCGGCCAGCTTGAACCAGCCCTGGATGAGCCCGGTGCGGCTCGGCTGCCCGACGGCCCAGCCGACGTACGCCGGGTCGAGGAGGGTGCCGAACCGCTGCAGCAGCGGCGCGACGGCGATGAACTCCGGCGGTGCCATCACGGTGGCGACGCACTCCTCACGGGGCGGCAGGACCGGTGGCGCCATCTCACGCTCCACCTCGGCCGGCATGCTCGCGAGGTCGCCGAAGACCGCCAGCGCCGTGATCCGCTCGACCTCGTGTCCCTCGACGTCCTGGACGAGCGTGGCCGAGACGGTCGAACGGCTGCGGCCGCCGCGCACCAGCCGCACCCGCACCCGTGCCGGGCCCGGGACGCTGGGGCTGAGGTAGTAGGCGCTGACGCTGACCGGGTCGGGCTGGCCCGCCTCGGTGAGCTCGGTCCGGATCGCGTTGCCGAGGACGGCGAGCAGGTAGCCGCCGTTGAGGCCACCGCCGACCACCCAGCCGCCGTCGAGGGCGGCGGCGTACTCCCTCGGCGCCAAGCGCTCGACGGCGATGCCACGGTCGAGCTCGTAGTCCATGGCCCACACGATAGGCGGGTCAGGCGTAGCCGGCCGGGGTGCCCCACGTCGCGCTGCGCGAGGATCCGGCCGCCACCACCGGGCAGTGGGTGCCCACGAAGTTGGTGGGCATGCAGCGGTTGCAGTGGATGCACAGCGACGGCGTGGTCGCGTCCGCTGCGATCCGGTTGACCAGGTCGGGCTCGCGCAGCAGCGCCCGGCCCATGGCCACGAACTCGAAGCCCTCCTCCATCGCGAGGTCCATGGAGGCGCGGTCGGTGATCCCGCCCAGGAGCACCATCGGCAAGGTCAGCTGCTGCCTGACGCGGCGGGCGTGCTCGAGCAGGTAGGCGTCCTGGTAGGGGTACTCGCGGATGAACTGCCGGCCGCCGAGGCGCATCACCGTCTTCATCGGCTGGGTCATCACGTCGACGAACTCCTCGACCGGGGCACCGCCGCGGAACAGGTACATCGGGTTGAGCAGGGAGCTGCCGCCGGTCATCTCGAAGGCGTCGACGGTGCCGTCCGCCTCGATCCAGCGGGCCGTCTGCGTCGCCTCCTCGAGGGTGATCCCGCCGCGCACGCCGTCGGACATGTTCAGCTTGGTGAGGATGGCGATCCGGCTCCCCACCGCGTCACGAACGGCGCGCAGGATGCCCCGCCCCATCTTCGCCCGGTTCTCCAGGGAGCCGCCGTACTCGTCCCTGCGGTGGTTGATCTTCGGGCTCAGGAACGCGCTCGCCAGGTAGCTGTGGCCCAGGTGCACCTCGACCGCGTCGAAGCCGGCCTCGATCGCCCGCACCGCCGCTGCCGCGTGGGCTGCCGTGATCCGCTCGATGTCGGCGACCTTCGCCCGGCGCGAGATCCCACCCGAGATGTTCGGGAACCGGGTGCTCGGCCCCAGGGCCGGCAGCCTGTTGCCGCGCGGGTCGGCCACCGGACCGGCGTGACCGATCTGGGCAGAGACCGCGGCGCCCTCGGCGTGCACGGCGTCGGTGAGCACCCGGAGCCCGGGCATCGCCTCGTCGGTCCACAGGATCTGGTGGGGCGAGGTGCGACCGTCCGGTGCCACCGCGCAGTACGCCACCGTGGTCATCCCGACCCCGCCGGCGGCGTAGGCCCGATGGAAGTCGACGAGGTCGGTGGTGACCCGCGAGTCGTGGCTCAGGCCCTCGTAGGTCGCCGCCTTGATGACTCGGTTGCGCAGCGTCAGCGGCCCGATGGTGCCGGGGCCCAGGACGTCCGGCACCTGTGTGACATGTTTCACTGCTCAAGGTTAGTGGGTAGGGGTTCCTGGTGCCCTTCCCATCCGCCAGCAACCGGCTTACTTTTGATGTCGTTGCAGTTCAGGTGGGTGGCGGGGGACGTGCTGCCTAGGGGGTTGAGAGTGTCACGGGGACCGGGGATGGTCGGCCTCGAGATCGACGAGGTGCTGGACATCCTGTCGCGCAGCGACGATGCCGACCTCGCCGAGATCGTCGAGCTGGTCGCGAACATCTGCGACAGCGCGGCGGCCGGCATCACCATCAGGCGCGGCGACGACTACCACGTGCCGGTCGTCTACGGCGTCGCTCCGTTCGTGTGCCCGGCTGAGGACACCTTCTGCCAGTTCACCATGGGCATCGACGGGGTCTACTGCGTCGAGGACGCGCTCGCCGACGACCGGTTCGTCGGGAACCCCCCGGCGTACGGCGGCCTCCGCCCGACCCGCTTCTACGCCTCCGCGCCCCTCTACGCGCCGCACGGCGACATGGTCGGCCGGCTGTGCGTGATCGACCCCGAGGCCAAGGCGCTCACCGGCCTCCAGCGGAGCACGCTCGCGACGCTGGCCCACAGCGTGACCACGGTGATGGAGCTGCGGCTGCTGCGCTCGGTCCGCCCCGGCCGGATGACGCCGCAGACCGCGCAGGCGGCCGCGACCGTGGTGTCCCAGCTTGCCGCGGAGCTGAGCCACGACATGAAGGTGCCCCTGAGCTCGATCGTGGCCAGCGTCGAGCTGCTCGAGGACGAGCTCCGGGACTACCCGGACCGCACGGTCGGTGCCCTGCTGGCACGGACGACGCGGGCGGCCGACCGGATGGTGCGGATGCTCGAGCAGAACATGGACATGAGCGCGGTCAGCGGCACGCCGGTGACGACCCACGTCGACCTCGGCCGGGTGGTGCAGCGCCTGGTCCTCGACTCGGAGCCCCTCCTGGAGCCGGTGGGCGCCAAGATCCACGCGGGCGACCTCCCCGTCGTCCAGGCCGATCCGGACGACATGTACTCCGTGCTCCAGAACCTCGTGCTGAACTCGGTCAAGTTCGCCCGACCGCACGTGCCCCCGCAGGTGCACATCACCTCCCGGCGCACCGCCAACGGCTGGCGGCTCTCGGTGAGCGACAACGGCGTCGGGATCCCGGAGGACCGTCGGGTCGACGTCTTCTCGCTGTTCTCCCGCGTGCAGACCAACGTGTCGGGGCACGGCATCGGGCTGGCCACCGTGGCCCGCATCGTCTCGGCGCACGGCGGCCGGGTGGGCGTCGAGACCGCCCAGGGAGGCGGCGCGGAGATCTGGTTCGAGCTGCCCGACGAGACGGTCTCCCCGGAGCAGCGCGCCGGCTGAGGCTGGCTCACACGCACCGCCGGACAGGCACAGACCCCCGCGACCTCGAGGGTCACGGGGGTCTGTTCTCGGCTCAGGGTCGAGCAGAGGTCATGCTCGGACGATCAGTCGCCGGGGGTGGTGTTGACGGTGATCTTGGCGATGCCGACCAGCAGGCCGGGCTTGACGGCGTCGGTCTTGAAGACGTCGTTCAGCACGGGGGCCGCGACCGGGGAGATCTCGACCTTGGTGCCCTCGAGGGTGGCGGTGCCACTGGCCGTGGAGAGCGGCTTGAGGGTGCGGCCGTCGAGCTTGAACAGGTAGGCGCTGGGGGCGGCGAGCTTGCCGTTGACCGTCACGTCACCGTAGACACGCGAGACGCCCGGGTCGACGTTCAGGTTGGTCAGCTCGACCTTGGTGCCACCGGCGCTCAGGGACAGGCCGGAACCCTCGTGCTGGATCTGGCCGATCACGTAGGGGGAGACGGTGCCGGGCTTGAACACGGTCACGTTGCCACCGGTGATCGGGAAGACGAGCGCACCGTCGGTGAGCTTGGCGGTGCCGACGACGCCGGGGGTCAGCTTCAGCGAGGTGAGCGCGTCCACGAAGCCCTGGTCGAGGGTCACCTGGGTGTCGTTGCCCTTGAGGGAGTCGATCGCGGCGACGGGCTTGGGGGCCGCGGCCGTCTTCTCCGACGAGGACGAGGAGGAGGAGGAGTCGTCGCTGCTGCCGCACGCGGCGGCGGAGAGGCCGGTGGTGGCGATCAGGGCGATCGCGGCGATGGCCTTGCGGGACTTGGAGGAAAACATGGTGCTCATCTGAGTCACATCCTGTGGCTTGGGGAATCGGGTCCGTGCTGGTCTGTCTTCAGGAGGTGGTTCGCCACGCTCGCCGAACCGGATTGGAGCAATTTTCAACAAGTTTGGAATGCATACCCTAGGGGGGTATGGTGTCCACATGAGTGAGACCACGACGACCGGCGGGGGCCCCCACGTCCACCCCGGCTACATGCAGCGCAAGGACGACTACCTGCGGCGGATGAAGCGCATCGAGGGGCAGGTCCGCGGCATCGAGCGGATGATCTCCGACGAGACCTACTGCATCGACATCCTCACCCAGGTCTCGGCCGTCACCAAGGCGCTGCAGGCGGTGTCCCTCGGACTGCTGGACGAGCACATGTCGCACTGCGTGCTGGACGCCGCGAGGGCCGACTCCCCCGACGCCGAGGCCAAGCTCCGCGAGGCCTCCGAGGCGATCGCCCGGCTGGTGCGCTCATGAGCACGACTGCGGAGTTCACCGTCACCGGGATGACCTGCGCCCACTGCGTCGCGTCGGTCACCGAGGAGGTGCAGGAGCTCGCCGGCGTCACCGACGTGGTGGTCGACCTGGCCTCCGGGAGCCTGCACGTCTCCAGCGAGCAGCCGATCTCCGACGCCGAGGTGCGAGCGGCCGTCGAAGAGGCCGGCTACCGGCTCGCATGAGCGCCCCCACGCGGGTCGCCGGGTTCGTGGCGGTCCTTCTCGCGGTCTTCGGGCTCGCCCTGGTGGTCGGGACCCAGGTGGGCCCCTTCGACGCGCCGGCCGAGGCGCGCGCGTCGGGACACTCCGCCGACCACGCTGCCGACCACGCCTCCTCCCACGACGCGTCCCACGCCGGGGCCAAGAGCGGAGAGGCAGCCGACGTGCCCGGCGGGTTGATGGTCTCCTCGGGCGGCTACACGCTGGCGCTGCGCGACACCGTCGAGCAGGCGGGCCGCGGTCGAACGGTCAGCTTCGTCATCGAGGGCCCGGACGGCCCGGTCACGACGTACGACGTGCGGCACGGGAAGCGCCTGCACCTCATCGTCGTACGCCGCGACTTCGGCGGCTTCCAGCACGTGCACCCCACGCTCGCCGCCGACGGGACCTGGACCACGTCGCTCGACCTCACCCCGGGACAGTGGCGTGTCTTCGCCGACTTCGAGCCCACCGGAGGCGACCCACTGACCCTCGGCTCCGACCTCTCGGTGCCCGGCCGGGTCGTCGCCCCGCCGTCGAGCGGAGCCACCCGCGTGTCCGCCGTCGACGGCTACCGGGTGAACCTGGCCGGTGACCTCGTTGCCGGCCGGCACTCGATGCTGGAGCTGCGCGTCACGAAGGACGGCCGACCGGTCACCGACCTGCAGCCCTACCTGGGCGCCTACGGCCACCTCGTCGCGCTGCGGTCCGGCGACCTCGCCTACCTGCACGTCCACCCTGACGGCGAGCCCGGTGACGGCACGACCCCCTCGGGGCCGGGCGTCGAGTTCGGGGCCGAGGTCCCCAGCGCCGGGACCTACCACCTCTACCTCGACTTCAAGCACGACGGTGTCGTGCGCACCGCGCAGTTCCAGGTCGAAGCGGGGGCCGGACGATGACCTCGACGACCGACCTCGAGATCACCGGGATGACCTGCGCCTCTTGCGCCAACCGGATCGAGCGCAAGCTGAACAAGGTCCCCGGCGTCGTCGCGACCGTCAACTACGCGACCGAGAAGGCACAGGTCAGCCACGAGGACACCATCGGCACCGCCGACCTGCTCGCCGTCGTGGAGGCGGCCGGCTACGGCGCCCGGCTCCCCGCCCCACGACCGACGCCCGGCGAGACCGCCCCCGCGGCGGAGGACCCGGTGCGGGCGCTGCGGCAGCGACTGCTCGTCTCGACGGTGCTGACCGTGCCGGTCGTCGTGCTGGCGATGGTGCCGACGTGGCAGTTCACCTACTGGCAGTGGCTCTCGCTGGTCCTGGCCGCCCCCGTCGTGGTCTGGGGGGCGCTGCCGTTCCACCGCGCGGCGTGGACCAACCTGCGGCACGGCAGCTCCACCATGGACACGCTGATCTCCATGGGGACGCTGGCTGCGTTCGGCTGGTCGCTCTACGCCCTGTTCCTCGGCACGGCGGGCACACCGGGGATGACCCACCCGTTCGAGCTGACCGTCCAGCGCTCGGACGGCGCCGGCAACATCTACCTCGAGGCGGCGGCCGGGGTCACCACGTTCATCCTGGCGGGCCGCTACTTCGAGGCCCGGTCCAAGCGCCGGGCCGGTGCCGCCCTGCGCGCCCTCTTCGAGCTGGGGTCCCGCGACGTGGCCCTGCTGCGCGGGGACGTCGAGACACGGGTTCCGATCGAGGACCTGGAGGTCGGCCACCGGTTCGTCGTACGCCCCGGGGAGAAGGTCGCCACCGACGGCGTGGTCGAGCACGGCCGCTCGGCGATCGACGCGTCCATGCTCACCGGTGAGTCCGTCCCGGTGGAGGTCGGCATCGGCGACGCCGTGGTGGGCGCGACCGTCAACGCCGGCGGCCGCCTGGTCGTACGCGCCACCCGCGTCGGCTCCGACACCCAGCTCGCGCAGATGGCCCGGCTCGTCGAGGACGCGCAGAACGGCAAGGCCGACGTGCAGCGCCTGGCCGACCGCGTCTCCGGGATCTTCGTCCCGGTGGTCATCGGGCTGGCGGTGGCGACCCTGGGCTTCTGGATCGGCGCCGAGGCCGGCCTGACCCCGGCGTTCACCGCCGCCGTGTCGGTGCTGATCATCGCCTGTCCCTGCGCCCTGGGGCTGGCCACGCCCACCGCCCTGATGGTGGGGACCGGCCGGGGTGCGCAGCTGGGCATCCTGATCAAGGGCCCCGAGGTGCTGGAGCGGACGCGCACGGTGGACACCCTCGTCCTCGACAAGACCGGCACCGTCACGACTGGGCACATGGGGCTCAGTGACGTGGTGGCCGCCGAGGGCGAGGACGCCGACGAGGTGCTGCGGCTGGCCGCCTCCCTCGAGGAGGGGTCCGAGCACCCGATCGGCCGCGCGATCGTCAGTGCGGGCCGGGAGCGGTCCACGCTCCACCCGATCGATGAGTTCGCGAGCATCGAGGGGCTGGGGGTTCAGGGGGTCGTCGACGGGCGCACCGTCGTCGTCGGTCGCCCGCGTCTGCTCGAGGAGCAGGCCCAGCCCCTCTCCCCCGACCTGACGCGCTCCCTCGACGAGGCGCAGTCGCGCGGCGAGACGGTCGTGGTGGTCGGCTGGGACGGCCGGGCCCGTGGCCTCCTCGTGGTCGCCGACGCCGTGAAGGACGGCTCCGCCGAGGCGGTCTCGCGGCTCCGTGAGCTGGGGCTGCGACCACTCCTGCTCACCGGTGACCACGCCGCGGTCGCGCACACCGTCGCCCAGCAGGTCGGCATCGCGCCGGAGGACGTCATCGCGGAGGTGATGCCGGCGGACAAGGTGGCCACCATCAAGAGGCTGCAGTCCGAGGGACGGCGGGTCGCGATGGTCGGTGACGGGGTCAACGACGCCGCCGCCCTGGCCCAGGCCGACCTCGGGCTGGCCATGGGCACCGGCTCCGACGTCGCGATCGAGGCCAGCGACCTCACCCTGGTCCGCGGCGACCTGCGCGTGGCGGCCGACGCCATCCGGTTGTCGCGGCGCACCCTCGCCACCATCAGGGGCAACCTGTTCTGGGCCTTCGGCTACAACGTCGCCGCGATCCCGCTGGCGGCCGCCGGGCTGCTCAACCCGATGCTGGCCGGCGCGGCGATGGCGTTCTCCTCGGTGTTCGTCGTCGGGAACAGCCTGCGCCTGCGAGGGTTCCGGCCGCTCACCGACCGGCGCTGACCTGCAGGTCGGCGAAGACCACCACGTTCTCCTCGAACTCGTTGGTGCGGGCGTCCAGTCCGCCGCAGGTGATCAGACGTAGACCCGGGTGGTCGATGTTGCCGTAGACCTTCTTGGTCGGGAACGCGGACTTGGCGAAGTGCTGGACCTTGACGACCCGGAACCGGGCCGTCGTGCCGTCCTTGCGGCTGACTGCGATCCGGTCACCACGACGCAGCTCGGTCAGGCGCTCGAAGACCCCGGGCCGGACGAAGCGGACGTGCCCGACGATGATCGCGGGACCGAGCTCGCCGGGGGTCGGCGCACCGGTGAACCAACCCGCCGGGAAGGGGCCGGGCGGCGTCTCCAGCGACCCGTCCTTCTTCAGCCCCAGGTCCATCAGTCGCGAGCTGACGCCGATGGCCGGGATGCGCAACCGGGTCGGCGCGGACCTCGTCATCGGCACCACACCACGGATGACCGGCGCCGGCGGCGACGCGGACGGCGCCGGTGAGCCGGTGGGTGCCGCGGCGGCCCGGGTGACGGGCTGCTGCCCTCCTCCTCCGAGGAGGCCGGCGGCAGCAGCGGCGAGGACGAGCGCCGCCACCGTCGCGAGGACGGCGAGGACCAGCCAGGCCCGGCGCCGGCCGACGCGGGGTGCGGTCGGTTCCTGCGTCGTCACATGACCCGGCGGCGGCGTACGGCGAACAGGGCGAGGCCTCCGAAGCCGGCGGCCAGCACCCACCCGGTCGTCCGGAGGTCCTGCGTGCCGGTGACCGGAGCCGCCTGGCCCGTGTCGACGGACCCGGTCGGCGTGGTGGTCACCTGGTCGACGGTGCCCGTGTCAGTGGTGGTGGTGGTCGTCGTGCCGGACCCACCGGACCCGCCGGTCGCGCCGGTGCCGCCGTTGGTCGCCGCCGGTGGTCCCACCGGTGGTGCCACCGGTCCCGCCGGTGCCGCCGTTCCCGCCCGAACCGCCGGGGAGGCCCACCGGACGGCACAGCGGCGAGGTGATCACGTTGTGGTCCAGGGTCACCGCGGCGATGCGGGCCAGCACCCGGCCCTGGAGGGTCGCGCCGGTCTGCATGGCGATGCTCTGGTCGGCCATGACCGTCCCGATCATCTTGCTGGCCGTGCCGAGCGTGGCCGAGGTGCTGACCTGCCAGTAGACGTTGCAGGGGTTGGCGCCGCGGGTCAGCACGACGTTGGCACCCGAGCCGACGGTCAGCGCCCGGCCCGCCTGGAAGACCCAGATCGAGGCGGTCGTGCCGGTCTTGTTCTCGCCGTCCAGGGTCAGGGTGCCGTTGAGGCCCATGTCCGCGGTGGTCGGGACCTTGTAGATGCCGCCCTTGAGCGTCTCGCCGCCCAGCTCGGTGTCCTGGGCGTTCGGCACCGTCTGGTTGGCGGCGTTGTTGTAGGCCTCGGTGAGGTCGAGCTGGGCCTGGGCCGCGACCGCGTCCGCGGAGTGCGTGCTGCCTCCCACGAGGAGCGCGTTCGCGCCGGTGGGGCCGGGCAGCGAGGTGCCCGGCGAGACCCCGAGGTCCTGCCCGATCGTCGAGGGGCCGATGTTCGTGACCTCGGACCCGGCCAGCACCGAGAAGTTGCGGGCGCTCGCCAGCGGCGGGGTCTGCACGGTCGCCTGGGCGCTGGCGGCGAGCGGGCCGGCGAGGAAGAGGGCACCCAGGGCGGTCGCGGAGGCGACGCGGACGTGGGTACGACGTACGGCATGACTGGACGGTGTGGGCATCGCTGGTGGTCCCCTGCTCATGATCACGGATCGCTCTCCCCGGTGAGAGCGTTGCTGCTGTGCAGCCGGTGGGGCTCAGCAGAGGTCCAGACGGAGCAAATCCGGCATTTCAACCACTAAGTCCATTGAGACTACGCCCCGAAACGCCCATCGACGACCAAAACGCCCAGCTGGACCTCTTTTGGTGGCCGGCGGGAGGGACGGGACCAGGGCCTCAGCGGTCCCCGGCGAGCAACGGCTCGAGGGTGAGCTCAGGGTGGTCGCGCTCCACGACGCTGAGCCGCCACTTGTCCGGCGCCAGCACGAGCAGGGTGCCGTCGTTGCGGGACATCACCTCGAGTCCCCGCACGGAGCCCAGCTCTTCGGCGGAGGCGGCGTCGGTCCGTCGGGCCTGGGTGTACCCCAGCGTCTCGAGCTTGATCGGGGCGCCGAACTCGCTCGCCATCCGGGCGACGGCGACCTCGAACTGCATCGGGCCGACGGCCGCCAGCACCGGCGACTGGTGACCGCGCAGGTCCGAGCGCAGGACCTGCACCACCCCTTCACCGTCGAGCTGGTCGATGCCGCGGCGGAACTGCTTGAACTTGCTGCTGTCAGCGGCCCTGGCCACGGCGAAGTGCTCGGGCGCGAAGGTCGCGATCGGCGGGAAGCTCACCGGGTCGTCGAGGTAGATCGTGTCCCCGATCTTCAGCGCCAGCGCGTTGACCAGCCCGATGATGTCGCCGGGGTAGGCGGTGTCGATCACGGCCCGCTCCCGCCCGAAGATCGCCTGGGCGTACTTCGTCGCGAACGGCCGACCGGTCTGCGCGTGGGTGGCCAGCATCCCGCGCTCGAAGACACCGGAGCAGACGCGGGCGAAGGCCACCCGGTCCCGGTGGTTGGTGTCCATCCCGGCCTGGACCTTGAACACGAAGGCGCTGAACGGAGCGGCCACGTCACGGACCTCGCTCGGCCGGCCGTCGGCGTCCTCCTTGCCGTAGCGGAACGCCGCGGCGGACGGGGCCAGCTCGACCAGGGTGTCCAGCAGGGCCGCCACCCCGAAGTTCGAGATCGCCGAGGCGAACAGGACAGGAGTCGTGAAGCCACTGAGGAACAGGTCCTGGTCGTGGTCGGCACCGTCCGCGGAGAGCAGCTCGGCCTCCTCGACCGCTGCGGCCCAGGGCTCGCCCTCCCGCGCCTCGGCCGCCGCCGGTGCCATCCGCTCCTCCGGCGCGCGCGTGGCGCCGCCCGCGGTGCGGGTGTAGGCGACGTACTCCCCCGTACGCCGGTCCAGCACCCCGCGGAAGTCGCCGGCGATGCCGACCGGCCAGGTCAGCGGCGTCGGCACCAGCTTGATCTGCTCCTGGATCTCCTCCATCAGGGTGAGCGCGTCGAGCCCGGGACGGTCCCACTTGTTGATCACCGTGATGACCGGGAGACCCCGGGCCTTGCAGACGCGGAACAGCTTGAGGGTCTGCGGCTCCAGGCCCTTGGCGGCGTCGACCAGCATCACCGCGGCGTCGACGGCCGAGAGCACCCGGTAGGTGTCCTCGGAGAAGTCGGAGTGGCCGGGGGTGTCGACGAGGTTGATCACCTGGTCGTCGTAGGCGAACTGCAGCGCCGCCGAGGTGATCGAGATGCCTCTCGCCTGCTCCATCTCCATCCAGTCCGACACGGTCTTGCGGCGCCCGGCCTTGCCGTGCACGGCACCGGCCTCGCTGATCACCTGCGCGTGCAGGGCCAGCGCCTCGGTCAGCGTCGACTTGCCGGCGTCGGGGTGGCTGATGACCGCGAAGGTGCGCCGGCGGCGCGCCTCGCGGGTCACCTCGTCCGCCTGCCTGGCGTCGGCCGGGCCGGTGGCGTCGGTGGAGTCGGTGGAGTCGGTGCGCGGGGAGGTCACGTGGTCCTGCATCGTCGAGGTCGCGCCCGGCGAAGGCTCGGGCGACTGCCCAGTCTACGAGGACTCCCGACCGGGAGCAGGACGCCCGGCCCGGTGAGAGGGTGGTGACCCATGCGGAGGGCTCTGGTCTCGAGGATCCTGGAAGGGCTGAGCGCTTGCGTCATGCGTTGTGGTGGCTAGAGCCACCGATTCGTATGACGGAACACGGCTCAGACGTGGAAGCGGATGACCGTCGACAGTCAGGTGGCCGTCAGGCCGGTCGCGCAATGCTCGTTCCTACTGCGTGGACGAGGGAGGGAACGACCGTGACGGCACGACGACGCCTCCTGGCCACCGCCATCGCGGGAACGGCCGTGCTGGCGAGCCTGGCGGGCTGCGCCACCACCGAGGACGTGCCGACAGCGCAGGCGTCCTCGGCCGGCACCACTCCCTCGTCGGAGAGCACCACGTCCACGCCGTCGCCACGTCACCCGCACCGCTTGTCACCGTCCCCTGTCGAGCCGTTCGCCGCAGCGGTGCAGAAGGTGCTCGTCGTGGTCGAGGAGAACCATTCCTTTCCCCAGATGAGGCGGGACATGCCCTTCCTCGCCCGGGTGTCGTCCCAGTACGGCTACGCCACCCACTGGACTGCCCTGTCCCACCCCAGCCTGCCCAACTACCTCGGCATGACGGCTGGAACCACCTTCGACATCCACGACGACCGCCCTCCGGCCGCGCACACCGATGACATCGGGTCCGCGCTCTCCGTCTTCGACCAGGCGATCGACGCTGGCAAGTCCGCGGGCACCTACGCGGAGTCGATGCCTGAGAACTGCTTCCTCGACGACTTCCCAGACCCGAGTGTCCGTCGTTCGACGTACGCCGTTCGGCACAACCCCTGGACGTACTTCACCGCTCATCGCAGCACCTGCCTGGACCAGGACCGGGATCTGTCCCGGTTCATCGGCGACGCAGTCGACAACGCATTGCCGAACGTCGGATTCCTCATCCCTGACCTGGGCCATGACGCGCACGACGGCTCGCTCACCCTCGCCGACTCGTGGCTCGAGCATGAGTTGGCGCCGGTCATGAAGAGCACAGACTTCACCAGCGGGCGGCTGGTCGTCGTCGTCACTGCCGACGAGGATGACAAGCACTCCGACAACTGGGTTCTCACGTCGGTGCTGACCCCGCGCGTCTCTCATGCTGTGGTGAGCGCGCCGCTCACCCACTACTCGATCACACGGTTCCTCGCCCAGGTGTTGGGTGTCGAACCGCTGAGGCGTGGCGCTACCGCGCCGGACATGCGTGGTGCGTTCGGTCTCTGATCGCCGGGCGCGGGAACCCCTCCCAGTCAGGGGCGGTCCTGGTCAGGTTCTCGGCAGGCGGTTCGCGCGATCCTCGATTCATCGACCCGAGGAGCACGACATCACCGCCACGGACATGGAGACCCTCACGCGGCAGCGCCATGCCCGTGCGGCGGAGCAGCCCGGTCGAGCGCGTTCCTGGAGCGGTTGGGCCTGGAAGTCGGCGCTGGTGGCGACTCTGGTGGGCGGCGGCCTGTGGACTGCTGCCCACGGTGTGGCGGGCGCCAGGTGGACCGACGTGACCGCGGTGCTGTACGGCCTTCAGGTGCGCCAGGTCGCCACGCTCGGTCTGATCTGGCTGGCCGGGCTCGCGGTGTACGCCACTGTGTTGTCGGCGGCGCTGCCCGGTCTCGGCGTACGACGGAGCCTGCTGCTGAACCTCAGTGGCAGCGCAGTAGCCAACGTCATCCCCTTCGGCGGTGCTGTCGCCACCGGGCTGAACTGGCGCATGGTGCGGAACTGGGGGCACTCCAACCGCGCGTTCGCCACCTTCTGCGTCCTCACCAATGCCCTCGACGTGGCCACCAAGCTGATCCTGCCCGCCGTGGCCGTCATCTCCCTCGTGCTGGTGGCAGGGCACGTTCCCGCCGCTCTCTGGGTGATCGCGTGGACCTGCACGGCGGTCCTGCTGCTCCTGGTGCTCCTCCAGGCGGTCGTGATCACGTCAGGTCGTCGACACTGGCTCACACCGCTGAGGCAGACACTGCTGAGCACCCACCGCCTCCTTCTCGACCACTGGAGGCGTCTGGTACCGGCCAGCCTCGTCTACGTGTCCGCCCAGGTGGCCCTGCTGGACTTCAGCCTCAAGGCCGTCGGACTCCAGGTGCCGGTGACGATCGTTCTGATGGCAGCTGCGATCGAACGTCTCAGCAGCCTGGTCCCGTTCACCCCCGGCGGGGCAGGGTTCGCCGAGATCGGAACCATCGCCTGGCTCGTCACCAACGGCCTGGACCCGGTCGAAGTGGTTGCGGGCGTACTCGTCTACCGCTTCTTCCTGATCGCCATGGAAGTCCCAGTGGGCGGCCTCCTGCTCGGCGGGTGGGCGTGGTTGCAGCGCCCCTCCCAGCCTGCCCTGGGTACGTCCGCGTGAGGATCCTGCACCTCACCGACCACTACCTTCCTGTCCTGGGCGGCATCGAGACACATGTGGACGGACTGGCTCGGCGGCAGCACGAGCGCGGTGACGACGTCGCCGTGCTCACCTCCACACCTGGGCTCGGCGAGGACGACCCGCGGTCAGTGCGCGTGATCCGGGCACGATCGTTCCTGGAGGGTGCGGCCTTCGACTTCGGCCCCTTCGACGTGGTGCACGCACACGTCTCGGTGGTCGCACCGTTCTCCGCACCCTTGGCGGCCATCGCCGCCCGCAGCGGCGTGCCGACCGTGGTGACGGTGCACTCCATGTGGAACGGCATGGGCCCCCTTCCCGCACTCGCAGCCGGGGCGGCTGGGCTCCGCGGGGCCCCGGTCGAGTGGACCGCTGTCAGTCGAGCGGCCGCGACCCACCTCACGGCGCAGCTTCCTGGCAGGGCGCGGGTCTCGGTTCTGCCGAACGCAGTGGACACCGTGCCAAGGACGTGCTCGCCGGCCGCACGTCCTGACGGGTCGGTCCAGCTGATCAGCACGATGCGCCTGGCTCGGCGCAAGCGCCCGCTGCAGCTGCTGAAGATGTTCGAGCAGCTACAGGAGCGGCTCGAGGTTCCGCTGCACCTGACGATCGTGGGAGACGGCCCGCTGCTCGGCAGCGTCCAGCGTGAGCTCACCCGTTCGAACCTGGCTGCGGCGGTGACCCTGACCGGTCGGGTGGAGGCAGGTGAGGTGGTGGATCTCCTGCGCCTCGCGGACATCTACGTCGCCCCGGCGATCCGGGAGTCGTTCGGTCTGGCCGCGCTGGAGGCCCGGTGCTCGGGGCTACCCGTCGTGGGCTATGCCGGGAGCGGTCTGACGGAGTTCATCCGGTCCGGGATCGAGGGGCTTCTGTGCGACACCGACGCGGACATGGTGAGGGCGCTCCGACGACTCGTCGATGACGGATACCTGCGGCGGGAGATCTCTGAGCACAACCGCACCATCGGGACCGAGATGACCTGGTCGAACAGCCTCGGCCGACACGACCGGATCTACCGTGAGGCCGCCAGACGCGGGGCCCCATCCGCCTCGTGGCCATCGGCACGGTCGGGCGCATTGCGTCCCTGACGCCGCCGCAGCACTTCGAAGGTCGCAGGGATGAGCGAGACGCCCGCGATCGCGATCGTGATGAGCTCGATGTGGGCCGCCACGAAGGGGATCCCGCCGAAGAAGAAGCCGACCGTCACGATCCCGACGGCCCAGATCAGCGCGCCCACCACGTTGAGCGCGGTGAAGGAGCGGTGCGGCATCTTGCCGACACCGGCCACGACCGGGACGAAGGTGCGGACCACCGGCACGAACCGCCCCAGGACGACGGCCAGGGCTCCGCGCCTGGCGAAGAACGCCTGGGCACGCTCAGCGTTCTCGTGGCGGAAGAACCGCGAGTCCGGTCGGGAGAACACCCTGGGGCCGTAGCGGCGCCCGATCACGTAGCCCAGCTGGTCACCCGCCACTGCCGCCACGAAGACACCAGCCGCAAGCACCCACAAGGGCAGCGCGATGACGTGGGAGGCGATCAAAGCACCCGCGAGGAACAGCAGCGAGTCCCCCGGCAGGAAGAAGCCGAGCAGCAGCCCCGTCTCGGTGAACACGACCGCCATCACCAGGAAGACGGCCAGCGGACCGAGGGCGTAGAGCAGCGGCGTCAGGATTGCGATCATGCCCTGAACGTAGGTGGCTTCACATGACCGGCACCTGACCGCACCAGGGCCCCACTGGGGCCCGCCGGTGCCTGACGGTGACGGACAGGCTGACCGCGCCACCGTCGTACGACGGGCCGACGCGACGACCCTCTGAACTCTCTGGTCAGGCCGGGCTGAGCGTCCGACCGGCACGTGGGGTCAGCACGAAGGCGGCGAGGTAGAGCAACCCGGCGAGGATCAGCAGGTTGTCGTACCCGGTGAGCAGCGCCGCGTACTCCAGGCACCCGCCCACGATCGAGCCGAGCAGGTTCACCCCGAACGCCGACTGGGAGTCGTTGGTGACGGAGAACCTCTTGGCGAACGCGACGTTCGCCAGGTAGATCGGCAGGAACCCCAGGACGCTGGCGCTGAGCAGACCGTGGCCAGAACGACAGCCCCAGCAGCACGCCGGGTTGGATGACCCAGGACAGGGCGAGTGAGGCCGCGATGCCGGCGAAGACCACTGGGAGCGGCGGCGTCCTGAATCTTCGGGTGGTCTCCACGGCAGCCAGGACGATCACCAGGACCCCTGTGAAGACGAGTGCGTTCACGAACCAGGTGGTCCCGAACATGAGGGCGAAGCTGGCCACGTTCTTCGTCTCCAGGAGCAGAAACGCAGCCCCCATGAAGAAGAGATCGGCGTACGGCCTCATCTCCCTGAACGGGCCGCCCACGGTGCGCACGAGCAGCAGCGAGACGAGCACGACACCGAGCAGGGTCCACACGTAGAGCCACGGGATCATCCCACCCTTGAAGTAGAGGAACGGCGCGTTGTCGGTAGCAGGCGCAATCACCTTCGTGCTCGGTGTGTAGGCCGCGCCGCACACCTGGTTCGACTCGTGCAGGGCCACCGCCACCACCGCCTGGTGGGAGGTGAAGTTGTCCACGCACGGCGTGTGCCCGAACACCGTGGCCGCAGTGCCTGCCAGCCGGTCGATGAGCCAGTTCTCGCGGTAGTAGTTGTACATCGCGAACCCGCCATCTGGTCTGAGGTGGGCGCGCACCGATTCCAGCGCCTGCTGGGTGAACAGGAAGCTCTCCAGCCGGATCTGCGAGGCGCCGTTGACCAGCGCCAACGAGTCGGGCAGGGCGAACAGGATGAGGTCGTACTTGGTGTGCGTCGACTGCAGGAACGCGCGTCCGTCGTTGGTGTGGGTGGTGACCCGGGCGTCCTGGTAGGCATGGTCGGGGTTGCGCTGCTTGCCCAGCTGCAGGATGCGGGGGTCGATCTCGACCGCGTCGACGTGCTTCGCACCCTTGCGTAGGGCGATGGCGACGTCGGACCCGGAGCCGGCGCCGACGACGAGCACGTTGTCGAGGGTGTCCTTCGGCAGCCTCTTGTACGGCGTGCCGTACTGCTCCGGCGCGTGCAACAGGCGCCACGAGGCCTTGGCCATCGTCTGGTGAGGCACCCCGTTGACCCAGATGGACAGGGCCCCGGGGCCGGAGTTGGAGTGGTGGGTCTGCACCTTGTAGTACGGCGACCAGCTGACCCCCGCGGTCAGGGTCTCGCTCAGCAGCATCCCGACGACCACGACCGCGCTCACGGCGTACACCACACGCATGCGCACACCGGTCGCGAGCGCCAGGAACACCAGGGATGCCACCAGCCCCCACACGACGGACGGTGCACGCAGGAAGGACATCAGCGTAAAGACCCCGATGCCGAGCAGGGACCCGATCAAGTCGTAGCGGTAGGCGGTCAGAGGCTCCAGCCCGCCGAAGCACCGGCCCACCATCTCCGCCGGTCCCGCCAGGATCACCGCCACCAGGAGGAAGATCACGGGCAGCGCCAACCAGGCCGGTGGACCCGCCACCTTCATCGCCGTGAAGTAGATGACGTCACTGCCCTGTCGCTGGATCGTGACCGGGAAGACGAGTACGGCGGCGACCAGCAGCCGCCAGCAGTGGCATCGCTACCGGGACCACCGACCACGGTTTGCGGCTGACCAGGAACCCGAGCCCGATGCCCAGGAAGGATCCGAGTAGCACGAAGTTGGAGAAGTAGCTCAGGTGTACGACGTTGGCACCCAGCCAGCGGATCAACACCAGTTCCAACAACAGCATCAAGGCGCTGGAGGTGACCAGCCGCAGGACGAGGGCCCGAGGTGCGGTGGAGGCGTCAGTCACGCCCGGCACGCTCGCAGACACAACCTGTCAGCTACCTGACCAGCCGTGCCTCCGAGCAGCGGTTCGGGGTCATTCGGTGACGCGCTCCCAGGAGAACGGCCCGAACGACGTGGGTGTCGTCGCCCTGTGCTTCGTGCCCACCCGAAGCCGCAGGTACTCCAACGGGATGGTGCTTCCGTGGACGACGATCCGGTGGAAGTTCGGGACGTCGTAGTGCGGGTGGCTCTGCCAGTCGTCGTAGGAGCAGACTCCCTCGTCACCGACGCACGACACCGACTTCTGGAGCGGGTTGTCCGAGCGGTACACGTGTGAGTCGCCGTTGAGCAGCAGCACGGGCTTGCCATAGCCCTTCGTGTGGGTGGCCAGGCTGCTCACGAGGGGCTCGTAGTCGGCCAGATGACCGGCGTCCTTGCCATCGAGGTCCCACATGTCGGCCTGGGTCGTGACCACGACACTGCGTGCGTGGACCTTGGCCGCGACGCTGAAGGCCCGGTCGAGCCAGCGCAGTGCAGCCCCCGTGCGGTTGGCCGCCTCGGCGATCTGCTGCGGCGACGCATCGGGCGCGCCGTACCAGGGGTCGGCGTCGTTGTTGGACCCACCGGGCACGTTCACGGTGGCGAACAGGACACCCTGGCGCTGCCACATCACGTTCTCGACGTACTGCCCGTCGGTGGGGTGAGCGTGGTTGTCGACCTGCGCCTGGGAGAGCACGCGCAGTCGCCCGCTCCCCAGGGTGCCGCCAGGTCTCGGGAAGAAGACCGACCGCACGAGTGCGAGGTTGTCGACCGGGTTGCCACCCGCGTAGTTCACCAGGTTGCCCTGGGCGTCCTTGGCGTAGTCGATCTGCCCGGTGGCGGCGTTGTAGGTGCCCCCGCCCTCCTTCTTCTTGTGGCAGTCGGTCCACTCGTTGTCTCCGGGCGTGTAGACCAAGGGGTCGGCGAAGCCGGCCCACAGGTCGGCTACCTGCTGGTCGTAGGCCTGGGTGCAGTTCTGGCTTCCGGAGTGGATGTCACCGACGTGCAGCACCGTGGAGACGGACCGGTCGCTGTTCACTGCCCGGATGAAACCTGGGGTCGCGTCAGTCTCGGCGGTGTCCGTGGGCGTCGTGCCGTACGGCGCGTCGCCGTAGACGGCGTAGGTGAAGGCGTCGGAGTGGTGCTTGGTGTGGCGACCGGGACTGCGATCCGAGGCGGTAGCAGGGGCGAGCGGGGCGAGGCTGAGGGCTAGGAGAGCGGCGACCAGGACGGCGCGAGTAGCACGCAGGAGCATGAGTAACCTCGAGGATGCGAAGGGCCAGGTGGCTAGGACCCTCTCAGCGACCGGGGCCCCCGTGGCGACAGCCGCATGAACGGGCAGTGAACGGTGCTCTCACTGGCCCGCGTCACACGTTGAAGCGGAACTCCACGACGTCCCCGTCGGTCATGACGTAGTCCTTGCCCTCCATGCGGACCTTGCCGGCCGACTTGGCGGCGTTCATCGAGCCGGCGGCGACGAGGTCGTCGTACGACACGATCTCGGCCTTGATGAAGCCCTTCTGGAAGTCGGTGTGGATGACGCCCGCGGCCTCCGGGGCGGTGGCGCCCTTCTTGATCGTCCAGGCGCGTGACTCCTTGGGCCCGGCGGTGAGGTAGGTCTGCAGGCCGAGGGTGTCGAAGCCGACGCGGGCGAGGACGTCGAGACCGGGCTCGTCGACGCCCATCTCGGCGAGCATCTCGCGGGCCTCGTCGTCGTCGCCGAGCTCGACCAGCTCGGACTCGAACTTCGCGTCGAGGAAGATCGCCTCGGCCGGCGCGATGATGTTGCGCATCTTCTGCTTCAGGTCGTCGTCACCGAGCTCGTCGGCGTCGCAGTTGAAGACGTAGATGTAGGGCTTGGCGGTCAGCAGGGACAGCTCGCGCACCAGGTCCCGGTCGATCTTGCTCGAGATGATCGGGGTCCCGGACTCGAGGAGCTCCTTGGCCTCACGCGCCGCCTCGAGGTTGGCGTTCAGCGCCTTGTTGGCCCGCGCCTCCTTCTCCAGGCGCGGGATCGCCTTGTCCACGGTCTGGAGGTCGGCCAGGATCATCTCGGTCTGGATCGTGGAGATGTCCGACTCGGGGTTCACCTCGCCGTCGACGTGCGTGACGTCCTCGTCGCGGAAGACGCGGGTGACCTGGCAGATCGCGGCGGCCTCGCGGATGTGGGACAGGAACTTGTTGCCCAGCCCCTCCCCCTCGGAGGCGCCCTTGACGATGCCGGCGATGTCCACGAACTCGACGGTGGCGGGCAGCTGCTTGGCGGAGCCGAAGATCTCGGCGAGCTTGCCGAGGCGCCCGTCGGGCACGGCGACCACGCCCACGTTGGGCTCGATCGTGGCGAACGGGTAGTTCGCCGCCAGCACGTTGTTCTTGGTCAGCGCGTTGAACAGGGTCGACTTGCCCGCGTTGGGGAGACCGACGATTCCGATGGTGAGTGCCACGGGCGACGACTCTACGGCGGCGCGGCCCGCACCCACGAATCGGCGGGTGACGCTCGCTGCACCACGCGTGAGGAAGGCTGCCGGGGTTGAGCAGAAGTGTGGCGCGCGCCACAGTGGGTAGTGGAGAGACACGCATTCGCGTTCAACGACCCCTGCCCTGGAGGCGCTCGTGACCAACCTGGCCGACAACCTGACCAACACTGCCGAGGAGCACCCGGATCGTCCTGCCATCAAGCTCGACGACCTGGTGGTGTCCTACGCAGAGCTGCAGGACGGCGCGGCCCGGGTGGCGGCGCTGCTCAAGGACAAGGGTGTCGGTCCCGGCGACCGGGTGGGCCTCGTGCTGCCCAACGTCCCCCACTTCCCGGTGCTGTTCTACGGCGCCGTCTCGATCGGGGCCGTGGTGGTGCCCATGAACCCGCTGCTCAAGGGACGCGAGGTGAAGTACTACCTCGAGGACTCGGGCGCCTCGATCGTCTTCGCCTGGAAGGACATGGCCGAGGAGGCCGGCAAGGGCGCCAAGGAGGTCGGCATCGAGTGCGTCGAGGTCGGCACCGACTTCGTCGAGGTCCTCTCGCAGCACGAGCCCGACACCGAGGTGGTCAGCCGCGAGGACGACGACAACGTCGTCCTCCTCTACACCTCGGGAACCACCGGCCAGCCCAAGGGCGCCGAGCTGACCCACCACAACATGATCACCAACGCCGCCACCAGCGCCGAGACCCTCGTGGAGCTCACCGAGGAGGACGTCGTGATGGGCTGCCTCCCGCTCTTCCACGTCTTCGGCCTCACCTGCGGGCTCAACGCCTCGGTGCTGAAGGGCTCGTGCCTGACCCTGATCCCCCGCTTCGACGCCGCCAAGGCGCTCGAGGTCGTCGCGCGCGACAAGGTCACGGTCTTCGAGGGCGTCCCGACGATGTACGCCGGGATGCTGAACGCCGAAGGAGCCGACGACGCCGACATGTCCAGCCTGCGCACCTGCATCTCCGGCGGCTCGGCGATGCCGGTCGAGGTGATGAAGAACTTCGAGAAGGTGTTCGACTGCATCGTGCTCGAGGGCTACGGGCTCTCCGAGACCTCACCGGTGGCATCGTTCAACCAGCCCGGCCAGGAGCGCAAGCCCGGCTCGATCGGCACGCCGGTGCGCGGCGTCGAGATGAAGCTCGTCGACGACGACCACAAGGACGTCGACCAGGGCGAGGTCGGCGAGATCGCCATCAAGGGCGAGAACATCATGAAGGGCTACTGGGGCAAGGACGACGAGACGGCCGAGGCGATCCAGGACGACTGGTTCTTCTCCGGCGACATGGCCAAGGTGGACGAGGACGGCTACTTCTTCATCGTCGACCGCAAGAAGGACCTCATCATCCGCGGCGGCTACAACGTCTACCCGCGCGAGGTCGAGGAAGCCCTCTACGAGCACGAGGCGGTCGCCGAGGTCGCGGTCATCGGCATCAAGGACGACAACCTGGGCGAGGAGGTCGGCGCTGCCGTCGCGCTCAAGGACGGGCACGACGTCGACGGTGAGGAGCTGCAGGCGTTCGCCAAGGAGCGGCTCGCCGCCTACAAGTACCCCCGCGCCGTCTGGATCGTCGACGAGCTCCCCAAGGGCCCCACCGGCAAGATCCTGCGCCGCGAGGTCAGCGCACCGGGGGGCGACGACCAGTGAGCGCCGCGACCAAGGCGGAGGCGCCCGAGGCCGACCGGGACACTGAGGGCGACAGCGAAGACCAGGCTTCCCGCGAGCTGTCCACGCCGCTCGACATGCTGCTGTTCGACGCGAGCCGCGGCCCGTTGCGCCGCTTCATCCCCGGCATGTCCGGGCTCCGGTTCACCGCCAACCTGGCCCGCCGGCCCCACCGCGTCGTACGCCGTGGGGCCGGGCTGGTCGCCGAGCTCGCCAAGGTGGGCGTCGGCCGCTCGGACCTGGCACCGCACGAGAAGGACCGCCGGTTCAGCGAGGAGGCGTGGGCGCGCAACCCGCTGTTCCGCCGCACCCTGCAGAGCTACCTGGCCGTCGGCCAGGCCGCGCGTGGCCTGGTGGCCGACGCCGGGCTCGAGTGGGGCGACGACCAGCGGATGAGCTTCATCGTCGACAACCTCGTCGAGGCCTCCGCGCCGACCAACAACCCGTTCCTGAACCCCAAGGTCATCAAGCGCACCATCGACACCGGCGGCGGCAACCTGGTCGAGGGCGGACGCCGCCTGGTCCGCGACTTCGCCACCCCGCCCCGCGTGCCCTCGATGGTCGAGGCCGACGCCTTCGAGGTCGGCGCCGACATCGCGATCACCCCCGGGGCGGTGGTGCTCCGCACCGACGTCTTCGAGCTGATCCAGTACACCCCGCAGACGCCCAAGGTCCACGAGGTGCCGCTGCTGATCGTCCCGCCGACCATCAACAAGTACTACGTCGTCGACCTCGCCGAGAACCGCTCGATGATCGAGCACCTGGTCCGCGGCGGGCAGCAGGTCTACTGCATCTCCTGGCGCAACCCCGACGCCCGGCACGCCGCGTGGGACCTCGACACCTACGGCCAGGCGATCCTCGACGCGATGGCCGCCTGCGAGTCGATCTCGCGGCAGGACAAGACCTCCGTGCTGGGCATCTGCTCCGGCGGGATGATCGCCTCGATGCTGATGGCCCACCTCGCCGAGATCGGCGAGCTCGACCGGGTGGCGTCGTTCAGCCTGATGGTCACCGTGCTCGACCAGGAGCAGGCCGGCGTGACCAGCGCCCTGCTGTCGCACAAGTCGGCGGCGGCCTCCACCCGGGCCTCCCAGGAGAAGGGCTACCTCGACGGTCGCTCCCTGGCGGAGATCTTCGCGTGGCTGAGGCCCAACGACCTGATCTGGAACTACTGGGTCAACAACTACCTGATGGGCCACGCGCCCAAGGCCTTCGACATCCTCTACTGGAACGCCGACCCGGTGCGGATGTCGGCCGGGATGCACCGCGACTTCATGGACCTCGCCATCCGCAACGCCCTGGTCGAGCCCGGTGCGGCCGAGATCCTGGGCAGCAGGGTCGATCTCTCCAAGATCGACCGGGACACCTACGTGGTGGCCGGGATCGCGGACCACCTCTGCAAGTGGGAGTCGTGCTACCAGACGACGCAGCTCTTCGGGGGCGAGACGAAGTTCGTGCTCTCCACCAGCGGGCACATCGCGGCGATGGTCAACCCGCCCGGCAACCCCAAGGCGAGCTTCCAGACCCGGACGGAGAATCCCCCCGAGGCCTACGACTGGCTGACGGGCGCGAGCAAGGTCAAGGGCAGCTGGTGGGACGACTACGTCGAGTGGCTGGCAGCCCACGCCGGCGCGGAGCGCAACCGTCCGCGCAAGCTCGGGAACGCCGCGCACGCGCCGGTGTGCGACGCGCCGGGCACCTATGTCCACGACCGCTGAGCAGCCGGCCCCGATGAGTGAGGCAGCTGCTCCGGACCGGGTCCGCAACGTGACGGTGCGCGGCATCACCGCGCGGGTCTCGGTGCGCCCCGGCGTCGGGCGCCTCCTGCACGAGCCGCCGATCCTGCTGTGCAACGGCATCGGCGTCAGCCTCGAGGCCCTGCAGCCGCTGGTCGACCACCTCGACCCGCAGCGCGGCGTCGTGCGCTTCGACGTGCCCGGCATCGGCGGCAGCCAGCTGCCACCGTTTCCCTACCCGATCGCGGGGCTGGCCTCCTGGGTCGCGGCCCTGATGACCCGCCTCGGCCACCGCGAGTTCGACGTCTTCGGGCTGTCGTGGGGTGGCGGGCTGGCGCAGCAGCTCGCGGTCCAGTCCCGCCGGCGCGTACGCCGGTTGGTCCTGGTGGCCACCGGCACCGGCGTCCTGATGGTCCCCGCCCATCCCCGGGTGCTGCGGATCATGTCGACGCCGCGCCGGCATCGCGACCCCGACTACGCCGCGAAGGTCGCCCCGGAGATCTATGGCGGCTCGATGCGCAGCAACCCGGGACAGGGCGCCGCCCTGCTCCACGGCGCCACGCGCGCGGGCCCCAAGCGCGGCTACTACTACCAGCTGGCCGCCATGGCGGGCTGGAGCAGCCTCCCGTTCCTGGGGCTGATCCGCCAACCGACGTTGGTGATGGGCGGGGACGACGACCCGATCATCCCCGTCGCCAACCCCCGGATGCAGGCCCGCCTGATCCCCCGGGCCCGGCTGCACGTCTACCACGGTGGGCATCTCGGCATCCTGACCGAGGCGGACGAGCTGGCTCCCGTGATCGACGCGTTCCTCGACGAGGACGCTCTGGACGAACACCGACCCGACGAGGAGAGCAGCCCATGAGCGAGCTGGACGAACTGGGTCTCGAGGACTCCCCCTTCTCCGACTTCCTGGGCTTCGAGCTCCTGCTCGAGGAGAAGGACCGGGAGCTGCTCAGCAGTGTCCGGGCCTTCATGACCCGCGAGGTCGAGCCGGTCATCAACGACCACTGGACACGGGCGGAGTTTCCCCACGACCTGCTGCCGGGGATGGCGAAGCTCGGGATCGCCGGCCTGGCGTTCGACGGGCCGGGCTGCCCCAACCGCGGCGCCCTCGTGGACGGCATGGTCGCGATGGAGCTCGGCCGCGTCGACCCCTCGATGGCGACGTTCATGGGGGTCCACGGCGGCCTGGCGATGGGCTCGATCGACCTCTGCGGCTCCGACGAGCAGCGGGAGCGGTGGCTGCCCGCGATGGCGCGCATGGAGCTGATCGGCGCCTTCGGCCTCACCGAGCCCGAGCACGGCTCCGACATCTCCCAGGGCCTGTCCACCACCGCGCGCCGGGACGGCGACGACTGGCTCCTCAACGGCGAGAAGAAGTGGATCGGCAACGCCGCGTTCGCGGACCTCGTGATCATCTGGGCCCGCGACGAGGACGACGACCAGGTCAAGGGGTTCGTGGTCGAGAAGGACACGGCCGGGATGACCTTCGACAAGCAGGAGGACAAGATCGCCCTGCGGGTCGTGCAGAACGCCGAGATCCACCTGAGCGACGTACGCGTCCCCGAGGCCAACCGCCTGCAGAAGGCGGACAGCTTCCGCTCGACCGCCGACGTGCTCCGGGTGACCAGGATGAGCGTCGCGTGGCAGGCCGCCGGGTGTGCGCGCGGGGCCTTCGAGCACGCGCTGCGCTACACCAAGGCGCGTGAGCAGTTCGGTCGGCCCATCGCGTCCTTCCAGATGGTGCAGGACCTGCTCGTCAAGATGCTCAGCAACGTGACGGCCTCCACCGCGATGAACGCGCGGGCCTCGCAGCTGCAGGACGCCGGGCTGCTCAAGGACGAGCACGCGTCGCTGTGCAAGGCGCACGCCACCGTGCGGATGCGCGAGGCCGTCGGCTGGGCGCGCGAGGTGCTCGGCGGCAACGGCATCCTGCTCGAGCACCACGTCGGCCGCTTCGTCGCCGACGCGGAGGCGATCTACTCCTACGAGGGCACCCGCGAGGTCAACACGCTCATCGTGGGGCGCGCGATCACGGGCGAGGCCGCCTTCGTCTGACGTCCCCAGCCAAGGCCCGTCCCGCCCTGATCGCCCGGAGTCAGGTGACGAACTCGAAGAGCGGCGACCCGGACGCCACCTTCTCGATGGTCAGGTTGCTCGCCAGCATCCGCTCCATCAGCGCGGGCAGCCCGGCCGCCGAGTCGAGGTCGATGCCGATCAGCGCCGGCCCGGTCTCGCGGTTGGACTTCTTGACGTACTCGAAGACCACGATGTCCTCGCCGTCGGCCAGCACGTGGTCGAGGAAGCCCCGGAGGGCGCCGGGCTCCTGCGGGAACCCGACCAGGAAGTAGTGGCGCAACCCTTCGTGCACCAGTGACCGCTCGATCACGTCGGCGTAGCGGCTGACGTCGTTGTTGCCGCCGGAGACGATGCCGCCCACCCGGGAGCCCGGCTCGAGGTCGATGTGGTCGAGCGCCGCCGAGGCCATCGCGCCGGCGGGCTCGGCGATGATGCCGTCGCTCTGGTAGAGCGCGAGCATCTCGGTGCAGATGGCGCCGGGCTCGACCGTGACGACCTCGTCCACGAGGTCCCGGACCAGCGGGAAGGTCAGCGCACCGACGGTGCCGACCGAGGCGCCGTCCACGAAGGTGTCGAGGTCGGCGACCGGCACCGGACGGCCGGCGGCGAGTGCGGCCGTCATGCTCGCCGCTCCCGACGGCTCCACCCCCACGATGCGGATCGAGGGCCACGTCTCGCGCAGCCAGACGGCCATCCCGGCGAGCAGTCCCCCGCCGCCGACCGGGACGACCACGATGTCGAGCGGACGATCGGCGTCCCGGACCATGCCGACGGCGACCGTGCCCTGGCCGGCGATGGTCCGCTCGTCGTCGAAGGGATGCACGTAGGTGCTGCCGTTGGTGGCGGCGAACATCATCGCGGCCGCAGCGGCCTCGTCGTACGTCCGGCCCTCCATGGTCATCTGCACGCGGGGCCCGCCCAGCTCGCGGATGCGGTCACGCTTCTGCCTTGGCGTGTTCGTGGGCAGGAAGATGTGGCCGACGGTCTCGAGTCGCGCGCAGCTGAGCGCGAGGCCCTGCGCGTGGTTGCCGGCGCTGGCGCACACGACGCCGCGGGCCAGCTCGTCCGGGGTCAAAGAGGCCATCAGGTTGAACGCGCCGCGCACCTTGTAGGAGCGCCCCACCTGCTGGTCCTCGCGCTTGAGGAGCACGTCCGCGCCGTGGCGCTGGGAGAGCCGTGCGGAGCGCTCCATGGCGGTCGGCCGCGCGATGAGGGGTACGACGGTCGCCGCCCGCGCGACGTCGTCGGGGGTCACGGTCATGTCACCGACCCTAGGACCTCACCCCCCGAGGCGGAGGAAACCGGTGACGTCGAGGACCAGCTCGCCCTCGTCGTCGGAGGCCGCGAGGTCGACGGTGGCGGTGATCCGCCAGTCGTGGTCGCCGGCCGGGTCGCCGATGATCTGCTGGACCTCCCAGGTCCGCTCGCCCTTCTCCACCAGCAGCATGCGGGGGCTGCGAGCGTCCTGGCCGGTGTCGATGCTGTCGTGCTCCTCGAAGTAGTCCTCGATCGCCTCGCGCCAGTCCGCGCCGTTCAGGCTCGAGCCCGCCTCGGCCTCAAGCTCGCCGAGCTGCTCCCACCGCCGGTAGGCCGCGAGCTCCACCCGACGGAACATCGCGTTGCGGAGCAGCACCGTGAACGCGCGCTCGTTGGCCGTGATCCGCTCCGGGACGGGCGGCAGGATGTCGGGGTCGACGGGACCGGCGAGCCGGTCGGGGTCGCTGAGCCGCTCCCACTCGTCGAGCAGGCTCGAGTCGGTCTGGCGCACCACGGCGCCCAGCCACGCCTGGAGGTCGTCGAGCTCGTCGGTGCGCACGCTGTCGGGCACCGTCTGCCGCAGCGCCCGGTAGGCGTCGCCGAGGTAGCGCAGCACCAGCCCCTCGCTGCGGGTCAGGCCGTAGAACGCGACGTACTCACCGAAGGTCATCGCCCGCTCGTACATGTCGCGCACGACCGACTTGGGCGAGAGCGCGTCCTCGCCGACCCACGGGTGCCGCAACCGGTAGAGCCCGTAGGTGTGCTCGAGCAGCTCCTGCAGCGGCTTGGGCCAGGTGACCTCGTCGAGCAGCTCCATCCGCTCGTCGTACTCGATCCCCTCGGCCTTCATCTCGCCGATCGCCTCACCCCGCGCGCGGTGCTCCTGCGCGCCCAGCACCGGCCGCGGGTCCTCCAGCGTCGCCTCGACGACGGAGACCACGTCGAGGGCGTACGTCGGCGCCTCGGGGTCGAGGGTGTCGAACACGGCCAGGGCGTACGCCGACAGCGGCTGGTTCAGCGCGAAGTTGAGCTGGAGCCCCTCCACCAGCCGCACCCTCCGGCCGTCCTGCTCGGGCGGCCGGACGAGCTCGACCACGTCGGCCGCGAGCAGGGACCGGTGCTGCGCGGCGGCGAGGCGCATCAGCCGCAGCTGCGAGCGCGCGTCCTCGTGGTTGTCGCGCAGCAGGTGCCGCATCGCGGCGGCGGGGTCGCCGGGCCGCGCGATCACGTTGAGCAGCATCGAGTGGCTGACCCGCATCCGCGACACCAGTGCCTCGGGCTCCGCGGCGACGATGCGCTCGAACGCCTCCTCGGTCCAGGTGACCTGTCCCTCCGGCGCCTTCTTGCGCTGCACCCGTTTCAGCTTCTTGGGATCGTCGCCGGCCTTCTTGACGAGCCGGGCGTTCTCGACCACGTGCTCGGGGGCCTGCACGACGACGGTGCCGGCGGTGTCGAACCCGGCGCGGCCCGCGCGCCCCGCGATCTGGTGGAACTCGCGTGCCTTGAGCATCCGCTGGCGGCGCCCGTCGTACTTCGAGAGACCGGTGAACACCACCGTCCGGATGGGCACGTTGATGCCGACCCCGAGGGTGTCGGTGCCGCAGATGACCTTGAGCAGCCCGGCCTGGGCGAGCTGCTCGACGAGGCGGCGGTACTTCGGCAGCATGCCCGCGTGGTGCACGCCGATGCCGTGCTTCACCAGCCTGGACAGGGTCTTGCCGAACCCAGGGCTGAACCGGAACCCACCGATCAGCTCGGCGATCCGGTCCTTCTCCTCGCGGGTGCAGACGTTGACGCTGGTGAGGGCCTGGGCCCGCTCCAGCGCCGAGGCCTGGGTGAAGTGCACGACGTACACCGGCGACTGGTGGGTGGTGAGCAGCTCCTCGATCGTCTCGTGCATCGGTGTCACCGCCCACTCGTAGGACAGCGGCACCGGCCGGGTGACGCTGGTGACCGCCGTGGTCTCGCGCCCCGTCCGTCGCGTCAGGTCCTTGACGAAGAAGCTGACGTCGCCGAGCGTGGCCGACATCAGCAGGAACTGGGCGTGCGGGAGCTCGAGCAGCGGCACCTGCCACGCCCACCCGCGGTCGGGCTCGGAGTAGTAGTGGAACTCGTCCATCACCACCTGGCCGACGTCGGCCTGCGCCCCCTCGCGCAGCGCGATGTTGGCGAGCACCTCGGCGGTGCAGCAGACGATCGGCGCCTGCGCGTTGACCGCGGCGTCGCCGGTCAGCATGCCGACGTTCTCCGCGCCGAACACGTCGATGAGCGCGAAGAACTTCTCCGACACCAGGGCCTTGATCGGCGCGGTGTAGAACGTGCGCTGGCCGCGGGCCAGCGCGGCGAAGTGGGCACCGGTCGCGACCAGGCTCTTCCCGGTGCCCGTCGGTGTGGACAGGATGACGTTGTTGCCGGAGACGATCTCGATCAGCGCCTCCTCCTGCGCCGGGTAGAGCGTCAGGCCCTGCTCGCCCGCCCAGGTCTCGAAGACGTCGAAGAGCGTGTCGGGACCGGGGTCGTCCGGGGCGTCGGGGAGTCGGTCGAGGAGTGGCATCGGGCCCCATCGTCCCTGACGACGGGCGGGTTCGCCCAACCGTCAGGCCTTCGCGGCGTCCTCCACGCACAGCACGGCCCAGGGCAGCGCCTCGAGCCGACCCTCCGGGATCTGCTTCCCGCAGACGTCGCAGGTGCCGTAGGTGCCCTCGTCGAGCTTCTCGAAGGCGCGTACGACGTCGCCCCGGACCACCTGCAGCTTGTCGTGCACGGCGACCTGGGTCAGCCGGTCGACCGCCATCGAGGTGCCCTCGCCGATCCGCTTGCCGAACGAGATCGAGCCCTGGTCGACGGGCTTCTTCTCCAGCGTGGCCATCTGGCCGTCGATCTCCGCCAGCTTGGCGGTCAGGGCCGTGCGCGCGTCATCCATCCCCCCAGCATGCCGGGCGACCCCATGCGTCAGTCGGAGGACCGCCCGGACAGCAGGTCACCCCGGTGCCGCCAGCTCCAGGTCAGCACCGTGACCGAGAACAGCAGCGTGACCGCCACGATCACCGCCTCGACGACCCCTCCGGACCCGCTGGCGAAGATCCCGTTCTCGAGGTCGTAGAGCAGGTCCATGCAGAAGAGGTAGACGCCGGCGCTGCCTGCGCACAGCAGCCAGAGGAGCGCACTGGGCCAGTGTCTCCGCAGGGCCACCAGCGCCATCAGGCAGGCGAGGCCGAGCCAGGCGTCGGCCAGCGGGAAGGCGTTCTCGAACTCGTAGTAGGCCCGGCTGCTCTCGCTCTCGATCAGCCGCCGGTCGGTGAACCACACGGACCAGTAGGCGACGTCCAGCACGATCGCACCCACGAGGAGGATCTGCACGAGGCGTCGCACCGGTCGCTCAGCCCAGCGGGTTCTCGTGGGCCCAGACCGGCGAGTTCTTCGCCGACAGGAGCTCACGCCGCTCGCTCGGCTCCAGCGCCTCGATCTGCTCGGCCAGCGCGTAGGGGTAGCCGGCCACCTCGCCCGCGTCGGGGACCGGGACGACGGAGTGCACGATGCGGTCGTCGTAGAGGTGCATCATCGTGATCGACTGGTGGCCGTCGACCGCGGAGAGCAGCCGGTCGACCGGCGCGGGATCGGCCAGGTAGCAGGTCGCGGAGGCCACCGAGACGGGGACGCCCGCGAACGTCGAGTACGACGAGAAGTGGAAGTGGCCGCCGATCACGCCGCGCACGTCGGTGCCGCTGACGACCTCGGCCAGGAGGTGCTGGTCGTGCAGCTCGATCACCTCGGCCGCGCGCGTCATCGGGACCGGGATCGGTGGGTGGTGCAGCGCGACGAGGGTGCCGTGCTCTGCGGGCTCGGCGAGCACGTCGCCGAGCCAGACCAGCTGGTCCGACGACAGCTCGCCGTGGTGGTAGCCGGGCACGCTGGTGTCGAGCGCGACCACCCGCAGCCCGTCGACGAGGTGGACCCGGTCCTGGGTCGTGCCCTCGGTGACCTCCTCGCCGTACAGCTCACGGGCGTAGGGCACGCGCTCGTCGTGGTTGCCCATCACCCACACCACCTCGGCGCCGAGCTCCGCGACCGCCGGCTCGACGACCTCACGCAGCCGCGCGTAGGCCTTGGGCTCGGCCCGGTCGGCGAGGTCGCCGGTGAACACGATGACGTGCGGCGGCATCTCGAGGCGGGCCAGCTTGGCCATCGCGTGCCGGAGGTTCTCGGTGGTGTCGATCGCTTCGTAGAGACGGCGCTCGGCCAGGAGGTGGGGGTCGCTCACGTGGGCGACGACATGGCGAGGAAGTGGGTGCTGGCCCAACGGCTTCACCCGCCGAGCATAGGGTCCCGTCCCACACCGTGGACACATAGGCTCGCCGGATGCGTATCGCAACCTGGAACGTCAACTCCCTCCGCAGCCGGATCGACCGCGTGGAGGCGTTCCTGCAACGGCACGACGTCGACGTGCTGGCCCTGCAGGAGACCAAGGCCCGCGAGGACCAGCTGCCCCTGATGGGCCTATCCGTTCTCGGCTACGACATCGCCGCCGTCGGCCACGACCAGTGGAACGGGGTCGCGGTCATCAGCCGCGTGGGCATCGAGGACGTCGAGGTGGGCTTCCCCGGCATGCCGACCTGGGGCGACCCGGCGGCCAGCGAGGCCCGCGCGATCGGGGCCACCTGTGGCGGTGTCCGCGTGTGGTCGCTCTACGTCCCCAACGGGCGCAAGGTCGACGACCCGCACTACGTCTACAAGCTCGAGTGGCTCGCGCGGCTCCGGGAGGCCGCGCGCTCGATGTCCGGTGACGTCGCGCTCGTCGGCGACTGGAACATCGCCCCCCAGGACGACGACGTCTTCGACATCGCTCAGTTCGCCAGGAGCACCCACGTGACCCCTCCGGAGCGGGCCGCGTTCGACGGCTTCCTCGAGGACGGGTACGTCGACGTGGTCCGACCGCACGCTCCCGGCCCGGAGGTCTACACCTACTGGGACTACTACCGGCAGCGCTACGAGCGCAACCGCGGGATGCGGATCGACTTCGTGCTGGGCAACCCCGGGTTCGCGCGGCGGGTGACCGGCGCGTTCATCGACCGGGAGGAGCGGGCGGGCAAGGGAGCCAGCGACCACGCCCCGGTCGTCGTCGACCTGGACTGAGCCTCCCGGTGGTCCGGGAGGCCCAGTCCTCGGGTCGGGCGGACGACCCTGCTCAGCGGATCAGGGCTGCAGACCGGCCTTGACCGCGCGGCCGGCGTCAGCGAACGAGGTGAGGCTCGCCGTGCCGCCGTTCTTGATGTAGAAGTTGCACTTCTTGCCGCGGAAAGACCCATTGGAGTCGAAGCGGATCAGTGCCTTCAGGTTGGGCAGGTTCTTCAGCGCCCCCGGGATGGCGGTGTGCCACGCCTTGGAGCGGGACGGGTTGCTCGAGTCGTACTGCGAGCCGTACTCGCTGAGCAGGAACGGCTTCTTGCCCAGGCCGTGGTCGGTGAGCCACTTGTAGGTCGGCGTCACCTTCTCGGCGAACGTCTTCCACCCGGTGCCGTTGCAGCGGTAGAAGTTGTAGGGGTCCCAGCCCACCCAGTTGACGTAGGCGTCGCCGGGGTAGCCCTTCAGGATCGTGGCGGCATTGCTGCCACTGATCGATCCGGAGGTGACCCACGCCCAGGCGACGTTGGTGACGGCCTTGGCCTTGAAGACGTTGAAGACGTGGCGGTAGGCCGCGACGTAGTCCGCAGGGGTGCCCTTGTTGAGGTTGGTGTCGAACTCCGCGTCGAAGGCGATGAACACGGGCTGGCCGTAGGCCTTGACCCGGTTGGCCGCGCTGGTGATGTAGCGGTCGTAGGAGCCGTTGGCGATGGCACGCCACTTCAGGTCGGTGTTGCTGGAGGAGACCCGGGCCTGCCACGAGATGAAGAGGCGGCTTCCGGGACCCACTTTGCGCTCGCTCGCGTCCGGGAACTGGCCCTGGACGAGGCTGTCGGAGAAGTCGTGGAAGCGCGAGGTGATGTCGAACTTCCGGCCGACCTTGGACTCGAGGCGGCGGACCGACTGCTCGGGGTTGCCGTCCTGGAGGGTGTAGACGCCCCACAGCGCGCCACACTTGGGGGCGTACTTCGCGGTGGCGCCGCACGTCGTCACCGCGGCGTTGACGATCTTGTCCTTGACCACGGGCGGCTTGCTGGCCTGGGAACCAGCGAACGGCGACTGCGTGGCCAGCGCCAGGGCCAGCACGGCCAGCCCAGCGGTGAAAACTCTGCCAATTGGTAGGGAACTGCGCGATCTCATGTCACTCCTGACAATTCGTGTCTAGCCCCCCATCGGCGGAAACATAACAGCCATTTCGGCGCGTCGGAGAATCGTGGAGTCCGATAACCGGACGGCTCGGTGGAGCTCGGCGGATCCGCGTTATGATGGCGTTCTGGTGAGTGACAGACCCGACCAAATCCCCCGCAATGACGCTTTTCGACTCGGTCACGGCCTCGAAACTTTCTGCCGTTGAAGGTGCGACTTTCCTCATGTTGTCGGTGGCGAATGACACCCTCGGGGCATGCACCTCCTCCTCCCGCTGCTGACCCTGGTGATCGGCACTCTCGCGGGCGCGATCAGCGTCCTGCTGTGGTCCCGACGTCACGGCGACCCCGACGTGCTGCGCGCCCTGACCGCCCGTGGTGACGACCAGGCCGTGCTGCGAGACGGCCTCGACCGGCTGCACGAGCGGCTGATGGACGTCGAGCAGCAGCGGGCGTCGTGGCAGGGGCAGCTGCGCCAGCAGGTCGAGGACATGCGGCACAGCACCGACCTGCTCCGGCGTGAGACCGGCGCGCTCTCCACGGCGCTGCGCAAGCCGCACGTGCGTGGCCAGTGGGGCGAGCTCCACCTGCGCCGGGCCGTGGAGCTGGCCGGCATGCTCGAGCACTGCGACTTCGAGGAGCAGGTCCACATCGCCCGCGAGGACGGCAACCACCGTCCCGACCTGGTGGTGCGGCTGGCCGGCGGGCGGTCCGTGGTCGTCGACGCCAAGGTGCCGCTGGACGCCCACCTGGACGCCCTGTCCTGCGACGACCCCGAGGAGGCGCAGGCCCACCTGCGGCGCCACGTCCGTCAGGTGCGCAGCCACGTCGACGCCCTCTCGGGCAAGGCCTACTGGCGCTCCATGCCGGGAGCCCCCGAGTTCGTGGTGATGTTCGTGCCCGCTGAGTCGTTCCTCGCAGCAGCCCTGGACACCGACCCCTCGCTGCTGACCTACGCCGCCACCAAGGACGTCGTGATCGCCACCCCGACGACTCTGATCGCGCTGCTGCGCACGGTGGCGCACGGCTGGACGACCGAGGTCCTGGCCGAGCGCACCCGCGAGATCCACGAGCTGGGCCGCGAGCTGCACGGCCGCCTCGGCGTCATGGGCACCCACCTCGACAAGGTCGGCCGGTCGCTCAAGGGGGCCGTCGAGGCGTTCAACAGCGCCGTCGGCTCCATCGAGAGTCGGGTGCTCGTCACCGCCCGCCAGTTCGAGGACATCGGCGTCACCCGCGCCGAGCTGGGCGAGGTCCGCCCGGTGACGACCGTCCCACGACCCCTGACGGCCGCCGAGCTGCTCGACGCCGTGGCCGAGGAACGCCCCCAGCTGCCCGCCGCCGACCCGCCCGGCCCGGCCGACACGCCGGAGGGCCCCACCGGCGAGTCGCACCGCTCGAGCGCCTGACCCGGGCCTACCGTGAGCGCGTGAGCGCACCCACCCTGTGGGAAGAGGGCCGAATGGCAGGCAGCCGCATCACGCGGCTGGCGGTGCTGGGCGGCCTGGTGGTGCTCGCCGTCGACCTGGCGATCTTCGGTCGGCTCACCCTCGTCTTCGACATCGGCTTCGTGCTGGTCTGCCTCGGCGCGGCGCTCGCCGTCCACCCTCGCGACTTCTTCCGCGTCGGCGTGCTCCCACCGCTCCTCCTGCTCGGCCTCATCGCCCTGGTCGCCATCGTCCACCGCGCCTGGATCGCCGAGGCGGGGGACGGCTTCGTGCAGGCGGTCGTGTCGGGGCTCGCCCACCGGGCCAGCGGCCTGCTGACGGCCTACCTCCTGGTGCTCGCGGTCCTCGCCGTGCGGCAGCGGGTCCGGATGCTCAGGCGGCGGACCTATGCGAAGCGCCCGGGGTCCCCGGCGCCGACCCGCGCCACCTCCGGTGCACCGTCGGAGAAGTCCACCACGGTGGTCGGCTCCAAGCCGCACTCCCCTGAGTCGATCACCGCGTCCAACCACTGATCGAGCTCGTCCTTGATCTGCCAGCCGTCGGTCATCGGGACCTCGCTGTCCGGCATCAGCAGGGTGCTGGACAGGATCGGCTCACCGAGCTCCTCGAGCAGGGCCCGCACCACCGGGTGATCGGGGATCCGCACGCCGACCGTGCGCTTCTTGGGGTGCATCAGCCGCTTCGGCACCTCGCCGGTCGCCGGCAGGATGAAGGTGTAGGGGCCGGGCGTGGCCGCCTTCACCGCCCGGAAGGCGGCGTTGCTGAGGTGGACGAGCTGACCCAGCTGGGCGAAGTCGCGGCAGACCAGGGTGAAGTGGTGCTTGTCGTCGAGGCGTCGGAGCCTCTTGATCCGCTCCAAGCCGTCCCGGTTGCCGAGCTGGATGCCGAGCGCGTAGCAGGAGTCGGTCGGGTAGGCGATCAGCCCGTCGTCGCGGAGCACGTCGACGACCTGGGCGACGGCCCGCGGCTGCGGATCGACCGGGTGGACGTCGTAGTACCGCGCCACTACTGGTCGCTCTGGGCTGCTGCCGCCCTGCGGATGTCGCGCCGCAGCTCGGGCGGGAGCGCGAAGATGAGCGACTCCTCCGCCGTGTGCACGGCCTGGGCGTCGGGATAGCCGCGCGCGGTGAGGAACTCCAGGACGCCGGCGACGAGGTCGTCGGGGACCGAGGCGCCGGAGGTGACGCTGACGGTGCGTACGCCGTCGAGCCACGCCTCCTCGATCTCGCCGGCGTCGTCGACCCGGTAGGCAGTCTTGGCACCGGCCTCCAGCGCGACCTCGGCCAGCCGCACCGAGTTGGAGGAGTTGGCCGACCCGACCACGATCACCAGGTCGGCCTCGGGGCTGATCTCCTTGACGGCGAGCTGGCGGTTCTGGGTGGCGTAGCAGATGTCGTCGCTGGGCGGGTCGAGCAGGTGCGGGAAGCGCTGGCGGATGGCGTCGACGGTGGCCATCGTCTCGTCGACCGACAGCGTGGTCTGGGAGAGCCAGGCCACCTTCTCGGGGTCACGCACGACGATGCCGGCGACGTCGTCGGGACTCTGCACGAGCTGGATGTGACCGGGCGCCTCGCCGGCGGTGCCCTCGACCTCCTCGTGGCCCTCGTGGCCGATCAGCAGGATGTCGTAGTCGTCGGCCGCGAAGCGCTTGGCCTCGTGGTGCACCTTGGTCACGAGCGGGCAGGTGGCGTCGATCGTCTTCAGCCCGCGCTCGGCCGCCTGGACGTGCACCTGCGGCGAGACGCCGTGGGCGGAGAACACGACCGTCTTGCCCTCGGGGACCTCGTCGAGCTCCTCGACGAAGATCGCTCCGCGGGACTCGAGGTCGGCCACCACGTGCTTGTTGTGCACGATCTGCTTGCGGACGTAGACCGGCGAGCCGTAGAGGTCGAGCGCCTTCTCGACGGTGATCACGGCGCGGTCGACCCCGGCGCAGTAGCCGCGCGGCGCGGCGAGGCGCACCGCACGGTCGGCCTCGTCGGGCGAGAGGACGCTCGGCGTACCCAGGTCAGTCATACGCTCAATCGTAGGTGCCTGGCCTTAAGGTCGCGGCATGGCCATGGACACCTCCCCGGAGCATCCGGCGCCGGTGCGCCAGATCACCCAGGCGATCGGCCAGTGGGTCGACCGGCTGGGCGCCGTCTGGGTCGAGGGCCAGGTCACCCAGATCTCACGGCGCGGCGGGATGAACACCGTCTTCCTGACCCTGCGCGACAAGCTCGCCGACATCTCCGTGCCCGTGACGTGCAGCCGCGGGGTGATCGACTCGTTGCCCACGCCCCTGGTCGAGGGCGCGCAGATCGTGTGCCACGCCAAGCCGTCCTACTACGCCAACCGCGGGACCCTCTCGCTCGCCGTGCGCGAGATCCGGCTCGTCGGCGAGGGGGAGCTGCTCGCCCGGCTCGAGCGGCGCCGCCAGCTGCTCGCGGCCGAGGGACTCTTCGCCGAGGAGCGCAAGCGCCCGCTGCCGTTCCTCCCGCGCAACGTCGGCCTGGTGACGGCCCAGAACTCCGCCGCCGAGCGCGACGTGCTGGAGAACGGCACCCGCCGCTGGCCGGGCGTCCGGTTCACGGTGAGGTACGCCGCCATGCAGGGCATGCATGCCGCCCGCGAGGTGATCGAGGCGCTGCAGTCCCTGGACCGGGACCCCGATGTCGACGTGATCGTCATCGCCCGCGGCGGTGGCTCGGTCGAGGACCTCCTGCCCTTCTCCGACGAGGCGGTCGTCCGGGCGGTGTTCGCGGTCACCACCCCGGTCGTCTCCGCGATCGGCCACGAGCCCGACTCCCCCATCCTCGACCTCGTCAGCGACGTCCGCGCCTCGACGCCGACCGACGCCGCGAAGAGGGTCGTCCCCGACGTGGCTGAAGAGGCCCAGCGGGTGCTGCAGGTGCGCGAGCGCGGGCGGATAGCGGTCCGCGGCCTCGTCGAGCGCGAGCGGCGCCAGCTCGAGGCGCTGCGCTCGCGCCCGGCGCTCGCCGACCCGCGCTCCGGGCTCCTCGAGCGCCTGACCGAGGTGGAGGGCTACCGCGAGCGCGCCCGGCGCACCTTCCGCCACCGGCTGGACCGCGGCGAGGACGACCTCGTCCACCAGGTCGCCCGCATCCGGGCCCTGTCGCCGCTGGCGACCCTGCGCCGCGGCTACGCCGTGCTCTCCGACGCCGACGGCCAGGCGCTGTCCAGCGTCGCGACGCTCGAGCCCGGACACACGATCCACATCCGGGTGGCCGACGGCCGCATCGGCGCCAGCACGACCTCGGTCGACCAGATCGACCTGATGCCCGACACCAGCGAGGACGACGATGACTGAAGCAGCGACCCCCGAGCTGTCCTACGAGGACGCCCGCGACCAGCTGATCGAGGTGGTGCGCACCCTCGAGCAGGGCGGCACCAGCCTGGCGGAGTCGCTGGCCCTGTGGGAGCAGGGCGAGGAGCTCGCCAAGGTGTGCCAGCGGGCGCTCGAAGGAGCCCGGGCCCGCCTCGACGAGGCGCTCGGCGAGACCGAGTAGCCCTCCGCGGCACCGACTTCGGCGCGAGCAGGACCTCCCTGCTGCGCTAGCTGCCGCTCTTCAGGGTGCCGGCGAAGTCGCGGATCTGCTTCTCCGGTGCGGTGCCGACCACGATCCACGACTCCACGGTGGTGCCGTTCTTCTTGAGCGAGCGCCCGACCGCGTAGTCGCCGCCGGCGTCGGTCCAGGTCTGCCAGGTCTCGCCGGCGATGGTGACGTCCTTGCCGCGCTCGGCGTTGGCGTCGACGTGCTCGGTGGCCAGCTCCTTGATCGTGGACCGGGCCTCCTCGACCCCGACGTACTTGCGCGCGCCGGTGAGGATCCCGAGGTGCCAGGCCGCCCTCGTGCCCGGGACGTAGGACGCGCTCGTCGCCTTCCAGCCGGACGGCAGCCGGTCCGGGGCGACCACGAGCAGCTTCTGGTCGGCACGACCGGCCTTCAGCGAGACCGAGTAGTCGACGCTCTGGACCGGGGTGGGCTCGTTGTCCCGGGTCAGCGCCCGGAAGGCGGCGAAGGCGAGGACCGCGATGACCGTGACCACCATGGCGCCGAGGAGCCCGCCCGAGGTGCGCGGATAGCGCGGCGCACCGGACGGTGCGGGCTCTCGCGACTCGGTCATGGGGACATCCTGCCAACCGGGGTGGAGGCTACGATCACTGCCATGTCTGAGAGCCACATCCCCGACTCCCTCACCGTCGCGCCCACCTACCCCGATCGCAACCTCGCCCTCGAGCTGGTCCGCGTCACCGAGGCAGCGGCGATGGCGGCCGGGCGCTGGGTCGGCAAGGGCGACAAGAACGGTGCCGACGGCGTTGCCGTCAACGCGATGCGCACCCTGATCTCGACCGTCGGCATGCGCGGCACCGTGGTCATCGGCGAGGGCGAGAAGGACAACGCGCCCATGCTCTACAACGGCGAGGAGGTCGGCGACGGCGACGGTCCGGCCTGCGACGTGGCGGTCGACCCGATCGACGGGACGACCCTGGCCGCCAAGGGCATGGCCAACGCGATCGCGGTCCTCGCGGTGTCACCGCGTGGGTCGATGTACGACCCGTCGGCCGTGTTCTACATGGAGAAGCTGGTCACCGGGTCGGCCGCGGCGGACGTCGTCGACATCCGCTACCCCGTGGCCGAGAACATCCACCAGATCGCCAAGGCCAAGGGCAGCAAGCCCGAGGACGTGACCGTGGTCGTGCTCGACCGCCCGCGCCACCAGCAGATGGTCGACGAGATCCGCGCGAGCGGTGCCCGCATCAAGTTCATCACCGACGGTGACGTCGCCGGAGCCATCATGGCGGCCCGCGAGGGCACCGGCGTCGACCTGCTGCTCGGCATCGGCGGCACGCCGGAGGGCATCATCGCGGCCTGCGCGATGAAGTGCCTCGACGGCGTCATCCAGGGCCGGCTCTGGCCCACCGACGACGAGGAGCGCCAACGCGCCGTGGACGCGGGCCACGACCTCGACCGCGTCCTCTACACCGAGGACCTCGTCTCCGGCGACGACTGCTTCTTCGTGGCCACCGGCATCACCGACGGCGAGCTGATGCAGGGCGTGCGCTACAAGGCCGGCGGCGCCTCGACGCACTCGCTGGTGATGCGATCGCGCAGCGGCACCATCCGCTCGATCCACTCCGAGCACAAGCTGAGCAAGCTCAAGGCCTACGCCGACGTCGACTACGAGCGCTGAGCGGCTCCCGTGATCGTCGTCGCCGGCGAGGCGCTCATCGACGTCGTGGTGGACCGCGACGGTGACTCCAGCGAGACCCCCGGTGGGTCACCGCTCAACGTCGCCGTCGGCCTGTCCCGACTCGACGTCCCCACCACCCTCATCACCCAGGTCGGCCACGACGAGCGGGGCGGACTGGTGGTGCAGCACGTCACCGGCAGTGGCGCCGAGATCGTCACCGCACCCACCTCGAGCGGACGTACGTCGGTCGCGACCGCCCACCTGGACGAGGGCGGGGCCGCCAGCTATGACTTCGACCTCGACTGGAGCCTGCCGCGCCAGGAGCTCCCGGTCTGCCACGCCCTGCACGTCGGCTCCCTCGGCACGCTGCTCGAGCCCGGACGCGAGAGCGTCCTCGACCTCGTCGAGCAGGCCTGTGCGCGGGAGGTCTTCGTGAGCTTCGACGCCAACCTGCGCGAGTCCTTCGTCGAGGACCGCGACCGCGCCCGGCGCGACGTCCTGGCCCTCGCCGCCCGCTGCAGCCTGGTCAAGCTCAGCGACGAGGACGCCCTGGTGCTCGATCCCGCGACCGATCCCGACGACTTCGCCCGCGAGCTGCTCGGTGGCGAGCGCACCCAGGTCGTGCTGCTCACCCGCGGCCCCGACGGCGGTACGGCGTTCACGGCGGACGGCGAGACCAGCGCCAGCCCCCGCCAGATCGAGGTCGTGGACACCGTCGGAGCCGGCGACGCCTTCATGGCCGGCACGCTGGCGCAGCTGTGGGACCTCGACGCGCTGCGGCACCCGGGACCGGGACGGCCGGTGTCCGAGCAGGACCTGGGTCAGCTGCTGCGAGGTGCGATCGAGGTGGCAGCGATCACGTGCGAGCGACGTGGAGCAAACCCACCCCGGCGTCAGGAGCTGCCTCCCGGTTGGCCCGCCTGACCTGCTGGTCACGCAGCGCCCCGAGCACGTGATCCATCACGACCGGGTCCACGGCCATGCCGATGTGGCTGGTCCGCACCTCGACCTGCTCGGCGGCCGGGTCGAGGCAGGCCCGCCAGTCGACGATCCCGTCGCGCCGGCTGTAGATCGCGGTGAACGCCAGGTCGGGACCGAGCTGGAGCTGGCTCTCCTCCCACGACAGCCGGGCGCACTCGCCCCCGAAGCAGTCGGAGCTCATCAGCCCCCGGAAGCCGACCTTGGTCAGCTTCGCGAGCATCTGGGCGTCCCAGGCCAGGACGCGGTGGATGGCACCGGGCGCGAGCACCGGGCTGCCCATGCTCACGATGCCCTCGACGAGGTCGGGACGGCGCGAGGCCAGGCCGCGGGCGAGCATGCCGCCGAGACTGTGCCCGACGATCGTGACCTTGCGGTCGCGCTTGGTGGCGATCGTCTCCAGCCGGCGCTCGAGCTTGTCGGCGGCCAGACGCGTGCAGCCGGCGTTGACGTGGATCTGGGCCCGGTAGGTGCGGAAGCCCTCGTGGCGCAGGAACATCGACATCGCCTTGAGGGTGCCGTCACCGGCCATGAAGCCGGGCACGAGGAGGACCGGGTCGTGGGCCGGGACGCGGTGGCTGCCGGCGTACGGCAGCAGGGCACGGGCCCGACGGTCCGACCGCGAGCGCCGCAGGAGACGCGCGGCCTCGGTCACCGTGCTGGTCTCACGAAGCAGCGCGCCGACCCCGTGGGGGCCGTCGAATCCTGTCGGTGACAGGAAGGAACCGATCGGTGAGTTCACTTCAAGAAGGTAGCGTTGTCAATCACTTGCCTGGCGTATTTCATCCGAACTTTTTACATACCGAACTTTTAGGACCAAATATGACTGTGGCCGTCTCGAAAGAGATGTTCGCGCCCGTCTCGCCGGGCGTGGAGCTCTGCTACCAGACGTTCGGCGACCCCGACGGTGACCCGCTGCTGCTGGTGATGGGCCTCGGTGGCCCGATGAACTGGTGGGATCCCGAGCTGTGCACGATGCTCGCGGAGGCCGGCTTCCTCGTCGTCCGCTTCGACAACCGCGACACGGGTCGCTCGTCCCGGGTGCCGGGACGTGTCTCCCGCGCCCAGCTGGTGAAGTCCTTCCTCGGCCGGGGCGGCCGGGTGCCATACACGCTCACCGACATGTCCGGGGACGCGTTCGGCCTGATGGACCACCTCGGCTGGGACAGCGCCCACATCGTGGGGGTCTCCATGGGCGGCATGATCGTGCAGACCATGGCCATCGAGCAGCCGGGCCGGGTCCGGTCGCTGACCTCGATCATGTCCACGCTCGGCAAGAAGACCGTCGGCTGGCAGCACCCGTCGCTGCTGCCCCAGCTCATCGGCAAGCGCGCCGGCGGCAAGGAGGCCTACGTCGCGAGCTCGGCCAAGATGTGGCAGCTCATCGGCTCCCCCGGCTTCCCGCTGGACGAGGAGAAGGGCCGCGCCCGCGCCGAGGAGACCTTCGACCGCGGTGTCTCGGCGAGCGGCGTGATGCGCCAGATGCTCGCCATCCTCAACCAGCCCAACCGCTCCCGGGACCTGTCCTCGCTGCGGATGCCCGCCGCCGTGGTGCACGGGGCCTCCGACAAGATGGTGCACGTCTCGGGCGGCCGCGCCACGGCGCGAGCCATCCCCGGCGCCGAGCTGCTCGTCATCGACGGGATGGGCCACGACATGCCGAGCGAGCTCTTCGAGACGCTCACCGAGATCATCCGACGTACGGCGGACCGGGCCGGCCACACGGCGACCTCGGACCGGAAGGCCTGAGAACGACGCTGCTCCCGCGGTCGAGGTGACCACGGGAGCAGCGGATGAGCCGGGTGACTAGTCGCTGAGGCGGTCACCGGTGTCGGCGTCGAACACGTGCACGTTGCGCGGGTCGGTCGTCACGTGGATGACCTGGCCCTTCTGCACGGTGTCGCGACCGTTGACCCGCACGATGATGTTGTTCGGCGTGCCCTCGACACCGCTGGTGCCGTAGACGAACGCGTCGGAGCCGAGCTCCTCCACGACCGTGATCGTGACCGGGAGCCCGCTGCCGTCGTCGGCGGAGACCTGCCGCCAGGACTCCGGCCGGACCCCGACGACGATGTCCCCCTTCATCCGCTTCGCGGCTGCCTCGTCGACCGGCACGAGGTAGTTGCCGATCTTGGCCTGACCGTTCTCGGCGACCGCAGCGATCAGGTTCATCTGCGGGGAGCCGATGAAGCCGGCCACGAACAGGTTCACCGGGCGGTCGTAGAGGTTCAGCGGGGAGTCGACCTGCTGGAGGTAGCCGTCCTTCATGACCGCGACCCGGTCACCGAGGGTCATCGCCTCGACCTGGTCGTGGGTGACGTAGACGGTGGTGACGCCGAGGTCGGCCTGCAGCTTGGCGATGTCGGTGCGGGTCTGGACGCGCATCTTCGCGTCGAGGTTCGACAGCGGCTCGTCCATGCAGAAGACCTGCGGCTTGCGGACGATCGCCCGGCCCATCGCGACGCGCTGTCGCTGACCACCCGAGAGGGCCTTGGGCTTGCGGTCGAGGTACTCGGTGAGGTTGAGGATGCGGGCTGCCTCCTCCACCGCCTTCTTGCGCTGGTCGGCCGGCATCTTGGCCATCTTCAGCGAGAACGCCATGTTGTCCGCGACCGTCATGTGCGGGTAGAGCGCGTAGTTCTGGAACACCATCGCGATGTCCCGGTCCTTCGGCGGCAGCTTGGTGATGTCCTTGTCACCGATGAAGATCTTGCCGTCGTTGACCTCCTCGAGCCCGGCGAGCATCCGCAGGGTGGTCGACTTGCCGCACCCCGAAGGGCCGACCAGGACCATGAACTCGCCGTCCTTGATCTCCAGGTCGATGCCCGGAACCGCGGGCTTGTCCATCCCGGGATACCAGCGTTGGGCCTTCTCGAACGTGACTGTTGCCATGATGCATCTCCTCACCGGCAGGTACGTGCCGGACGATCCGTAGTAAGGGCTTTCTGGGTGACGCCGGTCACACTACGGTCTGGCGGGCTGCAGGAACAGAGCCAGGCCCCGGCCGTCGGGGCGCCACGTCACGGGCACGGGGTCGATCAGGCCTCCGACGAAACGACCGTCGGGACCCTGGTTGCGGAAGGACATGAAGCCGGCCGTCCCGCGATCGAGCACGATCTTGCCGACGTAGAGCGTCTCGTCGGTGAGCCGGGTGGCGGCGGCGACGTCCACGGGTGAGCCGGGACCGTCGACCGGGACCGACCACACCCCACCGGCCCCCGGCGCGGACCCCGGCATCTGGTCGCCGAGGCAGGAGAACAGCAGCACCCAGCGGCCCTCGACCTGCACCAGCTGGAACACCTCCATCCACTCGAAGCGCCCGGTCGGCGCGCTCAGCGCCGGTTGCACCCGCCAGTCGACGAGGTCCTCGGAGACGGCGTGCCCGACGACCCCGCAGCCGGGCGCACCGCCGGCGTCCCTCGCGGTGATGTACATGTGCCAGCGTCCGTCCTCCCCCCGCACCACGCACGGGTCGCGCCACGCCTCCTCGAGCCAGGCCTCGCCGGAGAGCTGGTAGTGCGCGGGGTCGGCGCTCAGCACGAGGTCGGTCCGCTCCCAGGTCACGAGGTCCGCGGACCGGGCGGCACCGATGCGCTGCACCAGCCCACCCTCGGTCGACGACAGCCCGGTCGTGAACATCCACCAGCCGTCGTCACCACGGACGGTGCATCCGGTCCACGACGCCAGGTCGTCGAAGGAGGAGGGGGTCGGCGCGGGCAGGGGGTCGTCCAGGCGGTCCCACTCGCGCAGGTCCTCGGACACGGCGTGCCCGATGCGGGCGTTGCGGTGGCGGAGTTCGGGGTCGCCCAGCGAGGCCGGTGCGTGCAGGTGGAACAGGTGGTGACGGGCGCTCGCCTCGTCGTAGACCGTCCAGAAGTCCCAGACGAAGCTGCCGTCGACCTCGAACGTCACGCGCGGTTCGGCTCGGCGCTCGAGGAGACCGTGCTCCGCACCGACGCGCCGTGCTCCAGCTCCAGCGGCAGCAGGGAGACCCCCGTGGGCTGACGGCCGGGCTCCATCAGGATCTGAACGGCCCGGGTGCCCATGTCGCTGAACGGCAGGGCCAGGGTGGTCAGGCGGGGACGCAGCCAACCGGCGAGGTCCGAGCCGTCGAAGGCGATCACCGAGACGTCGTCGGCCACGCGCAGGCCGTGCTCGGACAGGGCCTGGTAGACGCCCATCGCGATGCGGTCGTTGAGGCAGATGAGCGCGTCGGGACGGGCGCCGGAGCGCAGCCAGGACGCCACCGCGTCGTACGCCGGACCAACGTCCCAGGGGCACCGCACCACCCCGGACAGCGTCCAGCCCACCTCGCCCAGCCGCGCCACGATCCCCCGCAACCGGTCGGGTCCCGCCGTCGCCTCAGGGGTGGGATCCTCGCCGACGACGTAGACCTCGCCGGTGACACCGGCGGAGACCAGGTGGTCGACCGCCATCCGACCGCCCGTGACGTCGTCGGGCAGCACCGCCGGCAGGGCCAGGTCGGGGTCGACGCAGTTCAGGAGCACCGAGCGGACCCCGCGCAACGCCTCGGGAACCTGCACGCTCGAGGCGGCCAGGGTGGCGTAGATGATGCCGTCCACCTGGCGGTCCACCATGTCCCGGATCAGCAGTCGCTCGGCCGCGAGGTCACCCATCGACTCGCCGATCACGAGCAGGTGGTCGGCCTCCCGGGCCGCCGCACTGGCGCCGGTGAGCAGCTGGCTGGAGAACGCCCCGCTGGCGACGAAGTCCGAGATCACCCCGATCGTCTGCGTGCTCGAGCGGCGCAGCGTCCGGGCGTTCCAGTTCGGCCGGTAGTCCAGGTCCTGGATGGCGGCCTGGACCCGCCGCTCGGTCTCGGTGGCGATGCGCATCTCGGCCGTCCGGCCGTTCAGGATGTAGGACGCGGTGGTGACCGAGACCCCGGCGCGACGAGCGACGTCGGTGAGGGTCGGCTTCTTGAACGGCCGGATCTTGCTCACCTCCAGGTCGCGTCGGGCAACCGTGACGCGATCGTTGCTTGACACGCCGCGGTGGTGACCCTCTAGGCTGCTGATTCGATTCAGCATGTGGTGTCCATCACACTACGACGCTAATCGTCCAAGTGTCCAAGAAGCAGAATCTCCGAGGAGAACATGATGCGAATCCAAAGGCGCGGGCGAGTCTCGCTCGTGGCGGCCACGGCTCTGGTGGCCACGGCCGCCCTGGCCGGTTGTGGCAGCGGCGGAAGCGGCGGCAAGGACGACAAGTCCGTGACGATCTGGAGCAGTGTCGACCAGCCTGTCCAGGACGGGCTGAACAAGGTGCTCACCCAGAAGGCCAAGGCCAAGGGCATCAAGGTGAAGTGGCAGAAGGTCAACAACATCAACCAGCTGATCATGCAGAAGATCCAGGCCAACGACACGCCTGACATCGCCTTCATCCCCCAGCCGGGCGTGGTGGGCGACATCGTCAAGCGCAACAAGGCCTTCGCCCTCGACGACGTCGTCGACATGGGCGCGCTCAAGTCCAGCATGGTGCCCGGCACCCTGGAGTCCGGAACGGTCAAGGGCAAGCTCTACGGCCTGTTGGTCAGCATGAACGTGAAGAGCCTCGTGCTCTACCCGAAGAAGGCCTTCGACGCAGCCGGCTACAAGGCACCGGCGTCGATCGATGAGCTCAACTCGCTCACCGACCAGATCAAGAGCGACGGCAACACCCCGTGGTGCATGGGCATGGAGTCCGACACCGCGACCGGCTGGGCCGCCACCGACTGGTTCGAGGACCTGATCATGCGCTACGGCGGGCCAGACGAGTACAACAAGTGGGTCAAGAACGAGACCAAGTTCAACTCCCCCGTCGTCAAGCAGGCTGCGGCCGAGTTCGAGAAGCTGATGTTCACCGACGGCAACGTCCTCGGCGGTCGCAAGGCCATCGCGAGCACCAACTTCGGCACGGCTGGCAACCCGATGTTCGACGCCAAGCCCGGCTGCTGGATGTACAAGCAGGGCAGCTTCATCACCGGCTTCTTCCCGAAGAAGGTCACGGCCGACATCGACGCCAACGTCGGGGTCTTCGGCTTCCCGCCTGCCAAGTCGGGTGGCGAGAACCCCGTCCTCGGTGGCGGCGACCTGGCGACCATGCTCGACGACTCCAAGTCGACCAAGACCGTCATGAAGATGCTGTCCGAGACGGACATCGGCAACGAGGCCGCCAAGACCAGCTCGTTCATCTCCCCCCACAAGGACTTCGAGGCGGCGAACTACCCGAACGACCTGACCCGTCAGGTCGCCAAGGTCGCCTACGACTCCACGGCCTTCCTGTTCGACGGATCCGACCAGATGCCTGGCGAGGTCGGGGCCGGGACGTTCTGGAAGGACATGACCGCGTGGATCAGTGGCCAGGAGTCCCTGGACGCGGCCCTGAAGAACATCGACGCCAGCTGGCCGAAGTAGCACCGGCAGCGTCGACCCGACAGTGACGCCGGGGGTGCAGGGCGCTCGCCCTGCACCCCCGGCCCACCGGCCCCGGTTTCCCGTCCGCTTTTCGAGAAGGTGTGACTCCACGTGAAGATTCTGATCGCGATAGTGACCATCCTCGCCGGTATCGGCGCGGCCCTGGTGCTGTTCTGGCTGCTGAACAAGATCGCCGAGCTCCTGCCGTCGAAGTGGGAGGAGCGCACCAAGCCGCTGCTCTACATCCTTCCGGCCTACGCGGCGATCGCCCTCTACCTGATCTATCCCGCGATCGCGACGATCATCGCGAGCTTCAAGAACGACGTCGGGGACACCTGGGTCGGCCTCGACAACTACACGAGCCTGCTGAAGTCGTCGGCCTTCCAGGCGACGCTGGTCAACACCCTGCTGTGGATCATCATCGTGCCGGCCGCCACGGTCATCCTCGGCCTCGCGGTGGCCACGCTGGCCGACCGGCTCAAGCCGTCCGGCGAGAAGCTCAGCAAGACGATCATCTTCCTCCCGATGGCCATCAGCGCCGTCGGCGCTGCCACGGTCTGGCGGTTCGTCTACACCGCGAACCCGAAGGGCCAGGAGCAGATCGGCATCCTGAACGCCTTCATCGGCATCTTCGGGATCGACCCGATCGCGTGGCTGCAGCAGGCCGACTTCCGGTTCAACAGCATCCTGCTGATGGTGGTGCTCCTCTGGGCCCAGGTCGGGTTCTCGATGGTGCTGCTCTCGGCCGCCGTGAAGGGCGTGCCGGCGGACACCCTGGAGGCGGCCCGCATCGACGGCGCCTCCGAGCGTCAGACCTTCTTCCGCGTCGTGGTTCCCCAGATCAAGGGATCGATCATCACGGTGTTCATCACCGTCACGATCGCGGTGATGAAGATCTTCGACATCGTCTACGCGATGACCAACGGAAACTTCAACACCAACGTGATCGGCAACGAGTTCTTCAACCAGCTGCTGACCAACTTCAACAACGGTGCCGCGGGGGCGATCGTGGTCATGCTGATGATCGCAGTCGTGCCGATCATGATCTACCAGGTGCGTCACTTCAGGAGAGAGGAGGCCGGGCTGTGAGCCAGGCAACCGATGTGATGGCGGCGGCGACGCCGACCTCCAGGGAACGACGCAAGGCCGCGAGCTTCGACCCCAACCCGGCCAAGGCCGGCTGGTTGACCAAGCTGGTGCTGGTCGTCATCTGCGCGATGTGGCTGCTGCCGACGATCGGCACGCTGATCACCTCGTTCCGGCCGATCGAGGACGCCGACAAGTCCGGCTGGTGGACCGTCCTCGGGTCGCTGAACCACCTGACCTTCCAGAACTACAAGGACGCGATCAACCAGTCGCAGTTCGGCTCGGCGCTGGTGAACAGCTTCGCGATCACGCTGCCGGCGACCTTCATCCCGATCCTGATCGCAGCCTTCGCGGCGTACGCTTTCACGTTCATGGAGTTCAAGGGCCGCGACTTCCTGTTCCTCAGCATCGTCGCGATGCTCGTCGTGCCGAGCTTCGTGGCCTTCGTGCCGATCCAGAAGGTCTACGGCAACCTGGGCCTCAACGGCACCTTCGCAGGAGCCTGGCTGGCGCACATCGGCTTCGGCATGTCGCTGGCGATCTACATCCTGCGCAACTACATGGCCACCCTGCCGAAGACCATCATCGAGTCGGCCAAGATCGACGGGGCCAGCCACTTCCAGACGTTCTACCGACTGGTGCTGCCGATGTCGGTCCCGGCGTTGGCGGCGTTCGCGATCTTCCAGTTCCTGTGGGTCTGGAACGACCTGCTGGTGGCGCTGATCTTCGTCGGACCCGGCGACAACGCGCCCGTCACGATCGCGCTCGTGCAGCTGCGCGGACAGGTCGGCCAGGGCTGGAACCTCACCACAGCCGGCGGCATGCTCTCGATGATCGTCCCGATCGCGGTGTTCCTCGCGCTCCAGCGCTACTTCGTCCGAGGCATGACCGCGGGTGCGGTCAAGGGATGATCTGATCGACCCATGCTCTTCCCTCGTGACCCCCTGGCCACGACGACGAGCATCGAGCTGGTCCGCGAGCACGACGGGTTCCCCGTCGTGCTCGCGGCCGGTCTGCTCGGTGTCGACTCCTCGGGGCTGCCCCTGCTGCCCAACGGCCCCGGCCTGCCGCTCCTCGGTGAGCACGCCCGCGGACGTTTCACCCGACCCCACCTGCGAGGTCACCGCGACGGCGGCCGTGACTGGTCGACGAAGTTCGCCTGCACCGCGATCGAGGAGGTCGCCGGCACCCTGCGCGTCGACCTCGTCGACACGACCGCCGGCCTCGGCCTGGTCACCGAGGTGGAGTCGCTCCCCGGCGGCTCCCTGCGGCTCCGGCACACCCTGACCAACCTCGCGGAGGACGACTACGCCCTCGAAGGACTCGAGGTGGTGCTGCCCGCCGCCGACCACCTCACCGAGGTGCTCGACTTCACCGGCCGCCACGAGCGCGAGCGCCACCCGCAACGGCACGAGGTCACCGACGGCCTGTGGCTGCGCGAGTCTCGCGCCGGGCGCCCGGGCCTCGGCGCCGCGACCATGGCGGTCCTCGGCACCCCCGGCTTCTCGACGACCACCGGCGAGGTGCTCGGCGTGCACGTGGCGTGGAGCGGAAACTCCGTCCTCCGCGTGGAGCGTGACCCCGCGACCGGCACCACGATCGGCGGCGGCGAGCTGCTGCTGGTCGGCGAGGTGCGGCTGGCGCCCGGGCAGGGCTACTCGACGCCCTGGGTCCACCTCGCGGCGGCTCGCGACGGGCTCGACGGACTGGCCGCGGCCTGGCACGCCCACCAGCGCAGCCTCCCCGCGCACCCCGACCGCCAGCCGGTCGTCCTCAACGTCTGGGAGGCCGTCTACTTCGACCACGACCTCCCCCGGCTCCAGGCCATCGCCGACCGCGCCGCCCGTATCGGCGTCGAGCGCTTCGTGCTCGACGACGGGTGGTTCGCGGGTCGCCGCGACGACACCCTCGGCCTGGGCGACTGGTGGGTCGACCCGACGGTCTGGCCGGAGGGACTCACGCCCCTGGTCGAGCACGTGCACGGGCTCGGGATGCAGTTCGGGCTCTGGATCGAGCCGGAGATGGTGAACCCCGACTCCGACCTCTACCGCGAGCACCCCGACTGGATCCTCTCCGCCGGTGACCGGGTGCCCCTGCTGCACCGCCACCAGCTGGTGCTCGACCTGTCCCGCGACGAGGTCCGCCGGCACATCTTCGAGTCGATCAGCGCGGTGCTCTCGGCGTACCCCGTCGACGCAGTGAAGTGGGACCACAACCGCGACCTGCTGGAGGCGGGCAGTGCCGTCCTCGGTGGGGCACCGGTGGTGCACCGGCAGACGATCGGCTTCTACGCGCTCCTCGACGCCCTGCGCGAGGCACACCCCGCGATCGACTGGGAGTCGTGCGCCTCGGGCGGGGGGCGCGTCGACCTCGGCGTCCTGGACCGGGTGCAGCGGATCTGGACCTCGGACATGACCGACGCCGTGGCCCGCCAGCAGATCCAGCGCTGGACCACGCAGCTGGTGGCGCCGGAGTACGTCGGGGCGCACATCTCCTCCCCCACCTCGCACACCACCGGCCGCACCCTCGGGCTGGACTTCCGCGCGGCGACCGCCCTCTTCGGTTCCTTCGGCTTCGAGTGGGACCTCACCGACGCCACTGACGACGACCTCGACCGGCTGGCGGAGTGGGTGCAGCGATACCAGCGGTTCCGGCCGATGCTGCACTCCGGCCGGGTGGTCCGGCCCGAGTCGTCCGACCCGACCGTGCTGCTGCACGGCGTGGTCGCGGCCGACCGGTCCGAGGCCCTCGTGGCCCACGTCCAGCTCGACGAGGCGTCGCACAACCGCGGGGTCTCGGTGCGCGTGCCGGGCCTCGACCCCGGTGCGTCGTACGACGTGCGCTGGGAGGGCCCGGTCACGCACACCGCCGTCAGCATGTCCTCCCCGCTCGCCGAGACCGGACCGACCGAGGGAGCGGCCGTCACGGGGCGCGCCCTCTCCGACCGCGGCTTCTGGGTTCCGCGCCGGCGCCCGGAGACGGTCACGCTCGTGCACCTGTCCCGACGCTGAGGTGCTCGGCTCGCGTCATACGTTCTGTGGCCCCGAGGCCACCATTCGTATGACGCACACGAGGGGAGATCAGGCGGCGAGCGGGCACCCGGCGAGCCGGAGAGCCGTCTCGATCTGCTCGAAGAACTCGTCCCGCGCGACACGCAGCCCCAGCAGCGGGAGGCGGAGCACCGTGGGACTCTGCAGCACGATCGAGTTGTGGCGCAGAGCGTCTCCAACGATGTTCTCCGCCCAGTCGTGCTGGATGCCGTCGATCTCCACGACCACCCCCCACTCGTCCCAGAACACGTCGAGGAAGTAGCGCCTCGGTCCGTCGCGTCGCAGCACCTGGCGATCGGGCTCCGGAAGACCGCGTCGTCGGCACTCGCGAGCCACGTCGATCTCCCCGAGGGACTGCGCACCGCCGAGGAGCTCGAGGATCACCTCGTGGAGGAGGGGGCGGCGACGGGCCTTCCGGATCGCGAGGGCCGCCTTCGACAGTGCCTCCGCCGTAGCCAGTCCCTGCTGCACCGTCATCGTGAGGACGAGGGTCGCCTGCTTGTCGGACCTCGCCCACAGAGCAGCGCGGACGGCGGCGGCGGCAGGCTTGGTACGCGGTACGCCGGTCTCGGCGAGGACGTCTCGGCTCCATCGCCGCGTCTGACGGATGTCGAAGGCCCGGGTACGCCGTACGCGCGCTCCCCTGGGCACGGACACGCGGATCCGAGGTGCGTCGAAACGCTTCAGACCGGAGGCGATCAACGCCGAAGCACCGTCGAGGTGAGCGCGAGGTCCGCCCTGGAACACGGCCGCCCAGCGCATCCCGGCGTCGGAGACGGGACCCGAGTGAAGGGCGAGCGACTGGTCACCGACCCGTTGCCAGCGTCGGGCCCGGAGGTGGGCACTGACCTCCCAGCGGGTGATGCCGAGCGCGTAGGCCTGCCGACGGGAGACCACGCTGCCCTGGTCACCTGCGAGGCGGGACAGCCGGCGGTGACGCAGATCCTGGAGGCGGTGACTCTTCATGGAGGCACCGTGACCGGCGAACGCGAGCCGACACAAGCCGTGCGGCGCCACCTGTGGATCGGCCCCGCTTGCGTCATACGCTCCGAGGCCTCAAGGCCACGAGACGTATGACGCAAGGGCGGCGGAATCGTCCGGGGACCCGACCAGGTCAGTCGTGCTCCGCCGCCTGGTCCGAGGAGTCCTCGGTGTGGTCGGGCTTCTCGCCGCCGGTGGCGGCGTTGGGGCCGGCCCGGCCCTCCTGGACCTCGCCGCTCTCACCCTCGGGGGCGCCGGCGACGGCCTGGTCGGGCTGGATCGGCTCGTCGGCGTCCTCGAGATTCGAGGCCTCGGAGACCTGGCCCTGGTCATCGGGTGCGGTCATGGTGTCCACGTCCTTGGTGAGTGAGGAAGGCCGACCACGGCAGTGGCGCCGCAGATGTCGTACCCAGCGCACGGGACGTCATACGGTGGCCCGGTGACGGAGTACGCCGAGGTGGCGCGGGCGGAGTCCGAGCGCGGGGAGGTGGTGCTGCGACGGCGGAGCGAGGAGCACACCGCCGACGCGCTGGAGCTGCGGGTCAACGGGGTCTTCGTGATGGACACCCGGGAGACCGGTTCGGAGATCGAGCTCGCGGCCGCCGCCCTGGAGCTGGTCGACGACCCGCGCGACGTGGTGGTGGCCGGCCTCGGCCTCGGGTTCACCACCCAGCGCGTGCTGGCCGACCACCGGGTCGAGCGGGTGATGGTGGTCGAGATCGAGGAGGCACTGATCGGCTGGATGCGGGACGGCACCATCCCCCACGGACCGGCCCTGCTGGCGGACCGACGGGTGCACGTCGTCGACGCCGACATCGCGCGCGCCGTCGCCGAGGCCACCTCGACCTACGACCTGGTGCTGCTCGACGTGGACAACGGACCGGGCTATCTCGTCCACGCCACCAACGCCGACATCTACGAGCCCGCGTTCCTCTCGGAGACCAAGCGGATCCTCAAGCCCGGTGGGGCGCTCGTGGTGTGGTCGGCCAACCCGGCACCCGAGCTCGCGGCCTCGATGGAGCAGGTCTTCGGCAGCTGCACCGAGCACCGCTACGACGTGCTGCTCCAGGACCGGCCCGAGCACTACCTGCTCTACCTCTCGCGCCGGGACTGACACTGGTCGGCCGGGTGGGCAGGCCTGCCGCAGGATCGGTAACGTCGTCCCCATGAGCGCCGAGAACTCTCCCCCGACCCGCACCGAGCACGACAGCATGGGCGACATCGAGGTCCCCCGGGACGCACTGTGGCGGGCCCAGACCCAGCGGGCGGTCGAGAACTTCCCGATCAGCGGCACCACCCTGGAGCCCTCGCACATCGTGGCCATCGCCCGGGTGAAGAAGGCCGCGGCCCGGATCAACGCCGAGCTCGGCATCATCGACGCCGACAAGGCCGAGGCGATCGCGGCCGGAGCCGACGAGATCATCGGGGGCGCGCACCACGACGAGTTCCCGATCGACGTCTTCCAGACCGGCTCGGGCACCAGCTCCAACATGAACATGAACGAGGTCCTCGCCTCGCTCGCCGTGAAGGCGGGCACCGAGGCGCACCCCAACGACCACGTCAACGCCAGCCAGTCGAGCAACGACACCTTCCCGACGTCGATCCACATCGCCGCCGTCGAGGCCACCCAGGCCGAGCTGGTCCCCGCACTCGACGAGCTCGCCACCTCGTTGGAGGCGAAGGCCGAGGAGTTCAAGCACGTCGTGAAGTCCGGCCGCACCCACCTGATGGACGCGACGCCGGTGATGCTCGGCCAGGAGTTCGGTGGCTACGCCGCGATCATCCGGATGGGCATCGAGCGTCTCGGGTCGACCCTCCCCCGCGTCGCCGAGCTGCCCCTGGGCGGCACGGCCGTCGGCACCGGCATCAACACCCCCGACGGCTTCGCCGAGCGGGTGATCGCCGACATCGCCGAGGAGACCGGGCTGCCGTTCACCGAGGCCCGCAACCACTTCGAGGCGCAGGGCAGCCAGGACGCCCTCGTCGAGCTGTCCGGCCAGCTGCGCACCATCGCCGTGGGCCTGATGAAGATCTGCAACGACCTGCGCTGGATGTCTTCCGGCCCGACCACCGGCCTCGCCGAGATCCACCTGCCCGACCTCCAGCCCGGGTCGAGCATCATGCCCGGCAAGGTCAACCCGGTGCTGCCCGAGGCGACCCTGATGGTCTGTGCCCAGGTGATCGGCAACGACGCGACGGTCGCCGTCGGCGGCGCCAGCGGCAGCTTCGAGCTCAACGTGATGATGCCGGTGATGGCGCGCAACCTGCTCGAGTCGATCCGGCTGCTGGCCCACGTCGCGCCGCTGCTCGCGCACCGGTGCATCGACGGCATCGAGGCCGACGAGGAGCGCTGCCTGACCTACGCCGAGTCGTCGCCCTCGGTGGTCACGCCGCTCAACAAGTACATCGGCTACGAGGAGGCTTCCAAGGTCGCCAAGTCCGCGCTCAAGGAGGGCCGCACCATCCGGGAGCAGGTGCTGCACATGGGGTACGTCGAACGCGGCGACCTCACCGAGGAGCAGATGGACGAGGCCCTCGACGTACGCTCCATGACCCGGTCCGACAGGTGACCGCCGACGCGTGACCGCCGGACGCTGACGTCGGTACCGTGGCGAGGTGTCTGCCAGCGTCCGCCGCACCGCCATCGTCTCGATGGCGGCGCTCGTGGTCGTCGTGGTGCTCCTGCTCGCCGCGACGAGCGGGCCCTCGGGCCTGGTGGGCGAACGCCGTGCGGACGCCCCGACCAGCGACAGCGACCGGGACTCGAACGACCGGCAGCAGCAGTCCCGGGCCGACGAGGACCAGGCCGATGACGGCCCGGCCACCGGCGTGGTGCGGTGGCTGCACGACCTGCTGTTCCTCGCGCTCATCCTGCTCGGCATCGCGGTCACCGTCGCGGTGCTGAGGGCGCTCGCGCTCCGGCTCGCCCGCGAGCTGCCGGACCGGCAGCTCGTCCTCGACCTCGAGCCGCTGCCGGACGTCGAGGGGGCCCGCGAGGAGGTACGCCGCCACCTGAGGTCGTACGACGCGGTGCTCGCCGGCTCCGAGGTACGCAACGCGATCGTCGCCTGCTGGGTGCTCCTCGAGCAGACGGCCTCGCGACTGGGGGTGGCCCGGACCCCTTCGGAGACCTCGACCGAGTTCGTCGTGCACTTCCTCCGCGCCCTCGGCGTGGACCCGCGTCCGGTCGCGGCGCTGGCGGCGCTCTACCAGGAGGCTCGCTTCTCCACCCACGCCCTGCCGGCCGACGCCCGGGCGCGGGCGGAGAGCGCCCTGCGCGGCATCGACGCCGAGCTCGACCGCAGCCGGGCGACATGAGGCGGCGCCTCGCCGGTCCCTGGATCGCCCCCGCGGTCGTGGCCACCGCCGGCTCGCTGGTGCTCAACCTCGCGATGTCGTCGCTGGGCTACGAGCACGACGCCCCCCTCGTCTCGCTGCTGGTGGTGACGATCGTGGCCGTCGGCGTGCTCGCGCTCGAGGCGCTCGAGGTGCACAGCCGCACCACCTGGACGGCGCCGGCGCCGGGGTCGCGCCAGGATCCCGGCGAGGACGTCGGGACCACCGCGTTCCGGCACCTGATCGAGGTGCACCAGATCTCGCGCGACGCCGACGACGCCGTCCTGTGGCAGATCGCCGACCTCGCCCGGCGACGGCTGCGCCAGGTCCACGGCCTGCGCTGGGACGACGACCCCGACCGGGTCGTCGAGCTGCTCGGTCCGCAGCTGGCCGACCTGGTGTCCCGCGACCGTCGGCACCGCCACGACGAGAACCACCCGCGTCTCACCGTCGCCCAGCTCGGCGAGCTCGTCGGCCGGATCGAGGCGCTGTGAACGAGCGCGTGGTGCTCGCGGGCCGTCAGGCCGGGGCCGTGCTCCAGCGGGTCTCCTCCGTGGTGATCGGGAAGTCGGAGGCGTTGCGGCTGGTGCTGGCCGGCATCCTCGCCGGGGGTCACGTGCTCCTCGAGGACTACCCCGGACTGGGCAAGACCCTGGCCGCGAGGTCGTTCGCCCAGGTCCTCGGCATCGACTTCACCCGCGCGCAGTTCACGCCGGACCTGCTCCCCGCCGACCTCACGGGGTCGTTCATCTACAACCAGCGCCTCGGCGACTTCGAGTTCCGCGAGGGACCGCTGTTCACCGGGCTCCTCCTGGCCGACGAGATCAACCGGACACCGCCCAAGACCCAGGCGGCGCTGCTCGAGGCGATGCAGGAGCGGCAGGTGACCGTGGAGGGTCGCACCTTCCCGCTGGCCCGGCCGTTCCACGTCCTCGCGACCGCCAACCCGGTGGAGTACGAAGGCACCTACCCGCTCCCCGAGGCCCAGCTCGACCGCTTCCTGATGCGCGTCGGCTTCGGCTACCCCACCGCCGAGGAGGAGTACGACGTGCTCCGCACCCGGGTCGCCCGGCGGCACGAGGAGGTGGTCCTCGAACCGGTCACCGACGCGGCCGGCGTGATCGAGATGCAGGAGGCGGTCGAGGAGGTCGAGGTCGACCGCAGCGTGGCGGAGTACTGCGTGGCCCTGGTCGGCGCCAGCCGCGCCCACCGCGACGTGCTGATCGGTGCGTCGCCGCGCGGGTCGCTCGCCCTGATGCTCAGCGCCCGGGCGGTGGCGGTGCTCGCCGGGCGCGACTTCGTGCTGCCCGAGGACGTGAAGGCGGTGGCGCGGGCCGTCCTGGCCCACCGGATCACGGTGAAGCCCGAGCTGTGGATGACCGACGTATCCGGGGTGCGCGTGGTCGACCAGATCCTCGCGGCGACGCCGACCCCGAGCGCGCGCGAGGTGACGGCCGCGCGGGGCGAGCGACCATGAGGCACGGGTGACGAGGCCCGACCCGTGAGGGCGACCGGCTGGCGGCCGACCGGGGCCCAGGTGCGCGCGACCACCACGGCCGCGGTCGTCACGCTGGCGGCGCTGGCGCTGGGTCGTCCCGACCTGCTCGTGCTCGCCGTGCCGTTCGGGATGGCCGCTGCGCTGGGCCTGGCCCACGCGCCGCGCATGCCGGTCACGACCCGGGTGCGGCTCGCCGACCGGTGGCTGCACGAGGGGCAGAGCACGGTGCTGCACGTCCGGCCCGACACGGGCGCCGACGTCGAGCAGGTCACCGTGACGCTCACCCCTTCCGCCTTCGTCGTCCCGCGTCCGGTGACCGGCGCCCTCACCGCCACGCCCCGGCCCGGGACGGACCTCGACCTGCAGCTCGCCGTCAGCCCGCGCCGCTGGGGCCTGCGCTCGGTGGGCGTCGGCCTGGTCGCGGCCACCAGCCCCTGGGGCGGCTACCGCTGGGGCCCTCAACGACTCCCCGAGGTGACGATGACGGTGCTGCCCGAGGCCCGGCCGTTCACCTCGGTGGAGAGCCCCCACCCGGTCGGCCTCGTCGGCCAGAACCGGTCGCGCCGGGGCGGGGCCGGCTCGGAGTTCTACACGATCCGGCCGTTCCAGCCCGGCGACCGGTTGCGCCGGGTCAACTGGCGCACGACCCTGCGCACCGGACGGGTCCACGCCGTCGGCACCACCGCGCAGGAGGACAGCTCGGTGCTGATCCTCATCGACGCGGTGACCGACGTCGGCGTGAGCGGCGGGATCGACGGTGCCGCCAGCGCTCTGGACGTGGCCGTCCGGGCCGCCAGCGCGCTGGCGGCCCACCACGTCAGCGTCGGCGACCGGGTGGCGCTGCGGGTGCTCGGCCGGACCAACCAGGCCCTCGGACCGGGGTCGGGCCTGCGGCACCAGCGTCGGCTCCAGGAGCTGCTGGCGCAGGTGCAGCCGGGCTGGCCCGACCTGCTCGGCGGGGGCCACCTCCGCTTCCGGGCCGGCGCCGGCACCGTCGTGGTGGTGCTGACGCCGATGCTCACCCCGGAGGTCACCACGGTGATGGTGAGCCTGGCCCGGCGGGGCCTGACCGTGGTCGCGGTGGACACGCTGACGCCCACCACCTTCCCGGACCGGGCCGAGGACCCCCGCTCGGCGGCCCGGCTGGCGTGGCGGATGCGGCTCGTCGAGCGGGAGATGCAGGTGACCGAGGTGACCCGCCGGGGCATCCCGGTCGTCCCGTGGCGGGGCCCGCGCACCCTCGACGAGGTGCTGCGCCGGCTGAGCCGGCGCGGCCGGGGGACCCGGGAGAACGCCCGATGAGCACGACCTCGGCGGAGCGGAGGCGCGTCTACCCCGGCCTCGACCAGCTGGTGCTGCGGTCCCTGGTCGTGATCGGTGGCCTGACCACGCTGGTGGCGGCGCAGGGGGCAGGTGGGCGCCCGGCGTACTGGCTCCCCGTGGCGGTGACCGGTCTCGCCCTGCTCACCGCCCTGCGACCGGAGTCCCTGGCCGGCGTCGGGCTGCTCGTCGGGGCGGCGTACACCTGGGGCCTGGGTCCCGAGACGCTCTCCCCCTTCGTGCTGCTGGCCGCGGCCGGGATGGTCCTCGCGCACGTGAGCGCGCTGGTCGCCGCGCAGGGACCGGCCCGGGGACCGGTCGACGTCGTGCAGGTACGTCGCTGGGCGGTGCGGGGCGTCGCGCTGTGGCTCACGGCCGCGGGAGTGTGGGCCCTGGCACTCGGGGTGGGCGACCTGCCTCCCCGGCGGCTGGCCTACGCGGTCGGGCTGACGGTGGTGGTGGTCGTCGCGGTCGCGGCGACGAGGGTGGTCAGCTCGCGCCCCCGCTAGGGCCCGCCCGTGTGCTCCAGGACGGCGGGGACCACCACGTCCCAGAAGGCGCGCGGGGGCACCTCGTGCCCCATCCCCGCGAGCACCACCAGGGTCGCGCCCGGGATCTCCGCCGCGAGCGCCCGTCCGTGCGGCAACGGGAACATCGGGTCCTCCGAGCCGTGCAGCACCAGCGTCGGCCGGCGGATGTCGGCCATCGAGCGCCGCTCCTCGTCCTCCCCGCCCCCGGCCGCCAGCCAGTGGTTGCTGACGCTGGCGGCGACGTCCGGGGTGCGCGCCACGACGAGGCGGGCGATCTCCCGCACGACGGACTCCTCGAAGCCGACGGAGCCGGCGTAGGTGCGCTGGACCGCCACCATCCGCTCGACGACCGCGTCGTGGTCGCTCCAGTCCGGGTCGGGCTCGGGGTCCTCGAAGGTGTCGGCGATGCGCGGCTCGGGGGGCGGCAGCGGTGACGTGTCCGCCCGCTCGAACGCTGCGGTGGTCGCGACGAGCGTCAGGCTGAGCACCCGGTCGGGGGCCGCGCACGGCCAGGTCCTGGGCGATGCCGCCGCCCATGGAGATGCCGACCAGGTGCGCCGCCGCGACCCCGAGACCGTCGAGCACGCGCAGCGGGTCGGTCGCGAGGTCGGCACCGGTGTACGACGGGTGGCCCAGCGGCGAGGCCGTGGACTGCCCGGTGTCCCGGTGGTCGTAGCGCACGACGAACCTCCCCGACTCGGCGAGGCGCCGGCAGAGGTCGGGCTCCCACCAGTCCATCGAGGAGGTCGCCCCGCCGATGAGCAGGAGCGCGGGGTCCTCCGGTCGCCCGAAGGTGTCCACGCACAGCTCGGCGTCACCGGCCGCGATCATCGAGGGTGCCATGCAGGGGTCGACCCACGGCGTACGCCGAACTCATCGGCGCGCACCGGGACGGCTGAGCCGGTGGCTCAGTACCAGCCGGCGCCCTGCTTGAAGGACCAGGCCGAGCACGGCGAGCCGTAGCGGCCCTTGATGTAGCCCAGGCCCCACCGGATCTGGGTCTCGGCGTTGCTCGCCCAGTCGGGACCGGCCGAGGACATCTTGGAGCCGGGCAGCGCCTGCGGGATGCCGTAGGCCGAGGAGCTGGGGTTGTCGGCGTGCACGTTCCAGCCCGACTCCTGCGACCAGATGTTGTCGAGGCAGCCGAACTGCGAGGGCGACATGCCGAACTCGGGCATCAGGGCCTTGGCCAGCGTCTTGGGGTCGGCCGTGGTCAGGTCCGCCGTCTTGGTGACGGCGGCGCCCGAGTCGTTGGACAGGGTGCGCGCCTTGCCGCGGTCGGCCTCGGGACGGCGGTCGCCGGTGGAGCGGGAGGCCCGGTCCTCGCGGCGGTCGAGCTCCGACTGCGTCAGCCCCTTGGCGGGCGTCGCGGCCGACAGCGTCGCGGAGGCGCTGGCGTCCAGCGGCGAGGCGTCCTGGCTCAGGACGCCCGTGGAGACGGCGAGGCCGGTGGCGGCGACGGCGACACCGGAGAACAGGGCGACGCGGCGGAGCCGGCGGCCGGCGTTCGCGGTCAGGCGGGAGCGCAGAGGATGTGCGGGCGCGCTGCGGTGCTTGGCGGCGTACTTCTCAGACAAGGTGAACCCTAGCGTTGACGGCATGGTCGTCATTCACGCTCGACGTGCTGGGGGGAAGCGCGGAGCGATGTGGGGAAGAACGTTCACCCTCCCCCATACCCCACACGGTTGCAAGTTGAACCACCCGGTAGCCCGCGTGACCTCCTTCACGTCCGGGAGGCCACGCGAGGTCCGGCGTGAGATGTCGGACATCTCCCCCTACATCGTCATGTGCTCCAGCATCTCGGTCACGAGCGCCGCGATCGGCGAGCGCTCCGAGCGGGTGAGCGTCACGTGGGCGAACAGCGGGTGCCCCTTGAGGCGGTCCACCACGGCGACCACGCCGTCGTGCCGGCCGACCCGCAGGTTGTCCCGCTGGGCCACGTCGTGGGTGAGCACGACCTTGGAGTTGGCGCCCATCCGGGAGAGCACGGTCAGCAGCACGTTGCGCTCCAGCGACTGCGCCTCGTCGACGATCACGAAGGCGTCGTGCAGCGAGCGGCCGCGGATGTGGGTCAGCGGGAGGACCTCGAGCATCCCCCGGTCGAGGACCTCGTCCACGACGTCGGGCGTGGTGATCGCGCCGAGGGTGTCGAAGACGGCCTGGCCCCAGGGCGACATCTTCTCGGACTCGCTGCCGGGCAGGTAGCCGAGCTCCTGGCCACCGACGGCGAACAGCGGCCGGAAGACCACCACCTTCTTGTGCGTACGCCGCTCCAGCACCGTCTCCAGCCCGGCGCACAGGGCCAGCGCCGACTTGCCGGTGCCGGCGCGGCCACCGAGGGACACGATCCCGATCTCGGGGTCCAGCAGCAGGTCCAGAGCGATCCGCTGCTCGGCGGAGCGGCCGTGGATGCCGAACGCCTCCCGGTCGCCGCGCACCAGGTGGACCCGCTTGTCGGCCTTGACCCGGCCCAGCGCGCTGCCGCGGTCGGACATCAGCACCAGGCCGGTGTGGCAGGGCAGGTCGCGGGCGTCGTCGAGGTCGATCACCTGGTCGTCGTAGAGCTCGTCGAGCTCGGCACCGGTGACGTCGACCTCGGTCATCCCGGTCCATCCGGCGTCGGACTCGTGAACCTGCTCGCCGCGGTACTCCGCCGCGTCGAGACCGACGGCCGAGGCCTTGATCCGCAGCGGGAGGTCCTTGGAGACCACCGTGACCGCGTGGCCCTCGTTGGCCAGGTTGCGGGCCACCGCGAGGATCCGGGTGTCGTTGTCGCCGAGGCGGAAGCCGGAGGGGAGCGACTCGGGGTCGGTGTGGTTCAGCTCGACCCGGAGGGTGCCGCCGAGGTCGCCGATCTCGACCGGCTCGTCGAGGCGGCCGTTCTCCACCCGCAGCTCGTCGAGCATCCGCAGGGCGGAGCGGGCGAAGTAGCCCAGCTCGGGGTGGTGGCGCTTGCCCTCCAGCTCGGTGATGACCACCACGGGCAGCACGACCTCGTGCTCCTCGAACCGTTTCAGCGCCCCGGGATCGGCCAGCAGCACCGAGGTGTCGATGACGTAGGTCCGGCGTCCGTCCTCGGTCGGGCCGAGATCCGAGTCAGCGTCCGAGGTGTGGCGTGCCTGGGCGGGTGCGCGCTTCGCTGTTGTCACTGGTTCCCCTTGTGACCGCGCGCGCACTCCCGCGCCCGGTCCGTCAGCTGGTGTGCTCGGACCGGGACCGGCGCCGGGGGTCTGAGTGATGACCTCCGGTGGTGCAGTGGCCGTGATCTCTCACGAACTTCGCCCTCCTGGTACGGCCTGCTTCCCCGCAGGCCGATGCCTGAAAAGTACGTCCCCGGGCCGGGCATCCGGGGAGACACGCCCATACGCGGGGTGAACAGGCGATGACGCCGGCTCAGGAGCCGTAGCGGCGCTCGCGCTCGGCGTAGGCGCGGACCGCGCGGAGGAAGTCCACGCGGCGGAAGTCGGGCCAGTAGGCCTCGCAGAAGTAGAACTCGCTCTGCGCGCTCTGCCACAGCAGGAAGCCGCCGAGCCGCTGCTCGCCACTGGTGCGGATGACGAGGTCGGGGTCGGGCTGGCCCTTGGTATAGAGGTGCTCGGCGATGTGCTCGACGTCGAGGAACTCCGCGAGCTCCTCCAGGGTGGTGCCCTTGCCGGCGTGCTCGTGCAGCAGGGACCGGACGGCGTCGGCGATCTCGCGGCGCCCGCCGTACCCGACCGCGATGTTGACCAGCAGGCCCTCGACGTCGCGGGTGGACTCGGCCGCCTCCTTGAGGCGCTGCGCCACCTTGGCGGGGAGCAGGTCCAGCGAGCCGACCGGGTGCAGCCGCCACCGGCGCTGCTCGGCGAGCGTCTCGACGGCGTCCCCGATGATGCCCAGGAGGGGCTCGAGCTCGGCGGGCGGACGGTTCAGGTTGTCGGTGGAGAGCAGCCACAGGGTGACCACCTCGACACCGATCTCCTCGCACCAGCCGAGCAGCGGCTCGATGTTGGCGGCGCCGGCCCGGTGGCCCTGCGCGGTGTCCGCGCCGACGGCCCTGGCCCAGCGCCGGTTGCCGTCCAGCATGACGCCGACGTGCTTCGGGAGGCGGGCGGTCGGGAGACGGCGTACGACGCGGGCCTCGTACGCCGGATAGAGCACCCGCCGCAGTCCTCGCTTCCAGTCCGCCACGCGTGCGACTGTACCGGGCACGGTCCGGTGTGATCCCGAACTCCTCGCGGTCGGCGGTGGGAACCCCCCTCTCGACAGCGCAGGTAGTTTGGGCGGCGTGGACCCCGACCAGCCGCTCCAGAAACGCGTCGCCGAGAATGCGCACGAGGCGGCCGAACACGTCCGCGAGACGACCGAGGCCGTCCGCGAGAAGGTCCGCTACGTCAAGGACGAGGTCAAGCCCAAGCTGCGTGGCTGGCTGCACGCGAGCACCGCGCCGCTGGCCCTCGCCGCCGGGATCGTGCTCGTCGCACTGTCCCCCACCCTGACGACCCGGATCGGCTCGGCGGTCTTCGCCTTCACCGCCCTGCTGCTGTTCACGGTCTCGGCGATCTACCACCGCGGCAACTGGTCGCAGCGCTCGTGGGCGTTCCTGCGCCGCTTCGACCACTCCAACATCTACCTGCTGATCGCCGGCTCCTACACGCCGTTCACGCTGATCCTGCTGGAGGGCAGCGCCCGGGTCGGGCTGCTCGTGATCGTGTGGAGCGGGGCGGCGCTGGGGGTCGCCTTCCGGATCTTCTGGACCGACGCGCCGCGGTGGGTCTACACCCCGATCTACTTCGCCCTGGGCTGGGTGGCGATCTTCTACGCCGACGACTTCTCCGGGGCCGGCACGGCCGTGATCACGCTGATCGCGGTCGGCGGCGGGCTCTACACCCTGGGCGGTCTGGTCTACGGCCTCCGCCGCCCCGACCCCTTCCCCACCTGGTTCGGCTTCCACGAGGTCTTCCACAGCTTCACGATCGCGGCCTTCGTCTGCCACTACGTGGCGGCCAGCATCGCGACCTACCAGCTGCGGTAGGCGTCCCGGCTCGGCCGAGGGTGTCTCGAGGTTACGGTGACGCCATGGACAACCACGGCGGGGAGCCGGCCCGGCTCAGGCACGACGTCTCGAGGCCCCGGGCCCAGGGGCAGCGACCGTGAGCGGGCTCCCTGGACGGTCGTCGATCATGTCGCGCCGGGACCTGGAGTTCCTGCTCTACGAGTGGCTCGACACCGAGGCCCTGCCGTCGCGCGCGCGGTACGCCGAGCACGACCGCGAGACCTTCGACGCGCTCCTCGACCTCTCCGAGCGGCTCGCCACCGACGCGTTCGCCCCGATCAACCGGCTGGTGGACACCGAGGAGCCGCGCATCGACGGTGACGGCACGGTCGTCCTCCCGGCCGAGGTGGGCCAGGCGCTCGCGGCGTACTCCGCCTCGGGCCTGCCCACCAGCGTCTTCGACGCCGAGCTCGGCGGCATGCAGCTGCCGTTCGTGGTGCACTCCGCGTGCTCGACGTGGTTCCAGGCCGCGTGCGTCGGCGCCTTCGCCTACCCGTTCCTCGCCGAGGGCAACGCCAGCCTGCTGGTCGCTCACGGCACGCCCGAGCAGGTGAGGACGTACGCCGTGCCGGTGATCGAGGGCCGGTGGTACGGCACGATGGCGCTCTCCGAGCCGCAGGCCGGCTCGTCCCTCGGCGACATCACCACCCGCGCCGTACGCCAGGAGGACGGCAGCTATCGCCTGTCGGGCACCAAGATGTGGATCAGCGGCGGCGACCACGAGCTCGGCGAGAACATCGTCCACCTCGTGCTCGCCCGCACACCTGACGCCGCCGCCGGCACCAAGGGCATCTCGCTGTTCATCGTGCCCAAGCACCTCGTCGATGCCGACGGGTCCCTCGGCGAGCGCAACGACGTCGTGCTGGTCGGCCTCAACCACAAGATGGGATACCGCGGGACCACGAACACCCTGCTCAACCTCGGGGAGGGCGCCTTCACCCCGAGTGGCGAGGCCGGGGCCGTCGGCCACCTCGTCGGCGAGGAGGGGAAGGGCCTCAACGCGATGTTCCACATGATGAACGAGGCCCGCGTCAGCGTCGGCGCCGGCGCGATGGCCCTCGGTTACACGGGCTACCTGCACGCGCTGAAGTACGCCGAGGAGCGCACCCAGGGACGCCTCGTCGCCGACAAGGACCCGGCCTCTCCCCCGGTCCGGCTGGTCGACCACCCCGACGTCCGCAGGATGCTGCTGGCCCAGAAGTCCTACGTGGAGGGCGCTCTGGCGCTCGTGCTCTACTGCGGCCGCCTGGTCGACGACGTGGCGACCGCGGAGTCCGAGGAGGACCGGGCCACGGCCGACAAGGTCCTCGGCATGCTCACCCCGATCGCGAAGTCGTGGCCCTCCCAGTGGTGCCTCGCCGCCAACGACCTGGCGATCCAGGTGCACGGCGGCTACGGCTACACCCGCGACTACGCGGTCGAGCAGTTCTACCGCGACAACCGGCTGAACCCCATCCACGAGGGCACCCACGGCATTCAGGCCCTCGACCTGCTCGGCCGCAAGGTCGTCATCGACGGCGGTGAGGGCCTCGGCCTGCTGGCGGACCGGATCCGCGCGACCACGTCCCGGGCCGCGGCCGCGGGCGGGGAGGCGGCCGCCTACGGCGAGCAGCTCGACAGCCGGCTGACCGACCTGTTGGAGGTGACCGCCGCCCTGTGGAAGGACGGCGACCCCGCCCTGGCCCTGGCCAACGCGACGCTCTACCTCGAGGCCGCCGGGCACCTGGTGGTCGCGTGGCTATGGCTCGAGCAGCTGCTGGCCGCCGCCGACTCCCAGGGCTCCTTCTACGACGGCAAGCGCGCGGCCGCGCGCTACTTCTTCCGGTTCGAGCTGCCGACGATCGGGCCGAAGCTCGACCTGCTCGGCTCGCTCGACCGGACGACGCTGGACCTGGACCCCGACTGGCTCTGACGCGTCAGGTCGTCGGGTTCCAGCTGCCGTGGAAGCCGACGGGCACCCGCGTCGGGAGCTGCACCGAGGCGACGTCCTCGAGCGTCGCGGCGTCCAGCACCACCAGGTCGCTGGCCCCGCGCGCGAGGTCGTGGACGTACCCCATGAGCACGCCGTCGGCCTCGTCCGTGGCTCCCTCGCCGGCCACGAAGCAGAGCTCGCTCGCCTCCCGTCCCGCGCCCAGGTGACGCACCGCGGTCGTCCCGGCCGCGAGGTCGTGGCGCAGCACCGCGTCGCCGAGCAGGCCGTCCGCGAAGCCGACCGAGTAGCCGAAGCGGTGCCGCGTGCCGGTGTGCCGCTCGTCGATGCGCGGGAACTCCTGGGCGTGGTCGTCGAACCGGTCCTCCCGCACCTTGTCGGCCGAGAGGTCGACCGTGAACCGCGCCAGTGTCGGCGGCCCCTCGTCGGGCCCGTTGAGCTCGGTCGCGAACATCCGGTCGTGGCGCACCACGTCGATCACCACGGTGTCGCCGTCCTCGTAGGCGTTCAGGGTGTGGAAGACGAAGCACGGGTCGATGTCGAACCAGCGGACGTCGGAGCCGTCGCCCTCGCGGGGCAGCAACCCGATCCGGGCCGGGTAGTCGGGGTCCCAGCTGTAGGGCAGCGTCGCCATCGGGTCGCTCGACCGCGAGCCCCGGGCGATCCGGGCGATCACCGGGTCCGGCAGGGGGTTGCGGCCGACGATCGCCGACATCAGCAGCCGCGCCGGCACACGCTGCGCCCGAGGCATCCCCGCGAGGGCGCGTCGCTTGTCGAAGACGACGGGCAGGTCGTAGAGGACGACGTAGTTCTCGGTGAGGGCGAAGTCGTGCATCATCGGGCTGCCGCCGACCTCGATCGGCACCGTCCGGCGTACGCGCCCGTCCGTGCCGCGCACGGTGTAGTCGACCCGGTTGCCGCGCAGCCAGTTGTAGGACACCGCGTGCAGCTCGCCGGTGGCCGGGTCCTCGTGGGGATGGGCGGAGTAGCCCGCCGGCAGGGAGCCCATCATCCGGAGCGTCCCGTCGAAGTCGGTAGGGCCGACGGTCTCCAGCTCGTCGGTCAGCTCGTACGGCGAGGAGCCGCCCTCGACCAGCGCCAGCGTCCTCCCCGCGTGCTGCAGGACGTGGGTGTTCGCCGCGAAGTCGTTGTTGTCCCATCCCGCCGAGCGCGAGGGCTCACCGAGCGCCGCCGAGACGTGGGCCGAGCGGACGTAGCGGTTCCGGTACCACTTCGCCTGGCCGTCCACGACGCGCACGCCGTGCACCATCCCGTCGCCGAGGAACCAGTGGTGCCCGTCCCCCACGTCGTCGACCGGGTTCGGCCCGATGCGCAGGTAGCGGCCGTCGAGGTGGTCGGGCAGTCGTCCGGTGACCGGCAGGTCGGCCACGGTCAGCTCGTCGCGCACCGGTGCGAAGTTGTCCTGCAGGTAGCGGTTGGTCATCTCGACTCCCGATAACGTTGTTATTGACTTCATGGATAACACTGTTATGACAGGGTGGCAAGCATGACCTCCTCCCCGGAGCAGGCCGGTGCTCAGCCCGGCGACGGCTCCGACGTACGCCGCCGGCTGCTCGAGGCCGCCGCCCTCCTGCTCGACGAGAAGGGGCCCGACGCCCTCACCGCTCGCAAGGTCGCGGCCGCTGCGGGGACCTCGACGATGGCCGTCTACACCCACTTCGGCGGGATGCCCGCGCTGGTCCGGGAGATCGTGGTGGAGGGCTTCCGTCGGCTCGCCGACCACGTGATGGACGCGCCCCGGACCGAGGATCCCGTGGCCGACCTCGTGGCGCTGGCGTTCCGCTACCGGGCCAACGCCCGGGAGAACCCGCACCTCTACGCCGTGATGTTCGGGGCCACCTCGCTCGGCGGCTACAGCCTGGCCCCTGAGGAGCGGGCGGTCGGCTACTACACCTTCGCCGTCCTGTCCGAGTCCGTCGCCCGGGCGATGGAGCTGGGCGCGCTCCGCCCCGGCGACGCCGACCTGGTGGCCCAGCAGCTGTGGACCGCGATGCACGGCTACGTGATGCTCGACCTCGCCGGCCTGCACCTCACCAGCACCGACCCGGAGGAGGAGGTCTTCCGGCCCCTGATGGCCACCCTCCTCGCCGGCCTCTCCCCCTGGCCCCGTTGAGCTTGTCGAAATCACGTACGCCGAGCAGGGGCAAGCCGACCGCAGTCCCAGCCACCCGCCGGTTGAGCCTGTCGAAACCCAGGTACGCCGAGGGTTCCGAGGGTGGATGGTGACCCCGCGTGCTGACACGAGCGGCGCCGAGGAAAGTCGGAATTCCCTTGTGGACAAGGGCTTTCGACCAGGGGGGACTGTCAGTGCTCGGTGCTTGAATGGGTTCCATGACCAGCAGCGCAGCCACCCTGATCGGGGATCTCGACAGCCCCAACGACGTGCTGTCCTACGCCCGGTCGTGCCAGGTCTCCTCCGACCAGGCGCTGGCCAACCAGTTCGCCGCCGCAGCCCTCTGGGCCGAGCAGCACCCGGCCGAGTCGATCGGTGAGGCAGCCACCTGGTTCGCGGCTGGCAACGAGACGGGCATCGCGTTGGCAGGCCCGGGTGCGCCGTTGGTGGCCGAGTTCTGCATCGCGGAGTTCGCCCTGGCGATCGGTCGATCCACCGACTCCGGGCGGATCCTGATCGCCCACGCGGTCGAGGCCAAGCACCGCCTGCCGAGGACCTGGGCCAGCATCGAGTCGGGTCGCCTCCAGGTGTGGCGAGCACGCCGGATCGCCGAACGCACCCTGTGCCTGTCCAAGGAGGCGGCCGCATTCGTGGACCAGCACGTCGCGGCCTTCGCCCACCGCATCGGCATCGCGGCGCTGGAGCGACTCGTGGAGGAGGCGATCGCCCAGTTCATGCCCGACCTCGCCATCGAGAAGGCGGAGAAGGCTGCCGAACGACGCCACTTCGACCTGCACACCGACCAGCTCTCCTTCGACGGCACCGTCCACGTCGAAGGCGAGCTCGACCTCGCTGATGCCCTCGACGTCGAGGACGCCATCACCCGCGGCGCGGAATGGCTCAGAGCGGGCGGCTCCACCCAGACCCTCGACGTACGCCGATCCCAGGCCGTCGGCGACCTGGCCCGCCGCCAGCTCGCCCTCGACCTCCGGTCCGCGGCTGACGCAGGTGTCGGAACCGCCGGGGAGGGCCGGGCCAGGAAGCCTCGCCAGGTGGTCCTCTACGTGCACCTCTCCGACGCGGCGATCACCGGAGTCGGTGGGGGGTTGCAGCTGGCGCGGGTGGAGAACCGCAGCCAGGTCGTGACCGCCGACCAGATCAGGACGTGGTGTGCCAACCCCGAGACCCAGGTGGTCGTGAAGCCGGTGATCGACCTGGCCGAGCACATCCATGTCGAGGCCTACGAAGCACCCCGGCGACTCGACGAACAGTCAGCGTTGATCAACCACACCTGTGTGTTCCCCTGGTGCACCCGGCCCGCGCGAAGGACCGACAGCGAGCACGTGATCCCCCACGCGGTGGGTGGGACGACGTCCTCGGACAACATCGCGCCCCTGTGTCGGCGACATCACCGGCTGAAGACGCATGCGACCTGGCGCTACACGATGCTCGAACCCGGCACCTTCCTGTGGAGCAGCCCCCACGGCTACCAATTCCTGCGCGACCACCACGGGACCCTCGACGTCTCCCACGACCGCCGACCGCCCGATCACAGAGACCCACCCGACCACTAGCTGCATCGACCTCGGTCGCGCTTGGCTTCCTGGCTCACCGGGTTTCGACAAGCTCAACCGGCGGGTGGCTGGGCCTGCATCTTCTCGGCGTAGGTGGTTTCGACAAGCTCAACCGGCGCGTGGCTGGCTGAGGACCGAGGTGCGGCCTCCGGGGACCTGAGAGGGTGGAGCCATGGCTGAGATCACCGACGTCCCGACGTACACGCTCAACGACGGCCGCACCCTGCCGGCGATCGGCTTCGGCACCTACCCGCTCAAGGAGAGCGAGGGGGTCTCCGCGCTGGTGAGCGCGCTCGAGGTCGGCTACCGGCTGCTGGACACGGCCGTGAACTACGAGAACGAGACCGAGGTCGGCGAGGCCCTGCGACAGTCCGGGCTCCCCCGCGACCAGGTGCAGGTGACCAGCAAGCTCCCCGGCCGCCACCACGCGTACGACGACGCCGTCGCCTCCGTGCACGGGTCGCTGGAGCGACTCGGCCTGGACTACATCGACCTGCACCTCATCCACTGGCCCAACCCGAGCGTCGACCGGTACGTCGAGGCCTGGCAGGCGCTCGTGGACCTGCAGAAGGAGGGCCTGGTGAAGTCGATCGGCGTCTCCAACTTCACCGAGATCCACCTGACCAGGATCATCGACGCGTCGGGCGTCACCCCGTCGGTGAACCAGGTCGAGCTGCACCCCCGCTTCCCCCAGGAGGAGATGCGTCGCGTGCACGAACGCCTCGGCATCCGCACCGAGGCCTGGAGCCCGATGGGCAAGCGCAACGCCCCCCTCGAGGAGCCGGCCGTGACCCGCGCCGCCGAGCGGCTCGGCGTGACGCCGGGCCAGGTGATCCTGCGCTGGCACGTGCAGCTCGGCTCGCTGCCGATACCGAAGTCGAGCAGCCCCGGGCGTCAGCGGCAGAACCTCGACGTCTTCGGCTTCGAGCTCACCGACGACGAGGTCGCCGCGATCTCCGGCCTGGCCGACCCGGGCGGTCGGCTGTTCGACGGCGACCCGGACACGCACGAGGAGATGTAGCAGCTGCTCGTAGGCTGGGACCCATGGCCACCCTGGAGCTGACCGGCGAGAACTTCGAGGCGAGCGTCGACGAGAACGACATCCTGTTCGTCGACTTCTGGGCGAGCTGGTGCGGTCCGTGCCGACAGTTCGCGCCGACCTACGAAGCGGCCTCCGAGGCCAACCCGGACCTCGCCTTCGGGTCGGTGAACACCGAGGAGCAGCATGCCCTCGCCGGCGCCGCCCAGGTCAGCTCCATCCCCACCCTGATGGCGTTCCGCGAGGGCGTCCTGGTCTTCTCCCAGGCCGGCGCCCTGCCTCCCCCGGCGCTCGACCAGCTGATCACCGCCGTGCGCGAGCTGGACATGGACGACGTACGCCGCCAGATCGCGGAGCAGGAGCCCGAGCAGGACTGAAGGCGCCTCAGCCCACCTCGAAGAACTCGCCGAGGGCAGGGACGCGGCGCAGGACCAGCCGATCGAGCACGAGCACGACGAGCAGGCTGATCCCGAACAGCGGCAGGAACACCCCGAGGGCCACCAGGGCCACGGCCAGGCCCGGCGTCGCGTGCAGCGGCATTCGGCCACGCGGTGCCCCTGTTCGCCGACCCCGCGGCCGGCGACGCCACCACATCAGCGGCCCGGTCACGCACATCGCGATCACGGCGATGCAGAAGGCTGCGGACGCGATCATGTTGGGCAGGCCCAGGCTGCGGCCCTCGTGCAGGCCGATGCCCTGGGAGACCACCTTCGCGAGGAGCGGGTAGTCGTCGTACCCGTAGGTTGCGCGCACCTTCCCGCCGTACTGGTCGATGTGCACGGTGCGCTCGTCACTGGGCTGGTCGAAGGCGTAGCCGATCGCGGAGAAGGTGCCGTTCTTCGCCGCCGGGAGCGCGACCGTCATCGGGTGCCGCAGGCCCTCGCGTTCCCCCACCACGATGGCGGTGTCCACGTTGGCGACCGACACCTCCTCACTCGGCGCGGCCCCCTTCGGCACCACCGACCTCTCCTGGGCCCACGGGAGCTCGGCGTGGCTGTGCGGCAGCGACTCGTCGAGGGTGGAGGTCGGCTGGGAGAGGGCGCCGTGGTCGACGCTCCACATCGAGGTGCCGGTCGTGGTCGCCAGCTTCTGCGCCTGCGCTCCCCACACCCCTGTCCAGGGCAGGCCGGACGCGCGCGACGGGGTCACCGCGGTGACCGGCCGTGGTCGCCAGCGCCATGTGAACCGCGGACTGGCCGCCGACGAGCAGCACCACGATGCGGGCCGTCGACCCGCGAGCCCGCAGGAACGGGGCCGTGGCGAGCGCACCGACGAGGACCAGCGCCACCAGCACGGCCGGCCCGGGCAACAGCCCGTCGGCCTGCACGTGGGCGACCGCGCCGGCGCCGAGGGCGACCAGGGACAGCACCGCCGCGCGACCCCAGAGCAGGGCTCCCGACGCGCGTGGTGCCGGGTTCACGACTGGTTCCGGAGGCTCAGGGGCGGCGGTTGCGCGGGGCGTCGCTGGGGTCGAAGACCCCGAGCTCGGCGTTGTCCCGGGCCTTGCGCAGGTGGCGCGACATGCTCCACCCGAGGAGGGCGACCGCCACCGCGAGCGCGATGAACAGTGCGAACGCACCCCAGCCGGCCTTCACGTCCTCGGGAGCAGGCACCTTGTCGGCGCCCTTCACGAGCAGCGGGAGGAGAAGGATCAGCGGGTTCATGTCGTCATTCTCTCAGGTCACGGGGTGGTTCAGGCGCTCAGGTCGTCCCGGTCGCGGATGCCGGCGAACAGGTCGTCCTCGGGGAGCGTGGTCTCCACCTGCGAGCTGACCAGCTCGAACTCCTCGGTGGGCCACACCTTCTTCTGCAGCTCGAGCGGGGCCTTGAAGAAGAAGCCGTCCGGGTCGATCTGGGTGGCGTGGGCGATCAGCGCCCGGTCGCGCACCTCGAAGTAGTCGCCGCACGGCACCCGGGTGGTGATCCGCGCGTCGTGGGCGGGGTCGGGCTTCCACTCCTGCATGCGCTCGGTGAACGGCGACTCGATGCCCTCGGCCAGCATCGCCTCGTGCAGCGCCACCATCCGCGGGCGGTTGAAGCCGTGCTGGTAGTAGACCTTCAGCACCTGCCACGGCTCCCCCGCGTCCGGGAAGCGCTCGGGGTCGGCCGCCGCCGCGAGCGCCACCATCGAGATCGTGTGGCACATGATGTGGTCCGGGTGGGGATAGCCGCCGTTCTCGTCGTACGTCGTGAGGACGTGCGGCCGGAAGCTGCGGATCAGCCGCACCAGCGGCTCGGCCGCCACCTCGGGGTCGACCAGCCCGAAGCAGCCCTCCGGCAGCGGTGGCTTGGGGTCGCCCTCGGGCCAGCCGGAGTCGACGAAGCCCAGCCAGTCCTGGCGTACGCCGAGGATCTCGCGGGCCGCCTCCATCTCCTGGCGGCGGATCTCGGTCATGTTCTCGAGGACGTCGGGCCGGTCCATCTGGGGGTTCAGGATCGAGCCGCGCTCACCACCGGTGCAGGTGACCACGTGGACGTCCACCCCCTCGGCGACGTACTTGGCCGTGGAGGCAGCGCCCTTGCTGGACTCGTCGTCGGGGTGGGCGTGCACGTGCATCAGGCGGAGCATGGGCTCCATCCTAGGGATGAGAGAATTGGCTCCGTGACCGAGTTGAGGAGCGACGTGCTGGCGGACCGTTATGGCACCCCTGCTCCCGGCCGCCGACGCGCGGTGATCGTGGTCTCCGGCATCGTCGGGGTGGTGGCCCTGGCCTGGGTCGCGTGGGCCGCCTGGTCGCAGAGCACTCCCGACGTCCAGTCCTCATTGCGCTCCTACGACGTCGTCGACGTGCACAGCGTGCGCGCCGCCGTGCTCGTCAAGCCGAGCTCGCCGGACGTCTCCGCGAGCTGCCTGGTGCGCGCCTTCGGCGTCGACCACACGGTCGTGGGCGAGCTGAACTTCAAGGTGTCCGACGAGCCGAGGGCGATCGTCCGGACCGTGAGCATCCGCACCGAGCGCGAGGCGACCGGGGTGGAGCTCATCGGCTGCACCACCGCCGACCAGCGCCGGCCGCGCTGACCTGTCGGCCCGCACGGACCTGCCTGTTCCGTGGCGACGATTCTGCCGCTGAGTCGCTCGTTGGTAACATCTTTCACTTGCCCATTCGGACAACGATTTCAGGAGACACCACGTGACCGAGCCGACCCAAGGCGATGTCGTCTGGCTGACCCAGGCGAAGTTCGACGAGCTCCACGCCGAGCTCGAGCGGCTGCGCGGTCCCGGCCGTGCAGAGATGGTCAAGCGCGTCAGCGAGGCCCGCGACGAGGGTGACCTGAAGGAGAACAGCGGCTACCACGCCGCGCGCGAGGAGCTCGGCAAGATCGACGGCCGCGTGCAGCAGCTCGTCGACATGCTCCGTCGCGCCCAGGTCGGGGAGGCGCCCGCCGACGACGGCGTCGTCGAGCCCGGGATGTGGGTGACCATCAACCTGGTCGACCACGACCTCAAGCAGGAGTTCCTCTTCGGGTCCCGCGAGATGGCCGGCGAGGGCATCACCGTGTTCTCCCCGCAGTCCCCGCTCGGCCAGGCCATCAACGGCCAGCGCCGCGGCGACACCGTCGACTACGAGGCCGCTCCCGGCAAGACCGTCAAGGCCGAGATCCTCGAGGCTGTCCCCTACGCCGACTGACCCACCGGGCAGGGCCGGCCGTCCTACTCGATGACGTGGTAGCCGTGCTCGCGCAGTCGGGTGAGCACGTCCTCCGCGTGGGTGACGCCGCGCGTCTCGAGCTGCAGGCGCACCTCCACCTCGCCGATGTGCAGGGTCGAGGTGGTGCGGTCGTGCTCCACCTCGAGCACGTTGGCGCCGGCGTCGGCGAGCTCGGCCAGCAGGGTCGCGAGCCCACCGGGCCGGTCCGGGATGTGCACCTGCAGGTTCATGTAGCGGCCGCCCGAGGCGAGGCCGTGCCGGATCAGCTTGCCCAGCAGGAGCGGGTCGACGTTGCCGCCGGAGAGCACGGCGACCACCGGGGTCCCGAACGCCTTCGGCTGGTCCATCAGCGCGGCGACCGCGGCCGCTCCCGACGGCTCGACGACCGTCTTCGTCCGCTCGAGGAGCATCACCAGCGCTCGTGAGAGCGAGTCCTCGGAGACGGTGACCACGTCGTCGACGTACTGCTGGATCGACGCGAACGGCACGTCACCCGGCCGCGCGACCGCGATGCCGTCGGCCATGGTGGTCATCTGCTCCAGCGCCACCGGCGCCCCCTGGCGCAGCGACTCGGGGAAGGACGCGGCCTCCTCGGCCTGCACCCCCACCACGCGGACGTCGGGCCGCAGGCCCTTGATCGCGATCGCGAGCCCGGCCAGGAACCCGCCGCCCCCGGTCGGGACCAGCACCGTCGCCGCCTCGGGCGCCTGCTGGATGATCTCCAGGCCGCAGGTGCCCTGCCCCGAGACGATGTCGGTGTGGTCGAAGGGGTGGATGAACACCGCCCCGGTCTGGTCGGAGAACTCCTGGGCGGCCACCAGCGCCTGGGTGAGGTACGCCCCGTGGAAGCGCACGTCGGCGCCGTAGCCGCGGGTCGCGTTGACCTTGGGGATCGGCGCCCCCTCGGGCATGAAGACCGTCGACCGGATGTCGAGCAGCCGGGCCGCCAGGGCGACGCCCTGCGCGTGGTTGCCGGCCGAGGCGGCCACCACCCCCCTCGCCCGCTCCTCCGCGCTCAGCCGCGAGAGACGCACGTAGGCGCCGCGGATCTTGAAGGAGCCGGTGCGCTGGAGGTTCTCGAACTTGAGCAGCACCGGCCCGTCGACCAGCGCCTGCAGCCACCGCGACTGCTCCATCGGGGTGGTCACGGCCACCTGGCCGACAAGCTCGGCGACGGCCTCGATATCGGCCAGTGAGACGGTCATGGCTCACACCCTAGAGGTGACGCGCCATCGGCCCGGCCCTGTTGCCAAGCGCAACCATGCAGGCCACAATCGGTAGCCGGTGGCGGTGTTCTCGGGGGGGCACCGCTACTGCTCTGCCGGGGCGGGGCCGGACCTGCCACCCGAGTCCGCGGCGTCGGCGACGTCCTCGCCCGACGCGTCCGCCGGCACCTGGTTCGGATCGTCCTCGGAGGCCTCCTCGGCGTCCTCGCCGACCTCGGTGTACGCCGCGAGGTGCTGGACGACAGCGTTGAGCGACGCGGCCAGGGGTACGGCGATCAGCGCACCGGGGATGCCGGCCACCAGGACGCCGAGCGCGATCGCGATGATCACGGCCAGCGGGTGCACCGAGACGAACCGGCCCATCAGGAAGGGCTGGAGGACGTGGGCCTCGAGCTGCTGCACGGCCACGATCACGCCGAACATGATCAGCGCCGTCACCGGGCCCTGCGCGACCAGGGCGACCAGGACCGCGACGAACCCGGAGACGAACGCCCCGACCAGCGGGATGAAGGCGCCGATGAACACCAGCACGCCGATGGCGCTGACGAACGGCACCCCGAGGACCAGGGCGCCGATCATCACGCCGATGGCGTCGGTCGCGGCCACCAGCACCGTGGCACGCACGAACTGCGTCAGCGACTGCCAGGCCACCCGGCCCGAGGAGTCGGCGCGGGTGCGGCCGGCGCGGGGGAACAGGCGCACCATCCAGGCCCAGATCTTGGGCCCGTCGGCCAGGAAGAAGTAGGTCGAGAACAGCACGATGAACAGCCCCGCGACCACGTGTCCCACGGCCGTGCCGACCTCGGTGACCTTGCCGACGGCGTCCTCGCTCAGCTTGGAGACCTGCTCCTGGGCGCGGTCGAGGCCGTCGCTGATCTGGGAGTCGGTGACGTGCAGCGGACCGGTGCGCAACCAGGCGCGGATCTGGTCGACGCCGTCGGTCACCTGCTTGGAGAGGTCGCCCGCCCCGGACGCGATCTGGTTGCTGACGAAGGTCACCAGCAGGACGATCACACCGACGCCGCCCAGCACCACGAGCAGCGACGCCAGGCTCCGGCGTACGCCCAGACGGACCAGCCAGGCCACCACCGGGCCGACCAGCGCCGCGATCAGCAGCGCGATCACCACCGGCAGCACCACGACCAGGAAGTAGTTCAGCAGCCACAGGATGGCGAGCCCGGCGATGGAGACGACGATGAAGCGCCAGGCCCAGGCGGCCGCCAGGTCCATGCCGTAGGGCACCTGGGCGCGCCGGAGGTTCGACTCGCCACCCAGGATCTGGGGGGTCGCCTCCGCCGCCCTCCGGGCCGCCCGCACCTCGCCCCACTGGGAGGCGAGCCGCGCCCGCAGCTCCATGCTCTCGCTCTCGGCCCGGTCCGCCCGGGCTGCGTCCCGGGAGCGGGCCTGGCCGCGGAGGTCCTTGATCACCTGTCGGGGGTTTCGTCGCACGTCGACAGGCTACGGGCCAGGGCGGCGGCCAGAGTGGGGCGCCGCTCCGCCAGCAGTCCGACGGCCGCGAGCACGTAGTCGCGGTCGACGACCACGCGCGGGTGCTCGGGCTGCTGCCATCCCTCGGCCGAGACACCGGTCACCGCGTCCAGCACCCGGTGTACCCCGTCGGCCGAGGCGTGGCGCAGCACGCCGCCCGAGCCGACCAGGAGCTCGACCTCGCGCAGGTCCTTGCCGGTCCGCTCGACCACCCGCCCGTCCGGTCCGATGACGACCCGGGACCGCCCGACGTGGCGTCGCAGCGCGAGCGTGGCGGCGGTGGCGGCGAGCTGCTCGTCCACCCGCCCCTCGGCCTCCGTCTCCGGGAGGTACGCCGGGTCGGCGGTCCGGTGCGCGGCCGCAGCCTGCAGGTCCTCCCCCACCAGGCCCGCCGCGTGACCGGCCTCCCAGGTGCTCGTCGCGCTCCACCGCATCCCGAGGTCGCCCTCGACCGTGCGTGTGACCGGCGTGCTCGCGACCACCTCACGGGAGAGACCGGCGTCCTCCGGGTCGAGCCGGACCACGGAGTGCACGTCGGTGGTCGCTCCGCCGACGTCGACGACCACCACGCCGTTGCCACCGGTCTCGGCGGCGAGCACCTCGACGCCGGTGAGCACGAGGTCTGGGGTGGCGCCCCGGACCATCGCGGTGAAGTCGGCCCGGCGACTCAGGTGCTTGCCGCCGATCACGTGGGCCAGGAACATCTCCCGGATGGCCCGGCGCGCGGGCTCGGGCGCGAGGACGCCGATCCGCGGCACCACGTTGTCGGTCACCACGACCGGGAGGCCGGCCAGGATCTCCTCCACCGCGGGCCGGGCGGCGACGTTGCCGGCGACCACGACCGGACCCTGCCACCCGCTCGCGACGACCCGCCGGGCCCCGAGGAGCAGCCCGTCCTCGTCCCCACCGTCGGTGCCACCGGTCAGCAGGACCACGTCCGGCCCGGTCGTGTGCCCGAGGACGCGGTAGGACGCGTCCTGGGACCCACGACTCAGCACGGCCACCACCTTGCCGCCACTGGAGAGGGCCACCCGGCGACCGGCCTCGGCCGTCACCAGCTCCTCGTTGCCGACCACGGCGATCCGCAGGCCCCCGCCGGCCGAGGAGCACGCGAGGACCTCGGCACGGTCCACGCCCGGGTGGGCGGAGGCCAGCTCGGCGCGGCAGGCGTCGAGCCCGTCGAGGACGTCGCCCTCGCCGTCGGGCCCCGGGAGGGTGGTGCGATGGCTCGCAGCGCCGAGCAGCCCGCCCGTCACCGCATCGACCAGGGCCGCCTTGGTGAAGGTCGAGCCGAAGTCGACGCACAGGACGGGCCCGTCAGGAGGTGGCGGCAAGGCTCAGCCGCCGAGGGCGCGATCGAGGTCGCCGAGCAGGTCGTCGGCGGTCTCGATCCCGACGCTGAGCCGGACCAGGTCGCCGGGCACCTCGAGGTCGGTGCCCGCAACGCTCGCGTGGGTCATCCGGCCCGGGTGCTCGATCAGGGACTCGACCCCGCCGAGCGACTCCCCCAGGGTGAAGATCTCGGCCCGGCCGCACACGTCGACGGCGTGCTGCTCCCCGCCGGTGACCCGGAACGAGACGATCCCGCCGTACCTCTTCATCTGCCGGCTCGCCACCGCGTGCCCCGGGTGGTCCTCCAGCCCGGGGTAGTAGACGTGGTCGACTGCCGCGTGCGCGGTGAGGAACTCGACCACCTTCTCGGCGTTGTCGCAGTGCCGGTCCATCCGGACGCCCAGGGTCTTCAGCCCGCGCAGGACGAGCCAGGAGTCGAACGGGCCCGCCACGGCACCCATGGAGTTGTGGTGGAAGGCGACCTGCTCGGCGAGCTCGAGGTCGCGCACGACCAGGGCGCCGCCGATGACGTCGGAGTGGCCGCCGCAGTACTTCGTGGTCGAGTGCACGACCACGTCGGCGCCCAGGGTCAGCGGCTGCTGGAGGTAGGGCGAGGCGAAGGTGTTGTCCACGACCAGGAGGACCCCCGCCTCGTGGGCGACCGCGGCCACCGCCTCGATGTCGGCGATGTTGAGCAGCGGGTTGGTCGGCGTCTCGATCCACACGGCCTTCGTCCGCCCGGGCACGATCGCGGCGCGCACCGCGTCCACGTCGCTGACCGCGGCCGGGCTGTGCTCCAGGCCCCAGCGCGTGAGCACCTTGTCGAAGAGCCGGTAGGTGCCGCCGTAGGCGTCGTCGGGGATCACCACGTGGTCGCCGGGCGCGCAGATCGAGCGCAGCAGGGTGTCCTCGGCCGCGAGCCCGGAGGCGAATGCGAAGCCGCGCTCCCCCTCCTCGAGCGCCGCGATGTTGCCCTCGAGCGCGGTCCGGGTGGGGTTGCCGGAGCGGCTGTACTCGTAGCCGCCGCGCATCCCGCCCACGCCGTCCTGCTTGTAGGTCGACGTGGCGTAGATCGGCGGGATCACCGCCCCCGTCAACGCGTCGGGCTCGTAGCCGGCGTGGATGGCGCGGGTGTCGAAGCCAGACTTCTGGCGATGCTCTTGGGTCACCGGACGAGGCTACTGCCCCGTCCCGGGGTGGGACGCCCACGGCTGGGAGAGACTGGGAGCAGTTCGGGAAGGACGCAGGCACCTCCGGTGTTGAGGGAGGTGCACCCCACGAAAGGCGACAGATGTTCCAGCGCACCAAGAACAGCATTCCGGCCGCCCACGAGGCCCTGGCCGGCCGTCCCGAGAGTCCCTTCCGGCTCGCCGAGCGCCACAAGGTGCTCGACGCCCCCCTCAAGACCGACGAGGTCCCCGAGGGCTACGAGGTCGCCGTGTTCGGCCTCGGCTGCTTCTGGGGCGCCGAAGAGGTCTTCTGGCAGGTCCCCGGCGTCTGGTCGACGTCGGTCGGGTACGCCGGAGGCACGACGCCCAACCCGTCCTACGAGGAGGTCTGCAGTGGCCGCACCGGCCACACCGAGGCCGTCCGCGTCGTCTACGACCCGGACCAGGTGTCCTACGCCGACCTGGTCGCGACCTTCTACGAGGTGCACGACCCGACCCAGGGCATGCGCCAGGGCAACGACGTCGGCACGCAGTACCGCTCGGCGATCTACTTCAGCACCCCGGAGCAGGAGCGGGTCGCGGGCCTGGTGACCGAGCGCTACCAGGGTGAGCTGAACAGGCGCGGCCTGGGGCTGATCACCACCGAGATCAAGCCGGAGCAGCCGTACTACTACGCCGAGGACCCGCACCAGCAGTACCTCGCGAAGAACCCGTTCGGCTACCGCTGCCACTCCAACACCGGGGTGAAGGTCCCCCGAGCCTGACCCGTGGGGGCGGCGTCGACGCGTCCGTGAAGTTTGAGAAGTACCCCTTTGTCGGCACACTGGGCCTCATGACCGACCAGACTCCGCCCCCTGACCAGCCCACCCCTGCGCCCGCCGAGGGCGTCGGGACCGGGCGAGGGCGCCACGACTCCGCCCCCGCCCCCGCCGGCTGACACCGCCGTCGGCACGGCGCCGCCGCCTCCCCCGGCGCCGCCGAAGAGGTCGCGAACCGGTCTGATCATCGGCCTCGTCGCCGGGCTCGTGGTCCTCGCGATCATCGCGGCCGTGGTCATCGTCGTCGTCGTCTCCAAGGGCGAGGACAAGCACTCGATCGCCGTCACCTCCTCCGCCGGCGGCATGAAGCGCGACAAGACCAAGGAGACCCAGCTCAAGGCCCAGCTGAGCGCTGCTGAGCAGCAGTTCAAGACCCAGGCCAAGAACGTCACCTACGTGAAGTCCGGCGTCTACAACCAGGCCGACAGCAAGCGCGGCCCCGTGGGTGCGCTCGTCTTCCTGGGCGCCAAGCTGAAGAAGGTCCAGAGCCCCTCCAAGTTCGTCACCTCGTTCGGCAAGCAGGCCACCACCAACGGCTTCAAGATCGACAAGATCTCCGCCGGCAAGGGTGGCGGCAAGGCCGTCTGCGCCTACCAGTCCACCGGCCAGAAGGTCGCCATCTGTGCCTGGGCGACCAAGGACACGATGGGCGAGCTGGTGCCGACCGTCCCGGGCTACAACTCCAAGCAGCTCTCCAAGATCCTCGTGGACCTGCGCACGGACGTCGAGACGACCGAGTAGTCGACGGTGCTGACCCGCTGGGGTCGCACGCTCGATCCTGACCGGCCGCTCCCCGACCACCCGCGTCCCCAGCTGGCGCGTGAGCGCTGGGTCAACCTGAACGGGGTCTGGGAGCACGCCTTCACCGCGACCCCCGACCGGCCCTCGGCGTACGACGGACCGATCGTGGTGCCGTTCTCGCCGGAGGCGCCGCTGTCGGGGGTGGGCCGGCAGCTCCAGCCGCACGAGTGGCTCTGGTACCGCCGCAGCTTCACCGCACCCGCCCTCCCCCCGGGAGGTCGGGTGCTGCTGCACTTCGGGGCGGTCGACCAGACCTGCACCGTCTGGGTGAACGCGCACGAGGTCGGGTCGCACACCGGCGGCTACCTCCCGTTCACCCTCGACGTCACCGACCACCTCAGTGACGACGGCGTCCAGGAGCTCGAGGTCCGCGTGCGGGACCTGTCCGAGACCGGTGTGCACGCCCGCGGCAAGCAGCGCCTCGACCGCGGCGAGATCTGGTACACCGCCCAGTCGGGCATCTGGCAGACGGTGTGGCTCGAGCCGGTGCCGGCGGCGTACGTCGAACGGTTGGTGCTGGTCCCCCATCTCGAGGACGGGGCCCTCGAGATCACGGTGGACGTGTCCCCGGTTGAGCCCTCTGCGCCGGTTGAGCCTGTCGAAACCCCCACCGCGCGAGTCGTCGTCTCCTCGGGCTCGACCACCGTCGGGCTCGCCGAGGTGGCGGTGGGTCGCCGCACGGTGATCCCCCTCTCCGAGGTCCACCCGTGGTCGCCGGAGGACCCGCACCTCTACGACGTCGAGGTCACGGTCGGCGAGGACCGGGTGACGTCGTACGTCGGGCTGCGGTCCTTCGGCGTCGGGCCGGACGAACAGGGACGGCAGCGACTGCTCCTCAACGGGGAGCCCTTCGTCCACGTGGGCGTGCTCGACCAGGGCTACTGGCCGGACGGACTGCTCACCGCCCCCAGCGACGCGGCGATGGTGCACGACCTCGAGACGGTCAGAGCGCTGGGCTTCACCATGGTGCGCAAGCACGTGAAGATCGAGCCGCTGCGCTGGTATGCCCACTGCGACCGGATCGGCCTGCTCGTGTGGCAGGACATGGTCAACGGCGGCGGCCGCTACCGCCACCTGGTCACGACCCTGCCGGCCACTCGCCCGGTGTGGATCAGCGACCACCGCCACGCGGTGTTCAAGCGCGACGACGCGGCCGGTCGCGCCGAGTTCCGGGCCGAGGTCCGGGCGACGGTCGAGCTGCTGCGCAACGTGGTTTCGCTGGCGGTGTGGACGCCGTTCAACGAGGGCTGGGGCCAGTTCGACGCCAACGACGTCGCCCGCGAGGTGGCCGACCTCGACCCGACGCGCCAGGTCAACCACGTCAGCGGCTGGGTCGACCAGGGTGGCGGCGACCTCCGCAGCTTCCACGGCTACCTGAAGCCCTTCCGGATGCCGCGTCGCGACCGGCGCGGCGCCAGGCACGGGCGTGAACGGGCGGTCGCCCTCACGGAGTACGGCGGGCACAGCCTGCGCGTCGAGGGTCACGACGTCAGTGACCGGGAGTACGGCTACGGCCACATGGAGGACCGCGGCGCCCTGGAGGCCGCCTTCGTCGAGCTGCACGCCGGCCTGGCCCGCACCGTCCGCGACGGCCTCGCGGCGACGGTCTACACCCAGCTGAGCGACGTGGAGGACGAGCTCAACGGGTTGCTGACCTGGGACCGCGAGGTGCTCAAGATCGACGCCGACGTCGTACGCCGGGTCACCGCGGCGCTGTCACAGGGGCGGGACGGGGCTGGAACACTGGACGGGTGACGACCCGGCCGCCGCTCGCACGCACCCGCGTGGGACTCGTCGCCGTCGCCCTGGCGGCACTTCTCCTGGGGCTCGCCACCCGCTACGGCCCGCACCGGGACGAGCTCTACTTCGCCTCCGCCGGGCACCGGCTCGCGTGGGGCTACCCCGACCAGCCGTCGCTGGTGGCGCTGCTGGCGCGGGTCTCCGACGCCGTGGCGCCGCACAGCCTCGTGGCGCTCCGGCTGCCCAGCATCCTGGCCGTGTGCGCCACGGTCGTGCTCGCGGCGGCCCTGGCCCGCGTCCTGGGCGGGGACTCCCGGGCCCAGGTCCTCACGGCGGCGGTCACGGCGACCGGTGCCGTGACCGTGTTCCTGGGCCACCGGCTGACGACCCAGACCCTCGCGGTCACCGCCTGGACCGCCGTCGCGCTGATCGCCGCGCACGCCCTCCGGGACGACCGGCCCCGGCTGTGGCTCGCGGCCGGGCTGGTCGCCGGCGTGGGCCTCAACGCCAAGCACGACATGGTGGTGTGCCTCCTCGGGCTGACCGTCGGCGTCCTGCTCACCGGCTCCGCCCGGCACCACCTGCGGTCGCCCTGGTGGTGGGCCGGTGGCCTGCTGGCGCTGCTGCTGTGGGTTCCCAACCTGCTGTGGCAGGCGTCCCACGACTGGCCGGTGTTCGCGCTCTCGGCCGACATCAAGGCGGAGTACGGCGGGGTGGGTGGGGCCATCGGCTTCGTGCTCCTGACGCTGCTGATCTACAGCCCGCTGATGGCCCTGGTGTGGCTGGCGGGCCTCCGGGGGCTGCTGCGTCGTGACGAGTGGCGCGACCTGCGTCCGCTGGCCTGGATCTTCCTGGTCACCTTCGTGTTCTTCCTGCTCACCGGGGGCAAGGCCTACTACCTGGTCGGTGCGATCGTTCCCCTGCTCGCCGCCGGTTGCGTCCTCCTCGCCCGTCGCACCCCCCGCCACGTCGTGGTCGCCGGGTTCGTGCTGGCCCTGTCCGCCGCGGTGGCCTGGCCCGCCGGGTTGCCGATCCTCCCGGCCTCGGCGTACGCCTCCTCGTTCTATCCCTCCATCGACGAGGACCAGCTCGAGACGATCGGCTGGCCCGAGCTCGCCGGGACCGTGCGGGCGACGCTCGACCGGCTGCCGGCCGACGCCGTCGTGTTCACCGGCAACTACGGCGAGGCCGGCGCCCTGGAGTGGTACGACGTGAGCGCGCCGGTCTACAGCGGCCACAACGGCTGGGCCGACTGGGGGCCGCCGCCCCACGGCGCCGGCCCGGTGGTGGTGGTCGGCGTCGCCGACCCCCGGGCCGACTTCACCGGCTGCCGGGTGGCCGCCACCGTCCCCACGGTCGACGAGGCCGACAACGAGGAGGCGGGCGGACGCGTGTGGACCTGCGCAGCCCCCCGCCGGCCCTGGTCCCGGCTCTGGCCGGCCCTGGTGCACCTCGACGCCTGACCCGGCCCACCCTGGATGGACCACGACGTCGGTTCGGTGTGAAACATTTCTTCCCGACGATGTCGCAGACCCGTCGGCTCGTTCGACGTACGTGTGAGGCCACCGATGAGCGGGGCCCGAGGACAAGGAGTGGAAGATGCCGCGATTCATGGGGTTCGTGCAGATGGCCGAAGGCGTCGGAACGCCGCCGCAGTCGCTGTTCCAGGCGATGGACGAGCACATCGGGGAGAGGGTCGCCTCCGGGGTCTTCCTCGACGGCGGCGGACTGTACGGCATCGACGACGCCGTCAGCTTCGTGGTCCGCAAGGGCGAGATCACCCGCGTCGACGGCCCGTACACCGAGGGCAAGGAGGTGGTGGGCGGCTGGTCGATCCTGCAGTACGACACCCTCGAGGAGGCGATCGCCGACTTACAGACGTTCGCCGAGCTGCACGCGAAGCACTGGCCCGAGGTGGAGGTCATCTCCACGCTGCGCCAGATCTCCGACGGGCCGGACCAGCCCACCGACGACTGAGGTCACGCCGCTCGGCCGACGGGTGGGTGGGTGAGCCGGGCCTAGGCTGGACCGGTGCCGGCCGAGCCCTCCCCCACCGACCCCACCGACCCCGCTGACCCCACCGACCCCGCTGACGGAGACGCCGTCGACACCGTCGCCGCGACCTGGCGGGCGGAGTCCGCGCACCTGGTGGGCGCCCTGACGAGGATGACCCGCGACGTCGGGCTGGCCGAGGACCTGGCCCAGGACGCGCTGGTCTCGGCGCTGGAGCAGTGGCCCACGGAGGGCGTGCCCGGCAACCCGGGCGCCTGGCTGATGACCGCGGCCAGGCGCCGGGCCGTCGACCGTTTCCGGCGCGAGGACACGCTGCGGCGGCTCCACCAGCAGATCGGGGCCGAGCTGATCGGCAACGCTCTGCGGGAGGAGGCGGGCATGCCCGATCTCGACGCCCAGGTCGACCACATCGAGGACGACGTCCTCCGGCTGGTCTTCCTGTGCTGCCACCCGTCGCTGACCCCCGAGTCGCGCGCGGCGCTGACGTTGCGACTGGTCGGTGGGCTCACCACGGCGGAGATCGCCCGCGGGTTCCTCACGACCGAGTCGACGATGAGACAGCGCGTGTCCCGGGCCAAGAAGACGCTGACCGATGCCCGCGCGGAGTTCGAGGTGCCGACCGGGGACGACTGGACCCGCCGGCTGGACGACGTATTGGCGGTGATCTACCTCGTCTTCAACGAGGGCTACTCCGCAACGGCCGGCCAGGACTGGATGCGGCCGGCCCTCGCCAACGAGGGCATCCGGCTGGCCCGCCTGCTCGCCGACCTGGCGCCGGGCGAGCCCGAGGTGCTGGGCCTCCAGGCGCTGCTGCAGCTCCAGGCGTCACGGCTGGACGCCCGGCTCGACGAGGACGGCGCGCCGGTGCTGCTCGAGGCGCAGGACCGCACCCGGTGGGACCGGGCGCTGATCGAGGGTGGCCAGGCAGCGCTGCAGGCGGCGAACCTGCTGGCCGCGAGCGGTCGGCCGGTCGGGCGCTACTTCCTGCAGGCGACGATCGCGGCCCAGCACGCCGGGGCCCGGCACGCCGAGGACACCAACTGGCGACGGATCGCCTCCCTCTACGACCTCCTGGCCGACGCGGCCCCGGGACCGATCGTGGAGGTCAACCGTGCTGTCGCCCACGGCCGGGCCTTCGACCCCGGCGCCGGACTGGCCGTGCTCGAGCGGGTCGATCCGGCAGCTCTCGGGGACTCCCCGCTGTTCCTGAGCGTCCACGGGGACCTGCTGGAGCGGGCCGGGCGCCACGCCGAGGCGGCCACGGCCTTCTCCGAGGCGTCGAGGCGCACGCGCAACGACGGCGAACGGGCCGTGCTCCAGCGCCGCGCGAACGAGAACCGGCTGCTGTCCGGCTGAGGCCCAGGATCAGGCCCAGGATCAGGCCCAGGATCAGGTCCGGGGTCAGGCGCCCGAGTCCACCCAGCGCTGGCCGATGACGGTCAGGTGCGCGGTCCCCGAGGTCAGCTCCGCGACGATCTCATCGGCGACGCCGCGCGCGACGGGGGGGATCGCGAACCGCAGGGACGCCTCCCCGGTGTACTCCACGCCGAGGACCCGTGCTCCCCGCGAGCGAAGGGCGTGCTCGAGCTGGCCCACCGCCGCGATGTCGACCTCGACCTCGCACAGGTCCTGGAGCACGCGCTCGAGCACCCCGACCTCGTCGAGCGCCGCGCGCGTGGCGCCGGCGTACGCGCGCGCGAGGCCTCCCGTCCCGAGCAGCGTGCCACCGAACCAGCGGGACACGACGGCCACGACGTCGGTGAGCTGCCGGCCGCGCAGCAGCTCGAGCATGGGCGCGCCCGCGGTCCCGGGCGGCTCACCGCCGTCGTTGGACGCCTCGATGGCACGCTCGGGTCCGACCACGAAGGCCGAGCAGTGGTGGCGGGCGTCCCAGTTCTGCTTGCGCACGTGCTCGACGACGGAGCGCGCGCCCTCCTCGTCGGTCACCCGGGCGAGGGTGCAGCGGAAGCGGGACCGGCTCTCCTCGATCTCGGCGACCCCGTCCCGCCCGATCGTCACGTACGTGGTGACGGACACCGGTGTCACCCATCCTCTTGGCTTTGGCACGATCAGTGCATGCGTATCGTCTCACTCCTGCCGTCGACCACCGAGATCCTCTTCGCCATCGGTGCCGGTGACGACGTCGTCGGCGTGACCTTCGAGTGCGACTTCCCGACCGAGGCCCGCGAGCGCCGGATCGTCTCGACCAGCGCGCTGCCCGAGGGCCTCGACGCGGCCGGCATCGACGCCCACGTCTCGGCCGCCCTGCGGGCCGGTGAGGACCTCTACCACCTCGACGAGGGCGCCCTGGCCGGACTCGACGCCGACCTCGTCGTGACGCAGGACCTGTGCGCGGTGTGCGCCGTGGACGTCTCGGTGGTGGACGACGCCCTGGCCCACCTGGGCTGCACGGCCGCGGTGCTCACCACCGACCCCCACACCCTCGACGAGGTGCTGGCCTCGATCACCGACCTCGGGGCCGCGACCGGTCAGCAGGGGGCCGCCGGAGAGCTCGTCACCTCGCTGCGCGCGCGGCTCGACGCGGTGCGGGCCGAGGTGGCCACGCGTCCGGCCGGTCCCGGTCCGCGCGTGCTGCTGCTGGAGTGGGCCGACCCGCCGTTCGCGCCCGGCCACTGGGTCCCCGAGATGGTCACCGTCGCCGGCGGGAGGCCGACGGTGGGGCGGGCCGGCGAGAAGTCGGAGCGGGTCACCTGGACCCAGGCCCTCGAGACCTCGCCCGACGTCGTCGTCTGCGCGCCGTGCGGCTACGACCTCGAGGGCTCGGCCGCGGAGGCGGTGCGGCTCGTGGAGTCGGGGGTGCTTCCGGACGGCACGCCGGTGTGGGCGGTGGACGCCAACGCGTCCTTCGCGCGGCCCGGGCCGCGGCTGGTCGACGGCATCGAGACCCTCGCCCGGATCCTCGACCCGTCGGGACCGGCCCCCTCGCCGGAGGCGGCCCGACAGGTGCGCTGAGCCGCGCGTGCGGTTCCCGCGGGTGTGAGTGGTGGGGCCACCTTGGGAGAGTCACCCCACCACTCGGTCCCGCGGTGATGGAGTTGGAGGGACTCGCTTGCGCGAGCATTCCATGCTGCCCCGGAACCACAACACCAGGCCAGTAGTCGGGTACCACAGGCTTGATGTGCAGCCTCCACAGTAGGCAGCCCGACGCCGAAAAGCGACACAAATCGGACAATACACCCCCGGTCATTTTCCGGGATTATCGGACTGATTTACGGACTCAGTCGCGGGCGACGTAGCTCAGCAGGTCCTGCCGGGTGAGTACGCCGACCGGGCGGCCGTCCTCCTGCACCAGCAGTGCGTCCGCCTCCCGCAGCGCCTCGACGGCCTCGTCCACGCCGACCCCGGCCCCGACGGTCGTCAGGGCCTCGTCCATGTGCAGCTCGACGGGGTCGGCCAGCCGCGCCTGCCCGGTGTACAGCGCGTCCAGCAGTCGCCTCTCCGAGACCGACCCGGCGACCTCGGCGGCCATGATCGGCGGTTCGGCCAGGACGACCGGCATCTGCGACACGCCGTACTCCTGGAGGATCTGCACCGCGACCGCCACGGTCTCGGTGGGGTGGGTGTGCACCAGCGCCGGGATGTCGCCCTTCTTGGCGTGCAGGACCTCCCCGATCGTCAGGCCGCCGTGGGTGCCCCCGAGGAAGCCGAAGCGCGCCAGCCACTCGTCGTCGAAGATCTTGGTGAGGTAGCCGCGCCCGCTGTCGGGGAGCAGCACCACGATGATCGCCTCGGGGTCGTCGAGCTCCTGGGCCAGCTGGATCGCGGCGAAGGCCGCCATCCCCGACGAGCCGCCGACCAGCAGCCCCTCCTCGCGGGCCAGCCGTCGCGTCATCGCGAACGAGTCGGCGTCCGAGACCTCGATGATCCGGTCGGCGACCGTCCGGTCGTAGGTCTCGGGCCAGAAGTCCTCCCCCACGCCCTCGACGAGGTAGGGGCGCCCCGACCCACCGGAGTACACCGAGCCGGCGGGGTCGGCACCGATCACCTGCACGGCCGGCCCGCCGCGTTCGGCGCTGCGGTCCTTGAGGTAGCGCCCGGCTCCGCTGATCGTGCCGCCCGTGCCCATGCCGGTGACGAAGTGCGTGATCCGCCCGTCGGTCTGCTCCCAGATCTCGGGGCCGGTGGTCTCGTAGTGGGAGCGCGCGTTGTTGGGGTTGGAGTACTGGTCGGGCTTCCAGGCGCCCTCGGTCTCGCGCATCAGCCGGTCCGAGGTGCTGTAGTAGCTGTCCGGGTGGTCGGGGGCCACGGCGGTCGGGCACACGACCACCTGGGCGCCGTAGGACCTCAGGACGTTGCGCTTGTCCTCGCTGACCTTGTCGGGGCACACGAAGATGCACTGGTAGCCGCGCTGCTGCGCCACCAGGGCCAGACCGACGCCGGTGTTGCCGGAGGTCGGCTCGACGATCGTCCCGCCCGGCTTCAGCTCGCCGCTGGCCTCGGCCGCGTCGATCATCCGGACCGCGATCCGGTCCTTCACCGACCCCCCGGGGTTGAGGTACTCGACCTTCGCCAGCACCAGCGGCCGGGCGCCGTCGACGGTGCGGTTCAGCTGCACGAGGGGGGTGTTGCCGATCAGCTCGAGGAGCGACTTCGCGTACTTCATGCGGTAAACCTACCGGCGATCTAGGCTCAGGAAAGCAAGCACCGACGCGCACCCCGCTAGTCAATTGTTTTCACATCGGCCCCACCCGACCCACTAAATGGTGCATACTGCCCATTGTTCGATACACCATCGGGTCCGTTTCATGAGGGAGACACGCCGAGATGACTGCACTGCGCCCCACGACGAAGGTCCAGGCACTCGCCGGCCTCGTCATCCTCGGAGTGGCCCTCGCGCCGCTGCTGACCCCGGCGAGCGCCACCGCCAAGCTCGCCGCGCCCCAGTTCCGCACGGTGAGCCCGCCGAACGTGATGTACCCCGTGGTGGGCACCAGGACCACCAAGGACCTCGCCACCAGCAAGAAGGGCCGCTCGGGCACCGACATCAGGACCGACTGCGGCGCCGCCGTCCGCGCCTCGCACCCGGGCACGGTCCACATCCTCTCCTCGACCTCGACGGGTCAGCGCCTGCGCGTCACCAGCAGCGCCCGGGGCCAGAAGACCGCCTACGGCCACCTGGCCGACGTCGTCGTCAAGGAGGGCCAGATCCTCCAGTCCGGCCAGGCGCTCGGCGCCGTGGCCAAGAACGCCAGGACCGGTGAGTGCTCGCTGTACTTCTCCGCGAGCCGCAACGGCCAGGTCCTCAACCCGACGGCCTGGCTGAACAGCTGGGTCGGCCAGGCCCCGCCGGTCACCGACCTGTTCGGCACCACCGGCTTCACCCTGGCCACGCTGAACATCCTCGGCGCCAGCCACACCAAGAACAGCTCGAAGTACGCGACCTACCCCTCCCGGCTGAACAAGGCCTTCAACGTGCTGCAGCGCGAGAGCATCGACGTGGTCGGCACCCAGGAGTTCCAGGGCGTGCAGTGGGACTACTTCAAGAAGCAGGGCTATGAGAACACCTTCGGCGCGTTCTACTGGAACCCCTCCGGCAGCAAGCGCGACACCGAGAACCTGATCCTGTGGCGCAAGTCGACGATGGAGTACGTCTCCGGGTCGACCATCGACATCCCCTACTTCTACGGGAGCACCCGGCACATCCCGGTCGTGCTGCTGCGGGAGAAGGCGTCGGGGCGTACGGCGTACTTCATCAACACCCACAACGCCGCCGACGTCCGCGGGAACGCGAAGAAGTACCGCCAGCAGGCCATCGCCATCGAGAAGGCGAAGATCATCGACCTGCGCAAGACCGGTCGTCCCGTCTTCATCACCGGCGACTTCAACGACCGCAAGGAGGCGTTCTGCCCGATGACGGCCAACAAGCTCACCATCTCGCCGAACAGCGTGCCGCACACCACCTGCGTCTACCCCGCCCAGTCCTCGATCGACTGGATCTTCGCAGCCGGCCAGGCCCGGTTCTCCAGCTTCACCTACGACTGGTCGGTCAAGAACAGCAGCAAGCTCACCGACCACCCGATCGTCTTCGCGCAGACGCACCTGCAGGACTGAGGACCGAGACGGCTCCGTAGGATCTCCTCGTGAGGAGAGCAGCAGCAGCGCGCAGACTGGCGTCTGCGGCGGCCTACGGAGGCGGCGGGCTCTCGCTCGTCGGCGCCTCCCTCTACGGGGTGCTCCGCACGGAGGCCAAGCTGGCGCGGCGCGCGATCGGCGCCGCTGACAACCGGGTGCCCGACGCGACCGGGTGGTACGGCCGGGGTCGTCCCGGACCGGCCATCAAGCTCGCCCTGCTGGGCGACTCGAGTGCGGCGGGCTACGGCGTCAGCTCGGTCGAGCAGACGCCGGGTGCCTGGCTCGGGTCCGGCGTCGCGGAACGGGCGGACCAGCGCGTGCACCTGCGCGAGTACGCCAAGGTCGGTGCCCAGTCGAGCGACCTGCACCGGCAGGTGAGCCTGGCCCTGCAGACCGACCCCGACGCGGCGGTCGTCCTGATCGGCGCCAACGACGTCACGCACACGGTGCTGCCGTCCGAGTCGGTCCGCCACCTCTCCGAGGCCGTACGCCGCCTCCAGGAGGCGGGCGTGGCCGTCGTCGTGGGCACCTGCCCCGACCTCGGGACGATCTCGCCGCTGCCGATCCCCCTGCGCCAGGTGGCCCGGGCCTGGTCGCGACGGCTCGCCGCCGCGCAGACCATCGCCGTCGTGGAGGCGGGCGGTCGTACCGTCTCCCTCGGCTCGATCCTCGGGCCCGAGTTCGCGGCCGCGCCCGCCCTGCTGTTCGGTCCCGATCAGTTCCACCCCTCCGCCGCCGGCTACGAGGCACTCGCCCGGGTGCTCGTGCCCTCGGTGCTCTCCGCCGTCGGCAAGGGCGAGGCCGAGGAGGACACCCCCCGCGTCGGGCGCGGCGAGGCGGTGCTCCCGATCGGCTACGCGGCCGTCAAGGCGAGCCAGAACCCCGGCACCGAGATCGACGGCACCGAGGTCGGTGGCGCCAAGCGCGGCGTCGGCGGCCGCTGGGTCACGCTGATGCGCCGCCGGCTGCTGCCGACCGGCGAGGCGGAGACACCGCACGAGGGGTCGGTCGAGGGTGTCCGACCGGGACCCGGGGCGCCCGGGGAGAACGGAGACGCCCCGACCGACGAGTCGGCCGAGGCGTCCGCGTGAGGCTGGACCCGTTGGGCGTCAGTTGCCACGCAGGATCGCGAGGATCCTCAGGATCTCGATGTAGATGAACACGATGGTGGCCGTGAGCCCGAAGGCCGCCCGCCACGACTCGCGCTCGGGCAGACCGGCCGCGATGCCCCGCTCGACCTGGTCGAAGTCGAGGATCAGGAACAGCACGCCCAGGCCCAGGCCGACGACGCTCATCAGCAGCCCCATCGCACCGAAGCCGTTGAGGCCGATCTCGGCGTTGAAGAAGCTGAGGACCAGGTCGAGGACGGTGAGGGCCAGGAAGCCCATCCCTGCGGCGACCACCCACTTGTAGAACCGGGTGCCGACCTTGATGTCGAAGAACTTGTAGGCGGCGAGCGTCCCGGCGACCGCAGCCATCGTGCCGACCACGGCGCCGATGACGAGACCACCCGGCGCGGAGCCGTTCTGCGCGAACATCGCCTCGATCGCCTTGCTGAAGGCACCGACGAAGATGCCCTGGAGCGCGGCGTAGACGAGGACGAGCCCCGGGCTGACCACCTTCTTGAAGGTGTTCACCATGGCGAGCGCGAACCCGCCCAGGGCGCCGATCACCGAGATGCCGTAGAGGCTGCGGAGCGCCGCGTCGCTGGTGATGTCAGGGGTGAGCACCCACGTCGCCGCCGCCACGAGGACCACGACACCCAGGGTGATCCCGGTCTTCTGGACGACCGAGTCGATCGTCATCCGGCCCTGGTCGACCTGGGTGACGGGCCCGCCGGGGACACCGGTGCCCCACTGGGACGGGTCGGTGTACTGCTGCCCGCCGGGATAGGTCTGGTTGCTCCGGGCGTTGAAGCCCTCGGCCCGAGCGAAAACTGGGTTTCTGCTTTCCATGGTGGCGTCCTCCTTGGATGCCGGGCGAACTGTCCACTCTGGCGTTCGCTGCGCGCCCCGACTGTATCGGGACGTCACCGGTCAAACGATCCGCCGGGCGGCAGTGTTCCCGACCGGGTCCCGCGATCGGCGAGTGTCACGCGCGTCACTCCCGTCACGCGGGCGGTGGCATAGTCCAGCCGCCCGGCTGTCGGGACAACGGCCTCGCGATCCCGGATGCCCCCGCATACTTGGGCCGTCCGGGAGCACCCGGGAAGAGCGAGTCCGGGGGATCCACCGCGTGAGAAGAGCTGCTGCCGGGGCGTTGACGACCCTCGTGGCCGTCCTGACGGTCCTCGGTCCCGCGTCCTCAGCGGTCGCCAAGAGCCTCTACGTCTACGGCCACTCCTACACCGACGGCACCGGGCTCCCGGACCCCGCGACGGGCTACACCCGCCTGGTCGCCTCCGAGCGGCACGACGACCTCCACTCGTTCAGCCGCGGCGGGGCCCTGGTGCACCAGACCGCGGAGGGCCTCTACGGCACCGGACCGGCCTCCTGGGTCACCGGGACCACCGGGGACGTGCTCGTCCAGGCCAACATCAACACCGCCCGCGACTTCGGGACCGACCGGCTCGCGCTGGCCACCTCCCGCAACGCGCTGCGGGTCATGCTCGCCACCGTCGGTGCCTCGCGCCGCATCGAGGACTCGAGCCCCGGTCACGCCTACGGCGGCACCTGGCACACCAAGGCCATGTCCTGGGCGTCCGGCGGGCAGGTGCACGTCACCAACCGGAACAACGCCTACGTGCAGTTCAAGGCCGTCGGCGGCGAGTACCTCTCCCTGCGCGGGGTGTCCGGCGCGGGCATCACGGTCCGGGTCAGCGACCGCACGGCCCGGCGTACGGCGGGCCGCATCGCGACCGGCCGCCGCGTGCACCCGGCGTACGACCACGCCGGCATCCCCGTGCTCTACCGCATCCCGACCTCGATGGCCGGGCACACCATCCGGCTCACGAAGGAGTCGGGCACGGGCTACCTCACCTTCGACGCACGGCTCCCCCAGCGCCGCGCCGTCGACTCGGTGATCCTGGTCAAGGAGCCCTACCTCGCCGACTACAGCCGCTCGACGGCCCACCCGAACGGGTCCGACGCCGCCATGGACGCGTTCAACGGCATCCTCGACACCCTGGCCAAGGAGTTCCGGAACGCCTTCACGGTGGACCTGAACGCCGCCGGCTGGGACCCGGAGAGCTTCCTGCAGGCCGACGGGGTGCACGCCAACGAGGCCGGCAACCGGTTCATGGCCGACACGGTCGAGGTCGCCTACGACCTGCACCACCGCTGAGCCGACGGGTCAGGCCCGGACCAGCAGCCCGTCGGCGATGACCTCGAGCAGCGGGCGCGCCGCGTGAGGTGCCCCGGGTGGGGGTCGAACCCACACTGTGCGGTGTTTAAGACCGCTTCCTCTGCCGTTGGGATACCGGGGCCGCGCCGATCATAGGTGGCCGAGCTCGACCGCCCGGCCGAGGACCGCGTCGATCATCGGCTCGGTGAGCCGGCCGGTGAAGGTGTTCTGCTGCGAGGGGTGGTAGCAGCCCAGCAGGGTCAGGTCGTCGGTGAGCCTCACCTCGGCCGCGTGTCCGAACCTCGGCCGCGGTCGGGGGATCGGCACCCCGGAGGAGGCCAGGGCCCGCAGGGCCGCGTCCCACCCGATGCCGCCCAGGCAGACCACGACCCGCAGCCCGGGGAGCAGCAGCCGCACCTCGCGCTCGACCCAGGGCGCGCAGGTGGCGCGCTCCTCGGTGGTGGGCTGGTTCTGGGGCGGGGCGCAGCGGACCGCGGCGACCAGCCGGGCCCCCGTGAGGCGCAGCCCGTCGCCCGCGTGGGTCGAGGTCGGCTGGTTGGCCAGCCCGACCCGGTGGAGCGAGGCGAAGAGCCAGTCGCCGGACCGGTCGCCAGTGAAGACGCGGCCGGTCCGGTTGGCGCCGTGGGCGGCAGGTGCCAGGCCGACGATCAGGATCGAGGGCTCGGGGTCCCCCCACCCCGCGATCGGTCGGCCCCAGTAGCTCTCCCCGGCGTACGACGCCCGCTTCTCGTAGGCCACCTGCTCGCGCCACGCGACCAGTCGCGGGCACGCGCCGCACACCGAGATGCGTGACTCCAGCTGGGGCAGCGACGCCCGGGCGGCGAGCCGGGACACTCCCCCGGCCGAGCGCGCGACCGGCGGCAGCGGATCACCGGGAGCGACCGGGTCCTCGGGCCAGCCGGTGCCCGGTGGCACGGGGCTCGGGAAGTCGGAGCGCACCGCGGTCAGGAACGACCGAAGGGACGGTCGGCCGGGTCGCCCGGGGAGGCGGCGGCCAGCCGGATCTCCCGCATCCGCTCCACGTCGGCGGCCCGGCGCGAGGTGTCCTTCTGGACCCCACGGGTGTCGCGCACCGGCAGCTGCAGGGACTCCTCGGCGGCGACCCCGAGCTGCAGCTGGCGTCCCCGCTCGAGCTCGGCGTCCAGCTGGGCGCCGAACAGCAGCGCGACGTTGGTGATCCACAGCCACAGCAGCGCCACCACGACGCCGGCGATCGAGCCGTAGGTCTTGTTGTAGGAGGAGAAGTTGGCGACGTAGAACGCGAACCCGACGCTGGCGACCAGCCACACCAGGATGGCCACGAAGGCCCCGCCCGAGATGACCTTGAACTTGGCGAACTTCACGTTGGGGGTCGCCCAGTAGAGCAGCGCCACCACGATCATCACGATCACGCCCAGCACCGGCCACTTCGCGTAGGCCCAGACCGTGACGAGGTCGCCGCCGACCCCGATCGTGTTGCCGACCGACTCGGCCACCGGCCCCGAGACGATCAGGATCACCAGGGCGGCGGCGCACAGGACCACCGTCGAGACGGTCACGGCCAGCTGCATCGGGCGCAGCCGCCACACCGGGCGACCCTCCTCGACGTCGTAGATCTTGTTCATCGCGCGGCCGAAGGCGCCGACGTAGCCGGAGGCCGACCAGATGGCGCCGAGGAGTCCGATGACCAGGGTGACGCCGGCGCCCCCGCTCGAGGCGAGGTCCTCGAGCGGACCGCGGACCTGGTCGACGGCCCCGCTCGAGAGCAGCGGCCCGAGGATCTCCAGGATCTTGTCGACCGAGGTCTGCGCCTGACCGACGACGCCGACCAGCGACAGCAGGGCGAGCAGCCCCGGGAAGATGGCGAGCACGGAGTAGTAGGTCAGCGCGGCCGCCAGGTCGGCGCTGCCGTCGTCGCCGAACTCGCGCACCGTGCGCTTGAGCACGAAGAGGACCGAGCGCTTGGGGCCCTTGGTGTAGTCCTCGCGGTTCTCGAAGCCCACCCTGTCGTCGGCCATGTCAGTGCTCTCCGTCCGTGGGTGACGGGCCGGCCAGCGACCAGGCGATCCCGTCGAGGATGTCGTGCTCCGAGACCAGCATCGAGTTGACCGTCGTACGCCTCAGGATGCGGTCGAGGATGAGTCCGCCCGCACCGATCACGTCGGCGCGACCGGGGTGCATGAAGGGCAGCGCCTTGCGCTGCTCGACCAGCATGGTCAGCAGCCGGGTGACCGCGCCCTGCACGGCGTCGGGCCGCAGCACGCTGTGGTGGATGACGACCGGGTCGTAGGTGCCGAGGTCGAGCACGGCGGCGGCCAGCGTGGTCACGGTGCCGGCGACCCCGATGACGGCTCCCGCGTCGGCCGGGTCGACGGAGCAGCCGTCGAGGGCCGCGTCGATGTCGGCGACCGCGGCGAGGATCTCGTCCTTCGACGGAGGGTCGCCGGCGAGGTGGCGCTCGTTGAGCCGGACCGACCCGATGTCGAGCGACTGGGCCGCCACGATGGTGCCGTCGGCCCGGCCGAGGATCAGCTCGGTCGACCCACCGCCGATGTCGACGACGAGCAGCGGCTCGGGCAGCGGCGGCAGCGACCGGGTCGCCCCCGCGAAGCTGACGCGCGCCTCCTCGTCACCGTCGATGACCTCGGGCTCGACGCCGGTGCGGTCCTTGATGCCGCGGAGGAGCTCGTCGGCGTTCTTCGCGTCCCGCGCGGCCGAGGTCGCGCAGAAGCGGATCCTCTTCACGTCGTGCTCGCGGACCATCTCCATGTAGTCCTCGACGGCGCTGAAGACGCGCTGCAGCGAGGCCTCCGCGATCCGGCCGGTCCGGTCGACGCCCTGCCCCAGGCGCACGACCCGCATCTCGCGGACCAGCTCGTCGCTCGTGCCGGCCTCGACGTCGATGTCGGCGATGAGGAGGCGCAGCGAGTTGGTGCCGCAGTCGAAGGCGGCGACGCGGGTCATGACGGATCCGCCCCGCCGCCCGGCGCGACACAGGGGCCGCTCTGCCACCACGCGCCCAGCTCGTCGAGCACCTCGTCGCCGAGCGGGTTCACGCCGCGTCCCTGGGCGAGCGCCTGGCCGGCCAGGACGTGCAGGCACTTGACCCGGTCGGGCATGCCGCCGGCCGAGACCCCGGCGATCTCCGGCACCTCGCCGATCTCGGCGCGCGCAGCGAGGTAGGACTCGTGGGCCCGGCGGTAGGCCTCGGCCAGCTCGTCGTCCTCACCCAGGCGCGTGCTCATCTCCCGCATCAGGCCGGTCGCCTCGAGGGTGCCGATCAGCGAGGCCGCCCGGGGGCAGGTCAGGTAGAAGGTGGTCGGGAACGGGGTGCCGTCGTCGAGCCGGGGCTCGGTCGCCACCACGTCGGGGTTGCCGCACGGACACCGGTGGGCGATGGCATGGATCGAGCGCGGCGGCCGACCCAGCTGGGCCCGGACGGTGGCGACGTCCTGCTCCGCGATCACGAGTCGGGGGACGGCTTGATCACGGGCGGCGGGGTGATCTTGCTGGCCGGCCGGGGCGCCTTCTTCGGGTGGTCCGCCGCCTCCAGGGTGCCGTAGACCTTGTGCCACCACGGGGCCGGGACGGCGCGGGCCACGGTGGCCGGGTCGGTCAGCTTGTCGCTGCGCTCCAACGGCTTCCCGTCGCGGCCGATCACCTGATAGCTCGTCTCGCCCGGCAGCACCCAGCCGAATCGCTCGCGGGCCTGGGTCTCGACGTAGGCGTCGTCCTGCCAGCGTCGCTTCTCGCGCTCCAGCGCCTTGATGTCGCGCTCGGAGCCGGCGATCTGGGCCCGCAGGTCGTTCATGTGCGAGCGCTGCTGGAGGTAGGCCCGCATCGAGGACGCGTAGGACACCACGAGGACCGCCAGCACGAGGACCAGCACGGCCATCCGGTTGGTGAACCGGGGCCGGGCCTCGGTAGCGGCCGTCGTACGCGCGCGCTCGCTGCCCCGGGCACCGGGCCGGAGGTTGCCCGGGTTGCGTCCGGGACGGGCACCCCTGCGGGGCCCGTTCGGCGTACGACGAGTGGCCATCTTCGAGAGGCTCCCGGGTCAGCCCTGGTAGCGCGGGAAGGCCGCGCGACCGGCGTAGCGTGCAGCGTCGTCGAGCTCCTCCTCGATGCGCAGCAGCTGGTTGTACTTCGCGACCCGCTCCGAGCGCGCGGGGGCACCGGTCTTGATCTGGCCACAGTTGGTGGCGACGGCGAGGTCGGCGATCGTGGTGTCCTCGGTCTCGCCCGAGCGGTGGCTCATCATGCAGCGGAAGCCGTTGCGGTGGGCCATCTCGACCGAGTCGAGGGTCTCGGTCAGCGAGCCGATCTGGTTGACCTTCACGAGCAGCGAGTTGGCCTGGCCCTCGGCGATGCCGCGGGAGAGGCGCTCGACGTTGGTCACGAAGAGGTCGTCGCCGACGATCTGGATCTTGTCGCCGAGCTGGTCGGTCATCGTCTTCCAGCCGGCCCAGTCGTCCTCGTCGAGGGGGTCCTCGATCGAGACGATCGGGTAGGAGGAGACGAGGTCGGCGTAGTAGTCGGTCATCTGCTTGGAGGTGCGCTTCTTGCCCTCGAAGGTGTACTTCCCCTTCTCGCAGAACTCGCTCGCGGCCACGTCGAGCGCGAGCCCGAAGTCGGTGCCGAGCGTGAAGCCGGCCGACTTGATCGCCTCGGCGATCAGGTCGAGCGCCGCCCGGTTGCTCGACAGCTCGGGGGCGAACCCACCCTCGTCGCCGACCCCGGTGGCGAGGCCCTTCTTCTTCAGCACGGACTTGAGCGCGTGGTAGACCTCGGCGCCCTGCTGCAGCGCCTCACGGAACGACGCCGCACCGATGGGCGCGATCATGAACTCCTGGATGTCGACGTTGGTGTCGGCGTGGGCACCGCCGTTGAGGATGTTCATCATCGGCACCGGCAGCAGGTGGGCGTTGGGGCCGCCCACGTAGCGGAACAGCGGCAGGCCGGCGCTCATCGAGGCGGCGCGCGCCACGGCCAGCGAGACCCCGAGGATCGCGTTGGCGCCCAGGTTGGCCTTGTTGGGCGTGCCGTCCAGGTCGAGCATCGCCTGGTCGACGAGGCGCTGGTCGCTCGCGTCGAGGCCGATGATCTCGGGCTCGATCTGGTCCTGCACGGCGCTGACGGCCTTCCGGTGCCCTTGCCGCCGTAGCGCTTGCCACCGTCGCGGAGCTCGACGGCCTCGAAGGCGCCGGTCGAGGCTCCGGAGGGAACGGCGGCGCGACCCAGGGAGTCGTCGTCGAGGAGGACCTCGACCTCGACCGTGGGGTTGCCCCGGGAGTCCAGGATCTCGCGGGCGATGACGGTGTCGATGGAAGCCAAGACGATTGCTCCTGGTCAGAGGGAAACGGCAGTACCTGCTGGCGTCCTCACCCTAACCGGGACCGACGGTGATCGCGGGGAGCACCCGCCCTGGGTCAGGTGCCGCTCTCGAAGACCAGGGAGTCGCCGGCGACGACCTTCCCGAGGGTCGCGCACCGGCGCGCCGCCACGTCGCACTGCAGCACCGCGCGAGGCTTCGGACCCAACCGGGCCACGCCGAAGAACGTGGACCCGGAGGTCCACCGGACGAGCTCGAAGCCGTCCGCCGGGACCCCGGTGAGGGGCACCCGCACCTTGGTCGCCGACACGAAGGCCACCAGCGGCTCCCCGTCCCCGCCGAGCACCCCGTAGCGCCCGGGACCGAGGCGGCCCGGCGCCGGCGGGGGCGGCGACACGTCGCTGCGCTCCGACCTCAGTCTCACCTCCACCGGGGTGCCCAGCCGCTCGGCCACCGGCGCGCGCTTCACCGAGGCCGGGGCGACCGACGAGCCGTCACGGCCGTCGTAGGCCCGCACCGGCGACGGCCCGGTCAGCTCGACCCGGATCGCGCTGCCCTGCTTGTTCGTCGCCAGCCCGGTCACGCCGCGCAGCCCGGTGTCGCGCACGCGGACGAGGTCGGTGAACCAGACCTGGTCGTGGTCGACGAAGTAGACCCCGCCCGTGACCACCACGAAGGAGTCGATACGCCGGGGGGTGAGGTCCCACTCGCGCACCCCGACGTGGAGCACGCTGTCCTGGGCCCACACGACGCCGGACGGCGACACCTTGCCGCGGCCGACCGGGATGCTCGAGGGAGCGGCGGTGACCGCCGGCGACGGGGACGCGGTCACGGTGCGCGTAGGTGGCACCATCTCGTCGTCCTCACCGACCCGGCAGCCGCTGGTCAGCACGAGCAGCACCACGCCCAGCAGGAGCGGCGCCGTGCGGGTGGACCACGCTCGGGTCACGCGCTGGCCCGTCGTACGGCGTCGCGCAGGGCCTGCTCCGGGTCGACGCCGTCCTCCCGGGCCTCGGCCACCAGCGCGAGCAGCCGGTCGCCGAGGTCACCGGAGCCGTCGACCTCGACGGGGGTCCCGGCTCGCTCGAGCCGGTCGAGCACCTTGGCCGCCCGACTGAGGGCCGGCAGCTCGAGCGGGATGCCGTCGAGGAGGCCGGTGCGCTGCTTCTCGGTCGCCTTCACCGCCTCCCAGGTCTCGTTGATCCGGGCCGGGTCGGTCTCGCGCACGTCTCCGAAGACGTGCGGGTTGCGGCGGATCATCTTCTCCTTCAGGCCGCGCGCCACGTCCTCGATGTCGAACTCGCCGGCCTGGGCGGCGATCGCGGCGTGCAGGTAGACCTGCAGCAGGACGTCGCCGAGCTCCTCGCGGAGGTGGTCGGGACTGCCCCCGGACTCGAGCGCCTCGATGGCCTCGATCGTCTCGTAGGTCTCCTCGAGCAGGTGCTTGGCCAGCGTGCGGTGGGTCTGCGCGGCCTTCCAGCCGCACTCGGCGCGCAGGCGCGCCATGATCCCGACGAGCTCGACCAGCGCGGAGCTCGGTCAGTGCGGACTCGCCCGGGGACGGTGAGCCCGGCACGCGGTCAGCCGCACTTCTGACTGGCCGGCAGCCCGGCGACGAACTTCGCGTCGGCCTTGGTCGCGGTCGCACCCTTGGCGAAGCCGGAGGAGGCTCGCGACACCGACCCGTCGCCGCCGCCCGGGAAGCCGTCCTTGGACGGCGCGTAGCGCGGGTCGGTCGTCGATCTTCGGCCTTCTTGGCCCAAGCCGTGCGGTCCTGGAGTCCGGCGTTGATCAGCTGCTCGATGTTGGTCGAGCTGGGCGCCTGGCCGGTGCTCTCGCTGCCCGCCTGGACGAGGATCGCGCGACCCTTGGCCCAGTCCTCGAACACGTCGGTGAGCACGGTGCGCGCCTTGCCCGGCAGCGGCGTGATCCTCGGCTCGAGCTGGCCGTAGAAGCTCTTGGAGAGGGCCAGCGCGGGCGTGATGTCCTGGTCCTCGGCGTACTGCAGGCTCAGCTCGGTGTCCATCAGCAGGCCGAGCGACTGCTGCTTGACCGAGCGAGATCGCCATGGCCGTGGAGTTGCCGGCCTTGGCGGCGCGGTCGGCGGCGACGCACTGGGCCGCGGCGAGGTCGTTGACCTCGTCGTCGGTGATCCTGGTGCCGTTGACCACCGCAGCGGTGCCGGGCGTGATCTCGCCGCAGCCGGTGAGCAGGAGCAGGGCGAGCGCAGCGGACGGGACCGCCCACAGCCGTCCCTGGCGGACGGGCTGACCTCGGAACTTCACGATCCGGTCTCCTTGTCTGGCTCGATCACAGCGTCGATCACCTGCCGCGCCCAGTCGAGCAGCTCCTCGTCGCGAGGCGCCTGGGCACCGAAGCCGGCCGGCTGCGGACGCGGCACCAGCATCGTACGCACGGGCTGCTTGTAGAGGCTTTTCGGGTGCAGCCGGTTCAGGCGTACGACGCGCGACTCGGGCAGGTCGACCGGGTGGAAGCGGATGTACTTGCCCTGGGCGGTGACCTCGGAGATCCCGGCGAACCGGGCCCGGGCCCGGAAGCTGGCCACCGCCAGCAGCCGGGCCACCGGGGCGGGCGGCTCGCCGTAGCGGTCGAGCAGCTCCTCGCGCAGCAGCCGGACGTCCTCGTCGGAGCGCACCTCGGCCATCCGCTTGTAGATCTCCAGCCGCAGCCGCTCGCTCTGGATGTAGTCGTGCGGCAGGTGGGCGTCGATCGGCAGCTCGATCTTGACCTCGACCGACTGCTCGACGGCCGGCCCGTCCTGCCGGAACTCGTTGACCGCCTCGCCGACCAGCCGCACGTAGAGGTCGAACCCGACGTCGGCGATGTGCCCGGACTGCTCGCCGCCGAGCAGGTTGCCCGCGCCGCGGATCTCGAGGTCCTTCATCGCGATCGCCATGCCCCCGCCGAGGTCGGAGTGCTGCGCCAGGGTCGCGAGCCGCTCGTGGGCGGTCTCGGTCAGCGGCTTGTCCGGCGGGTAGAGGAAGTAGGCGTAGGCCCGCTCGCGGCTGCGCCCGACCCGGCCGCGGAGCTGGTGCAGCTGGGAGAGGCCGAGGGTGTCGGAGCGCTCGATGATCATGGTGTTGGCGTTGGAGACGTCGAGGCCGGACTCCACGATCGTGGTGCAGACGAGGACGTCGAAGCGCTTCTCCCAGAAGTCGAGCATCACCTGCTCGAGCTGGTGCTCCCCCATCTGGCCGTGGGCGGTCGCCACCCGCGCCTCGGGAACGAGCTCCTTGATCTTCGCGGCGGCCCGGTCGATGGACTGCACCCGGTTGTGGATGTAGAACACCTGGCCGTCGCGGAGCAGCTCCCGGCGTACGGCGGCGGTCACCTGGCGGTCCTCGTAGGAGCCGACGTAGGTGAGCACCGGGTGCCGCTCCTCGGGCGGGGTGGCGATCGTGGACATCTCGCGGATGCCGGTGATCGCCATCTCGAGGGTGCGTGGGATCGGCGTCGCGGACATGGAGAGCACGTCCACGCTGGTGCGCAGCCGCTTCATCTGCTCCTTGTGCTCGACCCCGAAGCGCTGCTCCTCGTCGACGATGATCAGCCCGAGGTCCTTCATCTTGATGTCGGGGTTGAGCAGCCGGTGGGTGCCGATCACGATGTCGACCGAGCCGTCGGTGAGGCCCGCCGATGATCTCGCGTGCCTCCTTGTCGGTCTGGAACCGGCTCAGCGGCTTCAGCGTGACGGGGAAGCCGCTCATCCGCTCGGCGAAGGTGGCGAAGTGCTGGGTGACGAGCAGCGTCGTCGGGACGAGCACGGCGACCTGCTTGCCCTCCTGGACGGCCTTGAACGCGGCGCGGACGGCGATCTCGGTCTTGCCGTAGCCGACGTCGCCGCACACCAGCCGGTCCATCGGCACGACCCGGCGCATGTCGGCCTTGACCTCCTCGACCGTGCTCAGCTGGTCGGGGGTCTCGTGGAACGGGAAGGCGTCCTCGAGCTCGGTCTGCCACGGGGTGTCCGGCCCGAAGGCGAAGCCCTTGGTGGCCTGGCGGGCGGCGTACAGCTTGATCAGCTCGGCCGCGATCTGCCGCACGGCCTTGCGGGCCCGGCCCTTGCGCTTGGCCCAGTCGGCGCCGCCGAGACGGTCGAGGCTGGGCGCCTCGCCGCCGACGTAGCGGGTCACCTGGTCGAGCGCGTCGGCCGGGACGTAGAGCCGGTCCGGCGGGTGGCCGCGCTTGGAGGAGCCGTACTCCAGGACGAGGTACTCGCGGATCGCGCCCTGCACCTCGCGCTGCTTCATCTCCACGAAGCGACCGACGCCGTGCTGCTCGTGGACGACGAAGTCGCCGGCCTTCAGCTCGAGCGGGTCGATCTGCTTCTTGCGTCGCGCGGGCATCTTGCGCATGTCGCGCGTGGTCGCCTTCTGGCCGGCGATGTCCTCGCCGGTGAGGATGACCAGGCCGGGGTCGTCCAGGGTCAGGCCGTGGGCCAGGCAGCCCTGGGTGACGAGGACGAGACCGTCGGTCGAGCGGTCCCCGTCGGTCGAGCGGTCTCCGTCGGTTGAGCTGGTCGACACCGCCACCTCGTCGACCAGCCGCGCGGGGACGTCGTGCTCGCCGAGCACCTCGACCATCCGCTGCGCCGGGCCGTGGCCCTGGTGGACGGTGACCACCCGCCGCCCGGCGGCGAGGTGAGCCCTGATGTCGGTGACCACGTCCTCGATGTCGCCGCGGTAGGCCTCGGCCGGCTGGGCCGCGACCTCCCGCGTGTCCTCGTCGGTGTCCAGGCCGAACGGGCTGATCCCCCACCACGCCTGCCCCTGCTCGAGCACCTGGCCGCGGACGTCGGCGATGCTGCGCAGGGACGCGGCGCCGAGGTCGATCGGTGCGGTGCCGCCGGAGGCCGCGGCGGCCCAGCTGGCGTCGAGGAACTCCTCGCTGGTCGCGACCAGGTCGTGGGCCCGGGTGCGCACGCGCTCGGGGTCGAGCACGAGCACGTGGGTCTCGGGCGGGAGCAGCTCGACGAGCATCTCCATCTCGTCGACCAGCGCCGGCGAGAGAGACTCCATCCCCTCGACGGCCATGCCCTGGGCCAGCTTGTCGGTGAGCTCGGCCAGCTGGGGGTGCTTCTCCCCCAGCTCGGCGGCGCGACGGCGTACGTCGTCGGTGAGCAGCAGCTCGCGGCACGGCGGCGCCCACAGTCGGGCCACGGGCTCGAGGGTGCGCTGGTCGGCGACGGCGAAGGCGCGGATCTCGTCGATCTCGTCGCCGAAGAACTCCACCCGGACGGGGTGCTCCTCGGTCGGCGGGAAGACGTCGACGATGCCTCCACGGACGGCGAACTCGCCGCGCTTCTCCACGAGGTCGACGCGGGAGTAGGCCGCGCCGGCGAGCCGGCGTACGACGTCCTCGAGCTCGACCTCCTGGCCGGGAGCGAGCTCGACGGGGACCAGGTCGGCGAGCCCCTTGACCTGGGGCTGGAGCACGGACCGCACCGGCGCGACGATGACGCTGAGCGGACCGTTGTTGGCCTCGTTGCCGGGGTGCTTGATCCGGCGCAGGACGGCGAGGCGGCGCCCGACGGTGTCGCTGCGCGGGCTGAGGCGCTCGTGCGGGAGGGTCTCCCAGGCCGGGTAGAGCGCGACCGTGGACGGGTCGAGCATGTCCTGGAGCTCCTCGGTGAGGTCCTCCGCCTCGCGCACGGTGGCGGCGACGACGAGCACCGTGCGGCCCGCGTCGACGAGCCCCTTGACCACGAACGGGCGCAGCGCCGCCGGGCCGGTCAGGTCGAGGATCGCCACGCCCGACTTCGCGTCGTCCATCGACCTCGCGAGGGCAGGCTCACGCAGGACCAGGTCGGCCAGGGTGGCGACGGACACGGGGGCAGCTCCAGGACTGGTCGGGCACGCATGACGACCCCCAGCCAGCTGGACAGGGGGTTGGCACCAGTCTACGAGGTGGCTCCGACAGCCCTCGTGCGGCGGTGGAGCGCAACCGGTGCTCCCGGGCCCTGTTCGGGAGGCCCCCCACCGGGAGATGCTGTAACGATGTGGCAGGTCGTCCGTGGACTTCTGCTCGGCGCCCTCGTCGGAGTGGTGCTCGGGTCGCTCGCGCGTGCGCTGATGCGGCTGGTGGCGATCGGGATGGGCGTGGGGGTCGAGCCCGAGTTCCACCTGGGCGTCTCACTCGCCATCGTCAGCCTGTTCGTCCTCGCCGGTGGCGGCGCCGGGCTCGCCCGGTCGCTCACCCTGAAGGCGTGGCAGTCCGCTCTGATCGTGCTGGCGACGACCGTGCCCCTGTGGCTGATGGCCGGCGCCTTCGCCCTCGGCGAGACCCAGGACATCCTCGACCTCGACCTCACCCCACCCTGGACCGTCGAGCTGCTGGCCATGGCGGCCCTGATCATCGGCTTGGTCCTCGTCACGCCGTACGCCGGCTGGCGCACCGGCCGCCCCCGGCGCCGCCCGGCCCAGGCTCCGGAGTACGCCACCTCCCGGCGCTGACCCGCCCCGCCCGCGACGACGGAAGATCTGATCAACCCGTCTCATCGGATCCTCCGAGGTCGGCCGGGCAGTCGGGACACCCGGTCGTCGAGGCCGACCACCCTCTGGATGCGCACTCCGGTCGGTGGCTCCACGCGCCGACGGGCGTCGACCGCGACACGGATGCAGGTGGCGCGGATGTTGCGGACGCCGTGGGCGATCAACGCCGACTCCCCGGCCAACGCCGCCGGCCAGGCGTAGAGCACCGCGGCCATGAGCAGCTGCCCGTCGGTGGGTGCGCCGGTGTGGCCGACGTACACGCCCGGGTGCACGACGCTCCAGGCGTTGCGCCTCAGGTGGCGGGCGATCAGGCTGGGCCTCGCGCCGGACTCGAGCACCTGCCGACGCGACACGAGACCTCCCTGGTCGCGCATCAGCTCGTCGACCGTCATGCCGGGAGATTGGCTCGACCCGGCACCGCGGGCCGGCCTATCCCCCGATGGCGTCGAGCTCGGCGACCGCGTCGTCGGGAAGGTGGAGGCCGGCGCCGGCGACGTTCTCGCGGAGGTGGTCGACCGAGGAGGTGCCGGGGATCAGCAGGATGTTGGGCGAGCGCTGGAGCAGCCAGGCGAGCGCGACGGACATCGGGGTGCTGTCGAGACGGTCAGCGACGGCCTGGAGGGCGTCGGACTGGAGGGGCGAGAAGCCACCCAGTGGGAAGTACGGCACGTAGGCGATGCCCTGCTCCGCGGTGAGGTCGACCAGGTCGTCGTCGGCGCGTTGGGCGACGTTGTAGAAGTTCTGCACGCACACGACCGGGGCGATCGCCTGCGCCTCGGCCAGCTGGTCGGCGTTGACGGTGCTCAGGCCGAGGTGCCGGACCAGGCCCTCCTGCTGGAGCTCGGCGAGGGCCTCGAACTGCTCGGCGATCGAGCCGGGCTCGGGGGCGTCGAGGCCGCCGACGCGCAGGTTCACCACGTCCAGGGCGTCGAGGCCGAGCCGGCCGAGGTTGTCGTGGACCGCCTGCTTCAGCTCGGCCGGGGTGCGGGCGTGCGGCCAGCCGCCCTGGGCGTCGCGGCGCGCGCCGACCTTGGTGACGAGGTGCAGGTCGTCCGGGTAGGGCGCAAGCGCCTCGCGGATGATCTCGTTGGTGACGTGGGGCCCGTAGAAGTCGGACGTGTCGATGTGCGTGATGCCCAGCGCGACCGCCTCGCGAAGCACGGCCACGGCACCGTCGCGGTCCGCGGGAGGTCCGAAGACCCCGGGCCCGGCGAGCTGCATGGCGCCGTAGCCGACGCGGGTGAGGTCGAGGTCGCCGACGGTGTAGGTGCCGCCGGGCAGGTGGTGCGAGGTCATGGTGTCCTCTCGATGCGGATCATGGACCTCACCAGCATGCCGCGAGCACCAAGGGCGCCTGGGCCCGGCTCAGCCGGCGGTGCCGGCCGCGGCCTCGTCCTCGCTGCGCAGGATGCAGAACTCGTTGCCCTCCGGATCGGCGAGCACGACCCAGCCGGTCCCGTCCTCGTGGCGCAGGTCGTCGAGCTGGCGGGCGCCGAGCTCCAGCAGCCGCGCGAGCTCCGCGTCGCGGGTGCCGGCGCTGGGTCGCAGGTCGAGGTGGATGCGGTTCTTGACCTGCTTGTCCTCGGGCACCTCGATGAACAGCAAGGGGTGGCCGCCGTCCGGGCGCTCGATCCAGCACTCCTCGTGGCCCGGCTCGTTGGGGTCGTCCGGCTCGTCGACGTACTCCAGCACTGCCTTCCACCACTCGGAGAGCTCGAAGGCGTTGCGGCAGTCGATCGTGGTGTGCGAGATGAACGCGGTCATGCGCCCACCCTCCCGTACGCCGGGGAGGAGAGCCAGCCGCACCCGACGAGGGCAGTGAAACACTGCGTCCATGTCTCGTGATGCCTCGGCCGGGTTCGTGGGTGCGATCTTCGGTCTCGTCTTCGTGCTGGTCAACGCGGGCGAGCTCGACCGGCCCTACGACCTCCTGGTCCGCGGGCTCGGCATCGCCGCCTTCCTCGCGGTGTCGGTGCTGCTCTTCCGCATCGAGGAGGGGGCGCCCGACCTGGAGCCGCAGCCCGGTGCGTGGCAGGTCTACCGCGTCGCGGTCATCGCCGAGGTGCTCGCGCTCGTCGGCGGCGCCCAGCTGCTCAACCGCACCGGGCACGGCGAACTCAGCCTGCCGTGGGTGGTGACCGTCGTGGGGCTGCACTTCCTCCCGCTGGGCTGGGCCTTCCGCGCGCCGTTCTTCCACGTGCTCGCCGGCACGCTGGTCGCGCTCGGGGTCGTGGGCGGAGCACTGGCGCTCGCGGACGCCGACCGCGCGGTGGTGGCCCTGGTCAGCGGGGTCGGGGCGGGCGCCGTCCTGCTCGCGTTCGCCGCGCGCCCGGCCCTCACCGCCCGGGCCTGAGAGCCTGGAGGACAGCCGAGCCCGTCGAGCGGGCCGACTCAGCGCGGCCAGACGCCGCGGAGACCGAGCTCACCAACGCGGTCGGCGAGGACCTGGGAGTCGCCGGCGTCCTGCCCCGGCGGCCTCCTAGACCGCCCAGGGACCCTCGGGCGCCTGGACCCGGGCCTCGTCGGCCTCCTGGTCGGTGAGCTTCTCCTGGCTCTGCCGCTCGGCCTCGACGCGGCGCAGGTAGTGGTCCACCTCGTCGTCGAGCCGCGCCTGGTCCCAGCCGAGCTCCGCCGCCATCAGCTCGGCGGCCGGGCGGGCCGAGGCGGTGCCGCGGTCGAAGGACTCCACCGACATGCGCGTACGACGGGCCAGCACGTCGTCGAGGTGCCTCGCCCCCTCGTGGGTGACGGCGTAGACGACCTCGGCCGCGAGGTAGTCCTCCGAGCCGGTCAGCGGCTCCCCCAGCTCGGGCCGCTCGGCGACCAGGCCGAGCACCTCGTCGATGAGGCCGCCGAACCGCCCCAGCAGGTGGTCGATGCGCGCGATGTTGAGCCCACTCGAGCGAGCGAGCGCCACCCGCTGGTTGGTGCGCGCCTCGAACCCGCCGGCCCCGAGCAGTGGCACGCGGTCGGTGATGCTCTCGCGCACCTCGCCCTCGAGCGACTCCGCCGCGGCGTCGACGGCGTCGCGTGCCATCACGCGGTAGGTGGTCAGCTTGCCGCCGGCGATCATCACCAGCCCCGGGACCGGCGCGGCGACGGTGTGCTCGCGCGAGATCTTCGAGGTGGGCTCGGTGGCCCCCTTGAGCAGCGGCCGCAGCCCGGCGTACACCCCCTGCACGTCGGTGTGGTCGAGCGGTGTCCGCAGCAGCTTGTTGACGTGCCCGAGCACGTAGTCGATGTCGGCCCGCGACGCCGCCGGGTGCGCGAGGTCGAGGTCCCAGGGGGTGTCGGTCGTGCCGATGATCCAGTGGCGGCCCCACGGGATCACGAACAGCACGGACTTCTCGGTCTTGGTGATGAAGCCGGCCTCGCTGCGGATGCGGTCGCGCGGCACGACGAGGTGAATGCCCTTGCTGGCCTCGACGTTGAGCGCCCCGCGACCGCCGAGCATCTCCTGGATCTCGTTGGTCCAGACACCGCCGGCGTTCACGACGACCTTGGCGCGCACCTCGAGCTCGCGGTCGTTCTCCAGGTCCTCGACGCGGACGCCGACCACCCGGCCGGCCTCGTGCAGGAAGTCGATCACCTTGGTGCGCGAGGCGACGTGGGCGCCGTACGCCGCGGCGGTGCGGGCGATGTTCATCACCAGTCGCGCGTCGTCGACCTGGCAGTCGTAGTAGCGGATCGCGCCGGTGAGCTCCTCGGTGCGCAGGTCGGGGGCCATCCGCGCGAGCTGCTTGCGGAAGAGGTGCTTGTGCTTGGGCACGCCCATGTCGTACTTGCCGGCCATCGCCATGCCGTCGTAGAGCACCAGCCCGGCGCCGACGTAGGGGCGCTCCCAGGTGTGGTGCAGCGGGTAGAGGAACGGCACCGGTCGCACCAGGTGCGGCGCGATCCTGGTGAGCAGCAGGCCCCGCTCCTCGAGGGCCTCCTTGACGAGTGCGAAGTCGAACATCTCCAGGTAGCGCAGGCCGCCGTGGACGAGCTTGGAGGAGCGGCTGCTCGTCCCGCTGGCGAAGTCGCGCTGCTCGACCAGCGCGGTGGAGAGGCCGCGGGAGACCGCGTCGAGGGCGGTCCCGGCCCCGACCACGCCGGCCCCCACCACGAGCACGTCGAGCTCCTCGGCCTCCATGGCCTCGAGGGCTCTCGCGCGCGAGCCGGGTCCGAGATCAGCCGTCAGCATCATGCCGACCAGTCTGTCAGCCCGGCCCAGCACGACGCTGGCGCCAGCGGGCTCAGGAGACGACGACCTCGATGCGCTGGAACTCCTTGAGCTCGGTGTAGCCCGTGGTCGCCATCGCGCGGCGCAGGGCACCGATCAGGTTCATCGTCCCGTCGGCGACGTGGGAGGGCCCGAACAGGATCTCCTCGAGCGTCCCCACGGTGCCGAACTCGACCCGCTGCCCGCGCGGCAGGTCGGCGTGGTGCGCCTCGGTGCCCCAGTGGAACCCCTTGCCGGGCGCCTCCTCGGCGCGGGCCAGCGGCGACCCGACCATCACGGCGTCGGCACCGCACGCGACCGCCTTCGCGATGTCGCCGCTCTTGCCGATCGAGCCGTCGGCGATGACGTGCACGTAGCGCCCGCCGGACTCGTCCATGTAGTCGCGGCGTGCGGCGGCCACGTCGGCGACCGCGCTGGCCATGGGCACGGCGACGCCGAGCACGGTCCGCGTGGTGTGGGCGGCTCCGCCACCGAAGCCGACGAGGACGCCGGCCGCGCCGGTGCGCATCAGGTGCAGAGCCGCCTGGTAGGTCGCGCACCCGCCCACGATGACGGGCACGTCGAGCTCGTAGATGAACTCCTTGAGGTTCAGCGGCTCGGCCTGGGCGCTCACGTGCTCGGCGCTGACCGTGGTGCCACGGATCACGAACATGTCGACCCCGGCGTCGACGACGGTCTTGGCGAACTCCTTGGTCCGCTGGGGGCTCAGGCTGCCGGCGACCGTGACGCCGGCGTCGCGCACCTGCCTGATCCGCTCGGTGATCAGCGCCGGCTTGATCGGCTCGGTGTAGATCTGCTGCATGCGGCGTACGGCGTCCGGTCCGGTGAGTCCGGCGACCTCCTCGAGCAGGTCGGTCGGGTCGTCGTACCGCGTCCAGAGGCCCTCGAGGTTGAGCACGCCGAGCCCGCCGAGCTGGCCGAACGCGATGGCCGTCGCGGGCGACATCACCGAGTCCATGGGCGCCGCGAGGATCGGGAGCTCGAACCGGTAGGCGTCGATCTGCCAGGCCGTCGACACCTCCTCGGGGTCGCGGGTGCGCCGGCTCGGCACGATGGCGATGTCGTCGAAGGCGTAGGCCCGGCGGCCGCGCTTGGCGCGGCCGATCTCGATCTCAGTCACGGACGGGAGTCTTTCACGCGGAGATGCATGACGTGCAGGTCGGCACGGGAGTCGTCCACGAGCCGAAAGGCGCCGGGCACGACCCCGACGGTCTCGAAGCCCAGCGAGTGCCAGAGCGCGATCGCCGCGAGGTTGGTGGAGACCACGGCGTTGAACTGGATCGCCTCGAAGCCGTTGCCGCGGTGCCACTCGACGGCGTACTCCCCCAGGGCGCGGCCGATGCCCCGCCCGCGTGCGGCCGCACCGACCATGAACGAGGCGGTGCCGACGTGGTCACCCTGGGCGGGCCGGTTGGGGCCCATCTTGGCCGACCCGAGAACGGTGTCACCGTCGACGGCCACCACGACGTGCCGGCCGTCCCAGAAGGCCCGGGTCTCGGCCTCGGTCCGCGGGACGTCCATCGCATAGGTCTCCCCCGCGATCGCCACCTCGACGACCAGGGCGTGCACCTGCGACCAGTCCGCCTCGCCGAGCGGTCGGATGGACACGTCGCTCATCGGGCCGCTCTCACAGGCCGAACAGCTCGGCCAGCACGGTGGCCACACCGTCGTCGTCGTTGGCCGGCGCCACACGCGCAGCGACGTCGAGAACGCTGGGGTGCGCGTTCGCCATGGCGTACGACGCCCCGGCCCACGTGAGCATGGCCAGGTCGTTGGGCATGTCCCCGAACGCGACGACGTCGGCGGCCGACACGCCCAGCTCGGCGCTCACCCGCTCCAGGGTGGCCGCCTTCGTGATGCCGGCGGCACTGATCTCCACCAGCCCCTCCATCGACCACGACGGGGTCGCCAGGTCACCCACCGCGTTGGTCACGGCCTCGCGAAGCTCCTCGAACGGCACCGAGGGATGGCGCACCAGCACCTTGACCGCGTCCTGGTCCCAGACGTCCTCGAGCAGGCCGCGCGGTGTCTCCTCCGGGAAGGGCCGGCGTCCGGAGAACCCCTCGCCCAGCCGGAGCCCGTCGACGGTCTCGATCGCGAACGCCGTGCCGGGCAGCTCCTCGCTGATGACCCTGGCGAGCCCCAGTCCTGCCTCGCGGGCGATGCCGCGGACGTCGCGCACCCGCCGCGCCGTGACGTCGTAGACCACTGCCCCGTTGGCCACGATGGCCAGGCCGTGGGTGCCGACCGTGCCCCACAGCTCCTCCATCCAGCGCAGCGGCCGGCCCGTCACGAAGACCACGGGCACGCCCGCCCGGTCCAGCTCGACCAGGACGTCGCGGGTGCGGTCGGAGACCGTGCCGTCGTTGCGGAGCAGGGTGCCGTCGAGGTCGGTGGCGACCAGCCGCGGGCGCGTCAGCGCCACGAGTAGTTGGGTGCCTCGGCCGTGATCTGCACGTCGTGCGGGTGGCTCTCCTTGAGCCCCGCCGAGGTGATCCGGACGAAGCGTCCCTTGTCCCGCAGCTCGGGGATGGTGCGCGCGCCGACGTAGAACATCGACTGGTGCAGGCCGCCGAGCAGCTGGTGGGCGACCGCGGACAGCGGGCCGCGGTAGGCGACCTGGCCCTCGATGCCCTCCGGCACGATCTTGTCGTCGCTGGTCACGTCGGCCTGGAAGTAGCGGTCCTTGGAGTAGGACTTCTTGCCCCGGCTCGACATGGCGGCCAGCGAGCCCATCCCGCGGTAGGACTTGTACTGCTTGCCGTTGACGAACACCAGGTCCCCCGGGCTCTCCTCGCAGCCGGCGAGCAGCGAGCCGAACATCACGGACTCGGCGCCCGCGACGAGGGCCTTGGCGATGTCGCCGGAGTACTGCAGGCCGCCGTCGGCGATCAGGGGTACGCCGGCCGGGCCGCAGGCGAGGGACGCGTCGTACACCGCGGTGATCTGGGGTACGCCGACCCCCGCCACCACGCGCGTCGTACAGATCGAACCGGGACCGACCCCGACCTTGACCGCGTCGACGCCGGCGTCCACGAGCGCCTGGGCGCCCTCACGGGTGGCGACGTTGCCGCCGACCACCTCGACGTGCCGGGTCGCCGGGTCGCTCTTGAGCCGGCGGATCATGTCCAGCAGCAGCCGGGCGTGACCGTGGGCGGTGTCGACGACGAGGACGTCGGCGCCGGCCTCGATCAGCGTGGTGGCGCGGTGCCAGGCCTCGCCGAAGTAGCCGACCGCGGCCCCCACCAGGAGGCGGCCGTCGGCGTCGTTGGAGGCGTGCGGGAACTGCTCGGACTTCACGAAGTCCTTGACCGTGATCAGCCCGGCCAGCCGGCCCTGCTCGTCGACGATCGGGAGGCGCTCGCGCTTGTGCTGGCGCAGCAGCGTCGTGGCGTCCTCGCGGCTGATCCCCACCGGAGCGGTGATCAGCGGCATCGGGGTCATCACCTCGTCGACCTTGGTGGTGGCCCACTCCGCGACCGGGGTGAACCGCAGGTCGCGGTTGGTGATGATGCCGAGGAGGCGGTCGTCGGTGTCGACGACGGGGAGTCCGGAGACGCGGTACTCGCCGCAGATCTTGTCGAGCTCCTCCAGCGTCTTGTCCGGCCCGATCGTGACGGGGTTGGAGATCATGCCGGTCTGGGTCCGCTTGACGAGGTCGACCTGGTAGGCCTGGTCCTCGATCGAGAGGTTGCGGTGCAGGATGCCGATGCCGCCCTGGCGGGCCATGGCGATCGCCATCCGGGACTCGGTGACGGTGTCCATCGCGCTCGAGATGAGCGGGGTGCGCAGCGAGATGCCGCGGGTCAGCCGGGTGCTGGTGTCGACCTCGCTGGGGATGACGTCCGTCTCACCGGGCAGCAGGAGGACGTCGTCGTAGGTCAGGCCCAGCGCAGCGAACTTGCTGGGTACTTCTGAGGTGACACCTTCGGTCATCAGATCCGGGGCCTTCCGGTGTGGTGCGGCTGTGGCCCCCAGCCTAGCGTCCGGAGGGGGTGGGATCTTCCCGCGGGACCGACGGGCCCGAGGTCGAGCGGTGGACGCCCGTGACCACGATCGTGGCCCTCAGCAGCTCGCCGCTCAGCCGGAGCCGGGCCCGGAGGCCGGCACCGTTCACCATCGCGACGAAGCCCTGGTCCTCGGCCGGCGCCAGCACCACCATCTCGTCGGCGCCGGTGGCGGCCTCCTGGGAGGCCGACCGGGTCAGCAGCTGCGTGCCGATGCCGAGGCGGCGCCACGCGGGGGCGACCTCGATCGTCAGCTCGTGGCCGCCGGTCTGGGCGAAGGCGGCCACACCGACGATGTGGCCCCCGATCCGGGCCACCAGGCCGTTCGGCGTCTCGTCGTACTCCACGGCGGCCGTGCCGCTCGAGCTCACCTCCGACCCGACCGACTCGGCCAGGGAGGTCAGCGCGGCGGCCCGGGAGTGCTCGGTGGCGCTCCACTTCTCCGGGTGGGGCCCGAGAAGCCTCCCGAGCAGGGTCGGCAGCAGGGCGGGGTCGGCCACGAGGTCCTGCGCCGCGGTCAGCCATCGCGTCGGCTGGTCGATCAGGTCGTGAGTGGTGCAGGGTTCGACGCTCACCTCGTCCCCGCCTGCACCACTCACGAGTTCGGCGACCGCGCCTGCGGTCCAGCTCTCGGGCACGCTGATCACCAGCTCGTCGGTGACGCGCCCCAGGTCCGGGAAGATCTGCAGACCGAGGATGTTCAGCCCGGCCTCGCCGCAGCGAGACGCGAGGAGTGCCAACGCTCCTGGTCGTTCAGTCAGCGAGGCACGGACGCGGTAGAACATGGGGCCACTGTGGCTCCGTCGTGTTGCGCGCTGGATGCGGCCGTGTTGCGGGCATGTCAACAAACCCGACGTTCGACCCCGGCAGAGACCGGTCGTGCGCTCGCGCCCGAGAGTCGCTAGATCACGATCCCGAGGAGCAGCACGAAGACCAGCCCGGTGACCGAGAGCACGGTCTCCATCAGCGACCAGGACTTGATGGTCTGCCCGACCGAGAGCCCGAAGTACTCCTTGACCAGCCAGAAGCCCGCGTCGTTCACGTGGGAGAAGAACACCGAGCCCGAGCCGATGGCCAGCACGACCAGTGACGTCTCGCCCTGGCCGAGGCCGTCGACCAGGCCGAGCATCAGGGCCGAGGCGGTGATCGTGGCCACGGTCGCGGAGCCGGTGGCGAGGCGGATCAGCACCGCGATCACCCAGGCCAGCAGGATCACCGACACGTTGGCGCCCTTGGCCCAGTCGGCCAGCAGGGTGCCGATGCCGGTGTCGACGAGGACCTGCTTGAACCCGCCACCGGCGGAGACGATCAGCAGGATGCCCGCGATGGCCGGCAGCGAGGACTCCACGGTCCTGGTGATCGCGGCCCGGTCCATGCCCGAGCCCCGCCCGAAGGTGAACATGGCGACGACCACGGCGACGAGGAGCGCGACGAACGGGTTCCCGATGACGTCGAAGACCTTCTGCACGCCGTTCTCGGGGTCGTCGATCGCCACGTCGACGATGGCCTTGGCCATCATCAGCACGACGGGGAGCAGCACCGTGGCCACGGTGATCCCGAACCCGGGACGGTCGCCGACGGCCTTCTCCTCGCGGCCCTCGAAGATCTCCGGGGCGGGTACGTCGACCCAGCGGCCGGCCAGCTTGCCGAACAGGGGCCCGGCCACGACCACGGTCGGGACCGCGACCAGGACACCGAGCATCAGGGTGGTGCCGAGGTCGGCGCTCAGGGTGTTGATGGCGACCAGCGGACCGGGGTGCGGCGGCACGAGGCCGTGCATCGCGGACAGGCCGGCCAGCGTCGGGATGCCGATGGTGATCACGGAGAGCTGGGCGCGGCGGGCCACCAGGTAGATGACCGGCATCAGCAGCACCAGGCCGATCTCGAAGAACATCGGCAGGCCGATCAGCGCGCCCACCCCGGCCATCGCCCAGGGCAGCCCGGCCGTGGAGGCCCTGCTCACGATGGTGTCGACGATCTGGTCCGCGCCGCCGGAGTCGGCGAGCAGCTTGGCGAACATGGCGCCGAGGGCGATCAGGGCGCCCACGCCGGCGGCCGTCGTGCCGAAGCCGGTGGAGAAGCTGGTGATCACGTCGCTGACGTTCTGCCCGGCCACGATGCCGACGGTCAGGCCGCCGAAGATGAGCGCCAGGAAGGGGTGCAGCTTGAAGTAGGTGATCAGCAGCACGATCAGCGCGATGGCCAGGAGGGCCGCGAGCACCAGCTGCCAGCCGGTGGCGACCGGGTCGATCAGCGGCGCGGCGTCGGCGAGGGGGACGAGGGACATGGGTGCTCCTGTCATTGCGGGTTCCGGGCGTCGTGGTGGTGCTGGTCGATGTAGGCCTGGACGATGGCGTCGATGCTCTGGTCGACGTCGACCACCAGCCCGTTCTCGTCGGGGGCGAGCGGCTCGAGCGTGGCGAACTGGGAGCGCAGCAGCGAGGCCGGCATGAAGTGGCCGGGGCGGCTGGCCTGGCGCCGCGTGATCACCTCGGGCGTGCCGTGGAGGTGCAGGAACTCGGTGGTGGGGGCGTGGTGGCGGAGCTGGTCGCGGTACTTCCGCTTCAGCGCCGAGCAGCTCATCACGCCTCCTGCGCCCTCGTGGGCGACGAGCCACTCGCCGATCGTCTCCAGCCACGGGTGCCGGTCGTGGTCGTCGAGCGCGTGCCCCTCGGTCATCTTCGCGATGTTGGCCGGCGGGTGGAAGTCGTCGGCGTCGGCGAACGGCACGCGGAGGCGCTGGGCCAGCGCGGCGCCGACGGTGGACTTCCCGGAGCCGGAGACGCCCATGGCGACGACGAGGGGGGCTCTGTCCGGCACGGGGTCCGGCACGGGGTCCGGCACGAGGTCTGGCACGGGGGCTCCTGGGGATCGGGTCGCGGCTGTGTCCGCCGTCACAGTCTCAGCCAAAGATCCGATCTTTGCAATACCTCTGTCGAAAAACCTGATCTTTGACCGGAGTCGTGTGAGGATGGCGAGGTGTCCACCTCCCCCACGGCCCGCGTCTCGGGCCAGCTGCACGGCGGGACGCTGGACCACGTCGGTGGCCGGATCGTCGGCGGCGAGCTGGCGGCGGGCGGCGTCCTCACCCTGGAGCGGCTGGCCCGGGACTACGCGATCTCGGTCTCGGTGGCCCGCGAGGTGGTGCGCGTGCTCGAGTCGATGGGGATGGTGCGCTCGCGCCGGCGGGTGGGCGTCACCGTCCTGGGCCGCGAGGAATGGAACGTCTTCGACCCCCGGCTGATCCGATGGCGCCTGGCCGGGGCGGACCGCGCCGAGCAGCTCCGGTCTCTCAGCGAGCTGCGCCGCGGCTTCGAGCCGGTGGCGGCCGCCCGGGCGGCGGAGCACGCGACCTCCACGCAGTGCGGCGTGCTCGCCGCGGCGGTCAGCGACATGGTGGTGCACGGCCACTCAGGAGACCTCGAGGCCTACCTCGCCGCCGACATCAGCTTCCACCGCACGCTGCTCGAGGCCAGCGGCAACGAGATGTTCCGCGCGCTGGGCAGCGTGGTGGCCGAGGTCCTCACCGGTCGCACGCACCACCACCTGATGCCGGCCAGGCCGAATCCCGATGCCATCGCGCTGCACGACGTCGTGGCCCGCGCCGTCAGGACCGGCGACGCAGCGGGCGCCGAGGCCGCGATGCGCGAGATCATCGGCGAGGCGGCCGGCGCGATGCAGGAGCAGCTCGGCGAGCCGTAGGGGCTCCCACTCCCCCACGAAAACAGCCACTTCCCCCTCGTTGCAACAAGGGGGAAGTGGCAGTTTCACTGGGGACCCAGTGAAACTGCGGGCCCCTCAGGTGTTCAGTGGATCAGTGACCGTGGCCGTGCCCGTGACCGGCAGCAGCCGGCTCCTCGTCCTCGGGCTTGTCCACGATCAGCGTCTCGGTGGTCAGCAGCATGCCGGCGATCGAGGACGCGTTGGTCAGCGCCGACTTGGTCACCTTCACCGGGTCGAGGACACCCTGGGCGACCAGGTCGCCGTACTCGCGGGTCGCGGCGTTGTAGCCGTTGCCCACCCCGAGGTCGCGGACCTTGGCGACCACGACGTAGCCCTCCTGGCCACCGTTCTCGGCGATCCAGCGGAGCGGCTCGTCGGCGGCCTTGCGCACGATCCGCACGCCCATCGCCTCGTCGCCGGTGAGCCCGAGGTCGTCCTCGAGGACCGACACCGCGTGGATCAGAGCGGAACCACCGCCGGGGACGATGCCCTCCTCGATCGCGGCGCGCGTCGCGGAGACGGCGTCCTCGATGCGGTGCTTCTTCTCCTTGAGCTCCACCTCGGTGGCAGCGCCGACCTTGACGACACAGACGCCGCCGGCCAGCTTCGCGAGGCGCTCCTGGAGCTTCTCGCGGTCCCAGTCGGAGTCGCTGGCCTCGATCTCGGCCTTGATCTGGTTGACGCGGCCGGTGACCTCGTCGGGCTTGCCGCCACCCTCGACGATCGTGGTGTTGTCCTTGGTGACCACGATGCGGCGGGCGGTGCCGAGCACGTCGAGACCGACCTGGTCGAGCTTGAGGCCGACCTCGGGGGCGATGACCTGGCCACCGGTGAGGGTGGCGATGTCCTGCATCATCGACTTGCGACGGTCACCGAAGGCCGGGGCCTTCACCGCGACGGCGTTGAACGTGCCGCGGATCTTGTTGACGACCAGGGTGGAGAGCGCCTCGCCCTCGACGTCCTCGGCGAGGATGAAGAGCGGCTTGCCGGCGGCGATGACCTTCTCCAGCAGGGGCAGCATCTCGGCGATCGCGGAGATCTTGCCCTGGTGCAGCAGGATGAGCGGGTCGTCGAGGACGGCCTCCATCGACTCCTGGTCGGTCACGAAGTACGGCGACAGGTAGCCCTTGTCGAACTGCATGCCCTCGGTGAACTCCAGCTCGGTGCCCATGGTGTTGGACTCCTCGACGGTGATCACGCCGTCCTTGCCGACCTTGTCGAAGGCCTCGGCCAGCAGCTCGCCGATGACCTCGTCGCGGCTGGACACGGTGGCGACGGCCGCCATGTCCTTGCGGTCGTCGACGTCGCGGGCAGCGTCGCTGAGCGCCTGGTTGACGGCCGCGGTGGCCTGGTCCATGCCGCGCTTGATGCCCATCGGGTTGATGCCCGCGGCCACGTAGCGCAGACCCTCGTGGACCATCGACTGCGCCAGCACGGTCGCGGTCGTCGTGCCGTCACCGGCGACGTCGTTGGTCTTGGTCGCGACCTCCTTGGTGAGCTGGGCGCCGAGGTTCTCGAACGGGTCGTCCAGCTCGATCTCGCGCGCGACGGTGACACCGTCGTTGGTGATCGTGGGCGCGCCCCACTTCTTGTCCAGCACGACGTAGCGGCCACGCGGGCCGAGCGTCACCTTGACGGCGTTGGCGAGCTTGTCGACGCCACGCTCGAGTGAGCGGCGGGCGTCCTCGTCGAACTCCAGGATCTTGGGCATCCGGGGATGCTCCCTTCAGTTAGGCAAAGTCATTCGGAAAAAGCGATAGTCCGAGGCGAAAGCACGTCCCGTTGCCGGGGAGTGGCGCTCTCGACCTCGGACTATGCGGGTGGATCAGGAAACGACAGCGAGCACGTCGCGCGCGGAGAGGATGAGGTACTCCTCGCCGGCGTACTTGACCTCGGTGCCGCCGTACTTGCTGTAGATGACCTTGTCGCCGACGTTGACGTCGAGCGGGACACGGTTTCCGTTGTCGTCGATGCGACCCGGACCGATGCTCAGGACCTCGCCCTCCTGGGGCTTCTCCTTCGCCGTGTCCGGGATGACCAGGCCGGAAGCCGTGGTCTGCTCGGCCTCCAGGGCCTTGACGACGATCCGGTCCTCGAGGGGCTTGATGTTGACCGACACTTCTGATCAACCTCTACTTTCCGCAGAATCGTTGGGATGTTTCGAAGTTCGCTGCCTGTGCTGACGCACGCCGTCGCGGGGGTCGTGCTTCCTCACAAGCGCTGGCACACTCACCGGGAGAGTGCCAATGGAAAAACTAGCACTCTCACCTGACGAGTGCCAGAGCGGGCTAGAGGTGGATGTCCTTCAGCCGCTCGCGGGCCAGCCGCTCGCCCTTGGTGCAGCCCGACGCGCAGTTGGCGGCGACCCCCCGCTCGAGCATCGCGGCCGCCTCCTCGGTGCGGCCGAGGGCGAGCAGCCCGCTGCCCACGAAGTACGCCGTGGAGCCCGCCGACCAGACCGTGCCGTAGGTCGCGACCTGGTCGACGAAGGGGCGGAGCTGCTCGACGGCCTCCGCGAGCACGCCGGTCGGGTCGCCGCACAGGACGTGCGTCTCCACGCTCAGGCACGCGCCGAACAGGGCGGTGTAGTCGGTGCCCAGCGGCTCCAGCGGACCGAGGACCGCGAGGGCCCGCGCGTGGTCACCCGACCGGGCCAGGGCGTGGGCCACCCCCGCCCGGATCCCCAGGTAGGGATGGCCGGTGCCCAGCTGCACGAGGTCGTCGGGCACCGGCCGGCCGTGCGAGGGCCGCCAGCCGGGTGCAGGCCCGGATCTCGGCGTGCGACACGATGCTCGAGCGCCGGTGCAGCTCGACCGCGACCTCCGCGAGCGACTCGACGTCCGGCGAGAGCGTCTCGTCGGCCCGCAGCCAGCGCCAGAAGGCGAGCGGCACGTCGAGGCCCGTGCGACCGAGCTCGTCGGCCAGGGCGAAGGCGTCGGACATCGTCGCGTCGGCGGCCGCGGTGTCCCCGGACTGGTGCTGGGCCGTCCCGAGCTGGAAGAGCGCCGTGATCCGCAGCTCCGGGGAGATGTCGAGGGTGAGGTGCTCGCGGGCGCACTCCGCCCGCTGGACGTGGGTCCCTGGGCCCCACAGGGTCATCTCGCGGGCGGCCAGGCAGTCCCGGAGGACCTCGGGGTCGCCGCTCTCCCGGGCCACGTCGAGCGACTCCCACAGGGGTGCGTCGCTCAGCTCCGGGCGCCACGCGATGTAGTGCTCGAGACCGAGGTTGGCGAGCAGCCGCGCCCGCAGCCCCAGGTCCTCCACGTGCGCGAGGCACTCCTCGATCACCTCGACGGCCTCGGGGTCGTCGCTCCCGACCAGCCGCCAGTACCAGATGCTGGTGCCGCGGAAGCCGGTCGCCGCCTGCGCCATCCGCACGTAGTCGCCCTCGGCCCGGGCGTTGACGAGCGCCTCCTTGAACCGCGCCTGCATCCCCTCCATGTCGCCGAGCCGCATCAGCAGCCAGGCCAGGTCGAGCAGCAGCTCGTGGCGTCGCTCGGTGGTGCGCGGTGCGGCGCGCACGTCGAGCTCCACGGCCTGCTCCCACAGCTCGCGTGCCTCCTCGAAGGCGCCCCGGCGCTCGGCGGAGCGGGCGGCGTCCCCGGTGTGCCGGACGGCGGCGTCCAGCAGGTCGGGCAGGTAGACCGCGGCGGTGCTGAAGTGGTGGGCGACCTCGCTCACCAGCTCGTCCGGCCGTGACGGCCGCTCCGCCAGGGCCAGCTCCGGCCCGTGACGTCCTCTCCGCGTCATCCCGCGCCCGGCGGGTGCGCGAGGATGGCGCGATGGACCTCGACGCCTTCCGGTGGCTGCTGGGCGAGGACGGGCAGCGCCTGCTCGCCTCCGCGGCCGACGCCGGCGAGGACCCGTTGGCCGCCCAGGCGGCCCTGCGGCGTACGGCCACCGCGGAGCACGTGGCCGCAGCGGTCACCCAGGTGCAGCTGCGCCGTCGCGCGGTGCCGAAGTTCGGGGACCTCGCGGCGCAGCTCTACTTCACCCCCGAGGGCCTCGAGCAGGCCACCCGGCTGCCCGTCGCCACGCACCGCGCCGCCCGGGCCCGGGCAGCCGGTGCGTCGACCCTGGTCGACCTCGGCTGCGGGATCGGTGGTGACCTGGTGGCCTTCGCGCGGGCCGGCCTGACCTGCGCGGGGGTCGATCTCGACCCCGTCCGGGTGGCCGTCGCGGAGGCGAACCTCTCGGTCCTCTCGCTGGGCGGTGCGGTCACGGTGGCGGACGCGACCGCGATCGACACCACCCCCTTCGACATCGCGTACGCCGACCCGGCGCGCCGCACCTCGCGGGGACGCAGCTTCGACGTCGACGAGTGGACCCCTCCGTGGGCCTTCGTGCAGGGCCTGCTCGGCCGCGACTCGTGCGTGAAGCTGGCGCCCGGCATCCCGCACCACCTGGTGCCCGAGGGGGTCGAGGCCGAGTGGGTCAGCGACCACCGGGAGGTGAAGGAGGCCGTGCTCTGGTCGGGGCGGCTGGCGACGACGCGCCGCCGGGCCACGGTGATCGGCGACGGGGGCCTCGCGACCCTCACCGACGAGGACGACCCGGGCGGCGGTGCGGGACCCGCGGCGGGCTTCCTCTACGAGCCCGACGGGGCCGTGATCCGCGCCGGGCTGGTCACCGCCGTCGCGGCCGGGGTCGGCGGGCATCTGCTCGACGAGCACATCGCCTACGTCACCTCGGACCGCGCGTTCACGTCGCCGTTCGCGCGCGCCTACCGCGTGCTCGAGGAGGTGCCGTTCCGGGAGAAGCCCCTGAAGGCCGCCCTTCGCGAGCGCGGCATCGGCCGGCTGACCATCAAGAAGCGAGGGGTCTCCGTCGTCCCGGACGAGCTGCGCAAGCGGCTCTCGCTGCGCGGCGACGAGGAGTCGACGCTGGTGCTGACGCGGGTGGCCGGCAAGGGGACGGCCCTGCTCGTCGAGCCGCTCCCGTGACCCCCACGACACCGGTGCCGAGATGAGTGAGTTCCCGCACCGCCCGCCGCCGGACCTCCCCGAGGGGACCCTCTCCCCCGAGGCCGACCGCACCCGCTGGGTCGCGCTGATGGTCTGCTGCAGCGCCCTGTTCATGACCCTGCTCGACGTCAGCATCACCAACGTCGCCCTGCCCTCGATCAGTGACGCGACCCAGGCCGGGCCGTCACAGCTGCAGTGGATCGTCAGCGGCTACACGCTCGCCTTCGGCCTGGTCCCGGTGCTCGCGGGACGTCTCGGCGACGACCACGGACGACGGCTGATGTTCCAGATCGGGGTGGCGACCTTCGCCCTGACGAGCGCGATGGCCGGGCTCGCCCCCAACGCCGAGGTGCTGATCGCGGCGCGCGTCCTGCAGGGCATCTCGGGAGGGCTGATCAACCCCCAGGTCTCGGGCCTGATCCAGCAGATGTTCCGCGGCGAGGAGCGTGGCCGTGCCTTCGGCGCGCTGGGCACCACCGTCGGTCTGGGCACCGCCCTGGGGCCACTGCTGGGCGGAGCCCTGATCGCCCTCGGCGGCCCGGACCTCGGCTGGCGGCTGGTGTTCTTCGTCAACATCCCCGTGGGGATCGTCGTGCTGGCCCTCGCCCGTCGCTACCTGCCGCAGACTCCCGCGACCGGCAGCCACCGCCTCGACATCATCGGCTCGCTGCTCCTCGGCCTGGCCACGTTCTGCGTGCTCTTCGCTGCCGTGCAGTTCGAGCAGGTGGGTGCCGCGGTGGGCCTGCTCGTGGTGCCGGTCGCGGTGCTGCTGCTGCTGTTCTGGAGACGCGAGCGGCGACTGACCCGTGAGCACCTGGACCCGCTGGTCGACCTCCGGCTGTTCCGGCAGAAGTCCTACACCTCCGGCGTCCTGCTGGCGCTGCTCTACTTCCCCGCGGTCGCCGGGCTGCCGCTGGTGCTCGCGCTCTACTTCCAGCGGGGCCTGGGCTTCACGGCCCTGCACTCCGCCCTCGGCGTCACCGCCTTCGCCGTGGGCAGCGCCGTCTCCGCTCAGACCGCCGGCCGGTTCGTCACCCGGCTCGGCCGTCCGCTCATCGTGCTGGGAACCTCGACGTTCGCGCTCGGGGCGATCGCGATGGCACTCGTGGCCCGCACGGCCCCCGACGAGCACGCCGTCCTGGCCCTCGCGGGGCCGCTGTTCGTGATGGGTCTGGGCAGCGGCGCGGTGGTGACGCCCAACCAGGCCCTCACCCTGGCCGACGTCGACCCGGTGGTCGGGGGGACGGCCGGCGGCGTGCTCCAGACCGCCCAGCGGGTCGGCCTCGCGATCGGCCAGGCGGTCATCGGAGCCGTGTTCTTCCTCGCGGTCGACGGGAAGGGCAGTGCGGCGTACGGCCACGCCCTCGGCGCCGCCACCGTCGTCACGCTCTGCTTCGTGGCGGCTGCCACTGTCGTCGGCACGTGGGAGATCCTCCGGCAGCGGAGGTCGCGGAGCGCGAGCTAGGCGCCGAGCGCTTCCTTCTCTGCGCCGATGGTGGTGCTCTCCCCGTGCCCCGTGTGCACGACGGTCTCGTCGGGCAGCGCGAACAGCGTGGTCCGGATGGACTGCTTGATCAGGTCCTCGTCGCTGAAGGACCGGCCGGTGGCACCGGGCCCGCCCTGGAAGAGGGTGTCGCCCGTGAACACGACGCCGAGGTCGTGCACGTAGAGGCAGATCGCGCCCGGCGCGTGGCCGGGCGTGTGCAGCACCTTGAGGGCCGCCCCGCCCACCTTGACGGTCTGGCCGTCCTCGAGGTCGACGTCCCACAGGTGGTCGGTGTGCGTGAGCTCCCAGACCTCCTTGTCCGCCGGGTGCAGCAGGATCGGCGCCGTGACCCGCTCGCGCAGCTGGGGCGCGACGCGGACGTGGTCGTCGTGGGCGTGGGTGCAGATGATCGCCTTGACCTGGCGACCGGCGACCACCGCGAGGATGTCGTCGACGTCGTGCGGCGCGTCGATGACGATGCACTCGTCGTCGTCACCGACCACCCAGATGTTGTTGTCGACGTCGAAGGTCTCGCCGTCGAGGGAGAAGGTGCCACTCGAGACGGCGTGGTCGATGCGTACGGAGCTCATGTCCCCGACCCTATTCGGCGGGCGCCAACCCGGCTGCACGGACCTGGTGGCGCCGGGCCGCGGCGCGAGAGGCCGATCGCTGCTGCCGGACGTGGGTCACGAGGGTCGGCAGGAAGCCGGCCACGAACACGCCGACGCCGACCACCCCGACGGCGACCGCGGCGCCGCGGGCCACTCCGTCGTCCGGCACGAGCCACCACACGAGGCCGAAGACGACGGCGGTCCACCCGATCCCGCGGCACGGGTAGGCGCCCCACCTCGCGAATCGGCGCAGGGCGGGACCAGGAGGGCAGCGGTGCGCCTCCAGCCGGCGACCGACCTTCTCCTCGAGGACGGCCTCCTCCTGGGCACACCGGGTGTCCACGCTGATCGTCGTGGTTCCCCCGACCATGGTGGTGACCGACAGGCGCCACCCGTCGTCACCCAGCTTCGGCACGAGGTCGGCGTGCGCGATGTCGTCGTAGGGGATCGAGACCACCTCGGGTGCCAGCTGCTGGTCCTCGACGGCCGTCATGCACGGATCCTCGAACGGGCCTCCCGTCCGCAGGGACCTGCCGGACCACATCGCCGCCGGCTTCGGGAACAGGTGGAGGGCCTCGGAGCCGAGGACCAGCCGTCGACGACGACGCCGCACCGTGACGTTGACCGCCAGCAGCGCGTCCTCGGCACGGGGCGGAACGCCCTCGGCCAGCCAGACGGGGGTCGTCGGGTCGACGCCCAGCTCCCGCAACCAGTCCTCGAGGTGATCCTGCTCGTCCACCACGCGGTGCCGGACCTCCAGGCCGCGCCCGTCGCGGTCGCGCAGGACCGTGCCGACCGGCCACTCCCAGGACGGGACCGCCGCACCGGAGTCGACGAGCAGCAGCGAGGTGGCCGCGACCAGCACCGTCTCGCCGGCGGTCTCGTCGACCGGCACGGTCCCGGTCCCCGAGGGCAGGGACAGCGCGGCCGTCCAGGCCGAGGGACCGGCTTCCTCGGCAAGCCGGAGGAGGGCCGACACCGTCGCCGGGACCGGGGACCCCGTGACCAGGGCGGCGGCTCGGACCCCCTCCGCGACGCGCACGCGCCAGTCCGGGACGGTGACGGCCAGGGGGTGTTCCGCCCACGAGATCGGCTCCTCCGCGCACTCCGACCCGGAGACGAGCTCGGCGGCGACCTGGTGCTCGACCGAGCCGAGCGGCGGGAGCGAGTCCACGGCGTCCCGGCCGGGGAGCCTGTCCGCGCTCTCGACCCAGCCGGCCAGCTCGCAGGCGCCCAGGAACGCCAGCAGGCCGCTGAACGGCTCCTGGTGCCACTCCCCACGGGCCAGCGCCGGCGCCAGGGTGGCATCGACGAACAGGTCCCACGCCTCGCTGAGGACCTCGACCCTGCCCTCGACCATCGCCCACGCGTCACCGTCCGCGACCCTGCGCACGTGGACCAGCCGGCTCAGGGCTTCCTCCAGGGCGCGCATCCGGGCCTCGAGCACGTCGGTGATCACCCTGCTCGTGAACGACGGCGTGCCGGCGTCGAGGAGCCGGCGCCCGACGGACCCCCGCACGAGCCGCTGGGCGAGAGCCACCGGACGGCGGAGCTCCGTCCCGGCGGTCGCCCGGGCGTCTTCCAGGAGCACCGTCAGCTCCTCCTCCCGGGTGCCGAGCAGCACCGGCAGGCCAACCAGCAGCGTGCCCCGCTCGACCCACAACGAGGGAGCCCAGGTGAAGCGGACGCGGGGTCGCCACCCCTCGCAACGAAGGGCGATCCAGTCGCAGAACGGCGCCATCTCCTCGTCGGGAGGCTCGACTCCCACGGACAGGACAGGTTCACGCGGGGTCAGCCTGACGAGCAGGCCCACGGCGAAGAGCAGGAACACCGACAACCCCGTGAACAGCCGCCACCCCGGGGTCAGCGCAGCCGCCGTCACGGCCGCCACCACGGCCCCCAGGAAGAGCAGCGTGGCTCCGAGGGACAGCAGCCAGGCCCGGACCAGCCGCGACGCCGCGCGTCGTACGGCTCGCTCCGCGTCCATGACCGTGGGCGAGCGGAGCGGACCGGTGGACACGTCGTCCAGTGTGCGGGTTGTCGAGCCGTTACGAGACGGTTCAGGCGGATCTGTGGGCATGTGCAGGCGGGCGCGACCGGCGGACCGCGAGCATGACCACGCCGATCCCGGCGAGGGCCCCCACCGTGTCCGCGATCGCGTCCCGGACGTCGCCGTCGCGGTTGATGGGCAGCACGGTCTGGAGGACCTCGGAGACCCCGGCGTACGCCACCAGACCGACCGCGAGACGGAGGGGTGGGACTCCGGCGAGCCGCCCGGTCACGGCCAGTGCCGCGAACAGCAGGAAGTGGACCACCTTGTCGCTGACCGGGAGACCGCTCGGCACGTCGGAGCCGGGCGAGAAGAGGACGACCAGGCTGAGCAGGACCACCGCTGCGAAGGCGACCCGCCCGACCGGGCGACGAGTCACAGAATGACCACGGAGCGGAGCACCTCGCCCCCGTGCATCTTCTCGAAGGCGGCCTCCACGTCGTCGATGCCGATCTCCTCGGTGACGAAGGCGTCCAGGTCCAGGCGGCCCTGCTGGTAGAGGTCCACCAGCATCGGGAAGTCGCGGCTGGGCAGGCAGTCGCCGTACCAGCTGGACTTCAGCGACCCACCGCGGCCGAAGACGTCGATCAGCGGGATCTCGGGGATCTTCATGTCGGGGGTGGGGACGCCGACGAGCACGACGGTGCCGGCGAGGTCGCGGGCGTAGAACGCCTGCTTCCAGGTCTCGGGTCGGCCGACCGCGTCGATGACGACGTCGGCGCCGTTGCCGTCGGTGAGCGCCTGGATCGCCTCGACCGCGTCGTTGTCCTTGCTGTTCACGGTGTGCGTGGCGCCCATCCTCGTGGCCGCCGCGAGCTTCTTGTCGTCGATGTCGACGGCGATGATCGTGCCCGCACCGGCCAGTGCCGAGCCGGCGATCGCGGCGACGCCCACGCCACCACAGCCGATCACGGCAACCGACGAGCCGCGGCTGACGTTGCCGGTGTTGATCGCGGCGCCGATGCCGGCCATCACGCCGCAGCCGAGCAGCCCGACCGCGGCGGGTCGCGCGTTCTCGTCGACCTTCGTGCACTGGCCGGCCGCGACCAGGGTCTTCTCCGCGAACGCGCCGATCCCCAACGCGGGCGACAGCTCGGTGCCGTCCTCGAGGGTCATCTTCTGGGTCGCGTTGTGGGTGGCGAAGCAGTACCACGGCTCGCCCCGGTTGCAGGCCCGGCAGTCACCGCACACCGCTCGCCAGTTGAGGACGACGAAGTCGCCGGGCGCCACCTCGGTGACCCCGTCACCGACCGCCTCGACGACGCCTGCGGCCTCGTGCCCGAGCAGGAACGGGAACTCGTCGTTGATGCCGCCCTCGCGGTAGTGCAGGTCGGTGTGGCAGACGCCGCAGGCCTGGATCTTCACGACGGCCTCGCCCGGCCCGGGATCGGGGACGTTGATCGTCACGATCTCCACCGGCGCTCCCTTGCTGCGAGCGATGACGGCCTTGACCTGCTGCATGTGGTTCTCCTCGGCTCCCGCGGACTCAGTCGGTCACAAGGTATCCACCGCCCGGATAGTTACATGCAATCGGACGGCTCCCCACGGGTTCAAGGCGTCCGAATGCATGTAACTATCCGGATTTCAGGCCAGCACCAGCTCCACCGGCATCGAGGAGTCGGCGGGGAGGTCGAGGGCGGAGGGGGTGCGGCCCCGGGCGACCATCTCGGCGCCGAGGGCGGCGACCATGGCGCCGTTGTCGGTGCACAGCCCGGGGCGAGGGACCCGCACGCGGATGCCGTACGACGAGGCCCGCTCCTCGGCGAGCACGCGCAGCCGGGAGTTGGCCGCCACGCCGCCGCCGATGAGGATGTCCTCGATCCCCTCGGAGCGCGCGGCGTCGATCGCCTTGCGGGTCAGCACGTCGCAGACCGCCTCCTGGAAGGACGCGGCGACGTCGGCCACCGGCACCGGGTCGCCCGACTCCTCGCGCGCCTGCACCCACCGGGCGACCGCTGACTTGAGGCCGGAGAACGAGAAGTCGAAGCGGTGCCGCTCGAGGTCGCGTCGCGAGGTGAGCCCCCGCGGGAAGTCGATCGCGACCGAGGAGCCGGAGCGGGCCGCCCGGTCGATGTGCGGACCCCCCGGGAACGGCAGGCCGAGCAGCCGGGCGACCTTGTCGAAGGCCTCCCCCGCCGCGTCGTCGATGGTCGAGCCCAGCGGCTCGACCGACGTCGTCACGTCGTTGATCCGGAGCAGTGACGAGTGCCCGCCGGAGACCAGCATGGCCAGGCAGGGGTCGGGCAGTGGCCCGTGCTCGAGCTGGTCGACGGCGACGTGCGCGGCGAGGTGGTTCACGCCGTACAAGGGCTTCTCGAGGCCCAGCGCCAGGGACTTCGCCGCGGCCACCCCGACGAGCAGGGCCCCGGCCAGTCCGGGCCCGGCCGTCACCGCGATCGCGTCGACGTCACTCAGCGAGACGTGTGCGGTCTCGCAGGCGCGCTGGATCATCGGCACCATCGCCTCGAGGTGCGCGCGTGACGCGACCTCGGGGACCACGCCGCCGAACCGGGCGTGCTCCTCGACCGAGGACGCGACCGCGTCGGCCAGGAGCGTGTGGCCGCGGACGATGCCGATCCCGGTCTCGTCGCAGGAGGTCTCGATGCCGAGCACCAGCGGTTCGGCCAGCCGTGCGGAGAGGGTCACCGCGCCATTGTGCCCGCCGTCGCCCGGCTTCCCACCGCCACGGTCCGGAGGTAGCGTGCCGGGACCGCACGCACTCTTCTCTCGGGAGCCTGTCCCATGCGCCTTCTCCGCGCCCGCACCGTGTCCGTCACCGTCGGCCTGCTGTCCCTGGCGCTCGTCGGCGCCTCCCCGGCGTACGCCGGCAGCGACCACCACCTCAGACCCCGCACCCACTTCACGATGGCCCCGGACGGCTCCAGCGGGTCGACCGAGGGCGGGGAGGGCATCCCCAACATCGACTCGGTGAAGTCCACGATCCGCACCTACTACGGAGCCACCGACACGGCACACCCCGGCATCGCCGACAAGACGAGGTCGCCCTACATCAGCGAGATGCGGTCCATCGTCCGCTCGCAGTGGCGCTACCTCGACCGGGCGGGGAAGCAGGCCCGCAAGCACCACACCAGGCCCGCGATCGTGCTGGACGCCGACGACACCACGCTGTGGACCTACGACATGGAGGACGCGGCGATGAAGTTCAACTTCGACCCGGTCCTGCAGGACGTGTGGGTCCAGGACCAGCGCTTCCCGGCGACCCCGTCGATGGTCACGTTCGTGAACCAGGCGCGCAAGCGGGGCTTCAAGATCTTCGGCCTGACCGGTCGCAACGACGACCAGAAGCAGGCCACGATCGCCAACCTGCACAAGGTGGGGTACGACGCGTTCGACCAGGACACCTTCTTCACCAAGTGGACCGGGAAGGGCGCGAGCCAGCAGCCGGACTACATCACGTGCGCGACCGCGAAGTGCACGACGGTGGAGTACAAGGCCGGCACCCGCAAGCACATCGAGAAGCTCGGCTACGACGTCGTCCTCAACGTCGGCGACCAGTGGTCCGACCTCCAGGGCGGGTACGCCGACAGGGTGCTGAAGCTGCCCAACCCGACCTACTACCTGCCCAGCCCGAACCTGCCGGGCCTCGACCAGCCCCGGCTGTCGCCGCGGACGCGCTTCACGATGAAACCGGACGGATCGAGCGGCACCCGTCGCGACGGCGAGGGCATCCCCAACATCGACTCGGTGAAGTCCACGATCCGCACCTACTACGGCGCCACGAACCCCGCCGAGCCCGGCATCGCGAACAAGACGACGTCGCCCTACATCAGCGAGGTGACCGCGCTCGCCGCGCGCCGCGCGAAGAAGCTGACGAGGACCTGCGCCACGGCGAAGGCGCACGGCCAGAAGCCCGCCGTCGTGCTCGACGCCGACGACACCACGCTGTGGACCTACGACATGGAGGACGCGGCGATGCACTTCAACTTCCAGCCCGCCCTGCAGGACGAGTGGGTCCAGGACCAGCGCTTCCCGGCCACGCCGGGCATGGTGTCCCTGGTCGAGCAGGTCGGTGACGCGGGCTGCGCGATCGTCGGCCTGACCGGCCGCAACGACGACCAGAAGGCGGCCACCATCGCCAACCTGGCGAAGGTCGGCTACTCGGGCTTCACCTCGGCGCTCTACTTCACCAAGTGGACCGGCGCGGGCAGCAGCACGCAGCCCGGCTACATCACCTGCGCCACCGCGAAGTGCACGACGATCGAGTACAAGTCGCAGACGCGCAAGCACGTCGAGAAGGACCTCGGCTACGACATCGTCGCCAGCTTCGGTGATCAGTTCAGCGACCTGATCGGCGGCCACGCCGACCGTCAGGTGAAGCTGCCGAACCCGACCTACTACCTGCCCTGACGGGCGGGACCGACCACCCGACGGAGACGCATGGACCTGCTCGACGACGCCCACGGCATGGCCGACGACCTCACCCGGCTGCGCCGCGAGCTGCACGCGCACCCCGAGGTCGGTCTCGACCTGCCCTGGACGCAGGAGAAGGTCCTCGAGGAGATCGACGGGCTGGGGCTCGAGATCTCGACCGGGACCGGGACCACGTCGGTGACCGCAATCCTGCGGGGTGGGGCGCGCGATGCCGCCGCTCCCCGGACCGTCCTCCTTCGGGGCGACATGGACGCCCTGCCCGTCGCGGAGGACACGGGGCTCGACTTCGCCTCGACCAACGGCGCGATGCACGCGTGCGGGCACGACCTGCACACCACGGCACTGGTCGGCGGGGCCCGGCTGCTCGCGCAGCACCGGGACCGGCTCCGCGGCGACGTCGTGCTCATGTTCCAGCCGGGTGAGGAGGGCTGGGACGGCGCCGGCGTGATGATCGAGGAGGGTGTCCTGGACGCGGCCGGCCGACGGGCCGACGCGGCGTACGGCCTGCACGTCTTCTCCAACACCTTCCCGGCCTACCGGTTCTCCAGCCGCCCCGGACCGCTGATGGCGGCCTCGCACGGGCTGTTCGTCACCGTGCGCGGGCGCGGTGGGCACGGGTCGACGCCCCACCGCGGGCGGGATCCGATCGCCGCGATGGCGGAGATGATCACGGCCCTGCAGACGATGGTCACGCGCCGCTTCGACGTCTTCGACCCGGTCGTGGTGACGGTCGGCGTCGTCGAGGGCGGCACCCGCCGCAACATCATCCCGGACACGGCCCGCTTCGAGGCCACCGTGCGGCGCTTCTCCGAGGCCAGCGCCGTGCTGCTGCGCGAGGGCATCCAGGACACCCTGCGCGGGGTGGCGCGGGCGCACGGCGTCGAGGTCGAGATCGAGTACGGCGACGAGTACCCCCTGACGGTCAACGACCACGCCGAGGTCGACTTCGCGAGCGGAGTGGTCCACGACGTCCTCGGCGACGGCCGGTGGGACGACCTGCCCTTCCCGATCACCGGCTCCGAGGACTTCTCCCGCGTCCTGGCCTCGGTGCCCGGCGCCTTCGTCTTCGTCGGCGCGACCTTGCCGGGCCACGATCCGGAGACGGCACCCTCGAACCACAGCCCCCGCGCGGACTTCGACCCCGGCGTGCTGCCGGACGCCGCCGCGATCTACGCCGAGCTGGCGGTGCGCAAGCTGGACGCCCTCACCCCGGCGTCACCGGCCCAAGGCTGACGTCATCTGGCCTCCCGCCCGGCCCCACCGGCAGCAGCAGGACCACCGCGGTGGTGCCGTCGGCGTAGTAGCGGGGGCGCCGGTCGATCTCCACGAAGCCCGCGTCGGTGTAGAACGCGATCGCCCCGTGGTTGTCCTCGCGGACCTCCAGCAGCAGCCGGTCGGCCTCGGTCCGGCCGGCCGCGTCGACCACGCCGCCCAGCAGGGTCGTCGCCACCCCCGCGCGCCGGTGGGCCGGGGCCACGGCGATCCGCTGGAGCTCCGCGATGTCACCGGCGGCCGACAGCACCGCGTGCCCGACGACCGTCCCGTCCGTGTCCGCGACGAGGTAGCTGACGGTGGGCAGGGCTCCCCGGACCCCCTCGCGCACGAGCGCCTCGCTCCAGGCGTCGTCGCCGAGGCAGTCGGCCTCGAGGCGGGCCACGGCCGCGACGTCGTCGATCGAGGCGGACCGGACCACGGTCACGCGGTGGTCCGGTCGAGCAGCTGGAGCAGGTCGTGCGCCGCCAGCTCGATCTCCTTGTGCCGCCACTCCGAGGCGCGGTAGACACAGGCGATCAGCGCCGTGCGGTGCACCCGCCGGAAGTCGCCGTAGACGAACGCGTGCCGGGCCTTGGTCTCCTCGTTGGCCCCCTCGGTCAGGCCCAGGTGCCACGCGGCGTACTCCTCCCAGGAGTGCTTCTCCAGGTAGGCGTTCTGCTGCTCGGCTCCGGGCTGGACGTCGCCCCAGTCGCTGTCGAGGACGTACTGGCCACCCCGGATCAGCTTTTCGGCCCGCTCGACGGCCTCAGGACTCACGATGTAGCTGGCCATCTGGTCATCTTGACGGATTGCGGGAGAATTTCCGGGTACCCCTCCAATCCACCCTGCGCAGGACTCCGAATGACTGGCACGAGAAAGTCACACACCATGGATCTGAGAAAGTTGCCTCGTGAGCCCGATCAGCGCTGACTCCGACTCCCCACCCGGGGTGTCGGTGCCTGTCGCGTCGACCTCGGGCGACCTCGCTCAGCTGCTGAAGCAGTCAGGCCGTGGTGACGAGGCTGCCTTCGCCCAGCTGTACGACGCGACATCTGCCCGGGCCTACGGACTGGCCGTTCGGGTCGTCCGCGACCCGAGCCAGGCCGAGGAAGTGACCCAGGAGGCCTTCCTGGAGATCTGGAAGACGGCCAGTCGCTTCGACCCGGGCAAGGGCAGCGCCGTCTCCTGGGTCCTGACGATCGTCCACCGCAAGTCGGTCGACCGGGTGAGGTCGGCCCAGGCCAGCACCGTCCGCGACACGACGTACCACCAGGGCAGCCAGGTGGTGGACCACGACTCCACCGCCGAGGCCGCCCAGGCATCGATGGAAGCACGAAGGGTTCGACAGGCGATGAACTCGCTCACCGAGGTCCAGAGAGAAGCGCTGGAGCTCGCCTACTTCAAGGGCTACACGCACACGGAGGTCGCCTCGATGCTCGACCTCCCGGTGGGAACGGCCAAGACACGCATCAGGGACGGACTGATCCGTCTTCGAGACACGATGGGGGTGGCACAGTGACCGAGTCACTGCACGCACTGTCTGGTGCCTACGCCATCGACGCGCTCGATGACGCAGAGCGCGAGACCTTCGAGGATCACCTGCCCGGGTGCCTCGACTGCCAGCACGAGGTGGCCAGCCTGCGAGAGGCCGCGGCCCTGATGGCCGACGAGTCCGCCCTGACCCCTCCCGCGGCGCTCCGCAACGCGGTGCTGTCCGGCATCACGACCATCCGCCCGCTGCCGCCCGTCATCGGGACCCACCAGGGACCCGATCGCGAGCAGGCCGCCCCGGCGATGGCCACGGTCCTGCCCCTGCGTCCCCGACGTCGACGCGTGATCGGCCTGGTCGCCGCGGCGGCTGCCGTCGTGGCCGTGGGTGCCGGCAGCGTCTACCAGCCCTGGCACGACGACAGCCCGCCCGTGGCCCAGCTGAGCCCGGTCGACCAGGTCCTCGCGGCCTCGGACGCCAAGCACGTCTCCATGGACTTCAAGGACGGGTCCAGCGCCACCGTCGTCCGCTCCGCCAGCGAGGGTCGCGCGGTCCTGCTGACCCGCGGCATGAAGGCCCCGCCCTCCGGCAAGACCTTCGAGCTGTGGCTGCGCGACAGGGCCGGCGTGATGAAGCCGGCCGGCCTGATGAGCTCGGGCGGCGACCACAAGGTGCTGCTCAAGGGCGATCCGGCCGGCGCGACCGGCGTCGGGATCACCGTCGAGCCCGTAGGTGGCTCCGACACCCCGTCCAGCGAGCCGATCGCCATGTTCGAGCTCGGACAGGTCACCGCATGACGTTGCCACCACGCCGCGTCGCCGTCATCGGCAGCGGGGTCGCTGGGCTGACGGCCGCCCACGTGCTGAGCGGCCAGGCCAGGGTGACCCTGTTCGAGTCCGACTCCCGGCTGGGTGGGCACGCGGACACCCACGTCGTCGACGGGATCGCGGTCGACACCGGGTTCATCGTGCACAACGAGCGGACCTACCCCCACCTGATGCGGCTCTTCGACGAGCTCGGGGTGCAGACCCAGGAGTCCGACATGTCGATGTCGGTGCGCTCGGACGACTTCCGGCTGGAGTGGGCCGGCGCCCTCGGCCTCGCCGGGCTGTTCCCGACCTGGCGCAACGCCCTGCGCCCGTCCTACCTCCGGATGCTCACCGAGATCCCGCGGTTCCACCGGATGGCACGACGCGTCCTGGAGTCGACCGACGACGGGTCCGACGAGACCCTCGGCTCGTTCCTCGACCGGGGGTCCTTCTCGCCGCTGTTCAGGACCCACTTCATGGAGTCCCTGGTGGCCTGCGTGTGGTCGTGCGACCCCGCCGTCTCGCTGGACTACCCGGCGCGCTACCTGTTCAGCTTCCTCCAGCACCACGGCATGCTGCAGATCTTCGGCTCGCCGCAGTGGCGCACCGTCACCGGCGGCTCCCGGGAGTACGTCGAGCGGGTCGCGGCCCGGCTGCCCGACGTCCGCACCTCCACCAAGGTGACCTCGGTCCTCGAGACGCCCACCGGCGTGGAGGTCACCGACGGCAACGGCGAGGTCGAGACCTACGACGCGGTCGTCGTGGCCACGCACCCCGGGCAGGCGCTCGCGATCCTGGCCGAGCCGACCTCGACGCAGCGCGACGTGCTGACCGCCATGCCCTACTCGCCCAACACCGCCCAGCTGCACACCGACCAGAGCGTGCTGCCCCGCAACGCACGCGCACGGGCCTCGTGGAACTACCTCCGTCGCCCGGCCGCCGCCGGCCGCACGGTCACCGTCAGCTACGACATGACCCGGCTGATGCGCCTGCCCGTGCCCGAGGACGGCCGCCGCTTCATCGTCACCCTGGGCGGCCAGGACATCGTCGACCAGGCGCAGGTCATCGAGACGATGGAGTACGAGCACCCGATCTACACCCCGGCCTCGGTCGCGGCCCAGCGTCGCCTGCCCGAGTGCGACACCGACCGGGTCGTCTTCGCCGGCGCCTGGCACGGCTGGGGCTTCCACGAGGACGGCGCTCGCTCCGGTGTCCAGGCCGCCTCGAGGCTCGGCGTCGAGTGGGGCGAGACCACCCCGCTCCCGGTCGAGGCCACGTCGTACGCCACCACGATCCGGCACGTCCGTCGCCGGCCGTTCACGCGCACCTTCACCCACCGCTCCCGCACCTGGCTGGTCGACCTCGACCACGTGCCCGACCACGGGATTCTCGGCCGCTTCGAGTCACGGGACCACCTCGGTGACCCGGACGCCACGATCAAGGACAACGTCGAGCGCTTCCTCGCCCTCAACGGCGTGCAGCCCGACGGCGGCCGGATCGTGATGGCCGCCAACGCCCGGGCGCTCGGCCACTGCTTCAACCCGATCAGCGTGTTCTGGTGCCACCGGCGCGACCAGTCGCTGGCCGCGGTGGTCGTCGAGGTGCACAACACCTACGGTGACCGGCACGCCTACCTCGTCCACCCCGACGAGCAGGGTCGCGCCCGCACCGAGAAGCAGATGTACGTCTCGCCGTTCCACGGCACCGACGGCTACTACGAGATCGCCGTCCCCCGGCCCGACAAGCACCTGCACGTCACCGTCACCCTGCACAGCGACGACGGCGCGGTGTTCACGGCCTCCCTCGACGGCGAGCCGACCAGCGGCTCACCCCTCCGCTCCGCCCCCGCCGCCCTGCGCGGCACCGTCCTGATCCATGCCCACGGCGTCTGGCTGTGGGCCAGGCGCCTCGGGATCCGGACGCGCCCCGACCACCCACGACAGGAAGGCGTCTGAGATGACGACCACTCCCATCCGCCCGGCTGCGGCCTGGGCCGCCCTGGAGACCTACCCCACCGGGCTCAAGGCCGACGTCAGCGCCCGGATCGCCCGCCAGCTCTTCCGGGCCGCGGTCAACCGCCTGCCGGTCACCGTGCGCGAGGGCAGTGGCGCCACCAGGACGTGGGGCACCGGCGGCCCGGAGATGCGGATCCTCCGGCCGACCGAGTTCTTCAACCGCCTGGGCCGCGACGGCCTGATCGGCTTCGGCGAGGCCTACCTCACCGGGGCCTGGGACGCCGAGGACCTCGGCGGCTTCCTGACCGTGCTGGCCGCCGAGCTGCCGACCCTGATCCCGGCGCCGCTGCAGAAGCTCCGCGGCGCCTACGTACGCCGCCCGCCGCGCGCGCACAAGAACACCCAGGACAACACCCGGGACAACATCTCGCACCACTACGACCTGTCCAACGAGCTGTTCCGGCAGTTCCTGGACGAGACGCTGAGCTACTCCTCGGCGCTCTACGACACCTCGGTGATCGACCGCGGCGACCACCTCGAGGCGGCCCCGCCCGAGGGCAACCACCACGAGTCGCTGGCCGACGCCCAGGTCCGCAAGATCGAGCGGCTGCTCGACCAGACCGGGGTGACCAGGGGCAGCCGGGTCCTCGAGATCGGCACCGGCTGGGGTGAGCTCGCCATCCGCGCGGCACGCCGGGGTGCCACCGTGCACTCGGTCACCCTGTCCAAGGAGCAGCTCGACCTCGCGGTCGAGCGCGTCGCCGAGGCCGGCCACGCCGACCAGGTGACCATCAGCCTGAGCGACTACCGCGACGTGCAGGGCAGCTTCGACGCGATCGTCTCCGTGGAGATGATCGAGGCCGTGGGCCACGAGTTCTGGTCGACGTACTTCCGCACCATCGACCGGCTGCTCGCTCCCGGTGGCCGTGTCGGGATCCAGGCGATCACGATGCCGCACGACCGGATGCTCGCCACGCGGCGCACCTTCACCTGGATCAACAAGTACATCTTCCCCGGCGGGTTCCTGCCCTCGGTCACGGCGATCGACGAGATCACCCGCGCGGACACCACGCTGCGGATCAGCGAGCGGCTCTCGTTCGGCCAGCACTACGCCGAGACGCTCGAGCGCTGGGACCGGGCCTTCCTCGCCGCGAGCGACGAAGTCGGCGACCTCGGCTTCGACAAGACCTTCCAGCGCATGTGGCACTTCTACCTGGAGTACTCCCGCGCCGGCTTCGCGTCGGGCTACATCGACGTGCAGCAGCTGACCTTCGCGCGCAAGGACTGACGATGACCCAGACCGAGTCCCGCCCGGCCGAGTCGTCCACCGAGAGCGGTGGCGTGGCCGCCCGCCTCGAGGCAGCCCTGCGACCGTTCGTCGGTGGCGCCCTCCCCGTGCGCCTGCGTGCGTGGGACGGGTCGGAGGCCGGCCCCGACGACGCGCCGCTCGTCGAGCTCCGCTCGCGCGACGCCGTACGCCGGCTGATGTGGCATCCCGGTGAGCTCGGAGCCGCACAGGCCTACGTCACCGGTGAGCTCGAGATCCATCACGACCTCGACGCCGCCCTCACCCACGTGTGGTCGGTCGCCCAGGAACGTGGCCTCTCGGGGGTCCGTCCCTCGCCGCGGGCCTTCACGCAGGCACTGCGGACCGCCCTCGACGTCGGTGCCATCGGCAGGCCGCCCGCCCCGCCCGCCTCGCAGGCGCAGGTCAAGGGCCGGCTGCACAGCAAGCTCCGCGACCGCCGGGCGATCAGCCACCACTACGACCTGTCGAACGAGTTCTACTCGCTCATCCTCGAGCCGCAGATGGCGTACTCCTCGGGCTACTGGCGTTCCGAGGACCCGTCGTACACGGTGGAGGACGCGCAGCGGGACAAGCTCGACCTGGTCTGCCAGAAGCTGGGCCTCGAGCCCGGCATGCGGTTCCTCGACATCGGCTGCGGCTGGGGCTCGCTGTCGCTGCACGCCGCCGAGCACTTCGGCGCGCAGGTCACGGGGGTCACGATCGCCGCCGAGCAGAAGAAGTTCATCGACGCACGGATCCGCGAGCGCGGCCTCGAGGACCGGGTCGAGATCCGGCTGCAGGACTACCGCGAGATCCCCGAGGTGGGCGCCGGCTACCCGTTCGACGCCGTCGGCTCGCTCGAGATGGGCGAGCACGTCGGCGAGCAGAACTACGGCGTCTACGCGCAGGTCCTGCACGACGCGGTCAAGCCGGGAGGACGCGTGCTGATCCAGCAGATGTCCCGCGCCGGTGGCCGCAAGGGCCACCCCGGCGGTGGACCGTTCATCGAGTCCTTCATCGCACCGGACATGCACATGCGGCCGGTCGGCGAGACCGTGGCGTTCCTGGAGCGCGGTGGTCTCGAGGTGCGTGACGTGCACATGATGCGCGAGCACTACGTCCGCACCGTCGACGGCTGGCTGGAGAACTTCGAGGCCAACATCGACCGGCTGACCGAGCTCGTGGGCGAGGAGGTCGTCCGCGTGTGGCGGCTCTACCTCGTCGGTGGCTCGATGGCTTTCCGCGACGGGCGCATGGGTGTCGACCAGATCCTGATGGTCCGGCCCGGCGCAGCGCATACGCTGCCTCCTGTGAGGAACTCGTGAACACCCGGTGACGCTGCTCGTCGTCCTGGCAGCATCGCTCGTCTCCGTCGCGGTCCTGATGACCGTGACGGCCCTGGTCTCCCGACGCATCGGCCGGGTGGCCGTCGTCGACGTCACCTGGGGTCTCGGCTTCGTGCTGATCGCACTGGTCAGCGCCCTCCTCGGCGACGAGCCCGTCCGCTGGCTGCTGCTGCCGATGGTCGCCCTGTGGGGACTCCGCCTCGCCTGGCACATCGGCCGGCGCCAGCTGGCCCACCGCGAGGAGGACCCGCGCTACGCCAAGATGCTCGGCGACGGCGGGTTCGCGATGGCCGTGCGCCGCGTGTTCGTGGTGCAGGGACTGGTGATGTGGTTCGTCTCGCTGCCCGTCCAGGTCGCCGCGGCCACCGGCACCCGCTGGCCCTGGCTGGTCTGGGTCGGCGTCGTGGTCTGGGTGGTCGGGCTGCTCTTCGAGTCGGTCGGGGACGCGCAGCTCACGGCGTACAAGGCGGAGCCGGATCGTCCCACCGTGATGGACCGTGGCCTCTGGGGCTGGACCCGGCACCCGAACTACTTCGGCGACTTCGCCGTGTGGTGGGGCATCTGGCTGGTCGGCGGCCTCGCCGGCGGCCTGCTGCCGGCCCTGACGGTCGTCTCGCCGGCGGCCATGGCGTTCTTCCTGATCTTCGCCTCCGGGGCCAAGCTGCTCGAGCAGACCATGATGAAGCGCCCCGGCTATCCGGAGTACGCCGAGCGCACGCCGATGTTCTTCCCCCGGCCGCCGAGGAAGCGCGTCAGCTGACGCGCTTCGGCTTGCCGGGCTCCATCGCGTCGGGCCGCCGCAGGTAGAGCGGGTCCGGTCCGACGACCTCGAAGCGCCGGTTGAGGACCACGTCGCACAGCACCGACGCCGCGGGGTGCTCGGGCGCGACGGCGTGAGGGAAGTCGGCCGGGTAGAGCACCGCGCCCCTGCCGACCACCGGCTGGTCGGTCGCCGCGTCGACCGGCTTCACGACCTGCGGCCCGGAGGTGCGCCGGCCTCCGGCGTACCCCGCGAGGTAGACCTCCTTGCGCCGCGCGTCGGTCGCCACCACGAACTCGTCGAGCCCTGCGTCGATCCCGGCCGCCGCCAGGATGTCGAGGGTGCAGACGCCGTGCACCGGGATCCCGCGGGCGAAGCCGAGCGTCCGTGCCGTCACCAGACCGACGCGCAGGCCGGTGAACGGTCCCGGCCCCACCCCGACGGCGATGGCCGTGAGGTCCGCGACACCCGCCCCGGCCGACGCGAGCACCTGCTCGATCCCGGGCGCCAGCATCTCCCCGTGCCGCATCGACTCCTCCGACCCGTAGGTCGCCACCACCGAGTCCCCGTCGTGCAGGGCAACGGTCACGTGAGGCGTGGCGGTGTCGAAGGCGAGCAGCACGTGGTGAGCCTAGGCCGAGCTCGTCGAAACCCCATCACCGCGTTGACCAGAGCCGGTTGAGCCTGTCGAAACCACTCGGCGCCGGCCTATGAGACCGGCTCAGCCGCTGGTGAGCGACCCGACAGGACCCAGGTCGAACTCCCGCCACCGGGGGCCGACGGGGGTGACGGTGATGGTCCGCTGGTCGTCGTCGGTGCGCCGGAGGCTGAGCTCGAGGCGGTCGAGCGAGAGGGACTCGGCGAGACCCTCGCCCCACTCGACGACGGTGACGGCCTCGTCGATGTCGGTGTCGAGGTCGAGGTCGTCGAGCTCGGCGGTGCCGCCGAGGCGGTAGGCGTCGACGTGCACCAGGGGCGGGCCGTCGGAGAGGGAGGGGTGGACGCGGGCGATCACGAAGGTCGGCGAGGTCACCAGGCCGCGGACGCCGAGACCGGCGCCGATCCCCTGGGTCAGCGTCGTCTTGCCGGCACCGAGATCCCCCGTGAGGATCACGAGATCGCCGGGGCCGAGCCGCTCGGCGAGGTGCTCCCCGAAGGAACGGGTGTCCTCGGGCGTCGCGAGGTCCTCGGTGATCGGGAGCATCCGCAGCATCGTGAGGCGGTTGCCCTCGCGCTGGGCCTCGACGTAGCCGAGGTTGCGCCAGAACTTGATCGTCGCGGGCAGCTCGACGCGCGCCTCGAGCTGGAGGCCGGTGAAGCCCAGCTCCTGCGCGATCTCCCGGGCTCGCGAGGCCATCTGGGCGGCGACGCCGAGCCCCCGCACCGAGCCCAGGACTCCGACACGGCGCAGCCCGAGCAACCGGCCCTTGGGCTCGAAGAGCAGCGCCCCCACCGGCGACCCGTCGTGCTCGACGAGCAGGCCACCGTGGGCCTCAAGGGCCTCGCGCACGGTCTCGAGCGTCTCCTGCAGTGCGGTGGCGGGCGGGTCCAGCACCGGACGGTCGGCGAAGGCGGTGTGCACCACGGACAGGACGTCCACGGCGCGTGACCCGTCGACCAGCGAGATCGTGGTGCGGTCGTCGTCGTTCATCCGGTCGCCGCCGTCACGAGGTCCTCCAGCGCCGCGTTGACCTCGTCGCGGGCCTCGAAGATCACCATGTGGCCGGCGCCCTCGCACTCCACGAGCGTCGCGGCCGGCATCTTCTCGGCCATCTTGCGGCTGTGGCCGATCGAGGTCAGCTTGTCCCTGGTGCCGCAGATGATCGTCGTCGGCACCTTGAGGAACGGCGCGAGGTGCTCGAACTTGTCCAGCTGGGAGAAGCTCGGGAAGAACTCCGCGAGCACGTCGAAGGACGTGCCGGCCAGCATCTCGTCGAGGAACTCCACCTCGGCGGCAGGGACGTCCTTGCGCCCGAAGGCGAACATGTCGGCCACGAGGAAGCCGATGTTGGAGCCCGACCGACGGGCGGAGTCCACCAGCTCCGGCGCCCGGGCCAGGATGGCGATCACCCGGGGGGCCATGATCTGGCCGACGCTGTCGGGCAGCCACCGACCCAGTGTGCGGTGCGGCTTCAGGCCACCCGCGGTGGTGGAGACGAGGGCCACGCCCCGCACCCGCCGCTCGAAGACCTCGGGGTGCCGCTCCGCGAAGGCGATGATCGACATGCCACCCATGGAGTGCCCGACGAGGACCACGTCGCCGGTGGGCGCCAGGGTCGAGATCACGACGGCCAGGTCGTCGCCGAGCTGGTCGATGTTGGCGTGCTCGCGGCCGGACCGGCCGGAGCGCCCGTGCGAGCGCTGGTCGAAGAAGGCCATCCGGTGCTTGCCGCGGAACGCCTCGCGCTGGAAGTGCCAGCAGTCGAGGTTGAGCGCATAGCCGTGGACGAAGAGGAGGGTCACGTCCTGGCCGCGCTGCCGCTTGTCCACGGCGTACGGCGCGCGCTCGTCGACCTCGGCGTGCAGCACCACCCCGTCGTCACACGTGACCGGCACCGGGTCGGAGCGCAGGGCCCCCAGCCGGTCGGCCTGGGCCGAGCCGGCGCGACGGGCACGCACCACCCGGCGCTCGACGACCACCCCGGTGGCCAGCGCGGCCACGGCGGCGGCGCCCAGGCCGCCGGCGGCGTACGCGAGGGAACGCCTCGTGCTCACGTCGCCTCGTCCCCGACCCAGACCCGGGTCTGCCGTCCACCCATCCGGGTGACGATCTCGTAGTTGATCGTCCCGCACCAGCGCGCCCAGTCGGACGCGGTCGGCTCACCATGTGAACCACTCCCGAACAGCACCACGTCCTCCACCGGAGCCGACCCCGGCGCCGAGACGACCAGCTGGTCCATGCAGATCCGCCCGAGCACGCGACCACGCACTCCCCCGACGAGCACCTCGGCGGTGGAGGAGCCCGCCCTCGGGATGCCGTCGCCGTAGCCCATCGGCACCAGCGCCACGCGCATCGGCTCGTCCGCGACGAAGGTGTGGCCGTAGGAGACGCCGTCGCCCGCCGCCAGCTCCTTGGTCAGCACGACGGACCCGCGCACCGTCATGGCCGGCACGAGGCCCAGCTCCTCCGACGACGCGACCTCGGGGGCCGGGCTCAGGCCGTAGGCGGCGATGCCGAGCCGGACGAGGTCATACCTGGTCTCCGGCAGCCAGAGCGCACCCGCCGAGTTGGCCAGGTGACGCACCTCCGGCGAGATCCCGGTCTCCGCGACCAGCGCGAGGGCCTCCTCGAACGCGCTCACCTGCGCCTGGTTGGCGGGGTGCTCCGGCTCGTCGGCGCACGCGAGGTGCGACCACACCCCGGTCACCTCGACCAGGCCCTCGGAGGCGGCCGAGGCCGCAGCCGACACCAGCGCCGTCCACTCGGACCGCGGTGCCCCGCCGCGGGACAGCCCGGTGTCGAACTTCAGGTGCACCCGCGCCACCCGCTCGCTCGCGCGCGCCGCGCCCACGACCTCCGCGAGCTGACCGACCGAGTACGCCGCGACGTCGACGTCCGCGCGCAGGAGCGGGGCGAAGTTCGCCCCGGGCGCGGCCAGCCAGCTCAGCAGCCGACCGGTGTCGCCGGCCTCACGCAGGGCGAGCGCCTCGGCTCCGGTGGCGACGCCGACCCAGTCCGCTCCCGCCGCTCGTGCGGCCCGGGCGACCGGGACCATCCCGTGGCCGTAGCCGTCGGCCTTGACCACCACCATCACCTGCGGCGGTGTGGGGCCGGTCGTGACGATCTCGCGCAGCCGTGTCACGTTGTGCCGGATCGCGCCCAGGTCGACGACGACCTGGGCGTGCGGGCTCGGCGGGGAGGACATGAGGGCTCCATCCTCCCATTCAGCCGAGCAGGTTGCGCACCACCTCGGGCACCGCGTCGGCCACGGCCGTGGCGGTCAGCGGGCCCCCACCACTGGCCAGCGCCGCCGCCGCGCCGTGGAGCCACGACCCGACCGAGGCGGCGTCGAACGGGTCCAGACCCGCGGCCAGCAGCGCGCCGATGACTCCCCCGAGCACGTCGCCCGCTCCGGCGACGGCCAGCCAGGACACGCCGCTGGTGGTGACCCGGACCCGTCCGTCCGGCCGGGCGATGAGAGTGCGCCGCCCCTTGAGGAGCACCACGGCGTCGTACTCCGCGGCGGCGCGGCGCGCGAACCCGAGCTGGTCCGCCTCGACCTCCTCGCGCTCCACGCCGAGCATCCGCGCCAGCTCACCCGCGTGGGGGGTGAGCACGACGCCCGGGGTGCCCCTCTCGACGTGGACCAGGGCATCGGCGTCCACCACGGTCGGTACGCCGTCGGCGAGCGCGTCGACCAACGCCTGCTCGGCGTCCGCGTCCCCGCCGGAGCCGACCACCCAGGCCTGGACGCGTCCCTCCGAGACCACGATCTCCGGGTGCCTGGCGCGGACGGCGTCGGCCGCCGACCCGAGGTAGCGCACCATGCCGGCGAGGCCGCTCCCGGCACCCGACGTGCTCAGCACCGCCGCCCCCGGATAGGTCTCGGAGCCGGCGCGCACCCCGACGACGCCGCGGCTGTACTTGTGGTCGAACGGTCCCGGCACCGGCAGCAGGGCCGCCACGTCGACCGGCTGCAACGCCTCGACAGGGGCCGGTGGCAGGTCGAGCCCGAGGTCGACGAGGTGCACGACGCCGCACGCCATGGCCGCCGGGTCGACGAGGTGGGCGATCTTGTGCGTCCCGAAGGTGACGGTCAGGTCGGCCGTGACGTGGGCGCCGTCGAGGTGACCCGTGTCGACGTCCACCCCGGACGGCACGTCGACGGCCACGACCGGCACGCCCGCACACCTGCCCAGTGCCTCCTCGGCGTCCGGCCGCAGGCCCGGGCGCCCACCGATGCCGACGATGCCGTCCACGACGAGGTCGGGCCGGTGCGCGTCGGCCAGCGACACCGTGCGGCCACCGTTGGAGCGCAACGCCTCGAGCCCGTCGGCCCGGGCGTTCTCGGACAGCAGCACCGCCTCCACCGCGACGCCCCGGCGCGCGAGGATCGCTCCGGCCCAGAGCGCATCGCCGCCGTTGTCCCCGGCCCCGACCAGGAGCAGCACGCGCGCGGCGTACGCCGAGCCCAGCAGGTCGGTGATCGCGACGGCCAGCCCGGTCGCCGCCCGCTGCATCAACGCCCCCTCGGGCAGGGCGGCCATCAGCTCGCCCTCGGCCGCCCGGACCTGTTCGACCGTGTGTGCGCTGCGCATGGGCCCCAAGTTAGCGGTCGTGTGCCTGAGGACGCGCCCCAGCGCGTCCTCAGGCACACGACCGGGAGGGTTGTGGAGGACGGCGACGGGAACCGGGCGATCTGGGGCACTCTTCGCCGATGGATCCCACCCGCCTCGCCGCCCACCAGTGCGGGCTGGTGGCGCGCAGGCAGCTCAACCAGCTGGGGTACGACGCCGACCGCGTCCGCAACCAGGTGGCCGCAGGGCGCTGGGCGACCCGGTCCAGCAACGTGGTCAGCCTCTTCACCGGACCGCTCGGCTGGCGCGAGCAGGTGTGGCTCGGGGTGCTCCACGCAGGCGGGAACGCGTTGGTCGGCGGCCTCACCGCACTGGAGTGGCACGGGTTGCGCAACTGGCACCGCGACGACGTCACCGTCCTGGTGGACGACGAGCTGGCCTTCGACCCTCTGGCCGGCTTCGACTTCTTCCGCACCCGCCGTTCCCTGGAGCAGATGCGCGACCGCCACGAGCACCTCCCGATCTGCCGCGTCGAGGCCGCGGCGCTGCTCTTCGCGGGGTATGAGCGCTCAGCCCGGACGGCGCAGGGGCTCCTGGCTGCCGTCGTCCAGCAGCGGCTCGCGAGCCCGGAGTCCCTGCGCCGACAGCTGGCCCTGATGCGCCCGCTTCGTCGAGCGAAGGTCTTCCGCGCGGCACTCACCGAGTTCGAAGGTGGGGCCCAGTCCATGGCCGAGCTCGACATAGGCCGGCTGTGCCGGCGCTTCGGCCTGCCCCGCCCGCGCCGACAGGTCCGGCGCAAGGACACCTCGGGGCGGGTCCGCTTCACCGACTGCGAGTGGCAGCTGGCGAACGGAGTCACCCTGGTGCTGGAGATCGACGGCGGCTTCCACATGGAGGTCGAGCACTGGGAGGACGACCTCGCCCGTCAGCGACGGCTCGTCCAACCCGGCCGGATCGTCGTGCGATGCTCGGCGCGCGAGCTCCGTGACGAGCCCGAGATCGTGGTCGACGACCTCCTGGCGCTCGGCCTCACCGCGTCGTGTGCCTGAGGACGCGCCCCAGCGCGTCCTCAGGCACACGACTCGAGGACGACGAACGCGAGCGCGAACCCACCGTCGTGCGACAGCGACAGGTGCACCCGACGGTCCCCCACGCGCGCCGCGACGGTGCCGGTCAGGGCGAACGAGGGCCGGCCGTCCTCGTCGGTGACGACCTCGGCGTCCTGCCAGGACAGACCGCCGGGAGCACCCAGCGCCTTGGCCAACGCCTCCTTGGCGGCGAAGCGGGCCGCCAGCGACTCGACGGGCAGGGGCGCCTCACCGCGGGTGAAGAGCCGTTCCCGGAGCGTCGGCGTGCGAGCCAGGGACTCCTCGAGCCGGGTGACCTCGACGAGATCGGTCCCGATGCCGACGATCACTCGACGGTGACCGACTTGGCCAGGTTGCGCGGCTGGTCGACGTCGTGGCCCATGTTGGTGGCCAGCTCGCAGGCGAAGAGCTGGAGCGGGACGGTGGCCACGATCGGCTGCAGCAGGGTGGGTACGACGGGCAGCGCGATCAGCGTGTCGGCGTACGGCGCGACCTCGTCGTCGCCCTCCTCGGCCAGCACCAGCGTGTGGGCCCCCCGGGCGCGGATCTCCTGGATGGCGCTGATCATCTTGTCGTGCAGCTGGTCCCGGCCCCGGGGCGGCACGATGCAGAACACCGGCAGGCCGGCCTCGATCAGGGCGATGGGGCCATGCTTGAGCTCGCCGGCGGCGAACCCCTCGGCGTGGATGTAGGCGAGCTCCTTGAGCTTCAACGCGCCCTCCAGGGCGACGGGGAAGCCGGCGTGCCGCCCGAGGAACAGCACCGACCGCGCCCCGGCCAGCTCGCGGGCCAGGGCGTAGACCTCCTCGGCCTTGTCGAGCATCTGCTGCACGTGCGCCGGCATCTTCTCCAGCTCCTGCACCACCGCCGCGATCTCGTCGCCGAACTTGGTGCCGCGCACCTGGGCGAGGTAGAGCCCGAGGAGGTAGCAGGCCACCAGCTGGGTGAGGAAGCCCTTGGTGGAGGCGACGCCGATCTCGGGTCCGGCGTGGGTGTAGATCACCGCGTCGGACTCGCGCGGGATGGTCGAGCCGTTGGTGTTGCAGATCGCCAGCACCCGGGCGCGCTGCTCGCGGGCGTAGCGGATGGCCATCAGGGTGTCGGCGGTCTCCCCCGACTGGCTGATGGCGACGACGAGGGTGTTGCGCGTCAGGATCGGGTCGCGGTAGCGGAACTCGTGGGCGAGCTCGACCTCGCACGGGATGCGGGTCCAGTGCTCGATGGCGTACTTCGCGACCAGGCCCGCGTAGTTGGCCGTGCCGCACCCGATGATCACGATCTTGTCGACGGCGCGCAGCTCGCTCTCGGAGATGCGCACCTCGTCGAGCTGGAGCAGGCCCTCGCCGTCGTGACGGCCCAGCAGCCCGTCGGCCACGGCCCGCGGCTGCTCGAAGATCTCCTTGCGCATGAACCAGTCGAAGCCGTCCTTCTCGGCGGCCGAGAGGTCCCAGTCCACGTGGTACTGCTTGCCCTCCGCGGGGGCCCCGTCGAAGTCGGTGACCAGGACCTGGTCGCGCGTGATCGTGACGACCTGGTCCTGGCCGAGCTCCAGGGCCTCGCGGGTGTGCTCGATGAAGGCGGCCACGTCGGAGCCGAGGAAGTTCTCCCCCTCGCCGAGGCCGACCACGAGCGGCGAGTTGCGACGGGCCGCCACCACGCGCTCGGGGTCCTGACCGTCCACGGCGACGAGGGTGAACGCCCCCTCGAGCCGACGGCAGGCGACCTGCATCGCGGTGGTGAGGTCGCCGGTCTCCTCGAGCGCGACCTCGATCAGGTGGGCGGCCACCTCGGTGTCGGTCTCGGAGCGGAAGTCGTGGCCTTCGCCCTCGAGCTCGGCGCGCAGCTGGGCGAAGTTCTCGATGATGCCGTTGTGCACGACGCCCAGGCGGCCGTCCTGGCCGAGGTGCGGGTGGGCGTTCAGGTCGTTGGGGGCGCCGTGGGTGGCCCACCGGGTGTGGCCGATGCCGGTCGTGGACGGGGGCAGAGGCGTCTCCTCGAGCGACTTCTCGAGGTTGGCGAGCTTGCCCGCGCGCTTGTCGGTGACCAGCGTCCCGTCGCTGACGAGCGCGATGCCCGCCGAGTCGTAGCCGCGGTACTCCAGGCGGCGCAGGCCCTGGATCACCACGTCGCGCGCCTGCTTGTCGCCGACGTACCCCACAATTCCGCACATGGGCCCCAGTCTAGGTGGGGCGGGGCCCCTGGATGGGCGGGTCTAGGGTGACGCGCATGTCCAACGGCGCACACCCGGGTGAGAGCTCGCCGTACGTCGAGCTGGACCGCGACGCCTGGGCCGAGCTCGGGAGGGCCACCGAGCAGCCGCTCTCCCCCGAGGAGATCGACCGGGTCCGCGGGCTCGGTGACGAGCTGGACCTCGAGGAGGTGCAGCAGGTCTACCTGCCGCTCTCGCGCCTGCTCAGCCTGCGGGTCAAGGCCGCGACCACGCTCCACCGCAGCCAGGAGGAGTTCCTCCACCAGCCCCAACCGCCGCGTACGCCGTTCGTGATCGGTCTCGCCGGGTCGGTGGCGGTCGGCAAGTCCACGACGGCGCGCGTGCTCCAGCAGATGCTCGCCCACTGGCCCGAGCACCCACGGGTGTCGCTGATCACGACCGACGGCTTCCTGTTCCCCAACGCCGAGCTCGACCGGCGGGGACTGATGCACCGCAAGGGCTTCCCGGAGTCCTACGACCGCAAGGCGCTGCTGAAGTTCGTGATCGACATCAAGTCCGGCAAGGACGAGGTCGAGGCGCCGACCTACTCCCACCTCGTCTACGACGTCGTGCCCGAGGAGAAGGCCGTCGTGTCGCGGCCGGACATCGTGGTGATCGAGGGCCTCAACGTGCTGCAGAGCCCGGGTGTCCGCGCCGACGGACGGGTGGGCCTGGCGGTCAGCGACTTCTTCGACTTCTCGGTCTACGTGGACGCGGCGACCGACGACATCCGCCGGTGGTACACCGACCGCTTCGTCCGGCTGCGCGAGACCGCGTTCCGCGACCCGGCGTCCTACTTCACCCGCTACGCCTCCCTCTCCCACGACGAGGCCGTCGCCGAGGCCAGCCGGATCTGGGACGAGATCAACGGCCCCAACCTGAAGCAGAACGTGCAGCCGACCCGCTCCCGCGCCACCCTGGTGCTGCGCAAGGACCACGACCACTCGGTGCGGTGGGTGCGACTCCGGAAGCTGTGAGCCGCCGGGGCCTCCCCCATGAGCCATGATGGCGTCGTGCTGCATCTGCGCCTGCGCGTTCCCGGGGACCTGACCGACCAGGTCGTCGCCCTCCTCGAGGCCGACGAGACGGTCACCAACCTCGCGGTGGTGCCCGGCGGGTTCCGCAAGCCGGAGGGATGCCTGGTCCTGGCCGACGTCGCGCGGGAGAGCGCCACCGGCGTCGTCAAGCAGCTCCGCGAGCTCGACCTCCAGCACCGGGGGTCGATCAGCATCGACGAGATCGACACCATCCTCAGCGACGAGGCGGCCCGGGCCGAGCGGGTCGCACCGGGGGCGCCGGACGACGGCGTGGTCTGGGTGTCGGTGGAGCAGAGGCTCCGCGACGACTCCCGGCTGTCGTGGGCCTTCATCGCCTTCATCACCCTCGCGACGCTGCTCGCCGGCGCGGGCCGGATCACCGACCAGCCCATCCTGATCGTGGGCGCGATGGTCGTCGGCCCGGAGTTCTCCCCGATCGCCGCGATCTGCTTCGCCTTCGCCCACCCCCGCCTCAGCATGCTGCCCACGGCACTGCGCTCGCTCCTGACCGGTTTCGCGACCGCGGTCCTGGTCGCCACGCTCTGCTGGGCGGTCGGCTTCCACCTCGGCGCGTTCACCCAGCGCCAGGCGTCGACCGGGAGGCTCACCGACTTCATCGTCAGCCCCGACGGGTGGTCCTTCGTGGTCGCCTGCCTGGCGGGGGTGGCCGGGACCCTCTCGCTGACCACCGCCAAGTCCGGGCCCCTGGTGGGCGTGTTCATCTCGGTCACCACCATCCCAGCCGTCGGCGCGCTGGCCGTCTGCCTCGCCTGCGGGGTCTGGAGCGAGGCCGGATCGGCCCTGGCCCAGCTGGGGATCAACCTGGTAGGGATGATCCTCGCGGGCACGGCCGCCCTCGCGCTCCAGCGCCAGGTGTGGCGCCGGATCGCGGGCCGCAGCAACGAGCACGAGGGAGTCAGGTGAACGACCACATCCCGTCGACGCGCTGGGAGGCCATCGCGGCCGAGTCGCGCTACGCCACCTGCTTCGACCGGCTGATCGCCGAGGGCGAGGACATCGACGGCGAGGCCCGCCTGGCCGACGTGCTGGCGCCCCGGCACGCTCGTGTCCTGGACGCCGGCTCGGGGATGGGCCGGGTGGCGGCCGCGCTCGCCGTCCGCGGCCATGACGTCACCGCGGTCGAGAAGGACCCCGACCTGATCGCCCGGTCCCGCGAGCGGTATCCCGACCTCACGGTGGTGGAGTCCGACATCCTCGGGCTCTCCCCGGGACTGCTCGAGGCCGCCGGCCGGCCCTCGGCGTACGACGTGGTGCTGGTCGTGGGCAACGTGATGATCTACCTCGCCGACGACACGGAGGCCCGTGCCCTGCGGACGCTGGCCGGGCTGCTCGTGCCGGGCGGGGCCATGCTGGTCGGCTTCGACCCGGCGGACGGGCCCCGCGGCAGTCGCCGCTACCCCGTCGAGGACTTCCGCCGCCACGCGGCCGAGGCCGGGCTCGTGGTCGAGCAGGAGCTCGGCACCTACGACCTGAGGCCGCCGTCCGGCGACTTCGTCGTGGCCGTGCTCCGGTAGCGCCGCTCGGGTCGCCCGGCGCTGCCGTACTGCAGCCGCACCTCGGCGTCGCCCACGGTGACGAAGTGCTCGAGGTAGCGGCGAGCACTCACCCGCGACATGCCCGACGAGGTCGGCCGCCTCCGCCGCCGACAGCTCGTCCCCGGCACGAAGCGCGGTCAGCACCAGCTGGGCGGTCTCAGGGCTCAGCCCCTTGGGCAGCGTGACGGCCGCGGCCACGACCGGGCTGGTCCCGAAGACCTGGTCGATCTCGTCCTGGTCGGCCTCCCCGGAGCCCAGCATCCCCAGCGCGGCGGCCACCTGGTGCAGCCGGCTCGCCAGGTCGTCGTACTCGAAGGGCTTGACGAGGTACTGCATCGCACCGCCGGCCAGGGCGGCGCGTACGGCGTCGACACTGCGCTCGGCGGTCACCATCACCACGCCGGCCCTGCTGCCGACCGACCGCAGCGTGGCCAGCACGTCGAGCCCGCTCATGTCGGGCAGGTGCACGTCGAGCAGCACCAGGTCGGGCGCCAGGTCCGCCACCATCGAGAGGGCGTCGGCGCCGGTGCGGGCGTTCCCGACGACCTCGAAGCCGGGGGTCCGCTCGACGAAGCGCTCGTGGATGCGGGCGACCATGAAGTCGTCGTCGACGACGAGGACGGAGATCATGCGCTGCCCAGGGCGCTGACGGACAGCGGCAGGTCGACCGTGAACACGGCGCCCTCGTGGTGGGTGACCCAGATGCGGCCGCCGCGCTGGGCGCAGATCAGCTGCACCAGCGGCAGCCCGATCCCACGGCCGCCCAGCACCTCGGGCTTGGTGGAGAACCCGCGGACGAAGATCGCGTCCCGCAGCTCCTCGGGCACGCCGGGCCCGTTGTCCGCGACCTCGAGCACCACGCCCGTCGTGGTCGTCGACAGGTCCACCGTGACCGCGGCCCCCGACCGGCCGGCGCAGGCGTCGAGGGCGTTGTCGACCAGGTTGCCGAGCACGGTCGTCAGGTCGGCCGAGTCGGCCGTCTCGAGCGCTGGCAGGCGCGAGGAGTCGGTCGAGCACGAGCACGACACCGCGCTCGTCGGCGGCACTCGTCTTCGCTATCAGCAGCGCGGCCAGGGCCAGGTCGCCGATGCGCTCGGTGACGAAGTCGCTGATCTCCGCGCGGCGCCGGGTGAGCGTGCCGACCAGCGAGGTCACCTCGTCGTACTCCCCGAGCTGCACCAGCCCCGAGATCGTGTGCAGCTGGTTGCTGAACTCGTGGGTCTGGGCACGCAGCGTGTCGGTGATGGAGAGGTTGGAGCTCAGCTGGCTCTGCAGCGAGACCAGCTCGGTGCGGTCGCGCATGGTGGTCACGGTGCCGATCCCCTCGCCGTGGCTGGACGCCGCCCGGCGGTTGAACACGACCACCCGGGTGCCGACCAGCGCGACGGCGTCCTCCGCCTCGGTCCGGTCGGGGCCGCCCCGGCGAGCAGCTCCACCACGTGCGGATCCAGCCCCAGCTCGTCGACGTCGCGCCCGACGGGGTCCCCGTCGAGGCCGAGGGTGATCCGGGCGGCGTCGTTCATCATCGTGACCCGGCGGTCGGTGCCGACCGCGACCACGCCCTCGCGGATGCTGTGCAACAACGCCTCCCGGTGGTCGGCGAGCATGGCGATCTCGGTGGGGGCGAGCCCGCGCGTACGCCGCTTCATCACCCGGGACACGACGTAGGTGCCCAACCCGCCGAGCAGCGCACCCAGGCCGAGGAAGAGCACCAGGTTGCCCGCCGCGTCGGTCAGGCGGTCCCAGGTGGACGGGTAGGTCTGCTCCGCGACCGACAGCCCGATCAGGGTGCCGTCGTCGGCGAGGATCGGGGCGTGCCCGGCGACCGCGCGCTCACCGTCGGACTCGACGTCACCGGTCCAGCCGCGCCCCTGACCGACGTCACTGTCCCCGAGCTCGGCGGGCCGTCCCACACGCCCGGGGTCGGAGGAGGCCAGCACGACACCGTCGGGCGAGGCGATGCTCACCTCGCTGGCGCCGGACAGGCTGAGCGCGCGGTCGACGGGTGGGGCCAGCGACCGCCGGGTGGACTCCGCGTCGACGCTGCCGGCCTCGGCCTGGCGCAGCTGGTCGCGCACGACGCCGAGGTTCGCGACGTACTCCGCCACCGAGCGCATCTGGGTGCCGCGGTCGGTCGTGAACGTGGCCGTCGACTGGCGCACCGAGATCAGGCCGACGATCCCGAGCAGCAGCACGATCACCGCGAGCTGCAGCGTGAGGAACTGGCCGGCGAGCGTGAGCTCGCGACGGCGTCGACGACGCAGCGCCGCGAGCGGCGAGAACCCGGTGACCACAACGACCACAACCTCCTTTGCTTCCGCAATGGTGACGCACACCACAGACCCGCGCCATGCTCGCACGAGCCGGACCCATCGGCTCGCACACAGGAGGTTGCTCATGCAGGGAAGAAGCCACGCCACCCGGGCGCTGGCGGTCGTGGCGATGGTCCTCGGGCTGGTCGCGACGGCCTCCGGGTGCGGGGTCACCGGCGGCAGCGACGACCCGTCGCACCGGCGTCTGCGGATGATGATCCCGAACAGCCCCGGCGGCGGCTACGACCAGACCGGTCGCGCGGCGACCAAGATCCTGGAGGACGACGACCTCACCGGCCGGTTCGCGATCACCAACGTCCTCGGTGCGAGCGGCACCGTCGCGATGCAGCGGCTGATCAACGAGAAGGGCTCCGACGACCTGGTGATGACGATGGGCCTCGGCGTCGTCGGCGCGGTCTACACGAACAAGTCCAAGGCCGTGGTCTCCCGGGCCACCCCGATCGCCCGTCTCGTCGAGGAGCAGGAGGGGATCCTGGTCCCCAAGGACTCGCCGCTGAAGAACGTGGACGACCTGGTCGCGGCCTGGAAGAAGGACCCCAAGGGCCTCACCGTCGGCGGCGGCTCGGCGCCCGGCGGGCCGGACCACCTGTTCCCGATGCAGCTGGCCAAGAAGATCGGGATCGACCCGCGCCAGGTCAACTTCATCACCTACGACGGCGGCGGCCCGCTGACCACGGCCCTGCTGGGCTCGAAGATCGACGTCGGCATGTCCGGCCTCGGCGAGTTCGAGGGGCAGATCGAGGACGGATCCCTGCGCGTCCTCGCAGTCTCCGGTGCCGAGCGCCTCGACACCGTCGACGCGCCCACCCTCAAGGAGTCCGGCGTCGACATGGTCTTCACCAACTGGCGCGGCGTGCTCGCGCCCCCCGACATCTCCGCCACGCAGCGGGCCTACCTGATCGACCTGTTCACCGAGATGCACGACACGAAGGAGTGGCGCGAGGCCATGAAACGCAACGGCTGGAGCGACAACTTCGCCACCGGCGACGAGTTCGGCACGTTCCTCAAGGAGCAGGACGAGCGCGTCGCCTCCACCCTCGAGGAGCTGGGGCTGGCATGAGCACGATGACGAGACCCTCGACCCCGTCCCCCGGGCAGCACAGCTCCGGGCGCGTGGTCGACACCGCGCAGTACGGCCTGGCGGCCTTCCTGGTCGTGGTCGGCGCCTACGTGGTGTACGACGCCACCGGCCTCCACCGCGGCTTCGCCGACCAGCCGGTCCAGCCCTACGCGTTCCCCTACCTCGTCGGCGTCGTCCTCGTGGTCCTCGGCATCGTCCTGGCCGTCGCGACCTCACGCGGGAACGTCGCGGAGGCGGAGGAGGGCGAGGACATCGACCTCTCCGAGAAGGGGGACGCGCGGACGGTCGGCCTGCTGACGCTCGTGTTCGTCGTCAACATCGCCCTGATCGGCTGGCTGGGCTGGGCGATCACCGGCGCGTTCCTGTTCGCCGCGTCCGCGCACGTGCTGGGCAGCAGGACGTGGGTGCGCGACATCGCGATCGGCGTCGCGCTCTCGCTGGCCACCTTCTACGGCTTCTACGTCGGCCTCGGCATCCCCATCCCCGCCGGCATCCTGGACGGAGTGCTCTGATGGACCTGCTCCTCGACGGCTTCCAGACAGCCCTGACCCCCACCAACCTGCTGTTCGCCGTGATCGGCGTGCTGCTCGGCACCGCGGTCGGCGTGCTCCCCGGCATCGGCCCCGCGATGACCGTCGCGCTGCTCCTGCCGGTCACCTACAACGTCGCCCCCAGCAGCGCCATCATCATGTTCGCGGGCATCTACTACGGCGGCATGTACGGCGGCTCGACCACCTCGATCCTGCTGAACACCCCCGGTGAGTCGTCGTCGGTCGTGACGGCCATCGAGGGCAACAAGATGGCCAAGGCGGGTCGCGCAGCCCAGGCCCTGGCCACCGCGGCCATCGGCTCCTTCGTGGCCGGCACGATCGGCACGATCCTGCTGGTGATCCTCGCGCCCACGGTGGCCGACGTCGTCGTCAAGCTCGGCGCCCCGTCGTACTTCGCGATCATGCTGCTCGCGCTGTTCGCCGTCACCGCGGTGCTCGGCAGCTCCAAGCTGCGTGGGCTGATCGCGCTGTTCCTGGGCCTGACCATCGGTCTGATCGGGACCTCGACCGGCCAGGCGCGGCTGACCTTCGGCCAGCCCCTGCTCGCGGACGGCATCGACATCGTGGTCGTCGCCGTGGCGATCTTCGCCATCGGCGAGGCCCTCTGGGTCGCGGCGCACCTGCGCCGGAAGCCGCTGGAGATCATCCCCGTCGGCCAGCCGTGGATGAGCCGCGAGGACTGGGGACGCTCGTGGAAGCCCTGGCTGCGCGGCACCGCGTACGGCTTCCCGTTCGGCGCGCTGCCCGCCGGCGGCGCCGAGGTGCCGACGTTCCTCTCCTACATCACCGAGCGGAAGCTCTCCAAGCACCCGGAGGAGTTCGGCCACGGCGCCATCGAGGGCGTCGCCGGCCCGAGGCCGCGAACAACGCGTCGGCCGCCGGCACCCTGGTGCCGCTGCTCGCGATCGGCCTGCCCACCACGGCCACGGCGGCGGTGATCCTGCTGGCGATGCAGAGCTATGGCATCCAGCCCGGACCCCAGCTGATGGACGCCGAGCCCGAGCTCGTCTGGGGGCTGCTCGCCAGCCTGTTCGTCGCCAACACCCTGCTGCTGGTGCTGAACCTGCCGCTGGCTCCCGTGTGGGCGCGGCTGCTGCAGATCCCGCGACCTTACCTCTACGGCGGCATCCTGTTCTTCGCCTCCCTCGGTGCCTACAGCGTCAACTTCCAGGCCTTCGACCTGGCGCTGCTGCTCGCGTTCGGCCTGCTGGGACTGGCGATGCGACGGTTCGGGCTGCCCGTGCTGCCGCTGATCATCGGTGTCATCCTCGGCCCCCGGCTCGAGGCGCAGCTCACCGAGGCGCTGGCCATCTCCGGCGGCGAGCTGAGCACGCTGTGGGGCGAGCCGGCCGCGGTCGTGGTGTACGTCGTGATCGCGCTGCTCAGCGTCGGCCTCGTCGTCAACGCCGTCCGCAGCTCGCGCCCGGCCGAACCCGCACCCGCCCGCACCGACGAAAGGATCGACGCATGAACACCTCGACAGGATGCTCGCTGCGCTCCCATCTCGCCGGGGAGCCCGCATGAGCATCGTCGTCGCCTACAGCCCCGACGTCTACGGCCGCGCGGCGCTCGACCACGGCGTCACCGAGTCGGTGCTCCGCCGGACCAGGCTGGTGGTCGTCAACGCGACCCGTGGCGACAGCCTGGTCGACACGCACTACGCGCACGAGGACGAGATGCGCGAGCTGGAGAGTCGCCTCGAGGCTGATGGTGTCGCACTCACGGTGCGCCGCGACGTCGTGCCCGACATCGCCGACGCCGTGCTCGACGTCGCCCGCGAGGAGGACGCCACGCTGATCGTGGTCGGCGTCCGGCACCGGACACCGGTCGGGAAGATGCTGCTCGGCAGCGTGGCCCAACGCGTCATCCTCGACGCCGGCTGCCCCGTGCTCGCGGTCAAGCCCCCGACCCCCTGAGGCCTTTGGTGCGGTCCTACGGTGGAGGCCGTTGGCGGGTGGATGGCTGACCGGGCGCTACCGCAAGGGCGAGCCGGTGCCGGAGTCCAACCGCGCCAAGCGGATACCGGCGCGCCACGACCTCGACGACCCGGGCAACCGGGCCAAGCTCGACGCCGGCTTGATCCACACCCGGCGACCGGTCTGAACCAGTCCGGCGCGACCGGCAGCATTGTCGGCGAGCGGTCCTAGCATGCCTAGGCATGGCGACGATGAGCATGAACAAGGTGATCCACGCGGCGATCCGCCGTGACCTCGACCGCTTCACGGGGGCGCTCTCCGCCTTCCGAGCCGGCGACACCGCGCGAGCCACTCAGCTCGGGCGGGCGTGGGACAACTTCGACGAGGAGCTCACCCACCACCACACCGGCGAGCACGAGATCGCGTGGCCGGCGCTGGAGCAGGTGGGCGTGACGCGGGAGATGATCGAGCAGATGGACGCGGAGCACGAGACGATGGCCGCCGCCCTCGCCGAGGCGCGCTCCGCGATGGCGACCCTCCGCACGGGCGCCGGTGCCGACGAGGCGACCCGGGCCCTGTCCGCGGTGCAGCGGCTGCGTGAGGTGACGGTGCTGCACCTCGACCACGAGGAGGCGGAGATCGAGCCGATCTACCTCGCCCACGTCGACAGTCAGGCGATCAAGGAGATGGGCCGCAGGTTCGCACGGGCGCAGACGCCGCCCCGTGCGGGCCGGTTCTTCGCCTGGGTGACCGACGGCGCGACCCCCCAGGAGCGGGCCGCGGTCGCCGAGGGGATCCCCAGGCCGGTGCTGGCCGTGCTCAGCGGGCTGTTCGGCCGGGGCTACCGTAAGGAGATCGCTCCCACCTGGACCGTCTGAGGAGACCCACGTGTCGTCACGCTCCACCCCGCCCTTCCGCGCCGACCACGTCGGAAGCCTGCTCCGGCCCCGCACCCTCCTGGACGCCCGAGCGGGCCACGCCGACGGCACCGTCTCGGACCGCGAGCTGGCCGACGCCGAGGACCAGGCGATCATCGACGTCGTCGACCTCCAGCGGGAGGCCGGCCTCTACACGGTGACCGACGGCGAGTTCCGCCGCACGTCGTGGCACATGGACTTCATCTACCAGCTCGAGGGCGTGCACCGCACCGACGAGCAGCTCGAGGTGCACTTCCACAACGCGGGCGGCGACCTCGACTTCACCTCGGCCGGGCTGGTCGTGGACGGTCCGGTCCGGATCGACAAGCCGATCTTCGGCGAGGCCTTCGACTTCCTCGCCTCGGTCGCGCCCGACGACATGACCGCCAAGCTGACCATCCCGTCGCCGAGCATGGTCCACTACCGCGGCGGGACGGCGGCCATCGACCCGGCGGTCTACCCCGACGAGGACCAGTTCTGGGACGACCTGTCCGCGGCGTACGCCAACCAGGTGCGGCTGATCGCCGACCGTGGCTGCACCTACCTCCAGCTCGACGACACCAGCCTGGCCTACCTCAACGACCCCGAGCAGCGCGCCAACGTCGCCGCGCAGGGACGTGACGCCGAGCACCAGCACGAGCGCTACATCCGCCAGATCAACGCCGCCATCGCCGACCGGCCCGAGGGCCTCGCGGTGACCACGCACATGTGCCGCGGCAACTACCGCTCCTCGTGGGCGGCCTCCGGCAGCTATGACTTCGTCGCCGAGGCGCTGTTCAGCGAGCTCGACGTCGACGGCTTCTTCCTGGAGTACGACGACGAGCGCTCCGGTGGCTTCGAGCCGCTCCGCTTCGTGCCCGAGGGGAAGTACGTCGTGCTGGGCCTCGTCACCACCAAGAGCCCGGTGCTGGAGAGCAAGGACGACCTGAAGCGGCGGATCGACGAGGCCGCGAAGCACGTCCCCCTCGAGCAGCTCTGCCTCTCCCCCCAGTGCGGCTTCTCCTCCACCGTCGAGGGCAACAACCTCACCCAGGAGGAGGAGATCGCCAAGCTCCGCCTCGTCGTGGAGGTCGCCCAGGAGGTATGGGGCTAGCCGCCGAGCGAAACTGCCCGGTCGGCAAGGGGTCAGGTGAGGGTGAGCTGCTCGCCGACGACGGCCGCGAGCCGGTCGGCGATGGCCTGGGCCTGCTCGGCGGTCCCGGCCTCGACCATCACCCGCACGAGCGGCTCGGTCCCGGAGGGACGCAGGAGCACCCGGCCGGAGTCTCCGAGCTCGGCCTCGGCCTCGGCGACGGCGGCCGCGACGACGAAGTCCTCGTCGGCCCGGCTCTTGTCGACGTTGGGCACGTTCACCAGCACCTGCGGCAGCCGCGTCACGACGGCGGCGAGGTCAGACAGGGACGAGCCGGTGGCGGCCATCTGGTCGAGGACGTGCAGGGCGGTGAGGATGCCGTCGCCCGTGGTCGCGTGCTGGCTCATGATGACGTGGCCGGACTGCTCGCCACCAAGGGTGAAGCCGGAGATCTTCATCGCCTCCAGCACGTAGCGGTCACCCACCTTGGTCTGGCGTACGCCGACCCCGGCGGCCTTCATCGCGTGGACGAAGCCGAGGTTGCTCATCACGGTGGCCACGACCGTGTCGTCCTTCAGCTGGCCGGCGTCGCGCATCGACAGCGCCAGCACGGCGAGGATCTGGTCCCCGTCGACGATCTCGCCGGAGGCGTCCACCGCGAGGCAGCGGTCGGCGTCCCCGTCGAGGGCGAAGCCGGCCTGGGCACCGTGCTCCAGAACGGCCTGCTGCAGGACCTCGAGGTGCGTGGACCCGCAGCCGTCGTTGATGTTCAGGCCGTTGGGCTCGGCGCAGATGGCGATCACGTCGGCGCCGGCGTCGCTGAGCGCCATCGGGCCGGCCCGCCACGCGGCCCCGTGGGCGCAGTCGAGGACGACCCTGATCCCCTGGAGGGGGTGGGCGATCGTCGAGACGAGGTGGGCGGCGTAGAGCTCCACGGCCGTCGAATGCTGGCGCACCCGGCCCACGTCACCACCGGTCGGGCGGTCCCAGGGCTCGCGCAGGCGCTTCTCGATGGCTGCCTCGATGGCGTCGTCGAGCTTGACCCCGCCGCGGGCGAGGAACTTGATGCCGTTGTCGGGCATCGCGTTGTGGGACGCCGAGAGGACGACGCCGAGGTCGGCGCCGAGCTCGCCGGTCAGCCAGGCGACACCGGGGGTGGGCAGCTCACCGAGCAGCACCACGTCGACCCCGGCGGAGGCCAGCCCGGCGACCACGGCCGCCTCCAGGAACTGCCCGGAGATGCGGGTGTCCCGGCCGACCACAGCCAAGGGGCGGTGACCCTTGAAGATGCCGCGCTCGGCCAGCACGTGCGCCGCCGAGACCGACAGGTCCAGGGCCAGCTCCGCCGTCAACGAGTCGTTGGCGAGACCCCGGACACCGTCGGTACCGAAAAGACGTGCCACGAACGGCAGGTCAGCGCTTGCTGAACTGGGGCGCCTTGCGCGCCTTCTTCAGGCCAGCCTTCTTGCGCTCGATGACGCGGGCGTCACGGGTGAGCAGACCGGCCTTCTTCAGACCCGGGCGGTTGGCCTCTTCGTCGATGAAGTTGAGGCAGCGGGCCACGCCGAGGCGCAGCGCGCCGGCCTGACCGGTGATGCCACCGCCGTGGATGCGGGCGATGACGTCGAAGCGACCCTCGAGCTGCGTGGTGGCGAACGGCTCGTTCACGACCTGCTGGTGCAGCTTGTTCGGGAAGTAGTTGTCGAGGTCGCGACCGTTGACCGTCCACTTGCCGGAGCCGGGGACGATCCGCACGCGGGCCACGGCCTCCTTGCGACGGCCGGTGGCCGCAGCGGGGGCGATGGTCGCGGGCTTCAGCGGGGCGTCGGCGCTGGGCGCGCTCTCGGAGGAGTAGGCGACGCCCTGCTCGTTGATCTCGAAGGTCTCGTTGTCGTCCTGGGGGCCGGTCTCGGTGTCTACGTCAGCCACGGTGTTCCTTTGCGTGTTCGTCTCGGAAGATGAAGATGTCGTCACTGGGAGATCTGCTTGATCTCGAAGGGCTTGGCCTTCTGGGCGGTGTGCGGGTGCTCGGGACCGGCGTACACCTTGAGCTTCTTGAGGATCTGGCGACCGAGGCGGTTCTTGGGGAGCATGCCCCAGACGGCGTTCTCGATGGCCTTGCGGGCGTCCTTCTCCAGCAGCTCACCCATCGGGGTGGAGGAGAGACCGCCCGGGTAGCCCGAGTGGCGGTAGGACATCTTCTTGGTCGCCTTGTCCCCGGAGAGGGAGACCTTCGAGGCGTTGACGACGATGACGAAGTCACCCGTGTCGACGTGGGGGGCGAACATGGTCTTGTGCTTGCCGCGGAGCAGTCCGGCGATCTGGACTGCGAGGCGACCCATCCGGACGTCGGTGGCGTCGATGACGTGCCACTCGCGCTGGATGTCGCCGGGCTTGGGGCTGTACGTACGCAACGTTGTAGGCCTTCTACTCGTTCGTGTCCGTCCCGGGCGGATTCCCGGGCCGGTGGTGGAACCACGCCTTCTGACGAACACTGCTCGCCGGAACTACGGCGGCGAGTCTGCGCCGGGACCACAACGAAGGAGCCCTGACGCGGCAGGAGACGCGACCCTCGAGATTACCGGGACGGGCGGCCCAGCGTCAAAACGGGACCGGCTGGTCGCCCCGCACCTGACGGGGCATAGGTTGAACACGGCGCCGGCGGGGCATCCTCGGCAGCACCAGCAGGACCACGAAACCGGGCCCACCGCCCCCCGACACGAGCACCCAGTGCAAGGAGCCGACGTGACCGAGACCGGTGACAACAGCCTCACCGTCCGTGACAACCGGACCGGCAAGGACTACCAGATCCCCATCAGCGACGGCTACATCAAGGCCGGCGACCTGAGCCAGATCAAGACCGACGACGAGCTCCCCGGGCTGGCGACCTACGACCCCGGGTTCACCAACACCGCGTCGTGCAAGAGCTCGGTCACCTTCATCGACGGCGAGAAGGGCATCCTCGAGTACCGCGGCTACCCGATCGAGCAGCTGGCCGAGAAGTCCAACTTCCTCGAGGTCGCCTACCTCCTCATCCACGGCGAGCTGCCCACCAAGGAGCAGTACGACGCCTGGGTGCACGAGATCACCCACCACACGTTCCTGCACGAGAACGTGAAGACCTTCATGCAGGGCTTCCGCTACGACGCCCACCCGATGGGCATGCTGATGGCCTCCGTGGGCGCGCTGTCGACGTTCTACCCGGAGTCGAGCAACATCCAGGACGGCGACAACCGGCACATGCAGATCGTGCGGATGATCGCGAAGATGCCGACCCTGGGCGCCTGGGCCTTCCGGCACGCGCAGGGCAAGCCCTACGTCTACCCCGACAACGACCTCAGCTACACCGCCAACTTCCTCTCGATGCTGTTCAAGATGAGCGAGCAGAACTTCGACGGCCGACGAGCGACTGGTCAAGGCCCTCGACGTGCTGTTCATCCTGCACGCCGACCACGAGCAGAACTGCTCGGCCAACGCGGTCCGCTCGGTCGGCTCCTCGCAGGTCGACCCCTACTCGTCCGTCGCGGCGGGCGTCGGCGCGCTCTACGGCCCGCTGCACGGCGGCGCCAACGAGGCGGTGCTGCGGATGCTGCGGCGCATCGGCGGCAAGGAGAACATCCCCGACTTCATCAAGGGCGTGAAGGACGGCAACGAGAAGCTGATGGGCTTCGGCCACCGCGTCTACAAGAACTACGACCCGCGCGCCAAGATCATCAAGAAGGCCTGCGACGACGTCTTCGAGGTCACCGGGGTCAACCCGCTGCTCGAGATCGCCCAGGAGCTGGAGAAGATCGCGCTCGAGGACGAGTACTTCGTCAAGCGCAAGCTCTACCCCAACGTCGACTTCTACTCCGGCCTGATCTACGAGGCCTTCCAGTTCCCGCCCGAGATGTTCACGGTGCTCTTCGCCATCGGCCGTACGCCGGGCTGGCTGGCCCAGTGGCTCGAGCTGGTCCAGGACAAGGAGCAGAAGATCGCCCGCCCCAAGCAGGTCTACACGGGCGACCGCGGCCTGGAGTTCGTCCCCGCCTCCGAGCGCTGGAAGTGAGGTGACCGGTCTCGGCCGCCCCGGCCGGGACCGCGACCTCCTCCCCCTGACGGCCGCCGTGTCCACGGCGGTCGTCTCGCTCGTCCTGATGGGGCTCGCCGCCCGGCACGGCTGGCTCGGCGCCGACGTCGGCCGCGGCGACGGCTTCTGCGAGGCCGCCCGGTCCGGCTGGGTGCGGCAGCCGGCCAACGCGTTGAGCAACCTGGGCTTCGTGGTCGCCGGGATCGCCGTCGGCTGGCACGCCCGGCTCCCGGGCGGGCGACTGGCCCGGCCGGGTCTCGCCACGACGTACGCCGTGGTGGTGGTGCTGCTCGGACCCGGCAGCATGGCGATGCACGCCACGCAGACCGAGCTCGGCGGTCGGCTCGACCAGCTGAGCATGTACCTCATCTCGTGCTTCGCCCTTGCCTACGCCGTGATGCGCGCGGTCGGGCGGGGCACCGGCTTCTTCCTCGGCCTGTTCGCCTCCCTGCTCGTGGTCAGCGAGGCCGTCGAGCAGGTGCACGTCGACCTGCCGGTCGTGGACAACACCGGCAACCTGGTGTTCGCGGTCGGGCTGGTGTCCACCATCTCCATCGAGGTGGCGCTCCGCCGTCGGGGTGAGCGGTCCCTCGACGTCCGCTGGGTGGTCGCGGCCCTGGGCGCGATCGTCGTCGCCTTCGTGATCTGGAACCTCTCGAAGGACGGCCGACCGTGGTGCGACCCGCACTCGCTGCTGCAAGGTCACGCCGCCTGGCACCTGCTGTGCGCGGTGTCGGCCTGGTGCCTCTACCGCTACTGGAGCTCGGGCACTCAGACGGTGGCCCGGTCGCGGCCCTCCCAGTAGGGCTTGCGCAGGTCGCGCTTGAGGATCTTGCCCGTCGGGTTGCGGGGCAGCGCCTCGAGGATGTCCACGGACTTGGGGCACTTGAAGCTCGCCAGCTGCTCGCGGCACCAGGCGATCAGCTCCTCCTCGGTCGCCTCGGTGCCCGGCCTCAGGGCGACGACGGCCTTCACGGTCTCGCCCCACGTGTCGTCGGGCACACCGATGATCGCGACCTCCATCACCGACGGGTGCTCGGCGAGCACGCGCTCGATCTCGGGTGAGTAGATGTTCTCGCCACCGCTGATGATCATGTCCTTGAGCCGGTCCTCGACGTAGACGAAGCCGTCCGCGTCGACCTTGCCCATGTCGCCGGTGCGGAACCAGCCGTCCTCGGTGATCACCTCGGCGGTGTCCTCGGGCCGGTTCAGGTAGCCCTTCATCAGCTGCGGGGTGCGGAACCAGAGCTCGCCGTTCTGCCCGGTCTCCACGTCCTGCAGGGTGTCGGGGTCCACCACACGCACCTCGGTCTCCGGGATGCACCTGGCCGGCGCTGACCAGCCGCTCGGGGTGCTCCGCGTCGCGGTGGGCCTCGGGCAGCAGGTGCGTGATCACGCCGCAGACCTCGGTGAGCCCGTAGACCTGGATGAAGTCGGTGTCCGGCCAGGCCTCGATGGCCGCGCGCAGCAGGGGCATCGGCATCGGCGCCGCGCCGTAGCAGTAGGTCTTCAGGCTCCCGAACAGCTTGATCGCGTCGTCCCCGGACTGCAGGACCTGCGCCAGGACGGCGGGAACCAGGAACGTGCGGTTGGCCCCCTGCATGATCGCGCCGGCCAGCGACGCGCCGTCGGGATCGCGGGTCATCACGCTCGGGACACCGTCGTGGATGCCGAACAGGACGTACGACGAGCCGCCCACGTGGAACAGCGGCATCGAGACCATGTTCTTGTCGCCGTCGTCGAATCCCCAACCCTCGTGGGCGTGCAGCGTGTGGGCGATCATGTTCGCCTGGGTCAGCGCGACGCCCTTGGGCCGGCCGGTCGTGCCCGAGCTGTACATCACCAGGCAGACGTCCTCCGGCTCGACCTCCGGGTCGCGACCAGTGGGCTCGGCCGACCTCAGCAGGTCCTCGTAGGCGTCGCCGTCCGCGCCGTCCGGTGTCACCTCGATGATGTGCTCGACGGTGGTCAGCCGGTCGCGGATCTTCTCGATGGTCGGCATCAGCTCCGAGCCGACGAGCAGCACCTTCGCGCCCGCGTCGTTGACGGCGTAGTCGACCTCGGCACCGGCGAGGCGGAAGTTGATGATCGCGTTGGCGGCGCCCAGCGTGGCGACGGCCATCGTGAGCTCCACGCACGCGGGGTGGTTCTTGTCGAGGAAGGAGACGACGTCACCGCGTCCCACACCGAGGCCCTTCAGGGCGCCGGCCAGCCGGCGTACACGCTCGTCGGTCTGCGACCAGGTCCACGTGCGGCCGAGGTAGGTGAACGCCTCCCCGTCGGGGTTGGTCGCGGCCCAGTGCGCCAGCCGGTCGTCGAGGAACTGGGGGTCGGCGAGCTCGGTCATGGGATCTCCTCGGGCCGGGGCGGGCGATGCGCAGAGCGTGACACACGCCACAACGCCCGGCAACGGACAGAGGTTCCGCGCCTAGCTCGACTCGATGTGGCCCGGTTCCTCGGGCCGCTTCAGGCCCATCACGATGGCGCTGGCCAGCACCACCAGCGCCAGACCCGCGACCTGGACGAGGTCGAGCCGCTGGTCCAGGACCACCAGGCCCGCCACCGCGGCGACCGCCGGCTCGAGGGAGAGCAGGATCCCGAACACCGCGGCGGCCAGCCGGCGCAGCGCCAACAGCTCGAGCGAGTAGGGCAGCAGCGAGGACAGGACCGCGAGCCCTAGCCCCTTGAGGAGGTGCTCGGTCGTCCAGAGGTCGCTGCCCGTGAGCCCGACCGGGAGCACCACCAGCGTGGAGACGACCATGGCGATCGCCAGCCCGTCGAGGGCGGGGAACGCGGCCCCGGTGAGCCCGCTGAGCAGGATGTACGCCGCCCAGCAGACACCCGCCGTCGCGGCCAGCCCCAGCCCGACCCAGCTCAGGTCGTCCAGCGGCACGGTCAGCGCCTCGGAGATCAGCAGCACTCCCCCGGCCGCGGCGACCACCGCCACGAAGTCGAGCAGCCGGCGAGACAGCAGGGTCGTGAGCACCAGCGGCCCGAGGAACTCCACGGTGACCGCCACGCTCAGCGGCAGGTGCGCCAGCGAGCTGTAGAAGCTCCAGTTCATCAGGCCCAGGGCCACCCCGAACGCGAGCACGGTGACCCAGGCCCGCCGGTCGTGGCCCCGCAGCCGCGGCCGCGCGACGGCGAACAGCAGGATCGCGGCCATCCCGACCCGCAGCAGCACCGACCCCCCGGCCCCGATCTCGGGCACCAGCGTCGCGGCCAGGGCCGCCCCGAACTGGACCGAGACCACGCCGCCGAGCACGAGCAGTGGCGCGGGCACCGATGCAGACGAGGGGAACGCGCGAGCCACGCCCGCCACCCTAGGTGCGACGCGCCGTACGCCGCCGACCGCCCGGTCAGCGGGAGCGCTGGACCCGACCCTCGTCCCAGACCGGGCCGTCCGACTCGTAGACCGAGCCGTCGGCGCCGTAGACCAGGTAGCGGTCGAAGTCGCGCGCGAACCAGCGGTCGTGGGTCACGGCGAGCACGGTGCCGTCGAACCGCTCCAACCCCTCCTCCAGGGCCTCGGCCGACTCGACGTCGAGGTTGTCGGTCGGCTCGTCGAGCAGCAGCAGGGTCGCGCCGGACAGCTCGAGGAGCAGGATCTGGAAGCGCGCCTGCTGGCCACCGGAGAGCGACTCGAACCGCTGGTCCGCCGCGTGCGCGAGCTCGTAGCGGTCCAGCGCCCGCGACGCCGGCTCCTGCGGCATCCCGTCGCGGTGGGCGTCGCCGCGGTGCAGGATCTCCAGCAGCGTCCGCCCGACCAGCTCGGGGTGCGCGTGCGTCTGCACGAACCACCCGGGGCGCACGCGCGCGCCGAGCTTGGCCCGCCCGGTGTGGCGCACCGGCGACACAGGGGTCTCGTCGACCGGGCGGTGCTCGACGTCGGGATCGCTGCCGCCGGCGGCCAGGAGCCGCAGGAAGTGCGACTTGCCGGAGCCGTTGGACCCGAGCACCGCCACGCGCTCGCCGTACCAGACCTCGAGGTCGAACGGCTTCATCAGCCCGGTCAGCTCGAGGTCCTCGCAGACCACGGCCCGTTTGCCGGTGCGGCCGCCCTTGAGCCGCATCGTCACCGACTGCTCCCGTGGCTGCGCGACCGGTGGGCCGGCCTCCTCGAACTTGCGCAGCCGCGTCTGCGCCGCCTTGTACTGCGAGGCGAGGCCGTCGTTGAACTCCGCCTTGATCTTGTAGCGCAGCACCAGCGCCTTGAGCTTGGCGTGCTCCTCGTCCCAGCGACGTCGCATCTCCTCGAAGCGCGTGAACCGGTCGCGCCGCGCCTGGTGGTACGACGAGAAGCCGCCCGGATGCGTCCACACGGTGTTCCCCGCCGCCCCCAGCTCGACCGTGACCACGCGGGTCGCGGTGTGGTCGAGGAGCTCGCGGTCGTGGCTGATGAACAGGACCGTCTTCGGCGACTCGCGGATGCGGCCCTCCAGCCAGACCTTGCCCGGGACGTCGAGGAAGTTGTCCGGCTCGTCGAGCAGAAGCACCTGGTCGGGACCGGCGAGGAGGTACTCCAGCACCAGCCGCTTCTGCTCACCACCGCTCAGCGTGTCCAGGTCGCGGTACTTCGCCTTGTCGAAGGGGACGCCGAGCGCCGTGGTGCAGCAGGTGTCCCAGACGACCTCGATCTCGTAGCCGCCCGCGTCCGCGAACTCCGCGAGCGCGGTCGCGTAGGCCATCTGGGTCGGCTCGTCGTCGACGTCCATCAGCGTGAGCTCGAGCCGCTCGACGGCGGCGGCGGCGCTGCGAACCCGGGTCGGCGACACCGACATCAGCAGCTCGGCCACGGTGGTCGAGCCCGCTCCCACCATCTGCCGCATGACGCCCAGGCCACCCGACCTCGTCACGGCGCCGGCGTGCGGGGTCAGGTCACCGGTGATGATCCGCAGCAGGGTCGTCTTGCCCGCCCCGTTCGCGCCGACCAGCGCGACCTTCGCGCCCTCGCCGACGCGGAAGGACACGTCGTCGAGCAGGACGCGGCCGTCCGGGAGCTCGTAGCGCACTCCGGCTACCTCGACGTGACCCATGGGGCCATTCTCCGGGCTGCGTGGCCGGCTCGCCAATCGATTAGCTCCGGCCGGCGCCGAACTTCGCTCAGCCGCGCCGCGACTCCAGCACGCGGAAGCCCTTGGCGCTGGCCAGCTTCTCGGTCGGGTAGCCCTGCTCGCCCAGCCAGGCGGCCAGGGAGTCCGATCCCAGGTTCTTCCCGACCACCATCACCGCGCGACCGCCTGGTCGCAGGCGCGGCAGCCACTGCAACAGCAGGTCGTGCAGCGCGGCCTTGCCCACCCTGATCGGCGGGTTCGACCAGATCTCGTCGTACGACGCCTCGGCGTCCACCTCGTCGGGAAGCACCGCCCGGAACCGGTCGCTGACCCCCAGCTCCGCGGCGTTCTCCCGCGCCAGGAGCAGCGCGCGCTCGTTGACGTCGACGGCGGTGACCCGCGCCTCGGGCACCGCGACGGCGACGGCGAGGCCGATCACGCCGTACCCGCAGCCGAGGTCGAGCACCTCCCGCGCCTCGACCGGCGGACCCTCCTCGCGGAGCAGCACCCCGGTGCCGAGGTCGAGGCGGCCCTGGGCGAACACGCCGGAGCCCGAGGTCAGCTCGAGCCAGTGGCCCCAGATGTTGGTCCGCACCGGCACCCGCTTGAACGGCGTCGTCGGGTCGGCCGTGAAGTAGTGCTCCTCCACGCCAGCTCCCCTCGACCGTCTCGCGTCCACATGCTCGTGCGGCAGCCAACCTATCCACAGGCTCGGATCCGGGACTGTCCCGGGGCGAGCGCACCCGGTGTGCTGGGCCCATGACGGAGCCCATCACGCCCCCTGAGACTGTCGAGAGCTGCAACGCGGTGACCCTGGTCGGCCGCGTCAGCGCGGTGCCCGAGACGCGCGACCTGCCGAGCGGCGACCGGCTGGTGACGCTGCGGGTGGTGGTCGACCGGCCGCCCCAGAAGAGCGCCCAGAAGAGCACCCAGAAGACCCAGGCGGGCGTCGCCAAGCGGGCCGTGGACGTCATCGACGTGGCCTGCTGGACCAAGCGCGTCCAGCGCACGGCGGCCGGGTTGGGCGCCGACGACCGGGTCCGGGTCGAGGGCGCGCTCAGGCGGCGTTTCTTCGCCGGTGGCGGCGGGCGGACCAGTCGCTACGAGGTCGAGGCGAACCGCCTGGTGCGCGTCAGTCGTGCGTCGGGTCCGGAGGCTGGGTCCCGCCGGTGAGAGTGCGTCTCGCCCGGGACCGGGTGGCCCGGGCCGCGAGCTCCCCGTCGGGCGGGTAGGCGACCTCCTCGAGGGTGAGGCCGTGCGGTCGCGCCACCCGGACCGCCGGGTCCCGCTGCCGGCCCGCCAGCACCCCGGCGACCCACTCACCGTCCCGGCGCCCCTCGCCGACGGCCATCAGGCAGCCGACCAGCGCCCGCACCATGTTGTGGCAGAAGGCGTCGGCCCGGACCGTCCCGACCGCCACCCCGCTCGAGCCCCGCTCCCAGTGCAGGTCGAGCAGCGAGCGGATGGTGGTGGCGCCCGCCCGCTTTCTGCAGAAGGCCGCGAAGTCGTGCTCGCCGAGGAGGTGCTGCGAGGCGGCGTTCATCGCGTCCAGGTCCAGCCGGCGCGACCAGTGCAGCACGTGCCCGCGGGTCAGCGGGTCGACGACCTCGGGCCGGTCCGCGATCCGGTAGGCGTAGCGCCGCCAGCTGGCGGAGAACCTCGCGTCGAAGCCGGCCGGGGCCTCGATCACCCGGCGCACCCGGACGTCCGGGTCCAGCACGCCGTTGAGCCGGCGGCGCAGCGCGTCCAGGGGTGCCTCGTGGCTGCGGCCGGCGGCCGGCCCGACCGACTCGGGGGCGAGGTCGAGGTGGGCCACCTGTCCACGCGCATGAACCCCGGCGTCGGTGCGGCCGGCGACGGTCAGCGACGAGCCGGTCGTGCGCAGCACGGTGTCCAACGCCTGCTCGAGCTCGGACTGCACCGTCCGCAGCTCACGCTGCCGGGCCCACCCGTGGAAGCCCGACCCGTCGTAGGAGAGGTCGATTCGCAGGCGCACCGCGACAACCTATCCTCAGCGCGGAGGCACCGTCTGGGATGCTGCCCGCGTGCGCCGCCCGTCCTCCCGCCAGCTCGTCCTCCTCATCGCAGGGTGCCTCGTCCTCGGGCTGGGCGTGGCGATGCTGCTCACGGCCGACCTCGGCTCCGACGGCTACTCCACGCTGGTCAACGGCGTCTCGATCGGCGCCGACGTCCCGTTCCTGGCGGCCAACGTCGCCGTCAGCCTCGGGTTCCTGCTGCTCGCGGCCGCTCGCCGGCTCTGGCCGGGGATCGGGACGGTGGTGCAGGTGGTCGTGGTCGGCTTCACCGTCTCCTGGCTGCTCCCGGTGCTGGACACGCCGGGCACCCTCCTGGGACAGGTTCTCCTGCTGGCGGCTGCGTTCCCGGTCCTGGCGATCGGCATCGCGGCGTACCTCGGCACGCACCTGGGCGCCGGTCCCGCCGAGGCCGCCGCGCTGGCCTGGGACCCGCCCCTGCCGTTCCGGTGGAGCTACAGCGCCGTTCAGGGGCTCGGGGCGCTGGTCGGCTGGCTCCTCGGTGCGACCATCGGCCCCGGGACGGTGGCCGTGATCGTGCTGCTGGGTCCCGCGGTGGACCTGGCCGGCAGGTGGTTGCGGCTCGAGGTTCGACAGAACGCCGGGAAGGGAGATGATTGACCCATGACCGACGGCCCGTCCGCAGTCCCCCCGTCCGAGCCCACCGCCCCGCGCAACCCGCTGATCGTGCTGTGCGCCCCGACCCACAGTGACATCCTCGAACGCCAGTTCGTCCGCTACGTCGAGGACTACGACGTCCGGACGACCACGTCCTCGGCCGAGACGCTCGAGCTGCTCAACGGCCTCGACGCCGACGACCAGGTCGCCCTGCTCGTGGCGGAGACCGAGATCCCCGACGACCACGTCCTGCGCGCCTTCCACTCCTGGCGCTCGGTGGTGCCCCGGGCCCGCCGCATCGTCACGGCCCACTGGGACCACTTCCGGGCCCGGTCCGAGGAGCTGCGCCCGGGGCTGGCGACCGGCAAGTACGACGCCTACCTGCTGATGCCCCGCGGCATCCGCGACGAGGAGTTCCACAGCACCGTGACCGAGCTGCTCTCCGACTGGGGCTCGACGGCGCCGGTCGTGGCGACCATGCAGATCGTCTCGCCCCGGATGGACGCCCTCACCGCGGCCATCCGTGACTTCGCCTTCCAGATGGGGATGCCGGCCGAGGTCGTCACCCCCGAGTCCGAGACCGGCCGTGGCGTTCTGGAACGGCACGGCGAGGTCGGAGGCTTCCCGGTCGTCGCGGCCCTGGGCGGGATCACCGCGGAGCCCTCGTCGGTGCGCGACGTGGCCGTGACGCTGTACGGCGCCCCGGACGACATCGACGTCGACCAGGTCGTGGACCTGGTGGTCGTCGGGGCCGGCCCCGCCGGCCTCGCCGCCGCCGTCTACGGCTCCTCCGAGGGCCTGAGCACCGTCGTCCTGGAGTCCGACGCCGTGGGCGGTCAGGCCGGGACGAGCTCGATGATCCGCAACTATCTCGGCTTCCCCCGCGGCATCTCCGGCATGCGGCTCTCCCAACGGGCCCGCAGCCAGGCCATCCGCTTCGGCACGCGCTTCTTCACCGGGTGGCCGGTGGAGAAGCTGGTCCTCGGCGGGCCGGGCGAGCCGCACCGGGTGCTGACCGACGGTGGCGAGGTGCACACGCGGGCGGTGGTGATCGCGACCGGGGTCGCCTACCGGCGCCTCGCCGTCGACCCGGTCGAGGAGCTCGTCGGTCTCGGGGTGCACTACGGCGCGGCGGTGAGCGCGGCGCCCGAGATGCAGGATCGCGACGTGTTCGTGGTCGGCGGCGGCAACTCGGCCGGGCAGGCCGCGCTCCACCTCGCGAAGTACGCCCGCTCGGTCACCATCTTGATCCGGCGCCCCGAGATCGCCGAGACGATGTCGGACTACCTGATCCGCGAGATGCGCTACGTCCCGTCGATCACCGTCCGCCCGTGCTCGCAGGTGGTCGACGGCGGTGGCGAAGGCCGGCTGGAGTGGATCGGCATCCGCGACCTGAACACCGACCAGGTCAGCCAGGAGCCGGCGGGTGGCCTGTTCCTGCTGCTGGGCGCGGAGCCCACGTGCGAATGGGTGCCGTCCGGCATCTGCCGCGACGAGAACGGCTTCGTGCTCACCGGCCGCGACGTGCCCAAGGAGTTCTGGCTCGACGGGCTGCCCCCGGCCAACCTGGCCACCTCGGTCCCCGGCCTGTTCGCCGCGGGCGACATCCGCGCCGGCTCGATGAAGCGCGTGGCGGCTGCCTCCGGCGAGGGCGCCAGCGTGGTGCCCCTCGTGCACGCCCATCTCGCCGCGGTCCCCGCCTCCCCCTGACCCTGCCCGGGAGTCCGCCCGGAACGATGCCCGGGAAAGACGACGAAGGGCCCGTCACCACTCTCGTGGTGACGGGCCCTGCGTGTGCGAGTGCGGCTCAGGCCTTCTCGTCGTCCTTCGGCTCGGCGGCGACCTCGGGCTCGGCGTCCGTGTGGGACTCCGCCTCGGCGGTCTCCACGTCGGCCGGCTCGGTCTCGACGACCTGGGTCTCACCGTCCACGTCGGTGGCCTCCACCTCGGCGGGGGCACTGTCCACGGGGGGCTCGACGACGTCGGCGGGTGCGGCGGCCGGGGCCGGGGCAGCGGACTTCGTCGCCTTGGGGGCCGACGGCGTGTAGGACTCGGTCACCAGCTCGATGACCGCCATCGGGGCGTTGTCGCCCTTGCGCGGACCGATCTTGGTGATCCGGGTGTAGCCACCGGGACGCTCGGCGAACTGCGGGCCGATCTCGGTGAACAGCGTGTGCACGACCGACTTGTCGCGGATGGTCCGGAGGACCTCGCGCCGGTTGTGCAGGTCGCCCTTCTTGGCCTTGGTGATCAGCTTCTCCGCGACCGGGCGCAGCACGCGCGCCTTGGCCTCGGTGGTGGTGATGCGGCCGTGCTCGAACAGCGCCGTGGCGAGGTTCGAGAGGATCAGGCGCTGGTGGGCCGGGCTACCGCCGAGGCGGGCACCCTTCTTGGGAGTGGGCATTGCTTCTCTCGATTCTCCCCGGCCGTGTCAGGTACCGGAGTAGAGGTGTGGCGGTGAGCCCGTTGGCCCACCGCCGTTGGTGCTGAGACCTCAGTACTGCTCGTCCTCCACGAAGGAGTCGTCGTCGTCGTCGTACGCCGCCAGGGCGGTCGCCGGGTCGAAGCCGGGCGCGCTGTCCTTGAGGGACAGGCCCATCTCGACCAGCTTGGCCTTGACCTCGTCGATCGACTTCGCACCGAAGTTGCGGATGTCGAGCAGGTCCTGCTCCGAGCGCGAGATGAGCTCACCCACGGTGTGGATGCCCTCGCGCTTGAGGCAGTTGTAGGAGCGAACCGTCAGGTTCAGGTCCTCGACCGGGAGGGCGAGGTCCTGGGCCAGCTGCTCGTCGACGGGCGACGGGCCGATGTCGATGCCCTCGGCCTCGACGTTCAGCTCGCGGGCCAGGCCGAACAGCTCCACCAGCGTCTTGCCCGCCGAGGCGATGGCGTCGCGCGGGGTGATGGACGGCTTGGTCTCGACGTCGATGACCAGCTTGTCGAAGTCCGTGCGCTGCTCCACACGGGTGGCCTCGACCTTGTAGGTCACCTTGAGCACGGGGCTGTAGATCGAGTCGACGGGGAGCCGACCGATCTCGTTGTCCGCGCCCTTGTTCTGGACCGAGCTGACGTAACCGCGGCCGCGCTCGACGATGAGCTCCATCTCGAGCTTGCCCTTGGCGTTCAGGGTGGCGATCTTGAGGTCGGGGTTGTGCACCTCGACGCCCGCGGAGGACTCGATGTCAGCAGCGGTCACCACACCGGCGCCCGACTTGCGGAGCACCATGGCGACCGGCTCGTCGTGCTCGCTGGAGACGACGAGGCCCTTGAGGTTGAGGATGATCTCGGTGACGTCTTCCTTGACGCCCTCGATGGTGGAGAACTCGTGCAGCGCCGTGTCCACCTTGATGCTGGTGACAGAGGCACCAGGGATCGAGGAGAGGAGCGTACGGCGGAGCGAGTTGCCGAGCGTGTAGCCGAAGCCGGGTTCCAGCGGTTCGATCACGAACCGCGAGCGGAACTCGTCGACGACATCTTCCGACAGGGTCGGGCGCTGAGCGATGAGCACTATTTTCTTCCTTTCCGAGCCCACCCGCTATATGACGGGCTCGAACTTCACACAGTTGGATGGCGATGTCGGGGTCATGGGGGCGGAGGCCCCCATGGGGTTACTTCTTCGAGTAGTACTCGACGATGAGCTGCTCCTGGACCGGCAGCTCGATCTGCGCACGCAGCGGCAGCGAGTGCACGAGCACCCGCATCCGCGACGGGATCGCCTCGAGCCAGGCCGGGACGATCCGGTCGCCGTGGGTCTCACGAGCCACGATGAACGGGGTCATCTCCAGGCTCTTCTCGCGCACGTCGATGATGTCGTGCGCGGCGACCTGGTAGGACGGGATGTCGACCTTCTTGCCGTTGACCCGGAAGTGGCCGTGGACGACCAGCTGACGGGCGTGACGACGGGTCCGGGCGAAGCCGGAGCGGTAGACGACGTTGTCCAGGCGGCACTCGAGGAGCTGCAGCAGGTTGTCACCGGTCTTGCCGGGACGGCGGCTGGCCTCGTCGTAGTAGTTGTGGAACTGCTTCTCCATCACGCCGTAGGTGAAGCGGGCCTTCTGCTTCTCCTGCAGCTGGTTGCGGTACTCGCTCTCCTTGATGCGGGTACGGCCGTGCTGGCCGGGAGCGTAGGGGCGCTTCTCGAACGCCTTGTCCTCACCGACGAGGTCGACACCGAGACGGCGCGACTTCTTGGTCATGGGGCCGATGTAACGAGCCATGGGTCAAAGTCTCCTGTTCAGTCTCGGGTCAGACGCGCCGGCGCTTGGGCGGGCGGCAACCGTTGTGGGGGGTGGGGGTGACGTCCTGGATGGTGCCGACCTCGAGGCCGATGGCACCCAGCGAGCGGATCGCGGTCTCGCGGCCCGAGCCCGGACCCTTGACGAAGACGTCGATCTTCTTCATCCCGTGGTCCATCGCCCGACGACCAGCGGCCTCGGCGGCCATCTGCGCGGCGAACGGGGTGGACTTGCGCGAGCCCTTGAAGCCGACGGTGCCGGCCGAGGCCCACGAGATGACCGCCCCGGTGGGGTCGGTGATGGTGACGATGGTGTTGTTGAACGTGCTCTTGATGTGGGCTTCGCCCTGAGCGATGTTCTTCTTCTCCTTGCGGCGCACCTTCTTGGTGCCGGCCGCGCTGCGGCTCTTGGGGGGCATTAGACAGAGTCTCCTGATGTGGCGAGCTGGAAGCTGAGGACGAGATCGGCAGGGGCGTGCCGGCGCGAGGCCGTCACTTGGCCTTCTTCTTGCCGGCGACGGTGCGCTTGGGGCCCTTGCGGGTGCGCGCGTTGGTCTTGGTGCGCTGTCCGCGAACGGGCAGTCCCTGGCGGTGCCGGCGGCCCTGGTAGCTGCCGATCTCGATCTTGCGGCGGATGTCAGCCTGGACCTCACGACGGAGGTCGCCCTCGATCTTGTAGTCGGCTTCGATCGCGTCGCGGAGCTTGACCAGCTCGTCGTCGCCCAGCGTGTGGACCCGGGCGTTCGGGTCGACACCGGTGAGGGCGAGGATCTTCTGGGAGCGGGTACGGCCGATGCCGTAGATGTAGGTGAGTGCGATCTCGATGCGCTTGTCGCGCGGGAGGTCAACACCAACGAGGCGTGCCATGAATGGCCTGTTCCTTTCAGAAGGGCTGGGCCCTTCAATGGATCACGGTGGTCTGGTCGTGTCGCGTCTCAGGTTCTCGTCGATCGAGCCTGTCGAGATCTGAGCTCCGGCCATCCGTTCCGGAGGTGGTTCGGGCTGACGCCCTCAGCGAACACGTAGTGGATGTCTTCAGTTGTTCTGCGGGTGGTGCACAGGCGAGGGACTCAGCCCTGGCGCTGCTTGTGACGCGGGTTCTCGCAGATCACCATGACGCGGCCGTGGCGACGAATCACCTTGCACTTGTCACAGATCGGCTTGACGCTCGGGTTGACCTTCATGTCAGCCCTTTCTCGAGTGGGTCGGCTGTTACTTGTACCGGTAGACGATCCGACCGCGGGTCAGGTCGTAGGGGGACAGCTCCACCACCACGCGGTCCTCGGGGAGGATCCGGATGTAGTGCTGGCGCATCTTGCCGCTGATGTGGGCGAGCACCTTGTGTCCGTTGGTCAGCTCGACCCGGAACATGGCATTGGGAAGGGCCTCCACGACGGAGCCCTCCATCTCGATCACGCCTTCCTTCTTCGGCATGTCCTCCGCAATCTTCTTCGCTAGTTGATCTGGTTGCCTACCGTTGGCCCGGGAACCGCCTCGGATCACTCCGAGTGGACCTCGTGGACCGACTGGGGCTCCTCATCCCCGGGCGCGCGCAACACAACTCCAGCGAGTGTGTCAGCGTGTGTCCGGGCAGCCGCGAGGCACCACAGAACGAGCCCACGTTGGGCCGACTGCTCAGTCTAGGGGAAACCCGGGGTCAACCGTTAATCGGATCCGGGCCGGCGGACGAGCGTCGCCGGGTTGAACGGCGCCCACAGCCGACGCGGCAGTCGCTGGCCCTCCCCGAGCGCGCGACGCTCCCGCATCACCTGTTCCCAGTACGCCGTGACGACCCCCTCCTCGGGCTCCTCCGCCGCGAACACGCCGACGTCGCCCTCGCGGGAGAGCGCTCCGGCACGGGCGAGCACGCGGGCCTGGGCCGGCCTCGAGGAGTGCGCCCTGACCGGGATACCGAGGTCGCGGGCATGGTCCACCAGCTCGGCCCAGGCCCCGGCCATGCGGTCAGAGCGGCGGCCGCGCGTACGACGGAGCCGCCGGCGTACGACCTTGGCCAGCGGCACCGCCAGCGCGAGGAGCAGCGGGATCAACCACGGCGCGAACCGGAGGAGCACGTTGCGCCGGTGCGCGCCGGCCTCGTCGCGCGCATCCTTGGCGGCGGCGATCTCGGGCGGCGACGGCTCGACCTCGGTGGTGGCGGCGCCGACGGGCATGTTCGGGCGCGGGGCCGCGGCGTCCCCGCGCCTCGGCGGCCGGTGGCTCATGAACTGGCTGGTGGGCAGCGTGCGCCACGAGCCGTCGGAGACCCGGACCTCCACCCACGCCTGCACGTCGTCGCCGCGGATCTTGCCGCTCCGGGTGAGGACGGCCCCGACCACCACCCGGGCGGGTACGCCGACCCGGTTGGCCAGCACCGCCATCGCGGCGGCGTACTGCTCGTCGTCACCGACGATGTGGCGCGCGAGCAGGAAGCCGGAGAACAGACGCCCCTGCGCGTGGCCGGGTGGGTACTGCTTCTCCCCCGGTCCGGAGCCGTCGCTGTAGCGGCCGTACTCCTTGAGGTACCTCGCGAGCGCGTAGACCTTGCTCATCGGGGGCGCCCGGCTCGCCAGCACCCGCTTGATGAGCGGGTCGGCACGGCGGGCGCCGGCGACCGTGACCACCGGTTCGGGCCACGGGTGCATCCTGCGGTTGAGGCGGTCCTCGGCGAGGATCGCGGTGAACTCGTAGTCGTTGCCGGAGCGCAGGCCCAGCGGGACGACGGCCGTCGAGGTCGCGAGGTCGTAGCGGAGCTCGTTGCGCCGGGACTCGGCGTCGGTGAACAGGAAGCGCAGCGAGGTCAGCGAGCCGATCGTCGGCACCCACGCGCTCTGGTAGGCCTTGGCGACCCCCACCTGGACGCGGATCCGGCGTCCCTGCGTCTCGTTCTCGACCGTGGTGTCCATCCTCAGGAAGCGGTCGTCCGCGGTGCCCGGCATCGTGTTGTTCTCGGCGACCCAGGCCTCCCCGTCGTACCGGTCGAGGGTCAGCAGCCTGATCCGGCTGCCGCGCGGGGCACCGGCCACGGTCAGCAGGAGCTTGTGATGGAGGTTCGCGAGGCTGCTCTCCTCCTGGTCGGTGTAGGCGCGGAAGTTGCGCAGCGGTGAGTCCAGCGCGGTGACGTCAGGCAGCTCACCGACCCGGCCTCGGAGCGACTCCCCGGTCGAGGAGGCGGTGCCGGAGGTCAGCGGCACGGCGATGAGCAACGCGATCCCCACGACGAGCGCGGCCATCAGGCCACGCAGCAGGCGACCCTGGGACCCGCCCCGGATGTCCGCCGAGCGCTCGGGCGTGAACTCCAGGCCGCGCACGACCACCCACGCGATGGCGGCGACGGCGAAGCCCACCGGGTGCCACTCGAGCAGCCCCTCGCCGGGTCGCCGCAGCAGCAGCACCATCACGAGCACGCCCAGCAGCGGCAGCACCGGTCCGCCGGCGCTGCGCGACCGGAGGGCGAGCGCCATCCCCACCACGGCGCCGAGGTAGCCGAGCAGGAAGGGCACCAGCGCCGGCGCCCCGGCGAGGTCGACGTCCGGCAGGGTGGTCAGCAGCTCTCCCCAGCCGGTCAGCGCGCCCTGCATCACGTCCGCCAGCGTCTGCCCGTCGGGGATGCCGCCGCCGAAGCCGGCCGAGCGCAGGGCCACGGGACCTCCGACCAGGATCGCGCCCAGCGGGGCGACCGCCACCAGCACGGCCACCGGAAGCCGGGCCGTGGCGAGCGCGAGCAGGATGCCGAGCCCGGCGGCGATCTCGGCGACGAGCAGGAAGCCCCAGCCCCCGAAGGTGGTGGCCAGCCCGACGACGGCGAGCGCGACCAGCGCGAGCACCGCGACGGCGTCGAGGAACATCGCCTCCGGGCGCCGGGTCACGCCATCGCCCCCTGGACCGCGGCGACCAGGGCCCTGGGCAGCTCGTCGAGGGCACGCAGGCTGAGCAGCCGGGCCCCCTTGGCGCGCGCGACCGTCGTGGCCCCCGAGCCGTCGGCGCGGACCAGCAGCAGGATGACCTCCGAGGGAAGCCCGGAGCGCAGCACCCCGGCCAGGTCCGGCGGCGCCGCTCCCCCGGTCACCACGACCAGCCAGCTGGTCTGGGGGGCGAGCCGCATCGCCTCGCGCGCCGACTGGACCCGGTCGGAGGAACCGGTCTCGATCCGGCAGCAGGCGTCGAGGATCCCGTCCAGTCCACGCCCGGTCACGGCGTGGTCGCCGCAGAGCATCGACAGGTCGACGCCGTCGCGGTGGGCGCGGGCAGCGATCGACGCCGCGGCGGAGATGGCCGTCTCGAAGTCCTCGGGGTCGGCGTAGGAGTCCCGGTTGTCGTCGATCACGACGGTGAGGTGGCTGCGCCGAGTGTCCTGGTACTGCCGGACCTGCAGCGTGTCGGCCTTGGCGGACGAGCGCCAGTGCACGTGGCGCAGGTCGTCGCCGGGCACGTACTCGCGCAGCGCGTGGAAGGCGAGGTCGCTCATCGAGATCTCGTCGCTGGGCGTGCCCTCCTGGTCCCGGATGGTGCCGAGGCCGAGCGACTCGACGTCCACCATCCGCGGCAGGACGAGCAGCTCGCTGGCCGGCGACCAGCGCTCGTCCCAGTGCAGCAGGCTCAGCGGGTCGGTACGACGGGCGGTCACCGGGCCGACCTGCACCACGCCCCGTCGCAGCCCGGTCAGGTCGATGCGCTCCTCGTCCGGCGTACGGCGCAGCGTGCGGAGGCGCACCAGGTGCTGTTCGGCCCCGGCCGGGACGGAGATCAGCGGGCTGGGCACCGGGACGCGGGTCGCGCTGCGGGCCGACACCCGCACCTGCGCGTCGTCCCCGGCCATCGTCCGGGGTGGGGAGAGCGAGATCGTGGCCCGACCGCGGGCCGGCAGCAGCGCGAACGCGACGGCCGCGAGGCCCAGCAGCAGGCAGACCACCCAGAGCAGCTGGAACACCGGCCAGCCGCCGAAGGTGTCCAGCAGGTAGCAGACCAGGCCGAGCACCACGAGGGATCGTCCCGCGGGCGTGACCACGTCGAGCACCGCCGGGAGGCGCCTCCTCATCGTGCCGCCCCCTGCTCAGGCACGGACCGCGGGCACCTTCACGCGCTCCAGCAGCTCGTCGATCACCTGGTCGACCGCGACGCCGCGGAACTGCGCCTCGCCGTCCAGGATCAGCCGGTGACCCAGGACCGGGTGCGCCAGCTCCGCCACGTCCTCGGGCACGACGTGCTCGCGCCCGTCGGCGACGGCCCAGGTCTTGATGACGCGGATCAGGGCGAGGCACCCGCGCGGGGACAGGCCGAGCCGCACGTGCTCCATGTCCCGCGACGCCTCGGCGAGCTGGCGGACGTAGGTCACGACCGAGCGGTCCACGTGGACCTCGTCGGCGATCCGGCTCATCTCGCTGACCAGCCCGATCTGCATGATCGGCCGCACCAGGAGCGCCCGGTCGCGCACGCCGGAGTTGAGCAGCAGCTCCTCGGTGGCCTCCGCGTCCGGGTAGCCCACCGAGGTCTTCATCAGGAACCGGTCGAGCTGGGCCTCGGGAAGGCGGTAGGTGCCGGCCTGCTCGATGGGGTTCTGGGTCGCGATGACCATGAAGGGCTGGGGGACGTCGTGGGTGACGCCGTCGACGGTGACGTGCCCCTCCTCCATCACCTCGAGCAGCGCCGACTGCGTCTTGGGCGAGGCCCGGTTGATCTCGTCGGCGAGCACGATCGAGTGGAAGATCGGGCCGGGGTGGAAGGCGAAGCTGCCGAGCTTCTGGTCGTAGACGGTGACGCCCGTGACGTCGCTCGGCAGCAGGTCGGGGGTGAACTGGATGCGGGCGTGCGAGCCCTCGAGCGTGCCGGCCAGGGCGCGCGCCAGCATCGTCTTGCCGGTGCCCGGGAAGTCCTCGAGCAGCATGTGACCCTCGGAGACCAGGCAGGTCAGCGTCAGGCGGATGACGTGCCGCTTGCCCAGCACCGCGAGCTCCATGTTCTGCGTCATCGCCTCGAAGGTGTCCTGGAACCACCTGGTGCGCTCGCTGCCGATCGTCATGGGCGTCATCGTAGGCGGGTGCCCGTCGTGCTCCGACCGGATCAGCGTCGGTGCAGGTGGACGAAGTTGGCCAGCACCGTCATCGGGTGCGCGACGTCGACCGCCTCCGACGTCGCCCTGACCGCCTCGGCCTCGCTCGGGTCGAAGTAGCCGGCGTTCTTGTAGACGTCGATCCGGGTGCGGATCCCCTCGAGGTCGAGCTCGGGGTGGAACTGGGTCGCGTAGACGTTGCGCCCCACCCGGAAGGCCTGCACCGGGCACGCGGCCGAGGTGGCCAGCAGCACGGCGTGCTCCGGCAGGCGCACCATCGCCTCCTTGTGACCGCCGTACGCCGCGAAGTCGGTCGGCAGGCCGGCGAACAGGGGGTCCGACTCACCGTCGGGGGTCAACGTCACCGACAGCGGGCCGACCGGCTCGGGCCAGCTTCGGTCCACCACACCGCCCTGGTGCAGGCCGACGGTGCCGATCCCGTAGCAGGCCCCCAGGAACGGGAAGTCCCGGGCGACGACGTCGTCGAGCAGGGTCGAGAGCCTCTTCTCCGCGTCCACCTGGACGTCGGACTTCGTCTGCGGCTCGTCGCTGGCGTTCCAGGCCCCGCCGCCCATCAGGATGCCCGACCACGCGTCGAGGTCGAGGTCCGGCAGCTCCTCGTGCGCGAGGTTGACCACGGGCAGCTCGGTCCCGGACAGGCCGGTGAAGCGGAGGAACGAGTCGTACTCGTTGTCGGCCGCGGCCCGCTCGCCCCGGATGGAGAGCAGCAGGAAGGGCCTCACGATGCGCCTGCTCCCCACTTGAAACTGTCAGTTCCCCACCGTTGCAACGCGTGGGAAGTGCCGGTTTCACTGGGGACCCAGTGAAACTGCATCACTCACCGCCGTACGGAACCCCGAGCTCGGCCAGCTTGGCCCGGCCCCCGTCCACGGCGGTGAGGATCCAGGCGCCGTCGGGGGTGAGGGTGAAGCTGTGCTCGAAGTGGGCGGCCCAGCTGCCGTCGTCGGTGACGACCGTCCACTCGTCCTCGGCGATGTCGGTGTACTTGCTGCCGAGGGTGATCATCGGCTCCACGGCCAGGGCGAGGCCGCGCTCCAGCTTGGGGCCGCGGCCGGGGCGGCCGTAGTTGGGCACGTTGGGCGGCTGGTGCATGGCGGTGCCGATGCCGTGACCGGTGAAGTCCTCGAGGATCCCGAACTCCCCGCCCGTCGGGTGCGGCTGGGAGCGCACGTAGCTCTCGACGGCGTGGGAGATGTCGGTGACCCGGCCACCGAGCCGGGCCGCCGCGAAGCCGGCCCACATCGAGGCCTCGGTCACGCGCATCAGCTCGAGCACGTCGGGCCGGACCTCGCCGACCGGGACCGTGATGGCCGCGTCGCCGTGCCAGCCGTCGACGATCGCGCCGCAGTCGATGGAGACCACGTCGCCGTCCTCCAGCACCCGGGAGCCCGGGATGCCGTGCACGACCTCGTCGTTGACCGAGGCGCAGATCGTGGCCGGGAACGGCGGGTGGCCGTAGCCGAGGAAGGAGGGGGTGCCGCCCCCGTCGCGGATGTTCTTCTCCGCGATCGCGTCCAGGTCGCCGGTGGTGATCCCGGCCCTGACCGAGGAACGCAGGAGCTCGAGCGTCTCGCCGACCAGCACGCCGGCGAACCTCATCTTGCGGATCTGGTCGGGGGTCTTGATCTCGACGCCGCGGTCCCGGAAGCCCATCAGCTCTCGTTGACGTCCTGGAGGGCCTTGAAGACGCGCTCGGTGATCTCGTCGACCTCGCCCATGCCGTCGACCTCGACCAGCAGGCCGCGGTCGCGGTAGACGTCGATGAGCGGCTCGGTCTGCTCGGCGTAGACCTCCTGGCGGCGACGGATGACGTCCTCGGTGTCGTCGGAGCGCCCGTCGGTCTCCGCGCGCTGGAGCAGTCGCTGCACGAGCTCCTCGGGGTTCACGGTCAGCACCACCACGGCGTCGAGCGTGTGGCCGGTGTGCTTGATCATCCCGTCGAGCTCCTCGACCTGCGCGAGGGTGCGGGGGTAGCCGTCGAGCAGGAACCCGGGCTCCGCGTCGGACTCGTCGATGCGGTCGCGCACCATCAGGTTGGTGACCTCGTCGGGGACGTACTCCCCGGCGTCCATGTACTCCTTGGCCTTGCGGCCGAGGTCGGTGTTGTTCGAGACGTTGGCGCGGAAGATGTCACCGGTGGAGATCGCGGGGATGCCGAAGTGCTCGGCGATCCCCTTCGCCTGGGTGCCCTTGCCGGCCCCGGGGGGACCCATCAGGATGATTCTCATTTATCGGAGGAATCCTTCGTAGTTGCGCTGCTGGAGCTGGCTCTCGATCTGCTTCACCGTGTCGAGCGCGACGCCGACCATGATGAGCAGGGACGTGCCACCGAACGGGAAGTTCTGGTTGGCGTTGACCAGCACGAGCGCGACCAGCGGGATCAGCGAGAGCAGACCCAGGTAGAGGGCGCCCGGCAGCGTGATGCGGGAGAGGACGTAGTTGAGGTATTCCTCGGTCGGCTTTCCCGCCCGGATCCCGGGGATGAAACCGCCGTACTGCTTCATGTTGTCGGCGACCTCTTGGGGGTTGAAGGTGATCGCGACGTAGAAGTACGTGAAGAAGATGATCAGCAGGAAGTACGCCAGCATGTAGAGCGGATGGTCACCGCGCACGAAGTAGCTGGAGATGAAGCGCACCCAGGGTGACGTCGAGCTCTGGTTGAACTGGACCGCCATCGCCGGGAGGTAGAGCAGGCTGGAGGCGAAGATGACCGGGATGATACCGGCCTGGTTGACCTTGAGCGGGATGTAGGTCGAGGAGCCGCCGAACATCTTGCGACCCACCATCCGGCGGGCGTACTGCACCGGGATCCGCCGTTGGGCCTGTTCGATGAAGACCACGGCCGCCATCACGACGAGGCCGATCAGCAGCACGCCGGCGAAGACCCACGGACCCTTGTTCTTCTGCACGCCCCACAGCGCGGCCGGGAACGTGGCCACCACCTGGGTGAAGATCATGATCGACATGCCGTTGCCGATGCCGCGCTCGGTGATCAGCTCGCCGAACCACATGATGATCGCGGTGCCCGCGGCCATGGTCAGGACCATCAGGATCGCGATGAAGGTCGTGTCCTTGTAGAGCAGCGGCTTGGAGCAGTTCTGGAGCAGGTTGCCGGTGCGGGCCAGGGCCACGATGCCGGTCGCCTGCAGGATGGCCAGGGCCAGCGTCAGGTAGCGGGTGTACTGCGTGATCTTGGTCTGCCCGGACTGGCCCTCCTTCTTCAGGGCCTCCAGGCGCGGGATCACCACCACCAGCAGCTGCAGGATGATGCTCGCGGTGATGTAGGGCATGATCCCCAGCGCGAACACGGTCAGCTGGAGAAGCGCGCCGCCCGAGAACAGGTTGATCAGGCCGTAGATGCCGCTGCCCTTGGTCGCCTCGAAGCACGACTGGACGTTGGGCACGTTCACGCCGGGGGTCGGGATCTGGGACCCCAGCCTGAAGAGCGCGACGATGAAGAGCACGAACAGCATCTTCTTGCGCAGGTCCGGCGTACGGAAAGCGTTGGCGAATGCGCCTAGCACGTGCTCCTCTTTCGGATAGCGACTGGTCGGGCCCGGGGGCCGGGCCACGGAGTGGGTTCAGTCGAGACCAAATCCGTGGAAGCCTAACAGGGCAGGAAGATCGCCCATCGGCCCCAGTGCGGGGGCCGCAGTGATCATCCTGCCCTGTCGGCTACGAACATGTGGTGTTTCAGCGTTCGGTCGCGCTGCCACCGGCAGCGGCGATCTTCTCCTTGGCGGAGCCGGAGAACCGGTCCACGGTGATCTGGACGGCCACCGAGATGTCGCCCTGGCCGAGCACCTTGACGGGCTGGTCCTTGCGGACCGCGCCCTTGGCGACCAGGTCGTCGACGGTGATGGTGCCACCCTCGGGGAACAGCGAGCTGATCCGGTCGAGGTTGACGACCTGGAACTCCACCTTGAACGGGTTCTTGAAACCCCTCAGCTTCGGCAGGCGCATGTGGATGGGCATCTGCCCACCCTCGAACGCGGCCGGCACCTGGTAGCGGGCCTTGGTGCCCTTGGTGCCGCGACCGGCGGTCTTGCCCTTGGAGCGCCTCACCACGACCGACGCGGGTCTTGGCGGTCTTGGCGCCGGGAGCCGGACGCAGGTGGTGCAACTTCAGGCTGCTCATCTCGCAGTCCCCTCTCCGTCGACTTCCGTGACCGTCACCAGGTGACGGACGGTGTGGACCATGCCGCGGAACTCGGGGCGGTCCTCCTTGACGACCACGTCACCGATCCGCTTGAGACCCAGCGAGCGCAACGTGTCGCGCTGGTTCTTCTTGCAGCCGATGGTGGACCGTGTCTGCTCGACCTGGAACGCCATCACTGCACCCCTGCCGTAGCGACCTTCGCCGCCTCGATGCCCTCGGCCTTGGCCTTGAGCAGCGCGGCGGGAGCGACGTCCTCGACCCGCAGACCACGCCTGGCGGCGACGGCCTCGGGCTCCTCGAGGGAGCGCAGGGCCTCCATCGTGGCGTGCACGATGTTGATCTGGTTCGAGGAGCCGAGCGACTTGCTGAGCACGTCGTGGATGCCGGCGCACTCGAGCACGGCGCGCACCGGGCCACCGGCGATCACACCGGTACCGGGAGCGGCCGGGCGCAGGAGCACGACGCCGGCGGCCTTCTCACCCTGGACGGGGTGGGGGATGGTGCCCTGGACGCGGGGGACGCGGAAGAAGGACTTCTTCGCCTCCTCGACGCCCTTGGCGATCGCCGCCGGGACCTCCTTGGCCTTGCCGTAGCCGACGCCGACCATGCCGTCGCCGTCGCCGACGATCACGAGGGCGGTGAAGCTGAAGCGACGTCCACCCTTCACGACCTTGGCGACGCGGTTGATCGCGACGACGCGCTCGATGTACTGGCTCTTCTCCTGCTGACCGCCGCGACCACCGTCACGGCCGCCGCGGCCGCCACCTGCGCGCTGACCGCGCTGCTGGGATCCGCTCATGAGGTAACTCCCTTGAATGTCATGTCTGTACCACTCGCCATCAGAAGGTCAGGCCGCCCTCGCGGGCGCCGTCCGCCAGGGCCGCGACGCGACCGTGGTACTTGTTGCCGGCGCGGTCGAAGACCACGCCCTGCGACTCCCGCGGTCTTGGCGCGCTCGGCGACGATCTCGCCGACCTTGCGGGCCTTGGCCGTCTTGTCGCCCTCGATCGAGCGGACGTCGGCCTCCATGGTCGAGGCGTACGCCAGCGTCTTGCCGACCAGGTCGTCGACGACCTGGACCGTGATGTGCTTCGAGGACCGGGTGACCACCAGGCGCGGACGCTCGGTGGTGCCGCTGACCTTCTTGCGACCACGGATCTGGCGACGCGTGCGCGACGCCACCCGGGCCGAGGTGTGCTTGCCAGTCTTGAGTGCGATAGCCATCGTCACTTACCAGCCTTTCCGACCTTGCGGCGAATGTGCTCTCCGGAGTAACGCACGCCCTTGCCCTTGTAGGGCTCCGGCTTGCGCAGCTTGCGGATGTTGGCGGCGACTTCGCCGACGAGCTGCTTGTCGATGCCCTGGACACCGAGCCTGGTGGGCCCGTCGACGGTGAACGTGATGCCGTCGGGGGCGTTGAACGTGATCGAGTGCGAGTAGCCGAGCTGGAACTCGAGCTGCGTCGGTCCCTTGGACAGCACGCGGTAACCCACGCCGACGATCTCGAGCCGCTTCTCGTAGCCCTCGGTGACACCGACGACCATGTTGTTGATGAGCGAGCGGGTCAGGCCGTGGAGCGACCTGCTCTCCCGCTCGTCGTTGGGACGCTTCACCTCGAGGGTGCCGTCACCGTTCTCGACGGTGATGGGCGCGGCGACCGTGTGGCTCAGGGTCCCCTTGGGGCCCTTCACCGTGACGGTCTGCGACTCCACCTGCACGTCGACCCCGGCCGGAACCGGAACGGGCAGCTTGCCAATGCGCGACATTGCTATTCCTCCTGGTTCCCGGGTTACCAGACGTAGGCGAGGACTTCCCCACCTACACCCTTGCGGTTGGCCTGACGGTCGGTGAGCAGACCCTGGCTGGTCGAGATGATCGCGACACCGAGGCCACCGAGCACCTTGGGCAGGCGCCGTGGCCTTGGCGTAGACGCGCAGCCCGGGCTTGCTGATCCGGCGTACGCCGGCGATGGAGCGCTCGCGGTTGCGGCCGTACTTGAGCTGGATGTCGAGCGTCTTGCCGACGACGTCCTCGAGGTCCTGGACCTCGAAGGAGGTGATGTACCCCTCCTGCTTGAGGATCTCGGCGACGCCCTGCTTCAGCTTGCTGTACGGCATCGACACGGAGTCGTGGTACGCCTGGTTGGCGTTGCGCAGACGAGTCAGCATGTCTGCGATCGGGTCAGTCATGGTCATGGCCGTCTCGGCCCTTTCTCCACTCCGGTTTCGCCCTGCATCTCAGGACGACCTGTAGCGATCATTGGTGTTCGGTGGGTGTTACCAGGAGCTCTTGGTCACGCCGGGCAGCTCGCCCGCGTGGGCCATCTCGCGCAGGCAGATCCGGCACAGGCCGAACTTGCGGTAGACGGCCTTGGGACGCCCGCAGCGCTGGCAGCGGGTGTAGCCGCGCACCGCGAACTTGGGCTTGCGTGCGGCCTTGACCCTCAGTCCAGTCTTCGCCATCAGATGTTGCCTTCCTTGAACGGGAATCCGAGCTTCTTCAGCAGCGCCCGGCCTTCGTCGTCGTTCGTCGCCGTGGTCACCACCGTGATGTCCATGCCGCGTGAGCGGTCGATCTTGTCCTGGTTGATCTCGTGGAACATGACCTGCTCGGTGAGACCGAAGGTGTAGTTGCCACGGCCGTCGAACTGGCGGTCGGAGAGACCACGGAAGTCACGGATGCGGGGCAGGGCCAGGGCGAGCAGGCGGTCCAGGAACTCCCACATGCGGTCGCCGCGCAGCGTGACGTGCGCGCCGATCGGCATGCCCTCGCGGAGCTTGAACTGCGCGATCGACTTGCGGGCCTTGGTCACCTGCGGCTTCTGGCCGGTGATCGCGGTGAGGTCCTTGACGGCACCCTCGATCAGCTTGGAGTCGCGAGCTGCCTCGCCGACACCCATGTTGACCACGATCTTGGTCAGGCCCGGCACCATCATCACGTTGGCGTAGCCGAACTGCTCGCGCATCGCGGGGATGATCTCCTCGCGGTAGCGCGCCTTCATGCGGGGCCCGGCGGACTGCTCGGCCGCCTGGTCGCTGTTGATCTCGGTCATGGACTCAGTCATCAGATCTCGTCTCCGGACTTGCGGGAGATGCGGACGCTGCGGTGGGCCGGGTAGGTCGAACCGTCCGAGCGACGCTTGGTGGTCTCCACGCGCTTGGAGCCGAGGCGGGTGATGCCCTTGCCGTCGACGACCATCACGTTGGAGATGTGGATGGGGGCCTCGGCGGTCACGATGCCGCCGGTGTTGCCGGCTCGCCCGCCCTGGTTGACAACCTTGGTGTGCTTCTTGACCCGGTTGACGCCCTCGACGATCACCCGCTGCTCCTCGCGGAGCACCTGGATGACCTTGCCCTCGGCACCCTTGTCCTTGCCTGCGATCACCTTGACGGTGTCGCCCTTCTTGATCTTGACGCTCATCTCAGAGCACCTCCGGTGCCAGCGAGATGATCTTCATGAACTTCTTCTCGCGCAGCTCGCGACCCACGGGGCCGAAGATGCGGGTTCCACGGGGTTCCCCGTCGTTCTTGAGGATCACTGCTGCGTTCTCGTCGAAGCGGATGTAGGAACCGTCCGGACGGCGGCGCTCCTTGACGGTGCGCACGATGACGGCCTTGACGACGTCGCCCTTCTTGACGTTGCCGCCGGGGATCGCGTCCTTGACGGTGGCGACGATGACGTCGCCGATGCCGGCGTAGCGCCGACCAGAGCCGCCGAGCACGCGGATGCACAGAATCTGCTTCGCACCCGTGTTGTCGGCGACCTTGAGTCGCGACTCCTGCTGGATCATGTCTTAGTTCTCCTACTTCGCCTTCTCGAGGATCTCCACCACGCGCCAGCGCTTGGTAGCGCTGAGGGGGCGGGTCTCCATGATCCGGACGCGGTCGCCGACGCCACAGTCGTTCTGCTCGTCGTGGGCCTTCAGCTTGCTCGTGCGACGCAGCACCTTGCCGTACAGCGCGTGCTTGACGCGGTCCTCGACGGACACGACCACGGTCTTGTCCATCTTGTCGCTGACGACCAGGCCCTCGCGGACCTTGCGCGCCGAACGCTCGTCGACCGAGCCCTCGACTACTGGGTTCTCGCTCATGCGCCAACCTCCTCAGACTGGGTCTCGGTGCCCGGTGCGGTCCGGATGCCGAGCTCGCGCTCACGCACCACGGTGTAGATCCGGGCGATGTCCTTCTTGACCGCGTTCAGGCGGCCGTGGCTCTCGAGCTGACCGGTGGCGGCCTGGAAACGGAGGTTGAAGAGCTCCTCCTTGGCCTCACGCAGCTTGCCCTCGAGGTCGACGTTGTTCAGGTCGTCGAGCTCATGTGCGGTCGCCATCAGAAATCACCTGTCTCACGAGCTGATGAACTTGCACTTCATGGGGAGCTTGTGGATCGCGCGGCGCATGGCCTCGCGAGCAACGTCCTCGTCCACGCCGGCGAGCTCGAACATGACGCGGCCGGGCTTGACGTTGGCCACCCACCACTCGGGCGAGCCCTTGCCCGAACCCATGCGGGTCTCGGCGGGCTTCTTGGTCAGCGGGCGGTCGGGGTAGATGTTGATCCACACCTTGCCGCCGCGCTTGATGTGACGGGTCATCGCGATACGCGCTGACTCGATCTGACGGTTGGTCACGTAGGCCGGCTCGGTCGCCTGGATGCCGAAGTCACCGAAGGAGAGCTTCGTTCCACCCTTGGCCGCACCCGTCCGCTTGGGGTGGTGCTGCTTGCGGTGCTTGACCCTGCGGGGCATCAACATGGGACTCAGGCCTCCGATCCGGCGGTCGTCGCGGCAGGGGCCTCGGCAGCAGGAGCTGCAGCGGCGGTGGCCTCGGCGGGAGCGTCCGCACGGTCCGCGCGGGTCGGGCGGTCGCCCGCTCCGCCACGGCTGCCGCGGGTCGGGCGGTCGCTCGCGCGGTCGCCACGGGCGCCACCGGCGCCGCCGCGGCCACGGCCGGGAGCACCGGCGCGCGCAGCGGCCTGGGCCTCACGCTCGGCACGGGTGCCGGCGACCTCGCCCTTGTAGATCCACACCTTGACGCCGATGCGACCGAAGGTGGTGCGCGCCTCGTAGAAGCCGTAGTCGATGTCGGCACGGAGGGTGTGCAGGGGCACGCGGCCCTCGCGGTAGAACTCCGAGCGCGACATCTCGGCGCCGTTGAGGCGGCCCGAGCACTGGATCCGGATGCCCTTGGCACCCGAGCGCATCGAGGTCTGCATGGCCTTCTTCATGGCGCGACGGAACTGCACGCGGCCGGAGAGCTGCTCGGCGACACCCTGGGCGACCAGCTGCGCGTCGATCTCGGGCTGCTTGACCTCGAGGATGTTGAGCTGGACCTGCTTGCCGGTGAGCTTCTCGAGCTCGCCGCGCAGGCGGTCGGCCTCGGCGCCGCGGCGACCGATGACGATGCCGGGACGCGCGGTGTGGATGTCCACCCGGACGCGGTCGCGGGTGCGCTCGATCTCGACCTTGGAGATGCCGGCCCGCTCCATGCCCTTGGAGAGCAGCTTGCGGATCGCGACGTCCTCGCCGACGTAGGACTTGTAGAGCTTGTCGGCGTACCAGCGGCTCTTGTGGTCGGTGGAGATGCCGAGGCGGAACCCGTTCGGGTTGATCTTCTGACCCATCAGGCGGTCCGTCCCTTCTTCTTGGATCCGGCGGTGGTCGGGGCTGCCGCTTCCGCGGGCTGCACCACCAGCGTGATGTGGCTGGTGCGCTTGTTGATCCGGGTGGCCCGGCCCTGGGCGCGGGGGCGCCAACGCTTCATCGTCGGGCCCTCGTCCACGGTCGCCTTGCTGACCACCAGGGTGGCCCGGTCGAGGTCCTCGGTCGTCGTGGCGTTGGCCACGGCGCTCTCGAGCACCTTGTAGACGGTCTCGCTGGCGGCCTGCGGCGCGAACTGCAGCAGGGCCAGGGCGTCGTCGACCGGGAGGCCGCGGACCATGTCCACGACGCGACGCGCCTTCATCGGGGTGATCCGGACGAAGCGCGCGCTCGCAAACGAGCCCGGCTGGTCGCCGAGCAGCGAGTCACGGCGGGCGCTCGTGCGCCTGCGCTCTGTAACGCTCATGGCTGTCTCTTCTCCTTGCGTCGCCGCGATCAGCGGCGACGGCTCTTCCGGTCGTCCTTCACGTGCCCGCGGTAGGTGCGGGTCGGGGCGAACTCACCCAGCTTGTGACCGACCATCGAGTCGGTCACGAACACCGGGACGTGCTTGTGGCCGTCGTGCACGGCGAGCGTGTGGCCGATCATGGCCGGCACGATCATCGAGCGACGCGACCAGGTCTTGATCACGGTGTGGGTCCCGGCCTCGTTCTGCACGTCCACCTTCTTCATCAGGTGGTCGTCCACGAACGGGCCCTTCTTCAGGCTGCGAGGCATCTCGTTACTTCCCTACTCAGCGCTTCTTGCCGGACTTGCGGCGACGGACGATCAGGGCATCGCTGGCCTTGCGCTTGCGCGTACGGCCCTCGGGCTTGCCCCACGGGGACACCGGGTGGCGACCACCGGAGGTCTTGCCCTCGCCACCACCGTGCGGGTGGTCGACCGGGTTCATGACGACACCGCGGACGGTCGGGCGACGGCCCTTCCAGCGCATGCGGCCGGCCTTGCCCCAGTTGATGTTGGACTGCTCGGCGTTGCCGACCGCACCGATGGTGGCGCGGCAGCGGACGTCGACGTAGCGCATCTCGCCGGAGGGCATCCGCAGCTGGGCGCGGGAGCCTTCCTTGGCGACGAGCTGGGCGCTGTTGCCGGCGGAGCGGGCGATCTTGGCACCGCCACCGGGCCGGAGCTCGATGCAGTGGATCGTCGTACCGACGGGGATGTTGCGCAGCGGCAGGTTGTTGCCCGGCTTGATGTCGGCGGTCGGACCGGCCTCGATCGCGGTGCCCTGGCTCACACCGAGCGGCGCGATGATGTAGCGCTTCTCGCCGTCGGCGTAGTGCAGGAGCGCGATCCGGGCGGTGCGGTTGGGGTCGTACTCGATGTGAGCGACCTTCGCGGGAACGCCGTCCTTGTCGTAGCGACGGAAGTCGACGATGCGGTAGGCGCGCTTGTGCCCACCACCCTGGTGACGCGTGGTGATGCGGCCCTGGTTGTTGCGGCCACCCTTCTTGGGCAGCGGCCGGACCAGAGACTTCTCCGGCGTCGTCCGGGTGATCTCGACGAAGTCAGCGACCGACGAGCCACGACGGCCCGGGGTGGTCGGCTTGTACTTGCGG
>CAVSUC010000006.1:0-44487 GCA_963731075.1 uncultured Actinomycetota bacterium
CCGCGGCCTGATGGCTGCCGGCACTGGCCGCACCGCCCGCACCCCTCGCGTCTCCGAGCAGAGCGGCGACGTCCTCGGTGCCGAGACCCGACAGGGTGAGCGTCTCGCCGCTGGAGCCGGGCTCCGCCAGCAGGTGCAACAGCGGGTGGTCGGGTCCGACATCGGTGTCTCGATAGCTGCCGATCACGAGCACGGGGGCGGTGCGGATCTGCTTGACCACGAAGGCCAGCAGGCGGACCGAGGAGGGGTCGGCCCACTGGAGGTCGTCGACCACCACCATCAGCGGCCGGGTCGCCGCGGCGATCCTCAGCGCCGAGGCCACCCGTTCGAAGAGCACGAATCGGTGCTCCCCGAGCGTTTCCTGCTCTTGCCCTCGCAGCTCCTCCGCGGCCGCGGACGTCTCCGCGTGACCGATCCCGGCCAGCAGGCTGACGACCGGCCAGAAGGCGGGAACCGCGTCGTCCTCCACGCATGCGGCCCAGGCGACGACGAAGCCGTCCGGCCGTGCCCGGGAGGCCATGGCCTGGAGGACGGTCGTCTTGCCGATCCCGGGCTCGCCGGCCAGCAGCACCAGGCCGCCACTGCCCGTCCGGGCGGCCTCCAGGGCCGACGTGCAGGTGGCGAGGACCAGGTCGCGCCCGACGATGCCGGGCCGAGGCGCGACTCGCTCGTCCATCGCCCTGCCCCCCGTCCTGGAATGACTGCCTCTCGAAGGTTGGCAGGAGTTGGGCTCCGGCTCAATGACCGAGGCTGCTCTCCGGCCGTCAACCCGTCGGCACGCTGTCGCTTCTCGTGTCGGCCGGCTGACTGTGTGACAGGTCGAAGGCCGCAACGCGGCGCCCGAGCCGCGTGCCGACCTCGTCGCTGGTGCGTAGGTGGATGCCGGCCCAGACCCGTGCATCTTCGTTCTCGTCAACGGCCTGCTGCCACGTCGTGTACGACCGTCTGGTGTCCTTCGACGTGGCGTTGGCGATGACCAGCGGGCGTGCAGGAGCGGGTCCGAGGAAGTGCGCGAGGACCGCCGCCGCCGCGGCGGCGTACACGGTGTGGGCGCTGGGGTACTCCGGATGACCTGGTGTCCGGATCAACGGGTTCCAGTCGCGAATCCTCGGCGTCCTCGGGTCGCTGTCATCGTCGACCTGCAGCGCCGTGATGGGGCGCCAGCTGAGATAGGTGTACTTCGCGTCGAAGACCGCTATCTCAGCGTCCGCAGTGATGCGATGGAATGCCGACAGCAGCCTGACACCTTCGACGGTCGACAGCCGTGCTGCCTGCATGGCCGCTCGGACCAGGCGCACCTGAAGGTCCAACTCAGAGCCGGCCCAGAACAGCGCCAGCGCCGTCTGTCGGGGCGCCCGCGCAGACCCAACGTCTCGCCCGAGCGCGCGGACCTCGGCGAGATCTCGGCGGTAGGCCGGACCGCCAGGTCTCGGCGGCGGCCCGGGGCGGAACTGGTCGACAGTGCGTAGGAGGAACGGGGTTGCGTCAGGGACCCCTGCCTGCCGAGCCTCCTTGTACTGCGGGGGTGTGGGACGCCAGACGCCCGGTGCCGGCGCTGGCACCGCGAAGGGCCGCTCGACCGCCTGGCTGTCCAGGCCATCGTTCGAGCGCTCTGTCAGCACCTCGGCGGCCTGCTTCCTCCCGGAGGCCGAGCCCTCCTCGTCCGCGGAGCTGTCCAGGGCGTCGTCCAGGGCCTTCTTGCGCTTCGGCACGAGAGCCAGCAGCACGTCGTGCACCGCCGACGCCACAGCGGCATCGACGTAGGGGCCGTCCTTCCTGCCGACGCTGGCGCGGTCGGCGGCCCACCATGCCAAGGCCCACGTGCGGGCCGCCACCGGGTCGGGCGGGGGTCCCTGGGCCGCGACAGCCTCGTTGGTCTGCTCGTACCACGTCGAGAGCACGCTCTTGGCTGCGCCTTCCGAACCGCTGGTGCATCCGCTCAGGGCGACAGCACTCAGCATGGCCAGGAGCACCAGGGCCGGCGAACGTCTTCGCATGGGGCCCATTGTCTCGCGCCGACCCACGGATCGCGGGCCGTCACCGGGCCGAGACGGGTTCGCCTAGCGAGGCAGGCGCCTGGTCTCAGTCGGCGAAGATGTGTCGAAGGATGTCCTCGGGCATGGGCGTGGGGTAGCTCATGGCGAGTTCGAGTGCGGCATCAACCTCTGCCCGTACCTCGGCCTCTTGTTCGGCGATCGCGTCTGAGCTCAGAAGCCCGTTGTTCAGGGCGTACGCCACGAGTCGTGTCACGGGGTCGAGCTTGCTGGCTTCGGCCACTTCCGCGGCGTCGCGGTAGAGCGATGGGTTGTCCGAGGTGTTGTGGAAGCTGGCCCGGTAGGTCACTGCCTCGATCATGGTGGGCCCGTCACCGGCGCGTGCTCGCTCGACGGCCTGACGGGTGACCTCGTGCACTGCGAACAGGTCGTTGCCGTCCACCGCCACGCCGGGGAAGCCGTAGCCCCGGGCCCTGTCAGCGAGACGCCCTGCTCGGGTCTGCCTCGAAACAGGTGTCGAGATCGCGTACTGATTGTTGACGATGACCAGCACGAGAGGGACATCCATGACCCCTGCGAGGTTGCACGCCTCGTGGAAGTCGCCTTCAGAGGTAGCGCCGTCGCCGCAGTAGGCCAGGGTGATGTCGCCAGACCCCCGGATCGATGCTGCCCAGGCGATGCCGACGGCGTGGGGCAGTTGGGTCGCGATCGCCTGCTGCCGCGGAAGCATCTGCACGCCGTCGGGGATGCGGGCTGCGTCGATGCGGCCGAGAAGGGAGGCCATCAGCCGGTCGAGTGGCCACCCGTGGCGCAGCATCGCCGGTTGCTCGCGCGAAGCCGGCACCAGCCAGTCCACCGTGGGGTCGATGGCCAGGTGCGAGCCCACGACGGCGGCCTCCTGGCCGAGCACGGGTGCGTACAACCCGAGACGCCCCTGCCGGTGCAGGTTGGTGCACCTCTTGTCGAGCGCGCGAGACAGGAGCATCAGCCGCAAGGCCTCGCGCACCAGGTTGTCGGACGGACGTGGCAGGTCCGGGCGGACCAGCCGACCGTCCGGAGCTAGGAATTGCAGGGGCTGGCCGTCGGAAGCCGCCCACGCGGTCGCCCAGTCACAACTGTCGTTCAGGTCGTCGTTCACGCCCTATCCAACACCTTCAGCGCAGCCTCCACGAGCCTGTCCGATGACGGGAGGAAGTGGTCCTCGAGGCGGCCGGGCGGGTACGGCGTGTCCGGAGCGGTCACCCGAAGGATCGGCAGCGAGATCGTCTCGGCCAGCGCCTCCTGCAGGCTCGCGACGATCTCGGCCCCGAGGCCTGCAGTCCTCACCCCCTCGTGGACCACCACGACCCGCCGCCGCGCGGCCGCCGCGTCGTGAAGACCCTCGTGGTCGATCGGACTCAACCGCCGCAGGTCGAGCACTGCCGGGCGCACGCCGTAACTCTCCTCGAGCTCATCCGCGGCAGCCAGACAGGTGTGGACCGCTGGCCCCCAACTCACCAGCAAGAGGTCCTCACCCTCGCGGCGCAGCCGTGCGCCGAGCCTGTCGTCGGTGACACGTGAAATCGGCCCACGCACCGATCGATAGAGTCGCTGGGGCTCGAGGTAGACCACTGGGTCGGGATCTCGGATCGCCGCCCGGAGCATGGTGTACGCATCGTCGGGGAAGGCCGGCGCGAAGACCTTCAACCCCGGGACGTTGGCCAACTGCGCCTCGAGCGAGTCGGGGTGGAACTCAGGCATCCGCAGGCCGCCGCCGTACGGCGCGCGAATCGTGACCGGGAGGTTGAAACGACCTCGCGAGCGGTACCGGTACCGGGCCAGCTGCTGGGTCATTTGGTGGAAGGCTTGATGCAGGAAGCCGAGAAACTGGATCTCTGCTATCGGGACGAGCCCACCGATGGCCAGCCCGACCGAAGCGCCCACAATGCCTCCTTCGGCGAGCGGGGTGTCGAAGACCCGGCCCGGGAAACGCTCGTACAGGCCCTCGGTGGCCCTGAAGACCCCACCGAGCCGGCCTACGTCCTGGCCGAGCAGGACGACGCGGTCGCTCTGCTCCATCGCGTCCGCCAACGCCGAGCGGACGGCTTGGATCAGGGTCACCTCCGACTCGCCAGCCACACCCTCCACCCTCCATAAGTGTTGACACTTTGCGCTAGCCACACAGTGTCACTGGGTGCGAGCTCTCAGCAACCAGGCTGGACTGGGCGTGACGTGAGTCACTAGGGTGGTCGAAAGTGTCGACACTATTCACACGCACCGACTGAGCAGGAGTAGGCATGTCCATCAAGATCGCAAAGTTCTTGGATGTCGCCGAGGGCACCCAGGCCGGCCAGTTCACAGTCGGCGACCACGACGCCGTCCAGTCGTTGGAGAGCCTTGACCCGATCTACAAGCGGCTCCTCGATGAGCGGGTCACTGCCATCGTGGGGATCGTCAGCCCGTCCGGGCGCAGCAACCTCACCCCGGTCTGGTTCGACTACGAGGGTGACACGGTGCTGCTCAACCTTGCTACCCATCGCAAGAAGGTCGAATGGCTCCGCGCAGACCCCAGGGCGACCTTCCTGCTGATGAACCCGGAGAACACCTACCACTGGCTCAGCATCAAGGCGACGGTCTCCCGCGAGATCTCCGAGGACGACCCGAGCGAGGGCCAACGGGTGACGGACCAGCTCAACAGGATCTTCAAGAAGTACACAGGAGGTGACGAGTACGCCCTCCGTGACCCGTCCTTCGACGAGCGCCGGGTGCTCTTCGAGCTCAAGGTCGACACGGTTGCCACGTTCGGCCAGCCCTGAGTCAGACCGCAAGCAGGGCGGGCGGTGATCGGCCGTGATCATGCCTGAGGTCGCGGTCATCGGCGGCTCGCTCGGCGGGCTCACAGCCGCCCTGCTCCTGCGGGACGTCGGCTGCGAGGTCACCGTTCACGAGCGCTCGCCGTCGACCCTCAATGCCCGCGGTGCCGGCATCGCCGTTCTGGATCAGACGCTGAAGTACCCCGTGGAGCGGCTCGGTGTCGACCCCGATCAGATCAGCACCAGTACGCGGTGGGTGCGGTTCCTCGAGACGAACGGCTCCACGGCCTACGTCGAGCAACGGGCCCACCGTTTCTCGGCGTGGAACACCGTCTACCGCGTGCTGCACGACGCCTTCCCGGTCGAGCGCTACCGGCTCGGCCACGAGCTGGCATCCTTCGCTTCACATGATGACAAGGCAGAGTTGACCTTCGCGGACGGTGGGGTCGGCAACGCGGATCTGCTCGTCTGCGCCGACGGCATCAGCAGCACGTCGCGTCGGCAGCTGTTCCCGGACGTGGCGCCGAGGTACGCCGGGTACGTCGGCTGGCGCGGCACCGTCCCCGAGGCCGACCTCAGCGAGTCGACGTACGAGGCTCTGCGTGACGCCCTCACCTACCAGGTGCTGCCGCACAGCCACATCCTCGTCTACCCGATTCCGGGCGTGGACGGCGCCGTCGAGCCGGGTCGCCGCCTGATCAACATGGTCTGGTACCGCAATGTCGCGGAGGCGGAGCTCGCTGACTTCCTCACCGACCGTGACGGGGTACGGCGCGAGATCTCACTGCCGCCAGGCCAAGCTCGCGACGAACAAGTGGCAGAGCTGCGGCGGTTCGCGTCGGAGCACCTCGCCCCGGCGATCGCGGAGATGGTCACCTCGGTCACTGAGCCGTTCGTGCAGGCGGTCTTCGACATCGAGGTCCCTCGGATGGCGCGTGGTCGGGTATGCCTGGTAGGGGACGCCGCGTTCGCCGTCCGGCCGCACGCGGCCGCTGGCACGGCCAAGGCGGCCGAGGACGGGTGGATCCTGGCCCAGGAGCTGATTCGTGCGGAGGGCCACGTCGAGGTGGCCCTGCCGCGATGGGAGAAGCGACAGCGCGACCTCGGGGCGAGCCTGCTGGCCCGCACCCAGGAGATCGGCGACAGTTCCCAGACCCGAGGTGACTTCCGGGCGGGCGACCCCAGGCTTGTCTTCGGGTTGTACGGACCAGGTCACTAGCGATGGGCAGAATCGAGCCATGACAGTGAGCACGACGACATCTGGCGAACCGACAAGAGCGAGGCCCGGCGACCGCGCCGCCGCCCCCTTGATCCACGACCACCTGCGCACCGAAATCCTCAAGGGGCGACTCGACCCGGGTTCAGAGATCAACCAGGTGCACATCGCCGCCAGGTTCGGTGTGAGCCGCGGACCGGTGCGTGAAGCGTGCCGTCTGCTGGAACGCGACGGCCTGATCGACGCCCCGGTCAACCAACGGGCCCGCGTCGCTGGCCTCTCCGTCGGGGACCTGGAGCACCTCTACACCTTGCGGGTGCTCAATGAGTCAGTCGCCTTGTCGGTCAGTGTGCCCTCGTTCACCAGCGCCGAACTCGACGACCTGGACAAACTGGCTCAGGTGCTCATGCATACCGACCCGGACACCTTCGACTTCGAGACGTGGGACGAGGTCCATCAGCGCTTCCACACCATGTTGCTGGTCCACAGCGGCTCCCGGATGCTCGCCTCTGCCGCCGATTGGGCTGCACACACCCAGCGTTACCGGCGCGCGTACGCCGAGGGCGGGCGCGGTCTCCCTCAGGGTGCCGCCGAGCACCTCGTCCTGGCCCAGCTGTGCCGCGACGGCGAGACCCGAGCCGCTACCGACCTCCTGGCGCTGCACCTCTCCCGCGCCGCGCTGACCCTGATCGCCCACATGACGCCGACGCGCGAACCCGTCCTGTTGCGCGCTGCTATCCGCCAGGTCGTCGGCGCCGATGACGAGCGCTGGAAGTCAGGGGGCGACAACCGTGCTGGTGCCTGAGGTGGGTGGGTCGAGGACCGAGATCGCCGAGCGTATGAGTGCAGCGGCCGCGGCCTGGCTCGACTCGTTGTCGGAGGACGAGCGCGCCGCTGGCTGGTGGTCGGCTCCGGACGACGACGCGGCCGAGGCGGAGCGGGCCCGGTGGTTCTACACGCCGACCGACCACGGGGGCCTGCCCTTGGGCGCCCAACGTCCTGCGCAGCAACGACTAGCCATGCGCCTCGTCTCGACCGGCCTGTCCACCGCCGGCTATGTCACGGTCGCGACCATCCTGGGCTGGGAGAACGTCTTGGACCTCGTGGAGGACTTCGCCCAGACGTGGGAGCGCGAGCGCGCACGTGACCCCGGCCTCTACTACCTACGCGTCTTCGGCGACCCGACATCGGACCAAGCATGGGGCTGGCGGTTCGGTGGGCACCACATCTCCCTGAACTACCTCGTCGTCGACGGCCAGGTCCGCGCCGTGACCCCATGCTTCCTCGGAGCCGACCCCGCCAGCGGCCCTGCGCTCGGAGGGGCGACGATCCGTCCACTGGCTCAAGTCGAGGACCTGGCCCAGGAACTGGTCAGCTCTCTCAACGTCGACCAGCGACGGCGCGCGCTGCTACTGGACCTAGCCCCGACCGACATCATCGGGGGCAACCGCACACGCATCGCCGCCGGCGACCGCATGATCCGACTCCCCGACGTGTGGCGTGGACACTTCAGCGATCCCGAGCTTGCGAACCGCGTGAGGACCGTCAGCGCCGCCGCGGAAGCCGCCGCCGGGCTGTCCGACAACGACCACGAGCTGCTGGCATTGACCACGGAGGCCAAAGGTCTGGCCGGCGCGGAGCTGACAAGAACCCAACAGAAGCTGCTCGGCTCCCTGGTGGCGACCTACACCGGCCGGGTTCCCTCCGCCTTGGCGCCAGACCTCCCCCTCGACGACATCCACCTGGCCTGGGCCGGCTCGACGGTGGCGGGGGAGCCGCACTACTACCGCCTGCAGGGACCGGGATTCCTCGCGGAGTGGGACAACACCCAAAGAGGCGCCAACCACGGACACTCGGTGTGGCGCGACCCCGTCAACGACTTCGGCCTCGACATCCTGGCCGCCCACCGGATAGCCCACCACTGAGCGCCACTCACCGGCGCAGATTCATGGGCACGATCGATTGCGCTTCGATCCATCGGCACCGGACGCGAGCGCGGGAGTGCGGGTTACCCCCGACGCAGCACCCGGTAGATGGTCTCGGACTTCGGCGCCGGGCGAGGTTCGTCGTGCCAGCCGATCTCGTCCGCCTTCTTCGCGATGGCGGCCTTCACCTCGACGACGTCGACATCGTCATCGAAGAAGGCAATTGACAACCCGTTCCCGTTCGCGGGGTCGACGAGGTGGTACGCGTCCAGCACGCCGCGAACGCTCTTAGCCGCATCGATGACCCACTGGCGGTCGTCGTCGGGCATCGGCTCCCAGACAGCAATACGCGCGATCATGGCTCGCCTCCTCTGGGTGTCGAGCCCACTGTAGTAGCGAGATGGCTTCCCTGCTGCAGGGGTGTCACTCCGCCGCCCGTCGGCGAGCGGACGGCACCGATGAGCGGCCGCCTACGGCCCGCACTCGTGATGGACAAGGCGGGCGATCGGGGTCGAGTTCGGCTCAGCCGAACAGCACGCTCAGCTGTCCGGCGAGCCAGGTCTCATACTCGGCCGACGACCAGCCCCGGCGGCGCACCAGCCGGTCGTAGCAGTCCGGGGAGTTCAAGGTCCAGACCGCGTCGATCAGCCGGTGGAGGCCGTGCTGGTCCGTGCAATGCTCCGGGAGACCCATCCGGTCGCGCATTTCAGTGATCGCGTGGGTGGTGCCGACGTACCGCTCCTGCTCGATGGTCGCCGTGAACTCGAGCAGGGTGGCATCGGTGCCGTGCGCCAACAGTGCACCGAGCAGTGGCCCCGCCCGGCTGCTGAGAACCCGAACCCATGTCGCGTAGGCGTGCGCGAACGCGGCCCGGTTGCCGACGTCGAACATCGCATGGAACTCCGGCCTGTCGCTCATCGCGACCTCGGCGCCGTCGCCGGCCATCATTTCGTCGTAGACCACCTTCACCACTGCCGCCTTGTTTCCGATCGAGTTGTAGACCGTTTGAGGGCTGACCCCTGCAGCAGCCGCAAGCGAGCCCACGGTCATGCCGGCGTACCCGCCTTGGAGGAGCAGGTCCCGTGCGGTCTCCACGATCGACGCCCGGGTCCGCTGCGCACCCCGGATCCGAGTGGAGTTGTCGTAGGTCCTTGCCATCCATGACTCCATTTCGCTAGGTTCAAATTCCATTGGAATTGAGTTCCAACCATTCAGGACTGTAATCATGAGCCCGAATCCGGCACAGGCGGCCGCCCTGCGCGTCTTCGACGCCATCAACTCCGGTGACCTCGGCTCCCTGGACGAGATGGTCACCGACGACTTCGTCGACCACGGCTCACCGTTCCCCCTGCCTCCCGGCCCAGACGGGTACCGGCAGATCCTCACTTTCGTGACCCAGGTTCTTCGGGTCCGGTACGACGTGCAGGACGTGTTCTCGACCGAGGACCGGGTCGTGCTGCGAGCGGTGGCGCACGGCGTCGGGGTGGACGCGGTGCACGGCTTGGGTGCCGAAGGTGGCACCTACTCAATGGCCACCGTCCACATCTACCGCACCGAGGGCGATCGGCTCGCTGAGCACTGGGGCGTTCGCGACGAGTACGCAGCGCGCATCCAGCTCGGCACGATCACCGCACCGGACCCAGCAGCCCTCAACCGGTGACACCACGCGGTGGGTCGCGGAGTCGATGACTCCGACAGGGCTTCTCGGGTCGGTCTCACCGACGAACGTTGCCATCGCTGAGTCGTCTCCGGTGGTCTAGCGCCGCCAGGTGACCCCCGTTCTCGCTCTTGCCGCCCACCGAACGTCGCAGCATGATCAGGGGCAGCGGCGTCGACAGGGCATGGGGCCGCATCGGCACCGGGAGCGGCGATGGCCATCGAGGACGTGCGGCTGCTGCTCGTCAGACCGGCCGACCTGGTCATCGCCTCGCTGCGGTTCTTGGGCTTCGAGGTCGGCGCGGGATCGCTCACCGCGGGCGCGGACGCGCGGGTCGAGGTCACCCTGCCGCCGCAGGCGACCGGTGAAGCGGCGTGGGCGCAAGGTGCGCTGTCGGTTGCCAGGGTCGGGGGGCCCAGCAAGCTGACGTTCCGGGTGGCGGGCGGGAGCGTCGTACCCCTGACCGCCGACGCAGTCCTGGAGTCCCTCTCCACCGCAACGGTCGAGCACGGCGACGCACCCGTCGGGAGCGAGCCGCTGACCGTCGAGCTGCCGTGGCACATCACCTTCGCCCCGCGTCCCGTGGCACCCTCCGACGCCTTGCTGTCCGACGTGCCCGACCGAGCGCACCCAGGTGCGGGGGGCGCGACCGGCCTGTGGCACCTGCGGCTCGAGGCCGCCAGCGGCCTGGCGCTGGTCCCCATCGCCACCGAGCCGGACACCGACGTCGTTCCGGCCCTCGACGGGGGGCGGCGCGACATCCTCTTCGGCCAGGCGAGTCCGCCCGCGCTGCCGCCGACCGCTCCCTTCCTGGACCTCAGCGCGCTGGGCGGCACCATGTCGGCGAGGGGCAGCTGGCCGGACTTCTCCTGGGAGCAGCACGTCGTGCTGGGCCGCGACATGTCGATGCGCACCGAGAGTCGCGGAGTGCTCTACCCCTTCGGCCACCGCGCCGTGCTCGTGAAGACCTCCAACCGCCAGCTCCTGCCAGAGGGCGGCGGGCCGGCCGACGCGGGGCTCCTGGAGCAGAGCTGGCTGATCGTCACCGATCCCGTGCGCGGCCCGTCCGAGGACGCCACGCTGGCCCGGGTGCTCCCGTTCGACGAGGTCGAGGTGCTCGAGCGAGTGGTGCCGCTCGGAGTCCCTGGAGAGCAGGTGCTGGTCTCGCTCAGGCGGGTGCCCAAGCGGCTCGATGCGCTGGTCGAGGAGAAGCGTCTGCTCGAGGAGGAACAACGAGTCGTCGACGGATCGATCAGTGGCCTCGTCGAGCAGACGAAGATCGACTTCCGCACGATCGGCGAAGAGGAGAAGCAGGGGCCGCTGTCACAGGTCTCGCCCCTCTGGGCTCAGATCGGCGAACAGGAAGCTCGCCAGACGGCCTCCGGCGACTGGGACGCAGCACACCCCGACCACATGGAGACCTTCGACCAGACGACGACCGATCCGTTCACCGGCGAAACGCTCACGGAGACCGTGACCCAGATGGTGCCGGGCGACCCCAACCCGGACCCGTGGGGTCAGCGGGACCAGAACTTCCTGGAGGGACTGCGCGCGCAGGCCAGACCTTTCGAGGACCAACTGGCCGCCATCGAGCAAGGCATCCAGAACCAGATCGCCTCGCTGGTCGATGAGGCCTCCTTCCTCGCCGCCGGTGGCGCCCTCGGCGCGGCCATGGCCAGGCTGCAGGAGCTGAAGGGGATCGTGCCGGAGCGAGGTGCCCAGATCGACGCCATCGTGGCCGAGGCCGCGCAGGACCACCCGGTGGCCGTGTGGCCGCAGAGTCCGCACGGCGGGACACTGCACCTGCCGATCCGCTGCGACGGCGTACGCCTGTCCATGCCGGTCCTCTTCCTGTACGACGAGAACCTCCCCGACACCGACGACTGGCCGGCCTTCGCCCCGCTGTCGGACGCGACGGTGCAACGAGACATCGGCAACGTGTGGAACGCCGAGGAGGGACGGCACGTGCCCGTGGCCGGCATCCCGCTCGACCTCGTCCGTGCGCCGGAGCAGGCCCCCAACGACGTGCTGCCCGTCCAGCGCCTCACCTTCGGCGCCAGCACCGACCCGGGTGGCGGCTTCCGGGCCGTGCTCGAGGAGGCCCAGGTCGTGCTGGCCGCAGCCCAGGAGCTCGTCCCCGGCGTCAACGATGCTGTTCGCGTCGTCTACAGCGAGGCCTACCGGCTGCGCGGCGAGGTCGAGCACGCAGCGCTCGACCTGGTCGAGGCGATCAAGGTCGACTTCAGCGCCGCGGCCGACCAGGCGGGCGGCCTGATCGCGCCGAACTTCGCCGCCACCGTGCTCGGCCGGTTCGACGGCCCGATCTCGCCGGAGACGCTCGCGGGGCTGGTCACGCAGAAGCCCGACCTGGCCACGGTCTTCGGCGCGACCAAGCTGCTCGGCATCCCATTGGGATCGCTGCTCGCCCCGATCACCGAGGCCATCCCCAAGCCGTTGAAGATCGTGCCCGAGCCCGGCGGCGGCGCGCGGATGTCATGGACGGACCTGACCCTGAAGGACCACGGCCCGCTGCGGGTGACGAAGGGGAAGACGAAGCTCGAGCTGACCGTGGTCCGCTCCCCCACCACGACCACGACGTCGTGCCACCTCGACAGCTTCGCGCTGGTGCTGCCGCCGGGCCCGGTCGAGCTGGTCCGGCTCGACTTCGACACGCTCGCGTTCACCCAGGAGCAGGGCCGGCCGCCCGACCTCGACGTGAAGGGCCTCAAGGTCAAGATCGGCGGCGACCTGGGGCTGCTCGAGGCCCTGCAGGACGCGGTCAAGCTCGACGACGTAGCCCCGCGGGTGCACTCGTCGTCCAACGGGATGAGCGTCGACTACACGCTCGCGGTGCCCGAGGTGACCGCCGGCATGTTCCTGCTCCAGAACATCGCGGTCCGGGCCGCGGTGGACGTGCCGTTCGACGGCCGCCCCATCGTCACCACCCTCGCCTTCGCCAGCCGGGACAAGCCGTTCCACCTCGGCGTCTCGGTGTTCGGCGGTGGTGGCTACCTGCTGTTCGAGATCGACGACGGCGGCATCCGCACCCTGGAGGCCTCCCTGGACTTCGGCGCCGCGGTCGCGATCAACATCGGCATCGCCAAGGCCGAGGTGCACGCGCTGGGCGGCGTGCGCTTCAAGCTCGAGGGCGACCTGGTCCGGGTCAGCGGGTTCCTGCGCATCGGCGGCAGCGTCGACATCCTCGGCCTCGTGTCGGTCACGGTCGAGCTCCGCGTCGAGCTGACCTACGAGGCGCCCCGGCTCACCGGCCGGGCCACCGCCGTCATCGAGATCGACGTGACCTTCTGGTCCGGATCGATCGAGCTCGACAGCGGCGACTACACCTTCATCGGCGGCTCGGAGCCCGCGGCGATCCCGCCCTCGTCGTCGATCTCGGTCCCGCCACCCTCGCTGCCGGACTGGCAGAAGTACCGCAACGCCTTCGAGCCGGCATGAGCCGCCTGATCCTGATCCCTGTCCCAGGGACGACCCCCACCGGCACCCCGGTCCTGCGCGTGGTCGTGGTGCCCGAGCTCGACACCGCCGACTCGGTCACGGCCACGCCGCTCGCGGACTGGCCGGCCACCCTCGCTGACGCCTCCTTCGAGGTCGAGATCGACGTCGCCGGCGGCGCCTCCAGCACCCACCCTTCCGACCCGGTGCACGAGGCCGATTCCTCGGTCTGGTCGTCGTTGTTCGGCGCGCTCCCGGTCGTCTCGGTCGGGGTGCCGGTCATCGGCCCGCCCCCGACCGTGACCCCGTCGGCCCAGCAGGCCGCCGACGTCGAGTCCACCTACGCGGCCGCGGCCAACGCCGACCTCGCCGCAGGGGGTACGACGCCCCAGGCCTTCCAGCCGACCGTGGCCACCGAGCTGCTGGCCACCTGGGTGGAACCCGACACCGAGGAGCCGACGCCCCAGCCGGTCGCGCCCGTCGCCACCCGTGGGGCCGTCGACTTCCACCAGGTGCTGACCATGCTGCGCGAGCACCCGGCCGTGCTGCGCAGCCTCGGCCTCGTCTTCGACCTGCCCCTGGACGCCCCGCTCGGCAGCAGCGGCACCCTGCGCGTGCGGTGGCCGGGCAAGTCTGCGGAGCTGCCCGAGGTCGCGTCGCCCAGGGCCGCCTACGAGGTGGACGAGGACCGTGGCCTGCTCGCTGCGTCGACCGGGCTGGTGCGCTCCGGCGTGCTCGACCTCGGCGACACCAACGCCTTCGCCACCACCACCCTCGACGTCGACGGTGCCGTCGGCCGGCTCCAGGATGCCGCCCGCGGCGTGGCTGCGGCGGTCCGCAGCGACGGGGAGGCCAACACCCGCCGACAGGGCAACGCGGCACAGCCCCCGGTGAGCCTGCCGGCGCTGCGTTCGGCCGGCATCGTGCTGATGCGCAGCGGGCACGCGGACGACCTGGCCGACCGGCGTACCCGCGCCGACGCCGCCAACCGGGCCGACTCCCTCGACGACGCCGAGCCCCTGCACGCCGAGGACCTGATGATCGGGCTCCGCCTCGACGTACGCCGCAGGGGCGCCGAGACCTGGACCTCGCTCACCCGCCGCGAGGCGACCTACCTGGTCGACGGCCGCGAGCTGCCGGGACCGCCCGAGGAGGAGGGTCACGTCAAGTACGGCGCGGCCGTCCGGCAGGAGGACGGCGTCCTCCGCGCCGACGAGATCGTCGCCCGCTGGTCCGGCTGGAGCCTCGCCGCGCCACCCGGCCGGCCGGACCGCCTCAACGGGACGCCCGAGCGGGCGCCCGTGCCCTTCGACTTCGACTGGCGCTTCGAGGTGCCTCGCGGCTCGCTTGCTCCCGCTGCGCTTCGGGACCAGCTATCACCTGCGCGCCCGGGTCGCCGACCTCGCCGGCGGCGGGGTGCCCCCGGAGGACCGGGACGCCACCCACGGCACCCCGGCCGTGACCTACGTCCGGCACGAGCCGGTGATGCCGCCGACGGTGTCGCTCGCCGACGGTCTCGATCCCCAGGACCTGGGTCCGGGCGGGAGCATCGACCACCTGGTGGTGCGATCGGACGCCCCGGACTACCCGCGCAACGACGCCCGGGGGCTCGCGGCTCCCCTGACCACCCTGGAGGTGGCCGAGCAGCACGGCATGCTCGACGGGTCGGACGAGGCCACCTTCGCTCACGTCGTGCGGGCGCTGGAGAGCGGGCTGCCCGACCCCGCCGCCGAGGGCGTCACCGTCTTCCCGGTCCCCGAGCCCGGCAGCGTGGTCGCTCGCACCGAGCAGCCGGGCTGGGCCGGCGAGTGGCCGGACGCCGCGAGCAAGACGCTCAGGCTCGAAGCCGCCGCCGCGCCCGCGAACCCGCCCGTCCGGCTCGACCCCACCGGAGCGGTCGTGCGCGTGCGGCTCGCGCCCGCCGAGCAGGTGACCCTGGCCCTGTCGTCGTTCCTCAAGGACGGGTTCGACAGCCACCTCGCCGTCCACCACTGGCGCAGCGGCACGCCCGACGACGGCGACCCCGTCCTCAACGGCCGGCACCCGATGTCGACGCCCTCACACGACCTCACGCTCGTCCACGCCGTACGACGACCGCTGGCCGTCCCGTCCGGTTCGCTCGAGCCCCACCGGACCGAGAACGGCACGTCCGCCGAGCTCACGCCCAGCTCACCGCTGCTCGGGGTCGACGTGAACAGCACCGTGCAGCTGCAGGTGACCGCCTCCTGGACGGAGTACGCCGACGACGTCCGCACCGCCATCACCGGCTACAAGGTGCAGGACGTGACGCTCGACCGCGGCGACGAGGCCCTCGGCGCCACGCTGGTGCACGAGCTCGGCGACACCCGTCACCGGAAGGTCGCCTACACCCTCACCGCCGTCAGCCGGTTCCGCCACCTCTACCGGCCCGACGAGGCCGCCTCCGAGTTCGTGACGTCGGTCGATCTCCCGCCGAAGAGCCTGGTGAACACCTCCCGCCCCGCTCCGCCGGCCGTCCACGCGACCGTGCCGGCGTTCGTCAGCACCAGCGACCCCGAGGGCGCCGTGCTGCGGCACAACCGGCGCGGCGGCCTGCTGCGGGTGGAGCTGACCCGGCCCTGGTTCCTCTCCGGGGAGGGCGAGCAGCTCGGTGTGGTGGTCGAGCGGTGCGAGGTGGCTCGCGACCCGGTCTGGGACACCCCGCCCCTCGCGGACCGGGTGCCCGCCGCCACCGACTTCGCGGTCCCTGCCACACCGGTCACGCACCCGGAGGCCGAAGCCGTGCACGTCGTCGGCGTCGACACGGCGTTCGCGGGTGGGCGCTGGTTCGCCGACGTCGACCTGCCGGGACTCGCTGCGACGTCGTACCGCCCCTTCGTGCGGCTGGCGGTGACGCGCTACCAGCCGTCGAGCCTCGACGACGCCCACGCGGTCTCGACCATCGTGCGCACCGACCTCGTCCAGCTGATGCCGGACCGGACCCTGACCGTCGACCCGACCGGCGCCGACCTGGTCGTGACCCTCGAGGGGCTCGGCCCGCAGGGACCCGTCGCGAACCGGGTCGACGTCGTCGTCGAGACCCTGTCGGAGGACCGCGACGTCGACGTCAGCGTGCTCGGTGCCGGCACCGACGGGCTGGTCGCCTGGACCGCGGCCGGGGCCGTCGTCTCCGGCTCGCTGAACATGCCGATCATGGTCCCCCGGGTCACCGGCGCGAAGGTCCGGGTGCGCGTCCGCGAGGTCGAGGCGGCCCTGACGGTCGCCGGCGCCACCGCCACGACGGGCGAGCTCGGCGAGCGGGTGGTGTTCACCGACCTCGTCGACCTGCCCTGAGGGAGCCGACGGTCAGGGACCGCCGCGCCAGTGGTCGATGCGGTGATGGTCGGGGGCGAAGCCGTGGGCGATGCCCCACAGCACGGCCTGGGTGCGGCTGGCGACCTCGATCTTGCGGTAGAGCGTGCGGATGTAGGACTTGACGGTGTTGGGCGTCAGGAAGGTGTGCGCTGCCACCTCGGCGTTGTTCAGCCCCTGGGTGATCAGGGCGAGGATCTCGGACTCGCGCTCGCTCAGGCCCTCGCTCCGCCCGGGCCAGTCGAGCCCGTTGATGCCGCCGGAACGGCCGGGCGGGTCGCTGATCACCACCTCGCCGGCGTGCACCGCCTCCAGCGCCGCGATGAACTCCCGCGCGGGCAACGCCTTGGAGAGATAGCCGTGCACGCCTTGCCGGCGCGCGCTCTCGACCAGGTCGGGGTGGAAGTTCCAGGTGTAGACGACCACGTGTCGCGCCCGCGGGTTCTCGACGAGGACGGCGATGTGCTCGTGGTCCGACTCCGGCTGCGCGAAGCAGTCGTAGAGCACGATGTCGACGGCGTCCTCGACCGGCTTGTTGGAGTCGATCTCGGCCACGATCACCCGGTCGCGGTAGCGGTCGATGATCTTGGCCACGCCGAGGAGCACGACGTCGTAGTCGTCGACCAGGGCGACCGTGATCGGTGGCTTCCCGTTGGTGCCGGTGGTCGAGGACATGTGTGCACCCTAACCCACCTAGGGGGGTATCAGGCCCGCCTCAGGGGTAGCAAGATCGAAGGACCATCCACCACGGAAAGGCATTCACATGCTTGGTCTCATCCTCACCATCCTGATCGTCGGCCTCATCGCCGGCGCGCTGGCTCGCCTGCTGGTCCCGGGGAAGCAGGACATGTCCATCGCGATGACCATCGTGCTCGGGATCATCGGCTCGTTCGTGGGCGGCTTCCTGGGCTACCTGGTCTTCCACAAGGACGCCTCCGACGGCATCCTGCAGCCCGCCGGGATCATCGGCTCGGTCATCGGCGCCGTGATCGCCCTGCTCATCTGGACCCGTGTGGGTGCCCGTCGCACGGTGCACAGCTGATCGCCGCGGCGACGGGGAGGGCTGCCATGACCGGCTCCCCCGTCCCCCGGTGCCCCACCTGCGGCGAGGACCTGGTCCTCGAGATGGACCCGGCCTCGCCGCCCGACGAGCAGGCCGCCGTGCTGCTCGCCGACCCGCCCTTCCGCTACGTCTGCCCGTCGCCCGACTGCCCCTGACGACGGGCGGCGGGCGGCGGGCGGCGGGCGACGAGCGGCGGGCGGGGCTAGGACGGCAGGTTCGCGAGGCGGACCCCGGCCGACACCACGTCGTCCTCGGAGAGCAGCACCGTCGAGGCCGCGGGACCGAGCGGGACGAAGCTGTCCGCACTCGCGACCCGGCCCAGCCGGCCGCTGTAGCCGCGGTCGAGCAGGCCGGTCACCACCCCTTCGGAGACTCCGCCGCTGGCCCGGGTCTCGTCCACGACGAGCACCGCGGGGAACCCCTCGGCCTGCCCCACCAGGGCGTCGAGGGGCAGCGGCGACAACCACCGCAGGTCGACCACCGTCGTCGCGATGCCGAGCCCGGCGAGACGAACGGCGGCCCGCCGGCTCATCGGCACGCCGTTGCCGAAGCTCACGAGCAGGAGGTCAGCGCCTTCGCCGTGCACCCCGACCTCGCCGAGGCCCACCGCCGCCGGCGTCGCGTCGCCCACCTCACGCTCGTGGTAGAGCGCGATCGGCTCCAGGAAGACGCACACCCGGCCGTCCTGCTGGGCCAGGGCGACGCAGGTCCGGAGCATGCCGGGCGCGTCGGCGGGGTGGCTCGGCACCGCCAGCACGAGGCCCGGGATGTCGCGCAGGACCGCCACGGAGTTGTCGTTGTGGAAGTGGCCCCCGAACCCCCGTTGGTAGGCGAGGCCGGCGACGCGCACCACCATGCCGTTCTGGTACTGCCCGTCGGAGAAGAACCGCAGCGAGGCGGCCTCCCCGCGCAGCTGGTCCTCGGCGTTGTGCAGGTAGGCGAGGTACTGGATCTCCGGCACCGGCACGAAGCCGGCCAGCGCCGTGCCGAGCGCGACCCCCAGGATCGTCTGCTCGTCGAGCAGCGTGTCGAACACCCGCTGGCCACCGAAGCGCTTGCGCAGTCCCCGCGTCACGCCGTAGACCCCGCCCTTGGCCGCGACGTCCTCGCCGAAGACCAGGATCTCGGGATGAGCGGCCATCAGCTCGCCGAGGGTGTGGTTGATGGCCTGGGCCAGCGTCTCCTGCGGCCTGACGTCGACGGGCGCAGGGACCGTCAAGGACCCGGTCGGCAGGGTCAGCGGTGCGACCACCGCCGCGCGATCGGTGAGCTGCGGCTCGTCGAGGACCCGCTGCGCCTCGTCCATCACTCGCGCGCGCATCCCCTCGTAGTCGTCGAGGACCTGCTCCGGCGTACGCCTCCCCTCGTCCACCAGGGCGCGCGCGGTGGCGAGCAACGGGTCCTTCGCGTGGTCGGCGACGATCTCGGCCTGGCTCCGGTAGGCGATCTCCGCGTCCGAGCCGGCGTGCCCCATGAAGCGGACGGTGTCAAGGTGCAGGACGACGGGGCGGCGGGACTCCCGCACCCGACCGACGGCGTCCTGCGCCACGGCCAGCAGGGCCAGCGGATCCGCGCCGTCGGCGCGCACGTAGTCGATCCCCGGCAGGCCGCGCAGCATCGCTCCCGGCCAGTCCCGGGGCGACCGCGTGCTGATCCCGATGCGGTTGTCCTCGCAGACGAGCAGGACCGGGCAGGGCGCGCCGCGCCGGGTGAGGTACGCCGCGGCGTTGAGCGCGCCCGTGGCGGTCGAGTGGTTGGCGGAGGCGTCGCCGAAGCTGCCGACCACGATCGCGTCGTCCGGCCAGGGCGTCGAGTGCCCGACCTGGCGAGCCAGGCCCAACGCGTAGGCCAGTCCGACCACGCGGGGAAGGTGGGAGCCGATGGTCGAGGTCTGCGGGACGATGTGCAGGCCCGGGTGGCCGAAGACCTTGTGCCGTCCGCCGGACATCGGGTCGCTCGCCGCGGACGTCAGGCTGAGGAGGACGTCGCGGACCGGGTCGGTCGTCCCCGCCCTCAGGGCACGGGCCGCGTAGAAACCCCCGGAGCGGTAGTGCAGCAGGGCGGGATCGTCCACCCGGGTCGCGAGGGCGATCGCGGCGTTGCTCTCGTGACCGGCCGACCCGATCGTGTAGTAGCCCCTCCCCTGCGACTGCAGCCACCGGGCCGCGAAGTCCAGGTGCCGGCTCTGCAGCTGCGCCTCGAACAGTGCACGCAGGTGCTCGCCGGTGTGGTCCTGGACCGACGGACCGGGCGTCCACGTGCGGACGGTTCGAGAGAAGAGCTCGTCGATCGTCTCCATCGAGGCCATGGTGTCACCATGACCGCTGCCGAGAACGGTGACACGCTGGTCGTGCGGTTCCTCGCGAGGTGTGGTCCGACGGGGCCGACGAGATCGACCCCGACCAAGGTCCTGGCCGGGTACACCCAGGCGGGCGGCCGAGCCGCTCGGAGAGCGGCGCCTCGGCGCGTCGTTCGGTCACTTCGGTGGAGCTGAGGGGATTCGAACCCCTGACCCCCTGCATGCCATGCAGGTGCGCTACCAACTGCGCCACAGCCCCATCGCCCGGATCTGGGCAACGCGGGGAATCTTAGCCAACGGCGTCCGGCAAGGCTAATCCGGGGGCGTCATCGCCGCCGTGTGGTTGTACGCCGCGAGGCGCAGCCGGCCCACCCCGGTCTCGGCGACGGTCGCCCAGGCGCAGTTGTCCATCGCCTCGAGCCCGCCGGCCGTCTCGAGCGGCCAGCCGAGGACGCCGGCGAGCGCGACCCGGAGCGAGGCGCCGTGGGTGACCACCACCGCGGTCTGGTCCTCCCCGAGCCGCTCGAGGACCTCCTCGAAGGCCGGACGGACACGCGCCGCCAGCTCGTCGGGAGTCTCGGCGCCGGGCACCTCGACGTGGGCGTGGACGTCCCACCAGCCGTCGAACTCGACGCCCATCTTCTCGCCGAACTCGGCCAGGGTCAGCCCGGTCCGCTCGCCGAGCTCGTACTCCCGCCACCGTGGGTCCTCCTCGGCGGTCAGCCCGGTCTGCTTCTCCAGGAACGCGGCCGTCTCACGGGCCCGGGCCAGGTCGCTGCTGACCAGCAGGGACGGTTCGAAGGCTGCGACCACGGGAGCCATCGCCTCGGCCTGGCCACGGCCGACGTCGTCGAGGCCGATGTCGGTGTGACCCTGCGCGCGGCCCTCGGCGTTCCACGCCGTCTGCCCGTGCCGGACCAGCACGACCCGGCGGCCCCGTCCGTTCCTGGGCCCCGGAGCGGGCTCAGCGACCACGGCCGGACGTCACGTCGGCGGGCAGCTTGATGACCGGGCAGTCGCGCCAGAGCCGCTCGAGGGCGTAGAACTCGCGCTCCTCGGTGTGCTGCACGTGCACCACGATCTCGGCGTAGTCGATGAGCACCCAGCGTCCGTCGCGCTCGCCCTCCCGGCGTACGGGCTTGGCGCCGACCTCGCGCAGCTTGTCCTCGATCTCGTCCACGATCGACTTGACCTGGCGCTCGTTGCTCGCCGAGGCCAGCACGAAGGCGTCGGTGATGACGAGCTGGTCGCTGACGTCGAAGGCCAGGATGTTCTCGGCGAGCTTGTCCGACGCGGCGCGGGCGGCGGCGTGGACCAGCTCGATGGCGTGCTCCGTGGCTGTCATGAGGTGGTCACCTTCGTCGCGTAGAGGTCGTGCTTGGAGATGTACTGCACCACGCCGTCGGGGACGAGGTACCAGACCGGCTCGCCCTTGGCCCGCCGGTCGCGGCACTCGGTCGAGGAGATGGCCAGCGCGGGGATCTCCAGGATGGTCACCCGGTCCGCGGGGATGCCCTCGAGGGTGTCCGGGCTCATCTCGTAGCCCGGCCGGGTGCAGCCCACGAACTGAGCCAGGCCGAAGAGCTCCTGGGCGTCACGCCAGGTGAAGATCTCGGCCAGGGCGTCGGCGCCGGTGATGAAGTAGAGGTCGGCGTCGGGGAGCGTCTTGGCGAGGTCGCGCAGCGTGTCGATGGTGTACGTCGGGCCGCCGCGGTCGATGTCGACGCGGGAGACGGTGAACCGGGGGTTCGACGCCGTGGCCACGACCGTCATCAGGTAGCGGTGCTCGGCCGCCGAGACGTCCCGCTCGGACTTCTGCCAGGGCTCACCCGTCGGCACGAAGACGACCTCGTCGAGGTCGAACCACGCCTGCACCTCGCTCGCGGCCACCAGGTGGCCGTGGTGGATCGGGTCGAAGGTGCCGCCCATCACCCCGACGCGCCGCCGCGACCGGTCGGCCACGGGCTCGCCGACGACGTCCTCCACGGGACCGGCAGCTGTCGCGCTCAGGAGTGCTCGCGTCCCTTGCCGAAGGCCAGGAGGGCGGCCATCAGGGTCAACAGGATGACCAGTGCACCGATGCCGATGACGTACGGCGTGGCGCCGGCGCCCTTCTCGGCCTCGAGGGGCAGCAGCAGGAGGTTCAGCATGGGCGACAGCCTATCCGCATCCCTCCGCGACCCCGCCAGGAGACCGGATCACGGGGTGAGCTCGTCCGAACCTCGGGTGGACGCCCAGGCCCGACCGCCGCCGGTTGAGCTTGTCGCAATCCTTGGTTCCAGACGCTCAGTTGAACAGGAGGCCGACGCCGAGGAGCCAGGCCCAGAAGAACAGGGTGCGGCCGACCAGCCCGGCGATGAAGAAGATGACCACGTTCATCCGGAGGGTTCCGGCGACCATCGCCATGGCGAAGAACGGGGGGAAGCCGACAGCGGCGGAGACGAAGGTCAGGACGCCGCTCATCACCGGTCGCCCCTGGACGTAGCCGCGCCAGCGCTCGAACTGGGCCTGCCGCTTCGGCGTCTCCAGGCGCTTCCTGAGCCAGGGGATGTCGAGGGCGCCGAGGGAGAGGTAGTACCAGACCAGCTTGCCGAGGTTCTGCCCCAGCGAGCCGACGAAGGCGAGGCCGAGCGCCGAGTGATGGGGGTAGTTGGCGTACATCACCGAGATGTAGGCCTCCATGTTGAAGACGGGGATGACCGCGGATACGGCGCCGAACCCGAAGGTCAGCCAGAACAGCTTCACCGGGTGTGGCCGGCCCCGGTGACGACGTACTTCGTCGAGGTCATCTCCGGGAGGCCCATCGGGCCGCGCGCGTGCAGCTTCTGCGTCGAGATCCCGATCTCCGCGCCGAAGCCGAACTCACCGCCGTCGGTGAACCGGGTGGACGCGTTGACCAGCACGGCGGCGGAGTCCACGGCTGCGACGAAGCGCTGGGCGTGCGGCTGGGAGTCGGTGACGATCGCGTCCGAGTGGGACGAGGAGTGCTGGCGGATGTGCGCGATGGCAGCCTCGAGGGAGGGTACGACGGCCGCGGACATCTCCAGCGCGAGGTACTCCGTCCCCCAGTCCTCCTCGGTCGCCGGGACCACCCCGTCCTGGGCCGCGAAGACCGGGTCGCCGTGGACCAGGACACCGGCCGCCTGGAGGGCGGCCACGATGCGCGGCACGAACTGCGCCGCGACGTCCGCGTGCACCAGCAGGGACTCGGCGGCGTTGCAGACCGAGGTGCGGTGGGTCTTGGCGTTCAGCACGATCGCGCTCGGCCATGTCGAGGTCGGCCGCGGAGTCGACGTAGACGTGGCAGTTGCCGACCCCGGTCTCGATGACCGGCACCGTCGACTCCTCGACCACCGAGGCGATCAGGCCGGCCCCGCCGCGTGGGATGAGCACGTCGACCAGGCCGCGGGCCCGCATCAGCTCCTTGACCGAGTCGTGGCCCTCACCGGGGACGAGCTGGACGACGTCCTCGGGCAGGCCCGCCTCGGCCGCCGCGCGGCGCAGCGTCGCGACGACGGCGGTGTTGGAACGCAGCGCGCTGGAGGAGCCGCGCAGGAGGACGGCGTTGCCGCTCTTGAGGCAGATGCCGGCAGCGTCGGCCGTGACGTTGGGCCTGGCCTCGTAGATGATCCCGACCACCCCGAACGGCACCCGCACCTGGCGCAGCTGCAGCCCGTTGGCCAGGGTCGACCCACGCAGGACCTCGCCGACCGGGTCGGGCAGGCCGGCCACGTCGCGCAGTCCCTGGGCCATCGCTGCGAGGCGACCAGCGTCGAGACGCAACCGGTCGAGCAGGTGCTCCGGCGTACCCCGCTCGGCGGCCGCTGCCAGGTCCGCCACGTTGGCGGCGAGGATGGCATCCGCGTCGGCCAGGAGTGCCGCGGCCATGCCCTCGAGCGCTGCGTCCTTGGCCGCCCGGGTGGCCAGGGCCAGCCCAGTGGACGCCGTACGGGCGCGGAGGGCCACCTCGGTGAAGGCGGAGTGCGGCATGGGTCAAGCGTATCCAGCGCCGGCCCCGACCCCTCAGGCGCGTCGGCCCAAGCTGCTGCGCCGGTCGCGCAGGTCCTTCTCGACGATCTCCAGCCCGACGACCTCCCAGTCGGGGAGCTTGGCGGAGTCGCGGTGCTCGTTCCACAGGCGCATGGCCAGCGAGGCGACGTCGAGCATGCTCTCGCCCTGGTCCCAGAACTGGATCTCCACAGACTCGCCGGTGGAGATCACGGAGTCGAGGAACTGCCGTTCCTCGGTGAGTCGCTGCATGGCCCCACGGACGATGAGCGGCTCCGCCGACTCACCGCCAAGGGTCAACGTCACGTGCCAGTGACGAACCTTTTCCACGTATCTCCCCTGATACCGGACCGGGTCGGGCACCCGGGTCCAGCCAGTGTCCCCGAATCCTCCCGGACGGCGAAGGGAAACGGACAAAAGTTTCGGCCGATCACTCACAGGACGATCAGATCGTCGCGGTGCACCACTTCACGCTCGTACGCCGCTCCGAGCTCGCGGGCCAGGTCGTGGGTGGACCGGCCGAGGAGGCCGGGCAGCTCCTCGGCGTCGAAGTTGACGAGCCCGCGAGCCACCACCCGGCCGCGCTCGTCGACGAGGTCGACCGGGTCACCGGCGGCGAACCCGCCGGCCACGCCGGTGATGCCGGCCGGCAGCAGCGAGGCGCGACGCTCCGTCACGGCCCGCACGGCCCCCTCGTCGAGCACGACGCGGCCCTTGGCCTGGGTGGCGTGCGCCAGCCACAGCAACCGGCTGGGGCGGCGCCGGCCGGTGGGGTGGAACAGCGTGCCGGTGTCCTCGCCGGCCAGGGCCTCACGGGCGTGGGCCATGTCGGTGAGCACCACCGGGATCCCGGCACCGGTCGCGATCCGGGCCGCCTCGAGCTTGGTCTGCATCCCACCGGTGCCGACACCGGACTCCCCCGCTCGACCCACGCGGATGCCCTCGAGCTCGCTGCCGTCGGTCACCTCCTCGATCACCTGGCTGGTGGCCAGGCCGGGCGGTGCGTCGTAGAGCCCCTCGACGTCGGAGAGCAGCACCAGCAGGTCCGCGTGCACGAGGTGGGCGACCAGGGCCGCGAGCCGGTCGTTGTCGCCGAACCGGATCTCCGTGGTGGCCACCGTGTCGTTCTCGTTGACGATCGGCACCACCCCGAGCTCGAGCAGCTTCTCGAAGGTGCGCTGGGCATTGCGGTAGTGGCTGCGCCGGGTCACGTCGTCGAGGGTGAGCAGCACCTGGCCGGTCACCTGGTCGTGCCGGGCGAACTCCTCGGTGTAGCGGTGCACCAGCAGGCCCTGCCCGACCGAGGCCGCCGCCTGCTGCCGGGCCAGGTCACGCGGGCGGCGCTTGAACGCCAGCGGCGACAGGCCCGCGGCGATGGCACCCGACGACACCAGCACCAGGTCGGCGCCCCGCTCCCGCACCCCGGCCAGGCTGTCGACCAGGTGCCGGACGTGCTCCGGGTCGATCCCGCCCGCCGCGGACGTCAGCGACGACGACCCGACCTTCACCACGACCCGCGCGGCGCCGGCGACGGCCTCCCGGGTCATGCGTGGTCCTCGTCCTCACCGTCGGTGGCGAACGTGCCCGTGCCGGTGACGAAGCCCTCGCCGGGTTCCGCCTCGGGTTCGAGGTCGGACTCCGTCGTACTGCGGTCGAGGCGGCGGGCCACGTCGGCCCGCGTCTCGGTCTCGCTGCGCTCGGGCATCAGCTCGTCGATCGAGCGGCGGCGGTCGGCCGCCGGCCGGTCCTCGCGCAGACGCTCGTCCTCGCCACGGCGACCCAGCATCTGGGCCCCCGCGTCGATGCCGGGCTTGAAGTCGAAGACGACGGCGTTGGCGGGGTCGCCGATGAGCACCGGATCGCCCTCGACGGCGCCCATCTCGACCAGCCTGGTCTCGACGCCGAGCCGGTTGAGCCGGTCGGCGAGGAACCCGACGGCCTCCTCGTTGCCGAAGTCGGTCTGCCGGATCCAGCGCTCGGGCTTCTCGCCGCGCACGCGCCAGCCCTCGCCGGTCTCCTTGATGGTGAACTCGGTGCCGCCGTTGAGGGACCGGGGACGCAGCACGATGCGGGTCGACTCCTTGGCGGGCTCCTCGGCGCGACGGGTGGCCACGATCCCGGCCATGGCGAACATCAGCTCGCGCAGGCCCTCGTGGCTGGACGCGCTCACCGCGAACACCCTCCAGCCGCGCGCCTCGATGTCCTCGGTGACGAGGTCGGCCATGTCGCGACCGTCGGGCACGTCGACCTTGTTGAGCGCGACCAGCCGCGGCCGGTCCTCGAGCCCGCCGTAGCGCTGGAGCTCCTGCTCGATCACCTCGAGGTCGCCCAGCGGGTTGCGTCCGGGCTCCATCGTGGCGAGGTCGACGACGTGCACGATGGCAGCGCAGCGCTCGATGTGGCGCAGGAAGTCGTGACCCAGTCCGCGGCCCTCGCTCGCCCCCTCGATCAGGCCCGGCACGTCCGCGACGGTGAAGGTGGTGTCGCCGGCCTTCACGACGCCGAGGTTGGGCACCAGCGTGGTGAACGGGTAGTCGGCGATCTTGGGACGCGCTCGCGAGAGGGCGGCGATCAGGCTGGACTTGCCGGCGCTGGGGAAGCCCACCAGGCCGACGTCCGCGACGACCTTGAGCTCGAAGTGGACGATGAGGTCGTCGCCGGGCTCGCCGAGCAGGGCGAAGCCGGGAGCCTTGCGCTTGCCCGAGGCCAGCGCGGCGTTGCCGAGCCCGCCGCGGCCGCCCTGGGCGATGACGATCTCGGTGCCGGGCCCGACCAGGTCGGCCAGCACCTCTCCGGTCTCGTCGGTGACGACGGTGCCGTCCGGCACCGGCAGCACCAGGTCCTCGCCGTGGGCCCCGTTGCGGTGGCCGCCGGCGCCGTGGCCGCCGTGGGTCGCGGTGCGCTGGGCCTTGTGGTGGTAGTCGATCAGCGTGGTGACGTCGGGGTCCACGCGCAGGATCACCGAGCCGCCGGGGCCGCCGTTGCCGCCGTCGGGTCCCCCGAGCGGCTTGAACTTCTCGCGGTGCACCGAGGCCACCCCGTTGCCTCCGCGGCCGGCGACGATGTGCAGCGTCACGCGGTCGACGAACGTGGGCACTGCCATCGAAGCGTCCTTTCCAGAACAAGGGATGGTGTCGAGACACGCGCTGGCGCCCGTTGCTCGACCACCGGAACTCAGAGAAGCACGAAGGGCGCTCCCGATGGTCTCAGGAACGCCCTCGTTGGTGGATCAGTGACCGATCGAGAAGTGCTACTCCCCGGCCGGCGCGATGTTGACGACCCGGCGACCACGCTTGGTGCCGAACTCCACGTTGCCCGCGATCAGCGCGAACAGGGTGTCGTCACCGCCGCGGCCGACGCCGCTGCCCGGGTGGAAGTGGGTGCCTCGCTGGCGGACGATGATCTCGCCGGCGTTGACGAGCTGGCCGCCGTAGCGCTTCACGCCGAGGCGCTGGGAGTTGGAGTCGCGACCGTTCTTGGTCGACGCTGCACCCTTTTTGTGAGCCATGAGCTGTCCTTGAGGTGAATGCTGACCGGAGTCAGACGCTGATGTCGGTGACCTTGACCTGGGTGTACTTCTGGCGGTGACCCTGGCGCTTCTTGTAGCCGGTCTTGTTCTTGTACTTCTGGATGACGATCTTGGGGCCCTTGGTGGCGCCGAGGACCTCGACGGTCACTCCGGCCTGGTCGAGCCCGGTCGCGGTGACCTTCTCGCCGTCCACGACCATGACCACGGGAAGGGTGAACGACTCACCGACACCGGTCTCGATCTTGTCGATCTCGATGACATCGCCCACAGCAACCTTCTGCTGCTTGCTGCCAGCGCGCACAACTGCGTACACGGCGGACTCACTCTCCTCGGGTCACAAACGTTGAAAAAGTCTTGGTCTGCGTCGGCGCACTCGCCACCCCAGACGTGCAGGGGGGCGCGGTCCGCGCAGATGGTTGGGCGTGCGTGAGCACACCGAGGGTCAACTTTACGGGTTCGGCGGGCGCAGGGTCAAAACGGGTCCATGACCTGCGCAGCAGCCGGCACCGGAACGCTGGTCATCACCGCTTGCGCGAGCCCTTGCGCTTGACCGGGACGTGCGACATCGAGAAGCCGTTGCCGCCGTCCTCGCCGGTGTCGTCACCGTTCTCGTCACCATCCACGTCGCTGTCCACGTCCCTGTCCTCGACCCGGGGGTCGGGCTCGGCCGGGGGTGCGTGACCCGCTGACGCGGGCTCCACCGGGATGTCGAGCGGCTCGGCCGAGGGCAGCGCCTCCCGTCCTGCTCCGGAGGTCGGGGCCGCGTCACCGAGGCCGGTCGGCGGACCGGCCGGGCGTCGCGCCGTACGCCGGCGGGTGCTGGTGACCACGCGCGGTGCCTCCGGCGCGGCCGGCTCGACCGGTGCGGGGTCCTCGGCCGACTCGGAGGGGACGTCCTGGGGCTCGGGCCTGGTGCCGGTGGGTCGCCCGATGACGTTCTGGTCGACGGTCGGCTCGTCGGGCACCGCCACGCTGGTCTCGCCCTGGGCGTCGTCCTGAGGAGCCGACTCGGGCGCCTCCTGCTCGGGTGAGGTCCGCCGTGAGGTCTGCCGTGACCTCTGCGGCTGCTTCTTCGGCGACGTGTCGGCCGCGTCCTCGCCCTGAGGGCTGACGTCGGCAGTGGGCTCCTCGGAGCCGTTTGCGTCGGCGGAGTCGTCGGCGGAGTCGTCGGCGGAGTCGTCGGCCGGCTTCTCCTGCGGCCGCGACTTGGCGAGGTCGGCCGGGGACGGCTTGGCCGCTGCTCCCCCGCCGTTGCCGCCGCCATGGCCGTTGCCGCCATTGCCGCCATTGCCGCCGTTGCCGCCGCTTCCGCCGTTGCCGCCGCTCTCGCTGCGGCCGCCGCGGTTGCGACCACCACGACCGCGACCGCGGCCCCGGGAGTCGTCGTTGTCGTCGGGGCCGGTGCCGGGCTCGACGGGGTGCTCGTGCACCACCAGGCCGCGGCCCTTGCAGGCCTCGCAGTCGGTGCTGAAGGCCTCGACCAGGCCGGTGCCGATGCGCTTGCGCGTCATCTGGACCAGGCCGAGCGAGGTCACCTCCGCCACCTGGTGGCGGGTCCGGTCGCGGCCGAGGCACTCCACCAGGCGGCGCAGGACCAGGTCGCGGTTGGACTCGAGGACCATGTCGATGAAGTCGATGACGATGATGCCGCCGATGTCGCGGAGGCGGAGCTGACGCACCACCTCCTCGGCGGCCTCGAGGTTGTTCTTGGTGACCGTCTCCTCGAGGTTGCCCCCGGAGCCGGTGAACTTGCCGGTGTTGACGTCGACGACCGTCATCGCCTCGGTGCGGTCGATCACCAGCGAGCCGCCCGAGGGCAGCCACACCTTGCGGTCGAGGCCCTTCGAGATCTGCTCGTCCACGCGGTAGGTGGCGAACAGGTCCTTGCCGTTCTCGCCGGGCTCGAAGCGCTCCAGGCGGTCTTGCAGGTCGGGGGCGACGTGCGAGACGTAGTTGTCGACGAGGTCCCAGGCGTCGTCACCCTGGACGATCAGCTTGCCGAAGTCCTCGGTGAACAGGTCGCGGACGACCTTGAGGGTGAGGTCGGGCTCGCCGTACAGCAGCTGCGGCGACTTGCCGGCCTTGACCTTCTCCTCGATGTCGGCCCAGCGCGCGGTCAACCGCTCGACGTCGAGGGTGAGCTCCTCCTCGGAGGCACCTTCGGCCGCGGTGCGCACGATGACGCCGGCGGTGTTCGGGACGATCTCCTTGAGGAGGGTCTTGAGCCGGTTGCGCTCGGTGTCGGGCAGCTTGCGGGAGATGCCGGAGGTGTTTCCGTCGGGCACGTAGACCAGGAAGCGGCCGGGGAGGCTCACCTGCCCGGTGAGACGAGCGCCCTTGTGGCCGACGGGGTCCTTGCTGACCTGCACCAGGATCGTCTGGCCCGAGGACAGCACCGACTCGATCTTGCGCTGCTGGCCGTCCTTGTGGCCGACCGCGGCCCAGTTGACCTCGCCGGCGTAGAGCACCGCGTTGCGGCCCTTGCCGATGTCGATGAACGCCGCCTCCATGGAGGGCAGCACGTTCTGCACGCGACCGAGGTAGACGTTGCCGATCAGCGAGGTCTGCGACTCGCGGGCGACGTAGTGCTCCACGAGCACCTTGTCCTCGAGGACGCCGATCTGGGTCAGGTCCTCCTTCTGGCGGATGACCATGACGCGGTCGACCGCCTCGCGGCGCGCGAGGAACTCGGCCTCGCTGACGATGGGGGCCCGCCGACGACCGGCCTCGCGACCCTCACGACGACGCTGCTTCTTGGCCTCGAGCCGGGTCGAGCCGCCGATGCTGGTGATCTCGTCCTCGGGGTTGCGCTGCTTGCGCACCCTGGTGACGGTGTTGTCCGGGTCACCGGAGCCGTTGCCGTCCTCGCCCGGACGACGACGGCGCCGGCGACGGCGCGAGCCGCCTGCCTCGTTGTCGTCGTCGGAGTCGCCCGAGTCATCACCGGAGTCGTCCGCGTCGTCGGACTGGTCGTCGCTGTCGTCGGAGTCGCTGCCGTCGGAGGGCTTGCGGCGACGACGACCACCGCGGCGCCGGCGGCGCCGTGCGCCGCCCTCGCCGTCGCTGCCGTCGTCGGAGTCGTCCTGGTCGTCCTCGGAGTCGGTCGTGTCGTCGGCGTCGTCGGAGTCGGAGGCCTTCCCGCGACCACCTTGGCCACGACCGCCCTGGCCACGTCCGCCCTGGCCGGACCGGTTGCGGCCGCGACCGCCGCCGCTGCGACCCTCGCGGTCGTCGCCCTCGGCGCCGCTGCCCTCGCTGCTCGCGTCGGACGTGGTGTCACCGGAGTCGGTCGGCGAGTCGGTGTCGGTGGTGGGGGCGTCCGCGCGGGCCTGGCCGGAGTCGCTCCCGGTGGAGGTCTCCCCGGCCGACGTCCCGGCCTTGGCGGAGGTCACCTTGCGGGTGGTGCGCTTGCGGGGCGCCGTGGTGGGCTCGGGGGCCTTGAACAGCACCATCGGGGCGGCGGCCGGAGCGGCGTCCTCGGTGGCCGGTTCGGTGCCCGTGCCCGTGGTCTCGACGCCGCCGGTCTCGGGAGCCTCGGCGCGGGCCGCGGTCTTGGTCGTCCGCTTGCGCGCGGCCGCCTTCTTCTTCGGCTTCTCGGTGGGGGCCTCGCCGGCGTGCTCCGGGCCGGGGCCGTCCTGGCTCGCCTCACCCGTCCGGTCCGCGTCGGGGGACGCCTGGACGGCCGGCGCGTCGCCGGTCTCGGAGGGCACGACCGGGGCCTCGTCGCTCGCTGCGGTCTTGGCGGCCTTCTTGGCCGTGGTCTTCTTCGCGGCGGCCTTCTTGGCGGGCGCCTTGGCGGCCTTCTTGGCCGCGGTCTTGCGGGCCGGCTTCTCGGCGGGAGACTCAGCGACGGTCTCGGGCGTGTCGGGCGGGGCGGAGGCGGCCCTGCCGCCGGCCTCGGTGGTGCCGGTCTCGTCGTTGTCGGTGTTGTGCGGGTCGTTGTCGAGCACTGGTGAGCTCCTCGTGCACGTCGTCCGGCTCAGGCCTGGCGACGGTGCTGGTAGGGCGCACGACGCGGCGAGGATCCACTGCGGGCGTGCACCGAAAGCCTTCGGTCGGCGGCGACATCCCCCGCGCTTTCGCGTCGAGCGGGTCGTCCTCCGGAACCAGCCGCGGTCGCTGGGCCGTCACGTCAGTGAATCTGTCACCTTCACTGACCAGCCGCGTCGCGGTCGGGTGCCAATGGATCCCCCACCGTGCCGTCCCCATGATCCAGAGGCCCCTGTGCCAACCGCTGCTGGAGAGCGGCGGTGACGCGAAGACCGGAGGTTTCGTGAAGAGCGGCGAGTACGTCGTCGGGTCTCACGGACGGCGAGCCGTGTCGCAAGACCACGTCGAGTATCGCACACGACGTCTCGTCGGGCCGCGGTTCTGCGACGGCCACTGACGCGATGGCCGCCCGGGCGTCGAAGCTGCGCATGCCCTTCTTGGTCATCCGCTCGACGATCACCTCGTCCGTGGCGAGCAGTGCCTCGACCGCTCGGGAGGCCTCGTCGACCGCTGTGTCGATGAGCGTCATCCGCCACCGGGAGCCCTCCAGCCGGTCGGCCAATGACCCGGTGGCGCTGACCACGACCTCGATCACGTCAAGCCCGTCGGGCAGCGCCTCGTCGATGTCGGCGTGGGCGCGCGCCGGGTCGATCACCTCGGCCAGGGCGATCTCGACGTACTCCGCCTCGCTGGCCGATCCCATGGGCGCGGCGCCCATGTAGGAGATGCGCGGGTGCGGGTTGAACCCGGACGAGTAGGCCATCGGGATCCGCGCCCGGAAGACCGCGCGCTCGAACGCACGGCTGAAGTCACGGTGGCTGGTGAACCGGAGCCGCCCGCGCTTGGCGTAGCGGAGGCGCAGCCGCTGCACCGGCGGTGCCTGCTGCTCGGGCTGTTCACGCACCCGCCGACCCTACCCGTGACCGGGCCCGCCTCAGTCGTCGCTGCCCCCGTCGGAGCACGACCTCACCGAGCCGCGGGGAACGACGACCCTCAGGCTGGCGTTTCCCTGGGTGGTGCCCACGTAGACGGGCACACCCGGCTGGACGTCCCACGTGACCTCGGCGCTCCGACGGTCTCCGACAGTGAGGCTCGTGACGAGGTGGTGCCCGGAGACGGCGAGCCGGACCTGTCCCCCACCGGGGCCGGAGGGCGCGAGGACGACGGTCCCGGGGCCTCCCCCCGCCGGACAGCTCGCGGGGGCCACGGCGAGCGGCTCGGTCGAGACGCCGACCTTCAGGTTCGCCGCGGTGTCCAGCACGGCCTGGGGCCCGGGGACGAGGTCCGGCAGGGCCCGTCGTACGTCGGCACGGCCCAGCGCGGCCGTGTCGAGGTCCGGTGCGTTCTCGCGGTCGACCTCGTCGCTCAGCAGCCGGTCCCCGCGCTGCACCATCGCGCTCGCCGCGACGGCGCGGGCCGGCAGGCCGCGGGCGTCGTCCCGGAGCTGGACGCCCATGCGGTGGAAGTCCGCCACGCCGAAGGTCGTGACGAGCAGGGCCAGGCAGATCCAGACACCGGTGCGCAGCAGGGCGAGACGCGACAGGGCGGACCACACGACCTGGAGCACGGCGGCCACGGCCGGCAGGGTCAGCACGAGCGCCGGGTACAGGTAGCGCGCCAGCAGGGCCGCGTCCAGTCCCCTGCCGCCTCGCGTCACCGCCAGCAGCAGGTAGTCGAAGGCCAGCGCGGCGAGGCCCGCCGCCGCGAGCATCCGCAGTCGTGGCGGGAGGTTGCGGCCGAACACCGCCGCCAGGATGCCCGCCAGCAGGACGGCCACCCCGAGGCCGGGGACGGGGATCACGGCGTACCAGAGGTTCGTGGTGCCCTTGAGGACGAACGGCAGGATGCGGCCGAGCGGGACCGTGGGGATGGACGTGTCGGTGCGGCCGTAGGGGACGTACCAGGCCAGGAAGACCGCTGCCGGCAGCACCGCGACGGTGAGCGCGGCGCGGAGTCCTCGCCGCATCAGGGTGTACGTCGCCACGAAGGCGACCATGACCACTCCGGTCCCCGAGCACATCAGCGCCAGCACCAGGAGCCCCCAGGCCGCCCACGGCAGCCGGCGAGGTTCCTCGTCCGAGTCCACCACCAGCAGAGCAGCCAGGCCCAGCGCCACCGGCCCGAGCAGCGTCATCTGGAAGTCCCAGAGGATGTCGAGGGCACCCGGGCCCATGAACGCCATCGAGGTCAGCGCGAGCACGCACACCCAGGCATCGGCACCGGTACGCCGGAGCAGCACCGCGAGGAGCACGCACACGACGACGTGCAGCGCGATGTTCACCAGTGCGTAGGGCAGGTAGTGATGCATCCCGAACACGCCGAACAGGGACCGGTAGACGAGGATCGGCAGCGTGACCCAGTGGTCGCTGTGCGCCTCGAGCAGGGGGAGGTCCGCGGGACCGGTCACGCTGCGGTGGAGCAGGAAGGACCAGTCGTCCTGCACGAACCAGAGTCGGCTGGCCAGCCAGGTCAGGTAGGCCGTGGCCGCCACGAGCACGCCCCCTGCGACCAGCACCGGCGCAGGGAACAGAGAGCGAACGCTCCGGTGACTCACCTGGCGCCTCCGGGCGTCTCCTCGAGGGCTGAACCCCCGGAGTCTATGGCCAGCATTGTCCCGAAATCTGGATCTTCCTGACCCTAGGATGGGAAACATGACCTCGGAGTCCGACGACCTGCGGGCCCTCTACGCCAACCGTTTCGGGAACGCGGAGGTCCAGCGCACCGATCTCTGGAAGGTGCTCTGCTCGGACTTCTTCCAGACGTGGGTGCCGAGGAGCGCGACCGTCCTCGACATCGCCGCCGGCCACTGCGAGTTCATCAACAACATCGAGGCCGCACGCAGGCTGGCCGTCGACCTCAACCCCGACGTCCTCCTGCGCGCCGCCCCGGGTGTCGAGGCGGTGGTGTGCCGCTCCGACGCGTTGACCCACCTCGCGGACGCGTCCGTCGACCGCGTGTTCATCAGCAACTTCTTCGAGCACGTCACGCGCGAGGTGATCGTCTCGACCCTGCTCGAGGCGAGGCGCGTCCTGCGGCCGGACGGCCGGCTCCTCGTGCTGCAGCCCAACGTCCGCTACTGCGCTCGCGACTACTGGATGTTCTTCGACCACATCACCCCGGTCGACGACCGGGCGCTGGCGGAGGCGTTCGCGGCCACCGGCTTCGACGTCGAGCTGAGCATCCCCCGGTTCCTGCCCTACACGACGAAGAGTCGACTGCCGAGCGGACCCGGGCTGGTGCGGCTCTACCTGAGGTTCCCGCTCGCCTGGCGCGTCCTGGGCGCCCAGGCCTTCCTGGTCGGACGACCCAGCACGGCCCGGTGAGGCCTACAGGCGGCCGTCGTGCACGGCCTGGGTCACCCACGGGATGACCTCGTCGAGCATCTCGTCGAGCGAGGTCGTGCACTCGAACCCGAGGACCTGCTTGCTCTTCTCCACGTCGGGAACGCGCTTCTGCACGTCGTACTCGTAGGCCGGGTCGCTCACCAGCGACAGCGGCGCCTCGCCCTTGATCTTGCGCCAGATCACCGTCGCCAGCTCGCGCACGCTCGTCGACTCGGCGGTGGAGATGTTGAAGTCCTCGTTGTGCGCGGCCGGCTGGCTCATGCACTCGACGATGCCGCGCGCGAGGTCGCCGCCGTAGGTGTAGTGACGGATCTGCTGGCCCTCGCCGAGGATGTGCAGCGGGTCCTGGCCCTTGACCACCTTCTGCACGAGGTCGGGCACCACGTGGCTCATCGCCAGCTTGACGTTGCCCGAGTCGACCTCGACGTCCCCGAGCGCGCGGCCCTCGCCGACGCCGACGCAGTTGAACGGGCGGACGATCGTGTAGGGCAGCTGGTACTGGTCCCACGCCGCCTTGGCGAAGTACTCGACGGCCAGCTTCTGGAAGCCGTACGACGACAGCGGCGGCGGGATCCGGCGCTCGTCGCCCTCCCGGGACGGCCAGTGGTCGGTGGACTCGAAGACCATCGAGCTGGACAGGTAGGTGACCTTCTGGAGCCGGCCACGGCGACGCGCCGCGATCGCGGCGTCGCACTGCGAGGCCATGATGCGCTCGTTGGTGGCCAGGAGGTCGTAGGCGTAGGCGTGGAAGTAGGAGATGCCGCCGATCAGGGCGGCCCCGGCGACGAAGTGGTCGCAGTCGGCGAGCAGCCTGGTCATCAGGTCCACGTCGCGCGCGTCGTCCTCGACGAAGTCGTAGTCGGGGTGGCTGTCGTAGGACTTCACGACCGGCCCGTACTTCGAGTAGTTGTCGATCCCGACGACGTGGTAGCCGCGACTGAGCAGCTCCTCCACGACGTACCCCCCGATGAAGCCGGCGGAGCCGGAGACCAGGACCTTCTCGGTGTCGGTGCTCATGTGGACCTCGGTCCTGCGTCGGAGTCGATGTTGAGCTGCGCGATCCGCGCCGCCTGGCGCGTGACCTCCTCGAGGGTCAGGCGCGGCCCGAAGGCGAAGCGGTACCAGCGGAGGTACTTCGGGACCCACGCCTTGAGCTGGAAGTTGGACTCGCCGAACGTCCGGTTGAGCCAGATCGTCGGTATCTCGGCGACCGGCAGGCGCAGCCGCCGCGCCTTGGCCGTGAGCTCGAGGCCGATCTCGAAGCCGCTGCGGCTGTGGATCCCGACCTCGCGGACGAACTCGGTGTTGAAGGCCTTGAAGCTGTTGGTGGCGTCGTTGGTGCCGACGCGGCCGAGGAGCCCCAGGCTCCGCCCCGCGCTGCGCGACAGGAGTCCCTTGAACAAGGGCCCACCGACCTGTTGGCCACCCGAGCTGTAGCGGGAGGCGGCCGCCACGACGACGCCCCGCTCCACGAGTCGCGCCAGGGGGTCGATCTGGCGGGGGTCGTCGCTCCCGTCCGCCATCGTGACGACGACGACGGGCTTGGTCACCTGGTCGATGCCGTAGCGGATGGCGCTCGCCGGTCCGCGGCCATAGGTGTTGACCACGACCCGGAAGCGCGGGTCACGCGCCGCGAACGCCTCGACCACCGGCACCGTGGTGTCCTCGGGGAAGTCGACGACCACCATCACCTCGACGTCGGACTCCACCGCCTCCATGATCCGCTCGAGCACGGGGATGATCTCCGCGCCCTCGTTGTACGCCGGGATCACGACCGAGACACCGAGGCTCATACGGCGCTCCCCTCCCCACGCAGGTTCCACACGTCGACCACCGGCAGGTCCGTCCGGATCTCGCGGTAGGCCTTGTGGGGCGCGCCGACCACCAGCAGGTCGCACTCGGCCAGCACCCGCTCGAGCGGCACCAGCGACGGGTCGACGGTGACGTAGGGATCGGTGCACAGCACCTCGCGGGACCGGAACTCCAGGATCCGCTTGAGCTTGTAGGACAGGCTCGAGCGGATGTCGTCACTCTCCCCCTTGAACGCCATCCCGAGGATGCCGACCCGCAGGTTCTCGAGGTCGTGCTCCTTCTCGAGGTGGGAGACCATGTAGAGCGGCAGCCCCTCGTTGACGAGCATCGCGGCGTGCCCGAGCACGAACGAGTTGTCGGTGAACGCGGCCAGCTGCATCGTGTCCTTGAGCAGGCACGGCCCCGCCGCGAAACCCGCCCCCGGCATGTCCGCGGCCCGTGGGTAGTCGTGGGCGAGCGCGGTGCGGATGCGGTCGAAGTCGAGGTTGTGGTCGTTGGCCATGACGTAGAACTGGTTGGCGGCGGCGAACTTGATGTAGCGCCAGGAGTTCGTGAACAGCTTCGCCAGCTCGGCCTCCTCGGGCTCCAGCTCCACGATCGACGCGGTGAGCGACCGGAACAGGGTGGCGGCCCGGTCGCGCACCTCCTGGGTCCGGCCCGAGACGATCTGCGGCAGCGTGAACAGCTCCTCCATCGCCTTGCCCTCGGCGATGCGCTCGGGACAGAAGGCGACGTCGACCGCGATCCCGAGGTCGGCGAACATCCGCTCGACCCCCTTGGTCACGCCGGGGTAGACGGTGCTCCGCAGCACCAGCAGCTGCCCGTCACGGAACTGGTGGGCGGCGCCGGCGAGGGCCCGGGTGACCGCGTGGGGGTTGGGGTTGAGGTGCTCGTCGACCGGGGTGCCGATCACGACGACCACCGCGTCGGCCTCGGCGATGATCGAGGGGTCGGTGCTGGCGGTGAGCCTTCCGGCCTCGAGCACCCGCTGCAGCACCGGTGCCGCACCGGCCTCCTGGAAGGGGAGCTCGCCCATCCCGACCAGCTTCACCGCCGCCTCGTTGACGTCGTAGATGCCGACGTCGAGACCGCGGTCGGCGAAAGCGATCGCCAGCGGCAGGCCGACGTGTCCACATCCGCCGACGACGACCACGTCGTGGGTCCGGGAGGTCCGCGGGGAGGTCTCGAGAGCGGGCATGCCCGCACGCTACGGCTTCGGTGGCCCTCCCGCCGGGCTTACGCGGGCATCTGCGCGGACTTCATCAGGGGCGACGGGTAGACGGTGCCGATGCGCTTGCCCGCGAGCCACGCGGTCAGGCGCGCGGCCTCGGCCTCGAGCGCCCGGGTGCCCTCCTCGCCGACGTCGCGCAGCAGGACCACGGACACGAGCCCGTCGGGATCCTGCACCCACGAGCCGACGATGCGGCCGTCCCACCAGGCGGTGGTGCCGGCGTTGCCGTTGCGGTCGAAGATGTGCGGGACGTCGTCCTCGGCGAGGTAGAAGCCGCGCTGCTTCCACCCCATGGTGGTCGGGTCGAGCACGGGCAGCAGGGCCGCCCAGGGCTCCTGGTCCGGGACGTCGTCCACGTCGTCGGGCAGCACGTGGCCCGTGGCCCCGTCGAGGCCCACCTCCACCGTGTCGAGCTCGTCCAGCGCCCGGCGTACGACCCCCTTGGTCGCGCCCAGCCACCACACCAGGTCGGCCTCGGTGCCGGGACCGAAGGTGCGCAGCCAGCGCTCGACCAGCTCCCGGTAGCCATCGGCCGGGTCGGCCGGGTTCGGCGTCTCCCCGAGCCAGTCCCCGGTCAGCGTCCAGAGCGGTCGTGACGTGTGCCAGTCGCCCTGGTTGGTCCCGCGCATCACCGCGCCGGTCGCGCCGAGCGTGCTCAACACCCGGGACGCCACCGGGAAGCTGCCCCCGTAGGACTTGCCCGGGCTGATCTCCAGGCGCTGGCCCAGCAGCGGGATCCGCTCGCGCAGCTGGGCGGTCGTCGCGGGACCGTCCGTGGCCAGGGAGTCGAGCACCTCGCGCAGCATCCGGTCGACCCACTCCTCACCACGCGCGGCGAGGCCGTTGCTCTCTGCCTCCTTGGCGAGCCGCGCCCGCAGCTGCCGGTGCACGCGGTCGGACGCGCTCCCCCACGCGGCCGGCAGCAGGTCGCGCGGGAAGACGAACATCGTGCGCCGCATGGCGAGCTGCTTCACGACCGTGCGGTCCACGTGGAGCGCCCGGTCGATGTCGTCCGGGGTGCACTCCGCCCGCGCGAAGGCGGAGAGATAGACGCTGGCGGGCTCGGTGGCGTGCAGGCAGGTCATCTGCTCCACCACCTGCTCGACCGAGCCGGCCCGGGTGGCGAGCGCGTGCCGTGTGGCCATCCGCGCACGGCGCTGCACCCCGGTGACTTCCCGCATGTGGTGATCCTGCCAGCCCGCACCGACACCCCGTCGGCACCGCGAACCGGCTCTCGGGCAGGATGCCTCGGTGAGCACCCCGACGAGCACCCCCGCGCAGCGCGGCCTGGTCGTCCTCGGGATCGTGGTGCTGGCCTTCAACCTGCGTCCGGCCGCCGTCAGCGTCGGGCCGGTGCTCGGGGAGATCACCGACGGCCTGGACATGACCACCACCGAGACCGGGGTGCTGACCTCGCTGCCGGTCCTCGCCTTCGCCGTCTTCGGCGCCTTGGCCCCCCGCCTGTCCCGAGCCGTCGGTCTCCACCGGGTGACCTTCGTGGCCCTGCTGTGCGTCGTCGGCGGGCTCGCCGGTCGCGCGGCCACCTCGAGCGTGCCCGTCTTCCTGGCCCTGTCGCTCCTGGCGCTGGCCGGGATGGCGACGGCCAACGTGCTCCTCCCCTCCCTGGTCAAGCTGCACTTCCCCGACCGGGTCGGCCTGATGACCTCGATCTACTCGACGGCGCTCGCCATCGGGCTGACCTCGGCCTCGGTGCTGACCGTCCCGATCAGCGAGGCCGGGGACGGCTGGCGCACCGGTCTGCTGGCGTGGGCCTTCACCGCCGGGATCGCGGCGGTCCCGTGGCTGCTGCTGGTCGCGCGGGACCGGCGACCGGAGCAGGAACCCGGCCAGGAGCGCGTGGGCCTGCTGGCCGTGGCCCGCACGCGCCTGGGCTGGCTGATGGCGCTGTTCTTCGGGCTGCAGTCGTTGCAGGCCTACTCGATCTTCGGCTGGTTCGCCGAGCTCTACCAGGACGCCGGCTTCTCGGCCCACACCGCCGGTCTCCTGCTGGGGGTGATCACCGGGGTGAGCATCCCGCTCTCGTTCCTGATCCCGTCGCTGGTGGCCCGGACCAGCAACCAGGCGACCCTGATCTGCGTGCTGATGGGCTGCTACCCGATCGGGTACGTCGGCCTGATCCTCGCGCCGCACGCCGGGGCCGTCGCCTGGGCCGTGCTGGTCGGCATCGGGACCACCACCTTCCCGCTCATCCTCACCCTGATCGGGCTGCGGGCCCGGACGGCGCCCGGGACGGCGGCGCTCTCGGGGTTCGCCCAGTCGACCGGCTACCTGATCGCCGGCACCGGGCCGTTCGGGGTCGGGCTGCTGCACGACCTCTCCGGCGGCTGGACGGTGCCGTTGCTGGTCCTGCTCGTGCTCACGGTCCCCCAGCTGCTGCTCGGGCTGGCGGTGTCGCGCCCGGCGTACGTCGAGGACGAGCTCGAGCGTGCCGGACGCGCCACCGCCTGACCTCTAGAAGCGGTAGATCTTGCCGGGTGACTTGACCTCACCCGTCTCGAAGTTGACGTCACCGAGCAGGCCGACGTAGATGTGGCCGTCCTTCACCTCGACCGACACCGGAGACCCCTTGATCGGGATAGCCGTCGAGACGTGGCCGGTCTTGGAGACCGCCGCGACCCGCCCGTTGAAGAGCTCGGTCACGTAGATCTTGCCGCTGCTCGCGACGGCGAGGTTGGTGGCACCCAGCAGGCCCTTGGCGAACTGTGTCGCCTTACCCCAGCGCTCGATGGTGTACACCTTGCCCCGCGCACCGAGCTGAGGTCCTTCCGGGCCGCCGGCGAGCGTGGTGACCCAGAGCCGGCCGTTCTTGCCGACCTCCACGTCGGTGGGCACGGCCTCGAAGGCGTAGGTCACTCCCACGATGCAGCTCGGTGCATCCAGTGCCTGCGCCTCGGCAGCCGTGAACTTGTGCGGCTGTCGCGGGAGCAGGGACAGGACCGAGATGACGCCCTTGGCAGTCACCTTGAGGATCGCGTTGCCACCGGCCTCGGCGACGGCGAACGCACCGTGGGGCAGGGCCGCCACCTGGTAGGCGTGCGAGTCCTTGGCGCCCTTGTACGTCGCGGGGAGACCCGACGCGGCCGAGAGGAAGTCGCGGGCGCACTGGTTGCCGCCCTTGGTGATCCCGTAGGTGATGTTCCGGTCGGGGTTGACCGTCTGCTCGTACTGGCCGAGGTCAGCCACGACGTCGGGGTGCCCGGCCCGCCTGAGGGTCAGCAGGCCCCCCTTCTCGGAGCCGCCCGCGAAGGCCATCGTCTTGCCGTCCTGGGAGAACTCCACCCCGTCGATGCCGCCCGGCGCGCTGGCCACCTCCACCTCACCACTCGGGGTGATCTTGTGGATGGTGCCGGTGAACCCGTCCGTGTAGTGCAGCGTGCTCCCCCGGAACGCGATCTGGAACGGGAGGATCGGTGTGGTGGTGAGCGTCGTGGCGCGCTTCGCGGACAGGCCCGCGGCCGCGCCGGCGCTGGCCGTCGTGGCCGACATGGTGGTCAGGACGATCGCACCCGCGACGGCTGTCGCGGCGAGGGTCTTGCGGCTGAGGATCTTCATCTGGGCACTCCCGGGGAGGACGCCGGACCGGGCGGATCCCCGGATCCGGGCGGCGTCCGCCAGGATCACCGCTGCCTCGGAAAGTACTCAGTTGCGGACCGGCGCGTCAGCGCCAGATCCGTAATGTCTGGTTCCCGGTCTAAACCACCGAGAGGGGCAGCAACGACTGCCCCGTCGGGCCGATCTGGATGTCGGTGCCCATCTCCGGGCACACACCGCAGTCGTAGCAGGGCGTCCAGCGACAGTCCTCGACGTCGATCGAGTCAGGGTCGAGGGCGTCCTCCCAGTCCTGCCAGAGCCAGTCCTTGTCGAGCCCGGAGTCGAGGTGGTCCCAGGGCAGGACCTCGGCGTACGCCCGCTCCCGGGTGGTGAACCACTCGAGGTCGACACCGGTCCCGGCGAGGGCGCTCTCGGTGGCGGCGATCCAGCGGTCGTAGGAGAAGTGCTCGCTCCAGCCGTCGAAGCGGGCGCCGTCGCGCCACACCTGCTCGATGACCCGACCGACGCGACGGTCACCGCGCGAGAGCAGTCCCTCGATGATGCCGGGCTTGCCGTCGTGGTAGCGGAAGCCGATGGCGCGGCCGTACTTCCGGTCCGAGCGCACCTCCTCGCGCAGCTTGCGGAGCCGCTCGTCGGTGGTCTCGACGTCGAGCTGCGAGGCCCACTGGAACGGGGTGTGCGGCTTGGGCACGAACCCGCCGATCGAGACGGTGCAGCGGATGTCGTTGTGCCCGGCGACCTTGCGCCCCTCGGCGATGACCTTCTTGGCCAGGTCGGCGATCGCGAGCACGTCCTCGTCGGTCTCGGTGGGCAGCCCGCACATGAAGTAGAGCTTCACCTGCCGCCAGCCGTGGGAGTACGCCGCGGAGACCGTGCGGATGAGGTCCTCCTCGGTGACCATCTTGTTGATCACCTTGCGCATCCGCTCGGAGCCGCCCTCGGGGGCGAACGTCAGCCCCGACCGGCGCCCGTTGCGGGAGAACTCGTTGGCCAGGGTGATGTTGAAGGCGTCGACGCGGGTGCTCGGCAGCGACAGCGACACGTTGGTGCCGTCGTAGCGGTCGGCCAGGCCCTTGGCGACCTCGCCGATCTCGGAGTGGTCGGCGCTGGAGAGCGAGAGGAGCCCGACCTCCTCGAAGCCGGACTTGCGGATGCCGTTCTCCACCATGTCGGCGATCGTGGTGATCGAGCGCTCGCGCACGGGCCGGGTGATCATGCCCGCCTGGCAGAACCGGCAGCCACGGGTGCAGCCGCGGAAGATCTCCACGCTGAACCGCTCGTGGACCGTCTCGGCCAGCGGCACCAGCGGGTTGCGCGGGTAGGGCCAGGCGTCGAGGTCCATCAGGGTGTGCTTGCGCACGCGGTCGGGTACGCCGGGGCGGTTGGGCACGCCCCGAGCGGCACCACCCTCGGCGTCGGCGAAGACGTCGTAGAACCTGGGGACGTAGACGCCACCGCTCGCCGCCAGCCGCAGCAGCACGCCGTCGCGGCCACCGGGGCGACCCTCGGCCTTCCACTCCCGGAAGACCTCGGTGATCGCGAGCACGATCTCCTCGCCGTCGCCCAGGACGACGGCGTCGAGGAAGTCGGCCACCGGCTCGGGGTTGAACGCCGCGTGACCGCCGGCGAGCACGACCGGGTCGTCGTCGGTGCGGTCCTCCGCGTGCAGCGGGATGCCGGCGAGGTCGAGGGCCGTGAGCATGTTGGTGTAGCCGAGCTCGGTGGAGAAGGAGAGCGCCGAAGACGTCGAAGCCGCGCACGGGGCGGTGGCCGTCGACCGTGAACTGCGGGATGCCCTGCTCACGCATCACCGCCTCCATGTCGGGCCAGACGGCGTAGGTGCGCTCGGCGAGGACGCCGTCGCGCTCGTTGAGGACCTCGTAGAGGATCTGCACGCCCTGGTTGGGCAGGCCCACCTCGTAGGCGTCGGGATACATCAGCGCCCACCGGACCTGCGGTGTCCTCCCACGCCTTCGTGACGGAGTTGAGCTCGCCCCCGACGTACTGGATCGGCTTCTGCACGCGGGCCAGGTGCGGCTCGAGCGTGGCGAAGACTGACTCACCAGGTTGGACGGGCATGCCGGAGACCTTCCGTGAACGTGGGAAAGAGACAGCGTACGTGCTGCCGAGGCCGGCTCAGTAACCTGCAGGCATGCGCGACCCACACTCCCGCCGGCTCGGCTGGACCGAGATCGCGCCACCGGTGGCGCTCGTGGCGCTGCTCCTGGTCTGGGGCCGCCATCCCGGCCCGCTCGGACTCACCGTCGCCGCGGTGCTGCTGGCCGCCGCGGTCCTCGCTGCGGTCCACCACGCCGAGGTGGTCGCCCACCGGGTGGGCGAACCGTTCGGCTCACTGGTGCTCGCGGTCGCCGTCACGGTCATCGAGGTCGCGCTGATCCTGACGCTGATGCTCAGCGGCGGCGACGACACCTCGACCCTCGCCCGGGACACGGTCTTCGCCGCGGTGATGATCACCTGCAACGGCATCGTGGGCATCTCCCTGCTCGTGGGCGCCGTCAGGTTCGGCACCACCCACTTCAACGCCGAGGGGACCGGCGCCGCGCTCGCCTGCGTGATCACCCTGGCCGTCGTCTGCCTGGTGCTGCCGAACTTCACCACGACGACACCGGGCCCGGAGTTCTCCGGCTCCCAGCTGGCCTTCGTCGCAGTTGCCTCGCTCGCGCTCTACGCGATGTTCGTGGTCACCCAGACCGTGCGCCACCGGGACTTCTTCCTGCCCGGTGATGGAGGGCGGTGAGCTGATGCCGGAGGAGGACCACGCTGCCCGACCCACGACCGGCGAGCGCTGCATCAGCCTGGCCCTGCTCCTGGTCTCGCTGCTGGCGGTGGTCGGGCTGGCCAAGATCGAGTCCGCCCCGATCGAGGACGCGGTCAAGTCGCTGGACCTGCCCCAGGCCGTCGTCGGCGTCATCATCGCGCTGCTGGTGCTCCTGCCGGAGTCGATCGCCGCGGTCAACGCCGCCCGCCGTGACCGCACCCAGATCAGCCTCAACCTGGGCTACGGGTCGGCCATGGCGAGCATCGGGCTGACCATCCCGACCATCGCGGTGGCCTCGATCTGGCTCGACGGTCCGCTGGACCTCGGGCTGGACAACAGCTACATCGTGCTGCTCGCCCTCACGGCCGTGGTCAGCGTGCTGACGGTCGTTCCCGGGCGGGCCACCCGCCTGCAGGGCGGCGTACACCTGATGGTGCTGGCCTCCTACCTGGTGCTCTCCGTGCAGCCCTGATCCGACTCGTTCCAATCGGC
>CAVSUC010000007.1:0-132203 GCA_963731075.1 uncultured Actinomycetota bacterium
CGGCACGGCCACCGTGCTCAGCGTCGGCGCGGCCGAGTCCGTGGAGCAGATCCGCTCCGCCCTCGGTGTCGGCTGCAGTGCGGCCGTGATCGTCGAGGCCGACCCGGTCGCCCTCGGGCCGGCCGACGTCGCCCGTGAGGTCGCGGCCGTGGTCCGTGACCACGAGGCTGCCGGCACGTCGTACGACCTGGTGCTGCTGGGCAACGACGCCGCCGACTCGGGCGACTTCCAGGTGGGGATCCGGCTCGCGCACGAGCTGGTCCGCCCGGTCGTCACCGGCATGCAGACCGCTACCGTGACCGACCTGACGGTGCGGCTGCAGGGTGACGGGCCCGAGGGGCGCGAGACCTACGAAGTGCCGCTCCCGGCCGTGGTGACCGTGATGGAGGGCGGCGTCGAGCCGCGCTACCCGACGATCACCGGCCGGATGAAGGCCAAGAAGATCGAGGTCGAGACCCGTCCGGCTGCCCAGGCCCCGGCCGGCAGCGGCCGGATGCGGCTGACGCTGCCTCCCCCCACTTCGTCCAGCGCCGAGCTGCTCGGCGAGGGACCCGAGGCCGCCGGCAGCGTCGTCGACCTGCTGAACCGACTGGGGGTCGGACGATGATCCTCACCTACGTCGAGACGACGGCCGACGGCGTCAGCGAGGTCTCCCTGGAGACCGTCGCCTTCGCGCGGGAGCTCTCCGCCGCCGGTGGCGGCGTGGCGATCGACGCGGTCGTGGTCGGACCGCTCCCCTCCGGCGCGGCCGAGGAGCTGGCGGCGTACGGCGTCCGCACCGTGCACCACGCCGACAGCGACGACTTCGACCGCTTCTCCGGCGCTGCCTCCGCGGCCGCCGTGGTCGCCGCCCGCCAGGCGGCCGGCTCCGTGGTCGTCATGGCCGGCGGGACCAACCGTGGCAACGAGGTGCTGGCCCGCGTGGCCACGCAGCTCGACGTCGCGATGGCGGCCAACGTGGTCTCGTTCGGCGGCCTGTCGCCGTTCGTGGTCACGCGCCAGGTCGTGGGGGGTGCGGCGCTGGAGGAGGTGAGGCTCTCCCGGCGCCCAGCCGTGTTCAGCGTCGCCGGGCACGCCGTGGACCCCACGCCCGCTGCCTCGCCCGCCGCCGGGACCGTGCTGCCGCTCGCGGTGGAGCTCTCCGAGGCCGATCTCGCCGTCCGCGTGGTCTCGGTGGAGCACGCCTCCGACGACGACTCCGGCAGCCTGAAGTCCGCGCGCATCGTGGTCGGTGCGGGCCGCGGCGCCGGGGGCCCGGACGGCTTCAAGGGCGTCATCGAGCTCGCCGACCTGCTCGGCGGCTCGCTCGGCGTCTCGCGCGTGGTCACCTCGCTCGGCTGGCGTCCCCACCACGAGCAGGTCGGCCAGACCGGCAGCCGGATCGCGCCCGAGGTCTACATCCCCTGCGGCATCAGCGGCGCCATCCAGCACTGGGCCGGCTGCGCCAGCTCGAAGGTGATCGTCGCGATCAACACCGACCCGGAGGCGCCGATGATGACCAAGGCGACCTACACCGTGGTCGGTGACATGCACGAGATCGTCCCGGCGATCAACGAGGAGATCAGGCGGCGCCGGGGCTGAGCTCGACTGCCTCGGCGGAGGAGGGAGGAGACCGCAGCCCGCGAAGGTAGTCGGTGAGGCACCCCATCGCATCGTCGGGGGTGACACCGGATCGGCACGCGGCCGCGGTGAGGCCGTCGACCAGTGCTCGCAGGTGGATCGCCTCGCGTTCCCTGGCCGTCTCTTCGGTCCCGAGCTGTTCGAGACATCGGCGTACCAGTCCGTCCAGGTATCTGTGCCGACCGGCCAGCAGCTCGGCCGTGTGCTCGCTCGCGCCGACATGCGTCAGCTGTGCCCACGCTCGCTCCTGCTCGAGATGGTCCGCGTCGGTCGGGATCTCTGCCAGCAGCACCCACGCCATGTGCTCCACCGAGCCTCGTTCGCTGCCATCGGGTCGGCCGCGAAGGTACGTGCGAAATCCGCGTTGTCGATCGATCCAGACGACCCCCATCTCGGCCAGCATCTCGAGCGGGATCACGGTGCGTCTGAGTGTCGTGGTCGAGATCTTGAGCTCTGCAGAGACGCTGTCCACGGTGACCGCCGCAGCTCCCTGGCGAGCCGCGATGCGAACGACCGCCTCTCGGATGAGTTCGTAGCGGACGCCCCAGTCGATGAGTCTTGGCATACGCCAGTCCTACCGCTCCCGAGGCCTCGCGTCCCCTCCCGTCCGCCGTCCTGTGGGTAACTGGCAGCCAGTCGCATCGCGGAGGGGGAACGTCCGGCACCCCTGTGCGCGCGGCCCACGTTGTGGCGACACTCGTGGCACTACTGAGCCCCGGCCGATCCTTGTTGCGCCACGTCTCCTGGCACAACCCGCATCGACCTCTCGCCGGAAATGAGCGTGAGCGTGGCACAACCGTGGGTCCACCTCCTTCGGTACCGCACCTGCGCCGCACCACCACTCCCGCCCTACGCTGGCCTCCGTGAGCAGGCGGAGGTGGGTGGTCGGTGGGGTGGCGGGCGTGGTCGTGCTCGCCGGGGTCGCCGCGGTCGCCGTGCCGCGACTGGTGCCCGGGTGCGGCGACCAGGTCACCGAGCTCTCCGCCGCCGACTCGACCTCGCCGTTCCTCGACGCGGCCGGGCGCCGGGAGCAGCCCGACCAGGACCGGGACACCCTGGTCGACCAGCTCGCGCGCGACCCGGCCCCGTTCGGCGAGGTGCTGGGCGCGGTCGGCTACCACTACGAGCAGTGGGCCCAGGTCTCGGCGTTCGCGCAGGGGATCGGGGTGCGGACCCGCGACAACCCCGACTTCACGATGCTGGACGACACGACCCTGAAGCCCCGCTGGAGCGTGCGGGTCGACACCAGGCGGTCGACGTACGACGCGAACGACCGGCGCTACCTGGTCGCGACCATGCCCTCGGGGGCCGCGCCGGACCTGGTGGCGCTGGACGCGAACGACGGGCACCGGTTGTGGTGCACCACGCTCGGCGAGGCCCGGGTGGGACCCGACGATCGGTTCGCGACCCAGATCCTCGACGGCGACCAGGACGTCGCCGTGCTGATGCCCTCGAAGGGTGACCGTGAGCGGCTCGTCCGCATCGACGGTCAGGACGCCTCGCAGGTCTGGGAGCGCACGCTGGACGCCGACGCCGGGGACTTCGTCGGTGAGATGGGCCGGGGTCGGCTGCTGGTGGGCGGGCGCGCGCAGTCCGACCTCCTGGACGCCGAGTCGGTGGCCAGGCGCAGGGCGGGACCCGCGCTCGTCCTGGTCTCGGCCCGGGACGGCAAGACGATCTGGAGCAGGCCGGCGGCCGCGGGCGTCGACGTGCACGTGCTCGGCACCAGCTCCGGGACCGCCATCGTGCAGGAGTGGAACACCCGCACCCAGTCGGCCCGGCTGATCGCGGTCGACAGCGCCGGCAACCAGGACTGGTACGCCGTGCCGGCCCGCAGCGCCCGCTTCGACGCGGTCCTGCGCTCGGGACGGATCCTGGTCCGGGCCGGCACTCGCTGGTCGGCGTACGCCGTCGAGAACGGCCACCTGCTCTGGACCCGGACGGTGCCCAGGTCACCGCAGTTCCTGCCCTACGGGTTCGAGCTGGAGAGCCTCCCGATGCTCGACGACGAGCACGCCCTGATCGGCGGGACGACGGCGCTGCACACCCTGGACCTGCGCACCGGCGAGATGAGCGCCGCGAAGCTGCCGACCGACGGGATCAACACCACCTACTGGCCCTACCAGACGGCCGTCAGCCCCGGGCTGATCGCGGTCGCGACCAACACCGGGGCTGCCGTCGTACGCCGGGAGTAGCGCCCGGTCGAACGTGCCTAGTGCTTCGTGCGGTTGACCGTGTTCCCGATGATGAAGTGCAGGTCGGTCTGGTCGATGAGCCCGACCAGGTTGCCCGCGCCGGGACCGTAGCCGGCGACCCGGAGCTGGGTGCCGGTGTGCTGCTGGCTGCCGCCCGCGGCCGCGGTGCCGTAGGCCACGATCATCTCCGAGCCCTCGTTGGTGGCGAGCCTGGCCGTCAGGCCGGGGGTGTTGCCGTCCACGATCTGGCTCGTGTGGGCGTGGTCCGCGGTCACGATGACCAGGGTGTGGCCGTCCTTGCGGGCGAAGTCGAGCGCCTTGGTGACCGCCTCGTCGAGCTGCTGGGTCTCACCGATCTGCCCGCAGGGGTCGGCCGCGTGGTCCTTCTTGTCGATCGAGGCGCTCTCCACCTGCAGGAAGAAACCGTTCTTCCGGCCGGCGGGGTTCTTCGAGAGCAGGTCGATGGACGTGCTGGTCATCGACCGGAGGTCGGGCACCTGGCTGAACGTCGGCTCGGGCTTGCAGCTCTGCGCCGGCAGGTTGGCGCCACCGGTGGTGGCGGGCAACGGTGCGAACCTCACGGGCAGGTTGCCCGGAGCGAACAGTCCCAGCAGCGGCCTCTTCTGATCCGCGCTCGCCACTCCGGCGAGGTCACTCTTCGCGGTCAAGTAGTTGTAGCCACGCGCCTTCGCCTGCTGCTCGAGCGTCTTGCCCTTCCACTGCCCGGCCTTGGCGACCTCGGCGAAGGTGGCCGAGCCACCCCCGAGGGTCACGTCGGGTCGGGTGTCCAGCAGCTGCTCGCTGATCGAGCCCCTGCCGCCGTTCTCCTTCGCCGCCTCGGGACAGGTGGTCGAGGTCGCCACCGGTCCGTAGCAGCTGCGCTGGCTGACGTGGCTGACCTCCACGGCGGGGGTCGCGTCCTGGATCTCCGAGGTGGTCACGTCGCCGGTCGCGAGGCCGGACCGCTTCGCCTGCTCGAGCAGGGTCGGGAAGGCCTTCCCGTGGCGGTCGACCGAGACCGCGTTGTCGTAGGTCTTCACGCCGGTGGCCCAAGCCGTGCCGGTCGAGGCCGAGTCCGGCGTGTAGTCGGGCTTCCCGGTGTCCTTGTTGACGCTGTAGTGCGTCATGTTGCCGGTCAGCGGCAGGGCGTCGATGCCCTTGAAGGCACCGCCCGCACCCTGGAGGTAGTTGCGGGCGACGGTGATCTCGGAGTCACCCATCCCGTCCCCGATGAACAGGATGACGTTGCGCGCGTGGCCGCTCCTGATCGATTCCCTGATCACCCGGCTCTGGTCGCCACGCAGACGCGTGGCCCCGCCGAGCTGGTCGACCTTGCCCGTGGCGGAGCGGTCGAGCGTCGGCAGCTGGCCCGCGGCGGCCACGGTCCCGGTGGCCGCGGCGCTGAACGCCAGCGCGGCCGCGAGCACGACCCCTGTCTTCTTGCTGAGCATGTGGATCCCTTCGGCGAAGTGGTGTGCTGCTGAGGCTCGTGCAGCCAGGTGTCCGGAGGGGAAGGTCGCGGTGACCATTCGGTGTACGTCGTTCGTCCACAGGCCGGAGCCGACCCACCTCGCCGCTGTCGTCCCCTCCTGTTAGACAGGGCGCATGCCAGACACGATTGCCACGAGTGCCCGGGACGAGGCCGAGCGTCACCTGCGGGCGCTGGTCGGCCGTGACGACGCGAGGCTGCACGACGACCAGTGGGCCGCCATCGAGGCGCTGGTCGTCGAGCAGAGCCGCGTCCTGGTCGTGCAGAAGACCGGCTGGGGCAAGTCGGCCGTCTACTTCGTCGCCACGGCACTGCTGCGCGGTCTGGGCGCCGGGCCGACGGTGATCATCTCCCCGCTGCTGGCGCTGATGCGCAACCAGATCGAGGCCGCCGAGCGGGCCGGCATCCGGGCGGCCACGATCAACTCCACCAACATCGAGGACTGGACGGCCGTCCGGTCCCGCGTCGAGGCCGGCGAGATCGACGTGCTGCTGGTGAGCCCCGAGCGCCTCAACAACCCGACCTTCCGTGACGAGGTGCTCCCCCAGCTGACCGAGACGGCCGGGCTGCTGGTCGTCGACGAGGCCCACTGCATCTCCGACTGGGGCCACGACTTCCGGCCCGACTACCGCCGCATCCGGCAGATGCTGACCACGTTGCCCGCGGGCATCCCCGTGCTGGCGACGACGGCGACCGCCAACTCCCGGGTGACCGGCGACGTCGCCGAGCAGCTCGGGACCGACGTGCTGGTCCTGCGCGGCTCGCTCGACCGGGAGTCACTGCACCTCGCGGTGCTCCAGCTGGAGCGACCGGAGCAGCGGTTGGCCTGGCTGGGCGAGCACCTCGGGGACCTCGAGGGCTCGGGCATCATCTACACGCTCACCGTGGCCGCCACGCAGGAGGTCGCCGAGCACCTGCGCTCGCACGGCCACGCGGTCGCGGCGTACTCCGGGCAGACCGAGGCCACCGAGCGGCTCTCCCTCGAGCAGGACCTGCTCGCCGGGAGGCTGAAGGCGCTGGTCGCGACCAGCGCGCTCGGGATGGGCTTCGACGCCCGGCTCGGGTTCGTGGTCAACCTGGGGGCGCCGTCGTCGCCGGTGGCCTACTACCAGCAGGTCGGCCGCGCCGGCCGCGGGACCGACAACGCCCAGGTGGTGCTGATGCCCGCGCAGGAGGACCGTGACATCTGGCGCTACTTCGCCTCCCTGGCCTTCCCACCCGAGCAGCACGTTCGCAGCACGCTGCGCGCGCTGGCGGAGAACGGTGCCCCGATGTCCACCGCAGCGCTGGAGACCCACGTCGACCTGAGCCGCACGCGCCTGGAGACGATGCTCAAGGTTCTCGACGTCGACGGCGCCGTGGACCGGGTGCGCGGCGGCTGGATCTCGACCGGGCAGGACTGGGCCTACGACCAGGAGCGCTACGACCGGGTCGCGGCGGCGCGGCGTGACGAGCAGGCCGCGATGCTGGCCTACGTCGCCACGGACGGCTGCCGGATGCGCTTCCTGCGGGAGCAGCTGGACGACCCGGACGCGGCCGACTGCGGTCGCTGCGACAACTGCGGCGGGGTGGCGCTGGTGGCCGAGGTCTCGGGCGCCGCGCTCCAGGAGGCGGGCGACCGCCTGCGGCGGCCCGGCGTCACCCTCGCGCCCCGCAAGATGTGGCCCAGCGCGCTGGTCAACCTGGGCATCGACCTCAAGGGCAAGATCGCCGAGGGCGCCGCGCCCGGGCGGGCGGTGGGGCGCCTCACCGACCTCGGGCACGGGCAGGCCCTGCGGGCCCTGTTCCGTCCCGACGCCGAGGACGGGCCCGTCCCCCGACCGCTCGTCGACGCGGTGCTCGAGGTGCTCGGCGACTGGCACCCGGAGTGGCCGGACCGGCCGACCGGCGTGGCCTACGTCGAGTCGGCCCGCCGTCCTCAGCTGACCCGCGACCTGGCCGACGGGCTGGCGCGCTACCTGCACCTGCCCCTCGTCGCCCGGTGGGAGATCGTCGACCACGACGTCGCGCCGGGTCAGGGCGCCGCCAACTCGGCCCAGCGGGTCGCCGCCGTCGGCCGCCGCTTCACCCTCGCCGTCGACCAGCCGCTCGACGGCGGCCCGGTCCTGCTCCTCGACGACCTCGTCGCGACCGGGTGGACGATGACGCTCGCCGCCCGGGCCCTGCGCGAGGCCGGGGCCGGCGCCGTGCTCCCGCTGGCGCTGGGCACCGAGAGCTGACCCTCAGTGGCCCATCATCGCGGCCGGGTCGACCGGCTTGTCGGCCTTCTTGCGCGGGAGGAAGAACGCGGGGATGAGGCAGCAGGCGACCAGGACCGTCGCCACCACGAACACGTTGCTGAACGCGTCGGCCATGTCGACCAGCGCACGCGCCGTCAGGTCGGGGAGGTCGGCCGCCGTCAGTCCGGCCTGGTCGAGCAGGGCGGCCAGCTTGCTGGGGTCGTCCTTGAGCTCCCCGACGGCGCCGGCGAGCTTGATCGCCTCGCTGCTCTTGAACCCGTTCGTGAGCAGCACCGAGAACAGGGCGGTGCCGATGGAGGCCGCGACCTGCTGGGTGATGTTCAGGAACGTCGAGCCCCGCGCGATCGTGTGCTGGCTGAGGGTGGCCAGCGCGGCGCTCATGATCGGCATCATCGTGGCGCCCATGCCCAGGCCCATGATGAAGAGCGCGCTGATGATGTAGGGGTACTGCGTGTCCGCCCCGATCCGCGTGAACATGGCCATCCCGACGGTGATCACGGCGATGCCGGTCATCACGATCTTGCCCGGGCCGATCTTGTCGGACAGGAAGCCGGCCGCCGGCATGGTCAGCATCGCGCCGATGCCCTGCGGGGCGAGCAGCAGCCCGGCCTTGAGCGCGGTCTCGCCGCGGACCTCCTGGAAGTAGAGCGGGAACAGCAGGCTGGCGCCGAAGAAGGCGATGGCGAACAGCATCATCGCCAGGATCGCCACCGTGAAGCTCATGTTCTTCAGCAGCCGCAGGTCGACGAGCGGGTGGACGTTGTGCCGGCGCAGGGCCCACGGGACGAAGGCGACGATCAGCAGGACCCCGACCACGATCCAGGTGAGCACCTTCGGGTCGTTCACGGTGCCGGCCTCGGGGATCGAGGAGACGCCGTAGAGGAACGTGGCCAGGCCCGGTGAGAGCAGCAGCATGCCGACGAAGTCGAAGGACTCGGAGGGCTGCACGTCGTCACGGGGGAGCACCATCACGGCGTACGCGAACGCCAGGATGCCGATCGGCAGGTTGATCAGGAAGATCCAGTGCCAGCTGAGCGCGTCGATCATGTAGCCGCCGAGGATCGGGCCGAAGATCGGGCCGAGCAGCATCGGGATGCCCAGCACGGCCATCACCCGGCCGACCCGGTCGGGGCCGGCGGCGCGGGTCAGGATCGTCATGCCCAGCGGCATCAGCATGCCGCCGCCGAGGCCCTGCAGGACCCGGAAGGCGGTCAGCATCTCCAGCGAGGTGGCGGTCGCGCACAGCACCGAGCCGGCCGTGAACAGGGTGACGGCCAACAGGTAGAGCCGCTTGGTGCCGAACCGGTCGGCGGCCCAGCCGGTCAGCGGGATCACGCTGGCCAGCGCCAGGGTGTAGCCCGTCATCGTCCAGGCCACCTGCGCGGCCGTGGCGTCGAAGACGGTCTGGAAGGTCTTCAGCGCGACGGAGACGACGGTGATGTCGAGGATCGACATGATCGCGCCGAGGACCACCACGCCGGCGACCAGGAGCACGCTCCGGTCGAGCTTGTCGGAGGCCTCGGGCCCGGTGGGTTCCTTGTCAACGTCAACGTCCTGCACCATGGCACCACCCTAAGCCGGATACGAGACCGACCAGAACCCAATTAGCCGCCGGCCTTCGTCACCGGGCCCGGACGCGGTCCGCCCTGTTTTCCCGGGACCGCCCCCGCGGACTCGCGGGTAACCCACCGGGGCAGGCAGGATGAACGGCATGACTGAAATCGCGCCCCGGAAGCGACGGGCAGCCACGAGCGGGTCGTACTCGATCACCATGCGGCTGCACACCGAGACCGACCCGGCCGTGGTCGGCCGGATCGCGAGCGCGATCGCCACCGGGGGCGGCATCGTGACCGCCCTCGACGTCACCGAGTCGCGGCACGACCGCCTGGTCATCGACGTCACCTGCTCGGCCACCGACTCCGAGCACTCCGAGGAGATCGTCGCCGACGTCAAGAAGCTCGACGGCATCACGGTGCACAAGGTCTCCGACCGGACCTTCCTGCTCCACATCGGCGGCAAGATCGAGGTCACCTCCAAGGTGCCGCTGCGCACGCGCGACGACCTGTCGATGGCCTACACCCCGGGCGTCGGCCGGGTCAGCCTGGCGCTCGCCGAGCACCCCGAGGACATCTCCCGGCTGACGGTCAAGGGCAACAGCGTCGCCGTGGTCACCGACGGCTCGGCCGTGCTCGGGCTGGGCAACATCGGCCCCGGTGCCGCGCTCCCGGTGATGGAGGGCAAGTGCGCGCTGTTCAAGCGCTTCGCCGACATCGACGCGTGGCCGATCTGCCTCGACACCCAGGACACCGATCGGATCGTCGACGTGGTGGCGGCGATCGCGCCGGGCTTCGGCGGCATCAACCTCGAGGACATCGCGGCGCCACGCTGCTTCGAGATCGAGCAGCGGCTCCGCGAGCGGCTCGACATCCCCGTCTTCCACGACGACCAGCACGGCACGGCCATCGTCGTGCTCGCAGCCCTGACCAACGCGCTGCGCTGCGTCCAGCGGGACCTGCCCGAGGTGAGGATCGTGGTGGCGGGCGCCGGGGCCGCCGGCACGGCCATCGTCACCCTGCTCCTGGCCGCCGGCGCCCAGGACGTCGTCGTCTGGGACCGCGCGGGCTGCCTGTCGGCCGACGACGACTCGCTGTCCCCGGCCATGGCCGAGCTGGCCGCCCGGACCAACCCGCGCCAGGTGACCGGCGACCTGCGGGCCGGCCTCCGGGGCGCGGACGTCTTCATCGGCGTCAGCGGTCCCGGCGTGCTCGAGGCCGAGTGGATCAAGGACATGGGCGAGAAGCCGATCGTGTTCGCCCTCGCCAACCCGGACCCGGAGATCGACCCGGCGGAGGCCGGGCAGTACGCCGCGGTCGTGGCCAGCGGCCGCAGCGACTACCCCAACCAGATCAACAACGTGCTGGCCTTCCCCGGCGTCTTCCGTGGCCTGCTCGACGCCCGCGCCAGCGACGTCACCATGGAGATGCTCCTGCGCGCCGCCGAGGCCATCGCCCACGTGGTCACCGACAAGGAGCTCAACGCCAGCTTCATCATCCCCAGCGTTTTCGACGAGAAGGTGCCCAAGGCCGTGGCCGCCGCGATCCGCGGGGCCGACGAGTAGGGCGGCCGCCGGCTCCCCGGGTCAGCCGGGGATCCTGACCACCCCACCCGTCCGGTCCGATCAGGCCGTGCCGGTGCGCGCGTGGCAGGCCGCCCGGTGTGCCTTGCGCCGCTCGGCGATCTTCTTGGCGTAGGAGCCGTAGTCACCGGCCAGGGCGTCCTGGCGGACCTCCTTGAGCGCCGCCCGGCGCTCGGCGCCCGCGGGCTGGTGCCGGGCCTGCTTCAGGTCGGCCCTGAAGTCGGCCGGCAGCTTCTTCCACACCGCGAGGCGGTGGTGGTGGCGCCGGACCGCGAGACGCTGCACGCGCTTGCCGTAGTGACCGGCCCGGGCCGCACGCACGATCGTGCGCACGGCCGGTCGCCGCTCGCCCTGGGGCAGCGCGCGCGCCGCCTTCAGGTCCGCCTGGAGCTTCGGGGTCATGTACCTGAGCCGCCAGCCGCAGCTCTTCGCGGTGCCGGCGGTCGCGACCGTCGTCGCGGAGGAGGCAGGAACGGCCGAGGCCGAGGTGCCGAGCAGAGCGCTCCCCCCGATCAGCGCCCCTCCCAGCACCCCGACGACGAGGGCGAGCAGGACTGGCATGCGTCTGGTCATGGTGGATCCCTTCTGGCGTGCGCCGGGAACCTCCCGACGCAGCAGATCCTCCGCAGCCCCGGTGTCGGCCACGTCAGGCGCGTGTTCGGGCCGTGTAAGGGCCGCGGCCAGGAGCACGTACGCCGGCCGGTGCCCGGCTAGCGTGGACCCGTGCAGGAACCCCGCGGTCTGGTGCTCGTGGTCGAGGACGAGCCCGCCATCGCGGACGTGATCCGCCGCTACCTGGTGGCCGACGGGTTCGGCGTACACCTCGCCGAGGACGGCCCCTCGGGCCTGGCCGCCGTCACCCGGCTGCGGCCGGCGCTCGTGCTCCTCGACGTCGGGCTCCCGGGGCTCGACGGGATCGCGCTGTGCCGCGCCCTGCGCGACTCCGGGGACTGGACGCCCGTGCTGTTCGTGACAGCGCGCGACGACGAGGTCGACCGGGTGCTGGGCCTCGAGCTCGGCGCGGACGACTACGTCACCAAGCCGTTCTCCCCGCGGGAGCTGGTCGCGCGGGTCCGCGCCGTCCTGCGCCGGGCCGACGGGCGCCCCTCGGCAGCCCTCCTGTCGGCCGGCTCCACCCGGCTCGATCCGGCGCGACGGCTGGTGACCGTGGACGCCCGCCCGGTGTCGCTGACCACGACGGAGTTCAACCTGCTCGAGGCGCTCCTCCAGGCCCCGGGGCACGTCCTCAGCCGCACCGAGCTGCTGTCGCGGGCCTGGGGACAGGCCGACTACGCCGGCAGCCGGACCGTCGACGTGCACGTCGCCCAGCTGCGGTCCAAGCTCGGCGGGTCCTGTCCCATCGAGACGGTGCGCGGCATCGGCTACCGGGTGCGCGCCTGATGTCCTTCACCCCGGGCTCGCTGACCGCGCGGCTCGTGCTGGCGATGACCCTGGTCGCGGCGGTGGCGACCGGCGCAACCGGCCTGCTGGCCGCCCCGCTCCTCCACGGCGCCACCGAGGACGCCGCCCGGGCCCCGCTGGCCCGGCAGGCCGAGCTCCTGGCCCAGCTGCCGAACCCCGAGACGCTCGTACGACGCGTGGAGCGGCGGACCGACGTGCAGGACCTCACGCTGGGGCTCCTCACCCCGGCCGGGAAGCTGCGCGGCGCCGGTCTCGCGCTGTCTGCGCGCCAGGTCCAGCGCCTGCTCGCCGGTGGACCGGTGTCGGCCAGCTCCTCCCTCGACGGCGTGCCCGTCCTGGTCGAGGCCCGTCCGACGCAGCGCGGCGGAGCCGTCGTGCTCGCCGCCTCGACCGACTCCGTCGAGGCGGCGGCCACGGCCCTGCGAAGGCGCATCCTGCTGGCGCTCGCCCTCGGACTCGTCCTCGCGCTGGCCACTGCCGTCGTCGTCGGGACGCGGCTGGCCCGGCCCCTGGCGCGGACCGCGGACCTCGCGCGGCGGATGGCCTCCGGCGAGCGGGGGCTGGCGCTGCCTGCGGCCGGCACCCGTGAGGTCGGCGACGTCGTGCACGCCCTGGGCCGCCTCGACGAGGCGCTGACCGCCAGCGAGTCCCGCCAGCGCGAGTTCCTGCTGTCGGTCTCCCACGAGCTGCGTACGCCGCTCACGGCGGTCCGCGGGCTGGCGGAGGGGCTGGCCGACGGCACCATCCCCGGCCACGAGGCGCAGGGAGTGGGACGGACGATGCTGTCGGAGGCACAGCGGCTGGAGGGCTACATCGCCGACCTGCTCGCGCTGGCCCGGCTCGAGGCCGACGACTTCTCCCTCGACCTCACGACGATGGACCTGTCGGCGCTGGTCGAGGAGGCCGGGGTCGTCTGGGCCGAGCGCGGCCGGCGCGCCGGCATCGACGTACGCCTGGAGCTGCCGGGCTGCCCGCTGTGGCTCGCCTCGGACCCCGCTCGGGTCCGGCAGGTCGTCGACGCCCTCGCCGACAACGCCGTCCGGGTGAGCCCGCCCGGCAGCGTCCTGGTGCTGGCGGCGGCGCGGGACCGGGACGTGGTGAGGCTCGAGGTCCGCGACTCCGGGCCGGGGCTGACCGCGGACGACCGGGCGCGGGCGTTCGAGCCGGGGGTGCTGCACGACCGGTACGCCGCCACCCGGGCCGGCGGCCAGGGGCTCGGCCTCAGCGCTGGTCGACCGACTCGTCCGGCGGCTGGGCGGCACGATCCTCGCCTCGCCCGCGGCCGAGGGCGGGGTGGCGTTCGTCGTCCGCCTGCCGGGCACGAACCCTGTCAGGGGCCCGGGTTAGGTTCGTCCCGAGGTCAGGGAGGCAGGGCTGGTGAGCTTCGTTCCGTTGCAGGGTCGCGCGACCTGGGTGCCGCAGCACCCACCGCGGCTGAGCGAGATCGAGTTCTCCGGGCCGGCCAGGACGATCCGGATGCCCATGCGGGGGGCGATCCCGGTGCTCACCCGCGCGATCAGGGTCGACGACGCCCACCCCTCCGTCGGCCTGCTCAGCGGCGCCACCCTGCTCGCCATGAAGCTCGTGGCCGCGGGCCGCATCCGGCTCTCGGAGTCGGGCGACTCGTGGCGGGTCGGCCCGCTCCAGCCCGAGGACGACGACCGGTTGCACGCGCTGGCGACGGCGCGGGCCCACGACGACACCTCGGTCGAGGACGCCGAGGACCTGATCCGCCAGCTGCTCGACGCCGTCGTCGACACGGTCACTCGTCCGCCCTCCCCACCGGTCCGCACCCCCCTGGACACCGGTGGTCCGAAGCGACGCCGCAGCGCGCTGGACCGCCTCGACGTGGAGGACCCCGACCTGCCCGACCGGGTGCGGATCACGCTGCGGGTCGAGGCGCCGGCCGAGGTGCTGGAGGGCGGAGGCGTGGTCGTCGTGCTCCAGGTCCACGAGCTCGACGACGACACCCACGTGGTCGACGCCGACCGCCTCTGGCTCGGACCGGACGCCGCGGAGGGCCACGGCTTCTCGGGCCGCGCCCGGGTCAACGCCAGCATCGCCCTGCGCCGGGCCGCCGAGGTGTGGACGCCGCTCGACCGGCTGCAGCGCCAGCAGATCCCCGACCGGATGGTGCTGGACGGCAACGAGCTGGCCGACCTCCTCGAGCACGGCCTCGAGGCGCTCGACCGCGCCCGCGTGGACGTCTTCTGGCCGCGCGGGCTGCGGGGCGAGCTGATCCCGCAGGCCCGGGTCGAGGTCGCGTCCGGCCCGCGCGAGGGACCGCTCTACGAGGGGCTGTTCGGCCCCGGTGCGCTGTTCGAGTTCGACTGGCGGCTGGCGCTGGGCGACGACGCCCTCACCGACGACGAGATGGCCGCCCTGGCCGGCGCCACCACGCCCGTGATCCGGCTGCGCGACAACTGGATGATCATCGACCCGGTCGTGGCGCGGCGGGCGCGCCGGCGGAAGGCCGCCCAGAAGGTCAAGCCCGTGGTGGCACTCCAGTCCGCGCTGACCGGGACCATCGACCTGGACGGCGAGCAGGTCGAGGTGCACGCGGGGGCCTCCCTGCTCAAGGTCCGCGACCGCATCGTCGACGCCTCGACCGTCTCGCCGCTCGAGGCACCGGAGGCGCTGGACGCAACCCTGCGCGACTACCAGCGGCACGGTCTCACCTGGCTCGCGGAGCTGACCGGGGTCGGCCTCGGCGCCTGCCTCGCCGACGACATGGGCCTCGGCAAGACCATCACGCTGATCGCCCTCCACCTCCACCGGCGCCAGCGGGACCTGGCCCGCGGCCCGACGCTCGTGGTCTGCCCGGCGAGCCTGATGGGCAACTGGGAGACCGAGATCCACCGCTTCGCGCCCGGGGTCGCCGTACGCCGCTTCCACGGGTCGTCGCGGTCGCTGGTCTCGGCCGACGACCGGCCGATCGACGACGGGTTCGTGCTCACCACCTACGGCACGATGCGGCGCGACCACGCGACGCTCGCCGCGATCTCCTGGGACCTGGTCGTGGCCGACGAGGCCCAGCACATCAAGAACGCCCAGTCGTCGACCGCCCGCAACCTGCGCACCATCGAGTCGCGCTGCCGGGTGGCGCTGACCGGCACCCCGGTCGAGAACAACCTCACCGAGCTGTGGGCGATCCTCGACTGGGCCACGCCCGGGCTGCTCGGGTCGCGCGCCGCGTTCCGCAAGGTCTGGGCGGCGCCGATCGAGAGCGGGGTCGACCCGGCCGTCGCCCGGCGGTTCGCGCAGCTGGTCGAGCCGTTCCTGCTGCGACGCCGCAAGGCCGACCCCGGCATCGCGCCGGAGCTGCCCGCGAAGACCGAGACCGACCACGTCATCGGGCTGACCCGCGAGCAGGTGGTGCTCTACGAGGCGCTCGTGCGCGAGTCGATGGACCGCATCGAGCGGGCCGACGAGGCCACCCGCCGCGGGCTGGTGCTGGCCCTGCTGACCGGCCTCAAGCAGATCTGCAACCACCCGGCGCACTACCTCCGCCAGGCCGGAGGGCGGCTGCGCGGCCGCTCCGAGAAGCTCGACCTGTGCGACGAGCTGCTCGGCACGATCCTGTCCGAGAACGGCTCGGTGCTCGTCTTCACCCAGTACGTCGCCATGGCGCGCCTGCTCGAACGGCACTTCGCCGCGGCCTCGGTCCCGACCCTGTTCCTCCACGGCGGCACCCCGATCCGCGCCCGCGAGCAGATGGTGCGCGACTTCCAGGACGGGCAGGCACCGGTGTTCCTGCTCTCGCTCAAGGCCGGCGGCACCGGCCTCAACCTGACCCGGGCCGACCACGTCATCCACTTCGACCGCTGGTGGAACCCCGCCGTCGAGGACCAGGCCACCGACCGGGCCCACCGGATCGGCCAGACGCGGGCCGTCCAGGTCCACCGGCTGCTCACCGAGGGCACCATCGAGCAGCGCATCGGCCTGCTGCTCCAGCGCAAGCGCGACCTCGCCGAGTCCGTGCTCGGCGCGGGCGAGGTGGCGCTGACCGAGCTCAGCAACGACGAGCTCCGCGACCTCGTCTCGCTCCGCGTCCCGACGGGGGACACCGGTGGCTGACGTCGACGTCGCCGTGGTCGGGGCCGGTCTGGTCGGGGCTGCCTCGGCCCGCGAGCTGGCGGCGCGCGGGCACTCGGTGCTCCTGCTCGAGCAGTACGCCGTCGGCCACGACCGCGGCAGCTCCCACGGCTCCTCGCGCATCTACCGCCGCGCCTACCCCGACGCCTTCTACGTCGCCCTCACCGGCCGCGCCGACGACGAGTGGGTGCGGCTCGAGGACGAGTCGGGGGCGGCGCTGCGCACTCGCACCGGAGGCCTGGACGCAGGTCACGGCCACGCGCGGCTGATCCACCGGGTCCTGCAGGCCCACGGTGTCGACTCCTCGCTGCTCCCGGCCGCCGAGGTGGGCGAGCGCTGGCCGGGGATGACGCTGGACGGCGAGGCCTGCTTCCACCCCGACGCGGGACACCTCGACGCCGACCTCACCGTGACGACCCTGCTCGACCTGGCGGTCGGCCGGGGCGCCGTGCTGCGCGAGCACGAGCCGCTGACCCGCATCGAGCCCGCCGCGGACGGCCTGCTGCTGCACACGGCGGCCGGCACGCACCGGGTCCGCACCGTGGTGGTCGCGGCCGGTGCGTGGCTGCCCGAGCTCCTCGGCGGGCTCTCGGTCACGCCGGCGCTGCCTCCCCTGGTCGTGCACCAGGTCGAGGTGTTCCACCACCGGCACCGTGACCCGGGGGCGACGTGGCCGACCCTGGTCCACGCGGACGGCAGCATGTTCTACGCGCTGGGCTCCGGCAGCGACGGCGGTCCGGCCCCGGCGTACAAGATCGGGCAGTTCCACAGCGAGCGGAGCACCACGGCGTCGGGTCGCGACGGCGTGGTCGACGACGGGCCCCGGCGGGCGGTGCGCGCCTTCGTGGAGGACCAGCTCCCCGGCCTCGACCCGGAGCCGGTGGGCGAGATGAGCTGCCTGTTCACGATGACCCCGAACGAGGACTTCGTGCTCGACCGGGTCCCGGTGGGCGGAGGTCGTGTCGTGATCGCGTCCGCCTGCTCGGGCCACGGCGCCAAGTTCGCCCCGCTCACCGGCGTGCTGGTCGCCGACCTCGTCGAGGGGGCCTCGCCCGAGCCCCGGTTCGCGTTCCGTGACGGCCGACCGGTCCCGGGCCATGCCTGACCCGATCGTGCTGTCGCGGCTGACGAAGGTCCGCGGCGCGGCGGCGCGCAGCACGACCTGGTGGGGACGCGCCCTGGTCCGGTCCTTCGAGGAGCTGACCGTGGAGGCCAGCGACCTCGTCGCCGCTCGCTCGCTGGCCCGGTCCGGGCGCCTGGGCGCGATCGTCGTCCTGGAGGCGATGTCGTCGGCGGTCGTCGACCCCAGCACGAGCGGTCCGCTGATGGCGCAGGTCAGGGTCGACCGGCTCGACGGCGCCGGGTGGACGACCTTCGCCCGGGAGGCCGCCCGGGAGAGCGGCTTCGTGGCCGCCCTCGAGGCCGGTGACCTCCCCGCCGACCTGGTCGAGCACGCCGACGAGGCCGGGGCCGAGCTGCTGCCCGGCCCCGGCGACATCGACACCGCCTGCGAGTGCGACGCCTGGGGGCAGCCCTGCCTGCACGCGTTGGCGCTCCTCTACCAGCTGGCCTGGCAGGTCGACCGCGACCCCTACGTGCTGCTCCTGCTGCGCGGCCGCACCCGCGAGGCGCTGCTGGCCGAGGTCAGCGCGCTCGCCTCGGGCGACGCGGTGCCCGGCGTCGAGGAGCGCGAGCAGGCCCGCATCCGGGCGGCCCAGGTGCTCGCCCTGGCCGAGGACGCCCCCGCCGGTCACGGGCTGGCCGATGCGGCCGTCGCGGCGTACGACGAGGCCGTCGCCCGGCTGCTGTGAGCCCCCCGGCAGTTGTAGAGCTAGACGACTGCGCCGACGCCGAGCCCGAGGGCGCCGGCGGCCATCCCGGTGAGCAGCGCGCGCATCTCCTCCGGGGGCAGGAAGGCGCTGCTGTGCGGGGTGGAGTTGAGCAGGCCGAAGGCGGCGTGCACGCTGGCCCGCGCCGATCGCGGGGCGAGGTCGGGGTGCAGGGTCCGGAGCTGCTTGACCCACACCTCGACGTACTTCAGCTGCGTCTCGCGCACCTTCTCCCGCGCCTCCAGCGGCAGGGAGGCCCAGTCGCGGTCCTGGACGACGATCAGCGCCTTGTGGTCCAGGGCGAAGCTCACGTGCCAGTCGACCAGGGCCCGGAGCGCGTCCTCGGGCGTCGCGGCTTCGCGCACCCGCTGGCGCCCGACCGAGAGGAGCTCGTCGCTGATGCTGACCAGCATCTCCGCCAGCACGGCGTCCTTGGAGCGGAAGTGGCGGTAGATCGCCGGCCCGGAGAACCCGCAGGCCGCACCGAGCTCCGCGATGGAGACACCGTGGAAGCCCTTCTGGGCGAACAGGTCGGCCGCGATGGCCAGGATCTGCTCACGTCGGTTCACGGCGACAAGGTTAGCGGGCATTAACGACGCGTCGCACCAGTGTCTGGCGAGAAGTGTTAACGATCGCTAACATGAGCCGGTGACCTCCGATCTCCGCTCCCTCGTCGACGACCTCCGCGAGCGCACCGCCCGGGTCTGGCAGGGCGGCTCCGAGGCGGCCCGCCAGAAGCACACCGACCGGGGCAAGCTGCTCGCCCGCGACCGGATCGACACGCTGCTGGACCCCGGCAGCCCGTTCCTCGAGCTGAGCCCGCTGGCCGCCTACGGGATGTACGGCTCCGCCGAGGACGACTTCGCCGTCCCCAGCGCCAGCATCGTCACCGGCATCGGCCGGGTCGAGGGCCGCGAGTGCGTCGTGGTCGCCAACGACGCCACCGTCAAGGGCGGCACCTACTACCCGATCACCGTCAAGAAGCACCTCCGCGCCCAGGAGGTCGCGCGCGCCAACCGGCTGCCGTGCATCTACCTCGTCGACTCCGGTGGTGCCTTCCTGCCGATGCAGGACGACGTGTTCCCCGACAAGGAGCACTTCGGCCGGATCTTCTTCAACCAGGCCAACCTGTCGGCCGAGGGCATCCCGCAGATCGCGGCGGTGATGGGCTCCTGCACCGCCGGCGGCGCCTACGTCCCGGCGATGTCCGACGAGACGGTCATCGTCCGCGACCAGGGCACGATCTTCCTCGGCGGACCGCCCCTGGTGAAGGCCGCGACCGGTGAGGTCGTCACGGCCGAGGAGCTCGGCGGTGGCGACGTCCACGCCCGCACCTCCGGCGTCGTGGACCACCTCGCCGAGGACGACGCGCACGCGCTGGCCATCATCCGGTCCATCGTGGCCACGCTGCCCGAGCCCCGGGTTCCGACCGGCTCGGCGGACGGGGGGACGCCCGCCCGGCGGCCGGCCGAGGTCGTCGAGGAGCCGGTCAAGGACCCCGCCGGGCTGTACGACGTGGTGCCCGGCGACACCCGCACGCCGTACGACGTGCGGGAGGTGATCACCCGCGTCGTCGACGGAAGCCGGTTCCACGAGTTCAAGCAGCTCTACGCCGAGACGCTGGTCTGCGGCTTCGCCAAGATCTGGGGGTACGACGTCGGCATCGTCGCCAACAACGGGATCCTCTTCTCCGAGTCGGCCCGCAAGGGCGCCCACTTCATCGAGCTGTGCAACCAGCGCCGCACCCCGATCGTGTTCCTGCAGAACATCAGCGGCTTCATGGTCGGCCGGGAGTACGAGAACAACGGCATCGCCCGCGACGGCGCCAAGCTGGTCACCGCGGTCGCGTGCTCGGTGGTCCCGAAGTTCACCGTCGTCATCGGCGGCTCGTTCGGCGCGGGCAACTACGGCATGTGCGGTCGCGCCTACGACCCGCGCTTCCTGTGGATGTGGCCGAACGCACGCATCTCGGTGATGGGGGGCGAGCAGGCCGCGTCCGTGCTGGCGACCGTCAAGCGGGACGGCATCGAGGGCAAGGGCGGTGAGTGGGCCGCCGAGGAGGAGGAGGCGTTCAAGCAGCCGATCCGCGACCAGTACGAGCTCCAGGGCTCGCCCTACTACTCGACCGCCCGCCTCTGGGACGACGGCATCATCGACCCGGTCGACACCCGTCGGGTGCTGGGGCTCGGCCTGGCCGCCGCGGCCAACGCGCCGGTCCCGCCGCCGTCCTACGGCATCTGGAGGATGTAGTGATCGACCGACTCCTCATCGCCAACCGTGGCGAGATCGCCTGCCGGATCATCCGGTCGGCCCGCGCCCTGGGCGTGCGCACCGTCGCCGTGCACACCGACCTCGACCGTTCCGCGCCACACGTGCACGCCGCCGACGAGGCCGTCCGGATCGAGTCCTACCTCGACATCGCCGCCGTCGTCGAGGCGGCCCGGACCGCCGGTGCCGAAGCCATCCACCCCGGCTACGGATTCCTCTCCGAGCGGTCGGCGTTCGCCCGGGCCGTCGAGGACGCCGGCCTGACGCTCGTCGGACCGAGCGCCACGGTGATGGAGCAGATGGGTCGCAAGGACGCCGCCCGCGAGGTCGCCGTACGGGCCGGGGTCGCCGTGGTCCCGTCGTACGACGTGGAGGCCGACCCCGAGGACTTCGACTTCCCCGTCCTCGTGAAGGCGGCCGCCGGCGGTGGCGGCAAGGGCATGCGCATCGTCCGCAGCGCCGGTGAGTACGCCGACGCGCTGGCCGCCGCCCGCCGCGAGGCACAGTCGTCGTTCGGCGACGACACCATGATCATCGAGAAGTACGTCGAGTCCGGCCGCCACATCGAGGTCCAGGTGCTCGGCGACCACCACGGCCACGTCGTGCACCTCTTCGAGCGCGACTGCTCCACGCAGCGCCGCCACCAGAAGGTGCTCGAGGAGGCCCCGGCCCCGACCATCACCGACGCGCAGCGCGACGAGGTGACCTCGGCGGCGGTGGCGCTGGCGACACAGGTGGGCTACGTCAACGCCGGCACGGTGGAGTTCCTGCTCGACAACGCCGGCGGCGCGTTCTACTTCCTGGAGATGAACACCCGCCTCCAGGTCGAGCACCCGGTCACCGAGTCCGTCGTCTCGAACGGCACCCACGGGCCCATCGACCTCGTCGAGCTCCAGCTTCGGGTGGCCGCCGGCGAGGAGCTGCCGTTCACCCAGGACGACCTGCACCTCGACGGGCACTCGATCGAGGCACGCGTCTACGCCGAGGACTCCTTCGGCGGGTTCCTGCCCCAGGCCGGGACGGCGAGCCTCGTCCGGTGGCCGGTCGGCGCCCGCGTCGACCACGCCCTGGAGAGCGGGCAGGTGGTCTCCACGGCCTACGACCCGATGCTCGGCAAGGTGATCGTGCACGGCCCCGACCGGGAGTCCGCGCGGCGGGCCCTGGTGGCGGCGCTGGACGACACGGCGGTGCTCGGGTTCACCACCAACGTCGGCTTCCTCCGCGCGCTGGCGGCCTCGGACGAGTTCCGCGACGCGACCATCGACACGGCCTGGCTGGATCACGCCGAGGTGCCTGCTCCCGACGCCGACCTCGCCCGGACCATCGCCGCCTGGGTGCCGGCCATGCTCGCCAGCGAGCACGGCGACCAGGGACCCTTCCGCTCCGACGGCTTCCGGCTGGGTGCCGCTCCGGCACCCACCCGGGTCGAGCTCGACCGGGTCGTCCTGGTCGACCGCGTCCGTGGGCTGGTCGACGACGTGCCCGTGACCCAGTTCTCGGCCGAGCAGCACGTCGTACGCCTCGAAGTCGCCGGGCGCCGCGTCCAGGCGGTCGTCAACGCCACCGCCCACGCGGTCGAGGTGGTGGTCGAGGGACAGCGCTTCGTCTTCGAGCGCCCCGACGTGCTCGCGACCCACGGTCCCGCCGCCGGCCAGGGCAGCCTGGTCGCGCCGATGCCGGGCACCGTGCTCGCCGTCGACGTCGCCGAGGGGGATGCTGTCGAGGAGGGCCGACGACTCGGGGTGCTGGAGGCGATGAAGATGGAGCTCGCGCTCAAGGCGCCGTTCGCCGGCAACGTCACCACGGTCGGGGCCGCCACGGGCGACCAGGTCGCCCTCGGCCAGGTGCTGTTCGTCGTCGAGCCCGAGGAGGAGGCACCCACCGATGGTTGAGCTGGTCGAGACCCTGCCCGATCGCGTGACGATCTACGAGGTCGGTCCCCGCGACGGCCTGCAGAACGAGAAGGGCATCGTCCCCGTCGAGGCGAAGGCCGAGTTCATCCACCGCCTCCTCGCCGCCGGGCTTCCCGTCGTCGAGGCCACCAGCTTCGTGCACCCGGCGTGGGTGCCCCAGCTGGCCGACGCCGGCGAGCTGATGGGGCTCCTCGGAGAGACCGGGAGGAAGCTTCCGGTCCTCGTCCCCAACGAGCGCGGGCTCGACCGGGCGCTCGAGCTCGGCTGCGAGCACATCGCGATCTTCGGCAGCGCCACCGAGACCTTCGCCCAGCGCAACCTCAACCGCAGCCTGGACGAGCAGTTCGCCATGTTCGATCCGACCGTCGAGCGGGCGCGCGCCGCCGGGCTGGACGTCCGCGCCTACGTGAGCATGTGCTTCGGCGACCCGTGGGAGGGCGATGTCCCCATCGACCAGGTGGTGGACGTGGGTCGGCGCCTCTACGACCTCGGGGCCAGCCAGCTCTCGCTCGGCGACACGATCGGGGTCGGTACGGCGGGCCACGTGGGGCAGCTGCTGACGGCGTTCAACGAGGCCGGCCTGCCCAACGAGGCGCTCGCGGTGCACTTCCACGACACCTACGGCCAGGCGCTCGCCAACGCCCTGGCTGCGCTCCAGCACGGCATCACCACCTTCGACGCCAGCGCCGGCGGACTCGGTGGCTGCCCCTACGCGGAGAGTGCCACCGGCAACCTCGCGACCGAGGACCTCGTCTGGATGCTTCACGGCCTGGGCATCGGGACGGGCGTGGACCTCGGCTCGCTGGTGGCGACCAGCGCCTGGATGGCCGGCGTCCTGGGCCGTCCCAGCCCCTCGCGGGTCGTCACCGCGCTCACGCCCGGCGAGTGACCGTCTAGCGCTTGGAGCGCGGCAGGAACTCGCGGTCGACGTACCGGCCGATCTGCCAGGTCGCGTAGCCGTCGGTCCCCGCCCCCACGATGCCGCCGACCACCGGCACCCGCCGGGCCACGGTCACCGCGACGCGCTTGCCGGCGACCTTGGTGATCAGCTCGGAGGCGACCTCGTTGGCCATCACGTTGTCGAGGTGCGGGTCGTGCACGGGGGCCGTCGCGAGCGCCATCGGGGTGCCCGGCAGCTTCTTCTTCTTGATCATCGACAGCATCCGCTCCTCACCGAGCAGGCTGGCCAGGATCGCGTTGCGGGTGCGCTTGTCGTTGAGGTCGTAGCCCCGGAGGTGGAGGATCCCCGCCACCAGCCGGCACTGGATCAGCGCCATCCCGGTGATGTTGGCCGGCACGGTGACGGCCATCGTCACCAGCCCGCCGATGTTGGTCAGGAAGCCCTGCGCGCCGGCCATCCGGACGTGGTTCTCGATGAGGTCCTTGATCGCCTTGTCGACATCACCGGAGTTGTCGTCCAGCTGCTTCTCCGCCGCCATCGCCGCGCCGTCGAGCGGCCCGACCCCCTTGATCGCGCGGTCGAGGGCCTGGTGCACGAAACCGGCCGTGACGTTCGGCGCGATCTGGGTGACCTTGGGCGCCAGCGTCCGGGTCACACGTTTTGAGAAGCTCATGGGCCGAAGCGTACAAACCGTTCGGCACCTGCCCCGAAACCCACTTCTCGAAACCCCTGCAGGGGCCTGCGACGATGACCCCGTGCCCGTCGAACCGCCGCCCACCCCCTGGGCGTTCCCCCCTGCGGACTCCGGCGACGGGGACCTCGTCGCGATCGGCGCCGACCTCGCCCCCGGCACCGTCCTCGCGGCCTACCGCTGCGGCCTGTTCCCGATGGCCGTCGACGGCATCGACGAGCGACGTGGCCGCGCGCAGCCCGCGATGGCCTGGTGGTCGCCCGAGGAGCGCGGCGTGCTGCCCCTCTCGGGCCTGCGGGTGAGCCGGTCCATGCGGCAGTCCGCCAAGCACTTCGAGATCCGGGTCGACACCGCCTTCTCGGGGGTGGTCGCCGGTTGCGCCGACCCCTCGCGCCACGGCGGGTGGATCGACGACGCCATCGTCGCGGCGTACACCGAGCTCCACCGGCTCGGCTGGGCACACTCGGTCGAGGCCTGGCACGACGGCACCCTCGCCGGTGGGCTGTACGGCATCGCCATCGGCGGCCTGTTCGCCGGCGAGTCCATGTTCACCCGCCAGCGCGACGCCTCGAAGGTGGCGCTGATGGGGCTGGTCGACCTGCTCGACGACGAGTACGCCGACCAGCGCCTCCTCGACACCCAGTGGCAGACCGAGCACCTCGCCTCCCTCGGCGTGGTCGAGCTTCCCCGCCCCGACTACCTCGCCCGCCTCGCCGAAGCCCTTCTCCTCCCCCTCCCGAAGCCCTTCGCCCGCTGACCCCTTGCGGGCCGGGTAGGGGCGAGGCGCGCGGCGCCCCCACCCCCGCCGGTTGAGCCTGTCGAAACCCCTTCGCCGGAGCAGAGGTCAAGGCGGCGAGCGTCCCCCACCTCCGCCGGTTGAGCATGTCGAAACCCCGTACGCCGGGGAGGGGCGAGGCGGACGGCGCCCCCAACCCCGCCGTCGGTTGAGCCTGTCGAAACTTCGTACGCCGAGCGGAGGCGAGTCGGCGAAGCAGTCCCCAACCACCGCCGGTTGAGCCTGTCGAAACCCCGTGCGCCGGGCAGAGAGCCAGCTGGGGGCGAGGCGGACGGCGACCCCAGCCCCCGTCGGTTGAGCCTGTCGAAACCCCTGGGCGCCGGGCAGAGGTCAAGTTGGGCGGCGTCCCCAGCCCCCGTCGGTTGAGCCTGTCGAAACCCCTCTCGCCGAACCACACACTCGTGCCAAACGAACGAGCCAAAAGCACCCGAAGATTCCGAGATTCCCCTTGTGGACAAGGGCATCCGAGGGCCCAGGACTGTCAGTGGTCGGTGCTTGAATTGCCTCATGACCACCCACCCGAACACCCCACCCGGCACCCCCGGTGCCGACGGTGTTCCGGGTGCCCTGACACGCATCCGCGCCGACATCAGGGACCTCGCCGAGACGATGTGGGCGGCCCGGCGCGGCGAGGAGCTGATGGACACCATCGCCGAGATCGAGACCCTCCGCTCCACCCTGGACGCCCTCGAGCTCGACGTCGTGACAGAGCTCGAGGCCACCCACGCGGTCAAGCCCGTCGGGTGGGCCTCCACCCAGGACTTCCTCACCGCCGTCACCGGCGGCCACAAAGCAACCGGCCCCGCCATCGTCAGACTCGCAACCGCCATCCAGACCCCACTCTTCGCCCCCGTCGGCGAGGCCCTGGCCGACGGGTGGCTCTCCACCCCCAAGGCCCAGGTCATCACCCGCACGATCGAGCACCTCCCCGGCGACCCCGACCTCCGCCGCCGCGGAGTCCAAGTGCTGCTCGATGAGGCCAAACGCCTCGATGCCACCGACCTCCGCAAGGCCGCCGCGCACCTGGTCGAGACCATCGACCCCGACGGCCAAGCCCGCCGAGAGGAACGCGCCCTCGAACGTGAGGAACGCGCCGCCCACCTGTCCCGTGAGGTCTGGATGCGGTTCGACGGCGCCGGCGGGTTCCGCTTCGGCGGCCACGGCTCCGCCGAGGACGGCCTCACCCTCCAGACCACCCTGCTCGCCCTGTCCAGGCCGACCCCCGCGACTGGGCCGACGTGTGACCCCGACACCTGCGACCTCCCCGGCTGCTGGCACGACGGACGCGACCCCCGCGACCACGGCGCCCGCACCTTCGACGCCCTCATCGACCTCTGCAACACAGCCGCGAAGGTCGCGCTGCTCCCCGACAGCCACGGCACCACCCCACGAGTCACGGTCACCATGACCCTCGACGACCTCACCCGCGGCAGACCGGTCATGGCACCAGCGAGACCGGCGAAGACCTCTCAGCCGGAACCATCCGGCGGATGGCGTGCGACGCCGAGCTCATCCCCGTCGTCCTGGGCCAGGGATCGATGGTCCTCGACGTCGGACGACAGCAACGCCTCGTCACCCCCGCCATCTGGCGAGCCCTCGTCACCAGGGACCAGCACTGCCGGTTCCCCAACTGCACCAGACCACCGGTGATGACCCACGCCCACCACATCACCCACTGGGCCGACGGCGGCCCCACCAACCTCTCGAACATGATCCTGCTCTGCGGCCACCACCACCGCCTCATCCACGCCGCCCCCTGGACCATCCGAAGCGAAGCACCCAACGAGTTCACCTTCGACCCACCGCCCGGCACCCGCCGCATGACCACCACCGGACGCACACCTCCAGACCCCTGGCCACCCGACCCCTGGCCCGACGACTGACCCGAGGGATCACCGGTCAGCGGCTCGGCGATTGATCCGGCGGGCCGCCTTCCGGACGTCGGAAGTCGGTGACCGCCGGGAGACGCCGGAACCCAGCGGAGGCATAGGTCGCCACGGCGGCGACGTTGCTGCTCGTGGTGCACACGGTCGCGCTCGACGCACCCCTCTCCCGCAGAGATGCTGCCGCCGCCAGCGAGATGGCGGTGCCGTGGCCATGACCTCGGTGCTCCTGGTGGACCCCCACCGGCTCGAGCTCGCCCGGGCGGCCCGGGCCGGCGCCCCAGACCGTGACCGCCGCGACCGCGGCGTCGTTCGAGTCGTAGCCGACCAGGCACCGCGCGCGGCTATACGGCGACGGCGCGGCCATCGCGTGCCAGCTCTCCACGGTGAAGGTCGAGCCGGGGAAGGCGGCACGCTGCACGTCCACGCGGTCCCTGACGTGCTGAGCGTTGGCGCCGTCGGTGCCGCCGACGACCTCGATCCGCAGACCACTGTCTTCGACCGGATCTCAAAGGTCCCTCTCCAGCAGGGCACCGGGATGGACCTGGACCGGAGCGCCGTCCTGCTGCCACCCGGCCACCGCCTCGACGACCTCGTCCAGCGAAGCAGCAGCGACCTGCACGGTGATCGACATGGCCCTGATCCAACGCGACGGGACCGCGGACCGCACCTGGTCAACGCGGGGGCGAGCCGGACGAGCTAGACGACGAGCGGGTCGCCGCCCGCCTCGGAGACCATCGGCCGGCCGGCCTCGACCCAGTCGATCATCCCGCCCGCGAGGTTGATCGCCTCGAAGCCCTTCTCACGCAGGAAGGCGGTCGCCTGGGACGAGCGCCCGCCCACCTTGCAGACCACGAGCAGCTGCTGGTCGACCGGCAGCTCGGCGGCCCGGTCGGGGACCTGCGTCAGCGGGATGTGCAGGGCGCCGTCGATGTGGCCGTGGTGCCACTCGAGGGGCTCGCGCACGTCCAGGACGGTGACCCCGTCGGGGATCGGATCGGGGACCTGGGCGACCTCGATGGTTGGCACTTCGATCATGTCGGTCAGGCTACTTCAACAGGCGGGACATGCGCCGGTCGGCCAGCGCCTTCCCGCCGGTCTGGCAGGTGGCGCAGTACTGCAGGCTCGAGTCGGCGAAGCTGACCTCGCGCACGGTGTCGCCACACACGGGACAGGTCTCCCCGGTGCGGCCGTGCACAGCCATGTGGCTCTTCTTCTCGCCCTTGAGCTGGCTGGCGGCCAGCCCCTTGGAACGGCTGACGGCGTCCCCCAGCACGGTGCGGATCGCGTCGTAGAGCGTCTGCAGCTCCTCCTGGGACAGGCTGTTGGAGGCCTTGAACGGCGACATCCTGGCGGCGTGCAGCAGCTCGTCGGAGTAGGCGTTGCCGATGCCCGCGATGTTGCTCTGGTGCCGCAGCACGCCCTTGATCTGGGCGCGGCCCGCGTCCTGCAGGATGTCGTCGAGCACCTCGATCGTGAACTCGTCGGCCAGCGGGTCCGGCCCGAGACGGGCGATGCCCTCGACCTCGGCGGGGTCCCGGACGACGTACAGCGCGAGGCTCTTGCGCGTCCCGGCCTCGGTGATGTCGAGACCGGCACCGTTGTCGAGCACGATGCGCGCGGCCAGCGGCGACTTGTTGCTCGGCCGTGGCGGAAGCTCGGGGACCTCGTCCTTCCAGCGAACCCAACCGGCGCGGGCGAGGTGCAGCACGAGGTGCGTGCCGGAGACGTCGAAGTCGAGGAACTTGCCGTGCCGGGTGACGCCGTCGACCATGCCGCCGGACAGGGCCGTGACGGGCGGGTCGTAGGTCTTCAGGCAGCTGAACGCCGCGATGTCGACGCGCACGATCGCACGACCGTCCAGGCGCTGGGACAGGTCCTGGACCAAGGCTTCGACCTCGGGCAGCTCGGGCACGCGCCCACGTTACTGCGATAACCCTCGCACCCGCCGGTCGTTGTCCGCACATGCGCCCTCACCCGTTCCGCTCCGTCCTGACGATCGCCAGCGGCCTCGCACTGGCCGGTGCCCTGCTCCCGGCCGCGTCGTACGCCGCTGATCCGGCTCCCGCTCCGGGCACGCCGGCGTACGTCGCCCGCGACGCGCAGAACATGACCGACGCCTACGGACGGGTCATCGGGCCGGGCGGGCAGCTGCAGAACCCCGCCTACCTCGCCGCCCTCGTGCTGGCCAGCACCGCCGACCAGGTCGAGCAGCTGAAGGAGCAGGCCGCGTCTCCCACCCGGGTCCCCGTCACCGCCGGGCACGTCTTCCCGGGCTGGAACGTCGGCAACCCGCTGCGGGCCGGCTGGAACGGCACCCGCGGCCTGAGCGAGCGGATCTCGTTCACCAACCGCTACGGCGCCCTGCTGCACGGCACCGTCTACCGGCCCAGGCCCGGTGCGCGCGACCCCTACTCCGGGAAGACCCTGCAGGGGCCGTTCCCCGGCGCGGTCATCACCGAGGGGTCCGTGCAGGGCAGCGAGGGGATGTACCGCTGGCTGGCCCAGGACCTCGCCGAGCGCGGCTACGTCGTGCTCACCTACGACGTGCAGGGCCAGGGCGGCGGCGAGACCCTCCCCCACGAGCCCGCACCCGTCCCCGGCGGCACGAGCAACGCGCTCCCGTTCTGCAACCCGTTCGCGGCGCCCAGGGACGGCGAGGCCTACGGCTGCCCCGGCGTCCCGTTCCAGCAGCTGTCCAACTTCGTGGTCGGCACCGAGGACGCGCTGTCGTTCTTCACCTCGACCCCCGCCAAGCACTACGCGAACCCGCGGTCGGAGGGCGCGGAGGTCAGCGCCTTCAACCCCTACTGGAAGCTGTTCGACCGCACCCCCGACCCGCACCCGTCGACCAGGGGCCGCACCTCGAGGATCGCCGTCATCGGTCACTCGATGGGCGCCGCGGCGGTCTCCAAGGTGCAGGGCACCGACAAGCGCGTCGCGGCCGTGGTCGCCCTCGACAAGCTCACCGGCCCCGGTGCCGCGGGTCCGCTCGACGGAAACGGCAACAAGCCCGTCGTCCCCGCTCTCGGCCTGCAGTCGGAGTACGGCTTCACGGTCTCGCCCTACCTCGTCAGCGGCGGCTCGTCCCTGACCCCGCAGCCGAGCCCGGGCGGTCCGGACCCGCGGCGCGAGCGGGCGACGGGGTACGACGCGTGGCGCAAGGCGGGCATCGACAGCATGGTCGTCGTGCCCCGGGCCTCGACCCACCTGGAGTACACCGACATCCCGCTCGTGCTGCCCGCCAGCCGCTACGGCCAGGACCTGTCCAGCCACTACGTGCAGGCCTGGCTCGACCGCTACCTCAAGCACCAGGACAACGACGCCGCCCTGACCGGGACGTCCTTCCGCTACCTGGAGCCGGCCGGCGGCGGGCAGTGGAAGCCGGTCACGCTCAAGCGCGCGGACCTGCTCAGCTTCTACTACTGCTCGGCCTTCGGCTTCGGTTCCGGAAGCCGCGTGCTCTCCGACGGGGACATCGCCGGCGTCGGCGGCTGTCCCACCGCCGGCTGAGCCGCCCGAGACCTCACCGCCGGTCGAGGCTGTCGAGACCGCCGCTGGTCCAGCGCCTGCGAAAGAGGGAGGATCGGGCATGGCCAGCGTCGCACCGACCCCGTTGGGAGCCGAGTTCTTCCTCGATCCCCGCGGTGACGCGCGCTCGCTGCGGGTCCGCTGGCACCACGAGGACGGCCTGGTCGTGCTGTCGCTGTGGCGCGGCGCCGAGTGCACCGGCACTTTCCGGCTGCCCGTCGAGGACGTCCCCACCCTCATCGAGGCCCTCCGAGCGGGGCTCGACGACGCCTACGATTCGACTCGCTAGCGAAATCTAGGAGATTCGCTAGACGGCCCGATAGCCTCCGATCGTGGACCCGATCAGGAACCCCTACGCCCCCGGCGCCGGCCAGCGCCCGCCCGAGCTGGCGGGCCGTGACCGCGAGCTGACGCAGTTCGAGGTCACCCTCGAGCGCGTCGCCGCCGGACGTCCCGACCGCAGCATGGTGCTCTCCGGCCTGCGCGGCGTCGGCAAGACGGTGCTGCTCAACGCCCTGCGCAGCCTGGCCGTCAAGCGCGCCTGGGGCACCGGCAAGGTCGAGGCCCGCCCCGACCAGTCACTGCGGCTGCCGCTGGCGCAGGCCGTGCACGCCGCCGTGCGCGAGGTCTCCCACCGGCACCGCGACCCGGACCGGGTCGACCAGGTCACCGGCGTGCTCAAGGCCTTCGCGCTGCGCACGGAGCTCAAGGACCGCAAGGCGGCGCCGCGGCAGAACCGGTGGCAGCCACCGATGGACGTCGAGGCCACGACCGGACGGGCCGACTCCGGCGACCTCGAGCTCGACCTGGTCGAGCTGTTCACCGACGTCGCCACCCTCGCCGGCGACCTCGGCGTCGGCGTCGCCCTGTTCATCGACGAGATGCAGGACATCGCGCCGGCCGAGCTCGGCGCGCTGTGCGGCGCGTGCCACGAGATCAGCCAGCAGGGTGCGCCGCTGATCATCGTCGGCGCCGGCCTGCCGCACCTGCCCGTGGCGCTGGCCGCCTCGAAGTCCTACGCCGAGCGGCTGTTCCGCTACGTCTCAGTCGACCGTCTCCCCCGGGAGATGGCCGAGCGGGCCTGGACCGTGCCCGCCGCCTCGGAGGACGCGACGTACGAGCCCGACGCGCTGGCCGAGCTCTACCGGCTGACCGACGGCTACCCCTACTTCGTGCAGGCCTACGGCAAGGTCACCTGGGACGTCGCGGTGGACACCCCGATCCGCTGGACCGACGTCATGCAGGCGGCCCCGGAGGCCGAGGCCGAGCTGGCGGTGGGCTTCTTCGGCGCGCGCTACGACCGGGCCACGCCCGCCGAGCGCGACTACATGGTCGCGATGGCCGACCTGGGCGAGGGCACCGCCGATCTCGCCGTCAGCACCGCCGACATCGCCCGCCTGCTGGAGCGCAAGCCCCAGTCCCTCTCCCCCGCCCGCGACGGCCTGATCAAGAAGGGCCTCGTCTTCTCCGGCGAGCGCGGCACCGTCGCCTTCACCGTGCCCCACTTCGGCAAGTTCCTGCGCAACCAGCGCTAGATCCCCCGCGCCGCCGAACAGCTGTAACGCGGAGTTGTGGACGCTGAACACGTGGAGTACGACGCACCCAGCGACCACGACACCGCGTTACAGCGGGCGCCGGTTCGCCCTATGCTGCGATCACGACGAGGGTCCGAAGCGACGACCACGGTGGCCGCCCGATGCCGACGAGGCCCGTGGAGGTTGCCGTGGAGCGACGACGGGTCAGCACCGACCGGGCACCGGCAGCGCTGGGCCCCTACAGCCAGGCGATCGTGGCCGGCGACCTCGTGTTCTGCTCCGGCACCGCGGGCATCGACCCCGAGACGGGCACGATCAGGGACGGCATCGAGGCGCAGACCGAGCAGGCGCTGGCCAACCTCGGGGCCATCCTCGAGGAGGCCGGGTCCTCGCTCGCCCACCTGGTCAGGACCACGATCATGTACGCCGACGTGGCGGACTTCGGCGTCATCAACGAGATCTACGCCCGGCACATGCCCGACCCGCCACCGGCCCGGTCGGCCCCCGCGAACATCAGGCTCCCGCACGGACTGCTGATCTCGATCGACGCGATCGCCGTGCTCGACCAGGCCTAGCCGCCGCGCCTGACCCCGTTGCGGGCCAGGACGTGCAGAATGGCGGAATGGTCCAGAGTCGGCCGCAGGTGGTCGCCCACCGCGGAGCGAGTGCCACGAATGCCGAGCACACCCTCGGGGCCTACGTCGCGGCGCTCGACGAGGGTGCGGAGGCCCTGGAGTGCGACGTCCGGCTGACTGCCGACGGCCACCTCGTCTGTGTCCACGACCGTGACCTGCGGCGTACGGCGCACAGCGACGGCATCGTCTCCACGATGGAGCTCTCCGACCTCGAGGACCTCGACTTCGCCGCCTGGAAGCACCCGTGGGCCGACCTCGACGACGAGGCGCCGGACAGCGACCCCGAGCTGGCCAAGGTGCTCACGATGCGGCGCCTGCTGGAGACGGCCGCGGACTACCCGCGCCGGGTCGAGCTGGCCATCGAGACCAAGCACCCGACGCGCTACGCCGGCCTGGTCGAGCGACGGCTGGTGCAGCTGCTCGACGAGTTCGGCTGGGCCGGGCGGGACTCACCCGCGCGGATCATGTCCTTCTCCTGGGTGGCACTGCGCCGGATCCGCCGGCTGGCGCCGGACCTCGAGCTGGTGATGCTGATGCGCAACCCGACGCAGTGGTACCGCTCCCGCCCGTTCGTCGACAACGACTGGCTCGCCGGCCCGGGGATCGAGTTCGTCCGGGAACGCCCGGACCTGATCCGCCGGATGGTCAGGTCGGGGACCCGGGTGCACTGCTGGACGGTCAACGAGCCCGACGACATCGACCGCTGCATGGAGCTCGGGATCGAGGCGATCATCACCGATACCCCTGGGGCGGCAGTGACTCACGTGAGAACTTCCTACCGGTGAGTTTATGAACCGCTCGCGTGGGCAAAATCCAGTCCGTCGAGCCACCAGGAGCTCGTCACGACGCGGAGGTATCCCATGGCTGACACCGATCGGGAGCGCGTCGACCAGCCCGTCGTCCTCGACCTGCCGTTCAGTGCCGAGAGCGCGGCCGTCGCCCGCCAGGAGCTCCTGGAGTGGCTGCACCGCCTCGACACCCGCCAGGAGCGCCGTGACGACGCCCGGCTGGTGATGAGCGAGCTGGTCGGCAACGCCATACGCCATGCCCGCCCCCTGGCCAACGGCACGATGCACGTCGCCTGGGGCACCGGCCCCACCGGCCTCGACATCTCAGTGACCGACGGCGGCGCGCGGACCAGCCCCGAGCGGGTCGACGCCGGGGTCTCCGACCTCGCCGGGCGGGGCCTGGCGATCGTGGAGACGCTCGCCGACCGCTGGTGGGTCGAGTCGACCCGGTCGCGCACCACCGTGCACGCGCTGCTCGCCCTGGCCTGACCACCCCGAGGCCCTCAGCGGGGGCGACGGCACCCGGGCCACCTAGGGTTCGGGGCATGGGAAAGAAGTCGCGCCAACGCAACCGCACGTCCACCACGCCCGAGGCGCCGCCGGCCGAGGGTGCCGTCGGGCCACGCCAGCCCTGCCCGTGCGGCTCCGGACGCCGCTACAAGGCGTGCCACGGCGCCGAGGGCGGTGCGCCCGAGGTCTTCGTCGCCCGGCCCTTCGAGGCGCTGCCGGGCGAGGCCGACCTCGTCGCGCTGCGCGAGTTCGTCCCGGCGGCGACCGCCCCGCTGCACCTCGTCGACTCCGACCGCACGGTGCTGCTGTGCTCGCTGCTCCCGGCCGCCGCGCCCGCGCTCGTCCGCGAGGACGGCACCGTCTGGCTCGGGCTCCAGGTCCAGCACGCGTACGGCGACCCCAGCCGTGACCTGGCCGCCGTCCTGCTCCGCGCCCTGGACTCCGAGCCGGGCAGCATGGTCGGGCTGTCCGAGCCGCCCGGACCCGGGCCCCGCCTCCAGGACCTCGTCACGGACGAGCCGCTGGAGATCACGGTCCACGACGGCTTCGACTACTGGGTCGCGGACCTCGACGACGAGGACGGCGCCATGGCCGCCGCGCTCCAGCAGGCCAACGAGGCCGCTGCGCCCACCCAACGGGTGGCGGGGGTGGACGGCGCCTACTGGACCTCGGTCGGCAACCGGGAGTACCTCCGCTGGGTCCTCCCCGACGACGAGGACCGGGTCCTCGACGCGTTCGCGCGGCTGCACGTCGCGCACGCCGAGCAGCTGGTCGAGGGCGACCGCCTGATCGGGATGTTCCGGGCCCACGGGCTCGTCGCCCCGGTGTGGGACCTCCCCCTCGGCACCGGTGCCGACGCCCTCGCGGCACCCGCTGCGCGGCTGGTCTCAGCCCTGTCCGACGCGCTGTCGCAGACGACCCCGCTGACCCCCGAGGAACGTTCCGCGCGAGCCGGTCTGGCCAGCCGTCAGCTCACCATCCGCTGACGCGCGCCCGGCGCTTCCCCGAAGTGGTTGTGAGCGGTCTGGGCATGCATTACCGTTGAGTTGCCCGACCGATGTTGTCCCCCCCGTCAACACCGGTCGGGCATCTCAATTCCCGGAGGTCTGGCTCAGACCTCGTCGCGGGCGATGGGGCAGGACATGCACCTCGGCCCGCCCCGGCCGGAGCCGAGCTCGGAGCCGGAGATCGCGATGACCTCGATCCCGGCCTCCTCGAGCCGCGCGTTGGTCTCGACGTTGCGCTCGTAGGCCACGGCCACCCGTGGGGCGACCGCCAGGGTGTTGTTGCCGTCGTCCCACTGCTCGCGCTCGGCGGTCACCGGATCAAGGCCGGTGTCGATCTGGTGCAGCGTGTCGATCTCCATCGCCTTGGCCGCGGCGACCAGGAACGGCTCCGCGTCCGCGACCAGCAGGGTCCCGTCGTCGGCAGCCGTCACGGCGTGGGCGGTCAGGTGGTCGGCGACGTTGGGGTACATCACGATCTTGTCGACGTCGACCATCGTGCAGACCGTGTCGAGGTGCATGGTGGCGCGCTCCTGGGCGATGGGTACGGCGAGGACGGTGTGCGCCCCCCCGTCGGAGAAGACCTGGCGGGCCAGCCGCTCGACGCCCGCGGGCGTCGTACGCTCCCCGACGCCGACGGCGAGCACTCCGGGGGCCAGCAGCAGCACGTCGCCGCCCTCCACGTGCTCACGGCGCCAGCCGTGGATCTTCGGCGAGGAGGCGAACCGGGGGTGGTCGGTGTAGATGAGCTCGGTCAGCTGGCTCTCGCGCGCCCGGGCCGGCATCGCCAGCGAGGTGATCGCGACCTTGTCGCGGATCCAGACGCTCGAGTCGCGGGTGAACAGCAGGTTGGGCAGCGGGTCGATCAGGAAGTCGTCGCTGGGCAGCAGGCTGGTCACCAGCCCGAAGCCCCCACGCACCTCGTCGTTGCGGAGCCCGGCGGTCAGCACGTCCTTGAGCTCCTCGGGCGACAGCTCCCCCAGCGCGTTGCGGAGGTACTCCCGCAACGTGTCGCCCAGCCGCAGCGAGCCGGTGACCGCCTCGATGGCGTGGTTGCGGGCGTCCTGGCCGGCGAGCGTCTCGACGAGGAGGTCGGTCAGGTAGAGCACCTCCACCCCGCGGCTCCGCAGCGCCTCCGCGAAGGTGTCGTGCTCCTCCTGGGCCCGGCTGACCCACGGGATGCCGTCGAAGAGGAGCTTGTCGTTGTTGCGCGGCGTCAGGCGCTGGAGCTCGGGCCCGGGACGGTGCAGCATCACCGTGCGCAGCTGTCCCACCTCGCTCGAGACTCCCGGGCTGAGGGCAGGCGTGGGCTCGTGGCTCATGAGCACCAGCCTAGGCCCGTCGCCGGTCCGCCACGCTCAGCGCAGGAGCTCCCAGGCGGTGACCGCCGCCAGGACGAGGCACACGGCGGCGCCGACGTAGTGCACCGTGGAGAGCTTGATGTAGCGCAGCAGCACGCGCCCGGCGAGCACGGCCAGCCCCGAGACCGTCAGCAGGGCGGCCCAGGCGCCGACGAAGACGCTGGCCGGGTGCCCGTACCTCGCGATCATGCTGATGGTCAGCAGCTGCGAGAGGTCGCCCCACTCGGCGGCGAAGAGCACCAGGAAGGACGCGAGCACGGCCTTGAGGCCGGTGCGGGAGTCGACCGCCTTCGAGGCGTACTCCTCCTCGGTCGCCTTCTCCTCCGCGTCCGCCCCGGGGGCCGAGCGGAACAGCACGAACGCGCCGATCAGGAACACGAGCAGCGCGACCGACTTGATCAGGGCGTCGGGCAGGTACGTCGCGAGGTGGCCGGCGACGACGGCGAGCAACGTCTGCACCAGGAAGGCCAGTCCCACGCCGACCCACACCGCGAGCGGCTTGTAGCGGGTGGAGAGCACCAGGGCGGCGATGAAGGTCTTGTCGGGCAGCTCGACGACGAAGATCGCGCCGAAGACGATCGCGATGACGGTGAGATCCATCAGGCCAGCCCGCGCGCGGCGGCGACCGCCTCGGCCATCACGGTCTTGACGGGGCGGCCGAGGACCCGCGCGGCGGCGGCGACGTCCTCGAACTCCGGCTGCACGTTGAGCACGTCTCCTCCGAGCCGGGCCACCTTGACGGCGACCACCTGTCCGTCGATCTCGACCGCGGTCATCTCCCGCTCGAGCTCGTGCTTGTCGACCGCGAGCTCGCGCAGCCCGATCGTGGAGGTCTGCCGGTGGATCTCCCGGCGTACGACGTCCGCGCGGTCGGCAGCGACGAGCACGCTCAGCGTGTGGGCCGGCCGGCCCTTCTTCATCAGGATCGGCGTGAGCCACGCGTCGCTGGCCCCGGCCTCCAGCAGCGCGGCGATCACCACCGGCCAGATGCGCGGGTCCAGGTCGTCGACGTTGGTCTCGAACAGGCGCGGCCTCGTCGAGGGGCCGGCGTGACCGGCGGTCGAGGAGCGCACGGGGAGCGCCTGGGCGTCGCTCGTCGAGCCGACCAGCAGGCGCAGCACGTTGGCGTGCGCGTCCGGGTCCCGGCCCCCGGCCCCCACCCCGATCCGGGTGACGGCCATCGCGGGCTGGTGCCCCCAGTCGTCGGCCAGGGCGGTGAGCAGCGCCGCCCCGGTGGGCGTGCAGAGCTCGAGGTCCACCGGACCCCCGGAGCTCGGCACGCCGCGGAGGAGCTCGACCACCGCCGGCGGCGGAACCGGCAGGCGGCCGTGCTCGGTGCTCACCGTGCCACCCCCCACCGACACGGCCGAGACGACGAGGCGCTCGAGGTCGAGATGGACCATCCCGGCGCACACCCCGACGACGTCGGCGATGGCGTCCAGCGCGCCGACCTCGTGGAAGTGCACGTCCTCGGCGGGCACGCCGTGCACGCGCCCTTCGGCCTCCGCGAGCCGTGCGAAGACGTCGTGGGCCAGCGAGCGGACGTCCTCGTGCAGACCGGCGCCGGCCAGCAGCTGCTCGACGTCGCGCCAGGTGCGGTGGTGCTCGCTGTCCTCGAGCTCGACGTGGCAGCGGACGGCCGCGAACCCGCCGCGGCGGACCTGCTCCTCGACCAGGCGCACCAGCCCGGGCGCGACCTTCTCGACGGCGTCGGCCATGACGCCGAGGGGGACACCGGCGTCCGCGAGCGCGCCGAGCAGCATGTCGCCACTCGCCCCGGACGAGGCGTCGACCCAGGCGATCACGAGGACCCCTCGGGTCGCGTCGCCGACGCGGGGTGGGCGCGCCGCGCCACCCGGGCCGCGAAGACGCCCGCGCCGTACCCGTTGTCGATGTTGACGACCGTGACCCCCGGAGCGCACGAGTTGAGCATCGCCAGCAGGGCGGCCAGGCCGCCGAAGGAGGCGCCGTAGCCGATGCTGGTCGGCACCGCCACGAGCGGTACGCCGGACAGGCCGCCGACCACGCTCGGCAGGGCGCCCTCCATGCCGGCCACCACGACGAGGCAGTCGGCGTCGGCGAACCGGTCACGGGCCTCGAGGAGGCGATGGAGACCTGCCACGCCGACGTCGTCGATGCGGTCGACGGTGGCCCCGTGGACCGCGATCGTGAGCGCGGCCTCGGCCGCCACCGGGGCGTCCGAGGTGCCGGCGCTGATCACCGCGACGCTGCCCCGGCCGACCGGCAGCGGGCCCAGGGTCACCGCCCGGGCGACCTCGTCGACGACCGCGTCCGGAAGCTCCGCGCGCACGAGGGCCACCGCCGGCTCGGCGAGCCGGGTCGCCAGCACCGCCCGGTCGGGGTGCCGCTCGTGCAGCGTGCGCAGGATGCCGACCACCTGCTCGGGCGTCTTGCCGGCGCCGTAGACGACCTCCGGGTCGCCGGTCCTGGCCGCGCGGTCGACGTCGACGCGTGCGTAGCCCAGGTCGGCGGTGCGGCCCGGCTGCTTGGGGAACGTCTCGCTCACCCGCTCACCGTAGTCAGTGCTCACTCGGGCTCGTTGCCGGACTCCTTGCCGAGGCGGTAGGGGGTGGTGACGCCCTCGTACATCAGGTGCGTGACCAGCCCCTCGGTGGCGTGCTTGAGGTTGTGGCAGTGGTCCATCCAGACGCCGGGGTTGTCCGCCACGAAGGCCACCTCGAACCAAGCACCGTCCGGGACGTCGAGGGAGTCGAACCACCACGGGCTCCCGGTCGCCTTGCGGCCGTCGCGCGAGAGCACCACCGCGTGGTGCCCGTGCAGGTGCATCGGGTGCACCTCGCCGCTGTGGTTGGAGATCCGCACCCGCACGACGTCGCCCTGGCGGACCACGAACATCGGCATGCTGCGGCCCATGTGGCCGTTGACCGTCCACCAGAGTCCCGGCCGGCCGTGCACGAAGCCGGGACGCCTGCCGATCGAGTACTCGAAGCGGCGGTCCGCCTTCGCGGTGTCGAACGGCATCGGCCGGGCGGTGCCGTAGGAGAGCGGGTCCAGCACCTTCTCCGGCTGTACGACGGCGCGCGCCCGAGAGCCCTCGGGGCCAACCAGGAGCCGTGAGTCACCGAGCTGTACGGCGGCCGCGGTCCCGTCGGAGGGCACGGTGACCCCGAGGTCGGCGCGGCCGCCTGCGGGCAGCAGCACCGAGCGACCGGTGACGGGGGTGGGGTCGACGACGTCGTACCCGTCCTGGGCGAGCAGGCGGTAGGCCTCGGACGCCCAGACCGCCTGAGGTCCGTTGTCGGTGTTGATCACCCGCACCCGCACCTGCCGGCCGGGCTGGGCGAGGACACGCTGGTCGCCGGTGCGTCCGTTGACGGTGCCCTGACCGGAGTACACGTGCAGCAGGGCGAGGGTGTCGACCGCCGGCACCTCCGGCTCCACGGGGTGGATCACCAGTGGGCCCAGCAGGCCGCCGTCGACCTGCTCGTGGGAGAGCTGGTGGGAGTGGTACCAGAACGTGCCCGCGTGCGGCGCGACCCAGCGGTAGGTGTAGGTGTGGCCGACCTTGATCGCGTCCTGGGTGACCCCGGCGACGCCGTCCTCGGCGTTCGGCACGTCCACGCCGTGCCAGTGCAGCGCGATGCCCTCGGTGACGTCCTGGTTGCGGACGTGCACCTCGACCAGCTGGCCGACGGTCGCCTCGATCAGCGGTCCCGGCGTACGCCCGTTGAGGCTGAAGCCCTCGACCTTCCTGCCCGAGGGCAGCCGGACCGTGCCCTGCCGGGCGACCAGGTCGACGATGACGTCGGCCTGGCGGGCCGTCGGAGTGTCGAGGTCGGTGACGCTGACCGAGCCGGCGGCCCTCTGCGTGCCCGGCATGTCGTGGTGGTGGGAGGTGGTGGGACCGCCCCCGTGGTCCATCTCGCCCATCTGCAGCGCGGAGTACGACGACGGCACGCGGCTGCCCCACCACATCCACGACACCGGGGCGATCAGCCCCAGGGTGAGGACGGTCGCGACCAGGACCCGGACCCGGTCTCGTGAGATCACCGTAGTTCGGCGGCCTCGTGCATCGTCGCGGTCCCGACCGGCCCGTCAGCCTGCTTGGCTGCACGGTAGGCGAGGGCGAACAGCAGCAGCGCGTTGAGGCCGTGCAGGGCGCCGAGGAACGGCAGCCCGTGGGCGAACAGCCCGAGCAGCACCTGGAGGACGATGCCGCCGAAGAGCATCCCGGCCCACTTGGGGCCTTCTGGCACCTTGGCGAAGAAGCTGACGATGAGCAGGATCAGCCCCACCAGCGGGATCAGGATCTGGCCGTTGATGCCGTGGATGATGAATCCGACGACCTCGGGGAACGGCAGGCTGTCGCTCTCCTGGAGGGCCTTGTTGACGGTGTTGCCGTCATCGATGTACTTGCTCTCACCGAAGATCGCCCAGGCGATGGCGGCGGCCTGGACGAGGATCAGCAGGTCGATCGCGTAGGCGAGGTACTTGTAGGCAGCTCTCATGGGCGTGATCGTCCACCCGTGGAGCTCGGACGGCCAGCACCCCGGCCCCCGGCCCACCCTCGCGGTCTAGTCCGAATCGGCCACCAAGGCTGACAAACCTAGGCAGAGCGGAAGTCGTCGGCCGGGTAGACCCCGAGGATCTTGATGTCGGTGGTGAAGAACGTCAGCTCCTCGAGCGCGCGCGCCAGGCCCGGGTCCTGGGGATGGCCGTCGACCTCGGCCAGGAACTGGGTCGCGGTGAAGAACCCGTCGACCATGTAGCTCTCGAGCTTGGTCATGTTCACGCCGTTGGTGGCGAAGCCGCCGAGCGCCTTGTAGAGCGCCGCCGGAAGGTTGCGCACGTTGAAGATGAAGCTGGTGACGACCGGTCCGTTGCCGGGCGGCGCCTCGACCATCTCGGGGGACAGCACCACGAACCGGGTGGTGTTGTGCTCCTCGTCCTCGACGTCGGTCAGCAGCACCTCGAGGCCGTAGGTCTCCGCGGCCAGCGGGGGCGAGATGGCCGCCTGGGTCAGGTCGCCCGACTCGGCGACCTCCCGGGCCGCGCCCGCCGTGTCGCCCGAGATGACCGGGCGCAGGCCGTGCTCCCGGATCACCTTGCGGCACTGGCCGAGCGCGTGCACGTGGCTGTGCACGGTCCTGATCGTCTCCAACGAGGCGCCGGGCAGGGCCATCAGGGCGAACTGGATGCGCAGGAAGTGCTCGCCGACGATGTGCAGGTCGGAGTCGGGCAGGAAGTGGTGGATGTCGGCCACCCGGCCGGCGATCGAGTTGTCGATCGGGATCATCGCCAGCTCGGCCTCGCCGCCCTCGACCGCGGCGAACACGTCCTCGAAGGAGGCGCAGGGCACGGGCTCCCAGTCGGGGTAGTGCAGCTTGCTGACGATGTGGGAGTTGGCGCCCGGCTCGCCCTGGTAGGCGATGCGGCGTCGTCCGGTGGTGGTCACGTCCCCGAGTTTCCCACGCCGGGCGGCGCGGTCCCGCGAGTCGCCACCAGGCGTTCCGTCCCGCTATCTACCCTCGGCAGCGTGGACACCGCTCTCGCCGTCATCGCCCTGCTGGTCTCCCTGGCCGCCCTGGGGGTCGCGATCGCGGGACGGCGTACGTCGGGACGCAGCCGGTCGCGTGCCGACGCGAGCAGCCTGCCGGAGGACCCCCGCGCCCTGCGCCAGGAGGTCGCGGCCCTGAAGGCGGAGAGCGCGCAGTCGATGCGCCACGTCGCGGTGGTCCGCTACGACGCCTTCACCGACACCGGCGGCCAGCTGTCCTGGTCGATGGCGCTCCTCGACGACAGCGGCAGCGGCGTGGTGCTCACCTCGATCCAGGGGCGCAACGACTCCCGCAGCTATGCCAAGAACGTCGCCGCCTGGGCCAGCGAGACCCAGCTGTCCCCCGAGGAGGAGGACGCGATCTCCCACGCGCGTCCCTGACCTCGAGGGCCGGTCCGGCGTGACCGACATCGCGGTGTGGGACGGCTGCCCCGAACCTAGACTCCGCTCATGAAGCTCACGGTCATGACCCCGCTGGCGGTCCGCATCGGCGCCATTCCCTGGATGCCCCGGCTGCTGCCGCAGATCACGGCCACCGACAAGTTCATCCAGCGCGTCAGCCGCGGCCGGGTGACCATCCTCGACCTCGCCGGGCTGCCCAACCTGATGCTGACCGTCACGGGGCGCAAGTCCGGCGTCCCCCGCACCACGCCGCTGCTCTGCGTGCCCTACGAGTCGGGCAACCTCGTCGCCGGGTCCAACTTCGGCGGCGAGAAGAAGCCGGTCTGGGTGGTCAACCTCCGCGCCGCCATCGAGAAGGGCGAGCGGGTCGGCGTCCGCGTCGGCCGAGTGACCCAGCAGGTGGCCGTGCGCGAGGTCACCGGCGCGGAGCGCGAGCGCCTGTGGGAGCACATGGTCAGGACGTGGCCCAACTACGCGAAGTACGCCGAGCGCACGGACCGCACGATCCCGGTGTTCCTGCTCGCGCCGTGAGCGAGGTCGGCTAGCGCGGCACCCGCACCAGCACCCGGCCGTGCACGCAGGTGGCGCGCAGCTCCTTGCCCGGGGCGATCAGGTCTCCGTCGAGCTGGCGGGGCGCGTCCGCGCTGGCGCGCACGACGACCTCCCGGCCGGTCATCCGGGTGATCAGCTCGTCGGTGCGCTTGTTCTTGGTCAGCACCCGGGCGGCCAGCGGCAGCCAGGACAGGAACTTGCGGGGGTAGAGCAGGACCACGTCGAGCTGGCCGTCGTCGATCGAGGCGTCCGGGATGAGCGGCATCCCGCCCTGCAGGAAGCCCACGTTGCCGACCACGATCGTCCGGGCGCGGTGGCGGGTGAACTCCCCGCCATCCACCGAGATCTCCACCCGGATGGCGGGGAACATCAGCGACTTCAGCGCCGACCAGACGTAGGCGATCCAGCCGAGGCGGGCCTTCACGTCCTCGTTGACGCCCTCCATGATCGCGGCGTCGAAGCCCATCCCGGCCATCACCAGGAAGGTCGCGTCCTCCATCTTGTCGCCGCTGACCTCGACCATGTCGATCGCGCGGTCCTGGCCGTTGAGGCCCACGTCGACCGCCGAGCGGAGGTAGAGCGGGATGTCGAGGTTGCGGGCGAGCAGGTTGCCCGTGCCCGCGGGGACGATGCCGACCGGGATTCCGGTGCCGGCCAGCTCCTCGCAGACGGCCCGGACGGTGCCGTCGCCGCCGATCGCCAGCACCAGGTCGGACCCGCTGACGGCCGCCTCGTGGGCCATCCCGTAGCCGGTGTCCTCGACGCTGGTCTCCCACCACACCACCGAGGCGAACCCGGCGTCGAGCGCGAGCGCCTCGACCAGGGTGCGGAACTGCGCCGGGTCGTCGATCTTGATCGGGTTCAGGATGACCGCCAGCTTCTTGCGCTGGTTCGGCACGGCGTCGGGCAGGGGCGTGTTCACCGCGGCGATGGAGCGCGGCGTGGGGTCGTAGAACGCCAGCCACGCGAACACCAGTCCGGCGCCGAGGAGGTATCCCGCGGCGACGTCGGACAGGTTGTGGACGCCGAGGAAGATCCGGTCGGCGCCGACCAGCGCGACCGCGGCGAGGGCCAGGACGGTGGCGGCCCGGCGTACGGCGCGGCGCCGCACCAGCATCCGGGTGAGCACGATGGCCACTCCCGCCGCCCCGGCGATGCCCGAGGAGTGGCCCGACGGGAACGAGAAGCTCGTCAGCACCTGGACGGGGTCGTCCCACACGGGACGCTCGCGTCCGACCAGCTGCTTGAGCAGTGCCGTGGCAGCACCGATGTTCGCCATCACGCCGATCGTCCAGATGGCGGCTCGACGGTGCTTCTTGGCCTCGAGCGCGACAGCCGTCACCGCTGTGGCGACTGCCATCGGCAGGGTCACGGTGGCCAGCCCGAGGTAGCGCCAGAACTGGTAGACGCCCTCGTGGGCACGCGTGAACGACTCCGGCCCCCGGCCGACGTCGGTGTCGAGGTCCTGGAGCGGCTGCCACGAGGTCTTGACGAGAACCGTGAGGACGGCGAAGAGGGCGAAGCACAGCCCGCTCCACCTGAGTCTGGCCGGGCGGAGGTGGGCCTCAGTCACGTCGACGTCCGACGCGAAGCTGCATGTGTCGTCCTACGTCGGTGGGGGCTGGTGTGGGATCATTGTTCACGAGCGGACCTGGCCATGTGGACCATTCAAGACCATGGCGTCGGATCAAGGGGGACCACATGCACCGAACGATTTCGCGACCCGCTCTCGGTCCCCTCGTTGCCGTCCTCGCCACGCTCCTTCTGGCCGCCGGCTGCGGCAGCGTCGAGGTGAAGGCGAAGGACGGCGACAAGAAGGCGGACAAGGCGCCCTCGGCCAGTCCCACCGCCGACGCGGACACCTCGGCCGGTGAGGGCGACTGGCTGCTCGGCATCACCACCGCCGGCGGCGCCGACGGGGAGGCCACCCAGACGACCTACATCGTGTTCAACCCCTCGACCGGCAAGGCGACCGCGCGCAAGGTGCCCAGCGCGGAGGAGGCCAGCGCCACCCCCGAGGAGGCGTCGCTGCTGGTCAGCAGCAACCGGCTCTACGCCATCACCGACACGGCCGTCCCACGGAGCCAGGGCACCAGCGGCCGGCTCAAGGTCTACTCGCTGGCCGGCGGCCCGGCCAAGATCGTCGACATCCGCCAGCGCACCGGCAACGACACCGTCAAGCCCATCGCCTGGGCCTTCGACCCCACGCGCGACGACACCCTGCGCGTCGTGGACACGAAGTACCGCGTCTGGTCGCTGAGCGTCGCGGGCGGCAAGGCGACGGCCGAGAGCCGCCTGCCCCACGGCGACTGGGTGTTCACCAACGGCTTCAACCCCAACTCCGGCGAGCCGTGGGTGGAGAGCATCGACAGCGACGCCACCCGGCCCGCCGGCAACGGTGAGGCCGACAAGAGCCCGGTGACCCGCTTCGACGGCACCGTGCTGCCGGCCGACTCGCGGGCCCTGTCCGCCCTCCCGGCGAGCCCCTGCAAGCTGGGCGCCGGCTTCACCTCCGCGGCCGGTGTCACCTGGGCGTTCTGCGCCGACGACCCGACCCTGGCCACCTACTACCTGCCCAAGGGCGGCAGCACGTGGACCGCCTACGGCAAGCCGAGTGCCTCGGTCGCCCCCGAGGCCGAGGGTTTCCCGCTGGTGCTCCCGCCTGCTGAGTAGGGCCCGCCCGCGAGCGACGGTTAGTCTCGGGCCGTGATCGACCCACGACTTCTCCGCGACGACCCCGACCTCATCCGAGCCGCCCAGGCGAAGCGAGGGCTGTCCGGATCGGTGGTCGACGCCGCCCTGGAGGCCGACGCCGCACGGCGTACGGCGATCGCGGACTTCGAGCAGCTCCGCGCCGAGCAGAAGCAGCTCGGCAAGCTGATCGCGAAGGCGCAGGGCGACGAGCGGGCCGAGCTGCTGGCCCGGACCAAGACGCTGGCCGCCGACGTCAAGGGCGCCGAGCTCGCGCAGTCCGAGGCCGAGCAGGACTGGCGCGACGCGGTCTACGCGATCCCCAACCCTGCCGCCGAGGAGTCGCCGGCCGGCGGCGAGGAGGACTACGTCGTCCTGTCCGAGCACGGCACCCCGCGCGACTTCGAGGCCGAGGGGTTCGCCCCGCGCGACCACGTCGAGCTGGGCCGGATCCTCGGCGCCATCGACGTCGAGCGGGGCGCCAAGGTGTCCGGCTCGCGCTTCTACTACCTCACCGGCGCCGGGGCCGACCTCGAGCTCGCCCTGGTCACGATGGCCATGGACCAGGCCCGTTCGGCGGGGTTCACCACGATGATCCCGCCGACCCTGGTCAAGCCGCGGGCCATGGAGGGCACCGGCTTCCTCGGCCAGGCGGCCGACGACGTCTACCGGATCGAGGGCCAGGACACCTACCTGGTCGGCACCTCGGAGGTGCCGCTCGCGGCGTACCACTCCGACGAGATCCTCGAGGCCGACACCCTGCCCCGCCGCTACGTCGCGTTCAGCCCCTGCTTCCGCAAGGAGGCCGGCTCGCACGGCAAGGACACCCGCGGGATCATCCGTGTGCACTGGTTCGACAAGGTCGAGATGTTCTCCTACACCACGCTCGAGGAGGCCGACGCCGAGCACGAGCGGCTGCTGGGCTGGGAGCAGGAGTGGCTGGACAAGCTGGAGCTGGCCTACCGCGTCATCGACGTCGCCGCCGGCGACCTCGGGCTCTCCGCGCGGCGCAAGTTCGACTGCGAGGCCTGGGTGCCGACGCAGGGTCGCTACCGCGAGCTGACGTCCACCTCGAACTGCACCGACTTCCAGACCCGACGCCTCGACATCCGCGGCCGGTTCCCGGCCGAGGGGGGCGGGCAGCCCGAGGTGCGGCCGATCGCGACCCTCAACGGCACCCTGGTGGCCATCCCGCGCACGATCGTGGCGATCCTCGAGACCCACCAGCAGGCCGACGGGTCGGTGCGCGTCCCCGAGGCACTGCGGCCCTACCTGCAGGGTCGCGCGGTCCTCGAGCCGATCGCAGGGACCTCCGTTGGCTGAGGCAGGCTGGACCCCGCGCCTGGTCGCGCTGGACATCGACGGCACGCTGCTCAAGTGGGTCGAGGGCTCGGGACAGAGCTATGAGCAGATCTCGCCCGAGGTGTACGCCGCGGTGCAGGCCGTGGTCGACGCCGGCGCCCACGTCGTGCTGGCCAGCGGCCGGTCGCCGCACGGCATGGACCGGATCGCCGACCTGCTCGACCTGCCGCGCGTCGGCGACGACCGGCTCTGGGTGGTCGCCTCCAACGGCGCCGTGATCTTCCGCTACCCGCCGCTGGAGGTCGTGCGGGAGGAGACCTTCGACGCCCGGGAGGCCGTGCGCCAGGTCCTCGAGCAGCACCCCGAGGCGCTGGTCGCGGTCGAGGAGCGCGGGGTCGGCTACCGGGTCAGCCGGCCCTTCCCCGAGGGCGAGCTGTCCGGCGAGATGATCCAGACCGACGTCGAGGAGATCGTCGCCGGACCGGTCAGCCGCGTCATCATCCGGGACCCCACCGCCTCGGCCGACGACTTCGTGGCGATGGCCGCCCGGCTGGGCCTGCACGGCACCGACTACGTCGTGGGGTGGACCGCCTGGCTCGACCTGGCGCCGGTGGGGATCTCCAAGGCCTCCGGGCTGGAGCACGTCGCCCGCGAGCTCGGGCTGGGCGCCGAGGACGCGCTCGCCATCGGTGACGGACGCAACGACGTGGAGATGCTGCGCTGGGCCGCGCGCGGCGTGGCGATGGGCCAGGCCGTGCCCGAGGTCCACGAGGCCGCGGACGCCACCACCGAGTCGGTCTACGACGAGGGCGCCGCCGTCGAGCTGCGCCGCTGGTTCCCGTGACCCGGCTCCCCGAGCTGGTCACGACGGCCCGCCTGCGGCTCCCGCTGGTGACCCACGAGGACGCGGTCGGGATGCTCGCCGGGCGCCGACGGGTCTCGTGGCACCGCGACTACCCCCGCCGGGCCGACCAGGACGCCGCCGCGATGGTCAGGGCCGAGGACCCTGACGCCTCGTGGGGGCCGCGCCACATCGTGCGCAGCGGCGACAACCTCGTCATCGGCTCGATCGGCTTCTTCGGCGCCCCGGCCCCCGGACCCGACGAGGTCGAGGAGACCGAGGTCGGCTTCGGGCTCGTCGAGGAGGCCCGGGGTCACGGGGCCGTGAGCGAGGCGCTGACGGCGCTGCTCGAGGAGACCGATCGGGCCGGCGTACGCATCAGGGCGAGCGTGCGGCCCGAGAACCGGTCGAGCCTGCGGGTCCTCGCGGCGTGCGGGTTCACCCAGCTCCGTGGCTCGAACGAGGACGGCGACCTGGTCATGGTCCGGCCGCTTTAGGGAACCGGCTGCGCCGCGACGTACAGTCACGTACATGCCCCCCTTTCAGGCCGTCAGGCCGGAGCACGTCCTGCTCGCCCTAGAGGAGTTCGACCGCATCGGGGCCGACGAGTTCCTCGCCCGCTACGGCTTCGACCCCGCCGGCGAGTTCGAGCTGCTCCACAACGAAGCGTCCTACGACTCCCTCGCCGTGCTCGGCGTCGCCCACCTGCGCGCCACCGGTGAGCTGGCCCCCAGTGAAGACCTCTCCGGCGGGGCCGAGGGTGCCGCCGAGGTGCTGCGCGGGCTCGGATTCAGCGTCGACGGCCACGCCGAGCAGGACCCGGCCGACGCCACCGTCGACGCCGCCGACATCGGTGACGAGGCCGCCCGCTCCGCCTGGGCCGCCGCCGCGCGCGACGTGCTGATCGAGACCGCCCACAAGTACCATGCGGTGATCACCTCCAAGGAGCTCGCCGCCGCGGTCATGGAGCGCAGCAAGATCACCACGAAGCGTCCCTCGCACTACTGGATCGCCGACGTGCTCTCCCGGGTCTCGGCCCACTGCGCCGAGCGCGGCGAGCCGCTGCTGCCGTCGCTGTGCGTCAACGCCGAGGGAAGCGTCGGCGCCAGCTATGCCACCAACGTCACGGCCGTCCGCGGACCGATCGACGGTGACCCCGACGACCACGCGGCGCGCGAGCGCCTCGAGTGCTACCGCGAGTTCGGCGCCGACCTGCCGGCCGGTGGCGGCTCGTGGGCCCTGACCCCGCGGCTGAGCGCGTCACGCAGCCGGGAGCGTCGCGCGGCCGCGGCGGAGAAGATGCCGCCGCTGTGCCCCAGGTGCCACACCGCAGTGCCTTCGACGGGCATCTGCGACTACTGCGACTGAGCCGCTCCTAGAGGTACATCCCGCCCTGGGAGCCCTGCTCGTGGGCGTCGTCGCCGGCCCCCGGCTGTCCGGGCTGCCCCGGGTGGCCGGACAGGGAGCCCGGCGGCAGGGCACGCATCTGCTCCAGCTGGGAGCGCGCGGCCATCTGCTGGGCGTAGATCGCGGTCTGGATGCCGTGGAAGAGGCCCTCCAGCCAGCCGACGAGGGTGGCCTGGGCGATCCGCAGCTCGGACTCGCTCGGTGTCACGTCGTCGAAGGGCTCGATCAGCCGGTCCAGCTCGTCGTCCAGCTCGGGGGCGAGGCCGTCCTTGAGCTCCCGGATCGAGGTGTGCAGCACGCCGGCGAGGCGCTTGCGACCCGCCTCGTCGAGCGGTGCCGCCTTCACCTCCTCGAGGAGCTGCTGCACCATCCGGCCGATCCGCATGACCTTGGCCGGCTGCTCGACGAGCTCGGCGACGTTGCGCTCACGACCCTCGTCGTCCTGCTCGTCGTCGCCGGCCTGCACGGCCACGGGGTTGCCATCGGGGCCGATCACCATCAGCTGGTGCTCGGACGACTCGTCCTGGGATGTCGACATGCTCCCGAGCCTACCCAGCCTGCGGCACCGGAACCGGGGGGAGCCTCAGTCGGCGACGGTGAGCAGGATCTTGCCGCTGTGCGCCCCGGACTCCATCAGCTCGTGGGCCCGGCCGGCCTCCACGAACGGCACCTCCTCGTGGACGAAGGACTGGACCTTGCCCTCCCCGATCAGGGGCCAGACGTGCTCGACGACCGAGGCGCAGATGGCCGTCTTCTCCTCGACCGGCCGCGACCGCAGCGACAGCGCCATCACCGAGCCGCGCTTGCCGAGCAGCGCTCCGAGGTCCAGCTCGGCCTTGCTGCCTCCCTGCATCCCGATGACGACCAGACGGCCCAGGGTGTTCAGGGCGGTCACGTTGCGGGAGAGGTACTTCGCCCCCATGTTGTCGAGGATCACGTCGGCGCCGCCGGCGGCCTTGACCACCTCCACGAAGTCCTCGTCGTGGTAGTTGATCGCCCGGTCGGCCCCGAGGGACTCGCAGAGGTCGAGCTTCTCCTGCGACCCGGCCGTGGTCAGCACGGTCGCGCCGCGGGCCTTGGCGACCTGGATCGCGAAGTTGCCGATCCCGCCGGCGCCGCCGTGCACGAGCAGCGTCTCGCCGGGCTGGAGCGCCGCGGCCATGAACGCCGTCGACCAGACCGTGCAGGCCACCTCGGGGATGGCGCCCGCGGCCTTGAGGTCGACGCCCGGTGGGAGCCGCATCACCTGCCCGGCCGGCACGGCCACCTTCTCGGCGTACCCCCCGGCGGCGAGGAGCGCGCAGACCTCGTCGCCCACGCTCCACCCGTCCACCCCGGCGCCGACGGCGCTGATCCGCCCCGAGCACTCGAGCCCGAGCACGTCGGAGGCACCCTTGGGCGGCGGGTAGAAGCCCTGGCGCTGCAGGGTGTCGGCGCGGTTCACGGCGCTGGCGACGATGTCGATCACGACCTCGCCGGGACCCGCCTCGGGGTCAGGCAGCTCGGTGACGGTCAGGGCCTCGGGACCACCCGGTTCGGGTGCGGTGATGGCGCGCATGGAGCCACCCTAGAAGGGCGTCGCACGCCTGGACCTCAGGCCTCGACCTCGACGTCCTCCACCTCGACCTCGACCGCCTCGACCTCGTCCTCGATCTCGTCGGGCGCCTTGTCCCAGCGCAGGGCCAGGGTGGTGGCGAGACCGGCCAGCCGCTCGACCTCCTGGGGGGCTCCGTCGACGCCGGCGGCGGCGTACCCCAGCAGGAAGGTGGAGATCGGCGCGGACCGTCGTTCGACGTTGTGGGCGGCGTCGCGGGCGAGGTCGAGGATCAGCGCCTCGTCCACCTCGAGCTCGATGTCGAGCACGTCGCAGAGCTCATCGATCCAGTCGTGGAGGTTCACGGTCACAGTCTTGGACGGACTCGGCGCCTGTGCAACACGAATGCCGAAGTCGGTCCCGATTCGCCCGATCAGCCCCCGATCAGCCCCCGGTCAGCCCCCGGGTCAGCCCTCGGACCGGGCGCGCAGGTCGCGCAGGTCGTCCCAGGTGTCGACGTCCCGGGCCTCGTCGTCGACCGCCGGCACCTCGACCAGCCGCAACCCGCCGACGAGGCGGCGGACGGCCAGGCCGTGCTGGTCCCCTGCCTCCGGGGCGGCGGCGAGCAGGGCCGAGGTGCGGTAGGCCGCACAGAGGTACTGCTGGCGCCCGCCCTCGTCGACGAGCAGGGCCCCGTCGACCCCGTCGACCTCCTTGTCAGTACCGACTGCGAGCGTCAGGCGCCGGACCGTCGCCGCGGTGACCAGCGGCATGTCGACCGCGAGCACGACGAGCAGTCGCGGCGGCCTCGGGAAGCCCGCCAGCCCTGCGAGCAGTCCCGCCGCCGGCCCACCTCCGGGCGGGTCCTCCCGCAGGAACGTCACCGGTCGGCTGGTCACCACCTGGTCCCCGACCACCACGACCTCCGGGACCTCGGCGAGCGCGCGCAGGGACCGCTCGAGCAGCGTCTCCCCGTCCAGCTCGATCGAGGCCTTGTCGGCCCCGCCGAAGCGGGCCGCCCCGCCGCCGGTCAGGACGACGCCCCCCACGTCGGAGGGGCCCGCGGGTGGGCTCGGCGGTGGCGTCACGGTTCGCAGTCTGGCACTTCGGCTGGCACTCTGGAGGCATGGCCGACGACCCCACCGACCAGCCGGCGACCACCCTCCGCGTCCGCCTGGTGCAGCGCGCCTCGGGGCTGGAGCCGTCGGCCAACCTCGCCGCCCTCGACGAGGTGGCCGCCCTCCCCGGCCCGACGGACCTCGTGGTGCTGCCCGAGGCCTTCGCCCGCGACTTCGGCGAGCCCGGCTCCGACCTGGGGCCGTACGCCGAGCCGCTGGATGGCCCTTTCGCCCAGCGGCTGAGCGCGCTCAGCGGCTCCACCGGGACCGCCTGGCTGGCCGGGATGTTCGAGACGAGCGCCGACCCGGCCCGGCCGTTGAACACCCTCGTCCTCGCCGACGACCAGCAGGTCACGACCTACCGCAAGATCCACCTCTACGACTCGTTCGGCTTCCAGGAGTCGAAGACGATCAGCCCCGGCGAGGTGGGCCCGGTCTCGGCCACGGTGCGTGGCTTCCCCCTCGGCCTGATGACCTGCTACGACCTGCGCTTCCCCGAGCTGGCGCGGGCGCTGGCCGGCCAGGGGGCCGAGGCGCTGGTGGTCCCCGCCGCGTGGGTCGCCGGCGAGCGCAAGGTCGAGCACTGGCGCACGCTGCTGCGCGCCCGGGCCATCGAGAACACCGTGTGGGTGATCGCCGTCGGGCAGCCCGGGCCGCGCTACACCGGGCACTCGATGGTGGTGGCCCCCGACGGTGACGTGGTGGCCGAGGCGGGCGAGGACGATTCGGTGATCGACGCGGTGATCGACCGTGCCGTCGTGGCCGGCGTACGCACCACCAACTCCTCCCTGGCCAACCGCCGCATGTGAGTCCCGCGCGGGGACCCGGCCGGCGGCCGCGTTGGTATCCTCCCGGCGTGCGCAGGGTCGAGAACGAGCCCCGCCGCGTGGCGATGCCCCGCGGAGGCCAGCCGTCGCAGGACCGACCCGCCCGCGCCCGCGAGCACCTCGGTGACCACCGGCCCACCGGTGACGAGCAGCCGCCGGCACCGACCACGGGACCTCGGTCGGCCACCCTGCTGCGAGTGGTGTGGGTGCTCGCGCTCGTCGCCCTGGTCGTCGCCCTGGCCACGCTGAGGCAGTCCGAGGGATCCACGCTCGTGCAGCAGTGGCTGGCCGCCGCCCTCGGCGTCACCCTGGCCGTCGGCCTGGCCGTCCGGAGCGGCTCCCAGGTCCTCCTGTTCGCCGCCCTGTCCGTCGTCGTCGGCGCCGCGGCGGTCGCGACGCAGTGGGACGCCCTGCTGGGTGGCGCGGCCGTCGGCACCGGGGTCGTGGCCGCCTGCCTCGCCGTGATGGGCACCCGGCCGGCACCGACGTACCCCCGGGTGGTGCTCGAGGTCGTCGTCGCGCTGCTGGTGGCGGGCGCCGGCGGGCTGGGCGTGGCGGGGTTCGCCGCGGACCTGGACACCGAGCGCTTCGTCTACACCGTGCTGGCCCTGGCCCTGGTGGCCGTCGTGGCCCTGGTCTACCGGCTCGGCGGCGGCCTGCACGGCCTGGGCCGCCGCGGCCTGATCCTGGCGGCCGGCGCGCTCGCGCTGCTGCTCGTCGTCCTCGTCTACACGGCCGCGCTGACCCGCTACGGGTCGCCGGACCTCGTCGAGCAGGTGCGCTCGGCGCAGCGGTGGACGCTCGACCACCTCGGCGGCGTCCCCCACCCGATCGAGGTGCTCGTGGGCATCCCGGCGCTGGCCTGGGGCGTCTCGCTGCGCTCGCGGCGCCGCCAGGGCTGGTGGGTGTGCGCCTTCGGGGTCGCCGCCACCGCGGCCTCGACCAGCCGCCTCCTGGACCACGGGTCCACCGAGCGGGCGAGCGCCCTGGCCGCGCTCTACAGCGTCGTGCTCGGCGTGCTGCTCGGGCTCGTCGTGATCCGGCTGGAGCGGCTGCTGACCGGGCGGGGCGGACGGCACGCGCGCTCGGAGCAGGCCACCCGCCACGAGCCGGGTCGGCTGCAGCCCCTGCACTGAGCGGGACGTACGCCGGGCCGGCTGCCGGGGCCACTACACTCGGCCACCGGTCCCCCGACGCGTCCCCGGACGTGACGGTGACCTGGAGGGGTGCCGGAGTGGCCGATCGGAACCGCCTTGAAAGCGGTCGCTGGCAGTGATGTCAGCCGCGGGTTCGAATCCCGCCCCCTCTGCTCAGGTGCTCAGCTGTAGAACCGGCCGGGCTGCACCCAGTCGACGTAGTGACGGTTGCTGCCCTTCCAGTCGTACTTCATCTTGTACTGCTTGTCCTCGGGGATCGAGAGGTTGCCCGAGCACGTGTTGCCCGCCGTGCCGGCCGAGTCCGTGACGGAGTAGCTGCTGCCGGACCCGTTCACCGGGATGGCGGTGATCTTCAGCCGACCCTTGTTCGCCTTGACGCACAAGCGGTCCCTGGAGTCGACGTAGGACACAGACCCGAGGGCGGGGGACTCACCCAGGAACGTCACGCTGCCCGAGTAGTTGCTGGCGCTGGCCGCCGGCACACCCAGCGAGGACACGAATCCTGCTACCACCATCGTGGTCACGATCTTGGACGACGTCTTCACGGTCATCTCCCCCTGGGTCGAAGCAGCCCGGCGGCCGCCGGGACGTAGCCAAACACAGGAGTCGAATGGGGTCAATCGGTGCGGGTCGGACAGCCCAGGGACTGGACTGCCCACACGTGTCGTCGCCTCGGGTCGCCTACTCGGAGCCACCGAGCTCGAGCGACACCGAGTCGTAGACCAGGTCGTGCACGCGCTGCACGTGGTGCTCGAGGTCTCCGAGGAGCCGCTTCACCCCACGCTCGATCGTCGCGGTGTCCACCTCGTCCAGCAGGCCGGCCGAGACCGACTGGACGCGGCCCTGGAGCTGGGAGCGGTCGCGGTTGGAGAGCTGGGCGCGGGCCGCGAGCCACGCCTCGGGTTGCTGCGCCTGCGGTTGGGAGAGGGCGTCCTTGACCTCCGAGAGCTGCCGACGCACGCTCCAGCGCCACTCGGGCGCCGTCGGGTCGTCGGCCAGGACCTGCCGGAGTTCACTGATCGCGGTCTCGAGAGGAGCCATCTCGAACCACCTTCCACGCCTGTCCGTGCCCAGATGGGATGTCGAGTGTGACCCAGGTCACGATGATCCGACAAGAGCCAGTTTTGTGGGATCCACCGGGCCCGGGTTCAATCGACCGGTGACCACGCCGGCGAACGACCCGCCCCGCAGCTCCGCCGCGCCCGTCGACTTCGCCCTGGCCCCGGCCCTGCGCGCGCGGCTGCTCGGCACGGGCATCGTGGCCATCGGGGCGGTGGTCCTCCTCGGCGTCCTGGTCACCGCCCTGGCGGGCCTGCCGGGCACGATCGTCACCGGCCTGGTGGTGCTCGCGCTGGTCGGTGCCGTCGTGCTGGTCGGCCTGGTCGGCGTACGCCACTGGGTGCTGCGGCTCGACGACCTGGGCTACCGGGTGCGTGTGCTGCGCTCGGTCTCGGGCTCGGAGCAGGCGCGGTCGGCGCGCTGGACCGACGTGCTGGACCTGCAGGCGAGCACCGTGGCCGGCCAGCGCTGCGTCGTGCTCCGGCTGCGCGACGGGCGCACCACGGTGCTGCCCGTGGCCGCTGTGGAGGGCGACCCGACGGCGCTGACCGAGGCGCTCACCACCCACCTCGACCGGGGCCACGGCTACCGTCGGCTGCGCTGAGCGAGTCCGCGGGACGCCCCGGAGTTTCCGGTCGGGCCGGTGATGGGTAACCTGTCCCGTGCTTGTTCGGGGAGGTGTCGCCTAGCCCGGTTTATGGCGCCCGCCTGCTAAGCGGGTTGAGGGTTGTGCCCTCTCGCGGGTTCAAATCCCGCCACCTCCGCAGGTAGACCGCCCCGAGCCCTTCCGGGCTCGGGGCGGTCATATATGCATGCCTGAGAAACCTGCATGATCGTGCAATGCACAGTCATGAGGCTCTGGCGCCTGTTATGTGGGCCACCTCACGGGCACGATGTATTTGCCCCGAGATGAGAAGGATTCCTCCATGAATCTTCGCAGCATTTACAAGCCCCTGTCCGCCATTCTCCTGACCATCGGTCTGGTGTCGATCGGAGTCTCTCCGGCCGACGCGGCGCCGCCGAAGAAGCCGACGTCGGTGAGCACCCGGGACACCGGCTGGGGATTCAAGTAGGCCCATCCAGGCCTGCCTCGCCCTGAGTCGGTCAGCTGTCGGGGGCTGACTCCGGGTCCCTGCTCCCCATCGCGAACCCGAGCTGGAACCTCGTCTCCACGCCGTACTCCTCCTTGAGGGCGGCGACGTAGGATGCGTAGGTCCTGGTGCTGACGCCGACGCGCTTCGCGCTGGCTGGGTCGCTGTGACCCTCGGTCAGCATCCGCACGGTCAGCTGTCGCACCTCGGCGGCGATGTCGCTGTCGGAGGCCGGTCCGTGCTCGTCGTACTCCCTCGCCCGCTCCCACGAGCGGTCGAAGATGTCGGCGAGGTAGGACACCAGGCTGGGGTCGTGGATCGCCAGAGCGACGTCCGGCGACCCTCCGGGGATCACCGCCAGCCGGCGGTCCACCACGATCAGGCGGTTGAAGAACTCGTCGAGCGTGCGCACCTTGGCACCTCGCTCGAGGGTCCGCTCGACGTGCTCGCGCGTGGCTCGGCTGCGCCGCGCCGTGTGCTGGTAGAGCGTGCGCATGGTGACGCCCCGCTCCAGGGCACGCAGGTCACGGTCGACCGCCTGCTCGAGGATGACGGCCCGGCGCGCGCCCGCGGGCTGGGCGGTGAGCAGCTCGTGCTCCGCGTCGTCCACCGCCGACTCCAGGAACTGGTTGATGCTGGGCAGTCCCCGGATCTCCCTGAGCGGGCTGCCCTCGGTCGGCGTACGCCGGAAGGTCTGCGCCAACGACACGAAGGTCTCGGTCCACGCGGCCGTCTCGTCGAGCAGCTCGACCACCTGGCGACCCATGGGGGCCACCACGCCCGACTGCACCGCGGCGGGGTCGACCGCCACCCATCCCTCCACCCCGTCGTCCTCGCGCAGCAGGCCGAGCTCGACCAGCAGCCTCAGCGCGGGGTGGTCGGGGTGGTCCTCCGCGAAGCGCGGGTCCTCCGGGTCGAGCACCCCGGCCCCGATGACCTCGCGGAACAGGTCGCCGGCGCTGCCGGCCAGCAGCTCGCGCAGCTCGGGTCCCGGATCAGTGGTCATGTCGAGAATCATGACGACAAACCGAAGGACCCGCACCCCGAAGGCGCGGGTCCTGCCGGAAAATCACTCCTCGTGGCAGCGGAGTCGCTCAGACGCCGAGCCGGGCCTTGAGCCCGTCGAGCTCGGTCCAGAGGACGGCGGGCAGCTCGTCACCGAACTTCTCGAACCACTCGGTGATCTGCGGGATCTCTGCCTTCCACTCCTCCACGTCGACCGCCAGGGCCTTCTTCAGGTCCTCCTCGGTCACGTCGAGGCCGTCGATGTCCATCGAGCCGGGCGCGGGCACGTGGCCGATGGGGGTCTCGACCGCGGCGGCCTGGCCCTCCATCCGGTCGATGACCCACTTGAGCACGCGGCTGTTCTCACCGAACCCGGGCCACAGGAAGCCGCCCTCGTCGTTGCGGCGGAACCAGTTGACGTAGAAGATGCGCGGCATCTTCGCCTCGTCGTTCTCCTTGCCCATCTTGATCCAGTGGCTGAAGTAGTCACCGGCGTTGTAGCCGATGAACGGCAGCATCGCCATCGGGTCGCGGCGGACGACGCCGACCTGGCCGACCGCGGCCGCGGTGGTCTCGCTCGAGAGGGTCGCCCCCATGAACGTGCCGTGGACCCAGTCGCGGGCCTCGGTGACCAGCGGGATCGTGGTCTTGCGGCGACCGCCGAAGAGGATCGCGTCGATCGGGACGCCGCGCGGGTCGTCGTACTCCTTGGCGAGCATGTCGCACTGCTTGATCGGGGTGCAGTAGCGGCTGTTCGGGTGGCTGGAGAGCTCCTCGGAGTCCGGCGTCCAGGGCGCGCCCTTCCACGACGTCGCGTGGGCCGGCGGGTTCTCCAGCCCCTCCCACCAGACGTCGCCGTCCTCGGTGAGCGCCACGTTGGTGAAGACCGAGTTGCCCTTGTTGATGGTCTTCATCGCGTTGGGGTTGGTGTGCTCGTTGGTGCCGGGAGCCACGCCGAAGAAGCCGTACTCCGGGTTGACCGCCCACAGGCGGCCGTCGTCACCGATGCGCATCCAGGCGATGTCATCGCCGATGGCCTCGACCTTCCAGCCGGGGATGGTCGGCTCGAGCATGGCCAGGTTGGTCTTGCCGCAGGCACTGGGGAACGCCGCGGCGATGTACTTGGTGACCTTCTCGGGGCTGGTCAGCTTGAGGATGAGCATGTGCTCGGCCATCCAGCCCTCGTCGCGCGCCTTGGCGCTGGCGATGCGCAGGGCGTAGCACTTCTTGCCGAGCAGCGCGTTGCCGCCGTAGCCGGACCCGTAGGACCAGATCTTGCGCTCCTCGGGGAACTGCACGATGTACTTGGTGTCGCTGCACGGCCAGGCGACGTCCTCCTGGCCCTCCTCGAGCGGCATCCCGACCGAGTGCAGGGCGGGGACGAAGTCGGCGTCGAGCTCCTCCATCTTGCGCAGCACGTTGGTGCCCATGCGGGCCATCACGCGCATGGAGGCGGTGACGTACGCCGAGTCGGTGATCTCCACGCCGAACATCGGGTGCTCGGCCTCGAGGTGGCCCATGACGAAGGGGATGACGTACATCGTGCGGCCCTTCATGCAGCCGGCGTACAGCCCGCGCATGAGGTCCTTCATCTCGTTGGGGTCCATCCAGTTGTTGGTGGGCCCGCAGTCCTTCTCCTCGACCGAGCAGATGTAGGTGCGGTCCTCGACGCGCGCCACGTCGGTGGGGTCGGAGGCCGCGTGGAAGGAGTTCGGCTTCTTCGCCGGGTCGAGCCGGGTGAAGGTGCCGGTCGCCACGAGCGCGTCGGTCAGCTCCACCCACTCCTCGTCGGAGCCGGTGCACCAGTAGATGCGGTCCGGGGTGGTCAGCGCGGCGGCCTCTGCGACGAAGGCGAGGATGCCCTTGTGGCTGGTCGGGGCGTCCGCGGTGATGGTGGTGTTCGACGTCTCGGCAGTCATGCCTGTTTCCCTCTCGAGCATTTCGCGACCAGTCCGGATGGGGTGCTGGCCGGCCGTCGAGCTCCTCGACGGTGTGTGTCCTTGAGTTCGAATCCGGGTGCGGCGCCGTTGCATCACCCGGATGTGGTGCCTGTAAGTTACGCCTGCTCAACGAGCCGGAGGAACCGAGGTTGTGGGCGAATCTAACCGGCGAGACGCGTGGCGCCTATTGGATCGTTCCAGCGGCGATTCGAGGCTCCCCGGTGTGGTCAGGGTCACGTGCCGGCGGCCGATTTCAACCCTGCCCGGGTCGTCGGCTAGAGTTGCGCAGTCCTCAGGACAGGCGCCTGTAGCTCAACGGATAGAGCATCTGACTACGGATCAGAAGGTTGGGAGTTCGAATCTCTCCAGGCGCACCAGCCGCGACGCGTCGATCTGTGCACCGATGAACGACTTCGGGTTCGAGACACCACGACGAACCCCCGGCGCAGAGACGGGCTCCACAAGGTGGTGGCGGGCTCGGATCCCTGCGAGTCGGCGCCGAAGTCGTGCCGGTGACCGATGGCCTGGATGCCGGGGTGCAGTGGGGGGCGGGGGACATGACACGCGCGCGTTCCCTCGCACGCAGGCGGCACCGTGCCGGGTCGGCCGATACCGTGGCGTCATGGACCTGCCGCTTCGTCGTCCTCGGCCCTGCTCATGAGTCAGCCATCAGGCGGTTCTGAGAACATCTCGGCGCCGAAGGGCTCCCGCGAGGAACCTGAGCTCGAGGAGGCCTACGACCGGCTGGTCTCCGAAGGCCACGATCGGCTGGACCGGCCACTTCTGGCACTGGTCTCGACCGGTCTCCTGGGCGGCGTCGACGTCGGGGTCGGGGTGCTGATGTACCTCGTGGTCGAGGCGAAGACCGGCAACGACCTGCTCGCCTCCCTGGCGTTCACCATCGGTTTCGTAGCCCTGCTCCTGGCGAACAGCGAGCTGTTCACCGAGAACTTCCTGGTGCCGGTGATCTCCGTGGTCGCCAAGGTGGGCACGCTTGCGCAGCTCCTCCGGCTGTGGGTCGTCACGCTGGTGACGAACCTGGCCGCGGGCTACGCCATGGCGGCGATGATCGTGGTGGCACTCCCCGACGTGCGCGAGGTGGCGGTGGAGGCCGGCTCCCACTACGCCCACCTGGGTGTCTCGTGGCGCTCGTTCTTCCTCGCGGTCCTCGCCGGCGCCGTGATCACGCTGTTGACACGGATGCAGCACGCCACCGAGAGCCTCGGAGTACGCCTCGTGCCGGCCGTGCTGATGTCCTTCGTGCTCGTCGGCGCCCAGCTGTTCCACTCGGTGCTGGACTCCATCTTCATGTTCGCCGGCTTCTTGACGGGCCAGGCCGACTACACCTACCTCGACTGGCTGGGTGCCCTGGGGTGGTCCGCGATGGGCAACGTAGTGGGCGGGCTGGTGCTCGTCACCGGCATCCGCCTGCTACGGATTCCGCACCGGGTGGCCGAGAGCCGCGACGAGGACCAGACCGGCTGACCTCTGCCGAACACGTCGAGGTGCGCCTGGTACGACTCCCCGGCCGCCGTCGGGACGGCGAGCGATCCCGGACTCGGGCCCAGGTCGGCCTCAGTCGGCGCTCTGCAGCGCCACGACCTCGTCGCGAGCGGCCAGAACTGAGGCGTGCTGCCGGGCCACGACCTCACGGAAGCCGGAGCTGAGGTCGTGCTCCAGCGCCTTCTCGTACTCCGACACCGCGTGGTTCTCACCGGTGACCGCGGACGCGAGGACCCGGCCGGCGTCATCACCGGTCAGGGCGTCCTTGAGCGAGATCCACCCGCGGTGCAGGGCTGCGGTGACCGTCCCGCTCTCGTCGACGTCGTCGTCGTACTCGTGGCCCAGCTCGATGATCTCGCCGCGGAAGTCCGCGCGCTGCTCCGAGAGCCGCTGCAGGGTCGCCGCCCACTCGGAGCGGTCGCTGTCGCGCAGCCGCTCGGCAGCACTCGCGAAACCGTCTTCCCCGTCCTTCAACGTCTCTACCAGCTCTTTGGCGACCTTCTCGTCGTCCGTCATGTCGGCTCCTTCGATGAGGGTGATCCTTCGCCCAGTCGATGTACCCGCCCGACGAGCGGCCAATCCCCGGATCACCATCTGTGCCCGACGGCGCGGTCTGCTCCGAGGGGCGGTGATCGCAGTGCAACAGCGGGTGCAGGCTCGAGACCGCGTGACCCGGGTGCGGGGCGGTCGTTGAGCCTACGAGACCGTCCCCGACCTCTGGAGCTCCCGTGCACCGTCGCCTCGTCGCCACCGTCCTCGCCCTGACCGCGACGGCCGCCGCCAGCGCCCTCGGGGTGACCAGTGCCGTGGGCTCGACCAGGGCGCCGCTGCGCTACGTCGCGCTCGGCGACTCCTACAGCGCCGCCTCCGGGGTGCTGCCGGTCGATCCGGCCGCGCCGCCGAACTGCCTGCGGTCCACACGCAACTACCCCAAGGTGCTGGCCTCTCGGGTCTCGACGCAGCTCACCGACGTCACCTGTGGAGCCGCCGAGACCGGCGACTACTTCACCGCGCAGTACCAGAACGTCCCGGCCCAGCTCGAGGCCGTGAAGAAGGACACCCAGCTGATCACCATGACGATCGGTGGCAACGACAGCGGCGTCTTCATCAACTCGATCCTGCAGTGCGGCGCCGCCGGGGCCTCGACCCTCGGCCAGGGCAGCCCCTGCAAGGACACGTACGGCTCCTCCTTCGAGGACACCATCAAGAAGACGACCTATCCCTCGCTGGTGAAGGCGCTCAAGGCGGTGCGGGCCAAGGCACCCACGGCCAAGGTCGGCATCCTCAGCTACCCCTGGATCCTGCCGACCAGCGGTGGCTGCTACCCGCAGATGCCGGTCGCGACCGGCGACGTGCCCTACCTGCGCCACCTGCAGGCGACCCTCAACGACGCCGTACGACGCGCAGCCGCGGCGACCGGCGCCACCTACGTCGACCTCAACCGGGTCTCCAACGGGCACGACGCCTGCCAGCCGATCGGGACCCGCTGGGTCGAGCCGGTGCTGGCCGGGACCAACCCGGTGATCGTGCACCCCAACGCCCTCGGCGAGGCCAAGATGGCCGAGCAGGCGATCAAGGTCCTGAAGCTGGGCTGAGGCCTCGCGGTCCGTCCTCGACCCGCGACCGATGCTCAGCCGGGCCCGGGTTCGTCCTGGCCTTCGGGTGGGACGGGCTCGGCCTCCGCTGCCTCTGGACCATCCGGCGCAGCCGGCTCCGGTTCGGACGGCTCCTCGGCGACCGGCTCCTCGCCCGGTGGCGGCTTCTTCCCGAACCAGGCCTTCGCGAGGCTGCCAACGCGCTTCTTGATGCCGTCCCTGAACAGGCCGGCGATCCCACCCCACACCAACCCGACGACCCACGCAGCGGCGGAGGAGTACGAGAGGTGGGTGAGGCGTCGCAATGGCTCGTGCCGGACGAACGGACTGATCGCCTCCAGCTCGATGTCGTCGACCCAGGTGCCGTTCCCGCCGATCGTCACCCTTCTCAGCTCGCCCCCGGGGGCCGGCTTCGAGTCGCTGGTAGGTCCCGTGCTCTCGATCATGCCGGTCGGTGTCGACACGTCGATGCGGGAGCCGTCGGCCGGCACGAGATAGAGAGCCCCGCCTTTGAGCCCGACTCTGGGGGTCGGCAGCGAAAGCGTCGTCTGCAGCGGGTAGCGCTCGACGACCGCCGGCACCAGCACCGGCTTCGAGTTCTTGAAGTACAGGTCGCCGTCGACGTGACCCTGGTAGACCCAGCCTTCTCTGACGATGTTGCGCCGCACGACCAGTTCTTGGCGTGCCACCGACAGCTTCGCCTCCTGACCGTCCTTCGGAGGCGTGTCGTCGAGAAAATCGGCCACCCGTGTCCTGGTCCCCGTGGGAACGGTGAACGTCTCCTCCAGCTGGAACTCTGCGTCGTCCTCGTCGTACTTCGCCGTGCCCGAGACCACCACGCGTTCGTACTCCGCCGACTGCGAGCTGCAGGCGATGCACACGTTCAGCACCGCGTAGACGAAGACGCCCGCGAAGCCCACCACCATGAGCACGCCGAGCACCCAGATGGCCGGGACCGGGTAGAGCACGAGGAGCGCCGTGACCCCCGCAATGACGACGACCACCCAGGAACCCGGGTTGAGCAGGATCATCAGTGCAGCGACCGCCGTGATCGTGAACGCGAACGCCACTCGAATCGGTGAGGCGACACTTCCGGGGACTCGCACGGGAACATCGTGGGAGCAAAGTCCGGGAGGCGCAATGGCCTCGGTCTCCGACGAGCCGCTCAGCCCGGGGGTATCTCGATCACGGTGATGCCCTGCGCGGCGGAGGGTCCGTCGAGTGCCATCAGGGCCGCGGGGGCCTCGGCGAGGTCGATCACCGACGTCACCAGCCGGCGCGGGTCGAGCTCGCCACTCGCGATCAGCGCCAGCATCTCCGGGTAGTCGCCGGAGGGCATGCCGTGGGACCCGAGCACCGCGAGCTCGCGGGACACCACGAGGTCCATCGGGATCCCGGCGCTCGCGTCGGCGCCCAGCAGCAGCCCGACCTGCACGTGCCGTCCTCGCCGTCGCAGGCAGGCCACGGAGGCGACCGCCACGGCCGGGACACCGACCGCGTCCAGCGAGACATGGGCGCCGCCGGTCAGCTCGTGGATGCGCGCCGCCACGTCGGGGGTCCGCGCCGGGTCGACGATGTGGTCGGCCCCCAGGTCGGCGGCCAGGGCCCGCGCCGCGTCACCGAGGTCGACCGCGACCACGACGGCGCCCAGCGCCCTGGCGATCATCACCGCGGAGAGCCCGACGCCACCGCACCCGTGCACCGCCACGACCTGCCCCGCGGCGACGTGACCGTGGGCGACCAGCGCCCGGAAGGACGTGGCGAAACGGCACCCCAGCGCCGCCCCGGCGACGAAGTCGACCTCGTCGGGCAGGCGGACGAGATTGCTCCCGGCGGCGGGTACGGCGACCAGCTCGGCCCAGGACCCGGGATAGGTGAAGCCGGGCTGCTGCTGGTCGGGGCACACCTGCTGCTCACCGGCCAGGCAGAGGTCGCAGCGCCCGCAGCCCACGACGAACGGCACCGTCACCCGGTCGCCGACCTGCCACGAGGTGACCTCCCGCCCGACCTCTGGGCCCACCTCGTGGATCGTCCCGGCGTACTCGTGCCCGGGCACCATCGGCAGCGGGACCGGGTCGTGGCCACGCCACGCGTGCCAGTCCGAGCGGCAGACGCCGGTCGCGCGGACCCGCACGACCACGCCGTCGGGGGGGCACGCGGGCGGCTGGACCTCCCGGACCCGGGGCTCGGCACCGACCTCGTCGTAGACGACCGCGCGCATCAGCCGGTGTTGCGCATCCCGGCCGCGATGCCGTTGATCGTCAGCAGCAGCGCGCGCTCCAGCTCGGGGTCGTCCTCCCCGTCGCGACGCCGGGCCAGCAGCTGCACCTGCAGCAGGTGCAGCGGCTCGAGGTAGTTCTCGCGCACCTCCAGGGTCGTGCGCAGCACCCGCTCGCGGTCCAGCAGCGCGGTGTCGCCCGTGACCGCCAGCACCCGCTCCACCGTCAGCTCGAACTCCTCGCGCACCAGGTCGAGGATGCCGTGGGTGTGCTCGGGGGCCAGCGCGGTGACGTAGCGCTCGGCGATACCGAGGTCGGCCTTGGCCAGCGTCATCGCGACGTTGTCCAGGAAGGTGCGGAAGAACGGCCACTGCGCGTACATCTCGCGCAGGTCGTCCACGTGGTCCTCGACGGCCGCCAGCCCGGAGCCGACGCCGAACCAGCCCGGGACGATCTGTCGCGACTGCGTCCAGCCGAAGACCCACGGGATGGCGCGCAGCCCGTCGAGCCCGCCGTCCTGCTGCGGACGGCGCGCGGGCCGGGAGCCGATGTGCAGGGACCCGAGCAGGTCGACCGGGGTGCAGGCCAGGAAGTACTCCGGGAGCTCGGGTCGCTCGACCAGGCTGCAGTAGCGCTGGTGGGCGCTCTGGGAGACCCGGTCCATCAGGTCGTCCCAGCGGCTCGCCTGCTCCGGCGTACGACGGTCGGTGCGGTGGAGCAGGCTCGCCTCGAGCGTGCCCGCGACCAGCAGCTCGAGGTTCTCGCGGGCCAGGGCGGGCAGGGCGTACTTGTCGCTGATCACCTCGCCCTGCTCGGTCAGCTTCACCTCGCCGTCGACGGTGCCGAACGGCAGCGCCATGATCGCGTCGTACGTCGGGCCGCCCCCGCGCCCGACCGACCCGCCACGGCCGTGGAAGAACCGCAGCCGCACCTTGTGCTTGCGGGCCACGTCGCGGGCCGTGCGCTGGGCCCGCTGGATCTGCCACTGCGAGGTCGCGATGCCGCCGGACTTGTTGGAGTCGGAGTAGCCGAGCATGACCTCCTGCACGTCGCCGCGCGCCGCGACGACCTGGCGGTAGGACGGGTCGCTGAGCAGACCGTCCAGGATCGGCTCGACCCGCTCGAGCTCCTGGATCGTCTCCAGGAGGGGGACGAAGCCGATGCGCGCCGTGCCCTCGGCGAGGTCGACCAGCCCCGCCTCACGGGCCAGCAGCACCGCGGCCAGCACGTCGTCCACCCCCTCGGTCATCGAGATGATGTAGCTCTCGATCGCGCGGTCGCCCAGCGCGTCGAGCGACTCGCGGATGACGCTGAAGACCTCGGCCGTCCGCTGCCCGTCCTCGTCGATGGGCGGCGGCTGCTGCGACAGCGGACGGTGGACGGCCAGCTCGTCGCTGAGCAGCTCCAGCCGGGCGGACCGGTCGAGGTCGGCGTACGGCACCTCCAGGGTGCCGAGCCGGTCGACCAGCTGGCCGATGGCGTGGTGGTGCTTCTCGGCGTGCTCGCGCACGTCGAGGGTGGCCAGCGTCAGGCCGGCGCCGGCGACGGTGCGGACCAGGCGCTTGAGGTCGCCGCCCGCGATCAGCGCGCCCTGGTGCTTCTCCACCGAGGCGTGCAGCAGCAGGAGGTCCTCCATCAGGTCGGCGTCGTCCCGGTAGTCACGCCCGGGACGGTGCGGCTCACCCTGGCGCACGCGGGTGTCGGTGAGCTGGAGCCGGAGGTCCACGCAGGTGAGGAAGAGCCGGTAGGGCTCCTCGATGTTGAGGCGGCGGTAGCGCGGCTCGACCTCGGGCAGCTCCTCCAGCATCTCCGCGGTCCGGGTGCGCAGCTCGCCGGAGACCTCGGAGAGGCGCTCGCTGACCGAGAGCGTCCGCCGGAGGTCGTTGACCTTGCGCCGGATCACGGTGATGCCGTGCGAGGCCTGGAGCTGGAGCACCTCGCGGGTCATCGCGGGCGTGACGTTGGGGTTCCCGTCGCGGTCGCCGCCCATCCAGGTGCCGAAGCGCAGCGGGCTGGTGGTCAGCGGGAGCTCGACGTCCCACGGCGCGAGCTGCTCCTCGAGCTCCTCCAGGACGTCGAGCACGGCCGCGGAGGTGAGCCCCTCGAGGTAGTAGATGCCGTTGCGGGCCTCGTCGATGACCTCGGGCCGCTCGACCCGCAGCTCGTCGGTCTGCCAGAGCAGGTCGACGGCCGCCTCCAGCCGGTTGTTGCGGCGGGGGCTGTCCGGCTCCTCCAGGAGGGCGGCGACGGAGCGGAGCTTGTCGAGCGTCGTACGCCGCTGGACCTCGGTCGGGTGCGCGGTGAACACGGAGCGGACGGCGACGTGGGCCACGGCCTCGGCCACGTCCTGGGCGTCGACGTCGCGCGTGCGCACCCGCGCGAGGGCGCCGGCGAGCGGTCCCCCGTCGGTGGCCCGGGCCTCGAGCAGGGCCCGGCCGCGGTGCTCCTGCTCGGTGACGTTCGCGAGGTGGAAGTACGCCGTGAACGCGCGCGCCAGCGTGGTCGCGGTGTGCACGTCCAGCTCGGGCAGGGAGAGGGTGTCGTCCTTGGCCGCGGTGCGCACGCTCTCGACGAGGTCGAGCAGGTCCTGGCCGTGGGTGCGGGTCAGGGTGCTGCCCAGCATGGACGTGATCATCCGGATGTCACGGCGCAGCGGCGCCTCGGAGGACGGGGGCAGGTGCTCGGACATGAGGCCTCGTGGTGGTCGTCGGGCGTGGTCCGTGGACGTCACGCGAGGGACGGAGGACCTGGCGACGTCACTGGCACCAGAAGACGAACCTAGGCGACCGGGCGCCCCGATGCATCTCCGGGGCGCCCGGCCGACCAGCTGTACCGCGGTGTTACGGCCGCCGAGTGCGCGGAGTACGCCTTGTTCAGCGGCGATAACTCCGCGTTACAGCTGAAGGGGCGCGGCGGGTCAGGCGGCGGTGGCCGTGGCCGGTGCGGAGGCCGGCTCGAGGGCGGAGGCGACCACGTCGAGGACGTCGCGCACGAGGTGCACCTCGACGGCCTCGAGCACCTCGGCCGGCACGTCGTCCAGGTCCGGCTCGTTGCGGGCGGGGAGGAAGACCTCGGTCAGGCCGGCGCGCTGGGCCGCGAGCAGCTTCTGCTTGGCGCCGCCGATCGGCAGCACCCGGCCGTTGAGGGTGACCTCGCCGGTCATCCCGACCTCGCCCCGCACCGGACGGCCGGTCAACAGCGACGTCAGGGCCGTCACCATCGTCACGCCGGCGGAGGGGCCGTCCTTGGGGACGGCACCGGCCGGGACGTGCACGTGGATCGTGCGGTCCAGCGACGCCGGGTCGATGCCGAGCTGCACGGCGTGCGAGCGCACGAAGGACAGCGCGATCTGGGCCGACTCCTTCATCACCTCGCCCAGCTGGCCGGTGAGCTTCAGCTCGGCCGGTCCCTCGCTCGCGCTGGCCTCGATGAAGAGCACGTCGCCTCCGAGGCCGGTCACGGCGAGGCCGGTGGCCACACCGGGCACCGAGGTCCGCTCGTGCGACTCGGGGTCGAACCGTGGGCGACCGACCAGGTCCTTGAGGTCGCCCGCGTCGATGTCCAGGCGCGTCTCCGGGGAGGACGCCAGCCGGGTGGTCGCCTTGCGGAGCACCTTGGCGATCAGCCGCTCCATCTGGCGTACGCCGGCCTCGCGGGTGTAGTTCGCCGCCAGCAGGCGCAGCGCGGCATCGGTCAGGGTGACCTCCTCCGCGGTGAGCGCCGCCCGCTCGAGCTGACGGGGCAGCAGGAAGTCACGGGCGATGGCGACCTTGTCGTCCTCGGTGTAGCCGTCCAGCGTGACCAGCTCCATCCGGTCCAGCAGGGCCGACGGGATCTGCTCGACGACGTTGGCGGTCGCGATGAACAGCACGTCGGACAGGTCGAGGTCGAGCTCGAGGTAGTGGTCGCGGAAGGTGTGGTTCTGCGCCGGGTCGAGCACCTCGAGCAGGGCCGCGGCCGGGTCACCGCGGTAGTCGGCGCCGACCTTGTCGACCTCGTCGAGCAGCACGACCGGGTTCATCGAGCCGGCCTCCTTGATGGCCCGGACGATGCGGCCGGGCAGGGCCCCGACGTACGTCCTCCGGTGACCGCGGATCTCGGCCTCGTCGCGGACACCGCCCAGGGCGACCCGCACGAACGTGCGGCCCAGCGCCCGGGCGACGCTCTCGCCCAGTGACGTCTTGCCCACTCCGGGAGGCCCGGCGAGCAGGATGACGGCACCTGAACCGCGACCGCCGACGACCTGGAGGCCACGCTCGGCGCGACGGGCACGGACCGCGAGGTACTCCACGATCCGTTCCTTGACCTCGTCGAGCCCGTGGTGGTCCTCGTCGAGGACGGCCTGCGCGGCGGCGACGTCGGTGATGTCCTCGGTGGTGACGGCCCACGGCAGCTCCAGCACCGTGTCCAGCCAGGTGCGGATCCACGCGGTCTCCGGGCTCTGGTCGCTGGACCGCTCCAGCTTGTCGACCTCGCGCAGCAGCGCGGTGCGCACGTCGTCGGGCACCTCGGCCTTCCCGACACGGACGCGGTAGTCCTCGGAGCCCTCGGGCTCGCCCTCGCCGAGCTCCTTGCGGATGGCGGCGAGCTGCTGCCGCAGCAGGAACTCGCGCTGGTTCTTCTCCATGCCCTCGCGGACGTCCTCGCCGATCTTGTCCGAGACCTCGACCTCGGCCAGGTGGTCGGAGGTCCACGAGATCAGCTGGGACAGGCGCTCCTCGACGTCAGGCGTCTCCAGCAGCTGCTGCTTGCGCTCGACGGAGAGGTACGGCGCGTAGCCGGCCGCGTCGGCCAGGGCCCCGGGGTCGTTCATCTGGTTGACGGAGTCGATGACCTGCCACGCGTCACGGCGCTGCAGGACGGCCACGACGAGTCGCTTGTACTCCTCGGCGAGCTCGTGCGCCCGCGGGGTGCCAGAAGAAGTCTCCGCCTCCTCGACGGCCTCGACCTCCACCCAGAGCGCCGCCCCGGGACCGGTGACCCCACTGCCGATGCGACCGCGCTGCTCGGCCTTCAGCACCGCGGCGGGCGCGCCACCGCTGAACCGGCCGACGCGCTCGACGCTCGCGATGACGCCGTACGACGCGTAGCGCCCCTCGAGCCGGGGGGCGACGAGCAGGCGGCCGTCCTCGCTGCTGCCGGCGGCGTCGATCGCGGCCTGGGACGACTCGTCGAGCTGGATGGGCACGACCATGCCGGGCAGGACGACGTGGTCGGCGACGAAGAGGACGGGAAGGCGAGTAGCGACGGACATGTCCGCACCTTTCAAGAGTTGAGCGATGTGGACTCAACCTGTGGTGCGACCACGGTGTTCCGCGTGGGGCGCGTGTTCTCCGACGGCGAACAGCCCCACCCCGCGGCGGTCAGTCGGCGACGTCGACGAGCACCTTGCCCACCACGCCGGACTCGACGGCGGCGTGGGCCTCGGCCGTGCGCTCCAGCGGGAAGTGGTGCAGTGGGAGGCCCGCCTCCTCGCCGACCCGGAGGGCGCCGGCGAGCAGGGCCGCCCCGACGTCGTCGACCGCACGGGCCTTCCAGTCCCTCGGGGCGGTGTAGACGAGGACGAACTGCCAGCGCGCGTTGGGCACCATCAGCGCTCGCACGGGCAGCGAGAGGGCCGCGCCGCCGTCGTCGGCGTACACCGCGACCGAGCCGTGCAGCCCGATGACTCCGGCGTCGATCTCCGCGTTGGCGGCCGCCGCGACCTCGACGATGGTGTCCACCCCGTCGGGCGCGATCTTGCGCACCTCGGTCACGACGTCCTGCTGCGTGTAGTCGATCACGTGGTCGGCACCCGCACGGGCCGCGAGGTTGGCCTTCTCCGGGCTGCTCACGGTGGTGAGCACCAGGGCGTCGGACCAGCGGGCCAGCTGGATCGCCGCGTTGCCCACCGCCCCGGCGCCGCCGGAGACCAGGACGGTCCGGCCCTGCAGCGTCCCGGGGCCGAGCCGGAGCGGCCCGCCCTCGGTGACGGTCAACGCGCGGTGCGCCGTCAGGAACGGGACGCCGAGGGACGCACCGAGGTCGAAGGACGCCAGGTCCGGCAGCAGGGCGAGGTTGCCGCGCTTGACGAGCGCGTGCTCCTGGGCGGTCCCCTCGGGCCGCTGGTAGGCCGACTCCCAGAGCCACACGCGCCGTCCCAGCAGGGCCTCCTCGACCCCCGGGCCGACGGCGTCGACGACTCCCGAGCCGTCCTGGTCGGGCACCTGCGGCGGGTCCACGGGGTGGCCGGGCCCCGCGCCGCTGCGGGACTTCCAATCGGTCGGGTTGACCCCGGAGCGGTGGATCCGGACCCGGACCTCCCCGGGTCCGGGCTCGGCCAGCGGGCGGTCGACGAGGGTCAGGACTCCGGGGTCCCCGTTCTCGGTGTAGGTGATGGCACGCATGGATCCGACGCTAGCGCGGAGGTTCGGGTCGGGTGGCACTGGCGCACACTGGCGCCATGGACGACACCGCCTTCGTCAACGGAACGCTCTTCGACGGTCACCACCACCGCGGTCGATCCGTGGTCCTCGTGCAGGACGGCCGGATCGCGGCGGTCGGCGACGTGGAGGTGCCCCGGGGGTGGACGGTCGTCGATCTCGCCGGTGGCCTGCTCGCGCCCGGCTTCGTGGACGCCCACGTGCACGCCGTGCAGGGCGGGCTGGAGCGCACCCGGTGCGACCTGTCCGAGGACTCCGGGCGCGCGGACCACCTCGCGACCATCCGGGCCTATGCCGAGGCCCACCCCGACCTCCCGTGGATCCTCGGGGGCGGCTGGGCGATGTCGGCGTTCCCGGGCGGGGTGCCGACCGCCGCCGAGCTGGACACCGTCGTGCCGGACCGGCCGGTGTTCCTGCCCAACCGCGACCACCACGGGGCCTGGGTCAACAGCCGGGCGCTCGAGCTGGCGGGGGTCACCCGGGAGACCCCCGACCCTCCGCACGGCCGCTTCGAGCGGGACGCCGACGGGCGCCCCACCGGCACCCTGCACGAGGGCGCGATGGCGGTCGTGGCGCGGCTCGCGCCGGAGACGACGGCCGAGGACTACTACCGCGGCCTGCTCACCGGCCAGGCCCACCTCCACTCGCTCGGGGTCACCGGCTGGCAGGACGCGATCGTCGGGTGCCTACGCCGGCATGGAGGACCCAGGCCCGACGTACCTCCGGGCGGCGCAGCGGGGGGACCTCACGGCCCACGTGGTCGGCGCGCTGTGGTGGGACCGGGACCGGGGCGAGGAGCAGGTCGCGTCCCTGCTGGCACGGCGCGCGGAGTACACCCACGGACGCTTCCGGGCCACGAGCGTCAAGGTGATGCAGGACGGCGTCGCCGAGAACGGCACGGCGGCGCTCACCGCGCCCTACCTCGACCGCTGCGGCCACGCCACCAGCAACAGCGGCCACTCGTTCGTCGATCCGCAGGCGCTGGCCGGCGCCGTCGCCCGCCTGGACGCGGAGGGGTTCCAGGTGCACGTGCACGGGATCGGCGACCGCGGCGTCCGCGAGGCGCTCGACGCCTTCGAGGGCACCGACCCGGCCCGGCGGCACCACATCGCCCACCTCCAGCTGGTCCACCCCGACGACGTACGCCGCTTCGGCCGGCTCGGCGTCGCCGCCAACGTGCAGGCGCTGTGGGCCTGCCTCGACGAGCAGATGACCGAGCTCACGCTCCCGTTCATCGGCGAGGAGCGGGGCCGGTGGCAGTACCCCTTCGGCGACCTGCACCGCTCGGGGGCACGCCTGGTCGCCGGCAGCGACTGGCCGGTGAGCACGCCCAACCCGCTCGAGGCGATCCACGTCGCGGTGAACCGGTGGGCGTTCGGCGAGGAGGGCCCCGCCGGAAGCGAGCCGTTCCTGCCCGAGCAGGCCGTCGACCTCGAGACGGCGTTCGCGGCGTACACCAGCGGGTCGGCGTGGGTGAACCACCGTGACGACGCGGGGACGGTCGCCGTCGGCCAGGTCGCCGACCTCGTCGTGCTCGACCGGGACCCGTTCGCGGGCGACCCCGGCGAGATCGGGGCCGCCCGGGTGGTCTCCACCTGGGTCGACGGGGTGGCCGTCCACCACGCGTGAGGTCCATACCGGTGGGCCCGGGGCCTGTCGGTGCCCACGCTCGGGTGCCAGTGTCGAGCCTGACGACGGACGGTCTCGAGGAGAGGTGCAGGCGTGAGCGCGAACAGCCACCACAAGCACGGGTCGGAGAGCTTCTACATCGAGGGCGAGGGACTGCTGACCACCCAGGTGGGCGGCCGTTCCGGTGACGAGCCGGACCCGCTGACCGCCTCGGACCACCCGAAGGCACCCGCGGCCCGGGCGCTGGCCCGGGCCACCCCGCCCCCCTTCCGGTTCTCCCGGGTGGGTCCCAAGGGGAGCCCGCTGAGCGCGACGGTCACCACCAAGCTCGCCCGGGCGATGGTCGTCGGCGGAGGCGGCGTCGGCAGGATCCCGGCCGGCTACACCTACCTGGGCCAGTTCGTCGACCACGACCTGACCATGGACCGCACCGACGTGATGCTCGGGGAGGACGTCGGCCCCACGGACCTGCTGCAAGGACGCTCACCGCGGCTCGACCTCGACTCGCTCTACGGCGCCGGCCCCACCCACGAGGGGTCGGCGAAGTTCTACGAGGCCGACGGCATCCACCTCCGGGCCGGCACGACGATCGCGTCCGGCGACCAGGCCAGGGTGGGGCACGACCTCCCGCGCGTCGGCACCGGCAAGGGCCTCGCCGCCAAGCAGCGTGCACTGATCCCGGACCCGCGCAACGACGAGAACCTGGTCGTCGCCCAGACCCACACCGCGATGATCCGGTTCCACAACAAGACCGCCGACGGCCTCGCGTCGCTGCCCGAGGCGACCCGGTTCGCCCACGTGCGCAAGCGGGTGACGATGCACTACCAGTGGATGCTGCGGCACGACTACCTGCCGAGGATCTGCGAGCCCGCGGTGGTCGACGACGTCTGGGCCAACGGTCGCAGGCTCGTCGAGCCCGACGCCCTGCCGACCGACGTGCCGACCATGCCGATCGAGTTCTCGGTGGCGGCCTTCCGACTCGGCCACAGCATGATCCGACCGCACTACAACTGGAACGCCTTCTTCCCCGACGACTCCGGCACGCTGGACTACCTGTTCGCCTTCTCCGCGCTGGGCGGCGACCTCGGCGGCGAGAAGCAGCTGATCAGCAGCTGGATGGCCGACTGGCGGCGGATGTACGACTTTCCCGAGGCCGGCCGCCCCCGGCTGGCCGCGCCGGACGCCGGCCTCAACCACGCCATGCGGATCGACACCAGGCTCACCTCGCCGCTCTCCTCGCTGCCCCCGCGCACCTTCGACGGCGACGACAGCACGCCGGAGCTGCCCCGCAACCTCGCCTTCCGCAACCTCACCCGCGGCGCGATGGTCAGGCTGGCGAGCGGGCAGCAGATGGTCGAGCGGCTGAAGAGCCGCGGCGTGACGATCGCCCCGCTGACCCGCGCCCAGGTCCTCACCGGCAAGGGGGGCGCCCGGCTCGACCGGCTCACCGCCGCGGAGAAGGACGCGGTGGCCACCCGGACGCCGTTGTGGTTCTACGTCCTGCGCGAGGCCGAGGTGGGACAGGGACGTCTCACCGGGGTGGGCGCTCGGATCGTGGCCGAGACGTTCCACCGCGCGATCGAGGGTAGCCGCTACTCGATCGTCCGCCAGCCGGACTGGACGCCCCGGCTCGGCCCCCGCCCGGGCACCTTCGAGATGACCGACCTGCTGCTCTTCGCCTTCGGGACCAAGGGCCTGTTCCCCGTCGGCTGAGCAGGCGGGACCTACAAGACGGTGGCCACGTCCTCGCGACCTCCGCGGTCGTCGATGTGCTGGGTGAGGCGGGCCCGGGCGTCGTCGCTGACGTCGATCCCGGCCTGGTCGATGGCCTGGTCGAGCTCCTGGCGGATCACCTCGGGCGTGGCCGACTCCTCGTAGGAGCTGACGCGGTCGTAGACGGCCTGCAGCACCTCCACGCGGGGGTCGTCGTGCTCGGGCGGGTTGGTGTGGTCGCTCATGCGGATGCCTTTCTCAGCTTCTCGAGCAGGGGTTGGGCGGCCTCGGCGAGGAACCGCTCCTGGGTCTCGCCACCGATCTGGACGAGGGCGACGTCGGTGTGCCCGGCCTCCCAGAAGGGGCGCACGCTCTCGACGATGGCGTCGAGGTCCGGGCCGCAGGGGATCGAGTCGGCGACGTCCTCGGGTCGGACGAACTGCGTCGCACCGGCGAAGCCGGCGGTGGTCGGGAGGTCGGCGTTGACGCTCCAGCCGCCGGCGAACCAGCGGAACTGGTCGTGGGCCCGAGCGACGGCGGCCTCCTGGTCCGGGTCCCAGCAGATCGGGATCTGCCCGACGGCCCGGGCCCGGTCGCCGATCCGCGGCGCACCGTCGACGGAGTTCCACTGCTCGACGAGGTCGGCGTCGGGCTCGGTCGCGATCAGGTGGTCGGCCAGGGGCGCGAGCTGGTCGATCGCCCGGTCCCCGGCCACGGCGACCGCGATCTCGACCGGCTGGTCGGGGCGGTCCCAGACGCGGGCCGAGTCGACCTGGAAGAACTCGCCGCGGTAGTCGACCAGCTCACCGGTGTGCAGCTCACGGATGATCTCGATCGCCTCGCGCAGCATGTCCTGCCGGTCCTTCACCGCCGGCCAGCCGTGGCCAACGACGTGCTCGTTGAGGTTCTCGCCGCTGCCGAGGCCCAGCGTGAAGCGGCCCTCCGCGAGCAGCTGCACCGTCGCGGCCTTCTGGGCCACGATCGCCGGGTGGTAGCGCATCGTCGGGCAGGTCACGTAGGTCATCAGCCCGACGCGCTCGGTGGCGTGGGCGACCGCGCCCAGCACCGACCAGGCGTACGGCGCGTGGCCCTGGGCGGCGAGCCACGGGAAGTAGTGGTCGCTCATCACCTCGAAGTCGAAGCCCGTCCGCTCCGCCTCGACGGCGTGGGCCACCAGCTCGCGCGGTCCGGCCTGCTCGGTCATCAGGGTGTAGCCGAAGTTGGTCATGCTGCTCCTCCGGGGAGGTACTTCTCCCAGTCCAGGTCCATCAGGTCCTCGGGCGCATCGACGACGAGGGCGGCGCCCGCGTCGGTGAGCTCGGCCTCGCTGTACCCACCCGACCGCAGCCCGATGCAGGCCAGGCCGGCCCGTCCTGCCGACTCCACGTCGTACGGCGTGTCACCCACCAGGACTCCCCGCCGGGTGCCGAGCGCCTCGAGCGTGACCTCGACGAGGTCGGGATCCGGCTTCGAGCCCTCGACGTCCTCAGAGGTCTTGAGCACCTGCACGTCGTCGCGGATGTCGAGGTCGTCGAGCGCCTCGGCGGCGAACTGCGGGTCGCCGGAGGAGGCGAGCGCCACCAGGTAGCCGTCGCGCACCAGCTTCTTGACCAGGTCGGCGGCACCCGGCAGCGGGAACACCTCGGTCTTGAGCTCGAGGTACTCGTCCTTCCACGCGTCGCGCAGCGTGTCCCCCAGCCGCTCCTCGACGTCGTCGCCGGCGACCTGGGCGACCAGCTTGTCGCCCCCCATCCCCACCGTGCGGTGGATCCGCCAGAGCGGGATCGGGATCTCGTTGCGGTCGAAGGCACGCTGCCAGGCGATCGCGTGGTGGTAGGTCGAGTCGACGAGGGTCCCGTCGATGTCGAACAGGACGGCGGGCCGTGCGGAGTCGTCGATCACCGAGGTTCCGTACCCCGATCCGGTCGGGCCTACCGCAGGGTGACGACCGACTTGCCGAGGGTCTTGCGGTCCTCCATGTCCTGCAGCGCCTGGCCGAACCCCTCGATCGGGTAGGTCTTCCCGATCGGCGGGTCGATCACGCCGGACTCCATCATCGGCAGCAGCGCGTCCCACTGCTCGCGCATGTAGCCCGGACGCACCATCGCGTAGGCACCCCAGCCGACCCCCCGGACGTCGACGTTGTTGAGCAGCAGCCGGTTGACCTTCACGGCCGGGATCGCGCCCGCGGTGAAGCCGACGACGAGGAGGCGGCCCTGGGTGCCCAGCGAGCGCAGGGAGTCGGTGATCAGGTCACCGCCGACGACGTCCATGACGATGTCGACCCCCTCGCCGTCGGTCAGCTCCTTGACCGCCTCGCGGAAGCCCTCGACCAGCACGACCTCGTCGGCGCCGGCACGCCGGGCGATCTCGGCCTTCTCCTCGGTGGAGACCACCGCGATGGTGCGGGCGCCGTACCCCTTGGCGACCTGGATGGTCGCGGTGCCCACCCCGCCGGCGGCGCCGTGGACGAGGACGGTCTCGCCCTCCTTCAGGCCACCGCGCTCGGCCAGCGCGAAGTGCGCGGTGAGGTAGTTCATGGGCAGCGCAGCGCCCTGCTCGAAGCTCAGCCGGTCGGGCAGCGGGAAGACGCTGTCGGCGCCCATGCCGACGACGTCGGAGGCGCCGCCGTTGCCGAGCACGGCTGCCACCCGCTGCCCCTCGGCGAGCCCGGAGCCCTCCGGCGCGGAGCGTACGACGCCCGCGAAGTCGACGCCGAGGGTGAAGGGGAGCTCCGGCTTGAGCTGGTACTCCCCCTTGCTCAGCAGCAGGTCGGGGAAGGAGATCCCGACCGCGTGGACGTCGATGAGCACCTGCGGGCCGAAGGGTCCCTCGGCCGTCGGCTCGGGCACCTCCTCCACGGAGATCGCTGAGGGGCCGTCGGTTCGGGTCACCTGGACTGCGCGCATGGGGTCGAGGCTAGCGGCGTCCCGATCGGGTCGGTCAGCGAGCCTCGACGAGCTTGGCCAGCTCGAAGTGCATCGGGTCGGTGTAGTGCCAGTCGCCACCCCAGGCGAAGCCCCAGCGCTTGAAGATGGCCACCACCTGGCGGTCCATCTTCCCGGCGATGCCGCGGTAGTTGTCGGCCGCGTTGAGGTCGATCGCCGTGCCGAAGGTGTGGAAGGACAGGCTGTGGGAGCCGGCGATGAAGCGTGGCACGTAGCAGCCGTCGTAGTGGTAGATCGACTTGGACAGGCCCCTGGTCACGACCTCGTTCAGCGCCGCCCGCAGCTGGGGCAGCATCACCCGGTTGCCGGTCACCCGGCCGATGATGGGCATCACCTCGGTGGTGATCTTGGCCCGCACCCAGGCCGGGTCGGGGTTGACCGTGCCGTTGGCGTTGGCCGTGTAGTTGAACGAGCCCACCGCCTGGGAGACCGAGCCGCCCGTCAGGAACGCGGTCTGGGTGCCCAGGTCGAAGTCGGGTCCGAGGATCTGGACGCTCGCCTTCTTGCCGGCGATCTTCTTGAGCTTCTTGCGGATGCTCTGCGGCGAGGTGTCGTCCATCGCCACGAGCATCGCGTTGTCCTTGCGCATCCCCAGCTTCTTGACCCACTTCTCGTTCACGACGGCGTCGATCCGTCGGGCCTTGGTGGGGTCGAGGATCTGGGCGTAGGCGCCGATGTGGATCGTCTTGGCCGCGGCCTCGTTGCCCAGGCGCATGAAGCCGTTCTTGCGCTGCAGCTTCTTGCCGATCGCCGGCTCGACCGCGATCTCGCCGTCGGCGACCCGGTCCCAGACCGCCTCGGTCTGGGCCGTGCCGGGGGGAGAGAACCGCCGGAAGGTGGCGGGGTTCACCGCGGCGTAGGTGACCTCCTGCTCGTCGCTGAAGAACTGCGCCATGGAGATGGTCTCGACCGCCTGGATGCCCTTGATCTTCTTGATGCTGGCGATCGTCGACGTGTCGAGGGTGTTGCGGCTGAAGACCAGCACGTCGGAGGAGAGCAGCGGGGCCTTGAGCTTGCCCGGGGCGTCGACCGCCATGTCGGCGACCGGCTTGGCGGGGGTGTCCTTCTGGCCGGTGCTCGCGTCGACCTTCTTGGAGGTCTTCGCGGTGTCGGCCTTGACGGCGGCCGACCCGCAGGCGGACGTGACGAGGAGCACGACGCAGGCCAGTGCCCGACCGTACTTCGACAACGTGCTCATGTCCCCTGCTCCCGCTGTCGGCACTCTGGTGCCGAACCCCCGGGTGATCCTATCCGCCGAGGCCAGCCTCAGGCGTTCTCCTTGCGGAACACGGACGTCCCCCACCAGATGGCGAGGCCGAACAGGACCACGGCCCACGTCGCTCCCCACATCAGGTGGCTGGAGCCGAGGTCGCCGGCGAAGGTGTCGCGGACCGCGTCCACGATCCAGCGGAACGGCATGAAGTCGCTCACCCGCTGCAGCCAGGCGGGGCCGATGGTCATCGGCAGCAGGATCCCGGAGAGCAGCAGCACGGGCATCATCACCATGTTGATGACCGGCGCCATCACGTCCTCGCTCTTGGTGGTCAGCGCCAGGGCGTTGGAGGCCGCCGCGCACGCACCGCCGACGAGCAGGGTCAGGGCCACCCCGAGCACGACGCCCCCGGCGGACGCGCGCATGCCCATGGCGAAGCCGAGGCCCACCAGGATCAGCGCCTGCACGAACAGCTGGGCCACGTCGCGGGTCAACCGGCCCACCAGGAGGGCGGTGCGGCTGGCCGGCGTGACCCGCTCGGCCTCGATCACCCCCTCGCGCCACTCGCCGATCAGGCCGAAGCCCGCGAAGAAGGCACCGAACATGCCGAGCTGCACCAGCAGGCCCGGCACCAGGAACGTGTAGGCGTTGTCGGCCCCGAGGTCGTCGACCAGCGGCTTGAGGAGTGGCCCGAACAGGACGAGGTAGAGCACCGGCTGCATGACGCCGATCAGGACCCAGGCCGGGTTGCGCAGGTTCATCCGCACCTGGCGGCGGAAGACGATCGAGCTCTCGCGGAAGAACGTCACTGGTCTGCTCCTTCGAGGACGGGCTGATCGGTGGGGCCGGCCTCGGCGTCGCGCAGCGACCGGCCGGTGAGGGTGAGGAACACGTCGTCCAGCGTGGGCCGGTGCACCTCGATGGAGTCGAGATCGACGCCGGTGCGGTCGAGCTCCCGCAGCAGGCCGGGGACGGCGCGACCCGCGCGCGAGACCCTTCCCTGCACGTGCCGCCCGTCGACCTCGACGTGGTCGGCGATGGACCCCAGCGCAGTGGCGGCATCGGTGACCCGGGCCGGGTCGGCCACCTCCAGGTCGACCTGGTCGCCGGACACGGCCGCCTTGAGGTTCTCGGCGGTGTCGCTGGCGATGATCCTCCCCTGGTCGATGATCATGATCCGGTCGCTGAGGGCGTCGGCCTCGTCGAGGTAGTGCGTGGTCAGGAAGACGGTCGCCCCGCGGTCACGCCGCAGGTTGGCGATGTGCTCCCAGAGGTTGGCGCGCGCCTGCGGGTCGAGACCGGTCGTGGGCTCGTCGAGGAAGATCAGCGTCGGGTCGTGGACCAGGCCCATGACGATGTCGAGGCGCCGCTTCTGGCCGCCGGACATCTGCTTCGGCGTGCGCTGCCACAGCCCCGGCAGGTCGAGCTGCTCGAAGAGCTGCTGGCCGCGCCGGGTGGCGTCGGCCCGGCTGAGGCCGTAGAGCATCCCGTGGTCGACGACCTCGTCGCCCGCCCGGGCGTAGGAGGAGACCCCACCCGCCTGGGAGACGTAGCCGATGCTCCGACGCACCTCGACCGACTGTGTCGCGACGTCGTAGCCCGCCACCGTCGCCGTGCCCGCCGTAGGTCGCAGCAGGGTGGTCAGCATCCGCAGGGTCGTCGTCTTGCCGGCCCCGTTGGGACCGAGGAAGCCCACCACCTCGCCCTCGGCCACGTCGAGGTCGACGCCGTCGACGGCCCGGACCTCGACCTTCTGGCGTCCCTGCTTGGTCGAGAACGTCTGCACCAGCCCGCGCGCCTGGATCATGCCTGCCCCTCTTCCGGAACGATGATGGTCAAGGTTGATCACAGCCCTGCTCAAGGTTGAGCACGGGTCCGTCGACCTCGTTCGCCGCGAGTAGACCATCGGGCACCGACAAACTCATCGGGGTTCAGCGGCCGTACGCCGGGGCTCAGCGGCCGACCAGGGTGCGGTAGCGCTCGGGCTGGACCAGCAGCAGCAGGCGGGTGCCGGTCGCCGCCATGACCGCAGGGTAGGAGCCGGGATCAGGCGGTCAGGACACGCTGGGCGATCCAGGCGATCGTCTCGGCGGTCTGCGCCGGCTGCGCGGTGGGCTGCATGACGTGGCTGAGCACGAGCCGTACGACCATGTCGATGAGGACCTCGACACGGTTCTCCGCGAGGGGTACGTCGTAGCTCGTCACGTGGGCCCTGATCATCTGGCCCGCGGCGCCGAGCAATGGCTCGGAGTTGGTCGTCAGCAGCGGGAGCAGCTCGCTGTCCGCTCCCTGGCTGCTGCTGAGGATCGCGTGCAGCAACGGGTCGGTGCGCGCCGTCTCCAGCACCCGGTAGGCCGCCGTCTCGATCGCGCGCACCAGGTCGGCGGGGTTGTCCTGGAAGGCGGAGTCGACGATGTCGAGGAACACCTGCAGCTCGCCCAGCACCATCGCCTCGGCGAGCTGGGGCTTGCCGCCGATCTCGTTGTAGACGGTCTGGCGGCTCACGCCCACCAGCTCGGCGAGCTTGCCCATGGTCAGCGCACCCCAGCCGTGCTCGGCGGTGAAGCGCGCCGCGGCGGTCAGCAGCCGTTCACGGTGGGTGACGGGGACAGACGCGACCGAGCTCATGGCGCCAACCCTAGGCGCGAGGTCCAGGAGGGCCGCCATCTGCGCCCGTCAGTCGACCAGGCTGAGGGCGAGGACGGGGCAGGCCTCCACGGCTGCGTGGACCTTCGAGCGCTCCGCCTCGGGCGGAGACTCGTCGAGCACGGTCATGACGTCGTCGTCGTCGACCTCGAAGAACTCGTGGGCCATGGCCTCGCACATGCCGAGGCCCTCGCACTTGTCCCGGTCGACCTCGATCCTCATGCGCTGAGCCCTGACTCGAGCGAGGAGTCCACCGGCACGAAGTCGACCTTCTCGCGCACGCCGCAGTCCGGGCAGCACCAGCTGTCGGGGATGTCGGCCCAGGCGGTCCCGGCGGCGAAGCCCTCGTGCTCGTCGCCGCGGGCCACGTCGTAGGTGTAGCCGCAGCCGGGGCAGCGGGCCGCCAGGACCTCCTCGGCCGCGGCCGCGACCGCTGCCGCCTCCTCGTCGAGCCGGGCCTGCTCCGCGCGGGCGGCCTCGTCGATGCCGTGGGCGGCCAGGACCTTCGCGCGCTTGCGGGGGCTGATGTTGGCCAGGCTCAGGTCGCCCCCGAAGTGCGCCACGACGCGGGGGTCCATCACCCGGCGCCACACGAAGGGCACGATCGCGAGCACGATCATCCCGGCGTACCCCGTGGGGAGGACCGGCGACTCCTCGAAGTCGCGCAGCGTCTGGTAGCGCCGGGTCGGGTTCGCGTGGTGGTCGCTGTGCCGCTGCAGGTGGTAGAGCAGCACGTTGGTGGCGATGTTGTTGGAGTTCCAGCTGTGGCTCGGGTCGACCCGCTCGTAGCGCTGCCGGTCACCGACGCCGATCTTCTGGCGCAGCATCCCGTAGTGCTCCATGTAGTTCACGACCTCGAGCAGCGAGAAGCCCACGACGGCCTGGACGACGAGGTAGGGCACGATCCCGAGACCCAGGACGGCCACCAGGGCGCCCCAGAGCACGGCCGACATCAGCCAGGCGTTGAGCACGTCGTTGCCGAGGCGGAACGGGTGCTTGCCCTTGCGGGCGTAGCGCCGCTTCTCCAGGCGCCAGGCGCTCTTCACCGAGCCGCCGACCGTGCGCGGCCAGAACTGGTAGAAGTTCTCCCCGAAGCGGCTGCTGGCCGGGTCCTCCGGGGTGGCGACGCGGACGTGGTGGCCGCGGTTGTGCTCGATGTAGAAGTGGCCGTAGAAGCTCTGCGCCAGCGCGATCTTGGACAGCCAGCGCTCGTGGCTCTCCTTCTTGTGGCCCAGCTCGTGGGCGGTGTTGATGCCGATGCCGCCGATGCAGCCGATCGAGACCGCGACGCCGATCTTGCCGAGGACCGAGAGCTCGTCCACCCCGAGCCACCCGGGCTCGGCGATCCAGACGAACGCGGCGATGAAGCCGGCGTACTGGATGGGCAGGTAGAGGTAGGTGATCCAGCGGTAGTAGCGGTCGCTCTCGAGCTGCTCGATCACGTCGTCGGGCGGGTTGGAGCGGTCGAGGCCGGCGAACAGGTCGATGGCAGGGACCACGCCGAGGATGACGATCGGCCCGATCCAGAGCCAGACGCCCCAGCCGGTGAGCTGGTGGCCCACGAACGAGATCAGCGCGAGAGAGGGCACGACCAGCCCGATCAGCCACAGGTAGCGCTTCTTGTCGGTCCACTGCGCGCTCGAACCCTGCGGGACGGTGGAGTTGGCAATCGTGTCGGCCGCCATGACTCTCTCCTTCGCTTTACATTCGGTGAGCAAATGTCAACTGCTCTGACCGTAGGGGTTCCCGAGACGTTTGACAAGAGGGCAGCGAATGTAAAGTCAAGCGGGGTGCTCAGTCGCGGCTGATCGTCGGGGTGAAGCACAGCGTGCCGTGCACCTCGGTGGAGTCGCGGATGTCGGCGCGGATCCGGTGGCCCCGGGTCTCGACCGTGATCCGGAAGCCGTCGGCCAGCTCGAGCTCGACCCCGTGGGGCCGGGTGTCGCGCACCCGCCCGCGCACGACGTACGACGAGCCGAGCAGCTGCTCCAGCCCGCTCAGCGGAGGTCCGGGCAGCACGTCCTCCTCGCCGAGCAGGTGCATCGAGCCCGTCACCCGGGCGCCGACGCGGACGCGACCGGTCCAGGCGTCCGGGGCGGCCGCGGTCAGCGTGTGCCGGCGCGACCGCAGGGTGACCTCCCCGTCCTCGACAGCGAGGACCTCGTAGAGCGACCATCGCCGCCACCGGCGCAGGAACAGCACCGCCGCGACGAGGAACAGCAGGTCGGCGACCAGGGCGACCACGGTGAACACCCGGCTGCGGACCTCGCCCACCGGGCGGTTGGCGGAGGGGTCGTCGGGCACCACCCGGACGGCGATCACCTTCGTCTCCCGGGCCAGCTCGAAGGTCGGGTCGTCCACCCGCCCCGAGAACACGGTCCGCTCCGGGTCGAGCGAGCCGGGCAGCCGGTAGTCGACGAGGTGTCGCCCGTTGATCGAGCCGGTCTTCACGACGGTGGCCTCGACCTCGCGCCCGGAGGAGGAGATCTTGCGGTTGGTGAGGGTCTCGTGCGCGAACGGCAGGTTCACCAGGAACACCGCCATCAGGAGGACCGCGGCACGTCTCACCCGGGGAAGGCTAGCCGCGAGCGCTCCCGTCGGCCGGTCGATGTCCACTAGGTTGGCGGACATGGCAGATCCCATCGGCATCGACTTCGGCGGCAGCGGCATCAAGGCTGCCCCCGTCGACCTGGAAACCGGCGAGTTCTCGGCCGAGCGCGAGCGCATCGACACCCCCGAGAAGTCCACACCGCAGGCCGTCGCGAAGGTGATGGCCGAGCTGCTCGAGAAGTTCGAGGACAGCAGCTCCGCCGTCGGCGTGACCGTCCCGGGCGTGGTCCGCAAGGGCGGCGTGATCGGCTCGGCCGCCAACATCGACAAGGGCTGGATCGGCACCGACGCCGACGACCTCCTCAGCGACACCCTCGGCCGGGAGGTCCACGTCATCAACGACGCCGACGCCGCGGGCCTCGCGGAGGTCCGCTACGGCGTCGCCCAGGGGCGGAGCGGCCTGACCATCGTCACCACGCTCGGCACCGGGATCGGCTCGGCGCTGCTGTACGACGGGGTGCTCGTCCCCAACACCGAGCTCGGCCACCTCGAGATCGAGGGCCACGACGCCGAGTCGCGCGCCGCGAACTCGGCCCGCAAGGACGAGGACCTGTCCTGGGAGAAGTGGGCCAAGCGGCTGACGACCTACTACCGGACGATCGAGCGGCTGTTCTCACCCGACCTGATCGTCGTCGGCGGCGGCGTGAGCAAGCACGCCCGGGAGTTCGTCCCGCTCATCGAGATCGACACCGAGATCATCTCGGCCACCCTCCGCAACACCGCCGGCATCGTCGGCGCCGCGGCCCTGGCGGCCGACAAGCAGGGATAGCGGTCCCGAGACCTCCCCGACTCCCCGACTCCCCGACCCAGTCCCAGACCCAGTCGCCGACCCAGTCCCCCGACTCAGTCCTCGGTGCTCTTCGCCCAGAGGTTGATCCCGGCCTCGACCGCGTCCTCGTCGATGGCGGCCAGCTCGTCGTCACCCAGCGCGGGCCCGTCGAGGGCGTCGAGGTTGGTGTCCAGCTGCTCCACCGAGGACGCACCGATCACCAGCGAGGTGACCCGCGGGTCGCGCAGCGCCCACTGCAGCGCCAGCTGGGCCAGCTTCTGGCCCCGCCCGGCCGCGATCTCGTTGAGGCGTCGCACGTGCCGCAGGGTCGACTCGTCGAGGTGGTCGCCGGAGATCGAGCTGTCGCTGCGCGCAGCCCGCGACTCCTCCGGGACCCCGTCGAGGTAACGGTCGGTGAGCAGCCCCTGGGCCAGCGGCGAGAACGCGATGCAGCCCATCCCCTGCTCCTCGAGCTCGTCGAGCAGGCCCTCCTCGATCCACCGGTTCAACATGGAGTACGACGGCTGGTGGATCAGCAACGGGGTGCCGAGCTCGCGGGCGATGGTCGCGGCCTCGCGGGTCTTCGTGGCGGAGTACGACGAGATGCCGGCGTACAGCGCCCGGCCGGAGCGCACCGCCGTGTCCAGGGCCGCCATCGTCTCCTCGAGAGGGGTCTCGTCGTCGAAGCGGTGGCTGTAGAAGATGTCCACGTAGTCCAGGCCCATCCGGGCCAGTGACTGGTCGAGGGAGGCGAGGACGTACTTCCGCGAGCCGCCGCCCTGGCCGTAGGGGCCCGGCCACATGTCGTAGCCCGCCTTGCTCGAGATCACCAGCTCGTCGCGCAGCCCGGCGAAGTCGTCGCGGAGGTAGCGGCCGAAGTTCTCCTCGGCGCGGCCGTAGGGCGGGCCGTAGTTGTTGGCGAGGTCGAAGTGCGTCACGCCCCGGTCGAAGGCCCTGCGCAGGATCGCCCGCTGCGTCTCCTCGGGGCGGTCGGTGCCGAAGTTCTGCCACAGGCCCAGCGACAGGGGCGGGAGCTTGAGCCCGCTGCGGCCGCAGGCGCGGTAGTCCGTGGAGTCGTAGCGGGTGTCGGCAGGCGCGTAGGCACTCATGGCGGCCATTGTGCCGGAGCGAACTAGGGTGACGAACATGCCGGCCACGCGCGTGCTCCCGTCCGAGGAGGCGACTGCCCTGATCGAGCTCGTGCGCGAGATCGCCGAGCGCGAGCTGCTGCCGCTCGTGGCCGAGGCGGAGGCCACCGAGACCTTCCCGCGCGAGTCGTTCCGCACGCTCGGCCGCGCCGGGCTGCTGGGGCTTCCCTACCCCGAGGAGCACGGCGGTGGCGGCCAGCCCTACGAGGTCTACCTGCAGGTGGTCGAGGAGATCGCGACCGTCTGGGCCAGCGTCGGTGTCGGCGTCTCCGTGCACGCCCTGTCCTGCTTCGGTCTGGCGACCCACGGCACCCCCGAGCAGCGGGAGAGGTGGCTGCCCGAGATGCTCGCCGGTGACCTGCTGGGTGCCTACTGCCTCTCCGAGGCGCACGCCGGCTCCGACCCGTCGGCGATGAGGACGCGGGCCCGGCGCGACGGCGACGACTACGTGATCAACGGCGCCAAGGCGTGGACCACCCACGGTGGCCACGCCGACTTCTACAAGGTGATGGCGCGCACCTCCGACCCGTCGACCGGCTCAGGACGGGCGAACAGCGGCATCTCCTGCTTCCTGGTCCCGGCCGACACCGAGGGTCTGGTCGCGGACCCGCCCGAGCGCAAGATGGGGCTCACCGGATCGGCCACGGCCACGATGCGCTTCGACGACGTCCGCGTCCCGGCCGACCGGCTGCTCGGTCACGAGGGCGACGGGCTGAAGATCGCGCTGGCGGGTCTCGACTCCGGCCGACTGGGCATCGCGGCGGTCGCGGTCGGGCTCGGCCAGGCGGCGATCGACCACGCGGTCGCCTACGCCGGCGAGCGCGAGCAGTTCGGCCAGAAGATCATCGACTTCCAGGGCCTGGCCTTCCTGCTGGCCGACATGGAGGCGGCGGTCCAGAGTGCGCGGGCGATGATGCTGCACGCGGCCCGGCTCAAGGACCGCGGGCTGCCGTTCTCGAGGGAGGCATCGGTCGCGAAGCTCACCGCGACGGACGCCGCGATGAAGGTGACCACGGACGCCGTGCAGGTTCTCGGCGGATATGGGTACACGCGAGACTTCCCGGTCGAACGATTCATGCGCGAGGCCAAGGTGACCCAGATCTTCGAGGGCACCAACCAGATCCAACGACTGGTGATCAGCCGGTCGCTCACCAAGGACCGCGCGGGTCGGCTGCACACCGACCCGACCCCTGGTGGTTGAGAGGACGCGCCAGCGCCGTCTCGGGGACCACTCGACAAGGAGCACCATGACCCACCCGGCAGCGAGCTTCACCGCCAGCGACCTTCCCGACCTGAGCGGCACCCGCGCCCTGGTCACGGGGGCCAACTCCGGCATCGGCTTCCACACCGCCCGCGCCCTCGCCGACCACGGGGCCGAGGTCGTGCTCGCCTGCCGCAACCTCGACTCGGCCCGCGACGCCGCGGTGAAGATGCCCGGGGTGACCGTGGTCGAGGACCTCGACCTCGCCTCGCAGGCGTCGATCCACTCCTTCGCGCAGCGGTTCGAGGGACCCCTCGACCTGCTGGTCAACAACGCCGGCGTGATGACGCCCCCGAGGTACCGGCAGACCGAGGACGGCCACGAGCTCCAGTTCGGGACCAACCACCTCGGCCACTTCGCGCTGACCGGGCTGCTGCTCCCCCACCTGCTGCTGGCCGACGCGCCACGGGTCGTCCCGGTCGCCTCCGTGGCGCACCACCGCGGCGACGAGTCCGTCCTCGAGGGCAACCCGGAGGCGACGTACAACGCCAACAAGGACTACGGCAACAGCAAGCTGGCCAACCTGCTCTTCGCTCGCGAGCTCCACCGGCGGGCCACCGCGGCCGGCAGCAGGCTGGTCGTCGCCTCGTGCCACCCGGGCGTCTCGAACACCAACCTGGTGACCTCGCCCGACGGGATGGGCGCCAACCCCGTCGTACGCCGGATCGCGCCCTTCGTGCTGCCGATCGTCTTCCAGTCGGCCACCGCCGGTGCCAACCCGAGCCTGTGGGCGGCGACGCGCGGCGAGGCAGGGTCCTACGTCGGTCCGCAGCGGATGGCCGAGGCGCGCGGCCGGTTGGGCGATGCCAAGCTGAGCCGGCACGCCCGCAACGACGACCTCGCGCGCCAGCTCTGGAGCATCTCCGAGGAGCGCACCGGCGTGACCTTCGACCTCGCCGGCTAGGACCGGCGGACGCGGACCACGTTGGTCTTCGCGGCCTTGTCGTGCAGCGCCTGGTTCTTCTCGTCCCACAGCGGCCAGAGCGAGTCGAGGATCGTGTAGATCCCGGTCACGGCACCCACCAGCGGCACCAGCCCGAGCAGGCCGGGAGCGCCCGACTGGGTGGCCCACCGGACCAGGATCGACGACAGCGGGAGGTCGGGGGTCTCGCGCAGCCGGACCCGCAGCCCGACGGCCAGCTTGCCCGGCGTCGCCTGCTTCCAGGACAGGAACACCACGGTGTAGACGAGGTTGACGACCAGGCTGATCGCGGCGATGGAGAGCGCCGCGCCCGCGATGTCGCTCTCGAACCGGGCGGTCGACGGGGTCGGGCTGCCGTTCTCGGCGGCGGTCATCGCCTGGTCGAAGAAGTCGCCGAAGGCGGACACGACGTCCTGGATGAACGGGTAGGCGAGGATCACCACGATCACCGAGAGGAGCAGGCCGTCGATCACGGCGGCGCCGACCCGGTGCCACCACCCGGCCAGCCGCACCCCGTCCGGGGTGGTCGGCGCGGCGGGCCCTGCGGCGTACTGCGTGGGCTGGGTGCCGTAGCCCCCGGCCGCCTGCGGCGCGTCGGTCGGCTGCGCGATCGGGGCGACGTGCTGCGTCCAGGTGCCGCCGTCCCAGTAGCGCTGCTGCGGGGGCGTGCCGGGAGCGGGGGGCTGGGGGTCGGGATACCAACCGGCGGGTGCGGACATGGCGCCATGGTGCCATTCGGGTGCTTTGCCCGTGCCGAACTAGCATGGGTGGGTGAGTGACCCCCAGACGCCCGTACGCCGACCGCGGCACCTCCTGGACCCCGACGACCTCCGGCAGAGCCACCGCCGGTCGCAGTCGTCGACGGAGTCCCTGGGCCAGGTCCAGCGCTGGGTGATGTCGGTCCTCGCCGTCACCACGATCCTGCACCTGGCCGCCGGCCTCGCGCTGGCGGCGTACTTCATGGACGACGCCCGCCCCGGCGCCCGCATCGGGCTGAACGCCATCGCCGGCTTCGTCGGCGTCCTGGCCGTGGCCAGCGGTCGCGCGATCCACTTGAAGACGCCGTTCAGCCCCTGGCTGCTCCTCGGCCTGGTCCCCGGCCTCGTCGGGCTGGCGCTGGTCCTGCGCTGACCCCTCTACCCGGGACCGGCCTCACCGAACCTGGCCGAACGCCTCAGCTGTTCTCCGCGATGTAGGTCGCCGGGTCCTTGTCGCTGTCGTCGACCCCCCGGCCGGCCGGGTGTGCGGCGTAGAACTGCAGCCACTGCATCGCCAGCGCGTGCCGCTGCTCGAGCGTCGAGCTCTTGATGAAGTCGGGCAGGGCCTCGCGCTCCTCCTCGTCGAGGTGCTCGCCGTTCTCGGTGCGCGCCTCGCCGACCGCCTCGAACCACTCGTGGCTGCCGACCTCGAGGTCGCGCGCCTTGCGGACGGCGTCGCGGATCGAGTTGTGGTCGCTGATGGCGTCGTCGGTCTCGTCCTCGGGGTCGCCGGAGTCACCGACCTTGAGCAGCACCGGGTAGAAGATCTCCTCCTCGGCCTGCGCGTGGGTGTCGAGCCGGGTCGCCAGCGGCTCCCAGATCGCGGTCAGCTCCTCCTTGGACTTCGCGTCGTCGAGCAGGAAGAAGCGCTTGCGGAACCAGTCGTGGTCCTCGTGGATCAGTTCGATGATGTCGGCCATGGGTTCGGCGTACCCGCCCCGGCGGCCTGACTAACACTGCTCCGTCGTGCGGCGGGGACCTCGCCGCGTTCGTCAGCGGATCTCGATCGGTCCCGCGACAGCACTGGTGCCGATGTTGCCGGTCAGGTCCGTCTGCGTCGCCCGGGCGTAGAGGGTGGCCGTGGTGCCCAGGAGGGCCGAGCTCACGTTCCAGGCCCCGGTCCCGGGGTTGACGGCGACGCCGGTGAGCGTCGCCTTCGTGTTCGGCGCGGTGCAGGGGAAGACGTTCGCGGTGCACAGCACCACGGTCACGGTGAGGTTGTCACCGAGACCGAACCCGGCGAGGCCGTTGACGCTGGCCGTTTGACCGGCGTCCGCGACGAAGCCCGTGATCGCGACGGTGGGCGCCACGTTGTCGGTGTAGGTGACGGTGTGGTCGGTGTAGGTCGCGACCGCTGACGGGTTGCCGGCCAGGTCGCGCGCCGCGCTCGCGGCCAGGGCCGGAATCACCGTGCCGGTCCTGGTCATGCCGGAGACGGCGACGTTGTAGGGGCCGGTGCCGGTGATGGCAACGATCGACGAGGGCACCGCGGTGCCGGTCAGGGTCAGCCCGGTGCCGGTGAACCCGTACACCGCCTGGCTGAAGGTGACCGTGAAGTTGATCGGTGAGGTCGTGGTCGGGTCGCTCTGCCCGACGTCCTGGTTCAGCGTCACCGTCGGAGCGATCGTGTCGATCGTCACCGGGGTCCCGGACGACGCGGGGCTCAGGTTCGAGGAGGGATCGGTCGCAGTGGCAGTCATCGTGTAGCTGCCGTTGGGGAGGGCGGTGACGGTCGTGTAGGAGTAGATGCCGGAGGCGGGGACCGCGACAGAGGTTCCGACGAGGGTCCCGTCGCGGTAGATCTTGACCGTCGACCCGACCTCGGCGGTGCCGGTGAACGCGGGCTTGGTGTTGTTGGTGATTCCGTCCGAGCTCGAGAGACCGCTGTCCGTCGCGGCGGTGATGACCGGGGCCGACGGGGCGGCGGGAGCCACGACGTCGTTGTAGGTCACGGTGTTGTCCGTCGCGGTCGAGGCCACGTTGGCGTTGCCGGCGATGTCAGTGACCTTCGAGGCCGTCACCGCGGCGATGACCGTGCCGGACTTCGTCATGCCCGAGGCGAGGACGTCGTAGGTCGGCCCGGTCCCACTCAGCGCGGTGGTGGTGGCTGCAGCGGTGCCGGTGTAGGTGACGTCGGTGTTGGTGAACCCGTCCACCGTCTCGCTGAACGCCACGGTGTAGGCGATGGGCCCGGTGGTCGTCGGATCGACCTGACCTGCAGCCTGGTTCACCGTCACCGTGGGTGCGATCGCGTCCACGGTGACCACGCTGCTCGGCGAGGAGGCCGAGAGGTTGCCGGCCACGTCGGTCGACCTGGCGGAGAGCGTATGCGCGCCGTTGGCCAAGGTGGTGGAGGCGTACGCCGTGTAGGCGCCGCCCGGCGCAGCGATGCCTGCGGTTCCGGTCGCGAGCGCGCCGTCGTAGAGCCGCACGCTCGCGTCGTCCTCCGCGGTCCCGGAGAGGTAGGGCTTGGTCTGCTTGGTGATCCTGTCCGTGGCCGAGACACCGGTGTCGCTCGCCGCGGTGAGCACTGGGAGCGACGGCGCGGCGGGGGCGGTGAGGTCGATGGTGAAGGTCGTCGCCGCCGAGTCGGGGCCCACGTTCCCAGCCACGTCGGTGCTGGTGACCGTCACCGTGTGGGTGCCCTCGCTGAGCAGGCTCGCGGGGACGGCATAGGTGGAGGCCGTCGCGGTGTAGGTCCCCAGCAGGGCGCCCGCCTCGTAGAGCTTGATGATCGCCTTGGAGTCGTTGGTGCCGGAGAACACCGGCTTGTTCTGGTTCGTGATCCGGTCCGTGGTCGATCGGCCGGTGTCACTGGTTCCGGCGACCAGGGTCGGCAGGCTCGCCGGCGGAGGCGCGACGGTGTCCACGACGATGGTGAGGACCGCCGAGGCCACGCTCAGGTTGCCGGCGGCGTCGGCGGCCTTGGCGGTGATCAGATGGCTGCCGTCGGTCATCGGGTCCAGAGTGAGGGACCACGTCGTGCTGGACGCGTAGGAGGAGCCGATCTGGACGCCCCCGTCGTAGACCGTCACGGTCGTCGCTGCGGTCGTGGTCCCGGTCAGCGTCGGGTCGGTGACGCTGGTGATCTTGTCGGCGGTCGAGCGACCGGTGTCGTAGGCCGCGGGAAGAACGATCGTTCCAGGCTTCGCCGGTGCCGTGTAGTCGATGGTGATGACCACCGACGGCGAGGACGCACTGGTGTTGCCGGCTACGTCGGTCACCGTGACCGTCACTGTGTGGGGGCCCGTGCTCAGGACGCTCGCGGTGATGGAGTACGAGCCGTCCGTCGTCGTCCCCGTGCCGATCAGCGTCGCGGCGCTGTAGAGCGCTACCGACGACCCGGCCTCCGCTGCCCCGACGAACTCCGGGGTCTGCACGTTGGTGAGCCGGTCGGAGTCGGAGACTCCAGAGTCCGAGGCGGCGCTCAGCACGGGTGCCGACGTGCCGGTCGGTGCCGTGGTGTCGATGGTGACCCCGGCGCCGGCGGAGACCGGCCCCTGGTTCGCCGCTTGATCGGTGGCTCGGGCGGTGAACTGGTGGACACCGGAGCTCACGACGCTCGAGACGATGGTGTAGACGCCGTCGACCGCGGTTCCCGTGCCGACGAGCGCGCCGTCGGCGAACAGGTTCACGGTGGCGTCCACCTCTGCGGTCCCGGTCAGCGTCGGCGTGGTGACCTTCGTGATCCGGTCGCTCGAGGAGACGCCCGAGTCCGAGGCCGCATCCAGCACGGGCACCGAGGGGGCAGCCGGCGGGTCCGTGTCGATGCGAACCTCGATGGAGTAGGTCGGCGACACATTGCCCGGATTGTCCCGAGCGTGGAACTCGACCGTGTGCACGCCGTCACCGGTGACCGGCACAGCCGCGGTGTCAGATGCCACGGTGACCGGTGCGCCACCGTCGACCGCGTAGGTGAGGCTGGCGATACCGAACCCGGCGTCGGCGTCGAGGTCGACGGTGACGGGGCTGGAGTTGTTCCACCCGTTCCCGTTCGGGGTCGGGGAGATCGAGGTGACCCTCACGGTGGGCAACGAGTTGTCGTTGACGACCGTGACGCTGGGGCTGTTGGCACTCAGCGCGGACCAGGATCCCAGCAGCCCGTTGACCGTGTAGTGGTAGCCGCCGTCGGCGACACCGACGTCGTCGCACGAGAGGGACGTGGTCGGAGTGCTCTTCGAGGTGCCACAGGCCGAGGAGCTGGCCCCGTCGCTGTCTCGGACCCGGCGTACGACGTACCCGGTCGCCGGCTGGCCGGTCGAGAGCCTGGCTGCGTCCCAGGCGACCGCGACGGTACCGCTGTTCACCGGAGCGTCGGCGACCACGTTGCCGGGCGCGTAGAGCGTGGCGCTCACCGCGACCGCCTCGCCCACCCCAGCAGTCGTCCAGAACGCCCACGCAGCACCACCCAGGGCCAGGACCAGTAGCGCGCCCACCACCCCGGCCGCCGCCCGCAGCCTGAGGCGCCCCGCGGACCACGCGGGCGCGACCCTCCCGCGGGGGCGCTGGGCGGGAGCGGTGCTGGGCACGGTGGCGACCTGTCTGATGGTCGGGAATGTGTCGCCCGAGATCACTGTGGTGGGAGGGACCGCGCCCCCTCACCTCAGCGAGGAGACGACTCAGCTGGTGGCGTAGGCGATCGTGACGACGGCGTTCTTGCACGCGTCCTGGTTCGCGTTCGCCTTGTTGTTGAACTGGATGGTCAGACCGGACCAGCTGCCGACGCCGGTCCCGGCAGGGACCTGGGCCGCGACGGTCGCCGTGCCTGCGATCGTGTAGTCGGCCGCCGTGCAGCCGGCCTTGTCCGTGCCGGCCACGGTGGCGGTCACCGCGGCGACGTAGACGGGCCCGCCGTTGCTGTTGGTGAAGTTGCCCGAGAGCGCCTGCGCCGCAACGCCCGGCCCCATCCCGGTCACCTCGCTGGTCTGGAGCACGGTGACCGGCACGTTCGTGCCGGTGTCGGCGGTGTCGGTGCCGGAGCCGCTGTTGGTCCAGTAGGCGAAGGCCGCTGCGGCTGCGAGGAGCACGACCACGACCCCGGCGATCACGGTGATGCTGCGTTGTCCGGTGCGTCTCATGAGGGGTTTCCTTGTCGGCTGAAGTGCATCAGGGGGCCGGCGGCCGTCCTGGTGACGCAGCCGCAGCAACTCCTGCAGCAGTGTCGATTAACGGGGCAATCGTCCCATAAACGGACTTATATATGTTTTCTTCCTAAAAGCGGTCTAGTCCGGCCTAATCATTCACCGGTACGGTGCCTGAGCCGGTCACGTGGCGAGCACAATCGACCTCGTCGCCGAGTGCGTCGGCCTCCGATCCCGGGACGGCCCTGGACGAGGCCACCGCCGGCCGCGCGGCGACCCCGGAGACAGCGCGTGCGTGTCGAGCCGGGTCGCCAGCGGCTCTCAGATCGCGGTCAGCTCCTCCTTGGACCTCGCGTCGTCGAGCAGGAAGAAGCGGCGGCGGAACCAGTCGGGGTCCTCGTAGATGAGATCGATGATGTCGGCCACGGGTTCGGCGTACCCGCCACGGAGCGATGACTAACGCCGGAGCCGACGGCAGCCTTGAGCCAGGAGCCCGGCGGCGAGAAGGGTCAGTAGGGCAGATGCCGAGATCGCGGCCTCGACGGAGACCAGCACGAGGAACGCCCCGCTCACCGCGCCCAGCCCCATCGTGGCGACCGCGAGTGCGCGGCGGCCCGTCAGCGCCCCATCCGCCGACCGCCCGGTTGCCGGGGCCTCCCCCATCAGGCCGGCGAGCGTCGATGTCACCACCACTGTCGTCACGTCACCCACGCCCACGCGTCGGGCCGCCAGGGCCTGCACTCCCATGGCGAAAGCGAGCGCGATGGTCATGGCGTCGAGCAGCTCCGGGCTTCGCGAGCCGACAGCGAGCACGACTGACGAAGCACTGAGCAGCACCGCGACGAGACAGATGCTGAGCAAGGCACGTCGGTCGTCGCCTGCGGGGCGCGCAGCGTTGCGCCGGAGCAGTCGACCACCTGCTGCAGCACCGAGCGCGAAGCCGCCCAGAGCGAGAAGAGCGCGAAGCACGGGAACCGACGCCTGCCCGGTGACGCCCAGGCTGACGAAGATCAGGTTGCCCGTCATGTTGGCGGTGAAGACTCCGTGCAGCCCCATGTAGGTGGCTGCGTCCAGGATCCCGGTGCTGAACGACAGGGTGAGCATGGAGCCGACGGCGTACTTCTCGGGCCTCACGGTGCGGAGCCCCGGGTGCGTAGGACGACGATCACCTCGCTCAGGCGGAGCCGACGGTCCAGCCACCATCGACCACGATGTGCTGGCCGGTGACGTAGCTGCTGAGGGCAGAGGCCAGATAGACGTAGGTGTCGGCCACGTCTCCGGGGTCTCCCAGCCCGCCGAGGGGGACGTGCCGCACGAAGGCAGCCCGCTCTGACTCGGGCGTGGTTCCGGCTGCAGCCGCGCGGTCGTCGAAGAGCTGCTGGATCATGGCGGACTCGATCTGGCCGGGGCACACGCTGTTGACCCGGATCCCGTGCGGGGCGAGCTCGGCGGCCATGCTCTGGGCCATCCCGAGGATGCCGAACTTGGAGGCGGCGTAGGCGGCGTTGCCTACGCCTCCACGCAGCCCGAACAAGGACGAGGTGAAGATGATCCGGCCATCTGTGGTGGTGCCGACCAGGCGTCTGGCGAACTCGGTCGCGGTCAGGAAGGCGCCGAGCAGGTTGACCCGCAGCACGTCGTCGAACTCTCGGGGCGTGATGTCCAGGGCGGGTTTGAGCACGAGGATGCCGGCGTTCGGGATCACGACATCGACCGTCCCGAGGGCATCGCTGATGTGATCAGCTGCCTCGCTCAGGCGAGCGGCATCGCTGACGTCCGCGGCCAGTCCCACGGTGCGCGCACCCGTGCTCTCCTGGATCGCCAGGGCTGCAGCTTCCGTCGCCGAGGCGTCGAGGTCGACGAGGGCCACGTCGGCGCCGTGTTGGGCCAGTCGGGTGGCGATGCTGAGGCCGATCCCGCGGGCGGCACCCGTCACGACCGCAGTGCGGCCTTGCAGCAGCGGCCCCGTCCGCGTGACTCCGTTCACCGGGCTCCTTCCGAGACGGTCGCGTCGAACGGCGCCGGCTGTCCCTGGGTGCGCCCTGCCGCGAACCTGGTGAGCGCGAGGTAGACGCCCCCGGTGACGAGCAGACCGGGGATCCAGGACACGTCGGCGGAGCCCAGCTTCGCGGCGATGGGTCCGGAGTACCAGCCGTTGGTGACGAACGGGAACGCAACGGCCACGCCGACCACGTAGGCCAGCAGCGCCTGGAAGTTCACGCCGCCGTAGGTCCAGGTGGCGGGGTCGTGGTTGTAGACACCACCGCTGCGGGCGAAGAAGGCTCGTACGTCGTAGTGGCCGTGACGGACGAGGTAGAAGTCCAGAAGGTTGATGGCGCCCCATGGGACGAAGCCGAGGGTCAGGAACGACAAGAAGTTGGTCAGCTCGGCCGAGAAGTTGTCAGTCGCCCGCAGAGCGAGCCAGAGGCCGACGGCGAACGTCGGCAACAGGAACGCGAAGCGGAGCACGACCGAGGGTCGCACGTCCTTGAACGAGGAGATGGCTGTGATCAGGTTGAGCATGCTGCCGTAGAGGTTCAGCGCGTTGTTCCCAGCGATTCCCATGGCAGTGACCAGCAGCGTCACCACGGCGATCCAGTCGGTGCCGATCACGTCCCTCGTGGCCAGGAACATGTCGGTGCCACCCACCTGCACCGCGAGGACGACGCCGAGCAGCGCGCACCACGTCGAGGAGAGCGCCACCCCTCCGAAGGTCCATCCGAAGCATGCGCTCGCGGGCGTGTCCTCGGGCAGGTAGCGGGAGTAGTCCGAGACGTAGGGGGCGTAGGTGAGCAGGAAGGTCGCCATCAGCCCCACCGCGGTCAGGAACGGACCTACCTCGAAGGAACCCAAGGTCATCTCGACCCCACCGCGACTGATGGACCCGATCGTCACCACGACGACGGCGGCGGCCAGCGGCCACAGAGCCCATCTGGCAGCAACGTGGATGGCTCGGTAGCCGAGCAGGGCGATGACCAGGCTCAGCACGGAGAGCAGCACCAGTCCGCCGTTGACGCTGAACGTGCCGGGCATTGCGGCGGAAAGAGCTTGACCTCCCAGCACGGCGGTGACGACGAAGAAGCCGAGGTAGAGACAGGCAGCGAGGATCACCGGCAGCAGGGCACCGAGGAAGCCGAACTGACCACGGCTCTGGATCAGCTGGGGTACGCCCAACCGGGCGCCCTGCACCGAGTGCAGAGCCATGAACGTGCCGCCGACCAGGTTGCCCAGCAGGACCGCGATCACGGCCCACCAGAACGAGTTGCCGACGACGATGGCCAGCGCGCCGAAGATGGCATTGCCGATGCTCAGGTTGCCTGAGAACCAGACCGGGAACAGGTCCCGGGCGCTGCCGTGCCGATCTGATGGGTCGATGACGTCGATGTGGCTGGACTCGAGGCGACTCGTGTCCGCGCTCTCGGGAGCCATCTCGGGGGTGTGGGCCATCCTCATGCTCCTTGCGGGTCGGTGGTGACAGCTGCGGGTGGGGTCCCGTCAGCGACGACGTCGGCCGGGGATCGGCCGACGACCGCCTGGTAGTTGATGGGGTCGGTGGCCCCTTCGGTGTTCACCAGCAGGACGCACGCGGAGGGCGACAGCCCCGCCGCGAGGCGCTCCGCGTCGCTGCCGGTCTCCGCGAGTGCGAGCAACCCCCCGAGCGCTGCTGCGCCCGACTCCCCCGACACGATTCCTACGTCCGCGTAGGCGCGCATGGCCCTCTCGGCCCAGACATCGGAGATGGCCACGAAGACGTCGGAGCCGGCCACGACGATCGGCCAGACCAGCTCGGACGGCATGCCGCAGTTCAGACCGGCCATGGAGGAGTCATGGGGCCCGGGGACCAGGGTCAGACCACCGGCTCGGGCTGATTCCATCAGGCAGTTGGCACTGGTCGGTTCGACGACCACGGTGCGCGGCTCGCCGTCTCGCCCGTTCCGGTAGTGCCGCAGTCCAGCGGCTGCGAACGCCCCCACACCGGCCTGCAGAGCCAGAAGATCGGGCGCGGGGTACCCGTGCTGGGCGACCGCGTCGTCTATCTCGAAGAACATCGTCGAGTACCCCTGGACCACGGCTCGGGGTGCGTCCTCGTAGCCCTCCCAGGACGTGTCGGAGACAACCAGGTGGTCGGGGTCCGCGAGCCGGGCCGACGCGGCGATGGCGTCGTCGTAGGTGCCGTCGACCACCTCGACCGTCGCGCCCTCAGATGCGATGGCGTCGATGCGCGACCGGGAGGTGCCGGCGGGGACCAGGATCGTTGAGTCGAGCCCGAGCAGCGCTGCCACTCTTGCCACCCCCCGGCCGTGGTTGCCGTCGGTTGCTGCCACGAGGCCACGCCCCGTGGTGGAACCGATCGAGGCCCGGACGTTCTCGACGGTCAGAGGACCGTCGATGGGGCCGCCCCAGGCCGCCTGCACTGTGGTCAACGACGCCCAGGAGGCACCGAGAATCTTGAAGGACGGCAGGCCGAGCCTGTGGGACTCGTCCTTGACCAGCACCAGGGCGACGCCGAGCGCGTCAGCCAGCCCGGGACACGAATGCAGCGGCGTGGCCCTGTATCCCGGTAGCGAGCGGTGCGTGTGCGACGGAACCCGCGTCTCGTCACCGAAGCCCGCGTCGGGCACGACCCTCTGAGCAGCGGGGTTGGTGTAGATCTCAACGATGGTCATGGGACTGCCTATTCAGACGGAGGTGTAGCCGCCGTCGATCACCAGGGCCTGGCCCGTGATGTACGACGAAGCGGGGGAGGCGAGGAAGAGGAGCATGCCGGTCATCTCGTCAGGCTCGGCCTGACGCCGGAGGGGGATCTGGGAGGTGAGCTTGGCGAGGGCCACCCCCGGGTCGTCCTGATGACTCCAGAAGGAATCGTTGAACGCGGTGTCCACCCACCCGGGGCAGATGGCGTTCACGGTCACGCCATCGGGGCCGAGCTCGTCAGCCAGGGCGCGCACGAGACCCAGCAACCCTGCCTTGGTCGCGTGGTAGGCGGGCATCCCTGCGTGGCCACGGAAAGCTCCCGTCGACGAGGTGAAGATGATGCGGCCCTGATCCGACTTGCGCAGATGGGGTGCCGCTGCCTGCGACATCAGGAACGGTGTCCGGAGGTTGACGACCATGCTCCGGTCCCAGTCGGCCGCGGTCCAGGCGTCCAACGGATGCGCCTCGAGGACCGCCGCGTTGTAGAAGACGGTGTCCAGCGAGCCCAGGTGGAAGCTCACTGCGGTTTCGACGGCCGAGACCGCGGAGTCGCTGTGGGAGAAGTCGCAGCGAAGGAACATCGCCTCGCCGGGCAGGTCCTCGTCGACGAGTGCTTGGCCGGCCGGCTCGTTGCGGTCGGCAATGAGCACCCGATCGCCACGGCGCCGGAAGGCGCGCACGGCCTCGGCGCCGATGCCGGTCGCTCCGCCGGCGACCAGGACCGCGCTCACGGCACCCTCACCAGGGCAGCGTCGAGCCCGACCGCCTCGATGGCAGTCCGTGCGCACGCCTCGTCGACATCGGAAGCGGCGCCGCTCACACCGAGGGCCCCCACGATCTCTGACGAGGCGAAGACCGGCACCCCGCCCGGGAAGACGATGGCCTGTCCGCCCAGGGTGTGGGCCAGTCCCCAGTCGCTGCCCCCGGGGGCGCTGCTGTCGCGCCAGGCGGCGGTGGGGTATCCGAAGGAGACGGCGGTGACAGCCTTGTCGAACGCGAGCGAGCTGGCACCGAGCTGGGCGTGGTCCATGCGCATCGACGCGACCGGATTGCCACCGCGGTCGACCACCGCCGCTGCCAGCAGGACTCCCCTGGCCTCGGCCTCGTGCTTCACACCCTCGAGCAGGCCCTCGGCGACAGCCAGCGACATGTCGCTGGTCACCACCAAGGCGCCTACCGAGGTCTGGGCGGGGGCCGTCTGAGTCACCCGAGCTCCTTCACAGTGGGGTTGAGATGCTTTATATTCCATCTCACCAGCCAAATGTGCAAGCCCTCCACCCCACTTCGGAGCATCCATCTGTGAACACGCGCACGCATGACGCCCACCACGCCTCTGGCCTCCGGGGCGCAGCGGCGACAGCGCATCCCCTGGCGACCGAGGCGGCCGTGCGTGTCCTGGACCAGGGGGGCACTGCCACCGATGCCGCGATCGCTGCCCAGGCGGTCATCTGCGTCGTGATGCCCCAGGCAGCCGGGCATCGGAGGCGACGTCCTCACCCTCGTGCACGACAGCTCCCGGGTGTCGGCCGTCAACGGAACGGGTCGCAGCGCCCACGCGATGCAGCAGCCCCCATTGTCGACGGGCGGCTCGTCCGTGACGGTGCCGGGACTCGTGGGCGGCTGGCTCGCCCTGCACGCCCACTGGGGACGACTCCCACTGCCACAGCTGCTGTCCCCCGCGATCGAACTGGCCATCACTGGTGTCCCCGTCGAGCTTGACCTGGTGGCCGCCGTGAACCAACAGCGGGCACGCCTCGAAGCGGGCGGCGCCTCCGGCTGGTCCCTGTTGTCACTCGGCGAGGGGGACCTCTGGCGTCAGCCTCGGCTCGCGGAGCTGCTCGCTCGAGTGGCCGATCAGGGTCACGACGCCTTCTACGCCGGGTCTGCCGCAGCCGCAGTGGTGGACGCTGTCGGACTGACCGGAGGGGTGCTGGATCTTGACGACCTGGCTGAGCACTCGACGCCGTCGCCAGCACCGATCTCCACCCCGTGGGGCAACGGGCTCACCCACGTCCAGCCGCCGATGTCTCAAGGCGTGCTCCTGGCCATGGCTCTCAAGAAGGTGCGTCACCTGCACTCCGAGGGAATCCTGATCGACGACCATGTGCTGGTCGAGGTCACCCAGGCCGTGTTCGCCCACCGGTCCTCCTGCGTCACCGGTTCGGACCTGCTGGACGAGCAGCTCGCCGTGGACCTGCAGCGAGCCTCCGGTCGCCGAGGTCCGCGCGCCTACCTCCACACGGCCGGGGTGGCCACGGTCGACCGGACCGGGCAGGTGGTGTCCTCCCTGGTCAGCGTCTTCGACGACTTCGGCTCCGGGGTCTACGTGCCCGAGCTCGGGATCGTGCTCAACAACCGGGCCGCCGGCTTCACCGAGGGCGAGAACGCTCCTGGAGCGAGCAAACGGCCGGTCCACACCCTCGCACCGGCGATGCTGACCTCCCCTGACGGGGTCTTGGCGTTGGCCACCCCCGGTGCCGACGGACAGGTGCAGACCCTGCTCCAGGTGCTCGCCGCGACCTCGCTCTCCGACACCCCCCTTGCCGAGGCGATCGCCGCGCTGCGCTGGCGTACCCAGGACGGTGAGCTGCTCCTCGAGGCAGGCCATCCCGCCCAGGAGGCGCTGATGGCGCGCGGACACCGCGTGCGCACCGTGGCGCCGGGCGCGGACCTGTTCGGAGCCGTCGTCGCAGCCGGCACCCACCCCTCCCCCTTCGCTGTCGCCGACTGGCGACGCCGCACGAACTCCCGAGGAGCAGCATGACCGAGACCCTGACCGCACGCCTGACGCGCGAGGTGGCCGAGCAGCGAGAGGACATCGTCGCCCTGTGCTCGGCACTCGTAGCGGCACCCAGCGTGAACCCGGTCGGAGACACCCGGCAGGTGGCTGACGTCGTGGGCCGAGCCCTGGAGGACCGAGGCATCACGTCCCGTCAGGAGCACTGCGAGCCCACGATGCCGTCGGTCCTGGCCGAGATCGACTCGGGCCGGCCCGGGCCGCACCTCGTGCTGAACGTGCACCTCGACACCATGCCGCCCGGCGACGAGTCAGCGTGGAGCCAGCCGGTGTGGGAGCTGACGCGCACGAACGGCCGGCTCTACGGGCTGGGCATGGGCAACATGAAGGGCGCCGTCGCCGCGATGATCACCGCTGCCGCCTTCCTCTCCGAGTGTCGCGGGCAATGGACCGGGCGCATCACGTTCGCCGCCGTCAGTGACGAGGTCGTCTTCGGTGACAACGGTGCCGCCTTCCTGCTGCGTGAGCACCCCGACCTCTTCGGGGACGCGCTGATCTGCGGCGAGGGACCCGGCTTCCGACGGCTCGCCCTCGGCGAGAAGGGCGTTCTCTGGCTGGAGCTCTCCGCGCAGGGCGAGGCCGGCCACTCCTCCGCCGTACGCCGCGGCCGGTCGGCGTCAGCCCGCATCGCCGAGGCCGTGACCCGGGTCGACGCACTCACCGGCCTGACAGGCCTGTTGCCTCCGGCGCTGGCCGAGATGGCCGTTGCTGCCGGTCAGGACGCGGACCCGGGACTGGTGCTGACTGCCAACGTCGGCACGGTCGCGGCGGGCACCTTCGTGGGCCAGATCGCGACCCGCGCCACAGCCGAGGTCGACCTTCGTCTCCCACCTGGCGTTCCGACCGGGGAGGCGGTGGCACTCGTGGCGAAGGCGGTGGCCGACCTCGACTCGGTGGTGGTGCGGGAGCTGAAGGGGTGGGACGCCAACTGGACGGCTCCGGACGCGCCCCTGACCCGGGCCTGGCAGCGTGCCTCGCAGGTCGTCGTGGGAGAGCCGGCACGGTATGCCATCCGGTTGCCGGCCAGCGATGCGAGTCGTTGGCGCCGGGCCGGGATCCAGGCGCTGTGCTACGGCCCGCAGCCGACGTGGTCGGCCGGGATCGACGACTACGCGGAGGAGGAGGAGGTGATGCGGTGCGCATCGCTGTACGCGCTCACCGCCCTGGAGTTCCTCGGCGCGCCGGCGACCGCCCACTGAGCCACCCGGTTTTCGTATACTTCATGCACAATGACCGCCGGCGGAGAAGGCTTGGCCGTCACCTCGACCACAGGACGGAACGCTGTGACCAACACGTCGCCTCTGATGTCGGCGTTCCCGGCGAACGCCACGCTGACAACGCGCGTTCACGATGCCCTCGAGGCCTCGATCATTCGGGGCGACCTCAAGCCCGGTGAACGCATCCACGCCGACGCACTCGCCGCCCAGTACGGCATGAGCCGTATCCCCGTGCGCGAAGCCCTGCGTTCCCTCCACGAGGCCGGCTGGGTCGACATCAAACCTCGCCACGGAGTCCATGTGCGGGAGCGCACGGCCGAGGAGCTCGCCGAGCTGTTCGAGTTCCGGGCCATGGTGGAGGGCCTGGTGGCCCGGTGGGCCGCCACCCGTCGCACGGACGAGGACCTGACCGTGCTCGCAGCCCGGATCGCCGAGAGCCGTACGGCCACCAACGATCCGGCGGTCGGCTCCGGCTTCTATGCCGCGTTGCGGGCTGCCACCCGCAACGCCGTGCTGGCCACCACCTCCGCGGCGCTGGAGAAGCGGGCTCGTTTCTACTTCTCCACCGTCGCCCACGAGCTCGGTGAGGACTGGTTGCACGTGCACGAGACGGTCCTGGAACACGTCCGCGACCGCAATGCGAAGGCTGCCGAGAAAGTGGCTCACCAGCACATCGAGGACACCGGCAAGGCGGTCAGCGCCCTGCTGTTCACCGACTGACGGAGCTCAGCGGTGGCCCTCGCGCGGGTGACGTACGGCGTTGAGCACCAGCTGGTCGTGTCCGGGCACCAGACGAGCATCTGACCCGACGGCTTCCGACAACAGTCGTTCCAGCGACCTCTGCGCCGCGTGCTCGTCCTCAGGCCCTCCCGCGCAGTACCCGCACGGCACCCGGTCGAGGAAGTTCTGCCCGAGGTCGGCGGCGTCTCCGGCGAACAGCCAGGTTCCGGACTCGGGAAGCTCCACCCTCAGCGACGAGTGCCCCGGGGTGTGGCCCGGGGTCCAGAGCACGCTGACTCCCGGGGCCAGGTCCGTGTCGCCGTCCAAGAGGTGCCACCGGGTGCGTGGGTCCGACCAGTCAGCGGCGCGGAACCCTTCGGCGAACACCGCGCGGCCACTGTGGGCGAAGTCCATCTCGCTCTGTTGGAGAGCGACCGGGACGCCGGCGTCGGCCAGCAGCGGGATCCCTCCCGCGTGGTCGAGGTGCAGGTGGCTGATCACCACCAGACTCAGGTCGGAGACCGTCAGGTCGACCGTCGCGAGCGCCGCCACGAGCGGGTCCCCGGGAAGCCCCCAGTTCCAGCGAGTGGGGTCCGGGGGCGTCGGGTACAGCGCCCAGGTCTGCTGGTTCGGGTCCTCGCCGGCGTCGATCGCAGCGGCGGCATAGCTCTGCTGGGTCTCCTCGGCGTCGAGCGCCTCCCGAGCCATCCCGGTGTCGAAGAGGACCCAGCCCTCGCCGGTCTCGACCAGCACCCCGAAGAGCGGCTCCCAGCCCAGGAACGACGGTCCGTTCCGCAGGGACAGCGATCGGGGGACCCGCTCTGCGCCGTACTGCAGCAAGTACATCCTCGAGGCCTGGCCAGTCATCGCTGAACTCCTTCGTGGTTGGTGCCGGCGCCGGTGCGCGTCGACCTCGTCACCTGAGGCGCACGCCGATCCTGCGAAGCAGCAGGAGCATCAAGGCGTAGATGGCTGCGCCCTCGGGCCACTGCGTCACGTTGCGCCCCGTGGGGGATGAGAAGTAGTTCTTGCCCTCGACCCAGGCAGTGCTGCTGATCCGGTGCTGCACCCACCGGTTGTATCCGTCCACGACGCGGCGACGCGCGTCGACACTCTCCTTGCCCGTCCGCAGGACCCGCTTGATCTGGGCCACGACGAAGTCGGCCTCGTGCTCGAAGTTCGAAACGGTCAGACCGCCGTTGGTGTTGGGGCCGTACATGATGAAGAAGTTCGGGAATCCGGGAACCATCAAACCCAGAAGGGCGAACGGGTCCAACCCCCAGACCTGCCGAAGGTCGACGCCGTCGCGCCCCGTGACGTCCAGCGATGCCAGGAAGCGGGCCACCTCATAGCCGGTGGCCAGTACGAGGACGTCAGCCTCGTGCTCCTGGCCCTGGCCGTCGACGAGCCCGTGCGGAGTGCAGGAGACAACGGGGTGTGGCACCAGGCGAACGTCGTCGCGGAGCAACGAGGGGTAGAAGGCACTGGTCACGACCGTGCGCTTGCCGGCGAACGGATAGTCGGGAGTCAGCGCCTCAGCCAGATCGGGGCGGTCGGCGAAGACCTCGGCGATGTAGCTTCGGGCGACTGCCTCCGAGCGACGGTTCATGCGTGACCCGGGCCGGAACACCGCACCGTGCCACTCGCGTCGCTCCTGGCGCAGGTAGAGGCGGATCCGGTCGAGTCGCTGGAGGAGTGGCCACGAGAAGGCCCGACGCTCCACCGGGGTGAAGTCCCGGTCACCCTTGGGCAGGACCCATCCCGGCTGCCGTTGGAAGACCGTCACCTTCTCCGCCTCGGGGGCCACGGTGGGGACCACCTGGACGGCGCTGGAACCGGTGCCGACGACGGCGACGCGCTTGCCTCGGACGTCGATGGCCTCGTCCCAGGCGGCCGTGTGGACGACCTCGCCCTCGAAGTCCTCCAGGCCCGGCCAGACCGGGAGCTTCGGGGCGGCGAACAGGCCGACGGCCGACACCACGAACCGAAAACGTTGGCTCTCCCCCGCCTCGGTGGTCACCACGTAGTCAGAGGTGTCGTCCTGCCAGTGAACCTCCGTCACCGTCTCCTTGAACCGGATGTGGGGCAGCAGGCCGAAGGATTCCACCACGTGCTCCAGGTAACCCTGGATCTCAGCCTGTCGCACGTGCGTGCGACTCCAGTCGTACGGTGCGAACGAGTAGGCGTAGAGGTGGGAGGCCGCGTCGGTCTCCGCACCGGGGTAGCGGTTGTCCCACCACGTCCCGCCGACCCCTTCGGATCGCTCGAAGATGACGAAGTCGATTCCGGCGCGCTGCAGCTTGATGGCCGCGACGATGCCTCCGAACCCGGCACCGATGATCGCGACCCGGGGCCGACTGGACTCGGACATCTGTACGTTCTGCCTCTCGTGGGGAGCTGGTCGTTGGGGCGGCGCAGGTGAGCGGATCAGGGGTGTCCGGTCTGGGCGACGAGGTTGAGGAACTGCCTCGTGCGAGGCTCCACCGGATGGTCGAGGACCTGTTCGGGGGTGCCTTGCTCGACGACCTTCCCCTCCGCCATGAAGACCAGACGGTCCGCCACCTCGCGGGCAAAACGCACCTCGTGGGTGACCACCAGCATCGTCATCCCCGCCTCCGCGAGGCGACGGATCACCTGGAGAACCTCGCCCACGAGCTCCGGATCGAGCGCTGAGGTCGGCTCGTCGAAGAGCATCAGGCGGGGTTGGATGGCGAGCGCCCGTGCGATGGCGACGCGCTGCTGCTGTCCCCCGGACAGCCGGTGCGGGAGGTGGTTCGCGTGCTGTGCGAGTCCTACGTCCTGCAGCAGTGCCAGGGCGAGCTGACGAGTCTCTTCCGGGTCTCGCCCGTAGACGTGCACCGGGGCGATGCAGATGTTGTCGAGCACCGTGAGGTGGTCGAAGAGGTTGAAGTGCTGGAAGACCATCCCGATCCGCGCGTCGGCGCGCGCCTGGGCCAGTCGTTGCACCGGCTGCAGCGTCCCGTTCTTCGCCTCGTAGCCGACGTGCCGACCGTCCACGAGGATCTCGCCGCCATCGACCGCTTCGAGATGGTTGACCAGTCGCAGCAGCGTGCTCTTGCCCGAACCGCTCGGTCCCATCAGCACGACGACCTCACCAGGTTGGACCCCCAGGTCCACCCCTTTGAGGATCTCGCGGCCCTCGTAGGACTTGTGCACGTCGCGACACGTCACGAACGGGGTGCCGTCACCCTCCCCGGCCGTCACTGCTCCCTGGCGGGCGATCAGGTCGGCAACACCCGTCGTGTTCCGCCCGTCGCCCGGGCTCCCCACAGCACCCGGGGACGCCGACCCGTCAGGCGCGGTGGGTGGGGGCTCCGTCGCCGCGAGCTCGGGTGACGAGCCGCGGGTACGTCCTCGTATCCCCAGGGAACGCGCGAGGAACCCGGAGGACGGGCCCGTCGGCCGGTCGAGAGCGAACTTCCGCTCGAGGGCGGACTGTCCGAGGCCGAGGAGAGTGGTGGCGGCGAGGTACATCACGCCTGCTGCGAGGAACACCGGGAAGAACTCGAAGTTGGTCGACACGATCGTCTGGGCTCGCAGGGTGAGCTCGTTGACGGCGATGACGGAGGCCAAGGACGTGAACTTGAGCATCGAGATGGCGTCGTTGCTGAGCGCCGGCACGATCGCTCGTAGTGCCTGCGGCATGATCACCCGACGCAGGGTGAGCACCGGCCGCATCCCGAGAGAGCTCGCCGCCACCAGCTGGGTCTTCCCGACAGACTTGATTCCCCCACGGATGATCTCGCCGGAGAACGCCGCCTCGTTCATCGTGAACCCGATCATGGCGGTGACCAGCGGTCCGAGCCGGATCCCGATCGTCGGCAACGCCGTGTAGAGGAAGACGAGCTGCAGCAGGAGCGGGGTCCCGCGCATCAACCAGGTGTAGAAGGCCGCCGGGAGCCTGACCGCCGCGTGCCGCGACTCCCGCATCAGCGCGAGGACCAGCCCCAGGACGAGGGCCAGGGCCATGGAGACCACCGTGATCTCGATCGCCACCAGCAGCCCGCGCCACAGGAACGGGTCGACGAGATAGTGCAAGAAGTCGGACATCGGGGGGTTCTCCGTCTCGTCAGTCGGTGACGACGGCGGGCTTGAGCTCCTGGCTGGACGAGAAGCCCCAGTGCTTCACTGCCTTCTGGAGGGCACCGTCGGCGTACAGCTGCTGGAGCGCAGCGCTCAGACCGTCACGCAGCTCGGTGCTCTTCTTGCTGACACCGAAACCGAAGTGGAAGTCGGTCGGCAGAGCGAATCCCACGGCGAGCTTGTCGGACGCACGCTTCGCCAGGTAGGCGGCCACGCCGGCGTCGGTGAGGACGATGTCCGCCTCCCCCTGGGCGAGTGCGCTCTGGGCCCGGTCGATGCTCGGGAACTTCAGCGTCTTGAGGGGCTTGTCACCCTTGCTCGCGCAGGCCTTGCTCTGCTTGTCCAGGATCTCGTTCTCCACGGTCCCGACCACCAGGGCAGCCGTCGCGCCACAGATGTCGCCGATTGCGTTGAGCTTCTTGGGGTTTCCGGCTCGGACGATCGATGCCTCACCCGCCTTCATGTAGTCGACGAAGTCGACCTGCTTGACGCGCTCAGCCGAGGAGTACATCCCGGCGGCCACCAGGTCGATGCGTCCGGACTGCAGCGCCGGGACCAGACCGGCGAAGTCCAGCTTCGAGTACTTCGTGGTGAACCCGAGGCACTGACCGGCTGCCACCAGCAGGTCGGGTTCGATCCCGATGATGTTGGAGGGGTCCTTGGGATCGGCGGCCGAGTAGTTCGCCGGTGCAGGTGAGATGCCGACGGTGAGCTTCTCGCCCTTGAGGCCGGGGTACTTCTTGGCGAGATCCGAGCACGCGGACTTGTCGATGCCGACCTTGCTGCCGGCAGAACTGCCTCCGGCCCCGTCGCTGCTCCCGCAGGCCGCGGTGGACAGGGTGAGCGTGGCGGCCAGCAGGGTGGCCAGAATCTTCGGAATGCCCATGGGTCGTCTCCTGAGGTCGGGATCTGCGGCCACCTGGCTGCCCCTCAGGTATAGATTATAAAATAGTTCCAAGTCAAGGATCCTGAGTTACAGACAGGTAAAAGAGTCGACGGCACGAGGGCGCCAAGGGGCGACGGGGCTGTGCCCGGCACGGCTGCCGGCGCGAGCACGGCGAGGCGGGCTGACGGGGGTTCGTGGAGGCCGCCTGAGAGCTGAAACGGCCCCTGAGCCAGCGATGCGCTGGCCAGGGGCCACTTCTGGTTGGTGCGCGAGGGGGGAGTTGAACCCCCACGCCCTTTCGGGCACACGGACCTGAACCGTGCGCGTCTGCCTATTCCGCCACTCGCGCCAGAAGCAGCGCTCAGGTTATCCCACGACGTCTCAGGCGCCCAAACCGGCACCGAGTCCCGGCGATGCGCCCGATACCATCGCCTGAGTGCCCGACCGGGCCACCAGACTTCCCAGCCGGGTTCCCGGCTGGAGGACCACCTGAGGGGAGGCGCCGTGAGCGGCCTGCAACGCTTCGAGAACAAGCTCGAGCAGATGATCTCCGGGGTGTTCGCACGCACGTTCCGCAGTGCCGTGCAGCCCGTCGAGATCGCGTCCGCGCTCAACCGGGAGGTCGACAACTCGGCCCAGATCCTCAGTCGCGACCGTCGGCTGGTGCCCAACAGCTTCGTCGTCGAGCTCTCCGGGGCCGACCTCGAGCGCCTCGAGGGCCTGGGGCCGCAGCTGCCGCGCGAGCTGACCGAGATGCTCCGGGAGCACGCGGCCCAGCAGTCCTACGTCTTCACCGGGCCGGTCAACATCGCCCTGGAGAACAGCGACGACCTGACGACCGGCCGCTTCCGGGTGCGCAGCAAGGCGGTCTCGCGGTCCAGCGTGGCGGCCGGGGACCCCACCGACACGCAGATCCGGCGCGCCACCGCGACCCTCGAGGTCAACGGGGAGCGGCTCCCGCTCGCCCCGCCCGGCATCGTCATCGGCCGCGGGAACGACGCCGACCTCCGCATCGACGACCCGGGTGTCTCGCGCAAGCACATCGAGATCCGGGTCGAGGAGGCCCAGGACCTCGGCGGCGCACCGCGGATCACCGTGCTGGACCTCGGCTCGACCAACGGCGCGCTCGTCAACGGCAAGCGCGTCGAGCGAGCCGCACTCGCGGATGGTGCAACGATCAAGATCGGCAACACGACCATGACCTTGCACCTCAAACAAGGGTGAGTGCGACTTGTCCGAGCTGACCCTGGTCCTGATCAGGTTTGCCTACCTGGCGATCCTGTGGATCTTCGTCCTCTCCTGCATCTCCGTGATCCGCTCCGACATGTTCGGTGCGCGCGTCGCGCGGGAGGCGTCCGGCCGCGGACCGTCGCGCCAGGAGCGACGGGCCCGGAGCAAGCCGGCCAAGCCCCGCAAGGGCGTGCCGACCCAGGTCGTGATCGTCGAGGGCGGCAACAAGGGCGAGGCGGTGTCGTTGGACGAGGCCCCGCTGCTGATCGGTCGCGGCAACGACGCCGCCATCCGGCTCGACGACGACTACGTCTCCACCCGTCACGCCCGCATCGCCAACTCGGGTGAGCAGTGGTTCGTGGAGGACCTCGGCTCGACCAACGGCACCTACGTCGGCACCACCCGGATCACCCAGCCCACCGCCCTCCAGCTCGGCACCCAGGTCCGCATCGGGAAGACGATCATGGAGCTGCGCAAGTGAAGCTCCGCTACGCCGCGCTGTCGGACGTGGGGCGCGTCCGACGCGACAACCAGGACTCCGGGTACGCCGGACCACACCTGCTCGTGGTCGCGGACGGGGTCGGCGGCTCGGCGAGCGGTGACGTCGCCAGCAGCGCCACCGTCGAGGTGCTGCGCCAGCTCGACACCTCCCCGGGCAACGACATCCTCAGCGCCCTGGCCGGAGCCATCCACCGCAGCCACGACCGCATCGCCGCCTTGGTCGCCGAGCGCCCCGAGATCGAGGGCACCAGCACCACCGTCACGGCCGCGATCTTCGACGGCACCCAGATCGGGGTCGGGCACGTGGGGGACAGTCGCGGCTACCTGCTGCGCGACGGGTCGCTGTCGCAGCTGACCACCGACCACACGTTCGTGCAGAGCCTCATCGACGAGGGCCGGATCACCGAGGACGAGGCCCGGGTGCACCCCCACCGCAACCTGATCCTGCGCGCGGTCGACGGGGTGCACGAGCCCGAGCCCGACGTCTTCACCCTCGAGGTCGCTCCCGGCGACCGCCTCCTGCTCTGCTCCGACGGCTGCTCCGGCGTCCTTCCCGACGCCGACCTCGCCCGTCTGCTGGGCGACGGCACCCCCGACTACGCCGCGGTCACGCTGGTCAACGCCGCGCTCGACGCCGGCAGCACCGACAACGTCACCGTCGTGATCGCCGACCTCGTCGACGACGACGCCACCGAGGACCCCGACACCTCCGCTGCCGCGGTCGTGGGCCCCCTGGTCGTCGGGGCCGCCGCCGAGGCCTCCCGCCGACGGGGCATCGGCTCGGGTCGCTCGGCGCGGGCCGCCGACACCGGCGAGCTCGAGCCGGTGAAGGGCTCGACCGGGGGCGAGGGGGTCGACCCCGAGCAGGCGCGCTACGCCCCGCGGCCGCCCCGGAAGTTCATCTGGGCGCGCCGGGTCGGGGCGCTCGGCCTCGTCTGCGTCCTGGTCGCGATCGTGGCGATCGCCGGCTACAAGTGGACCCAGAGCCAGTACTACGTCGCCGACGACGGCACCGAGGTCGCGATCTTCCGCGGCATCGAGGCCGACCTGCCCGGCGTACGCCTGCACCAGGTGGAGGAGAGCAGCGCCCTCGAGCTGGCCGACCTGCCCACCTACAACGCGCGCCAGGTCCGCGACGGCATCAGCGCCAACAGCCTCGACGACGCCCGCGGCATCATCACGCGGCTCGAGCGACTCGCCGTGTGCCCCGAGCCCACGCCCGAGCCGAGCGCGAGCGCCAGCCCGACCGCCAAGGCCACCACCACGGCCCAGAAGCGGGCCCAGGCGAAGGCGAAGGCACGGGCCCGCAAGCTCGCCACCGCCAGCCCGTCCCCCTCACCGTCCCCCTCCCAGGGCCCGTCGGCCGGTTCCTCGAGCACCTGCACCGAGGCGCCATGAGCACGCGCGCGCCGGAAGCCCCCCAGGGCCTGATGGGCTTCGTGCACCGCCGCCGCCGCGGTGCCGAGCTGGTCCTGCTGGTGCTCAGCCTGGTGGTCGGCATCGGCGCCTACGCCGCGGTCGGGATCGGCGTCGACGGCACCGCCCCGGTCGACCTGTTCACCTACGGCGCCTGGTTGGCGGCCCTGATCGTCGGCTGCCACGTGGTGATCCGCATCTTCGCGTCGTACGCCGACCCGGTCCTGCTGCCCATCGTCTCGGCGCTCAACGGCCTCGGCCTGGCGATGATCCACCGCATCGACCTCGGCCGCCAGGCGCGCAACGCCGACGCGCAGTCCTTCGCCGACAGCCAGCTGATCTGGATGACGCTCGGGGCGATCCTGTTCGCGACCGTGCTGATCATGCTGCGCGACCACCGTCGGCTGCAGTCGTTCACCTACACCGCCGGGCTCGCCGCGATCGTCCTCCTGCTGCTGCCCCTGCTTCCCGGCGTGGGCCGCACCATCAACGGGTCGCGCATCTGGATCGGCATCGGCCCACTCAGCTTCCAGCCGGGCGAGGTCGCCAAGCTGCTGCTGGTGGTGGCGTTCGCCGGCTACTTCGTGCTGCACCGTGACGCGCTGGCCCTGGCCGGGCGCCGCTTCCTGTTCGTCGACCTGCCCCGCGGCCGCGACCTCGGGCCGATCCTGGCGATGTGGCTGGTCTCGCTGGGCATCCTGGTCTTCCAGCGTGACCTGGGGTCGTCCCTGCTGTTCTTCGGGCTGTTCCTGGTGATGCTCTACGTCGCCACCGAGCGCCCGGGGTGGCTGGTCGTCGGCGGCGCGATGTTCGCGGTGGGCGCCTACCTCGGCTACCTCGCGCTCCACCACGTGCAGTCGCGCGTCGAGGCGTGGCTCGACCCGTTCCACACCGCCAGCGCCTACCAGCTGGTCCAGGGCCTCTACGGCATGGGCTGGGGCGGTCTCGTCGGCCGCGGGCTCGGCCAGGGGCAGCCGCAGATCACCCCGCTCGCCTGGTCCGACTTCATCCTGCCCTCGCTGGGCGAGGAGCTCGGGCTGACCGGGGTGATGGCGGTCATCCTGCTCTACGGCATCCTCGTCGAGAGGGGGCTCCGCACCGCCCTGATCTGCCGGGACGACTTCGGCAAGCTGCTGGCCACCGGCCTGGCCACCGTCATCGCGCTCCAGGTCTTCGTGGTCATCGGTGGCGTCACCCGGCTGATCCCGCTGACCGGACTGACCACCCCGTTCCTGTCCCAGGGGGGCTCCAGCCTGGTCGCCAACTGGGCGATCATCGCGCTGCTCCTGCGGATCTCCGACCAGGCCCGTCGCCCTCCGCCCGAGCTCGTCGAGCCCGACGAGGACTACGACGCCGACGCGACCCAGGTGGTGAAAATTCGCAAGTGAACAAGCCGATCCGCAACCTCGCCGTCGCCTGCATGCTGCTGTTCGTGGCCCTGCTGGTGAACGCCACCTACGTGCAGTACTGGCAGGCCGACGCGCTCACCTCGCTGAGCAAGCACCCCGACAACAAGCGCGTCCGCGACGCCGAGTTCGCCCGCGAGCGCGGCGCCATCCTGGTGCGCGGCAAGGCCGTCGCGGAGAGCAACAAGTCCGACGACAGCTACAAGTTCCAGCGCGTCTACCCCCTGGGCAAGGAGTACGCCCACCTGAGCGGCTTCTTCTCCCGCGACTGGGGCCTGGGCGGCGTGGAGTCGACGCAGAACTCCATCCTGTCCGGCAGCGACTCCAAGCTGTTCGTCAACCGCGTCATCGACCTGGTCGACAACCAGTCCCCCAAGGGTGGCAGCGTGACGCTGACCGTCGACCCGGACGCACAGAAGGCGGCGTACGACGGGCTCAACGCGCTCGGCAAGAACGTCCGCGGCGCCGTCGTGGCGATCGAGCCGAGCACCGGCAAGATCCTGGCCATGGTCTCCAGCCCCAGCTATGACCCCAACCGGCTGGCCACCCACGACTTCACCGCGGTGGGCAGGACCAAGCAGGCGCTGGAGAAGGACAAGCTCAGCCCCCTGAACAACCGGGCGATCGAGGAGGTGCTGCCGCCGGGCTCGACGTTCAAGCTGGTCACCGCCGGCGCCGCCCTGGACTCCGGCAAGTACACCCCCGACACGATGGTCCCCGGGGGCGCCACCCTCGACCTGCCGCAGACGAGCAAGGACCTGGTCAACGAGAACCGTGGGTCGTGCGGGCCCAGCAAGATCACGCTGACCCGCGCCCTGGAGGTCTCCTGCAACGTCTCCTTCGGCGACGTCGGCATGAAGGTCGGCGACGACAAGCTCCGCGAGACGGCCGAGAAGTTCGGCTTCGGCAAGCGCAGCTTCAACGACCTCGACGACGCGCTCACCCGCCAGGCGCTGAGCCGCTTCCCCGAGAACCCCGACAAGCCGCAGACGGCGCTCTCGGCCATCGGCCAGTTCGACGTCGCGGCCACCCCGTTGCAGATGGCGATGGTCGGAGCCGGCATCGCCAACGACGGCGTCGTGATGAAGCCCTACCTCGTCGACGAGATCAAGTCGCCCAAGCTCGACGTCCTCGGCAAGACCTCGTCCGATCCGATGCCGGACCAGCCCGCGATCAGCTCCTCGGCGGCCCGCGACCTGACCAAGATGATGGTCTCGGTGGTCGACAACGGCACCGGCGGGACGGCCAAGATCCCGGGCGTCGAGGTGGCCGGCAAGACCGGCACGGCCCAGAGCGCGCCCGACCGACCGCCGTACGCCTGGTTCGTGTCGTTCGCACCCGCGGACACCCCGGCCGTCGCGGTCGCCGTGCTCGTCCAGGACGCGGGCGTCGCCCGTGACCAGATCTCCGGCAGCGGGCTGGCCGCACCGATCGCCAAGTCCGTGATGGAGGCGGTGATCGGCAAGTGACCACCCCACCGACGAGCCCTCCGGCAGACGGGCCGGCCCCCAGCGAGCGCTACGAGCGCGGCGAGCGGATCGCGGCCGGCGGCATGGGCGAGGTCTGGAAGGCCCGCGACACGGTGCTCGGCCGCGAGGTCGCAGTCAAGATCCTCAAGCGGGAGTACGCCGAGGACCCGACCTTCCGGGCCCGGTTCGAGGCCGAGGCGCGGCACGCGGCCGGGCTGCACCACCCGGGGATCGCGTCGGTCTTCGACTACGGGCTCCTCCAGGAGGGCAACACCCCCTACCTGGTGATGGAGCTGGTCGACGGCAAGCCGCTCTCCGACCTGATCGTCGACGGCCAGCCGTTCGACCCCGAGCAGGCGCGGCTCCTGGGCCTGCAGATCGCGGAGGCGCTCGGGGTGGCCCACGCCGCCGGGGTCGTCCACCGCGACGTCAAGCCGGGCAACCTCCTGGTCACCCCCGACGGCCGCGTGAAGATCACCGACTTCGGCATCGCCCGGGCCACCGGGTCCGTGGCGTTCACCCAGACCGGGCAGATCGTCGGGACCCCGCAGTACCTCTCCCCCGAGCAGGCCCGCGGCACCTCCGCCACCGCCGCGAGCGACGTCTACTCGCTCGGCATCGTGATGTTCGAGTGCCTGGCCGGCCACCGGCCGTTCGTGGCGGACACCCCGATCGCCACCGCCCTGGCCCAGATCCAGCAGGACGTGCCACCGCTCCCGGACACGGTGCCCCCGGCCCTGGCCGACGTCGTGCTGCGCTCCCTCGCCAAGGACCCCGGCCAGCGCTACGCCGACGGGACCGCGCTCGCCGAGGCGCTGCGGGGTGCCGCCGAGGGTGGCACACCCGTCCCGCCTCCGGTCCCCCCGGTCGACAGCACCCGCGTGATGACCGCGGCGGCCCCCGTCGTCGCCCCCCTGACCGAGCCCGTCGTCGCTCCGGCACCGCCGCCGGAGGAGGACACCAGGCGCTCCAGCTGGCCGCTGTACGCCGGGCTCCTGCTGGCCCTGGCCCTGATCATCGGCCTGCTCGTCGCCCACCCGTGGACCGACGACAACGCGGCGACCGACGACGGCAGCGACCCGTCCACCCCCGCCAAGGCCGACGACACCGTCCGGGTGAACCGGTCCGACTACCTCGGCCGGCCGGTCGACGAGGTGGTCGCCGACCTGCGCGACAAGGGGCTCAAGACCGAGGTCGTGACCCAGGACAACCCGGGAGGCAAGAAGCGCGACACGGTCGCGAGCCTCAGCCCCACCGGGGACGTCACGAAGGGCGCCACCATCACCGTGAAGGCCTGGGGCGACCCGCCGGCGGAGCCGGACAAGCCCGCCGCGACCCAGACCGAGCCGGCCGACCCGGAGACGTCGGCCGACACCGGCAACGGTCAAGGGAACGGCAAGGGCAACGGCTCCGACCCCGGCAAGGGCGGCAGCAAGGCCCCGAAGCCCGACAAGTCCGAGAAGCCGAACGCCTCGAACGGCCGCCCGCCCGCCCCGGAGGAGAGCACGTCCACGGAGAAGGGGAACTGAGCCCGCGATGACTGAACCGCACCGGATCGGTGGCCGCTACGAGGTCGGAGAGCTCCTCGGCCGCGGTGGGATGGCCGAGGTCCGCAAGGGCACCGACGTCCGCCTGGGGCGGACCGTCGCGATCAAGCGGCTGCGCACCGACCTCGCGAGCGACGCCACCTTCCAGGCCCGGTTCCGCCGTGAGGCGCAGTCCGCCGCGTCCCTGAACCACCCCGCGATCGTGTCGGTCTACGACACCGGCGAGGAGATGTCGACCGACGGCAGCAACGTCGCACAGCCCTACATCGTGATGGAGTACGTCGCCGGCCGCACCCTGCGCGACATCATCCGCGAGGGCCGCAAGATCCTGCCCGAGCGCGCGCTCGAGATCACCTCGGGTGTCCTCGCGGCGCTCGACTACAGCCACCGCGCCGGCATCATCCACCGCGACATCAAGCCGGGCAACGTGATGCTGACGCCCGCCGGTGACGTGAAGGTGATGGACTTCGGCATCGCCCGGGCCGTCTCCGACGCGTCGAGCACGATGACCCAGACCGCCGCCGTGGTCGGCACCGCGCAGTACCTCTCCCCCGAGCAGGCCCGCGGCGAGACGGTCGACTCCCGCTCCGACGTCTACTCCACCGGCTGCCTGCTCTACGAGCTCCTCACCGGCCGCCCGCCGTTCGTCGGGGACAGCCCCGTCTCGGTGGCCTACCAGCACGTGCGCGAGCTGGCGCAGCCTCCGTCCACCCACGACGAGGACCTGACCCCCGAGCTCGACGCGATCGTGATGAAGTCCCTGGCCAAGAACGTCGACGACCGCTACGCCAGCGCCGCGGCCATGAAGGCCGACATCGACCGCTACCTCGAGGGCAAGCCGGTCCAGGCGCCCAGGGTGGCGGCCGGGACGGCCGGCTTCCTGCCCACCGACGACCCCACCCAGGTCACCAGCGTGGTGTCCTCGCCCGCCCAGGACGAGGAGCCGGAGCGCAAGCGCCGTGGACCCCTGGTCCTGCTGCTCCTCCTGCTGGTGGCCCTGATCGTCGCGGCCCTGGTGTTCGGCCCCAAGCTGTTCAGCGCCGCCCCCGAGCAGCAGTCGGTGCCGACGATCACCGGGCTGACCCGCTCCCAGGCCGAGAAGACCATCCGCGACAACGGGCTCCAGGTCGGCGACGTCAGCACGGCGGCGAGCAAGGAGGTCGCCCGGGGACGCGTCATCTCCCAGGAGCCGCAGGCGGGGGACCTCGTCGCCCCGGACGACAAGGTCGACTTCGTCGTCTCGGGCGGCAAGCCCGAGGTGGCGCTGGCCGACGTGGTGGGCCAGAACAAGGACGACGCCGCCGACCAGCTGCGCAGCGACGGGCTGCGGGTGGTGCTGACCCAGCGTGACGCCGACGACCCGACCGACGAGGTCGTCGAGATGCAGCCACCGGCCGGGACCGACGTGGCCGACGGAAGCAAGGTGACGCTGTTCTGGTCCGACGGACCCGAGGACGTCCCCGGCGTCGTGGGCAAGACCGAGGCGGCCGCGACCAAGCTGATCGAGGACGCGGGCTTCAAGGTGAGCCGGGTGACCGACTCCTCCACGAAGGCCAAGAAGGGCACGGTCCTCCAGCAGAGCCCCTCCGCGGGGCAGACCCTCGACAAGGGCAGCACGGTCACGATCGTGGTCTCGACCTACGAGCCGCCGGCGGAGCCGGACAAGCCCTCCACCTCGGCGGACCCGTCGGCCGAGCCGAGTCCCTAGCGCTCAGTCGGCCCGGGCGTAGCGCAGGTCGCTGGTGCCGTCGTAGGCCGGCATCGCCACGTCGTCGTCGGTGCTGACCTCGTAGCCGAGGTTGTGGGCCTCGACGTAGGTCTTGTAGCCCGCCACGTAGTCGCTCGAGTCCAGGGCGATCCGCAGGGCGTCCAGGTCCCCGATCGCGGTGATCTCGTAGGGCGGGGCGAAGGGGACGCCGTGCAGGACCACGGTGTTGCCGACGCACTTGATGCCGGTGGTGCTGATCACGCGCTGCTTCTGCAGGGTCATCGCCTCGGCGCCGCCGTTCCACAGGGCGTTCACGACCGCCTGGATGTCCTGCTGGTGCACCACCAGGTCCTTGCCCTTCACCTCCCCCTCCTCCACGGCCCGCTCGATGTCCTCCTTGGGAGCGTCGCTGAGCACCACCGTGATCGCGGGACCGTGCACCTTCTCGAAGCCCGCCGGCCCGCGCAGGGCATCGACCTGCCGGCGTACGGCGGTGACCTGGGCGTCGTCCACCGCCTGCCCCAGCGTGTCCACCTCGCGGGTCAGCTGCGCCACCTGCTGCTGCTGGGAGTCGGTGCGCTGGCGCTGCTGGCGCACGACGGTGTCCAGGTCGGTCACGCTGGAGCCACGGAGGTCCAGGCCGCCGGAGGCCAGGGAGCTGGTCACGAACAGGATCCCCGCGACCACGAACACCATGACGGCGACGAGGCGCCACGTGTGCCGCTCGCGATGACGGTGGGTGCTCAACGGGGCGCCTGCTCTCGGATCGACGTGGCTTGACTACGCTAGCGGACGAGCTCGCGCCCCAGCCCCAAGGAGATCCACCGTGTCAAAGCCCACCGCACGAAAGCCCACTGTGATCAGCAGTGGCTACCAGACCTCGATCGTGCGGACGGCGATCGCGGCCCTGCTGGTCGTGCTCGGCATCGTGTGGATCGCGGTCTACATCAACTACGCCAAGGACGCGGCCACCGCGCTCCCCGGTGCGAAGAAGCCGGACGACCCGCTGCCGTGGATGGCCGACCTGGTGCGCTGGAACTACGTGATCGGCTTCGGGCTCATCTTCGTCGGGCTCGCCGTGGCGGCCCACAAGCTGACCCCGCTCGGCCGCGGCCGGGGCGTCGTGATCGGGATGCTGGGCTGCTTCCTGATCGGCCTGGTGTGGATCGTGACGTTCTACTTCGCCGGCCAGGACGGTCCCATCCCGGTGATGAAGGACCTCGACCAGTACAACCTGCTCGTCGGCATCGGCTTCATGGCCGTGGGCTTCACCTTCGCCACCAAGTGGGAGTGACCACGGGCATCTCCGGGCTACTTACACCCGTGTAGTTCTCCACAGGGTTATGCACAGCTGTGGAGAACTTCCACCGGTGTGATTCCGTGGGATTCAGCCCAGCGTGACGACGCGGACGGCGACCAGCGCCAGCGAGACGACCAGCAGCAGGCTCACCGCCGACCACTGCAGCACCGCCCGGTTCTGGCGCGGCGCGTAGGCCATCGCCGCTCCGAGCAGGGCCCCGCCGACCAGGCCGCCGATGTGTCCCTGCCACGAGATGCCGCCCACGGTGAACGTGAACGCCAGGTTGAGGCCGATCCAGACCAGGATCGACTGCACCTGGCCGCGCACCTTGAGCGCGATCACGGCCAGCGCCCCCATCAGGCCGAAGATCGAGCCCGAGGCGCCGAGCGTCTGGCCGTGCGGCGAGGACAGCAGCATGACCGCGGCCGAGCCGGCCACCCCGGAGACCAGGTAGAGGGCCAGGAAGCGCGCCCGGCCGAGCACGTTCTCGAGCATCGGCCCGAGGAAGTAGAGCGCCAGCATGTTGAACCCGATGTGCAGCGGCTCGACGTGGGTGAAGGTCGAGGTGAGCAGCTGCCACCAGGCGCCGTCGTCCACCCCCCTGACCTCGACGAGGCTGCCGTCCGAGAGCCGGCGGACGGCGGAGTCGGGCAGCAGGGCGAGCGTGTCGATCAGGGTGCTGCGGGCGCCGTTGGTCGCCTGGATGGCCAGCCACACCAGCACGTTGAGGCCGATCAGCACGAAGGTCGTGATCCGGGGGTCGGCGACGCGCTGCCCGCCGTACGGCGTGCGGCCCTGGCGCGTCCCCCGGTGGCCCTCCTTGACGCAGCTCGGGCACTGGAACCCGACCGAGGCGGAGTTCATGCAGTCGGGGCAGATCGGCCGTTCACACCGCTGGCACCGGATCCAGGTCTCCCGGTCCGGGTGGCGGTAGCAGGTGGGTGGGGCGTCCGGGAGGCTTCCGGCCGGACCGCCCCCACCCACCGGCGGGGTGGTCACCCTCGCTCGATCTCCACCGTCTCGATGATCACCGGCTCGACGGGGACGTCGCCGCGCGCCGTCGGGGTCGTGGCGATGGCGTCGACCACGTCGCGCCCGGCCTGGTCGGCCACCTCGCCGAAGATCGTGTGGCGACGGTTCAGGTGCGGCGTCGCGCCGACGGTGATGAAGAACTGCGAGCCGTTGGTGCCGGGTCCGGCGTTGGCCATGGCCAGCAGGTAGGGACGGTCGAACTGCAGCTCGGGGTGGAACTCGTCCTTGAACTTGTAGCCCGGGCCACCGGTGCCGGTGCCGAGCGGGCAACCGCCCTGGATCATGAAGCCGTCGATGACCCGGTGGAAGCCCAGGCCGTCGTAGAAGCGCTCGCCGGAGCGGCCGGCGTCGTCCTTGTAGTCCTTGGTGCCCTCCGCCAGCCCGGTGAAGTTCTCGACGGTCGCCGGAGCATGGTCGGGGAAGAGGTTGATGACGATGTCGCCACGGTTCGTCTTGAGCGTGGCCTTCAGGTCAGACATGACTGCCTTTCGGTTTTCGTGCGGTGCGCGTGTCGCCGACGATCCTCCCACGCAGCCCCAGCGCCACCGCGCGGCGCCCACGCTCGGCACTACCCAGCGCCCGGCAGGTGACACGGGTTTATTTGTGCCTGCGCGCGGGGCAGGATGGGGGCTTAGGTTCAAAACAAGAAACTCCGCAGAGAGGGAGCCTCGCAACCCATGTTTGCCAAGAGCCGCAAGGAGAAGTTCGTCGAGCAGGCCCAAGACCTCGCTCACGACCTGACCGAGGCCATTGCCCCCCACGTCGAGCGGGCTCGTGACGAGCTCGCCCCCCGCCTCGCCGAGGCCCGTGACCAGATCGCCGACCAGCTGTCCGACGCGCGCGACCAGGCCGCGCCGTACGTCAAGGACGCCCGCAAGCAGGCCGCCCCCTACGTCAAGGACGTCAGGAGCCGCCTCGCGGACGCCCGCGACCAGGCTGCGCCGTACGTCAAGGACGCGCGTGAGCAGGCTGCTCCCTACGTCAAGGACGTCAGGAGCCGCCTCGTCGACGCCCGCGACCAGGCCGGCCCGCTGCTCGCCGACGCGCGCGACCAGGCTGCCCCCTACGTCGAGGACGCCAGGGACCGCCTGTCCAAGGGTGCTGCCGCCGCCGTGGCCGCAGCGACCCCGGTGGTCGTGGAGGCCCAGCGGCGGGGCGACCTCGCCGCGGCCGCGCTCAAGGGCGAGCCCGTGAAGCGCAAGGGCGGCAAGAAGAAGTACTTCGTCTTCGCCGGCCTGCTCGGCCTCGGCGCCCTCGCGGTGCAGAAGCTCCGGGGCGGAGGAGAGTCCGCCAACTGGCAGACCTCCTACTCACCGAGCACGGCACCGGCCACGCCCCCGGCCAGCCCGGTCGCGACCCCGGCCGCTCCGGCCACCCCGGCCGCTCCGCAGGCGGGCAGCCACCTGGCCGACGTCCCGGCCGACACGGCCAGCGACGTCGTCGGCGCCACGCCGGGTGAGTCGCTCTCCGACGCCACCGAGGAGCCGCACGTGGTCACCACGCCCGACGCGCCCGCCGAGGACGTCGAGATCGCCCAGGACGACGACAAGTCCTGACCTGATCGTCACCAGCTGGCCCGTCACCCTCGAGGTGGCGGGCCAGCTGCTGTTCTGTCGCCTGCCCGTGACGTCCGGGGCAGGTCCACCGGGCGGTGCTCGTCGACCCACACGTCGACGCGGCTCCACCACTCGAAGAGCCACTCGATGCGCTCCTCCCGCCCGGTCGGGATCTCCTCGCGCGGGATCCGCCACCACCCCATCTGCAACAGCTTGTCCATCGGCAGCGAGTGCCAGACGTCGGCGATGCTGACCACGTGGTCCAGGCCCGTGTGCGCCACCAGCAGCACGTCGGCCTCGGGGGCGGCGTCCAGCGCGGCCAGCACCCCGCCGGGGCGCGGCGCGAGCACGTGGATCATCTCCTCGGCGCGGTCGGCCATCCGGTGCAGGCCCAGCCGCTTGAGCCGGCTGATCGCCCGCTCCCGTCGCTCGGGGGTGAAGTTGCCGCCCTCGGGGAAGATCACGAACGCGTCGTTCTCGTCGAGGTCGCGGGCGAGCTCACCGACCTGCGTCTCGACGTCACGGCCCGGCGCCTGCCGGGGGGAGATGAACCGGCTGGGGACCCGGGAGAGCAGCACCCCCAGCATCGGGTCCCACGCCAGCGCCTCCTTGAGCACGACGCGCGGCTCGCGGCCGTACCAGTGCATCAGCGCGTACATCAGCGTGAACGAGTCCCCGGGCCCCGCGTGCCGGCAGAAGACGAGCAGCGGCTCGCCGGGATGCGCGTCCGGCGAAGGCCCGACCGTCTCGATCTTCAGGCGCAGCACCCGCCGCGCCTCCCGGAAGAACACCACGAGGTAGGCCTGGGCGATGTCGTAGTGGATCCGCTCGAAGAACGGCGAGCGGATCCGCCAGCCGAAGCCGGAGGCGATCCACAGCCCGAACAGCTCGACGAGGGCCACGCTCTCGAAGGTCAGGTGCACGACCCCGAGCCAGAGCAGCCGCACCGGGCGCAGCCAGCCCGGCACGAACGGGGAGAGCAGCCCGGCCCCGAGCAGCCAGAGCGGCAGCGTGCTCCACAGCAGCACGGTCAGGACGATCACCAGCGGCGCGACCACGACCCGCTGCAGCACGCGGGCCAGGAGCGGTGGCATCAGAGGTGCTCGTCGAGGTAGGCGAGGCTCGCGACGTACGCCGCCTCGATGCGCCCGGCCACCAGGGAGGCGTCGCGGTAGGCGCGCGGCGAGTCGTCCGCCGAGGAGCCGGCCGCCGGCAGCACGTGGGCCACGACCCCCTCGGGCAGCTCGGCCATCTCGCGGACGAACCGGTGCCGACGGGCGATCTCGAAGGAGACCCGGGCGACCTCCCACGGCTTGCGCGGCGCGGTGAGCGGCCGGTCGACACGCCCCACCTGGAGCACGAAGACGCGCTCGGCGCCGAGCTGCACGGCGCGGCCGACCGGGATGGAGTTCACGATGCCGCCGTCAAGGTAGTGCTCCCCGCCGACCCGCGCCGGTGGGAGCAGGCCGGGCACCGCCGCGCTGGCCATCACCGCGGGCACCACCGGCCCCTCGGTGAACCAGTGCTCGGCGGCGCGTTCGATGCTCGCGGCGCAGCACTGGAACTCCACCGCGAGGGCGTCGAAGGTCACCTCGCCGAACTCCTGCTCGAGCCGTTCGCGCAGGGGCTTGGCCGAGTGCAGGTGGGTCCCGGTGCGTACGGCGCGGGTCACCTGGCGCCACGGGGTGTCGCTGTAGACCTCGTTGCTCTCCCCCACCGAGCTCCACAGGTCGAGGAGCCGGGCGACCACGGCTGGGGTGGGGTCACTGGCGACCACGAGGCCGTTGAGGGCGCCGATCGACGTGCCGAGCACCAGGTCGGGACGCACGCCCCGCTCGAACAGCGCGCGGACCATGCCGACCTCGACGGCCCCGAGCAGGCCGCCGCCGCCGAGGACGAACGCCGTGCGGGGCGCCATCGCCTAGCTGTTCACGACGGAGGCGAGGACCTCGGGGTGCTCGCGCTCGACCCGCTTGACCGCGCGGTTCTCGGCCCAGAACGACAGGAACGGGATGGTGCCGCAGAGCAGCGTCACCAGGGTGAACACCAGCGGCCAGCGGCTGCGCTGGGCCAGGATCAGCGCCACCAGCACGAAGGCCATGTAGATGAACCCGTGCGCCGTCCCGAGGACGAGGTTGACGTCGGCCCCGAACTTCTGGAGCGTCGAACCGACCGGCAGCACGCTCGGCCAGATCGCGTGGGCGTACTTCAGCGGGATCCCGACCACGACCAGGGTGACGATGGAGATCCCGACGACGGTGGCGAGCACCTTGTACGCGGTGAGCAGAGCCTTCACGCGTCCGACGCTACCTGCTCGTCCGCCGCGGTCCGGGTGCGGGACTGCGCCACGACGTCGCGGCACCAGCGCACCCAGATGTAGATCGCGAGCCCGCCGAAGACCCACCACTGGAAGGCGTAGAGCAGGTTGCGCAGCGAGGTCGAGGGGGAGATCTCCGGCACCGAGTCGGGGGGTACGGCGACCAGGTCGCCGGTGGGCTGCCGGTCCACGACGTAGGCGCTGTAGAGGTCGGCGTCGACGTGCTCGACGATGCTCGGGATCCGCATCTCCGCGATGACGTCGTCGTGCGGGTCGTCGTCGGTCGCGCCCGTCCCCTCGGAGGCCTGCAGCCACCCCTCGACGTCGACCGGCCCGTTGGGCTTCGGCGCCTCGGGCTCGGGCGACCAGCCGCGTACGACGGGCATGGCGCTGTCGCCGACGAGGACCGGCGTCACCACCCAGTAGCCCCGCTTGCCGTGCACCGCCCGGTCGGCGACGTAGAGCGTCCCCTGCGGCAGCCACTCCCCGCTGAACGACACCGGTTGGCCGAGGTACTGGCCCGGGAACGGGCTGTCCCCGCTCATCACCTTCGACAGCGGCATCGATGCCGCGTTGGACAGGTCCCGCGCCTCGGACTCGCGCGCGGCCGACCACACGTGCAGCTGCCACAGCCCCAGGAACACCGCCGCCGCCACCGCCCCCACCATCAGCAGGTGCGCCCCCCAGGAGCGGGGGGCGAGCAGGATGGGCACGCCGCAAGGGTACGGGTGGGTGGGGCGGCTGCAGGATCCCCCGGCTGACCGGGGAAACCTGTCGTTGTCAGGGGAAGCCACACCCATCAACCTCAGGAAGAGGCCGACGACCCCATCGGTTTTGTCGCTCTGCTCGTCCTACGGGAGCCGGCGCATCGCGATGTGCGGGATCCCGTCCTCGTCGTACGGCGCACTCGTCGCCTCGAACCCGAGGCTCCCGTAGAACCCGGCGAGGTGGGCCTGGGCGCCGATCTCGACCGCCTCGCCCGGCCACAGCCGCGCGCAGATCGCCAGCGCCCGCTCCATCAGCCGCCGGCCGAGCTGCTGACCTCGGGTCCCGCGGCGGACGATCACGCGGCCGATCCGCGGAGCACGGTGTTCGTCGTCGGGAGCCAGGACCCGGGCGTACGCCGCGAGGGCGCCGTCGGACCGACCGACAAGGTGCACCGTGCCCTCGAGCAGGTCGAGGCCGTCGAGGTCCTGGTAGGCGCAGTCCTGCTCGACCACGAAGACAGCCGATCGCAGCGACAGCACCTCGTACAGGGTGGCGGCGTCGAGGTTCGCGGCCAATGTCTCGGACCAGGCGATGTCGGAACTCATGAGGCCAGTCTGGTGCAACCGAGGGCGCCGATCCGATTGGTCGACGCGGGAGTGGAGCCTAGGGGACTCGCGTGGCTGACCCCTCGGTGTGGGGGGCGGTACGGGGGGGGCGTACCGCCGGCGTATCCCCCTCAGGTGTGGGCGTGGCGACGTACCGCTTGGCCAGGCCGGTGCCCTCGGCGAGTTAGTAGTCGTCAACCCGGGAGCGGTCGGCCTCGACGTAGGTGCGCGCGGCGCTGGCCGCGCCGCGGTAGAACTTCACTCCACCGTGCACGCCTCACCGCCGTCCGCCTCGTCAAGCAGCCTTAAATGACTCACGGCCCGGGTACTAAGCGACGCTCACCCGCTCCTCTGCGATCACCACGCCTGACTTGATGAGCGCGTGTGCGCCAGATCAGCCCAGGCCGCCCAAGGGGTGGGCCGATCTCCCTACCCTCGTAGCATGCGTGCCGCTTGGTTTCGGGGCTCAAATGCGGCTGGCACATCGTCCGTTTTCAGACCCGTCAGAAGCCGTCACTCTTCGTTATCGAAGTGATTGACGCGCCATCACGGGCGGAAGTAGTCGTAGAGCCCTTGGTTGATCGGCTCTGCGAACTGGAGTGTCATCGTGACGACCGGCAAGTCCGCCCCATTCGCATCCGGCATCGAGGTCTGGACCGCGTCATGAGCGGCGGCAGTGCCAAGGTAGTAGTGGTCGGATTCGACGTCGTCCTTCTTCACGAAGACGTGTACGTCGACATCCCCGTTGACGATGGCCTTCACCTCATCGCTGGCCAACGTGCGGCGGGATCGCGAGAACCAATGCATGGTGGTCTCGTCGAGCAGGGCGTCCTCGTAGGCCGTACTCGCGTCGATGTTCGCTGACTTGTGGAGAGTCACGAACACCGTGCACACGTGTCGGCTCCGGTCGGTCTTGTAGCCGTAGATCGTCGACGAATTGCTCCGTGACCAGCCGATAAGTCGAGCAGCATCGCGTCGTGAATACTGCAAGCCGGTCGTGAACGGAAGGTCGATCCGATAGCGACTCCGTGTGAGGGCCTCGCCGGTAATGAGCAGGTCGTCGACCTCCATACGAAGCCGCTCTGAGGAGGCGAGATCGCGACGAAACGCCTCGGTCAGGCGCACATCGTCGGCTTCGACCGTAACCAGCGGGTCCGCATACCGCTTCAGGTCAGATGCGGCGTACCCGGCAAGGGTGAAGGTGTCTAGCGCAGACTGCACCACGGCCGCACCGCTCGCCAATCCCGCGTCAGCGTAGGCCGCCGCGATCTCGGAACGCGTGACACACTCCCGTTCGCGAAGCAGGCGTAGCACGACGAACTCGTGGAGCCGCTTGGCGGCGAGGACCTCGTGGGACAGGAGACTCAACGCGCGAGAGGCACTCGCTGACAGGTTCGCGTCAACCCGCAGCAGCCGCTGGACCAGGCGCGGGAAGTGCTCGACCTTCGTCGCCAGCAGCACCGGATCGACCGACTCGAATCGATAGAAGTCCCAGAGCTTCGGGACACCGCCGACGCGGTGCCGCATCGCCTCGAGTGCCGACTTGAGTCGCCGCATGCTGTCAAGGGATGTGGACTCGATCGAGCGCAGGATCCGGTCACGAGAGGCCTCGTCGAAGCTCACGCTAGACAGTCCGGGCAGCACGCCGCCTTCGACTGTCTCATTGAGCTTCTCCCGCAGCGACTCCCGGTTTAGTGACTCGTCCCCGAAGAGCGCGATCGGGATGAGGAAGTTGTTGGTGTAGTTGCCGATGACGTCGATGACAACGAGGTAGTCCTTGCCTTCGGCGAGCCGCAGACCGCGGCCGAGTTGCTGGACGAACACGATCGCCGACTGGGTCTGGCGCAGCATGACGACCTGGTTGACGCGGGGGATGTCGACACCCTCGCTGAAGATGTCGACGGTGAGGAGGTAGTCCAGATCGCCGGCCTGGAGCTCAGCCACCCGTTGCTCGCGAACTGCGATCGAGTCGTCGCCAGTGAGCGCGACCGTACGAAGGGCCCGACCGTCGAGCTCGCATTCGGTGAGCGCCGCCGCGAGCGCATGCGCTTCTTCCTTGCGACTGCAGAAGATCAGCCCGCACGGCGCGACGCGCGCCTGTCCGTACTTCTCCAGGACCTCGACAAGGAACCGCACCCGTTCGGGCGTGATCAGCAGGCTCAGATCGGTCTCGTCGCTGGTCGTGCGGCCGTCGTCATAGGTGAGGTCACTGATGCCGTAGTAGTGGAACGGGCTGAGCATCTCGGCCTCAAGAGCGTGGTTGAGCCGGATCTCGTAGGGCACGCAGTAGTCGAACAACTCAAAGACGTTGAACCCGTCGGTGCGCTCCGGCGTCGCGGTCATGCCAAGCAGGAATGCGGGCGTCAGCCGATCGATGACGCGCTGGTACGTCGCCGACCCGGCACGGTGTGCTTCGTCAATGATCACGTATTCGAAGGAATCGGGCGCAACCTGGTCGAGAACATGCGGCTGAGACAACGTCTGGATCGTCGCAAAGACGTATCGCCGGTCACCGTCGCGAGCATTGCCGGTGAGCTTGCCGAAGTCGCTCGGCGGTCCACCCAGCACCCGTCGGTACTCCTCAAGAGTGCGATCAAGGATCTGTTCGCGGTGGGCGACGAACAGCATCCGCTTCGGCGCTGCGGCACGCACGTCGAGCGCCGACAGGATCGTCTTGCCCGTGCCGGTCGCAGAGATGACGATCGCCCGCCGGGAACCCTCTGCCCGCGCGAGGTCCAGAGAGAGCAACGCGTCCTGCTGCATCACATTCGGTCGTACGACGACCGGCGTCTCCGCCGGCTCGGGCAAGGCCGGCATCGGGCCGCGTCGCGGGGGTGCGACATAGGCGTCGGCGTACGCATCGATCCACTCCTCAGTGAGTGGCTCTGAATCTTGGACCTGTTCCTCAACAAGCCTGTCGATCTGGTCAGCCAGGTCGCTTCCGCGCGCCGCCGAGACCTTTAGATTCCATTCGTGGTTGCGCGACAGTGCCTGGCTGGTCAGGTTGGAGCTGCCGATCATCGCGGTAACACTCGAAACCTGCTCGAAGATGTACCCCTTCGGATGGAACCCACGGGCCGTGTGACGGCGTACGTCGATGCCTGCGTGCTCGCGGAGCTTGAGCAGTTCAGCAAACGCCGCGGGTTGGTTAAAGGCCAGGAAGTCCGACGTGATGATCCTGCCCCGGCCGGCGAAATCGTAGAGATGCTGCTTCAGCTGCGCGATCGCGCTCGGGGAGATGAATGCGACAGAGAAGGTGAAGGCTTCGCAGCGCTGCAGCTCCTCAAGGAGGGCGTGCTCTACCGTGGACCCATCGGCGTTGAGCACCAAGCGAGGGTTGTACCGTCGCGCAGCAACCGCAGCGCTGGCGACGTACCCGAAGTCGATGTCTGCCTGGAACTGGCTGGGCCAGACCGGGTCAAACGTCATGCGGCTGACACGATCTGGACGGCCGGGACATCTGCCGGCGCCCAATCCAGGGCAGGCAACTGCGTGTATGAGACCCAACGGATCTCTGCGTGCTCGGTGAGCTGCGGGGTGCCGTTAACGAGTTGGCAACGGAAGGTAGTCAATCTGACGGTGCCGAAGTCGTACTCATGGCTGGTGGTGGTTACCTCGTCGCCGACCTCGATGTGACACCGCAGTTCCTCGCGGATCTCCCGCATAAGAGCTTCTCGCGCAGTCTCGCCGGGCTCGATTTTTCCTCCTGGAAACTCCCACAATCCACCAAGCGATCCGCGCTCAGCACGCCGGGCGCACAGTACTAAGCCGTCACGCTCGATGATCGCGCCTACAACGATGATCTCCCGGTCCAATCGCACCTCCCGAAGTCAGGGCGAGCTTAGTGAAGACACGGGGTCCGTGCGCGCGTTCACCCTCGAAGTCGGCTGCCTCCCATCTCCGCGCTTCCCCCACCAGTCCCCCAGCAGCGCGGCACGAGCCAGCAGGGGGTTAGGCCGAAAATGAAAAGAAACCGCAGGCTGACCTGCGGTTTCTCGTGGTGGAGCCTAGGGGACTCGAACCCCTAACCCCCTGCTTGCAAAGCAGGTGCGCTACCAATTGCGCCAAGGCCCCTGGCGTGGTTCGAGACACTCGCTGGCGCTCGATGTGAACCACCGAGCGGGAGGTCAGGCCTTGTCGACGTTGTCGGTGGCCTGCTGCCACAGCGCCTGCTCGTTCTTGCCCTCGTCGAGCTTCTTCTTGGCGAGGACGGCGCCGGCCGCCGCGACTGCAACGAGCAGGATCTTCTTCATGGCCGTCTCCTCCAGGTGATTGATCGTGGGCCTAAGAGGACTTGAACCTCTGACCTCTTCCTTATCAGGGAAGCGCTCTAACCGTCTGAGCTATAGGCCCGCGTCGATGGCAGCCCGATCGACTCGGGGTGAACCGAGAGGGAAGGCTACCCCATGCTCGGGACCCCCTACAAAACGGATCAGCTGTCCTCGGCGAGGGTGACTTCGATGCCCCCGAGCAGCGCCGCCGACAGGTTGTAGAGGAACGCCCCGAGGGTCGCGATCGCGGTGATCAGGATGACGTCGAGCACGGCCACGATCATCGTGAACCCGAGCACGCGGGAGGTCCCGGCGTACTCCTGGATGTCGAACGGCTTGCCGCTCGTGTTGCCCACCGCCTGCTGGACGATCGAGTTGATCGACTCCCACACCCCGGCCGCGCCGAGCACGGACCAGATGATCGCGACGGCGACCACGAGCACGATGCCGAGGGCGATGGAGAGCAGGAAGGAGGTCTTCATCACCGACCAGGCGTCGACCTGGACCAGCCGCAGCTGGGCCCGACGAGTACGCCGGGACGCGCCCTGGCGGGAGGTGGGCTTCACGATCGGGTTGGTCCTGCCCCGGGCCGGACGCCGGGGACGCTCGGCCTTCTGGGCCTTCGACTCCGCCCGGGCCATGGCCTTCGCCTGGACCTTCTCGGCCGCCTTCTCCTGGCGCTCCCGCTCGACCCGCTCCTTCTCGGCGCGAGCCTCCTGGGACCGGGCCGCCTCGTGGGCGGCCTTGCGCTCGGCCTCCGCCTGCTGGGCGGCGGCCTTCTCCTGGTCGGCCCGGCGGGCGTCCTCGCTCAGCTCCGGGGGCGGAGGAGGCAGGATCGGCCCGCTCAGGCTGCGGCGGGGTGCGATGGATCCGTCGTCGTGGCCGTCAGCCATCAGCCATCAGCTCCCGGCTCGTCATCGGTGTCGGTGCCCGTGTCGGGCGAGTCGCCCGGGTCACGGTCGGGATCGATTGTTGCACTGTCCTCCGCAACGGTCCCGGTCCCGGCGTCGTCGGTGGACGCGGACGCGTCCTCCGCCTCGATGGCCTCCTCGACCGCCTCCTCGACCGTGGCGTCCTTCTCCACGCTGCGAGCCACGACCGCGACCGTGTCGCCGCCCTTGGGCGAGACGAACTTCACGCCCATGGTGGAGCGTCCCGTGGCCCGGAACTGGTCGTTGATCGGGCTGCGCACGACCTGGCCGCCCGAGGTGATCGACAAGATCTCGTCGCCCTCGACCACGATGAACGCGCCGACCAGGCCGCCGCGGTCCTCGTTGCTCAGCGACATCGCCTTGATGCCGAGGCCGCCGCGCGACTGGGTGCGGTAGTCCGAGATCCGGCTGCGCTTGGCGAAGCCGCCGTCGGTCATCGTGAAGACGTACTGCTCCACCACGTCGGGAGCGTCTGCGGCCGAACCCTCGACGGCCTCCTCGGCCGCCACCTGCTCGGCCCGGATGACCGACATCGACAGCACGGAGTCGCCGTCGCGGAACTTCATCCCCTGCACGCCACTGGTGGCCCGGCCCATCGGACGCAGCTGCCCGTCGTCGGCGGTGAAGCGGATCGCCTGGCCCTTGCGGGAGACGAGCAGGATGTCGTCGTCGGCGTTGACCAGCTCGGCGCCGATCAGCTCGTCGTCGTCCTCGCGGAAGTTGATCGCGATCACGCCGGCCTGGCGCGGGCTGTCGTAGTCACCGAGGCGGGTCTTCTTGACCAGCCCGGCGCGGGTCGCCAGCACGAGGTACGGCGCCTGGGCGTAGTCGCGGATCGCGAGCACCTGGGCGATCTGCTCGTCGGGCTGGAACGAGAGCAGCCCGGCGACGTGGCCACCCTTGGCGTCGCGCGACGCCTCGGGCAGGTTGTAGGCCTTGGTCCGGTAGACCCGTCCGGCCGTGGTGAAGAACAGCAGCCAGTGGTGGTTGGTGGTCGCCATGAAGTGCTGCACCACGTCGTCGCCCCGCAGCGCCGCGCCGCGCACGCCCTTGCCGCCGCGCTTCTGCGTGCGGTACTGGCTGGCGAGGGTGCGCTTGGCGTAGCCGCCGCGGGTGATCGTGACGACGAGCTCCTCGTCGGGGATCAGGTCCTCCATCGAGAGGTCGCCGTCGGCCGCGATGATCTGGGTACGCCGGTCGTTGCCGTACTTCTCCACGATGGCGGCGAGCTCGTCGCTCACGATCTGCCGCTGCCGCTCCTCGCGGGCCAGGATGTCCTCGAGGTCGGCGATCTCCAGCTCGATCTCGGCCAGGTCGTCGATGATCTTCTGGCGCTCCAGGGCGGCCAGCCGGCGCAGCTGCATGTCCAGGATCGCGTTGGCCTGCAGCTCGTCGATCTCCAGCAGCTCGATCAGGCCCTGACGGGCGTCGTCGACCTCGGGCGAGCGCCGGATCAGCGCGATCACCTCGTCGAGCGCGTCCAGGGCCTTGACCAGGCCGCGCAGGATGTGGGCGCGCTCCTCGGCCTTGCGCAGCCGGTGGCGGGTCCGCCTCTGGATGACCTCGATCTGGTGGGTGACCCAGCTCTTGATGAACTGGTCGACCGTCAGCGTGCGCGGCACCCCGTCGACGAGCGCCAGCATGTTGGCGCTGAAGTTGGTCTGCAGCTCGGTGTGCTTGAGCAGGTTGTTCAGCACCACCCGGGCGACGGCGTCGCGGCGGAGCACGACGACCAGCCGCTGGCCGGTGCGGCCCGAGGAGTCGTCGCGTACGTCGGCGATGCCCTGCACCTTGCCGCCCCGGACGAGGTCGGCGATCTTCTCGGCGAGGTTGTCCGGGTTGACCATGTAGGGCAGCTCGGTGATGACCAGGCAGGTGCGGCCCTTGTTGTCCTCGTCGATCTCGATCACCGCCCGCTGGGTGATGGAGCCACGGCCGGTGCGGTAGGCCTGCTCTATGCCCTCGCGTCCGACGATGAGCGCGCCGTTGGGGAAGTCCGGACCCTTGATCCGCTCGATCAGCGCGTCCTGGAGCTCCTCACGCGTGGCGTCGGGGTGCTCGAGCGCCCAGAGGGCACCGTCGGCGACCTCGCGCAGGTTGTGCGGCGGGATGTTGGTTGCCATGCCCACCGCGATGCCGGCCGAGCCGTTGACCAGCAGGTTCGGGTAGCGCGCCGGCAGCACCGTCGGCTCCTCGGACCGGCCGTCGTAGTTGGGCTGGAAGTCGACGGTCTCCTGCTCGATGTCGCGCACCATCTCCAGCGCGAGCGGCGCCATCCGGCACTCGGTGTACCGCATCGCGGCGGCCGCGTCGTTGCCCGGCGAGCCGAAGTTGCCCTGCCCGTTGATGAGCGGCGCCCGCATCACCCACGGCTGTGCGAGGCGCACCAAGGTGTCGTAGATCGCGGTGTCACCGTGGGGGTGGTACTGGCCCATGACGTCGCCGACCACGCGCGAGCACTTGGAGAACCCGCGGTCGGGGCGGTAGCCACCGTCGTACATCGCGTAGAGCACCCGCCGGTGCACCGGCTTGAGCCCGTCGCGCACATCGGGGAGCGCCCGGCCGACGATGACCGCCATCGCGTAGTCGATGTAGGCCCGCTGCATGGAGGTCTGCAGCTCGATCGGCTCGATCCGGCCGCCGGGGCCGGGTCCGATGGGGCTGTCGATGGGTGTCTCAGTCATGTCTGGTGCGTCTCGTCGGTCTGAGCTTGTCGAAACCAGGTGGCGCCGTCGGTTGCGGTATTCGACAGGCTCAACCACCGCGGCGTCAGATGTCAGATGTCGAGGAAGCGGACGTCTTTGGCGTTGCGCTGGATGAACCCGCGCCGCTGGACGACGTCCTCGCCCATCAGCACCGAGAAGACCTCGTCGGCCTGCGCGGCGTCGTCCAGGGTGACCTGGAGCATCAGTCGCTGCTCGGGGTTCATCGTGGTCTCCCACAGCTCGTCGGCGTTCATCTCGCCCAGGCCCTTGTAGCGCTGGACCGGGTTCTCCTTGGGCAGCTTCCGGCCCTGCGCCAGACCGTCGCGCATCAGCAGGT
>CAVSUC010000008.1:0-101851 GCA_963731075.1 uncultured Actinomycetota bacterium
TGCTGCAGGATCTTGGCGGAGTCGTTGTAGGACACCGCCTCGGGCCGTAGTCCGTAGACGCTCACGAGCGGGCCGTCGACGGCCCGGATGACGTCCGCCACGGTGACCTCCGCGGGCGGGGTCGCGAGCCGCCAGCCACCGGACTGGCCGCGCTGGCTGACCACGATCCCGGAGCGGCGCATGTCCGCGAGGATGGCCTGGAGGAACCCGTGGGGGATCTCCTGCAGTCGTCCCAGCTCCTCCGCGCTCACCGGAAGACCGTCATCGCGGTTGGCGATCTCGATGAGCGCCCGGAGGGCGTAGTCGGCCTTGGCGGAGACACGCATGCCCGAAGTCTGTCAGATCACTCGTATTAGACCGGTCGATCGCAGGTCCCTCGCGCGGCCCGGACCGGGTTTCGCCCAGCGGGCAAGGGAGTTTGTCCTTGGTCACATATGTGCCCGAAGTGCTTGCGCCGACCCGGTCCGGGACAGATACTGGTTGTTACCGGCCGGTAGCAACCGCTCCGCCGGGTCCCGATCGCAGAAAAGGTGGGTCAGTGAGCCACTACAAGTCCAACATCCGCGACATCGAGTTCAACCTCTTCGAGGTGCTCGGCCGCGACGAGGTCCTGGGACAGGGACCCTTCGAGGCCATCGACGGTGAGACCGCCCGCTCGATCCTGACCGAGGTGGAGCGCCTGGCGCGCGAGGACCTGGCCGCGTCGTACGAGGACAGCGACCGCAACCCGCCGGTCTTCGACCCCGAGACCCACACGGCTCCCCTGCCCGAGTCGTTCAAGAAGAGCTACGCGGCCTGGCAGGACGCGGAGTACTGGCGCCTGCAGCTCCCCGAGGTGCTCGGCGGCACGCCCGCCCCCTCGAGCCTGATCTGGGCCCTGGGCGAGATGGTGCTCGGCGCCAACGCCCCCATCTGGATGTACGGCGCGGGGCCGGCCTTCGCCGGGATCGTGCACCGCAACGGCAACGACCGTGACAAGCGGATCGCCCAGATCATCATCGACCGCGGCTGGAACACCAGCATGGTGCTCACCGAGCCCGACGCCGGCTCCGACGTGGGCGCCGGTCGCGCCAAGGCCACCCTCAACGAGGACGGCACCTGGAACATCACCGGCGTGAAGCGGTTCATCACCTCCGCCGAGAGCGACCTGTGCGACAACATCATCCACCTCGTCCTCGCCCGCCCCGTGGGCGTCGAGGGCCACGGCGGGCCCGGCACCAAGGGCCTGAGCCTGTTCATCGTGCCGAAGTTCGACTTCGACCCGGAGACCGGTGAGATCGGCGACCGCAACGGCGCCTACGTCACCAACGTCGAGCACAAGATGGGCATCAAGGTGTCGAACACCTGCGAGCTCACCTTCGGCGACAGCGGCGTCGGTGGCGGCGAGCCCGCCAAGGGGTGGCTGCTCGGCGAGGTCCACGACGGCATCGCCCAGATGTTCCAGGTCATCGAGAACGCCCGGATGATGGTGGGCAGCAAGGCGATCGCCACGCTCTCCACCGGCTACCTCAACGCGCTGGAGTACGCCAAGACCCGCGTGCAGGGTTCCGACCTGACCCAGGCCTCGGACAAGACCGCGCCCCGCGTGACGATCACCCACCACCCCGACGTCCGTCGGTCGCTGATGGTGCAGAAGTCGTTCTCCGAGGCCATGCGCTCCCTCGTCCTCTACACCGCGTCCTGGCAGGACCGGGTCCAGCTGGCCGAGCACAACGGCGAGACCGACGAGCTGGCCATGCGGGTCAACGACCTGCTGCTGCCGATCGTCAAGGGCTACGGCTCGGAGCGCTCGTGGGTGCTGCTCGGCACCGAGTCGTTGCAGACCTTCGGCGGGTCGGGCTTCCTGACGGAGTACCCCGTCGAGCAGTACGTCCGAGACGCCAAGATCGACACCCTCTACGAGGGCACGACCGCCATCCAGGGCCAGGACTTCTTCTTCCGCAAGATCGTCAAGGACCAGGCCAAGGCGCTCGGCTACCTCGCCGGCGAGATCGAGACGTTCATCAAGAGCGAGGCCGGCAACGGTCGCCTCAAGGCCGAGCGCGAGCTGCTCGCGAAGTCGCTCGAGGACGCGCAGGCGCTGGTCGGCCTGATGATCAACACCCTGATGAGCGCGGACGAGTCCGCCGAGGGTGGCGACATCAAGAACATCTACAAGGTCGGGCTGAACACCTCCCGCCTGCTGATGGTGCTCGGCGACGTCGTCTGCGCGTGGCTGCTGCTCAAGGGCGCCGAGGTCGCGCTCCAGAAGCTCGGGGGCGAGGTCTCCGGCAAGGACAAGTCGTTCTACGAGGGCAAGGTCGCGGCGGCGCAGTTCTTCGCCCAGCACAACCTGCCCAGGATCACCGCCGAGCTGGCCATCGCCGAGGCGACCGACCTGTCGCTGATGGAGCTGGACGAGGCTGCGTTCTGACCGATCCTCGACCCGAGGACGACCACCATCCGGACCCACGAAGCTCCCGCCGACGCGCCGTCGGCGGGAGTTTCGCCGGAAATGCGCATGTGAACGCGTGAATCGGGCACACTCAGGCCCCAACCGAAGGAGATTGACATGGGTATCGGACTTGGCGTCGTACTTCTGCTGGTGGGGCTCGTCCTCGCCCTTGGCGTGGTCGACCTCCCCGCGAGCATCGACGACACCGTCGCTACGAGCACTCTCGGCTGGATCCTGATCATCGTGGGCGCGCTGGCCATCGTGCTGGCCCTGGTGATGAACGCCCAGCGCAGCCGGACCCACGTGGTCGAGGAGCGCCGGGTAGACCCGCCCCGCTGACCCCCGGTCCGCCCACGGCGCCCGCCCGTACGCTGTCCGCCATGGACGACCCACGCCTGCTCCACCTGGTCGAGATCTGGCACGACGCGTGCACCGACTTCGTGTCGCTCGTCCGTGAGATCCCGCCCGACCAGGGGGACCTGCCGACCGACCTCGAGGGCTGGACGGTCAAGGACAACGTCGCCCACACCGCCCACCTCGAGGCCGTCCTGGCCGGCGCCCCCGAGGAGACGGTCGAGGTGGCCGACGCGCCGCACCTCAAGGGCCTGCAGAACTACTACACCGAGTCCGGCGTGCTCGCGCGGCGCGACCGCTCGCTGCAGGACCTCGCCGACGAGATCGAGCGGTCCGTGGCCACGCGCTACGCCGAGCTCCTGGCCGACCCGCCCACCGACGCGAAGGCGGCACCGCCCCGCACCCCGGGCGGTGCCCCCTGGGACACCCAGACGCTGCTGAGCAACCGTCCCTTCGACGTGTGGATGCACGACCAGGACGTACGCCGGGCGATCGGCCGTCTCGGCGGCTACGACTGCGAGGCAGCGCATCACGTGCTGTCGGTCCTCGGGCGGGGGCTGCCCATGGTGGTGGGCAAGCGCCTCGCGCCGCCGGTCGGCACGACCGTGCGGCTGGCCGTCCCGGACGCCGACCTGGAGTGGACGGTGACCGTCGGCGACGACGGCCGCGCCGGACCCGCCGAGCCCGGGTCGACCCCGACGACGACGGTGAGCCTCAGCCCCGAGGACTTCGTCGTGCTCGCAGGTGGCCGGCGGTCGCCCGAGACGACCGCACCGGTGATCGACGGCGACCAGGAGCTGGGCCGGCGCCTGGTGCACTCGCTGACGGTCACGCCGTGAGCGCCCGTCCGTGGACCGCGGACGACATCCCGGACCTGAGCGGCAAGCGCGCGCTGGTCACCGGCGTGACGAGCGGGATCGGCGAGAAGACGGTGATCGAGCTCGCCCGCCACGGCGCCGAGGTGATCCTGGGGGCGCGCAACCCCGCCCGGCTCGAGGCCTCGATCAGGACCATCGAGCAGGCGGTGCCCGGCGCCAGGCTGCACCCCCTGTCCGTCGACGTCTCCGACCTCTCCTCGGTCCGCCGTGCGGCCGGCCAGGTCGAGGGGCCGCTGGACCTGCTCGTCAACAACGCCGGCGTGATGGCGACCCCCTACCAGCGCACGGCCGACGGGCTCGAGCTCCAGATGGCGACCAACCACTTCGGCCCGTTCGCCCTCACCGGCCTGCTGCTGCCCCAGCTCGTCGCCTCCGGTGACGGCCGGGTGGTGGCGGTCGGCTCACAGGCCAGCCGGGTCGCCCGGCGCGCTCCGCTGGACGACCCGAAGGACGAGTCGGTCCCCTACAGCCGCTACCGGTCCTACGCCGAGTCCAAGCTGGCCGACCTGATGTTCGTCTTCACCCTCGACCGGCGCGCCCGGGCCCAGGGACTCCCCGTCAAGGGGCTCGCGGCCCATCCCGGCTACGCCGCCACCGGCCTGATGGGCACCGGCCTCAGCACCGGCGGGGACCCGGCCCGGCCGTCGCGGACCTCGATGATCATGCAGGCGGTCTTCTCCGCCATCGGCCAGCCCTCCGAGATCGGTGCCCTGCCCACCCTGATGGCCGCCACCGCCGACCTCCCCGGCTCGACCTACATCGGGCCCAGCGGACGCGGCCAGTTCAAGGGCCACCCCCGGATCGTCAGCCCGCGGCAGCTCGCTCTCGACCGCGCGGCGCAGGACCGGCTGTGGCAGCTCAGCGAGGAGGCCACCGGCGTGAGGTTCCTGGACGGATGAGCCTGCGACCGATCCTGCGACCGATCCGGCCCGACGACCACCGGGACGTGCTGGCCCTCAACGAGCGCAACGTCGAGCTGCTCGCCCCCCTCGACGAGGACCGGCTCACCGAGATCGTGGCCGTGGCCGCCTCGGCGTCGGTCATCGACGTCGACGGCGCCTTCGCCGGCTTCGTGGTCACGTTCCGCTCCGGCTCGGCGTACGACGGGGAGAACTTCGGCTGGTTCACCGAGCGCTACGCCGACTTCTGCTACCTCGACCGCGTCGTCCTGCACGAGGACTTCCGCCGCCGCGGCCTCGGGTCCTTGGTCTACGACGAGCTGGAGGCGGCCTGCGACGGGTCCGTCTTCGCACTCGAGGTCAACCTCGACCCACCCAACGAGGGGTCGCTCGCGTTCCACCGCGCCCGCGGCTTCGACGAGGTCGGCCAGCGCGGCTCCCACGGCCACGTGGTCTCGCTGATGGTCAAGCAGCTCAGCTGATCACGCGCAGCACGACCGTGCCCTTGGGGTAGCGCACCCCGGACCTGAAGTGTCGGTGGAAGACCGCCGCGAGCTGGCGGAGGTCGGCGGGCGCGAGCTTGATGCAGCCGGCCGACTTGTACTCGTTGAACGACGGGAACTCCCACCGGCACAGCTGGTCACCGCGGCGGTTCTTGCACTGGGAGTTGCCGGCGCCCTGCTCGGTGTGGATGAACAGGTCGAAGCGCTGGTTGCCGGACGTGCACCGCTTGTCGTCGAGCCGGAACGCACGCCCCTTGATCTTCTGGCCGGGGTAGTCGTCGTAGGCCCGCAGCCGGTAGGTGCCGTTCGGCAGCCAACCCTTGTTGTTCACGCACTCGTTGCGGCCGGCCTTGCCGAGCATCCCCGAGCCGGCGCGCCAGCGACGCGTCTCCACGACCTTCCAGTCCTTGCCGTCGCGCTGGTAGAGGTGCCAGACCAGGCGCGAGTTGGCGGGGTTGCCCTGGTTCTTGTCGAACGTGATGCCGGCGCGCCACTGCTGGGTGGCCGAGTCGGCGGGAGCGGCGAGCAGCAGGGACGCCGCCACCACGGCGATGGTCATCAGGACGGCGGCCAGTCTGTTCACGAGCCGACCCTAGAGGAACTCCGCCGTCGGCGAACACCGCTTGCGCCAGCGGCGGACAGGGCTCAGGTTGGGTCAATGCGACTTCTCGTTCTCGGCGGCACCATGTTCCTCTCCCGCGCCATCGCGGCCGACGCCGTCGCCCGGGGCCACGAGGTCACGTGCGCGGCGCGCGGGGAGTCCGGTGTGGTGCCCGAGGGAGCGCGCCACGTGGTGCTCGACCGGGAGTCCCCGGACTGGTCCGCGCTCGAGGGCGAGTGGGACGCGGTCGTGGACGTGGCCCGGACTCCGTCGTGGGTCGCCGCGGCCCTCGACGCCCTCGTCGACCGGGCACCGCACTGGACCTTCGTCTCGACCATCAGCGTCTATGCCGACCAGACGACTCCGGGCGGCAGCCAGGACACCCTCCCCCTGCTGCCGGCCGCCGGGGACGACGTCGACCCGGACAGCCCCGAGGCCTACGGCTCGAACAAGGTCGCCTGCGAGCAGGACGTGCAGCGGCGCGCGGCGACGTGGCTGGTGGTCCGGCCCGGGCTGATCGTGGGGCCCGGCGACCCGAGTGGGAGGTTCACCTACTGGGCCGAGCGGCTGGCCGAGGGTGGTGACGTGCTCGCTCCGGAGTCTCCCGACCGGGGCACCCAGGCCATCGACGTACGCGACCTGGCGGCGTGGATCATCACCGGCGTCGAGCAGCGACTGACTGGTGTGTACGACGCGACCGGCCCCGTCGTACGCCTCGGCGACCTGGTGGACCAGGTCGTCACCGCCGTCGGGCAGAAGGCCAGCCTGGTGTGGGCCTCGGCCGACTTCCTGCTCGAGCGCGGGGTGAACCACTGGTCCGGCCCGCGGTCGCTGCCGCTGTGGCTCCCGGAGGACTGCCGCGGCATGACCTCCCACGACGTGAGCGCCGCCGTCGCCGCCGGCCTGACGACCCGACCCATCGCCGAGACCGCCGTCGACACCCTCGCCTGGGTCCGATCCGTGCCGGACGTCCCGCGCACGGGTCTCAGCCGCGCCGAGGAGCAGGACCTGCTCGACGACTGGCATGCCGCGCAGGACTGAGTAGGCGCGCAGTTTCACTGGGGACCCAGTGAAAGTGTCACTCCCCCCTTGTTGCAACGGTGGGGAAGTGCGAGTTTCACTGGGGACCCAGTGAAACTGCCACCCACTCGACAATAGAACGTGTTTCAGTTTTGATGGCGGCATGGACCTCTCCGTGGTGCTCTTCACCAGCGACCGTGGCATCACCCCCGCCGAGGCGGCGAGGGCGGCGGAGGCAGCGGGGTTCCACGCGTTCTACGTGCCCGAGCACTCGCACATCCCGACCAGCCGCGACTCCGACCACCCGGGGACCGGTGGGGAGCTGCCCGACGACCGCTACCTGAGGATCCTGGACCCGTGGGTGTCGCTGGCGACCGCGGCGGCGGTGACGAGCACGATCCGGCTCGGCACGGCGGTCGCGCTGCCGATGGAGCACGACCCGATCACCCTGGCCAAGACGCTGGCGACCCTCGACCACCTCTCGGGCGGCCGGGTCACGCTCGGGGTCGGCTTCGGCTGGAACGTCGAGGAGCTCGAGGACCACGGGGTGCCGCGGAAGAAGCGGCGCACGGTCCTGCGCGAGTACCTCGAGCTGATGCAGCAGCTGTGGATCCACGAGGTCGCGTCGTACGACGGGGAGTTCGCGCGACTCCGGCCCAGCTGGGCCTTCCCCAAGCCGGTGCAGCAGCCGCGGATCCCGATCCTGGTCGGCGCGGGCGGCACTGCGAAGAACTTCGCCTGGATCGTGAAGAACGCCGACGGCTGGATCACCACGCCGATCGAGACCGACATCGAGGACCGGGTCGCCGAGCTCAACGAGGCGTGGCGGGCCGCCGGGCGCGCGGGCGACCCGCGGATCGTCGTCCTCCTCACCACCCGGCTCCAGCCCGGCCAGCTCGAGCGCTGGGAGGAGCTCGGCGTCGACGAGGTCATGTTCGGCCTGCCCGACAAGGGCGGCGACGAGGTGGCGACGTTCATCGGGCGGCTCGGAGCCTCCCTGAACCGGCCCGCCGCGCCGGCCTGATGGGCACCTACGTCGTCAGCGGCTCCGCCTCGGGCATCGGCGCGGCCCTGACAGCACGGCTGCGCACCGACGGCCACACCGTCATCGGGGTCGACCTGCACGACGCGGAGGTGACCGCCGACCTGGCCACCGGTTCCGGACGGGGCGTCGCCGCCGCCGCGGTGCGCGACCTCGCCGACCGGGTCGACGGCGTGGTCCCGTGCGCCGGGGTCGCCGGGCTGACCGGGACCGACCCGCAGCTGGTTGTCTCTTTGAACTACTTCGGCGCGGTCGGCCTGGTCACCGACCTGCGGCCGCTGATGGGCGAGGGCTCCGGCGTGGTGCTGGTCAGCTCCAACTCGGTCACCTGCCAACCAGGGTGGAGCCACGCGGTGGCCGCGGCCTGCCTGACCGACGACGAGGAGCTCGCGTGCCGTCTCGCCGCCTCCGAGGAGGCCGTGAGCGTCTACCCCGCCACCAAGGCGGCCCTGGCGCACTGGGCTCGCCGCTCAGCGGTCCGGCCGGAGTGGGCCGGGGCAGGGATCCGCGTCAACGCCGTGGCTCCCGGACTGGTCGCCACGCCGATGACCGAACGGCTGCGGCAGGACCCCGAGCTCGGCGTCTTCGCCGACGCCTACCCGACCGCGCTCGGGCGACCGGGCCGTCCCGAGGAGGTGGCCGCCCTGGTCGCCTTCCTGCTTTCGGCGGAGTCCAGCCTGCTGGTCGGGTCCGTGGTCTTCGCCGACGGGGGCACCGACGCCCTGCTCCACCCGACGACTCCCACCGGGAAGGACGCCCCGGTCTAGTCGGGCGGAGCCTGCCATCCCACCAGCCGGGAGGTTCGTCGCCGCCCCAGGACAGCCGCGGCGACACACTGTTGTCTGGCCCGATGTCTCGGGTTCGAAGGTCTTTGGTCGCCGCCGCTGCGACGTCACTGGTGGTGATCACCTCCGTGGCCGGCCTGCCCCGGGCGGAGGGCGACGCCTCCCCCACGTCCGGTCCGACGGCCGCCGACGGCACCGGCCCCACGGTCCACAGCTCCGACGGCCTCGCGGGCCCGCTGCTCACCTCGACGTCGCGGCACGGGCGCGTGACAGCCGCCCGGCTCGACGAGGTCAGCTGGCAGGTGGCGCCCGGTCTGGAGTACTCCCAGTGGACCGAGACGGCACCCCAGGGTCCGACCCGCATCTTCCTGCTGACCGCCCACCTCGACGAGCCCGGGCTGGTGCTCGACCAGGTCAGCGGTCCGACGGTCTCGGCCCGCGGTCCACTCTCCGGGTGGCTCGCGAGCGACGGCGCGGTGGCCGGGGTGAACGCCGACTTCTTCGACATCGGCGACACCGGCGCCCCTCTCGGCGTCGGGGCCGACCGGGAGAGGCACGTCCTGCACGCCCCCGCCTCCGGGTGGAACACCACCTTCGTGCTCGGCCGGGGCTACGTGCCCGACGTCGTGCAGGACCGGCTCGTCGCCCAGGTCACCCCCGACGGCGGGACCCCGCTGGCGGTCTCGCGGTTCAACTCGCCGACCGTGCCCAAGGGCGGCATCGGGGTCTACACGCCGTCGTGGGGCGGCGCCCCGGGACGGCACGTGCTCGACGGCGCCACGAGCGTGCGCCAGGTCGTGATCCGCGACGGCGTGGTCCGCTACAACGGCAGCCGCCTCTCCGACGGCCGGAGGTTCCGCGGCTCGGTGCTGCTGGGCAGCGACGCCGGCGCCCGCACCCTGCACACCGCCTTCAAGGTCGGCCAGCGGGCGACGATCCGAAAGACGCTGAGCACCCCCGCGCACGTCGCCGTCAGCGGCAGCACCCGGTTGCTGCACGACGGGCAGACGACGACCACGGACAACCGCGAGCTGCACCCCCGCACGGGACTCGGCCTCGACCGTGACCAGCACGTCCTGCACCTGGTCGTGGTCGACGGCCGGTCGGAGAACAGCGGTGGGCACACGCTCCTCCAGCTGGCCCAGCTGCTCCAGTCCCTCGGTGACGACGAGGGGCTCAACCTCGACGGCGGTGGCTCCTCGACGATGGTCGCCCAGGACCCCGAGGGCGCGCTCGCCGTGCGCAACCAGCCCTCGGACGGCCACGAGCGCGACGTGCCCAACGGGCTGGGCTTCCGCTACACGCCGCCGGCCGGCTGACCGCGCCTCAGGTCAGGCGTACGACGATCCAGTCGGCCGCTCCGAGCAGCACCAGGAAGCGCAGGTAGCGACCGACCAGGCAGGTGCTGACGAACAGCCAGATGTTCACCCGCAGCTGCCCGGCCAGGACGGCCAGCACGTAGAGCGGCGGGAAGCCCACCGAGGCCGACGCGAACAGCAGCGCGACCGTGCCGCCCGGGTGCTCCTCGATCCAGGACCACCAGCGCCACGACCAGCAGGGTCAGGTCGTGCCGGTCCGCGGCCAGGGCGGCGAGGACCACCGACGCCACGGTCCGGACCAGCGTCACGAGGGTGGCGGGAGTGCTCAGTCGTTCCCGGGCCGGATCGGCGAGGACCCGACCAGTTGCGTTCATCCCCGCACGCTGGGACCGCGCCCGTCGCGAGGCATCGGGCACGTCCCTGAAGCAGTCCCCGGGATCGGCGCCTAGAAGATCAGGGCCGTGGCCGGGTCCTCCATGATGGCGGCGACGTCGGAGAGGAAGCGCGAGCCCTTCTCGCCGTCGACGTGGCGATGGTCGAAGCTGAGCGCGAGCTGCGTGACCTGGCGGACCGCGATCTCGTCCCCGTCCTCCGTGGAGACGACCCAGGGCTGCTTGCGGACCGCCCCGAAGCACAGGATGGCGGACTCGCCGGGGTTGATGATCGGGGTGCCGGCGTCCACGCCGAAGACGCCGACGTTGGTGATCGTGAACGTGCCACCCGACATCTCCGCCGGCTGGGTCCTGCCCTCGCGGGCGGTGGCGGCGAGCTGGTTCAGCGACCGGGCCAGCTCGAGGAGGGGCAGCCGCTCGGCGTCCTTGACGTTGGGCACGACCAGCCCGCGCGGGGTGGCAGCGGCGATGCCGAGGTTCACATAGCTCTTGAAGACGATCTCCTGCGCGCGGTCGTCCCACCACGAGTTGATCTCGGGGACGCGGCGCATCGCCAGCATCGCCGCCCGGGCCAGCACCAGCAGGGGGGAGACCTTGACGTCGCGGAACTCGCGGCGCTGCTTGAGCCGCTCGACGAACTCCATCGTCCGGGTGACGTCGACGGTCACCCACTCGGTGACGTGAGGGGCCGAGAAGGCCGACTCGACCATCGCCTGCCCCATCATCTTCCGGACGCCCTTGACCGGCTCCCGGCGCTCCCGCTCGACGCCGCGTGCGTCATGCGAATCGTGGCCTTGAGCGCTCGGTTCGTATGACGCACCGCCGCCCGTGCCGCCGCTCGTGCCGGCACCTTGGACGTCCTCGCGGGTGATCGACCCGGACGGTCCCGTGCCGGTCAGCGAGGCCAGGTCGACGCCGAGGTCCTTGGCCAGCTTGCGCACCGGCGGCTTGGCCAGCACCCGGGTGGCCTCGCCGAGCGCGGCGGCCGGGACGAACTCGTCGCGCGCCGCGTCCTGCGTCGACACCGACCGGGCGGGTACAGCGGGTTCGTCGGACTCGACCACGTCCTGCGACTGCGCGCCGCCGGCCGCGAACGCGCCCTGGACCTGCATCTGGGTGGCGGCCGCCGACTCGGTCGACGGCGACGCGGCTCCACGCCGGGGCCGGCGCAGCGGCCCACGGTCGGCCTTGTTGCGGCCGACGAGGCTCTCGCCCTCACCTCCACCACTGGCGGCCGGGTTGGAGAGGTCGATCTCGCCGATCTCGGCGGGCGACGCAGGAGTGGCCGAGGGGGCCGGCGCGGCGGCCGGGTCGCCGATCGAGATGATCGGCGTGCCCACGGCGACGGTCTCGCCCTCGGGGACCAGCAGGGCGGTCACCGTGCCGGCGTACGGCGAGGGGAGCTCGACCAGGGACTTGGCGGTCTCGATCTCGACGACGATGTCGTTGATCTCGATGACGTCGCCCTCCTTGACCCGCCAGGAGACGATCTCGGCCTCGGTGAGGCCCTCGCCGACGTCGGGGAGCAGGTAGTCAGACACGTCAGAACTCCTGTCTAGAACTCGAGGGACCGGTCGACGGCGTCCAGCACCCGGTCGAGGTCGGGCAGGAAGTCCTCCTCGATCCGGGAGGCGGGGTAGGGGGTGTCGAAGCCGCCGACGCGCAGGACCGGTGCCTCCAGGGAGTAGAAGCACTCCTCCTGGATGCGCGCCGCCACCTCGGAGCCCATGCCGAGGTTGACGTGGGCCTCGTGGGTCACGATGGCGCGGCCGGTCCGGCGTACGGACTCGAAGACCGGGCCCATGTCGAGCGGGCTCAGCGTGCGCAGGTCGATCACCTCGAGCGAACGGCCCTCGGTGGCGGCCGCCTCCGCGGCCTTCATCGCGGTCTTCACCATCGGGCCGTAGGCGAGCACGGTGGCGTCGGTCCCCCGGCGTACGACGCGGCTGGTGAACAGCGGCTCCGGCAGCACGGTGTCGTCGAGGTCGGCCTTGTCGGCGTGGTACTGCCGCTTGGGCTCGAGGAAGATCACCGGGTCGTCGGAGGCGATGGCCTGCTGGATCATCCAGTAGCCGTCGACCGGGTTGGAGCAGGCGACCACCTTGAGGCCCGGCGTGTGCGCGAACTGCGCCTCCGGGCTCTCCGAGTGGTGCTCGACCGCGCCGATGCCGCCACCGAAGGGGATCCGGATGACCATCGGCATCGGGGAGCGACCCTTGGAGCGATAGCTCATCTTGGCGACCTGGCACACGATCTGGTCGTACGCCGGATAGACGAACCCGTCGAACTGGATCTCCACCACCGGCCGGTAGCCGCGCAGGGCCAGGCCGACCGCCGTGCCGACGATGCCGGACTCGGCCAGCGGCGAGTCGATGACGCGGTCCTCGCCGAAGTCCTTCTGCAGGCCGTCGGTGATCCGGAAGACGCCGCCGAGCTTGCCGACGTCCTCACCCATGATCAGGACCTTGGGGTCGTCCTCCATGGCCTTGCGCAGGCCCATGTTGAGGCCCTTGGCGAGGGTGATCTTCTGCGTCTTTGCGGTGGTTGAGCCTGTCGATGCCATCAGCGTGCCCCCTCGAACGTGTCGAGATAGGCGGCGTAGCCCTCCCGCTGCTGGCGGAGCTCGTCGGTCTCCTCGGCGTAGACGTGGTCGAACATGTCCAGCGGCTTCGGGTCGGGCATCGCCTTGCAGCCCTCGCGCAGTGTGTGGCCGAGCTCGTCGGCCTCGGACTGGATCGCGTCGAGGAAGTCCTCGTCGGCGAGGCCGTTGCGCCGCAGGTAGACCTTCACCCGCTCGATCGGGTCCTTGAGCTTCCAGCGCTCGACGTCGTCGGAGAGCCGGTAGCGGGTCGGGTCGTCGGTGGTCGTGTGCGCACCCATCCGGTAGGTGTAGGCCTCGACGAGGGTCGGCCCGCTGCCCTCCCGGGCCCGTTGCAGCGCGGCCTGCGTGACGGCGTACGTCGCGAGGACGTCGTTGCCGTCGACGCGTACGCCGGGGAAGCCGAACCCGAGCGCCCGCTGGTAGAGCGGGATCCGCGACTGGCGCTCGATCGGCTCGGAGATCGCCCACTGGTTGTTCTGGCAGAAGAAGACGACCGGGGCGTTGTAGGAGGCGGCGAAGATGAACGCCTCGTTGACGTCGCCCTGGCTGCTCGCCCCGTCGCCGAAGTGCGCGATCACCGCGGCGTCCCGCTCAGGCTCCCCCGTCCCGACGGCGCCGTCGCGCTGGATGCCCATCGCGTAGCCGGTCGCGTGCAGCGCCTGGGCGCCGATCACGATCGTGTAGAGACCGAAGTTCTTCTCCTTCGGGTCCCACGCGCCGTGGTCGACACCGCGGAAGAGACCGAGCAGGTCGAGCGGGTCGACGCCCTTGCACCAGGCGACGCCGTGCTCGCGGTAGGTCGGGAAGACGTAGTCCTGAGGACGCAGGGCGCGGCCGGCGCCGATCTGGGCGGCCTCCTGCCCCAGCAGCTGGGCCCAGATGCCGAGCTCGCCGTGACGCTGGAGCGCGGTGGCCTCGGTGTCGATGCGCCGGGTGAGCACCATGTCGCGGTAGAAGCCGCGGAGCTGCTCGGCGCTGAAGTCCATGTCGAACTCGTCGTGGTGGACGCGCTCTCCCTCGGGGGTGAGCAGCTGGACGAGGTCGGGGCCGCCGTCGGCCTGCGACGGGCCGAAGACCTCCACGAGGTCGGGACCGAATTCGCGCATTGATACTCCCTGTGTCCGGGCGAGTGCGGGGTCTCCGCGTTTCGCGTGGCATGCACCGGACCGGTGGCCGCAGGGGTGGCGCGGCCGGGGCGACCCGGTGGTCGAGACGGGCCTGTGACGTGCAACACAGGACTCCCGGCAAAAGGTAGCGGACGACCCCGGTGCGCGCCCAATCAACGCGAGTTCTCAGGCCGGCTCGAACGCTTCGGGACGCGCGCTCCGGGTGGCAGCCGCCACGCCCACGACGGTGATCACGAGCCCCGCGATCTCACGGGCGTCCAGCGTCTCCCCCAGCAGCACCCAGGCGAGGACGGCGGTGACCGGGGGCATCAGGAAGAAGATGCTCGCCGCCGCCCCGGCACCACGGGCCCGCACCAGGATGCCGAGGAGCCCCAGCCCGAGGATCGAGTTCACGACCGCCAGGTAGACCAGGGCGATCCCCGCCGCGGCGGGGTCGCGCACGACATCGGTGCCCTCGACCACCAGGGCGAGCACGAGGAGCGGTGGGGCCGCGACGGCGAACTGGATCGTCCCGGACCACAAGGGGTCGGGGGCGTGGCCGATCCAGCGCTGTCCGAGCGTGCCGATGCTGAGCCCGAGCACGCTGACCACGCCGCAGGCCAGGCCCACCACGCCACCGGCCTCCTGCACGTCGGGACCGAGGACCAGCAGCACGCCCCCGACCCCGATCACGAAGCCGAGCACTTGCAGGCGGGTGAGCCGTTCCCCGAGGAACACCGCGGCGAGCAGGGCGGTCAGCACCGGGCTGAGCGAGTGCATCAAGGAGGCGAGGGTCGCCCCCAGACCCGCGTCGAAGGCGAGGTACATCGCCCCGAACTGCACGCCGTTGAGCACGAACCCGGAGAGCCCGATCCGGACGGCGTCGGTCCGGGTGACGCGCAGCGGTCCTCGCAGCGCGCGGGCCAGGCACCACGCGACCAGGGCGGCGAGCACGAACCGCACCGCCACCAGCATCAGTGGCGACATCGCCTCGACGCCGTAGGGCCCGGCGATGTAGCCCGAGGACCACACCACGACGAAGGCCGCCGCCGGGGCCAGGGGCAGGTGGCGCGTCGGCGTCGCACCCATGGCCCGGCTCCTCTCGCGACGCTGGGCCCACCGAGGGCCCGGCTCGCACGCTAACCGACGACCAGCGGTCTGCTTGACTCGGCGCCATGAGCCAGCCAACGCCGCCCGCGACCGGACCGCGGGTGATCTCCGAGTCGATCGACATCGCTGCCCCGCCCGAGGTCGTCTTCGCGATCCTCGCGGACCCGCGGCAGCAGAGCCGGATCGACGGTTCCGGATCGGTGAGGGCCCTGATCAAGGGACCCGAGCGACTGAGCAAGGGCGCCACCTTCGGCGTCGACATGTTGCTGTTCGGGCTGCCCTACAAGATCCGCAACACCGTCGTGGAGTTCGACGAGGGCCGCCGGGTCGCGTGGCGACACTTCGGCGGTCACCGCTGGCGCTACGTCCTCGAGCCGACCGGGGAGGGCACCCGGGTCACCGAGTCGTTCGACTACAGCATGTACGCCCTGCCGCAACGTCTCCTGATCGAGCTCGCCGGGTTCCCCGCCCGCAACCGGGCCGGGATCGCCGGCACCCTGGTCAAGCTCAAGGAAGCCGCCGAGGCGGACTCCAGGAAGGTGGCGTGATGAGCATCCGCAAGGGCTCCGAGGTCACGTGGTCGTGGGGCTCCTCGACCGCCTCCGGCACGGTCACCGAGGTCCACCACGAGAAGCTCACGCGCACCACGAAGGGCAGCGAGATCACCCGGAACGGCAGCGACGACGACCCGGCGTACGTCATCGAGCAGGACGACGGCACCACCGTCCTCAAGCTGCGCAGCGAGGTCGAGCAGGCCTGACTAGGTGTCCCGGTCGCCCTCGGGATCGGGCTCCTCACCCTCCGGGTGCTCGCGGCTGACGGTCCTGCCCGTCGCGGGGTCGACGGCCTCGAGGCCGGGCGGCAGGTTGGACAGGTCTGGGGAGATCACGGTCATCTCACGGCTGTCCGGGAGGCGTACGCCGAGCGGACGGTCGCCGCCACCGACCAGGATCAGGTCGCCCGAGTGGGCCTTGGGCAGCGTCTCGCCGCGGAAGTACTCCGGGGCGATGGCCTGGTAGACGAACATCAGGACCACGCCCAGCAGGAGCGACCCGACGCCGATGATGAACACGCCACCGACGCTGCCGATGCTCGTGAACCCGTAGTCGGGGTCGGCATAGGTCTTGCAGGCGATGAGGAAGAAGGTGAGCAGCAGCAGCCCGCCGAGCAGCGGCAGCAGGCCCTGCATGACGATGTTGCGCGGCCGGCCCCACATCGTCTTCCGGTAGAACCACACGCAGGCGAACCCGGTGAGGCCGTAGTAGAAGGCGATCATGAGCCCCACCGCCGCGATGGTGTCGGCGAGGATGTTCTCGCTGACCAGCGTCAGCCCGACGTAGAAGACGATCGAGACGGCGCCCATCCAGATGGTCGAGTCGCTCGGGGTCAGGTACTTCGGGTGGATCCGCGCGAACCGGCCGGGGATCGCCTTGAAGGCGGCCATCGACAGGCTCGTCCTCGCCGTCGGCAGGATCGTCGTCTGGGTCGAGGCCGACGCCGAGGTCAGCACGCAGACGGCCAGCAGGTGCACCATGACCCAGCCCACGAACCCACCGCCGAACACCTCGTGCCCCATGGCCGCGAAGACGTCGTCGGCGTTGTCCTCGTTGCCGAGCCCGATGCCCTTGGCGCCCACCCCGGCGAACGCGATGGTGGCCACGGAGACCAGCGCGTAGGTGATCAGCAGGAGCACGGTCGAGATCACCGCGGCGCGTCCGGGCGTGGTCGCCGGATCGTCGGACTCCTCGTTGGTGGCCACGGCCGTGTCCCAGCCCCAGTAGATGAACACCGCGATCAGCGTCGCGCTCACGATCGCGGTGAGGCTCATCCCGCTCGGGTTGAGCCAGTCGAGCGAGGGCCTGATGCCGGCCGGGGCGTCCCCGAAGTAGACCTTGGCGAGCGCGAACAGCGCGAACGCGACCAGCGTCGCGACCTCGACCCCGAGCAGGGCGTACTGCAGCCGCACCGAGACCTCGATGCCGCGGTAGCAGATGTAGGTCATGATCGCGATCCAGATGATGCCTGCGACCGTGCTCCAGAACGTGCTCGCCGCGAGGCTGTCGGCGCCGAACAGGCTGAACGAGTAGGACCCGGCGATCTGGGAGAGGTTGGCCATCACGATCACGTCGGCGGCGATGATGCCCCAGCCGCCGAGCCACCCGGTCTTGGTGCCGAACGCGCGGGCGGCCCAGGTGAAGGTGGTGCCGCAGTCGGGCTCGGCCTTGTTGAGCTCGGAGTAGGCGACGGCGATGAAGTACATCGGGATGAAGGCCAGCACCATGATGAGCGGCGCCTTGACGCCGATGATCCCGTCGCCGTTCTGCACGATGACGACGTAGCCGAGGCTGGCGGCCAGGCTGTACGCCGGGGCGGTGGACGCGATGCCCACCACGATGCTGCCGACGAGGCCGATCGCGCCGGCCCGCAGGCCCTTGCTCTCCCGCTCGTGCTCCTGGTCCGTGCTGGTCATGCGAGCCTCCCGGTCGTCAAGCCCGAGACCGTGTCAGCCGAGCCTAGGACCGACATGACCCGAGTGCGAGCATGCGGGGCCGGTCGATCCTTGGTCGTGGTGCGGGACTCAGGGGGCGGTGACGAGACGCTGCAGCAGCGTCGCGAGGCGCTTCTGCCGCGTCCGGGACAGGTCGCCGAGCAGGGTGCCCGTCATCGCGTCGGCCAGCCTTGACGCCTCGAGGAGGACGTCGTGGACCTCGGGCTGCACGTGCAGGATCTGGGTCCGGCGGTCGGAGGCGAGCCGGCGCCGCTCGAGCAGGCCTCGCTGCTCCAGGTCGTCGACGATCTGCACCATGCTGGCACCGCTCACCCCCATGTGACGGGCGAGCTCGGCCTGGGAGACCGGCCCCATCGCCTCCAGCGCAGTCAACGCGCCGAAGTCGCGGGGCTCGATCCGCAACGGCTCGAGCGCGACCATGAACTCCCGGTGCATGCGGGTGTGCACGCGGGTGATCAGGAAGCCGATGCTCTCGCGCAGGGGCTCGGGCACGTCGGGGGCGAGGTCGACCTCGGCGACCCGCAGCAGCAGCGCGCGCAGCTCCTCACGCTCCTCGAGGGTGAAGCCCCCGGTGATGGAGTCCTCGAGGTCCTCGGCGTGCCGTCGCCAGCGCCGCGCGGCCGCCGCGCCCTGGGGTGTCCGGGTGAGCGCGTAGGACCGGCGGTCGAGCGGGTTGCGGACCCGCTGAACCAGCCCCTGCTCGGAGAGGTCGGAGGCGACACGCACCATGGTCGTCCGGCTGACGCTCACCGTCTCGGCGAGCGACTGCTGCGAACGGGTGGCCCCACCGGACAGGGCGAGGAGCACGGCGTACGCGTGGATGTCGACACCCGCGGGCAGGACCTCGCCCAGGGCCGTCGCGACCCGTGCCTGGGCCCGCCAGAACAGGTGTCCCGGCAGGGCGGCCAGCGCCGGGAGCAGCTCGCGGCTGTCGCTGGCTTCACCCACTGTTCATCCCTCCAGAAATCATTAGCCGCTTGACGGTTTCCGAGCGCTGGGCGTATCGTACCGAACATAATCGTTAAGTAGTTGATGATTGTGACGATCGACGAGCGAGGGAACTTCCCATGACACAGACCACCGACACCGCAGCAGGGCGCCCGACCGAGACCGCGGCACGCGACCCCAAGTGGTGGACGCTGGTCGCGGTCTGCACCGGCGTGTTCATGCTGCTGCTCGACATCACGATCGTGAACGTCGCACTACCGGACATCCAGACCGAGCTCGACGCCAGCCTGTCCGACCTGCAGTGGGTGATCGACGCCTACGCCCTGAGCCTGGCCGCGCTGCTGCTCACGGCCGGCTCGCTCGCGGACCTCTACGGCCGGCGGCGGGTGTTCGTCATCGGGGTCGTGCTCTTCACCCTCGGCTCCATCGCCTGCGGATCCGCGCAGGACATCCTGCTCCTCACCGTCTCGCGGGCCTTCCAGGGCATCGGCGGCGCGGCGATGTTCGCGACCGCCCTCGCCCTGCTCGCCAGCGCCTTCCACGGCAAGGACCGCGGCACCGCGTTCGGCGTCTTCGGCGCGACGACCGGGGTCGCCGTCGCGATCGGCCCGGTGCTCGGCGGTGTGCTGACCAGTGGCCTGTCGTGGCGGTGGATCTTCTTCGTCAACATTCCCATCTGCCTCGTCGCCATCGCGGTGGCCCTGATGAAGGTCGAGGAGTCGCGGGACCCCCGGGCCGGTCGCCCCGACTGGTTCGGCTTCGTGTCGTTCTCGCTCTCGCTCGGCGCTCTCGTCTACGGCCTGATCGAGGCCGGCCAGAAGAGCTGGAGCGACGGCACCGTGGTGATCTCGCTCGTCGCAGCCGCCGCGCTGATGCTCGTGTTCGTGGTCAGCCAGCTGGTGCAGGACCAGCCGATGTTCGACCTGGGGCTGCTGCGCAAGCCGACCTTCACCGGTGGCCTGATCGCCGCGTTCGGCGTCTCGGCGTCGATCTTCTCGCTGCTCACGTTCCTGGTGATCTACGTGCAGAACGTGCTCGACTACTCCGCCGTCGAGACGGGCGTCCGCTTCCTGTTCCTCTCCGGCGCCTCCTTCTTCGCCGCCGCCCTGGCCGGACGGCTCACCGAGAAGGTGCCCGTCAAGTGGCTGATCGCACCGGGGTTCCTGATCCTCGGGGTCGGCCTCGTGCTCCTCCTCGGCATCCAGACCGACTCGTCCTGGACCCACCTCATCCCGGGCCTGACGGTGGCGGGCGTCGGGATCGGGATGATCAACCCGCCCCTGGCCTCGACGGCCGTCGGGGTGGTCCCCGTGGAGCGATCCGGCATGGCCAGCGGCGTGAACTCGACGTTCCGCCAGGTCGGGATCGCCACCGGCATCGCCGCCCTGGGCTCCATCTTCAGCCAGCAGGTGGCCGACGCCGTGCGCCCGGACCTCGTGGGCAAGGTCCCGGCCTCCGCCCTCGACGGGCTCACCGGCGCCCTGTCCGGCGGCCAGGTGCACGCAGCGGCCGCGGGGGCGCAGCAAGCGGCCGCGGCCTCCGGTGGCCCGTCGGCCGGTCGTCAGGCCTTCGACCTCGTCAACGGGGTCGGCACCTCAGGGGTCGTCGACGCGCTCAACCACATCGTGCTGATCGCGGCCGTGATCGCCTTCGCCGCGGGCGTGCTGTGCCTGTTCCTGATCCGGCAGCAGGACTTCGTGGTCCGGGGCGGACCGCCGCCCCAGGCCTCCGCGTCGAGGGAGCCCACCGAGAAGACCGGGGCGACCATGCCGGCTGGGGCGTCTGCCGGCGAGCACGTCGGCGAGCCGGTGGCCGAGGAGGCGACCCTCCCCGCGGGAGGCGCGCACGCGTCCCGGACGCACCGCGCCTGAGGCGTCAGCCGATGGACTCGCGGCCGTGCCGGGTGAGCCAGCCCGACGCGTCGGGTCCCTGGGGCACGATCCCCGAGGGATTCACGTCGCTCTGCACGACGTAGTAGTGCTCCTTGATCTGGTCGAAGTCGATCGTCTCGCCGAACCCCGGGGTCTGGAACAGGTCGCGCGCGTAGCCCCAGAGGTGGGGCAGCTCGATGAGCTTGTTGCGGTTGCACTTGAAGTGGCCGTGGTAGACCGCGTCGAAGCGGGCCAGCGTCGTGAACAGGCGTACGTCGGCCTCGGTGATCGCGTCGCCCATCAGGAAGCGACGGTCGGCCAGCCGCTCCTCGAGCCAGTCCATCGTGGTCCACAGCCGGTCGTAGGCGTCGTCGTACGCCTCCTGCGACCCGGCGAACCCGCACCGGTAGACGCCGTTGTTCACCTCGGTGAAGACCCGCTTCATCACGGCGTCCATCTCCTCGCGGACGTCGTCGGGCCACAGGTCCGGAGCGTCGGGACGGTGGTGGTCGCGCCACTCGAAGAAGAAGTCGTGGGTGATCCACGGGAAGTCGTTGGTGACGACCTGCCCGGTCGCGATGTCGACCATCGCCGGCACGGTGATGCCGCGCTCGTAGCCGGGGTCCCGCGCGAAGAACGCCTCCTGCAGCCGGCGGATGCCCAGCACGGGGTCGACGCCGTCCGGGTCGAGGTCGAAGGTCCAGCTGAACTTGTCGTGCACCGGCCCGCACAGCCCCATCGAGATCACGTCCTCGAGGCCCAGCAGCCTGCGCACGATGATCGTGCGGTTGGCCCAGGGGCACGCCCGCGCGGCCACCAGCCGGTAGCGCCCGGGCTCGACCGGCCAGCGCTCGGAGTCACGCGTGATCCGGTCGGGCAGGTAGTTCATGTCGCGGTCGAAGCTCTCGCCCTGCTCCACGTACGTCGAGTCCCGAGTCACCATGCCGTCAGTATGCCCGATAGTTGGCGTTTCAATCACTTCGGGAAGGCGGCGGTGACCTCGAGCAGGAGGTCGTTGGCGGCCGGCTCCCCGATGCTGACCCGCACCCCCTCGCCGGCGAACGGCCGGACGGTGATGCCCGCGGCCTCCGCGGCGGCGACGAGCTCCGGGGTCCGATCTCCCAACGGCAGCCAGACGAAGTTGCCCTGCGCGTCGGGGACGGTCCAGCCCTGCGCGGCCAGCGCGGCGACCACGCGGTCGCGCTCGGCCACGATGGCCCCCACCCGCTCGAGCAGCTCGGGCTCGGCGGCCAGGCTCGCCACGGCCGCGGCCTGGGCGATGGTCGAGACCCCGAACGGCAGCGCACACGCACGGACGGCCGCCGCCACCTCCTCGTGCGCCACGAGGTAGCCGACCCGGAAGCCGGCCAGCCCGTAGGCCTTCGCGAAGGTCCGCATCACGGCGACGTTCGCGTGCGCCGCCTGGAGGCCGAGGGCGTCGACCGGGTCGTCGGTGCGGACGAACTCCCGGTAGGCCTCGTCCACCACGACGAGGACGTGGTCGGGCACCGTGGCCACGAAGGCCCGCAGGTCGGCGTCGCTCACCGAGGGTCCGGTCGGGTTGTTCGGCGTGCACACGATCACGAGCTTCGTCCGGTCGGTCACGGCGGCGGCCATCGCGTCGAGGTCGTGCCGGCCATCAGTCGTCACGGGCACCTGGACCGACACGGCGCCGGTCGCGGAGACGGCGATCGGGTAGGCCTCGAAGGAGCGCCAGGCGTAGACGACCTCGTCACCGGGATCGCAGAACGCCTGCAGCAGGTGGTAGAGCACGGCGACCGAGCCGGTGCCGGCGGCGAGCCGCTCCCGAGGTACGCCGAGCCGGTCGGCGAGCGCGTCGTACAGCGCGGTGTTGCCCATGTCGGGATAGCGGTTCATCACCGCCACCGCTGCCTCCGCCGCCTCCACGACCCCGGCCAGCGGCGGGAAGGGGTTCTCGTTGGAGGAGAGCTTGTAGACCTGCTGGCCAGGGCGCGGGGCGGGCGGCTTGCCCGCGACGTACGTCGGGATCGCCGCGACGGCCTTCCGGGGGCGAGGGGGGTTCTGGTGGCTCACCGGACCAACCTATGCGCTTTCACGGCAGGGTGACGCGGCCTCCGGCGACGGGCGCCAGGTCGCGACCGAGGCGTACGTCGAGCGGGTTGGTGAGGCAGCGGATGGCGCCGCCGCCCTTGAGGAACTCGTCGACCTCGACGATCACCACCTCGAAGTCCCACGCCTCGAGCTGGGAGCGGACGCGGTCGGGGCAGGCAGGCATCACGACGGTGCGCCCGAGAACGATCGAGTTGGCGCAGAAGGTCAGCGCCTCCTCCTCGGTGAGCACCAGCGGGTCAGGGACCAGGGCGAGGAGGGCCGCGGCCGAGGCCTCGTCGTACGCCGTCGGCGCGACCATCGCGTGGGTGTCGTCGAGGGGGCAGAACCCGATGTCCATGTGGTACATCCCGGGGTTGGTGATCCGGAACCCGCGCACGCTCACGCCGAGCTCGCCGGCCAGGTGCTTGAGGGCGAGCTCCTCGGTGCGGGGCCCGTAGCCGACGACCAGCTCACCGCGCCAGGCGAAGGCGTCGCCGGCCTCGAAGTGGGCGCCGACCCCGTCCCGACCGACGGAGCGACGGGTGAAGCCGTGGCCCGCGAACCACTCGGCGGCCGCGGGAGTCTCCATCCGGCGCTGGGCGTAGCGCATGTGCGAGAGCACCACCTGGCGCTCGTCCCCGTCGACGGCGAGGCCGAGGTTCATCGCGTAGACCATGTCCGGGGCCTCGGGCAGCTGGGGCAGCGTCTCGACGTGACCACCCGCGGCCTCGATCGCCGCGATGATCGCCCTCCACTGCTGACGCGCACGCACCGGGTCGGGCTGGTCGTCGAGGTGCATGAACGGGTTGATCGTGTAGTCGACGCGGAAGTGGTTCGGCTCGACCATCAGGTAGTCGAGGCCCCACGCGAGCTCCTCGACCTCGTGATGCGTGTTCATCTGCCCTCCTTCGGACCGGGTGTCGGCGTGCTTCTGTCAGATTGCCGGATTGTCCGACAATCCCAGTGTGCGCCACCAGGGGTGCACAACGCAAAGAATTGTCGGACAATCGGACTGTCATGAATGACACAGCCCTCTCGGACCCCTTCGCCACGCTCAGCCTGGAGCCGGTCTCGACCGTCGACCGGGTGGCCGATGAGCTGCGGCGCTCGCTGTTCGAGGGCGAGCTGGGCCCGGGCACGCCGTTGCGCGAGATGGCGCTCGCGGCGGCGCTGGGGGTATCCCGCTCCACCGTGCGCGAGGCCCTCGCCATCCTCGTCGCCGAGGGGCTGGCCGACCGGGTCCCCAACAAGGGCACCCAGGTGCGCCGGCTCGACCCGGAGCAGGTCCGCGACGTCTGCCACGCGCGCGTGGTGATCGAGACCGCCGGCGTACGCCGCTGGGACCAGGCCGAGGACCACCTGCGCGACGAGGTACGCCGGGCCCTGCAGGCATTCTCCGACCTCACCGACACCGAGCACAGCACCGCCGAGTTCACCGCGGCCCACCTCGACATCCACCGCGCCCTCTCGGCCCTGACCGGGTCGGCCCGGCTGGTCGCGGTCGCCGACTCGCTGCACGCCGAGGTCCGGCTCGCCCTGGCCCACGTGGACCGGGCCCGTGGGAACGCCGTCGAGCAGGTGCACTCCCATGCCGACCTCCTCTCCCTGCTGGAGAAGAGCGACCTCGACGCCGCTGCGGACGAGCTGGCCGAACATCTGGCCGGCGCGGAGGCCTCGATGCTCGAAGCCCTCTCGCTGCACGCGTAGACCACTACGCTGACCGCATGAAGTTCCTCACCTGGCTCGCGGTCAACGCCCTGGCGCTGGGCGCGGCCACCTGGCTCCTGGACGGGATCACCCTCACCGGTGGCACCGACACCGAGAGGCTCGTGACGCTGCTGGTGGTGGGAGCGATCTTCGGGCTGGTCACGTCCTTCGTCCGCCCGGTCGTCCGGCTGCTGTCGCTGCCCCTGATCGTGGTCACCCTGGGCCTGATGCTGCTCGTGATCAACGCGCTGATGCTCCTGCTCACCAGCGCGATCGCCGACGGCATCGACCTCGGTTTCCACGTGGACGGCTTCTGGACCGCCCTGTGGGGCTCCATCGTCATCTCGATCGCCTCGATCATCCTCGAGGCGATCTTCCCCCACCCCGACCGCCGCTGAGGAAGACGACCATGACCGATGCACAGCAGCCCGCCCCCCTGCAGCCGCCGGCCGCGACCGAGTCGGCGCTGGCGCTGACGGCGCCCGCTCCCCCGGCCGCGGTCGCCACCACGGCCGCCCCCCAGATGGCGCCGGCCGTGGAGGCCGCGGCCCTGCCGGGCCTGGACGCGAAGGTCGACGGCTACCTCACCGCGCTGCTCAGCGCCACCCCGCGCTCGCCCGAGTTCGCGGCCAAGGCGACCGACGTGCGGACCATGGGCGACACCGACATCCGCCAGGCCGCGGAGACGTCCAACCGGCTGCTGAAGTCCCCCGTCAAGGCGCTGCAGGAGGGCGGCCTGTCGGAGGGGTCGAAGGTGGGTGCCACCCTCCTCGAGCTCCGCCGGACGGTCGAGGACCTCGACCCCAAGGAGGCCACAGGGGCCAAGAAGCTCCTCGGCATGATCCCGTTCGGCGACCGCGTGACCGACTACTTCCGCAAGTACCAGTCGGCCGAGAAGCACCTCGACGGCATCCTGCACGCCCTGCGCGAAGGACAGGACGAGCTCGGCAAGGACAACGCCGCGCTCACCATGGAGAAGCAGCTGCTCTGGGACGCGATGGCCCGCCTGAACCAGTACGTCTACGTCGCCGAGCGCCTCGACGCCCGGCTCGCCGCGGGGATCGCCGACCTCGAGGCCAGCGACCCCGAGCGGGCCCGGGCCCTGCGCGACGACGTCTTGTTCTACGTCCGCCAGAAGCACCAGGACCTGCTGACCCAGCTCGCGGTCTCGATCCAGAACTACCTGGCCATCGACATCGTCATCAAGAACAACATCGAGCTGATCAAGGGCGTCGACCGGGCGTCGACCACGACGATCTCCGCGCTGCGCACCGCCGTCATCGTGGCGCAGGCCCTCGGCAACCAGAAGCTCGTCCTCGACCAGATCACGGCCCTGAACACCACCACCTCCGGCATGATCGAGCGGACCAGCGAGATGCTCCGCGACAACTCGGTGCGGATCCAGGAGCAGGCCGCGTCGGCGACCGTCGGCCTGCCGCAGCTGCAGGCGGCCTTCGCGAACATCTACGCCACGATGGATGCCATCGACACCTTCAAGGTGCAGGCCCTGGACACGATGGCCGCCACCATCGGGACGCTGGAGACCGAGGTGACGAAGTCGCGGGCCTACCTCGAGCGCGTCGAGCAGCAGGACACGCAGGTGCAGCACGGGTCGCTCGACCTCGGCGAATCGCCGTGACGACGAGTCACCGCAAGGGATAGTGGGCGCATGTCGGGTGGGTTCCTCGGCCGTCTCTTCGGCCGTCGCGATCAGGGGGTGCGCCCACAGGGCCGCCCGGGAGCACGTCCGGACTTCGCCGCGCCCGCCGTACCCACCAGCGACGACCTGCTCGCCGCGCTCGCTCGCGTCGAGGCATTGGTGGCAGCAGGCGCCGTGCCCGCCCCGGTCGCGTCACGCGTACGCCGGGTGGACCGGGTCGTCCGCGACACCATCCCCCGGCTCGCCAGCCTCGGCATGGGCAGCGCCCAGGCCTACTCCGTGATGGCGACCGCGACGGACTACCTCCCCGAGGCGGTCTCCGGCTATCTCCGGCTGCCCCGACAGTTCGCCGACAACCGTCCCGTCGACCGCGGCAAGTCCTCGCTGATGGTCCTGATCGACCAGCTGGACCTGCTCGCCGCCACGATGGACAAGGTGTTCGACGCCGTGTGTCGCGACGACGCCGCCGCGCTCGTCGCGCACGGCCGCTTCCTGCAGGAGAAGTTCGGCACCGCCTCGACCGGGGGCGACCTGAACCTCGCCGAGGGACCCACCACCGGTCCGGCCACTCATCCGGCCACTCATCCGGCCGCTGGGCCGCTGCAGCCCCCGAGCGGGCGGGAGGCGTGATGAGCGGAGGGACGCTCGGCCTCTCCGAGGCCGTCGACGCGCTGGCCAAGGTCGCCGCCTCCGCGGGCGCCGACGCCGAGGCCGCGCGGGCGGAGGCGCTGGCCCTGGCGGCGGCCGTGGCCGAGTCCGCGCCGCGGGCGGCCACCGACTGGGCCGACGCTGCCGGTGGCGCGACCTCGACCCAGGACTTCTTCGACGCGGCGAGCCGTGGTCGACGGTGGCGCGACTCCCCGACCGCGACCCTCAGCTCACTGTCGGCGCAGGGCTCGCCCCTCGCCGCGGACTACGCCAGGGGGCTGGCCGAGGTGGCCTCGGCGGCCTGCCTGCTCGGCGAGCCGACCATGCGGGTGATCGGCAACGCCTCCGTCGCAGCGGCGGCGCAGCTCGCGGCCGTGCAGCTCGCGGCCGTGCCGACGACCCCGCCACCGCGAGCCGGAGGGGGCGCCGTGGCCGCAGCGCCCGCCCGGCCGGAGCCCGCGGAGGACCAGCCCGTCACGCCGGAGAAGAGCCTCGACGAGCTGCTCGCGGAGCTCGACGGACTGATCGGGCTGGAGCGGGTCAAGCGCGAGGTGCACCGCCAGGTCGCGTTGCTGCGGGTCGAGAAGCTGCGGGGCGAGGCGGGCCTGAAGAGCCCGACGATCACCCGGCACCTCGTCTTCACGGGCAACCCCGGCACCGGGAAGACGACGGTGGCCCGCCTGGTCAGCGGCATCTACCACGCCCTGGAGCTGCTCTCCCAGGGCCAGCTCGTCGAGGTCGACCGCTCGGAGCTCGTCGCCGGCTACCTCGGCCAGACGGCCACCAAGACCGCCGACGTCGTCGCCTCCGCCGCGGGCGGGGTGCTGTTCATCGATGAGGCCTACAGCCTCACCGGCACCGCCGTCGGCGGCGACCAGTACGGCCAGGAGGCGGTCGACACCCTCGTCAAGGAGATGGAGGACCGCCGCGACGACCTGGTCGTCATCGTGGCCGGCTATCCCGCGCCCATGGCGGCGTTCATCGCCGCCAACCCCGGCCTGGCCAGCCGCTTCCGCACCACGATCGAGTTCGAGGACTACACCGACGACGAGCTGGTCGCGATCCTGCTGCAGCTGGCGGCGGGCGCCGACTACGACGTGCTCCCCGAGGCCGCCGACCGGTTCCGTGAGGTGCTGGGCCGCACGCCACGCGGGGACAGCTTCGGCAACGGCCGGTTCGCGCGCAACGCCCTCGAGGCGGCCATCGGGCACCACGCCTGGCGCCTGAGGGAGGACACCGCCCCCACGCTCGAACAGCTCCGGCAGCTGGTGGCCCAGGACTTCGACGAGGAGCCGCTCTCCGAGCAGGCGTCGGACCGGGCCCCCGCGCCGTCTCCGGGGGAGGATGCGACATGACGACCATCAGGAGCACCGCCCAGCCGGCGGTCCCGGCGCCGGAGCCGGTCCCCGGCGGCGCACCGGCCCAGGCCGCGCCCCCGTCGTACGCCGCCCGCCAGGTCGCCGGCCTCCGGCACGTCGTGCGGGCCGGCTTCGAGGGCACGCCCGGCCGGCTCAAGGCCGTCGGTGCGATCACCGTCGTCGCTGCCCTGCTCTTCGGCCTCGCCGCCGGCTGGTCGTTCCGGGCCGCCGACGGCGCCCTCTCGCGCGCCGGTGCCAACACCGACCAGCTCGTGCGCGTGCAGGCCGTCCAGAACAACGTGGTCCAGGCCGACGCCGATGCGACGAACGCCTTCCTGGTCGGCGGCCTGGAGCCCGCCGCGCAGCGCGACGACTACACGGCCGCGGTCACGTCCGCCTCGAAGCTGATCGCGGAGGCGGCCCGGAGCCAGCCTGCCGACGGCGCCGCGCTCGGCGCCCTCAACCAGGCGTTGGTCACCTACGCCAGCGAGATCGAGCAGGCGCGCGCCAACAACCGGCAGGCGCTGCCGATCGGAGCGCAGTACCTCAAGGACGCGAGCGCCGACCTCCGCGCCGACGCGCTCCCACCGCTGACCAGCCTGGTCGACGCCAACAACGAGCGGGTGGCGGCCGAGTTCGACAACGCGGGGTCCGCCGTCACGTGGCTGCTCCTGACGGGACTGCTCACGCTGCTGGTGCTCGCGGGCGGACTGGTGTGGCTGGCCCGCCGCACCCGCCGCTACGTCAACGTGCCGCTGGCGGCCGCCGCCGTGATCGTGCTCGTCACCCTGGCCGCGGGCACCGCCGGCCTGGCCGGCATCAGCGGCAAGGTGCACACCGTGCGCGACGGCGTCTACGCCGCCACCCTGTCCACCGCGCAGGCGCGCATCGCCGGGTTCGACGCCAAGTCCAACGAGAGCCTGACCCTCATCGCCCGTGGGTCGGGCGCCCCCTTCGAGGCCTCCTGGAAGGCCTCGGACACGGTCGTCCGCACCCAGATCGCGCGGCTGGAGGGCAACTCCGCGTCCGCCGACCTCGAGCCGCTCCCCTGGTCGGGCTACGCCGCGGTGCACCGGAAGATCCGCACGCTCGACGACGGCGGCAACTGGGACGCCGCCGTGAAGCTCGCCACCGGCACCACCTCCTCGTCGGGGAACACCTCGTTCGCGCGCTTCGACACGAGCTCGGACCGGCAGCTGACCGCCCTGGGCCAGAAGACCGCGTCCCAGCTCGACCAGGCGGGCGGCTGGCTCGCCTTCGCCTCGGTGCTGGGGCTGCTGGCCGGGATCGTCGCCGCCCTGTTCGCCTGGTGGGGCGTCTCGCAGCGGCTGGAGGAGTACCGATGAGCCCCCGACGCGCCAGGCCTCACGGTGGCGACCCTCGCGCTCGGGCTGCTGCTCACCGCGTGCTCGTCGGGCGGCGTCTACGAGACCACGAAGGTGCCGAGGCCCAGCGCGACGCCGGCTCCGACAGCCGCGCCACCCGCTGCCGCCGCGCCCTCCGGTGGCGACGTGACCACGGCCAACTGCCTCAAGACCTACGCACCGGCCGACACCCTGCCCACCCCGGGCGACATGCCGAACAACTCGACGATGGCGCGGATCCAGAAGCGCGGCCGCCTGATCGCCGGCGTCTCCGCCGACACCCTCCTGCTGGGGGCCCGCAACCCGATCAGCGGGCAGATCGAGGGCTTCGACATCGACCTGCTGCACGCCGTGTCGCAGGCGATCTTCGGCGACCCCGACCGGATCGAGCTGCGCGTCGTCACGGCGGCCCAGCGGCTGCCCGTTCTGCAGGACAGGAGCGTGGACATCGTCGCCCGCAACATGACGATCACCTGCGTCCGCTGGAAGGACATCGCCTTCTCCAGCGAGTACTACCGCTCCGGCCAGAAGGTGCTGGTCCGGCTCGGCGAGAAGACCGCGAGCGGCGGCCGGATCACCGGCATGGAGGACCTCACGGGCAAGAAGGTCTGTGCGCCCAACGGGTCCACGAGCATGGACAAGCTGCGGACGTTCAAGGGTCTCGAGCCGGTGGGGGCCGACGCGCACACCGGGTGCCTGGTGCTGTTCCAGCAGGGCAAGGTCGACGCGATCACCGGTGACGACACGGTGCTCGCCGGCCTCGCGGCGCAGGACCCCTACGCCGAGGTGGTCAAGGAGCCGGCCTTCACCGCCGAGCCGTACGGCCTGGGCATCAACAAGGGCGACGTCGACTTCGTGCGCTTCGTCAACGGCGTGATCGCGAAGATGAAGAGCGACGGCCAGTGGGCGAGGAACTACCAGCGGTGGCTGGCCGACTCGCTCGGCAAGGCCCCGCAGCCGCCGGCCGCTGTCTACGGACGCGAGCCGTGATCGCCGTGACGACGAGCGGCGCCGCCCCGGCCGCCCCCGGACGTCTGGGCCAGCCCCTCGCCTCCGTCGACGCCCTGCGCTACCTCGAGGCCCTGGGACGGTGGCGCGACCAGCGCAAGGCCGAGCTCGACGTCCTCGACGAGGCCGCCCTGCAGTCCCGGGACCAGGCCGCGTTCACCGGCGACATGCTGCTCTCGATGGCCCTGTGGAAGGCCGTGGCCGACCGCCACGACCTGCTGGTGGCGACCTGGGACTCCGGTCGCGTCGGCCCGGCCGAGCTGGAACGGCTGTCCACCCTGGTGTGGGGCCGACTGGACGCCACCCGTCAGCTCCCGACGGGCTCCGGCGCCGCGGGACCGACGAGTGGAGCCCTGGCGGTCTCCCTGCCCGAGGCCTGCCGCCTGTCCGACGCCCTCGCGACGTCACTGCGCGCCCGCCTCGGGCTGGACGCCTCGGAGGCCGACACCACCGCCCGGCTCCGGCACCTGCGCTCCGCTGTCGAGCGGGTCCGGGACCTCGTCGACCGCGAGCCCGCCTCGGCCCACGACTCCGCGGCCGCGACGCTGGACAGGCTCGACACCAGGGTCGCCGACGTCAAGGCGCGTTCGGAGCGTGGCGCGAGCGTCGGCGGGCTGCTCGGCCCGCTGGAGAGCGACGTGGCCCGGGCCGAGCGCGACCTGATCGTCGGGGCCTCCAACCGACGCGCGGACGCCCACGACGAGGAGCGGGCCGGGGCCCTCCGCGGTGAGCTGGAGGCCCGGGGTGCGGCCCTCCGCGACCTGGCCGCGCGCTGCGTCGCCGCAGTGACGCCGGCCCCGCGGTTCGCCGTGCCCGAGGTCTCCGCCCTGGGTCCCGTCCCGACCGACCCCGCGGCGGTGGACGCCTACCTGGTCCGGCTCGACGCCGTGGGACGGGCCATGACGATGGCGCAGGACGCCTACGCCAGCGCCCTCACCGAGCGCGACGAGCTCCGCGGCCGGCTCGAGGCGTACGCCGCCAAGGCCACCGCCCTGGGCGTGGGACGCGGCGCCGTCGAGGACCTCGAGCACCTGCAGCGCCGGGCCGACGAGGTCCTGGACGCGACGCCCGCGGACCTGGTGCGTGCCCGGGCCCTGGTCGCGGCCCACCAGGCCTACCTGACCGCGGTCCAGGCCGGCCCGGGACGACCCGGCGCCGGCACCGCACCGACCCGTGGAGTCACCCCATGACGACCGTCGCCTGCACGCAACCGGGCTGCACCGGCAGCATCCTCGACGGCTACTGCGACGTCTGCGGCTCACCCGCCGGCGCGGCCCCGCTCGCCTCCTCGGGCACCTCGATCGGTGCCGCGGCCGGGGCGTGCACCCAGCCCGGCTGCACCGGAACAGTCGTCGACGGCTACTGCGACGTGTGCGGGACACCGGGAGCCGGGGCCGGCGCCGTCAGCACGGCGACCTCGGCGTCCGGTCTCCCCGCCGGGGTGGGCGAGGCCCCCTCGACCGTGTCCCGCGCCTCCAACCGGCTCGCCTCCACGGCCCTGGGCTCGGCCCGCGCGGCCGCGGGGGGCAGCAAGATCACCCGACGCGTCGGCACCACCTCCACCCGGCTCAGGGGTGCCCGGCTGGGCGCGGGCCTGACCTCGATCCCGCCCGTCCCCGCGGTCGACGCCGCCCTGGCCATCATGAAGAACCCGATGGTGCCCGAGGACCGCCGGACCTGCCCCAGGTGCGAGGCGCCGGTCGGCCGGTCCCGCGACGGGGAGCCCGGCCGCACCGAGGGGTTCTGCCCGAAGTGCCGCACCCCCTTCTCCTTCGCCCCGAAGCTCCAGGAGGGCGACCTGGTGGGCGGGCAGTACGAGGTGGCCGGAGCGCTCGCGCACGGCGGGCTCGGGTGGATCTACGTCGCCCGCGACCGCAACGTGTCCGACCGCTGGGTGGTCCTCAAGGGCCTGCTCAACTCCGGGGACCCGGACGCCCTCGCCGCGGCCATCGCCGAGCGGCAGTTCCTGGCCCAGGTCGAGCACCCGCTGATCGTGGAGATCTACAACTTCGTGACGCACGAGGGCGCCGGCTACATCGTGATGGAGTACGTCGGCGGCACCTCGCTCAAGCAGCTGCTCAAGCAGCGGATGAAGGCCGCCGGTGGGAGCTACGACGCCCTGCCCGGTCGACCAGGCGATCGCCTTCCTGATCGAGGTCCTGCCGGCCTTCCAGTACCTCCACGACCTCAACCTCATCTACTGCGACTTCAAGCCGGACAACATCATCCAGGTCGGTGACGCGGTCAAGCTGATCGACCTCGGCGGCGTACGACGCCTCGACGACCTGGACTCCGCGATCTACGGGACGGTCGGCTACCAGGCGCCCGAGGTGCCGGTCGTCGGGCCCTCGGTCGCCTCCGACATCTACACGATCGGCCGCACCCTGGCCGTGCTGACGATGGAGTTCCGCGGCTACCAGAGCACCTACGTGGCGAGCCTCCCGCCGGTCGACCAGACACCGCTGTTCCAGAAGCACGACTCGCTCTACCGCCTGCTGCTCAAGGCCTGCGCGCCCGACCCGGCCGACCGGTTCGTGTCCGCCGACGAGCTGCGCGTGCAGCTGCTCGGCGTGCTCCGCGAGGTCGTCGCGCTCGAGCGCGAGGGCGCCGCGGAGCACTCGACCTCCTCGTTGCTGTTCGGCTCGCCGACCGTCTCGGACGACGTCCTCGACTGGCAGGACCTGCCCACGCTCCGCGTGGACGAGGGCGACGCCCAGGCCGGCTGGCTGCACTCGGTCAGCATCGAGGACCCGGTCGAGCGGCTGGCGGTGCTGGGCACCGCTCCCGAGACCAGCCCCGAGGTGCTGCTCGCCCGGTCGCACGCGGCGCTCGAGGCCGGCCGGCACGACGAGGCCGACGCGGCGGCGCAGGAGCTGCTCGTCGACGATCCCTGGGAGTGGCGCGCGGCCTGGATGTCGGGACTCGTCGCTCTCGCCCGGGGCCGCACGACCGACGCGCAGAGCGCCTTCAACGCGGTCTACGGCCAGGTGCCCGGCGAGCTCGCGCCCAAGCTGGCGCTCGCGTTCGCGTGCGAGACCGGCGGGGAGGGCGACGTGGCCGAGTCGCTCTACGTCGCCTGTGCGCGGACCGACGCGAGCTACATCGCGCCGGCCGCGTTCGGCCTGGCCCGCATCCGGTCGGCCCGCGGCGACACCGAGGGCGCGATCCGAGCCCTCGACCTGGTGCCGCCGACCAGCCGTGCCTTCACCACGGCGCGGAGACGACGAGCCGGGCTCCAGGCCGAGTCGGGAGGCGGCCTCCGGTCCCTGGCCGACGCCCTGCAGAGCATCGACAACCTCACCATCGACCCGGTGGACCGCTCCCGCTTCCGCGTGGGCGTGCTGCAGTCGGCGCTGAAGATCGTGGAGAAGGACGGCGTGGACCCCGCCGTCAGCATCGGCGGGCGACCGGCGGACGAGTCGTCCCTGCGCGACGGGCTCGAGGCCGCCTACCGGGACCTGGCGCTCTACGCGCCCTCCCGTGAGGAGAAGATCAGCCTCGTGGACCACGCCAACGCCGTACGCCGCTGGACCCTGCGATGACCCAGCTGACAGCCTGCCCGACCTGCCAGGCGCCGGTCGGCGCGAGCGAGCAGTACTGCGAGGCGTGCGGCGCCGACCTCGGCCCCAGCCCCGTGGTGGCGCTCGAGCCCACGCTGGAGGCGCCGCCTCCCGGCAAGGAGTCGCCGCTCGACACGGCCGCGGCGGCCCCCCCGGGCCCGCCCGCGTGCCACGAGTGCGGCGGCGTGGTCGCCGAGGACGGCTACTGCACCGAGTGCGGGGCCAAGGCCCGGAGCATGCGCGACCACTTCACCGAGCAGCCCGCCCCGTGGGTGGCCGGGGTGTGCGACCGCGGTGTCCGTCACTCGCGCAACGAGGACGCGATGGCGCTCGACGCCCGGTCGGACCCGGGCAGCCGGGCCGTCCTCGTCGTCTGCGACGGCGTCTCCTCCTCCACCGACTCCGACGTGGCCAGCCTGGCGGCCGCGCGCGCCGCCCGCGACGTGCTGACGCGTTCGTCCGGGAGCGGCATCGGGACGGCCGCGGCCCGGGTCGCCGCAGCGACCAAGGGGCTCGAGGCGGCCGCCGACGCCGCCAACGACGCAGTGATCGCCCACACGACCCCCGGGTCGGAGAGCCCGGCCTCGTGCACCTTCGTGGCCGGCGTGCTCGACGAGTCGCTCCTGGTCGTGGCCTGTGTCGGGGACAGCCGGGCCTACTGGTTCCCGGACGCGGGCGAGCCACGGATGCTCACCACCGACGACTCCTACGCCGCGGAGCAGATCGCAGCGGGCGTGTCCCGGGCCGACGCCGAGAACGGGCCGCAGGCCCACGCGATCACCCGCTGGCTCGGCAGCGACGCCCCCGACCACACCCCGGTGACGACGTCGGTGGACCTCGACGGCAGCGGCTGGGTGCTGCTCTGCTCCGACGGCCTGTGGAACTACGCCTCCGAGGCGGACACCCTCGCCGCGCTGCTGCGCGAGAAGGACACCGCCCCGGACCCGGACCCGCTCGCCCTCGCCGACGCGCTGACCGAGTGGGCCAACGCGCAGGGCGGCGTGGACAACATCACCGTGGCACTGGCGCGGATCGGTCCGAGGCCCGACACTTCCACCACACATCGAGAGGAAGACGCGCACGATGGCAACGTTCTCAGCTGAGGTCTACCAGAACGAGTTCCTGCCCGACGGCGGCAGCGACGTCCACGCGATCGTCACCGTGACCTGTGCCGGGGCCGGTGAGGCCGGCAGCTCGGGCTCCGGCGACGCGGGCGAGATCGTCATCGTCGACACCTCGGGGTCGATGGGCCAGGACAAGATCCTCGCGGTCCAGCAGGCCGCCGCGGCTGCCCTCGACCAGGTGCTCGACGGCGTGTGGTTCGCGGTCGTCGCGGGCAACCACGAGGCCCGGCTGGCGTTCCCCGCCGACGGCGAGCTGGGGATGGTGCGGATGGACGCGCAGACCCGCGCCGCCGCGAAGTACGCCATCGGCGACTTCGAGCCCAAGGGCGGCACCGCGATGGGCACCTGGCTGCGCCTCGCGACCCAGGTGTTCGCGACCGTGCCCGGCCTGGCGCAGAAGCACGCCATCCTGCTGACCGACGGCATCAACCAGCACGAGACACCCGAGCAGCTGACGGCGGCCATCGAGGGCGCCCGCGGGCAGTTCCAGTGCGACTGTCGCGGCGTCGGGTCCGACTGGCAGGTCGCCGAGGTACGCCGAATCGCGACCACGCTCCTCGGCAGCGGTCGAGCTGATCGCCTCCGCCGACCAGATGGCCGCCGACTTCGAGCAGATCATCCGCCAGTCGATGGGGCGTGGGGTCGCGGAGGCCTGGCTGCGGGTCTGGGCCCCGCAGGGCGCGCAGGTCCTGTTCGTGCGGCAGGTCTCGCCCACCGTCGACGACCTCACCGCGCGCCGCACGGAGGTGAACGCGCTGACCTCGGCGTACCCCACCGGCTCGTGGGGCGACGAGGCGCGCGACTACCACGTGGCGGTCCGGCTGGCGGCGAAGGCGGTCGGGCAGGAGCAGCTCGCGGCCCGGGTGCAGCTCGCCGTCGGGGCCGACGTCGTGGCCCAGGGGCTGGTCAAGGCCATGTGGTCGAGCGACGACACGCTGACCACGCGCATCGACCCCGCGGTCGCGCACTACACCGGGCAGGCCGAGCTCGCCGAGGCCATCCAGGAGGGCCTGGCCGCCAAGGCATCGGGCGACACCGGCACCGCGACCACCAAGCTGGGCCGCGCCGTGCAGCTCGCCGCCGAGACCGGCAACGAGGAGGCCACCACCCGCCTGCGCAAGATCGTCGACATCGACGACGCCGGCACCGGGACGGTGCGCCTGCGGCGGGCGGTCGACAAGCTCGACGAGATGGCCCTCGACACCGCCTCCACCAAGACGACCCGGGTGAAGAAGTGAGCGGGCCGGTCACCTGTCCCAACGGGCACCAGTCGGCCTCCAGCGACTACTGCGACACGTGCGGCGTGCCCATTCCCGAGGCGGCCGCGTCTCCGTCACCCGCCCCCGAGCCGCCGGCGACGGCCCCGGACGTACCGGCCGCGCAGGCCTGCCCGAGCTGCGGGTCCGCCGCCAGTGCCACGGCGCTGTTCTGCGAGGCGTGCGGCTACGACTTCACCACCGGCACGATGCCCCGGCCGCCGGACGCCGCCCCGTCCCTGGAGCGCGGCCGATCGCGTCGCCGCGGCCGCGCCGCTCGCGCCGCCGATCCCGCTCGAGTGGGTCGTCGAGCTGTGGGTGGACCCCGACTGGTACGCCGCCCAGCAGAGCGACGACCCCTGCCCCTCGCCCGGGCCTGCCGGTCGTCGTCCCCCTGACCGCGCAGAGCGTGCTCGTCGGCCGACCCGTCCAACAGCCGCAACATCCACCCCGACGTCGACTGCACCAGCGACACCGGGGTCAGCCGGCGGCAGGCGCAGCTGACGACCGACGGCCAGCGGTGGTGGGTCGAGGACCTGCAGTCGTCCAACGGCACCTACGTCGGCCCGGCCAGCGGTCCCGCTGCCCACCGACGCACTGCCCCCCGGACAGCGGCGGGAGCTCGGCGACGACGACCGGGTCTACATCGGCACCTGGACCCGGCTCGTCGTACGACGCGCGACGCCCGAGGAGCAGGCCGGCCAGACCTCGTGAGCCTGCCCGCGCCGCGGGGCACGCCGTACCGCATCGGCTTCGTGTGCCTGGGCAACATCTGCCGCTCACCGATGGCCGACGTGATCCTCTCCGAGCTGGTCGACAGCGCCGGGCTCGCGCGGCAAGGTCGAGGTGACCAGCTGCGGCACCGGCGACTGGCACGTCGGCCAGCCGATGGACCCGCGGGCGGCGGCACAGCTGCTGGCGGCGGGGTACGACGCCTCGGCCCACCGCGCCCAGCAGTTCGACGCCGCGCTGGCTCGAGCGCGACCTGCTGCTGGCCATGGACGCGAAGAACCTCGCCGACCTCGGCGCGGCCGGTGGCGAGCGACGACCGGGTGCGCCTGTTCCGCTCCTTCGACCCGCTCGCCCCCGCCGATCCGGGCCCCGACGACCTCGACGTCCCCGACCCCTACTACGGCGGCGACGACGGCTTCGCCGAGGTGATCGCCATGGTCGAGCGCACCTGCCGCGCCCTGCTCACCGAGCTGGAGTCCCTCCCTCGACCGCGCTGCAACTGCTGTAACGCGGAGTTATCGCCGCTGAACAAGCCGTCTACCGCTCACTCAGCGTCCACAACACCGCGTTACAGCGGGCTCGGAGGGCGCGTCGTCCACCCCCACCGATGAGTTCTCCTCTCGCCGCCGGTCAGTACCCTGTGCCTAGAGTTGGACCCTCGAAGGAGCACCCATGACGACGCTCGACACCGCGCACCAGGCCACGGCCCCCTCGGAGCCGCCGGCCCAGCCGCGCCGGCCGACTTCCCGCAGGTCGCGGACCAGTACCGCCGCGAGCTGACCGCGCACTGCTACCGGATGACCGGCTCGGTGTACGACGCGGAGGACATGGTCCAGGAGACCTACCTCCGGGCCTGGCGGGCGTACGACGACTTCGAGGGCCGCTCCTCGGTCCGCACCTGGCTCTACCGCATCGCCACCAACGTGTGCCTGACCAACCTGGAGAACAAGGGCCGCCGCCCGCTGCCGACCGGGCTGGGGATGCCCGGCGCGCAGGCCCACGACGAGCTGGTCGAGGCCACCGAGGTGCCGTGGCTCGAGCCGGTGCCCGACGTGATGGTCGACGTCGCCAACATCGACCCGGCCCAGGTCGTCGGCAACCGCGACTCGATCCGGCTCGCCTTCGTCGCCGCCCTCCAGCACCTGCCGCCCCGCCAGCGCGCCGTGCTCATCCTGCGCGACGTGCTCCGCTGGTCGGCCAAGGAGACCGCGACCGCGCTCGAGACCACCGCCGCGGCCGTGAACAGCGCCCTGCAGCGCGCCCACGCCCAGCTCGCCGAGAAGCAGCTCACCCAGGGCACGGTCGAGGACGACCTCACGCCCGAGCTCGAGGCGATGCTCGACCGCTACGTGCGGGCGTTCTGGGACAAGGACGTCAACGCGCTGGTCACGATGCTGGCCCAGGACGCCGATCTGGGAGATGCCCCCCTTCACCGGGTGGTACGCCGGCGTGCAGCAACATCATGAAGCTGATCGACCAGCAGTGCCCGGGCGGCGCCAAGGACATGCCGATGATCCGCACCTCGGCCAACGGCCAGCCCGCCTTCGGCCTCTACATGCGCCAGCCGGAGGGGCACTTCGAGCCCTTCCACCTGCAGGTGCTCCAGCTCGTCGACGGGCGCGTGCAGCACGTGAGCGCGTTCTTCGACCTCGAGCTGTTCGAGACCTTCGGGCTGCCGGCCAGGCTGCCCGCGTCGTACTCGATGGCCTGAGATGTCCATCGCCTCGCCGCCGACCTCGGTGGCGGCGCTCGACAGCGCCATCACCTGGACCCACGCCTGCCTGCAGTCCGCGCGGGTGAGCCCGCTGTCCCTGCCGACGCCCTGCGGGGACTGGGACCTCGGCCAGCTGTTGGTCCACATGGACGACTCGCTGGTCGCGATCGGCGAGGCCGCCGAGCTCGGGCACGTCGACGTCGACCCGCAGCCGCGGCCGGACGAGGTCGGCCGGCTCGTCGACCGCATCGTCCAGCGCGCCTGCCGCACCCGCGCCGCGTGGCAGCAGCGCCTCACCTCGGCGCCGATGGGGGTCGGCGACCTGGCGCTCGGGCCGCGACACCGTCGCTCTGGTCGGCGCCCTGGAGATCGCCGTGCACGGCTGGGACGTCGCCGTCGCGACGGGTCAGCGACGTCGGCTGCCGGAGGACCTCGCCGCCCGGCTGTACGACGTGGCGCTGGCCGTGGTGACCCCGGACGAGCGCGGCGGGCGCTTCGGACCGGCGGTGCCGGTGGCGGCCTCCGCGCCGGCCAGCACCCGGCTGCTGGCCCACCTCGGGCGGACCGCCCACTAGCCCGCGCACTGGCGCGCAGGCTCCTGGGACCGGCAGGGTGGAGCGATGGCGCGGATGCGTGGGATCGCGGAACGGGTCGAGCAGCTGCTCGCACAGGCCGTGGTGGCCACCACCCCGGTCGCCGGCGGCGACATCTGCACCTCGACCCGGGTGCGGCTCAGCGACGGCACGCTCGGCACTGGTGAAGACCCGCGCCGGCGCCCCCGACGACTTCTTCGAGGTCGAGGCGCGCGGGCTCGCGCTGGCTCGCCGAGGCCGGCGGGGTCGAGGTCGCCGAGGTGCTCGCGGTCGAGCCGGACTGCCTCGTCCTGCGGTGGATCGAGCCCGCCCGCCCGACGCCGGAGAGCGCGGCCCGGCTGGGCCGGTCCCTGGCCCGGCTGCACGCCGCCGGGCGCCGAGACGTTCGGCGGCGACGCAGGACGGCTACATCGCCTCCCTCCCGCTCCCGAACAGGACCGCGCCGACGTGGCCGGAGTTCTTCGCCACGCGACGCGTGCTGCCCTACCTCAAGCTGGCCGCCGACCGGGGCCACATCGGCAGCAGCGGACGTGGCGGACGTCGAGGGGCTGATCGGCCGGATGACCGAGCTGGCCGGCCCCGAGGAGCCGCCCGCGCGCATCCACGGCGACCTGTGGTCGGGCAACGTGGTGTGGTCCACCGAGCACGGCACCCTGATCGACCCCGCCGCGCACGGCGGTCACCGCGAGACCGACCTGGCGATGCTGGCGCTGTTCGGGCTGCCGCACCTGCAGCGGCTCGTCGACGCCTACCAGGAGGAGACCCCGCTCGCCGACGGCTGGGAGGAGCGCCAGCCGCTGCACCAGCTGTTCCCGCTGCTCGTGCACGCCGCCCTGTTCGGCGGCCACTACGGGGAGCGGGCCGGGGAGGCGGCCCGCCGCCTCTGACGCCTCACCGACGACACCTGTGGGCGCCGTCCTGCCCCAGTCTCAGCGATTGCTCAGGGCTGGATGGCACCCTAGGGCCGTGACCGCCGACTCCGCCGCCGCTGCGCGCCAGCACGTGCTCGTCGTCGAGGACGACCGGGCCGTGCGGGAGTCGCTGCGCCGCTCGCTGGAGTTCAACGGCTACCAGGTCTCCACCGCCTCCGACGGCGCCGAGGCGCTGGCCGGCATCAGCGGGATCAACCCCGACGCCGTGGTGATGGACGTGATGATGCCGCGGCTCGACGGCCTCGAGACGACCCGGGCGCTGCGCAAGGTCGGCAACACCGTCCCGATCCTGGTGCTCACCGCCCGCGACGCCGTCGGCGACCGGGTCGAGGGCCTCGACGCCGGCGCCGACGACTACCTGACCAAGCCGTTCGCGCTCGAGGAGCTGCTGGCCCGCCTCCGCGCCCTGCTGCGCCGGGCCGTCCCCGAGGTCGGCGACCCCGAGGAGCAGCTGGGCTTCGCCGACCTGACGATGGACCTCGCCTCCCGTGAGGTACGCCGCGGCGACCGCCTGATGGAGCTGACCCGCACCGAGTTCAACCTGCTCGAGCTGTTCCTGCGCCGTCCGCGCCGCGTGCTCGAGCGCTCGTTCATCCTCGAGGAGGTCTGGGGCTTCGACTTCCCGACCACGGCCAACAGCCTCGAGGTCTACGTCGGCTACCTGCGCCGCAAGACCGAGGCCGCCGAGGAGCCCCGGCTGATCCACACGGTCCGCGGGGTCGGCTACGTCCTCCGCGAGGCCCCGTAGTGGGCTACCGCGACTTCTGGGGCGACGTCCACTACCGCCGCTCACTGGCCAGCCGCGTCACCCTGCTCACCACGATGGCGGTGGGCATCGCCGTGACCGGGGTCGCCTTCGCGGCGTACGCCACCGTGCGGATGCAGAGCATGGAGAGCATCGACCGGTCGCTGCACGCACCGTGCCGTGGCCGCCGCCGACCCCGAGCCGGTTGGCGGCCCTCGAGCGCAACCAGGTCCCCGGCTGGGCCCTGGGCGCGGGAGACGTGAAGCTGGTGGTGGTCGACGCCGGCGTCCGCGGCCCGGTGGCCTGGACCGACCGGGCGGCCGCGACGGAGACCGGCGAGACCGAGTTCCGCGTGGCCGACGGCAAGGAGGACTGGTCGGCCCGGACCGTCTACATCGACGGCGCGCGCTACCGCGCGGTCGCCGTGCCCGTGCAGGACGGCGACGGGCAGGCGCTCGTCCTCTCCCAGTCGCTGATCTCCACCGACCGGATGCTGGGCCGCCTCGGCCTGGTGATGCTGCTCTTCGGCCTGGCCGGCATGATCAGCGCCGCGCTCGCCGGCTGGGGCGTGGCGCGCAACGGCCTGCGGCCGGTGCGCCGCCTCACCACCGCGGTCGAGGACATCGCCCGCACCGAGCGGCTCGACCCGATCCCGGTCGAGGGCCGCGACGAGGTCGCCCGGCTGTCCACCGCCTTCAACGCCATGCTCGCCTCCCTGTCCGCCTCGCAGGCCCGGCAGCGCCAGCTCGTCGCGGACGCCGGCCACGAGCTGCGGACCCCGCTCACCTCGCTGCGCACCAACCTCGACCTGCTGGCCCAGGCCGACTCCTCCACCCTGCTGTCCGCGGAGTCGCGCAAGGAGCTGCTGGACGACGTCCGCGGGCAGATCTCCGAGATGACCACGCTGATCGGCGACCTGGTGGAGCTGGCCCGTGACGACCCGTCCGCGGCCCCCGGGATCGAGCCGGTCGAGCTGGCGGCCGTCGTCTCGCAGGCCGTCACGCGCGTACGCCGGCGCGCGCCGACCCTCGAGTTCGACGTCCACACCGAGCCGTGGTGGGTGACCGGTGACTCCGCCGCCCTGGAGCGGGCGATCACCAACCTGCTCGACAACGCCGCCAAGTGGAGCCCCGAGGGCGGGCGGGTCAGCGTCGAGCTGGCCCAGGGCACGGTGAAGGTCGCCGACCAGGGCCCGGGCATCTCCCCCGAGGACCTGCCGCGCGTCTTCGACCGCTTCTACCGCTCGGCCGAGTCGCGCACCATGCCCGGCTCGGGGCTCGGGCTCTCGATCGTCAAGGCCGTCGCGGACCGCCACGGCGGCGAGGCGCGCGCGGGCGGCGGGTCCGAGGGCGGCGCCGTCTTCTGGTTCCACGTGCCGGGCACGATGGCGCCACCGGAGGTTTTGGCGCGGTCGTAGCCAATCCAAAGGTGGCTCTCAGGATCGTTGCGGAGACTGGCGCCATGGACGAGCAGAACCGCTACCCGAACGAGAACCCCGACGAGAGCGCGTCGCGTGACGAGCACACGCGACCGATCCCGCCCTACCGGCCCGACTACCAGCCGGAGGCCACCAGCAGCCTCCCGCCCGTGGTCGGGCCCTTCTACGGGAGCACCCAGACGGCGACCGCGCCTCCACCGGCGCCGCCCCGTCGCCGTGGCGGCCTCACGGCCGCCGTGCTGGTCGGTGCCCTCGTCCTCGGCGGCGCAGCCGGTGTCGGCGGTGCGGCCGCCTTCCACGCCTTCGACGACGACACCGGCTCCACCACGTCCAACACCTCCGGCGACTTCGAGGCCACCAAGACGGCCACCGTCCCCGACGGGACGGTCGAGAAGGTCGCCAACTCCGTGCTCCCCTCGGTGGTCAAGGTCAACGTGACCGGCTCCTCCGGCGCGGGCTCCGGCTCGGGCATCGTGCTCAGCAAGGACGGCAAGATCCTGACCAACAACCACGTCGTGGCCGGCGTCGGCGGCAACGGGTCGATCTCGGTCAACTTCAACGACGGCACCACCAAGAAGGCGACCGTCGTCGGCACCGACCCGATGACCGACATCGCCGTCATCGAGGTCACGGGGGCCTCCGACCTCGTCCCGGCCTCGCTCGGCAAGTCCGGCACCCTCAAGGTCGGCCAGACGGTCGTGGCGGTCGGCTCGCCGTACGGCCTGAACGCCACCGTCACCTCCGGCATCGTCAGCGCCCTCAACCGGCCCGTGTCGGTCTCCACCGCGGAGGAGCCGCAGCAGCAGAACCCGCTCGAGGGCCAGCAGCAGCAGTCGCCGGGCCAGGACCTGAGCACGACGTACCCCGCGATCCAGACCGACGCGGCCATCAACCCCGGCAACTCCGGTGGCCCGCTGGTCGACATGTCGGGCCGGGTGATCGGCATCAACTCCTCGATCCGCACCGCCTCCAGCACCTCGAGCGACTCGGGCGGCTCGATCGGTCTGGGCTTCGCGATCCCCATCGACGAGGTGCTGCCGATCGTCAACCAGATCACCGACGGCGACAAGCCGACCCACGCGCGGCTCGCGGTCTCGGTCTCCGACGTCAGCGGCAACACCCTGACCCAGGGCGCGCAGCTCCAGTCGGTCGAGAGCGGCGGCGCCGGGTCGAAGGCGGGCCTGGAGAAGGGTGACGTGATCACGAAGGTCGACGGCCAGCTGATCGACGGCTCGGAGTCGCTCGTGGCCACGATCCGCGGCCACCGCCCCGGCGAGAAGGTGCAGATCACCTACCTGCGGGGCGGCAGGAGCAGCACCACCTCGGCCGACCTCGGTTCGGACGCGAACAACACCGCCTCCTGAGCGACGGGCTGCGGGCGACCCCTCCACCGGGTTCGTCCGCGGTCTAGTCCCCAATTGCGGAACTTCCGGACCCTCCTTGTGGTCCCGGGGCGACGGGATGACGATGTCCGAGATCACGACGCGCGTGCGGGTCACTCGCCTCCGGGGGGCCGATTCGGGGTGGGGGCCCGCCGCGCGTCAACCATCACCTGGCCCACGCTCCGGCGTGGACCTTCGTGCTACTTGAGCACCGACAGGATCGACGAGTAGTCGTCGGTCCACCGGACCTCGCGCGAGCCGAGCGGAGACCAGTCCGGCCGCGACCGGAGCCTCGCGATCTCGGAGTCGTCCCGGGACAGGGCGACCCAGACGCTCGCCGCAGCCCCGTCGGGACCGGCCTGCCCGCGGCCGACGGCGGCCGAGAGCCCCAGCCGGTCGGCGGCGCTGGCCAGCACCGGCTGCAGCTCGAACATCCGGTTGCTGATGTGCACCACGAGCAGGCCGCCGGGCGCGAGCCGGTCGACGTAGGTCCGCATCGCCTCCTCGGTGAGCAGGTGCACCGGGATGGAGTCGGAGCTGAACGCGTCCAGCAGGATGGTGTCGAACGAGCCGCGAGCGGCCCCGGCGACGCCGAGTCGCCCGTCGCCGGCCACCGTCCTGATCGTCGCGGGGCTGTCCTCGATGTAGCTGAACAGCGCCGGGTCGCGCGCGATCCGGATGATCTCGGGGTCGATCTCGAAGAAGGTCATCCGCTGGCCGGGCCGGCCGTACGCCGCGACGGTGCCGGCCCCCAGGCCGACGACGGCCACGTCCCGGCGGACCGGGCCGTCGAACACGTCACCCAGCGGCCCGGAGCGGGAGTAGTAGGTGGTCGGGATGCCGCGACGACCGGCGTCGCGGAACTGGGTCCCGTGCGTCGTGGTGCCGTGCACCAGCTCGTGCTGCTGGCCCTCCTGCATCACGGTGTAGCTGCCGAAGAAGGTGCGGCTGCGCTCGATCACGCCCTGGTTGTCACCGGCCGCCGCCAGCACGAAGAAGACCACGACCGCGACCGCCATCACCCGCGGGAGGCGGGCCATCCACCAGCCGGAGGCGACACCGAGGACCAGCAGCACGAACAGCAGCCCGGCGCTCGGGGGGACCTTCCAGATGACCGTCCGCATCACCACGGGGACGAGCAGGACCAGCGGCGCGAGCACGAGGACGCGCTTGCTCGGGAGTCGGCCGATCCGGCCGGGGCGGGCACCGGGCTCGATGCCCACGAGGAGCAGGGGCACGACGACCAGGGCGATGGAGAACTCGAGCACGCGGTCGAACACCATCGGCGCGACCAGGCCGTTCAGCAGCCCGCCCAGGGCGCCGCCGGTGGCCACCACGAGGTAGAACCGGGTGAGGTGCTCGGTGGCCGGACGCTCCGCCGCGAGCCGGGCGTGCGACGCGTAGGCCACCAGCGCCAGCATCAGCAGGTTGGCCGCGATCGTGAGCGCGACGGCGACGTTGAGGCCGATCGAGGTGACGGCGATCGCGAACGCCGCGGCCACCGCCCACTGGGTCACCCGTCGTGGCGGCACCCGGGAGGTCCGGCCGAACGCGAGCACGAACGTGGCCAGGTAGATCGCCAGCGGCACGACCCAGAGCAGCGGGATCGCCGCCACGTCGGTGGAGATGTGCGAGGTGACGCCGAGCATGAGCGAGGACGGCAGGAAGGCCAGGGCGGTCCAGGTGAGCACCTGGCGACGGCCGGGGCGCGCCGTGACCGGGGCCCGGACCGCTGCCCGCGCGGGGCCCGTGCGTCCTCGCACCGACAGGGCGCACGTCGCCGTGAGCACGATGAAGACGAAGAAGCCCCCGGACCACCACGCGCGCTGGCTGGCCAGCGTCAGGTGGGGCTCGATGAGCAGCGGGTAGGCGAGCAGGCCGCCGAAGCTGCCGAGGTTGCTCGCCGCGAACAGGAAGTAGGGGTCGTCGGAGCGGCGGTGGTCGCCCCAGGAGTACCAGCGCTGCAGGAGCGGCCCGGTCGTCGCGACCACCGCGAACGGCAGCCCGATGACCAGCACCAGGGTGCGCAGCAGCCACAGCACCGGGGAGGCGTCGGCGGGTGGCGCCGCGTCGGTCGGGATGGCGAGCGGGAGCGCGACCAGTGGCAGGAGCAGGACCACGAGGTGGGCCCGCGGCTGCCAGGCCGACCCGAGCCGCGAGGTGGACAGGTGGGCGTAGCCGTAGGCCGCGAGCAGCAGCACCTGGAAGAACAGCGAGCTCGTGCTCCACACGGTGGCCGAGCCGCCGTACGACGGGAGGATCAGCTTGGCGACCAGGGGCTGCACGACGAACAGGAGACCGGCGCCGACGAAGGCGGTGCTGCCGAACAGGACGGCGTGCGGCCAGCTGGTCCGGGGGCGCGCGACCGCGACCGGTTCGGTCACCGCGGGTGCGGCCACGCTGGTGCTGAGCGCCACCTGGTTCTCCCCTTGGCTCGGATCGGTCTGCCCAAGATACGAAGGATCGGGGCTTACGTCCGGAGAAGTCGGAAACCGCAGCCCGCCACGGGCACGGCTGCGCTGGAACGTCCCGGCGACACGACCGGGTGACAGGCCCTGTCGCCGGGCGTAACGTCGATCGGTGCACCGTTCCAGATCGGGGCGGCCTCTCGGGAGAGGGGAGACGTGATGTTCATCCAGATCATCCAGGGTCGGTGCCACGACACCGACCGCATGCGCCGGCTCAGCGACGAGTGGCGCGAGAGGCTCGCGCCGGGTGCCGAGGGCTGGCTCGGCGGCACCTACGGGGTCACCGACGAGGGCGAGTTCGTCGCCGTGGTGCGCTTCGAGTCGCGGGAGGCCGCGACGAGGAACGGCGAGCGGTCCGAGCAGGGCGAGTGGTGGCAGCAGATGTCGGCGTGCTTCGACGGCGAGGTGACCTTCCACGACTGCGACAACGCGATGTTGTTCCTCGGCGGCGGGTCGGACGAGGCCGGCTTCGTGCAGATCATCCAGGGTCGGATCAGTGACCCGGAGCGGTTCCGGCACTTCATGGAGGAGCCGATGGACGCCCTCCGGGAGGCGCGGCCCGAGATCCTCGGCGGCACCATCGCGATGGAGCCCGACGGCTGGTTCACCCAGACCGTCTGCTTCCGCAGCGAGGCCGAGGCACGCGAGGGCGAGACCAAGGAGATGCCCGCGCAGATGCGCGAACGGTTCGAGGAGGAGATGTCGGCGATGCAGGACGTGAGGTACCTCGACCTGCACCACCCGTGGTTCGAGAGCGCCGGGAGCTGACTAGCTGGTCGTTGCGGCGCGGAGGCGTTGGGCCTTCCACAGGGTCTCGGCCCACTCGCCCTCCGCGTCGGAGCGGACCGTGATGCCTCCGCCCGTGCCCAGTCGCCAGACGCGGTCCGGCCCGGCGTACAACGACCGGATGACGACACCGAGGTCGGCCCGCCCGTCGGCGCAGATCCAGCCGAACGCGCCCGCGTAGAGCCCGCGGGGCGACGACTCCACGTCGTCGATGATCCCCATGGTGCGCAGCTTGGGGGCGCCGGTCATCGAGCCCGCCGGGAACAGGGCGTGCAGGGCGCCCAGCGTGGTCACGTCGTCGCGCAGGCGGCCGCGGACCGTGGAGACGAGCTGGTGCACGCTGGCGTAGGACTCGACCTCCATCAGGCTCGGCACCTCGACCGTGCCGACCTGGCACACCATCGACAGGTCGTTGCGCAGCAGGTCGACGATCATCAGGTTCTCCGCACGGAACCGGGGGTCGTGCGCGAGCTGCGCGCGCAGCCGCTCGTCCTCCGCCTCGGTGTCGCCGCGGGGCGTGGTGCCCTTGATCGGCTTCGTCTCCAGCCAGCGCTCCCGGTCGATCGTGGCGTAGCGCTCCGGGGAGCTGCTGAGCAGGTGGGTGCCGCGGTGGCTCAGCAGCCCGGCGTACGGCGCGGGGTTGCTGGCCCGCAGCCGCAGGTAGGTCTCGAGCGGATCGGTCGCCTCGCCGAGCTCCTCGCGGTAGGTCAGGTTCACCTCGTAGGAGTTGCCGGCGTGGAGCTGCTCCTGGACGCGGGCGAAGGCCTCGTCGTACCAGCCCGGCATCCGCGTCGTGTGCCCCTCGACGCGCCGCCGGCGCGTGCTCGGGGCACACGACCGTGGTCGAAGAACTGGATGTCGCGCGAACGCATCCAGATCGCGTCCGGTCCGTGGTCCCAGGACCGCGCGGGGAGGTCGGGTCGGGACGCGTAGCCGAGGCAGCCGACCCAGTGCACGTCCGGATCGCCGTCGTCGCGGGCGATCTCGTCCTCGAGCACCGCGAAGACGTCGGTGCCGACGACCTCGTCGCGGCCGCGCTGGTGCCGGGTGACCTCCCGGCGGCCGGCGTCGAAGGTGAGGGAGACGTCGTCCTCGGTGAGTACGCCGACCAGGGAGCGGCGTCCCGACCAGTCGCGCGCACCGCCGCCGTCGAGCCAGAAGACCCGGTCGCTGCGGGCGAGGCCGGCGCGCACGGCCTCGACGACCTGCTCAGCCACGGCCGGCCCCGAGGAAGTTGCGCACGATCTCGGCGCCGTGGCGCGACAGGATCGACTCGGGGTGGAACTGGACGCCCTCGTGCGGGAGGTCGCGGTGCCGCACGGCCATCACGACCCCGTCGGCGACCGCGGTCACCTCGAGATCCTCGGGGACCTCCACCGCGGCCAGCGAGTGGTAGCGCACCGCGTCGAACGGCGACGGGACCCCGCGAGGACGCCCGCCCCGTCGTGGGTCACCGACGCGACCTCGCCGTGGGCCGGGTCGATGCGGGCCACCGTCCCGCCGTACGACGTGACGAGGGCCTGCATGCCGAGGCAGACGCCGAGGACCGGGACCCCGAGGTCGAACACCGCGGCGCCGAGGGCGAAGTCGGCGCTGTTCGCCGGGTGTCCGGGCCCTGGTGACAGCACGACGTGGCTCGCGCGACCGGCGCGCTCGAGCACCCCGGTGGTGTCGTGCTCGACGACCTCGGGGAGGGTGCCGGTCACCGAGGCGACCAGGTGCACGAGGTTCCACGTGTAGGAGTCGTAGTGGTCGACCACCAGCACCCTCGGCGTCGCCACCGCTAGCCCAACAGCTCCAGCAGCAGCCCACGGAGCAGGCCGAAGCCGTTCTCGGTGAGGATCGACTCGGCGTGGAACTGGACGCCGCGGAACGTGGGCCCGGCCACCAGGTGGATGTCGCCGGTCACCGGGTCCGACTCGACCCGGACGCCGTCGGGGAGGTCGTCCTCGCCGAGGCGGCCGACGAAGGTGTTGTAGAACCCGACTCGCTCCTGCCGGCCGTCGATCTCCACCGAGGACTGGGTGCCCTGGAAGACGATGTCCTTGAAGTCGAGGGCGATCCCGAGCCGGTCGCACAGCACCTGGTGGCCCAGGCACACCGCGAGGAACGGCTTGCCCGACGCGAGCAGCCCGTCGATGGCGCGCCCGTAGGCCGCGATCTTCGGGTGGCCGTGGTCGCGCGGGTCACCCGGCCCCGGCCCGACGACGACGAGGTCCACGTCGTCGAAGGCCCCGTCCTCGTAGGACTCGTGCCGGATCACGCGTGAGCCCATGCCGAGCACCGAGAACACGTGGGCGAGCATGTTCACGAAGTCGTCCTCGCCGTGCAGGATCGCGATCGTCCGCCCGGCCAGCGACGGCGCCGGCGGGGAGCCCTCCTGGTCGGTCAGCCAGAACTTCGCGAGCCGCCGGTTGCGCGAGTTGAGGGCGATCAGCACGTCCTCGTCCTGCATCAGGTCGGCCATGTCCGACGGCGTGCCCGTGGCGCCCGGGACCAGGCCGAAGGCGGAGAGGATGCCGCCCGCCTTGGCCAGCGTCTCCGCCACCTCGTAGTCCGGCACGGAGTCGCGCACCAGGGTCGCGCCGGCCGTGACCTTCATGGCGCCCTCGGGGCTGACGTCGGCGGTGCGGATGATGATCGGCGAGTCCGCCGTCGGGGCACCCTGCTCGTCGCGGCCGATCAGCGCGAGGGCGCCGGCGTAGTACCCCCGTCCCTCGGACTCGTACTGGTGGATCAGCCGGCACGCGCTCTCGACCGGCGCGCCGGTGACGGTGGCGGCGAACATCGTGTCTCGCAGCACGTCGCGGACGTCGGAGCGGGTGCGGCCGGCGAGGAGGTACTCAGTGTGCACGAGGTGCGTCATCGGCTTGAGGAAGGGTCCGAGCACCTGGCCACCCTCGTGGCAGATGTCGCACATCATCTTCAGCTCCTCGTCGACGACCATGAAGAGCTCGAAGATCTCCTTCTCGTCGGCCAGGAACTCCAGCAGCTTGGCCTTGCGCTCCGCGGCCTCGACACCACGCAGCCGGAAGGTGCCGGAGATGGGGTTCATCCGCACGTCGCCACCGTGCACGCTGACGTGCCGCTCGGGCGAGGCGCCGATCAGGAACCGGTCACCGGTCCAGAAGCAGTAGGTCCAGTAGGCGCCGCGCTCGGTGGTGAGCAGGCGGCGCAGGACGGTCAGGGCCTTCGCGGCGCTCCAGTCGCGGAGCTGCGCCCGGTAGTGGCGGCCGACGACCAGGTTGGCGCCCTCGCCGTGGCCGATCTCCTCGCGGATGATGCGGGCGACCACCTCGGCGTAGTCCTCGTCGGAGGTCTCGAACCCCCCCGCGTCCTCGAAGGCCACGTCCTCGTCGGGCAGGGCCGCGACCAGCTCGTCGAGCAGGACCTCGCGCTCTGTCTCGAGCTCCACCACCGCCAGCGGGGTGCCGTCGTCGTGGGCCACGAACCCGCGCTCGAGCACCTGGCGGAACGGTACGGCGACCAGCCGGTCGAACCTCCGCCCCGGCTCGGGCACCCCCTCCTCGAGCGGGATGTCGGCCAGCGTCGCCACCCGGGTCAGCGGCCCGCCCACCAGCGTCACGGTCGGGCTGTCCCGCAACCGCACCACGGCCCACGCCTCGTGCCCCAGCAGCTCCTCGAGCGCGGCGGTGGCAGAGAGGTCCTGCGGGCGGTTCTCGGGCATGCCGGGAACGCTACTAGGTCGCCGACCGGGCAGTTCTCCGCGCCCGTGGCTCGCCGACCGGGGCGCCTAGGAGGTGAGCGTGACCATCCGCTGGGTGGCGCGGGTGTAGACGACGTAGAGGGTGGCGCGGCCGGTGGGGGCCTCGTCCTCGATCTCCTGGGGCTGCACGACGACGATGCCGTCGAACTCGAGGCCCTTGGTGTCCAGCCCGGGGAGTACGACGATGCGCGACTCGGGCGTGCCGGTCTCGTCGGCGAACTCGGGCCACGACGAGACCCAGCGGGTGACCTCACCCAGCCGCGCGGTGGGTACGACGATCCCGACCGTGCCGGCCAGCGAGCCCGCGAGCTCGGTCAGGTGCGTGTGCACGGCCGACTCGAGGTCGTCGACCCGGAGCTCGGCGGGCGCGACTCCGGTCGACCGGACCGCGTCGGGGAGGTCGGCGTCCAGGCCCACCCGCTCGGCGTACGCGGCCGCGAAGTCGTAGATCTCCGAGGAGTTGCGGTAGTTGGTCGACAGGTGGAAGTCGTGACGCGGCTTGTCGCCCAGCGCCTCGGCCCGGGCAGCGGCCGACTCGGCCGGCACCGGCCACGACGACTGCGCCAGGTCGCCGACGATCGTCCAGGTGGCGCCGCGACCACGACGGCCGACCATCCGCCACTGCATCGGGGTCAGGTCCTGCGCCTCGTCGACGAGCACGTGCGCGAAGCCGTCGTCCTCGACCCGGTTGGTCGGCGGGGTCCAGCCGCCGGGGCCGGCGTACTCCCGGTCGGAGGCGGTCCAGAGCTCCTGCAGCGACGCGTCCTCGGCGCCGAGGTACTCGTCGTCGACCGACCCCGTGTTCACGATCGGAGGGTCGCCCAGCAGGTAGCGCAGCTCGTCGAGCAGGGCCACGTCGTCGACCGAGAGCGCGTCGCCCCACGACTTCGACAGCAGCCGCACCGACTCGTCGTCGAGCACGCCCTCGCTCACCCGGGCGAGCAGGTCGTTGTCACGCAGCCAGCCGAGCACGGTGGCGGCATCCAGCACCGGCCACCACGCGGCGGCGAACTCCAGGAAGGAGTCGTCGGTGCGCATCTCCTCGGCGAACTCCTCCTTGGTGCGGTCGCGGCCGCGCTCGCTGCGGACCTGCCGCCACATCGTGTCGACGAGGGTGGACGCGACGCGGGTGGTGGTGCGGTTGCGCAGCCCCTGCGACAGCAGCTGGCGACGCAGGCCGCCGAGCTCGCGCGGGCCGAGCACGATCACGTCGTCGCGGTAGAAGATGCGGAACTCGCGCGGGGCGTCGGGCGCGGCCTGTCGCGACGTACGCCGGAGCACCTCGGCCATCGCAGCCGATCCCTTGACCTCGGCCACGGCCGGCTCGTCGCGCCGGGTCGCTCGTACGCCGTCGACCACCTCGCCGAGCGAGCGCAGCGCGACCGCGGTCTCGCCAAGAGACGGCAGCACCCGCTCGATGTAGCGCATGAACACCCCCGACGGCCCGACGACGAGCACGCCGCCGCGCTCGTAGCGGCGCCGGTCGGCGTAGAGCAGGTAGGCGGCGCGGTGCAGCGCGACCACGGTCTTGCCGGTGCCGGGACCGCCGCTGATCGACACGACGCCCTTGTTGGGCGCGCGGATCGCGCGGTCCTGCTCGGCCTGGATGGTGGCGACGATCGAGTGCATCGAGCGGTCGCGGGCCTTGGAGAGCTGCGCGAGCAGGGCCCCCTCCCCCACGATCGGCAGGCTCTCGGCCGCGGGGTCCTCCGAGTCGAGCAGGTCGTCCTCGACCCCGAGGACGTGCACGCCCTTGCTGCGCAGGATGCGACGGCGTACGACGCCCTGCGGGTCGGCCAGCGTGGCCTGGTAGAACACGGCGGCGGCCGGCGCCCGCCAGTCGATCAGCATCACGTCGTAGTTCTCGTCGCGCAGGCCGATCCGGCCGATGTAGCGGGGGACGTCGCTCACCTGCGCGCCCATGTCGAGGCGCCCGAAGACGAGCCCCTCGTGGGCCGCGTCGAGGGTGGCCATCCGGCGCGCCGCCTGGAAGACCATCGCGTCGCGCTCGACCAGGCCGCCCTCGTTGCCGATGCGGCCGCGGGCCAGGCCCTCCTTCGCCAGCTCCTGGGCGGACAGCGCCGCCTTGTCGAGCTGGGTGTAGACGGTGTCGACGTAGGCCTGCTCGTTGGCCACCTCGGTGGCGGCAACATCACTGGACAAGGCCGGAGTCCTTCGTCATGGCGGTCGATCTCGGGGAATCGACTACTTTACCGCCCGCTATGCCAGGTCGTGCACGAACTCCCCCAGCTGGGTCAGGTTGCGGCACTCGACCATCGGGACCAGCCGGCCGTACTCCCGTGCGGCCGAGTCACCGGTGTTCCAGTTGCGCACGTGCTCGGGGTTGAGCCAGAAGCTGTGCCGGGCGGCGTACACCAGGTCCTTGACGACGGGGAGCGCGAGATCGGTGTGGTTGGAGCGGGCGTCGCCGAGGACCAGCAGGTTGGTCTTGGGGGTGAGCGCGTCGGGGTGCTGGTCGGCGAAGCGGGTGAACGCGCGGCCGTAGTTGGTGCGGCCCCAGAGCGACGCGTGGCGCGCGCTCGCCGCCAGGTCGCTCATCGTCTGCGCCGGGTCGTTGCCGGTCTCGAACCGGTCGGTGACCTCGTGGATCTCGTCGACGAACGTGAACGCCCGCACGCGGTTGAACTGCTCGCGCAGCGCGAACACCAGCATCAGCGTGAAGCTGGCGAAGTTGGCGACCGAGCCGCTCACGTCGCAGAGCACGACGAGATCGGTGCGACCGGGCCGCCGGGGTCGGTGGTGCGTCTCCATCGGGACGCCGCCGCTGGACATCGAGGCGCGGACGGTACGCCGGAAGTCGAGCGGTCCGCGGGAGCGGGCGTGCTGCTCCCGGCTGAGGCGGCTGGCCAGCCGGCGGGCCAGCGGCTGGATCTCGCGCCGCATCAGCTCGAGGTCGGCCCGGCGCGCCGCGGTGAAGTCGACCTGCTCGATGGCGGGCCGGATGGTGTGTCGGGCCACGTGCTGGGGACCACGGACCTCGGCGGCGCGGCGGCGTACCTCTGCATCGACGCGACGCTCGAACTCCCGGGCCTGCGCCTCGACCAGCCGCCGGGTCGACGGATCGTCGCCGGTGTCCAGGCCGAGACCCTGCATCACCCGGTCGACGAGCTCGTCGGGCGAGACCCGGTTCATCACGTTGTACGACGACCAGCGCTGCTCCCCCGGACCGCGCCCCCGGATCAGCCCGAACCGCTGGACAGCCTCCCGGGAGAGCAGCTGCATGACGTCCGGGTCGCCCATCGCCATCGCCTCGGTCAGCGCATCTCGGAAGTCGGCGAGGGCCTGGGGGCCGTCCGTCAGCTGGTCGGTCGGATCGTCCGGGCCGGATAGTCCGGAGCGTTCGGACCCTTCTTCGTCCTGTTCCGGGGTCCCTTCGCTCCGGATTATCCGGCTGCCGGCGACGAACCCGTCACCCATGAGCAACGGGAAGTAGAGGTCGAAGACCTGGTCGAACCCGGGGCGGTGGTTCTGGCGCTTCACCAGGGTCGCGGCGTACGCCGCCCGCAGGGTCTCGCGCTCGTCGATGCCGAGCGCGCCGATCGCCCGGACGGCGTCCAGCCCTTCGGCGAGCGAGACCGGGAGGCCGGCGACGCGCAGGGCCTCGACGAACTCGATGTGCCGGTCGAGCAGGGTCACGGCCGGCTCACGACGACCGCAGCCGCAGCTCGCGGACGGCCCGCTCGTGGTCGCTGGCGTGCTTGAGGACGACGCCGAGCGTCTGGTCGATCGCGGCGGCGTCGAGGGTGCCGGTGCCGAGCGCGACCAGGGTGCGGGCCCAGTCGATGGTCTCCGCGATCGACGGCGCCTTGCGCAGGTCCATGCCGCGCAGCTTGGCCACCACCTCGACGACCTGACCGGCCAGGTCCTCCTCGACCTCGGGCACCTGCGAGAGGACGATCTCCTTCTCGCGCTCCGACTCGGGATAGTCGATGTGCAGGAACAGGCAGCGCCGCTTGATCGCCTCGGACAGCTCACGGGTGGCGTTGGAGGTGAGCACGACCAGCGGGCGGCGTACGGCGGAGATCGTGCCCATCTCCGGGATGGTCACCTGGAAGTCGCTGAGCACCTCGAGCAGCAGCCCCTCCACCTCGACGTCGGTCTTGTCGACCTCGTCGATCAGCAGCACCGTCGGCTCCTCGCGACGGATCGCGGTGAGCAACGGCCGGGTCAGCAGGAACTCGTCGGTGAAGATGTCGTCGTGGGTCTCGTCCCAGGACTGGTCACCGGCGGCTTGGATGCGGAGCAGCTGCTTCTTGTAGTTCCACTCGTAGAGCGCCCGGGCCTCGTCGAGCCCCTCGTAGCACTGCAGCCGGACGAGGTCGGCCCCGGTCGCCCGTGCGATCGCCTTGGCCAGCTCGGTCTTGCCGACGCCGGCCGGTCCCTCGACCAGCAGCGGCTTCTCCAGCGCACCCGCGAGGAAGGTGGTGGTGGAGGTGGCCGTGTCGGAGAGGTACCCCACCTCGGCCAGCCGCTTGTCGGCGTCTGCCGGGGACTCGAACCATCTGGACTTCTGGGTCACCCGCACATTGTGCCCGTCAGGCCACGGCGTGCACCGCTCAGGACAGCCCGACCGAGCTGAACGCCTTCTTCAGCAGGGCCGCCCGGGCGGACGGGGACGCCAGCTGCTCGACCCCGAATCCGAGCAGCACCGTGTCGCGGGTCCTGATCGCCGGACCGAAGAGGTTCTGCGACCGGACGAAGCCGCCGGCCCCCGCCGAGCTCCCGGGCGGCGCCGGTGGCAGCGACCAGGCGCCGAGGCCGGACTCGAAGCCCTCGCCCTGCGTGGCCGCACCGCCCACCTCGAGGCGCGTGTCGTCGACGACGACGCCGGTCACTCCGCTGCCCGGGTCCGTGACGTAGGTGATCGACACCTCGACCTGCTTGCCGGCGAAGGCGGACAGGTCGAACCCGACGTCCTTCCAGCCGCCGGAGCTGCCGGTCATCGCGTTCCACGCGCCGCTGGAGCCGGTCGCCCCGCACGGGTCCCCCGGCGTGAGGTAGTGCTTCAGGAACGGGTGCTCCTCCAGCAGGAAGTCCGCCTCGCACTCGGCCGGAACGGTCGTCGTGCTCAGGCCGCCGAGCTCGGGCAGGGTGGTCCAGTCGTCCTGGCCGGGAGTGTGCGCCTCGACGATGACGTGGTCGTAGCCCTCCTCGACGTCGAAGGAGAGCCTGGCCTTCAGCGTGGGTGTCTGCGACGCCGGGACCGCGGTGAGGTCGAAGGTCCTGGCCAGTCGCATGTAGGAGTCGTCGACGTGGATCGCGCCGACGTACCAGCTGCCCTGGATCGGCTCGAAGGGCCCGGCAGAACCGCCCGTGTAGGCCCCCACCGTCTCGCTCGCGAACTGCGGGAACTTCGCAGGCGAGAGCACGGCGCTCGTGGGCGGGAACACGCCCGCCTCGTCCAGCGGGTTCGCGGTCGCCCCCGGCCCACCGAAGGCCCCGCCCACGCCGGCGAGCGGTCCGGCACCGGCGAAGCCGGCGGGGGTCACGGTCGTGGACCGGTTGTAGCGCCCCAGGTAGTACTGCGCGAAGTCGTCCGCGAGCAGCAGGCAGTCGCTGTAGGGGTCGCCGGTGACCACGCAGTCCGCGGTCGGGTCGCCGTTGAGGCCGTAGTAGATGCCGCCGAGACCGATCAGGTTGTTCAGCCCACCGAAGTAGGTCGCCGTCTCGCCGGTGTCGACGAGCTTGCCGCCCTCGTTCAGGAAGTCGCGCACCGCGATGGTCAGGTCCTGCTCACGCTCGGCCACGGCCGCGTCCGTGAAGCTCCCGAAGAACGTCTGCGTCACCACGTCGTCGGGATCCTGCGTCAGCCGGTTCTCCCCGTCGTACCAGACCACCCCGCGGAAGTGGCTGAGCACACCGAGGTGGTCCGGCACCCCCTGCTTGGAGACGTCCCACAGCGAGGCGTCGAGCCCCGCCTGCCGGAGCGCCTGGACGTAGGTCGCGGCGTACTTCGGCGACGTCAGGGGCGGGCTGTACGTCGGGTTCACGCCGTCATAGTCCTCGTCGGCGATGACGAGCACCTGGTGACGGGTGTCCTCGGCCACGCGGTAGGTGAAGGCCGAGCTGACCCGACGCGCGCCCTTCGGCGAGACGCCGGTGAACCAGGCACGGACGCGGTCACCGGGCTTCGTGCCGCGCACGACGCCGCGGAACTCCGCGTAGTAGTCGGTCCCCTGGTCGCCGTAGCGCTCGCCGCCTCGCCACTGCCGGACGTCCGCCGTGCGCACGCGGCCGCCGTTGACGGTGTAGAGCAGCAGCTTGCGCCGCAGCTCGCGCCGCGCCGTCACGGCCACGGTCTGCGGGTCGCCGTAGGAGACGTCGAACGTGTCCACCTTGAAGTCGGGCGCCGTGCGCCCCACCGGGGAGACCGGGTGAGCGGGGTTCCCGGCCGACTCGGCGACCGCCAGCGCGAACGGGATGTTCTTCTCGAACTCGGCCTCCACGAGGGTCTCGCTGTCGGGGAAGTTGAAGCCGCTCTCGCAGTCCGCCGGGTCGAACGCGTCGTCCGGGTCGACAGCGCTCGCCGACTCGCAGGTGGACATCTCCGGGGTGTAGGCGAGCGTCCCGTAGGCCGTGTGCGCGTGCTCGGTCGTCTCGCCGTTGGTCGTGTAGAGCTCGGCGGCCTGGTCCGGGTCGTAGCCCGGTACGGCCGGGTCCGCATCGTCGCCGGCCTGGGCCTCGAAGATCTGGTCGTCGGGCGAGGCGGTGGAGACCTGCCAGCCGACGCCGTAGAGCAGGAGCTCGGAGGCGGAGTGGTAGTTGATCTGGAACGCGAAGCGGATGCGGTTCATCAACCCGTCCAGCGCGCGCGTCTCCGGCTCCGACCTGGGTCCGGCGCCCCGGTAGGTCTCGCTGCCGAACGACGGGGAGGAGCCCTCGTTGTCGTAGCCCCACTTGGTCGGGTAGTTGCGGTTCGGGTCGACACCGTCCTGACCGGTGATCTGGCCGTCGCCGTTGTTGTCCCGCAGGTTCTTGCGCCACAGCCGGTTGTCGCCGGTGAAGGTGAAGTCGTAGCCGTCCGGGTTCGCGACCGGCACGAACCACAGCTCGGTCGTGCGCAGCAGCTTCCTGATCCTCGCGTCGCCGCTGGTCCAGCCGTCGATCAGGTGGTGCAGCAACCGTCGGTTCATCTCCGGCGTGATCCACTCGCGAGCGTGCTGGGCCGAGGAGTAGAGGACGGCCGGGCGCGACCCGTCGCGCACACGCGTGGCGTCGAGGGTGAGCTTGATCGCCAGCAGGGACTGGCCGTTGACGGTCTGGCCGATCGTCTCCAGCTTGGTCAGCCTCGGGTGGGCAGCCGCGACCTGCTGCAGCTCGTCCCTGATGCCGCCGGGCTCGCTGTAGGACCGGAACACCGTCGCGGCCGCCGACTCGGCGCGCAGCCGACCGGAGACCGGCTTACCGTCCACCTTCTTCTCGGTCAGCGGCACGCCGGTGGCGACCAGCTTGGCCGCCTGGTCCCGGTCGATGACCGCCTCGACGCCGACGCGTCCGGCCTTGGCCGTGCCCGGGCGCACCGTGACGTCCTCACGGTCCAGACCCGCCCGCCTCAGCTGGCCGAGCTGCACGGCGGTGAGGCGGCCGACGTAGACCGTCGGCCCTGCTTGACCAGCGGCCCGATCAGCGCCCCGGGGCGGTGCGGCGCCGGCGGGAGCCGCCGAGAGCGCGGCGAAGGTGCCGGAGGCCACGAGCACGGCGGCGACAAGCATGGCGGCGGGTCGACGAACCATCGTTCCTCCCCTGGCCCCGCCCAAGCAGCGAGATACCGGTGTCCACCCATCGGACTCCCGGACCAGTCGGGCTGTCAACGGCCGCGCTCGGCGCCGGTCTGGACCGGACCCTGGACCGGACTCCGGACCGGACGCCGGGCCCAACTCCGGGCCGAACTCCGGGCGCCCCTCGGCTCACCAGCGGTCGTGGACCAGGTCGCGCACCCGGCCGTCGTAGATCTCGCGGACCCCGTCCATGAAGGCCGTGCCGAGGTTGGCCGCCTCACCCGCGGCCGCGTTGGATCGCGCCTGCCGCTCGTGGCGGGCGCCGGGGATGACGCTGCTGACGCCCTCCTGCTGCCACACCCACGCGATCGCCGCCTGGGCCGGGGTCAGGCCACCGGGCGCCGAGGACTCGACCAACCGGGTGAAGTCGCCGGCCGCCTGCAGGCCGACGTCGTAGGGGACTCCGGAGAACGTCTCGCCGACGTCGAAGGCGCTGCCGTCGCGGTTGTAGCTGCGGTGGTCGTCGTCGGCGAAGGTGGTGTGCTCGTCGTACTTCCCCGAGAGCAGGCCGGAGGCGAGCGGCACTCGGGCGATGATCCCGACGCCGGCCTCCTGCGCCGCCGGCAGCACGGCCTCCAGCGGCTTGAGGCGCAGCGCGTTCAGGATGATCTGCACGGTGGCGAGGTGCGGTCGCCGGATCGCGGCGAGGGCCTGATCGACGGTCTCGACGCTGACGCCGTACGCCGCGATGGCGCCCGCCTCGACGAGCGCGTCCAGCGCGTCGAAGGTCGCGTCGTCCTCGATCACCGCGGAGGGCGGGCAGTGCAGCTGCACCAGGTCGAGCGTGTCGACCCCGAGGTTGCTGCGCGACCGGTCGGTCCAGGCGCGGAAGTTCGCGGCGCTGTAGTTCTCGGGGACCTGGTCCTCGCGACGGCCCATCTTGGTGGCCACCGTGAACCCGGCGTCCGCGTGGTCGGCCGCGAACCGGCCGACCACCTTCTCGCTGCGTCCGTCGCCGTAGACGTCGGCCGTGTCGTAGAAGGTGACGCCCGCCTCCGCCGAGGCCTCGAGGACCGCACGGGCGTCGGACTCGGAGACGTCACCCCAGTCGGCGCCGAGCTGCCACGTGCCCAGCCCCACGGCCGAGACCTGCCGGCCGGTCCGACCCAGAATCCGCTGCTCCATCGACGATCTCCTCCTGCTGGCACTCGTGGCGGACCGGCCGGCCCGCCCCCTCGGTTCTACACGGCGACCCCTACGTCCGCGCTCGGAGCCCGTCGCCGTACGCGCGGAACCGCCACTCGAGCCGGGCCCGGTAGGTCTCCCCCGGGTGGAGGACCGGCGAGGCGAACTCCGGCCGGTTGGGGCTGTCCGGGAACAGCTGCGGCTCCAGCGCGATGCCGTCGCCCTGGCGGTAGAGGGCGCCCTCGGTCGAGCCGACCACCCCGTCGAGCCCGTTGCCCGTGTAGACCTGCAGCCCGGGCTGGTCGCTGAGCAGCTCCATCCGGGTGCCGGTGCGCGGCGAGTCGAGGGTGGCCACGACCCGCCGGCCCGAGCCACGCGGCGCGAGGTTGTGGTCGATGCCGGCCGCACCCACGACCTGCGGGTGCTGTCCCCGCACGACCTCGCCGAGCAGGGTCGGCGTGCGCAGGTCGAAGGGCGTGCCCGCGACGGGGGCGAGCCCCACCTCGGGGATGCCGGTGTCGTCGATGGGCAGGTAGTCGTCGGCGTCGACGCCGAGCAGCTGCCCGTCGGTCGTGCCCGAGCCCTCGCCGTCGAGGTTGAAGTAGGCGTGGCTGGTGAGGTTCACCACGGTGGTGGCGTCGGTCGTGGCCTCGAGCTGCACGCGGACGCTGTCGGTCGTCGTCTCGAAGCGTGCGCTCACCTCCAGCCGACCGGGGAACCCTCCGTCCCCGTCGGGGGAGACGAGCCGCAGCGTGACGTGGTGCTCCGAGCTGTCCGCGACGGTCCAGGTCCGCCGGTCGAAACCGTCCGGTCCACCGTGCAGGGTGTTGCCCCGGTCGTTGACCACGGCCTGCACCGGCTCGCCGTCGAGCTCGAAGCGCCCCTTCGCGATCCGGTTGGCGTAGCGGCCGATCGTGCCGCCGAGGTAGTGGGTCGAGGCGAGGTGGTCCTCGGCCGAGGCGTGGCCCAGCACCACGTTGCGACGTACGCCGTCCCCGCCGGTGACCCAGAGCCGGTGCACGGTCGCCCCGAGGTCGAGCAGCTCGAGGACGGGACCGGGCTCGGACCCGATGGTCAGCCGCTGGACCGGGCCCTGGGTGGTGGCTCCGAAGGGGTCGATGCGCATGCGGGCAGGCTAGTGCGCGCTGGAGCGGCGTACGACGAGCTCGGGCTGGACGAGGTCGACGGAGGCGTCCCTCTCGCCGCCGAGAGCACGGATCGTGAGGTCCATGGCGCGCCGGCCGAGCGCGGCGAAGTCCTGGCGCACGCTGGACAGCGAGGGCCAGAAGAACTCGGCCTCGGGGACGTCGTCGAACCCGACCACCCGCACCTGGCGGGGTACGTCGCGGCCGGTCTCGTGCAGGGCCCGGAGCACGCCGAGGGCCATCGCGTCGTTGGCCGCGAAGACGGCCGTCACCGACGGGTCCTCGGCCAGGGCCAGGCCGGCGAGGTGGCCACTGCGCGCGGACCAGTCACCGGCGAGCTCGGGACCGGGAGCGACGCCGCGGGCCGCGTGCGCCGCCAGCCAGCCGTCGCGCCGCTGGCCGGCCTCGACCCAGTCCAGCGGGCCGGTCACGTGCGCCACCCGTCCCCGCGCCTGGTCCAGGAGGTGGTCGGTCGCCAGCCGGCCCCCGGTCACCTGGTCGATGCCCGCCGCCATCGGCTGGCCGGGCTGGATGCCCTGGGCCATCACGACCGGCAGCGGCAGTCGCAGCGAGGCCACGGTCTCGAGCGAGTCGCGGTGCGCCACGGCGACCACCACCGCCTCGACGGCCTGGTCGAGCAGCCGGTCGACGGCACTGCGCAGGGACTCGGTGGAGAGCTCGGGCAGCCCGACCATCGCGACGTCGTAGCCGGCCGCGTGCCCGGCCTCCTGCACGGCGACGGCCAGCATGCTCGGCCCGTGCAGGGCGAGGTGCGCGGCGACCAGGCCGATCCGCCCGGAGCGGTTGGTGACCAGGGCGCGGGCTGCGTTGTTGCGCCGGTAGCCGAGCTCCTCGATCGCGGCCCGGACCCGCGCGCGGGTGCCCTCCTTGACCAGCGGGTGCTCGTTGAGGACCCGCGAGACGGTCTGGTGGGACACGCCAGCAGCAGCCGCGACGTCGGCCATGCTGGGCGGCCGGGGAGCGCGGGGGCGTTCGGGCAGACGCTCCATGAGCGTCATCGTGGGCGTGGACGCGGGGGTCGTCGCCACGTCGTGGTCGTGCCAGCCGGTGTCGTTCGGACGGGTCCTGCGACCTGGTCGCGACCGGGTCGACCAGGATCAGCTCGCCACGGCCCATTCCCGCTCACCGCCCCCGGATCGTCCGGGCGACAGCAGCCGCTCCGGGTTGGTGACGCGCACCGCGCGGGTGGCGGCCTCGCCGAGGAATGCGGGGAGGGGCTCGCCGTACGGCCGGTCGCTGCCGAGGACCAGGGCGTCGATGCCGAGCACCCGGACCACGGCCTCGAGCGCCCGCTCCCCGGTGCCGGAGGTGTCCACGAAGACGTCCGGGTCGATCGTCGTACGGTCACCGCCGCGGAGCGCGTGCCGTTCCGCGAGCACGGGCGCCAGGCCGGCGCCGGCCGCGAACACGAGCCGGAGCGTGGGGAACAGGGCGCGTCCACCCACGGCCTGCCAGCCCCACCACGCCGCCTGCAGCTGGGCGGTGTAGCCGACCACCGGCGCCCACCACGAGGGCAGGCTGCCGGTCGCCGCGTGGCGCGGCTCCGGCCCGGGGTGCACGAAGACCGGCTTGCCCGCGAGCTCGGCCGCGAGCAGCACGTGCGCGGCGTTCTCCCAGGCCAGCGGGGTCAGCAGGGACGTCGCCGGGAGCTGGAGGCCGACGAAGCGGTCGTCGCCCAGCAGCCGGTGGAGCGCGACCACGTCGACGCCCTCGTCGGGGACCGAGGCCCAGGCCCGGAAGTGCGGGGGCAGCTCCGCCACGCCGCGGTGCCACGAGTCGATCAGGGGCTGGGCCTCGGGACGGCGCAGGCGCTCGATCCCGAGTGGGGCGGAGAGGCTGAGGCAGGCGGTGGCCACCCCCGCCTCTCGGTCCGCCGCGACACGGGTCGCGACGTCATGGCCTGCAGGATCCACGTCGTACGGCGGTTCGCCGTCGGTGTGCAGCGTCCAGCCGCGCAGGTAGGGCGCGCGCGAGCGGGACCGCAGCCGGTCGACGAGCTCGTCGGGCCACAGGTGCTGGTGCACGTCGACCGCGGGCGCCTCGCTCGGGTGGTGATCAGGCATCTGACTCAGCCTCCTCTCAATGTAGTAAGTGAAGTGAATTCATAGCATTCGTGCACGGCGGTGAGGTGCCGCTCACATGATGACCCGCGTCGTGCTCCCGGGCCCACCAGCGCTAGTCGGTCGTCCCCGGCGCCAGCCGGGCGCCGGGTCCGAGCGCCGAGCCGACCCGGCTCTCGCGGCCGACGATGGCGATCGCCTCGGGGTCGTCGAGAGCGACGTCGGGACCGCCCACGCGGGCGCCGTCGAGGAGCTCGCAGCCGGCGTCGACGATGGAGCGGGTGACGACGGCTCCTGACCTCACGACGGTGTCGGCGAACAGCAGGCTCTCGGTCACCTGCGCCCCGGCCTCGACCACCACCCCGGGGCCGAGCACGCTGCGGGTCACCCGGCCGCCGACGACGCACCCCGAGCTGAGCAGGCTGTTGCCGATCTCGGCGCCGGCGAGCACCCGGGCCGCCTCACGTTGCGGCTGCTGCGTCCGGAGCGGCCAGTCGCCGGAGAACAGGTCGGCGTCCTCGCCGAGGAGCTCGAGGTGGGCGTTGAGGTAGTGGTGCGGCTGGCCCAGGTCGCGCCAGTAGCCGTCGAGGGTGTGCGCGTAGGTGCGGCCGCGCTCGACCAGCCGCGGCACCAGCACGTCGCCGAAGTCGCCGAGCCCGGAGTCGCCCTCGTCGTCCTCGTCGCTCGCGGCCGCCAGCTCGCGGTGCAGCTCCTCGAGCACCTCGATGAGCACGCCGGTCTCATAGACGAACACCTCGGTCGCCACCGTCGACGTGGCCGGCTCGTCGGGCTTGTAGGCGAACCCGGTGACCCGTCCGAGCCGGTTCACCTCCACCACCGCGTGGTCGGCCGGGCTCTCGGCGTACGTCCCCTCGAGGTCGGTGACCACCATCGTGAGCTCGGCGCCCTTGTCGCGGTGGGTGCGTACGACGTCGCGGTAGTCGAGCCGGTAGACGTGGTCGGCGCTCATCACGAGCACCAGCTCGGGGTCGGCGGACCGGATCTGGTCGCGCAGCCGATAGAGCTCGTCGGCGTTGCCCTTCGCGAACCCCTCCTCGTCCAGCGATCCCGACCCCTGCTGGGGGACGAGCAGCCGCAGCCCGCCGTGGGTCCGGTCGAGGTCCCACGGCCGGCCGTTGCGCACCTGGTCCTCGACGGCGGAGGCCTGGTAGGCGACCGAGAGCCAGACCTCGTCGATGTGGGAGTTGACCAGGTTGGAGAGGGGGAAGTCGAGCAGCTGGTAGCTGCCCCCGAACGGCAGCGCGGGCTTGGCCCGCTCGAGGGTGAGCACGTCCATCCGCCCACCGGCGCCGCCCGCCTGGATGATGGCCAGGATCTCTGTCTGCTGCATGGGCCTCATCGTGACAGCCGGGCCGAAACGCGCCGACGCGTCGTTCGGGGCCCGGGAACGACGAAGACCGGACCCGTGAGGATCCGGTCTGTCGCTGGTCATGGAGATCAGGCTGGCGGTGGCGGTGGGATTTGAACCCACGGTGGGCTTGCACCCACACACGCTTTCGAGGCGTGCTCCTTAGGCCGCTCGGACACGCCACCGCCGGGAAGGTTACCGGACGTCCCCGGCGCCGTCGAAATCGCGGTGGCCGCCAAAGAACTCGTCCAGCAGGGCCACGCTCTCGTCGGCCAGGACGCCCGCGACCACCTCGGGCCGGTGGTTCAGCCGGCGGTCTCGTACGACGTCCCAGAGCGAGCCGACCGCGCCCGCCTTCTCGTCGTACGCCGCGAACACGACCCGGTCGACCCGGGCCAGGACGGCGGCGCCGGCGCACATGGTGCAGGGCTCGAGCGTGACCACCAGGGTGCAGCCGGTCAGCCGCCACTCCCCCACGGCGAGAGCCGCCGCACGCAGGGCCACGACCTCCGCGTGGCCGGTCGGGTCGCCGTCACGCTCGCGCACGTTGTGGCCGGTCGCGATCACCTCGCCATCGTCGGCGATGACCACGGCGCCGATCGGCACGTCGCCGGCCGCGGCGGCCAGGCCGGCCTGCGCCAGGGCAGCGCGCATCGCGCCCTCCCACGAGTGGGGCGTGCTCACCCCGAGATGCCGACCAGCTCGTCGAACTTCGAGCCGAACCCCACGTTGGCCGCGATGTCGCTGAGGATCTCCTCGGGGTAGAGGTCGTAGTCGTCGAGCAGCGCCCCCAGGTCCTGCGCCGTCATCCCCATGTCCTCGATGATGGCCAGGTCGCCCGCGGGTGCCTGGTCGTCCTCGTCGTCGACGTGGAACCCGATGTGGTCGACGGCCGAGCGCGCCAGGCTCCAGTCGGTCGCCGCGGTGGCGTCGGAGAGCAGCACCCGGACCAGCGAGCCCTGGGCCCGGACCATCAGCACGAAGTCCTCGGCCACGGAGATCAGGGCGAGCGCACCGTTCTCGCCGGGGTAGCGCCGCAGCTCCTTGGCGATCGTCTCCACGGTGTCGAGGGAGCGGTCGGGCAGCTCGGCGAGGTGCCAGTCCCCCTCGTCGCGGTAGGCGACGACGGCCAGGTCGATCTCCCCGACCTCGGCATCGGTGATCTCCGCCATCACGCACCGCCTTCCGGATGCTCACCTCATCGTTGCAGACCCTGCCGCGAAGGACCACCGACGACAGGGGCCACTACGGTGTACGCCATGCGCCTGCACGTCGTCGACCACCCGCTGGTCTCCCACAAGCTGACCATGCTGCGCGACGAGAACACGGCGTCGCCGGAGTTCCGGCGGCTCACCGAGGAGCTGGTGACGCTGCTGGCCTACGAGGCGACCCGCGACGTACGCGTCGAGGCGGCGAGCATCACCACCCCGGTGGGCCCGACCGAGGGCGTGAACCTCAGCCGGCCGCGACCCCTCGTCGTACCCATCCTCCGCGCGGGCCTCGGCATGCTCGAGGGCATGATGCGGCTGATGCCCACGGCCGAGGTGGGGTTCCTCGGGATGGTGCGCAACGAGGAGACCCTCGAGGCCTCGACGTACGCCGAGCGGCTGCCCGCCGACCTGTCCGGCCGGCAGTGCTACGTCCTCGACCCGATGCTGGCCACGGGTGGCACGCTCGCCGCCGCCATCCGGTTCCTCACCGAGCGCGGCGCCGACCACATCACCTGCGTCTGCCTGCTCGTCGCCCCGGAGGGCGTGCAGAACCTCGAGAGCGGGCTCGAGGGCATCGACGTGCCGGTCGCCGTCGTGACGGCGGCGCTGGACGACCACCTCAACGACAAGGGCTACATCGTGCCGGGGCTCGGCGACGCGGGCGACCGCCTCTACGGCCTCGCCCAGTGATCGGCCGGTAGCCGACCACCGCGGGCTCAGCCGGCCGCGGACTCCACGGAGACGGCAGCCGCGGGCGCCGTCACGGCCAGGGCCACGCGCGGGACGGTCACGGTCACCGTCGTGCCGTGGCCGTACGCCGAGGCGACGTTGATCCGGCCGCCGTGCATGGCCACGATCGCCTGGACGATGGTCAGGCCGAGGCCGGTGCCCTGTACCGCCTGGTCGAAGGACGACGCCGAGCGGAAGAACCGGGTGAACAGCTTGCTCTGGTCCTCCTCGGTCATGCCGATCCCGTCGTCCTTGACCACGATCTGGCTCGTCTCGCCGTCGGAGGTGAGAGCCAGCTCGACGTGGCCGCCGTCCGGTGTGAACTTCACGGCGTTGGTCATCAGGTTGGCGACCATCCGCTCGAGCTGGACGGGGTCGCCGTGGTGCACGACCGGCCGCTCGGGGGTGGTCACGACCACGTCGAGCCGCCGGTGGGTCAAGGTGGCCGCCAGGCCCTGGTGGGCCTGGGTGACAGCGGCTCGGATGTCGGTGACGACCGGCTCGATCTTGAGGGAGGAGGCCTCGATCTGCGAGAGGGTCAGCAGGTCCTCCACGAGGAGCAGCAACCGCCGCCCGTTGCGGTCGACCCGGTCGATCACCTCGCTCTGGGCCGGCGACAGCTCCCCGACCAGTCCGTCCTCGAGGAGCTCGGTGTAGCCGATGATGCTGGTGATCGGCGTCCGCAGCTCGTGGCTGACGGTGGCGACGAAGTCGCCCTTCACCCGCTCCAGCTCCTGCAGCCGCTCGACCGCGGTGCGCTGGTGCTGCACGGTGAGCAGCATCGCCCGGTGGGCCTTCTCACGCTCGGTCACGTCCTCTGCGGTGGCGAGGTAGCCCTCCTGCTCACCGCCCTGTCCCGCGACGGCGGTGAGCGTCATCCGCATGATGCGCTCCTCGCCGTCCTTGCGACGGAACAGCCAGAGCCGGTGGGCGTCCTCGGCCGCGATCGAGGCACGGGCGATGTCGGCGAACGTCGGCCGGGCGTCCAGCCGGTCGGCCTGGTGCCGCAGCTCGTCCGCGGGGTGGAACAGGTCGGGGCGCAGGCCCAGCACCTCCTCGGAGGTGTAGCCGAGCATCGCCTCGGCGCCGGGGTTGAACAGCGTGATGCAGCCGTCGGGACCGATCGCGATGATCGCGGTGCCGGTGGCCGAGGCCACGAGCCGCTCCAGGGTCTTCCGCTCGGCGTCGGCGCGGTCCGCGGACATCCGCTGCTGGGTGACGATGACCGAGAGCGGGAACAGGATCAGGCCGCAGTCCACCACGAACAGCTGCAGCACGCCCCAGGAGATCTCGGGAGCCAGTCCGTAGCGTTCACCGAGACCCCAGACGGGCCCGGTCTCGAGGACGCCCGAGACCGACCCCACGACGGCGACGACGACGAGCAGGAGGGTGGCCTCGCGCAGCGTGCCCCGGTAGGCGTGCCAGGCGAACATCGGCATCACCGCGAACGCCACGAGCGGGATGTCGCTGGCGAGGAAGATCCCCAGCGTCGTACCCACTGTGAGAACAGCCTGGAACGCGCGTTCCCGCCGACCGGCGATGGGCGCGAACCTCACGGCCTCGATGAACAGCGGGAGCAGCACCATCAGAGCGGCCGCGTTGGCACCGAAGGCACCGAGCGCTCCCAGGAGCGGGTTGCCCTCACCGGCTGCCCAGTCGACGAGACCGTAGCCGGCTCCGGCCACCAGGGACCCGGCGGTGATGGCGCCGACGAACCGGGAGACGTCACCGGAGTCGTGCAGCGCGACCCGACGGTCGTCGCGGCCGGTGACGAGCCGCGCCCGCACCACCCAGGCCGCCGCGACGAAGCTGGCGCCGTAGCCCACCGAGGGCACCAGCGCGTAGCCGTGGACCAGGAAGGCGACAACGATGAGCAGCGCGCTGGACCCCGCCAGCCAGGGTCGGAGCCGAGCGGGCGAGGTGAGCAGGAGCCCGGCCACGAGACCGCCGGCCGGCCAGATGGTGGGCACCTGGGTGGGAGTGTTCACGACCGCCAGGGAGACCCACGCGAAGGCCAGCACCGCGACGAGCAGCAGGGAGATCCGGACCGTGCGGACGGTGCTCGCCGTCACCGCACCGGAGAAGCCGGTGAGTCGGGCCGCCTTCTGCCAACCAGGGGTGGCGGTCGGGACGCTCCCGTGCACAGACACCCCCGCAGCTCCGCGGACGACACGGTGCCGCCAGCGTGTCCATTATGTCCACATGGGCGACGACAATGCGCGAATTGCTCGAATCCGCCGCCTGGGCGCCCGGGGCGACTCGCGGTCAGAGGGCCTTGACCGCGTTCAGCAGCTTGCCCATGGAGTCCTTGGCGTCACCGAAGAGCAGGGTGGTGTTCTCCTCGAAGAGCAGCTCGTTCTCGATGCCCGCGAAGCCCGGTCGCATCGACCGCTTCATGAACACGACCTGCTTGGCCTCGTCGGCGTTGAGGATCGGCATGCCGTAGATCGGCGCGCCCGGCGTGGTCTTCGCCGCCGGGTTGACCACGTCGTTCGCACCCACGACCAGGACCACGTCGGCGTCCTTGAAGTCGCCGTTGATGTCGTCCATCTCCTTGAGCTGCTCGTAGGGCACCTGGGCCTCGGCGAGCAGCACGTTCATGTGCCCCGGCATCCGGCCGGCCACCGGGTGGATCGCGTAGTCCACCTGGGCACCGCGCTCGCTCAGCACGTCGACGAGCTCGCGCAGGGTGTGCTGGGCCTGGGCCACCGCGAGGCCGTAGCCCGGGACGATGATGACGCGGTCGGCGTACCCGAGCATGATCGCGACGTCCTCGGGGTTGGCCGACTTCACCGGCCGGTCGGAGGCGACGCCGGCGCCCAGGGTGGAGCCGCCCTTCAGGGCGCCGAAGAGGATGTTGGCCACCGAGCGACCCATCGCCTTGGCCATCAGCAGGGTCAGGAACGTGCCGGAGGCACCGACAAGCGTGCCGGCGACGAGGAGCACGACGTTGTCGAGCACGTAGCCGCCCGCGGCCACGGTCAGGCCCGTGAACGCGTTGAGCAGCGAGATGACGATGGGTACGTCGGCACCGCCGACCGGCAGCACGAGCAGCAGGCCGAAGACCAGTCCCACCACGCACAGCACGACCCCGACCCACACGCTGGGGTCGAGCACCAGCTGCGTCGACAGGCCGACCCCGGCGACGAGCCCGACGCCGAAGCCGAGCGCCAGTCCCGGGAAGGTGACCGGCGCCGAGGTCATCAGCTCCTGGAGCTTGGCGAAGGTGACCACCGAGCCGGCGAAGGAGACCGAGCCGACGAAGATCGTGAACGCCGTCGCCACCAGCACGAACCAGTTGACGTCGGCGCCGGCGTCCGCGGCCTCGACCAGCTCGTGCAGCTCCAGCAGGGCGACCAGCGCGGCCGCGCCGCCGCCGACGCCGTTGAACAGCGCCACCATCTGCGGCATCTGGGTCATCTGCACCCGGCGGGCACCGAATACGCCACCGATGGTGCCGACCACGATCGCGCCGAGGATGAGCGGGACGTGGTGGAGGTGCTCCACCCCGTTGGGCTTGTAGAAGAACGGCACCGCACAGGCCACGACGGCACCGGCCGCGCCGATCAGGTTGCCGGTGCGCGCCGTCCTGGGACCGGAGAGGCCCTTGAGCGCGAGGATGAAGCAGACGGCGCAGGCCAGGAAGACCAGCTGTACCCAGGTGGGAGTCACCTCGCGGCTCCCGTTCCGTCAGTCGCAGCCTTCTTCGGCTTCCGGCGCACGAACATCTGCAGCATCCGGTCGGTGACCACGAAGCCGCCGACCATGTTGACCGCGGCCAGCACGATCGCGACCAGGCCCACGACCACGGCCACGGTGTTGTCGGTGGTGCCGGTGACCAGGATCGCGCCGAGCAGGATGATGCCGTGGATCGCGTTGGCGCCCGACATCAGCGGGGTGTGCAGCGTCGAGGACACCTTCGAGATCACCTCGATGCCCACGAAGACGCTGAGGATGAAGATCGTCAGCCAGACGATGGCGTCGTTCACTTGTCGTCCTCCTGGTCGAAGGGGAGATCGAGCTGTTCGTCGCGCCCGGTGTCGGGGGCTGGTGCCTCGTGAGGAGTCTCGACAGGCTCGCTCGACGTGGTTTCGACAGGCTCGACCGACGTGGCCGGCTCGGCCTCCGCCGGGCCATCGATCGCCTCGCGGGTCGGCTCGTGCAGGATCCGGCCGGCGTGGGTCACCGCGGCGCCCGCGACGACCTCGTCCTCGAAGTCGGGGGCGAACTCGCCCTCGCTGGTCATCAGGGTGAGCAGGCTGACGAGGTTCTGCGCGTAGAGCCTCGAGGCCGGGCCGGGCATCTGCGAGGGCACGTTGTCCCCGCCCCAGACCTGAGCGTGGCCGATCCGGACGATCTGGCCGGGCACCGAGCCCTCGACGTTGCCGCCGGTCTCGGCGGCGAGGTCGACCACCACGGAGCCCGGCTTCATCTGCTCGACCATCGCGGCGGTCACCAGCTGCGGGGCCGTCCGGCCGGGGACGGCGGCGGTGGTGATCAGGGCGTCGGCGTTGGCGATGTACGGCGCCAGCGCCTCCTTCTGCCGGGCCGCGCGGTCCTCGGTCATCTCGCGGGCGTAGCCGCCCGCTCCCTCGAGGGTCTCGAGCTCGAGGTCGATCGCCTTGGCCCCCATCGAGCGGATCTCCTCGGCGGCGGCGGCGCGGACGTCGTAGGCCTGGACGACGGCACCGAGCCGCTTGGCGGTCGCGATCGCCTGCAGCCCGGCCACGCCGGCGCCCAGGACGACGACCTGCGCCGGCTGCACCGTGCCGGCCGCGGTCATGTTCAGCGGGAAGAAGCGACGCAGCAGCCCCGCCGCGACGATCGCGCAGCGATAGCCGGCGACCAGCGCCTGGGAGGAGAGTGCGTCCATCGACTGGGCGCGGGAGATGCGCGGGACGAGCTCCATGGCGAACGCGGTGATGTTCAGGTCGCGCAGGTCGGCCACGAGGTCGTGCGAGGTGTTGACCGGGAGGAACGAGAGCGTGGTCGCCCCGTCGCGCAGCCGGCGCACGCTGTCGCTGCTGAGCGCGTTGACGCCGATGACGACGTCGGCCTCGGCCAGGGCCTCGTCGGTCACGACTGCGCCCGCCTCGGTGTAGAGGTCGTCGGCGTACTCCGCGCGGGAGCCCGCACCGGGCTCGACCAGCACCTCGTAGCCGAGGTCGGTCAGCTTGCCGACGAGGTCGGGGACCATGGCCACCCGGGACTCGCCCTCACGGGTCTCCCTTGCCACTGCGATCTTCACGAGGTGAACCTAACGAAAAGCAGCGGGTGCGACCGGTAAATGAGATCCGAGTCTCACCAGGACCTTCGCCAAACGGGGCAGCCCGGACGCTCAGCCGACTCCGACGCCGATGAGCGCGCCGATCCCGTAGGTGACTCCCATGGCCAGCAGGCCGCCCACGACGTTGCGGACCAGGGCCGGCAGCACCGGCGCGTCACCGACGCGGGCGCTGAGGAGGCCCGTGAGTGCGAGCGCGAGCGTGACGGCCACGACCGTGACCACCGCACGCAGCCCGTGCGGGAACAGAAGGATCGTCAGCAGGGGCAGCAGCCCGCCCACGGTGAAGGCCAGCATCGAGGCGACGGCCGCCTGCCACGGGCTGGTCAGCTCGTCGGGGTCGATGCCCAGCTCGATGTCGAGGTGCGCGCGCAGCGCGTCCTTCTCGGTCAGCTGGAGAGCCACCTGCTGCGCCAGCTCCTCGGAGAGCCCACGGGCGCGGTAGAGCTCGGCCAGCTCGGCCAGCTCCTCCTCCGGCTCGGTGGCGAGCTCCCGTGTCTCCTTCTCGATCAGCGCCCGCTCGGTGTCGCGCTGGCTGCTGACCGAGACGTACTCACCGGAGGCCATGCTCAGCGCTCCGCCGACGAGCGCCGCGACCCCGGCGAGGAAGATGAGGTGCCGGTCGGAGGTGGCCCCGGCGAACCCCATCACGATCGCGGCCACCGAGACGATGCCGTCGTTGGCGCCCAGGACCGAGGCGCGCAGCCGGTTGAGCAGCTGGTTGAGGGAGTCCGAGTGCGGCTCGTCCGCGTGCTGGCTCATCTCGGGGAACTCCCCGGGCACGCTGTCGGTCGTGGGTGAGGACATGTCCTCATCGTCGCCTCCCCGGTGGGCGCCCGCAACGAAGGACAGGCTGGGCTCTCATCCGAGGTCGGGACGGTGCGACCATTTGCGCATTCGCCGTTTTGTAGGCATTTGTGAAAATAGACTCGGCCCGTGAGCTCCTTTCCCCCTCCTGCCCCTCCGCGGTCCGACGAGCACGCCGGCGAGACGCCCCTGTGGCTGATCATCGGTGGGATCGGCCTGATCGTGATGGGTCTGGTCGCCGCCGGCCTGGTGGTGGTGAGCGAGCTGAAGCCCAAGGCCGGTCCGTCGTACCCGGCCACGTGGGATGCCCGCGTCGCGCCGTACGCCCGGATCGCGGCGAGGAAGCGCGGCCTCACCTTCATGCACCCGGTCACGGTGAAGTTCCTGCCGGCCAAGGCGTTCGAGAAGACGGTCACCGGGGACGCCGAGAAGCTGAACGCGAAGGACCGCCAGACGATGACAGACTTCACCGGGCTGATGCGGGCCCTGGGACTCATCCGGGGCGAGGTCGACCTGTTCAAGGCGGTCAACGAGTTCAGCGGCGCGGGCGTCCTCGCCTACTACTCCTTCGACGACAAGACCATCACGGTGCGCGGGGAGAAGGTCACGCCCGCCATCGGGGCCACCCTCGTCCACGAGATGACCCACGTCCTGCAGGACCAGCACTTCGCGATCGGCAAGCGCCAGGCCGACCTGCGCAAGCAGGACAAGAAGAAGGACACCTCGGCGGAGTCGTCGGTCCTCGACGCCATCATCGAAGGAGATGCCAGCCGGGTCGCCACGCTCTACCGCGCGTCGTTGCCCGCCCGCAAGCGCAAGGCGCTCAGTGCCGGCGAGGGGACCGACAGTGCCCGGGCCACCGCCCGGCTGAAGAAGAGCAAGGTCCCGCAGGTGATCATCGCCATGGAGTCCTCGCCGTACACCCTCGGCGAGGCGCTCGTGCAGGCAGCCGCCGCCGAGGGCGGGAACGACGCGGTCAACACGCTCTTCCGCGACGCTCCCACCGAGGAGACGGCCCTGCTGGACCCGCTGCGGGGCCTCTCGGAGCACCGGAAGGCCGTCCCGGTCGGTGCGCCCCGGCTCCAGAAGGGCGAGAAGAAGTTCGACTCCGGTGGCTTCGGGGTGCTGTCGTGGTACCTCATGCTGGCCGAACGCCTGCCGGCCAAGACGGCGCTCGACGCCGCCGACGGCTGGGGCGGGGACGCCTACGTGGCGTACAACCGCAACCACATCGCATGCGCGCAGATGAACTACGCGGGTCGCACCTCGCAGGACACCACGCGGATGCTCCTCGCCCTCCAGCGCTGGGTCGCCGCCGCACCGGGCACCCCGGCCAAGGTCGGGCTCGAGCGTGGGCTCGTGCGCTTCGAGTCGTGCGACCCGGGCAAGAAGGCGGACGTCGGCAAGGACGCCGCCATGGACGCCATCAGCCTGGTCGCGACCCGGGGCTACCTCGGCGTCAACTTCCTCGAGAGCGGCGTCGCCGACGCCCGGGCGCGCTGCATGGCCGGCCGGATCACCCGGACCTACACCGTCCGGCAGCTCAACGACCCCTCGTTCGGGGCGACGCCCGACGCCAAGGCTCGCGTCCAGCGACTGGTGGCCGGCTGCCGGGCCTGAGGCGTCCTCAGTAGTACCAGGGGAAGCGCGGCACGCTCAGCGGCTGTGGGTGGTCATCGTTGGCATTGTGCGGCTGACCTGCGCAAACGCGTTTGTTGAAGCTGGTTATGAACGGTCGCCGCCGACTCTCCTGCCACGCATTTGCCACGCACCGGAGCATCACCGGTTCGCCTCCGGAGGGTCCTCGGCGTCGCCGAGCACCGTCTCCCAGGCCTGGCCGCCACAGAAGAGCCTGGATGTTGACCACGAGCTCGCTGACGTCGCTCAGGGGTCGTCGACCGACCCTCTAGGACCGCGCGCTCAGCGGCAGATCCGCGCGCGCTCACGCGCACACTATGCGGCTACTAAGAGACTTCCCTGCAGGATCGGTGTCTGGCCAGACTCGGTCCAGGTGTCCGGCGGGACGCTCGCAATTGCGGCTGCCCACCCGCTGTGGGTGTGGCTCTCATCTGGACTGCGGCCCGCCGGACACCGTGACGAGGCGTGGCTCAAGAGGGGACTGCCCAGCTCGTAGTAGCACTGCCCACCTCGCCGTCCTATTGGTTCCGACAGACAGGCAGGTGAAGCAGATGACACGGCGTGATCATCGGGGTCGATCCCCACAAGCTGTCGGCCACGATCGAGGTCGTCGACGCCTCACGAGCGGCTGCTCGGGTCGGGTCGGTTCACCACCGACAAGGCCGGATATGCCGCGATGCGACGTTATGTGAAGCAGCTGGCCGGACCGGGTCTGGGCGGTCGAGGGCGCCAACGGCGCCGGCCGTCCGCTGGCGCAACGGCTGCTCGAGGCCGGCGAGCAGGTCCTCGACGTGCCGGCGAAGCTGGCCGCCCGGGTGCGGCTCTTCGACACCGGCCACAACCGCAAGACCGACGCCCTGGACGCGCACTCCATCGCGGTCGTCGCGGTCCGCACCCACGGACTGCGGGTGCGTGGCACCCGACGGTGAGCTCGAGGCGCTGCGGATGCTCACCGACCGCCGCGACGAGCTGTCCCGCAGCGGGTCCAGACCGTGAACCGGCTGCAGCGGCTGCTCTCCGAGCTGATCCCCGGCAAACGCAAGAAGGACCTGTCCGCCCTGCAGGCCAAGGCGATGCTCGCCACGGTCCGCCCCCGTGACATCGCCGGGAAGACCCGCCGCCGGATGGCCGCCGAGGAGCTCGCCGACCTGGTCGCGGTCGACGCGAAGCTGAAGAAGATCAACGCCGAGCTCAAGGCTGCGGTCGCTGGCCCGCGGGTCCACGCTGCTGGACATCTTCGGTGTCGGCCCCGCCGGGCTGCCCGGATCCTGGCCGACGTCGGCGACGTCAGCCGGTTCGCCGACCGCAACCGGTTCGCGTCCTGGACCGGCACCGCACCCCTGGACGCCTCCTCCGGTGAGCAGATCCGACACCGGCTCTCCCGGGCCGGGAACCGGCGGATGAACCACGTCCTGCACATGGCCGCGATCGTCCAGATCCGCCACGACACCGAGGGCCGCGCCTACTACCGCCGCAAGCTCGCCGCCGGCAAGACCCCGATGGAAGCCCTGCGCTGCCTCAAGCGACGGCTCTCCGACGTCATCTACCGCCAGCTCGTCGCCGACGCCCGACGCCACCAGCAACGCCGAGACGAGGCGGGCCCGGGAGGGCACTGCGGGGCGACTCAAGAATCCAGCGCGGTCGACCTGCCCCCGCACATCGACACTTCGGATCAGCCACTTCCCGGACCCGCACACCCGACGCTACAACCGGCCTAGCGACGACCGGAAGACCCACACCACAAGGGCGTTCTCAACCGCCTCTTGACACAGAGGGGAGCCAGATCCGGACGTTTGAATGCGGTGCCCGTGGTCGGTACCGCGTGCGGGTCGGCCATCGTTCAGCGGCGACGGCATTCGACATTTTTCGTCGTGTTGCTGGCAAGGGAAGCCCCTGCTGGTTTCCTGCACTGGCGTCCAGGAAATGGAGCGCGATCTGTCTAGAAAGCCGCATACTGTGAAAATATGGGTTCGAGAGCCAACACCTTAAGTGAGGTGGTTCTGGCCTGCGCTGAGGCCGGGATGTTCTTCTCGCAGGCCCTGGGGAGAAGCATCGATGCTTGACTTTATTTTCGATGCCCTGTCGAACTTCTTTCCAGTCGATGGACCTCGCCGCGACCCAATCGTTGTCGCGTACCGGCATGCTGACAGGGAGCGAAAGCGGCTGGACCATCCTGAGGTCGACAGGACGAGGTTGATCATTGCAATGAAGCGCTGGGGCGTCCCCGGTATCTACACCGAGCCGTATCACCACAGGATCGTGGCAGCCCTCACGGCATGGGACCAACAGCAATCGACGAGGCAGTTCAAGCGCACTCTGCGTCGCGGCAAGTGAATGGTGCAGTCCGGCCAAGCCACGCCTGAACGCGCGCTCTCTGCGGCACATGCGGACGTCCTAGTAATCGCTCGGATCATCCTCGATCGCAAGCTTTTGCCGCAACCGTGACGAGGCATCGTCGTCTAGCCACACAAGCTCGACCGTCTCTTCGCCCAGATCGAACTGGCCCTGCTCCCAGCGGTCGATTTCCTCGTCCAGATCGTCGGGCATGATCCAGATGTAGTCCGTTGGTCCCCCGTCCGGATCATCGATCCAGAGAATGACCAGTTCCCGTGCTGGCTCCCATTTCCGCCACCACAGGTGGCCCGTCGTCTGTTCGGCAACGAGTTCGGGCTCGACGTACATCGTCCCGAGGTTCCCGGCAGCGTCCCGAAGTCTCGCCGCACGGTGCCGGTATGCGTCCAGCCGAATGTTGCGGATCGGGTTCTCGAAGGAAGGTCGCCACGGCACGTGGGTGCGCACCTGGCGTTGGTGAGCCCCGTACGGGGCCGTACCGCTCCCGGAATGGGCCCGGACCACCTCGCCTACAAGCTCCCAGATGTAACGCCATCAACGACGTCCTTAAAGAACTCCCCAAATGTCCCTGCGAATGACTGACGTTGACAGTCAACGGCACCCGGAATCTCGCCCAGAAACCCCGCACATCGGTCTCAGAGCCACTGCCAATACGTCGGCACGCATGCTACGAAAGTAGGTGAGTCGGGCCGCCTTCGGGCGGCCCGATGAGTCATTTATCGGGCTGTTGTTGAACGTCGTTGGCGGTGAGATTCGTGCACGGTGGGATGAAGTTCTACCGCGGATCACCCGGTGCTGCCCGTACCTACGTCGAGCAGGACCGGTCGCGGGCCGATGACTACTACCTGGCCGAGGGCAGCGGCGTCGCCACCCGCTACGTCGCCTCACCACTGACCGGCGTGAGTCCGGCCGGGAGCCTGACCGGTGAGGCCTACGAGAAATGGGTCGCCGGGTACGACCCCGCGACCGGTGTCGCGAAGGGCCGACTGCGAACCGACGCGAAGGCGTTGCGGTTCGTTGAGGTAGTGGTGAACGGGCCCAAGACCTGGTCGCTGGCGGCCGCGCTGCACCCCGAGATCGCCGACGCTTTCGATGCGGCGCAGAGCCGGGCGGCCGAGCAGATCATCGGCTGGGTCGCGGAGCACGCCACCACCCGTCTCGGGCCCAAGGGCCGGCAAGTGCAGGTGCCCGTGACCGACGTTGAGGCGGTGGTGGTGCGGCACTACACCTCTCGCGCCGGTGACCCGCACCGCCACCTGCACCTCCAGATCAACGCCCGCGTCCTGGCCGAAGGTGCCTGGCGGGGACTGCACTCGGTCGGGATGCGCGACAGCCTCGCCGCGATCAACGGCATCGGCCACGCAGCAGTCGCCACCGACCCCGAGTTCCGGTCCGTGCTCACCGCGCACGGGTTCACGCTCGACCCGGGCACCGGTGAGCTGACCCAGCTCGCCCCCTATGTGGGCAGCTTCAGTGCCCGCACCGCACAGATCGGCCGCAACCTGGACCGCTACGAAGCCGAATGGCGCACCGCCAACCCCGGCGCTGAACCCGGGCCGGTGTTGCGGCAGGCCTGGGACCGACGGGCCTGGTCCGAGGCGCGACCGGACAAGGTCGTCCCCACCGACGGCGCCATGTTGGTTGGCCGGTGGAACGAGGAGCTGCACGCCCTCGGCTACCGAGACCCACACCAAGTCGGCCTGCCGATCGTGGCCGGCGGACCGAGCATGGGTGCGATCGACCGCGCGCAGGTGGTCCAGGTCGTCCTGTCCCGGTTGGGGGCGCGGCGGTCTGCGTGGAACGCCGCCGACATTCGCGGCGAGGTCGAGCTGTGGATCGCCGCCACTGGACTTGTCGCCGACGCCGGGGTCCGGAGCCACCTGGCTGAGGACCTCACCGCCCGGACCCTCTCTGCCTGCGCACCGCTCCTCCCCCGCGCCGACATCCCCGAACACATCCGCGCCCTCACCTCACGCGAGGTGCTGGCCGTCGAGGCCGACCTCGTCACCCGGCTCATCAGCCGGGCAGATCAGCCCGCCCACGTGGCCGCGTTCGCCAACCCCGAACCCGACGCGGTCCCCAAGCACCTGGATGTCGCCCAGCAAGCGGCTGTCGCCTGCCTCGCCGGCAGCGCCCAGCTCCTGGTCGTTGAAGGGGCCGCAGGAGCGGGCAAGACGAAGACCCTCTCCGCGACCCAGGAGCTCCTCGCGCAGCGCGGCCACCGGATGGTCGTAGTGACACCAACGCTGAAGGCGGCCAAGGTCGCCGGCCGAGAGACTGGGACCAAGGCGTTCTCCGCGGCGTGGCTGGCCCACCAGCACGGGTGGCGCTGGGACGACGACGGCCGCTGGACCCGCGTGGCCGCGACCCCGGTCGCGGACGCCGTACTGCAACGCGGTGACCTGCTCCTCATCGACGAGGCCGGAATGCTCGACCAGGATACCGCCCGCGCCATCCTCACCCTCGCCGACGAAACCCAAGCCCGGGTCGCATTGGTGGGCGACCGGCACCAGCTCCCCGCCGTCGGACGCGGCGGCGTCCTTGACCTCGCCGCCCGCTGGGCCAGACCGGAGGCTGTCGTACCTCTAGACGTGGTCCACCGGTTCGCCGACCCGCAGTACGCGGAACTCTCCCTGGCGATGCGTACCGGGGTACGGGCCGGGGAGGTGTTCGACGCCCTGGTTGAGGCGTACCAGGTACGCCTCTACCCCACCGAGGCCGAACGCACCCAAGCCCTCGCCGAGCTCGCCGCCGAGAGCACCCTCGCCAGCCGCACCCGTGACACCGGGGTTCTGGTGATGGCCGACACCCGCGAACAAGTCGCGGCACTCAACGGTGCCATCAGAGACCGGCTCGTCGCCGCTGGCCACGTCGATGACCGTCTCGGATTCGTCACCGGTGCCGGTGAGCGGTTGGGGATCGGTGACCGGGTGATGACTCGTCGCAACGACCGCGACCTCGCGGTCGCCAACCGCGACACCTGGACCCTCACCGGCATCGACCACGATGGCTCCCTGACCCTCTACAACGGCGGTCGCCCCCGCGACGGGACCCGACACCTCCCAGCCAGCTACGCCCAGAAGCACGTCGAGCTCGCCTACGCCACCACCGTCCACGGAGCCCAGGGCGAGACCACCCACACCGGCCACCTCGCCCTCGGTGAGCAAACCTCCGCCGCCGCGGCCTACGTCGCGATGACCCGCGGCCGAGACCAGAACGTGGCCCACCTGGTCGCCGAGGACCTCGACGAGGCCCGGCAGTCCTGGGTCGAGACGTTCAGCCGCGACCGCACCGACCTCGGCCCCGGACACGCCGCCCAACGCGCCGCCGAGGACCTCGAAAGGTACGCCCCACACCGGCCCCTCCAGGCCGCCCTGGGAGACCTGCGCGCCGCCTGGACCAGACAACAAGACCTGCGCGACGCCATGGCCCGCGTCGACAGCACGCGCCGCTACATGGCCCGCCACGGCGAAACCGACTACGCGTCCAGATCCCAGCCCGTCGTCGAGGACATCCGCATCCACCTCACCACCGCCACCGGCCAGGTCCACGCCCTCCTCCAAGAACCCACCCTCCGATCCCTACCCCCCGAACGGATCAAGCAAGAACACGACGACTGGCTCCAAGACCGCGAACATCAACACCTCATCGCACCCCCACTCCGCTCGGAGAAGCCCAACCACCCCCGACCCATCCCCGGCCAACAGCCCTATGGCTACTCGAGACCAGACCGAGGCGGAGGCATCAGCCGATGACCCCTCGCCACAGACCCACCCCTGGATTCGACCCCCTGGTGAGGCATGTGGTGAGGCATCTGGTGAGCCATGTGGTGAGAACCCCGCCGGACAGTTGATCGCTCGAAGGTCCTACCGGGACCTGGTTAGACACAACGGAAACCGTCGGACCGACAACAGGCCCGGCACCCACACCAAGGAGAAGCACATGACCGCCACCAGCCACCGCCCCACCACCCCCGAGACCCCACACGCCAACGACGAGCTCCTCACCATGATCGAAGTCTCCGAGCTCATCCGCCTGCCCGTCGCAACCCTGCGCTACTACCGCCACCTCGGGTGTGGGCCTCGCAGCTTCAAGGTCGGCCGCACCGTCCGCTACTGGCGAAGCGACGTCTACGAGTGGCTCGAAGAGCAGTCACGCCGCGCCCAGGCCGAGCACTGAGGCATGTGACGACCTGCCGGCGTCGCATGCGCTTGATTCTGGGTGGCTGGGCGACGCCGATCTCACCTGCGTCTGCACCACCGAGCAGACCGGGCATGTCGCAGCCCAGGCGCATCATGAAGGGGGTGTTACGGAAGGAGAGAAACCATGGGCTGGGTATGGAAGGAGCGCCACTCCTGGCGCGGGTCATACCGCGACGAAGCCGGCAAGCAGCACACCAAGTCGTTCACAAGGCAGATCGAGGCCAAACGCTGGGTCGCGACTGAGGAAGCGAAAGTCGTGCGCGGCGACTGGATCGACCCCTCGGCAGGCAAGATCACCCTGCCAGCGTAGTGAATCTCTTCGGCCTGGATCGGTGTCAGGTCGTCGATCGATTCGTGGGTGCGCTCGTTGTTGAACCAGTGCACCCAGTCCAGGGTCTCGATCTCGACGTGCTCGACGTCGCGCCAGGGCCCTTGGGGGCGGATCAGCTCGGTCTTGTAGATCCCGATCTGGGACTCGGCCAGGGCGTTGTCGTAGGCGTCGCCCACCGAACCCACTGAGGCATCCACGCCGGCCGCGATGAGGCGCTCGGTGAACGCGAACGAGGTGTACTGGCTGCCGGCGTCGTTGTGATGGACCAACCCCGTCAGGTCCTCGGCACCGTCTCGGCTGCGAGTCCAGATCGCCATCTCCAGGGTGTCGAGAACCAGTGTGGTGGTCATCGTGGTGGCTGCCCTCCAGCCGACCACACGACGGGAGAACACGTCGAAGACGAACGCCACATAGACCGTGCCCGACCAGGTGGCGACATAGGTGAAGTCCGCGACCCAGAGCTGGTTGGGACGGGCCGCGGTGAAGTCCCGGTCGACCAGGTCACCGGGCCGGGGGTCGGTCTGGGAGGCGATCGTGGTGCGAGGCTTCTTCCCGCGCAGCGCACCGGCCCACCCCTGGGCGGCCATCAACCGCTCCACGGTGCATCGGGCCACGTCATGGCCTTGTGCGCGCAGATGCAGCCACATCTTGCGGGCACCGAACCGGACCCGGAACTTGTGATCCCGGGCCGTGGCGATCAGATCGATGATCTCCGCGTCCCGCAGCGCCGTTTCGAGGGCAGACGTGACCTGGCGTCGTAGTAGGTGCTCGGGGCGATCTTGCACCCGTGCTCGCTGAGCACGGTGCAGATCGGCTCGACCCGAACACCCGGCGGTGTTCGTCGATGAAGTCGACTAGAACCTGCGTGGGCGGTCGAGCTCCGCCGCGAAGAAAGCCGACGCGGACTTCAGAATCTCGTTTGCCCGCCGCAACTCAGCGTTCTCCTTCTTCAGCTCCCGGATCTCAGCGAGCTCATCGCTGGTCTTCCCCGGTCGCTGACCGCCGTCGATCTCCGCTCGGCGAACCCACTTACGCAGCGTCTCAGGTGAGCCGATTCCGAGCTTGCCAGCGATCGACTTGATCGCCTCGAACTCGGATGCGTACTCACCCTTCGACTCCATCACCAGACGGACCGCGCGCTCCCGCATCTCCTGCGGATACTTCGAGGGACGTGCCATGGACTTCATCCTTCCAACTAATGAAGTCTCCGGACATCCCGGGGCGGTTCATTCGCCACCTTCTACGCCGACTGGGCTCCCCGACAGGTGTGGCTGTCGTCGACCCGCGGAAACGCCGACCTGGCCACCGCGAGTGTGCCGTTCGGGGACATGCCGCTGCGGTCGATCCGGCGCTCACACATCGAAGGGTGGGTGAAGAACATGACGGCGAGACTGGCCCCGACGACGATCGACACCCGCTTCACGATCGTCCGTGGCGTATTCCGTGCAGCCATCGCGGATCGCCTCATCGCCAGTGACCCGACGATTGGCGTGGTGCTGCCTCGTCGGCGCAAAGCCGAGGCAGCCATGTTCCTGCCCACCAACGCCGACGTGGCAAGGGTGCTTTCCAGTGCCGAGCCCGAACAGCGACCGAAGTCGAGGCCCGGCTTCACTGCGTACGTCGCGCTCTGCGCCTTCGCCGGACTGCGACGAGGTGAAGCGCTCGGCGTGCAGGTCGGCGACATCGACTTCCTCGGGCGCACGCTGCGGGTCACCCGCCAACTCCAACGGGCCAAGCGTGCCGACATCGAGGCAGGCAAGAACCTCGTCGAGGCCACGGGTGGGATCGCGGTCGTCATCCGGCCACCGAAGTACGAGTCCGAGCGGACGCTCTACCTGCCCGATGAACTCGTCACCATCCTCGCCGAGCATGTCCGTCGACACACCCCGAAGGGCGAGCCGACGCGCTGGCTGTTCGACGAGGGCGGCAAGCCGTGGCACGACAATCTCGTGGACTACCGATGGCGGGCGACCCGCGCCGCTGCCGCGGTGTCCTGCAAGCTGCACGAGCTTCGGCACTACTTCGCCAGCGGCCTGATCGCCGCCGGCTGCGACGTGGTCACCGTGCAACGCGCCATGGGCCACGCATCCGCGATGACGACGCTCAGCACGTACGCCCACCTCTGGCCCACGGCCGAGGACAAGACGCGGGCGGCCGCTTCCGGGATGGCCGCGGCAGTCCTTGCCACGCAACTTCCGGCTCAGGTCGAGGCAACTCGCTCGCGCCAATAACCGGGGCGACGCTTCGCGTGAGCCACTGCGACGACCATCAGGAGATCGTCATGGACCATGTAGACGACGCGGTACGGGAAATCGTCGACACGCTTGGATCGCACGACCGGTTCACGTTCCCAGCCGGGCCAGACCGCGCCTGACTCCGGGGAGTCCACCGCCACGTCGATCGCCGCGCGCACCGCGATTTCCAAGCGCTCCCCAAGACCGAACTCACGCGCGTCGTACCAGTCGACGTCGGCGAAAAACTCCGCCCGCGCTTCCGGGTGGAGGTCGAAACCAAGGGTCATGCGTTGCGCGCAGCCCGTCGGACGGCTCGTCGGTCCGCCAACTCCGCGAAGACCTGCTCACCCGGAATCATCTCGACCGTGCCGTTCAGAATGTCGTCAACGCGCGAACCGATCTCCGTCGACCACTCCTGGTCGACCGACTCCTGATCGGCGACCTCGATCGATTCCAGCAGTCGCAGGGCCACGTCCTTGCGCACCGAGGGGGGCAGGGCCAGCCCTGCCTCATAGAACTCCGATGCGCTCAGCGTCATGACGGCAGTCTACGTGCCCTCCGACGACAGCGCCGAGAAGAGATCCCAGCACCCTGCCCGCGCACATCAATCACACCCCTTGCCACGCATCTGCCACGCATGCGGGGTCATCAGGCCTCTGACCTGCGGTTTTACGCCGATTCAGTAGTACCAGGGGAAGGACGACCAGTCCGGGTCCCGCTTCTCGAGGAACTGGTCGCGTCCCTCCTGGGCCTCGTCGGTCATGTAGGCGAGCCGGGTCGCCTCGCCGGCGAAGAGCTGCTGGCCGACCAGGCCGTCGTCGATGGCGTTGAAGGAGTACTTCAGCATCCGCTGGGCGGTGGGGCTCTTCCCGTTGACGAGTCGCCCCCACTCCAGGGCCGTCCTCTCGAGCTCCGCGTGCGGCACCGCCCGGTTGACCGTCCCCATCCGGACGCCGTCCTCGGCGGAGTACTCCTGGCCGAGGAAGAAGATCTCGCGCGCGAACTTCTGGCCGACCTGCCGGGCGAGGTACGCCGAGCCGAAGCCGCCGTCGAAGCTGCCCACGTCGGCGTCGGTCTGCTTGAAGCGCGCCTGCTCGACGCTGGCGAGGGTCAGGTCGCACACGACGTGGAGGGAGTGCCCACCGCCCGCCGTCCAGCCGGGGACGACACAGATCACGATCTTGGGCATGAACCGGATCAGGCGCTGGCACTCGAGGATGTGCAGCCGACCGAGTCGGGCCCTGTCGACGGTCTCCGAGGTCTCCCCCTCGGCGTACTGGTAGCCGGTCTTCCCGCGGATCCGCTGGTCACCGCCCGTGCAGAACGCCCACTTGGCGTTCTTCTCGCTCGGCCCGTTGCCGGTGAGGAGGACGCAGCCCACGTCGCTCGACGTCCGCGCGTGGTCCAGGACGCGGAGCAGCTCGTCGACCGTGTGCGGGCGGAAGGCGTTGAGGATGTCGGGGCGGTCGAACGCGATCCTCACCGTGCCGTGCGCGCGGGCCCGGTGGTAGGTCAGGTCGGTCAGGTCCTCGAAGCCGGGGACCGCGTCCCAGTCGGCCGGGTCGAAGATCTCGCTGACTCCCTCGATCGCGCTCATGGAGCCGAACACTAGTGAGGCTGGAATCGACGCCCGACTCGTGGTGTTGTGTGCGGCATGACTCTCCAAGGTGAATATGTCCCCAGCAAGGCGCAGTGGGTGCGTGACCAGGTGGCCGCGTTCGAGGCCAGCGACGGCGCCGAGGCCAACACCCTGCGCGACACCGGCGACCCGATCGTGGTGATCACCTCCCGGGGCGCCAAGTCGGGCAACCTCCGCAAGAACCCCGTGATGCGCGTCGAGCGCGACGGCATCTACGTCGCGATCGCCTCCAAGGGCGGCGCCGACGAGCAGCCCGAGTGGTACTACAACTTCGTCGCCCACCCGGAGGTCGACCTGCAGGACGGCGCGGTCAAGAAGACCTACCGCGCCGAGCGGGTCGAGGGCGAGGAGCGGGCCGACCTGTGGAAGCTCTCCGTCGACACGTGGCCGACCTACGCGGAGTACCAGAAGAAGACCGAGCGCGAGATCCCGGTCTTCAAGCTCACCCCCCTGGACTGACCCGTCCGGTGGCGCGGGCCCGTCCTGGCGGAGGCCGCGCCTCGGCCGGTCTGAGGCCTGGTCATGCCGGACGCGAGGAGCCCCGCGTCGTTCAGCTGGAGATCGAGGTGGCCAGCGCCGCGAGGTGGCACAGGCGGGCGATCTCGGAGTCGAGGATCTCGGGGCCGCCGCGACGAGCGATCACGATCATCTCGTCCTCCTCGAACGAGCAGCCGGCCACGAGCATGTCGTTCATCCGCTCGGGCACCTCGATCCGCCGACCGCGCTTCAGGTCGACGGGCCACTGCATCTCGTCGGGGATCTCGGTCGGGGCGGCGCCGGAGCCGTGCAGCGATCTTGGCGCCGTCGCCGACCCGGCGTACGCGCACGGCCCAGTCGACGACGAAGGTGGCCGGCAGCAGGTCGACGAGGGTGTCGCGTGCCGCCGCGGGGTCCGAGGTCATCGCCTCGACGACCTCGAGGTCGCGGGTCAGGTTCGAGCCGGCGCCGTAGTGGGAGATCCACAGCACGTGGACGTCCTCGAGCGACTGGCAGGCCGAGACGATGCTGTCCGGCATCACCCCGGCCTCGGCCGCCAGGAAGACGTCGTCGATGGCGCGGCCGTCGTGGGTGCGCTCGACGATCTCGATCGCGTCGATGTTGCCGCCCGCGGAACCGATCGCCGAGGCGAGACGACCCAGCGAACCGGGTACGTCGGGCAGCTCGACGCGGAGCAGGTAGGCCATGTGACGACCCTAACCACACGGTGTTTCTGAGTGATTTCGTCTTGCAGGTCGGGCAGCGCGCCTCATCGGACGACCTTGAGGTTGAACTCCGCCGTCCCCAGGGCGCCCATCAGGCGCACCCACAGCGCCCATCCACATCTCCAGGCCGCGGGCGTTGTGCAGGCCGTCGAGCTCGATGACGTCCTGCCAGCCCAGCTCGCGCAGCAGGCCGACGACCAGGGCGCGCGCCTCGGGGTCGTCGCCCGCCGCGAAGACCGTGGTGTCCCCCGCCCCGACCGAGGCGGGGTCGACCATCACCGACGCGGTCACCGTGTTCAGGCCCTTCACGACCCGCGCGTCGGGGAAGGCCCGCTGGATCTGCTCGGCCAGCGAGTCGGTGTCCTTGACGCTCAGGGTCGGCGGGAAGCCCTGCGAGAAGTCCAGCGGGTTGGAGACGTCGAGGACCACCTTGCCGGCCAGGTGGTCGGTGCCGACCCCACCGAGCGCCGCGAGGCTCCCCTGCCCGCTCGTCGCGTTGACGACCAGGTCGGCGTCGGCCGCCGCCGTCTCGAGGGGCCGCAGGGGGATCTCGACCCCGGCCCACTCCTCGCGCCCACCGGTCGCGGCGGGGTCGCGGGTGCCCACGACCACGTCGTGCCCCAGCGCCTGGAAGGCGAGGGCCAGGGTGCGTCCGACGACGCCTGTGCCGATGATCGCGATCCTCATGGGACCGAGAGTAGGACGACGCGGGCGCCGTTGGGAGGTGCCGATGTCCAGCGCTCTCCTAGGGTGGGGCCCATGAGCCGCATCCTCGTCACCGGCGCCACCGGATTCATCGGCCGCCGCCTGGTGCCCGCCCTGCTGGACGAGGGGCACGACGTACGCGCGATGACCCGCCGCCCCGAGAAGTACGACGGCCCCGGCGAGCCCGTCGGTGGCGACATGGACGACCCCGCCTCGCTCACCGCTCCGCTGGAGGGCGTGGACGTGGCGTACTACCTCGTGCACTCGCTCGACGACGCCGACTTCGAGCGCAAGGACGCCGAGGCGGCCCGGGCGTTCGCGCGGGCGGCGAAGGAGCAAGGCGTCCAGCAGATCATCTACATGGGCGGGCTCGGCGACGACGGGGAGCTGTCGGCGCACCTGCGCTCCCGCCGCGAGGTCGAGTCGCTGCTCGCCGAGACCGGGGTGCCGGTGACGGTGCTGCGCGCCGCGATCGTGGTCGGCGCGGGCGGCATCTCGTGGGAGATCACGCGGCAGCTGGTCAAGAACCTGCCCGCGATGGTCGTGCCCAAGTGGGCGGCGACGAGGACGCAGCCGATCGCGGTGGACGACGTGATCCGCTACCTCGTCGGCGTGCTCGGCCAGGAGGCCGCGCTCGGCCAGTGCTTCGAGATCGGCGGACCCGACCAGCTCACCTACATCGACATGCTCCGGGTCGCCGCGAAGCAGGACACCGGCCGCAGCGTGCCGATCATCAAGGTCCCGGTGCTGACACCGGGGCTGTCGTCGCGCTGGCTGGCCCTGGTGACCGACGTCGACGTGACCACCGGCCGCAACCTGATCGACTCGATGGGCATCGAGGTCGTGGTCACCGAGCAGCGCATCCGCGACATCGTGCCCGGCGAGCCGCTGTCGTACGCCGAGGCCGTGCGCCGCGCGCTCGAGGAGAGCGGGAAGCGCAGCGACAAGAAGCGCACCGGCAAGAAGCGCTCCTGAGGCTGGACGAGCGGTCCGGCTGGAGCGCCTCGTCCTACAGCGGCGGGAGGATCGCCGGCAGGGCGTAGAGCATCGTCACCGACCACACCAGGTGCGTGAGCACCGGGGCGAGGATGCCGCCGCTGGCCCGGCGCTCGAGGCCGACGACGACGCCGAGCACCAGGGCGGCGAAGGCGAGCATCACGTTGCCGGTGGCCGCGGTCGCGATCGCGTAGGCGACAGCGGTGATCGGGACCTGGCGGCGCGGCATCGCGGCGTAGAGCCCACCGCGGAAGAACAGCTCCTCGGCGATGCCGTTGAGCACGGTCACGAGCAGCAGCAGCCCGGCGGAGGAGCCCTCCCCCGCGAAGTCGAGGACGGCGCGCACCTGGTCGGCCAGCGGGGTGATCAGCCGGACGATGAAGGCTCCCACGACGAACACGGCGGCGAGGCCGGCCCCGACCAGGATCGGCTGCACGACCGGCCGGGCCGCGACCGTCTCGTCGAGCCCGATGCGGCCGAGGTGGATCGGCCCCGAGGCGAAGGCGCCGATCGTCCACACCAGCGCGAGCAGCAGGGTCGCGCCGTAGAACTCCTTGCTGCCCGGGTCGGTGCGGCCCAGCGCGAACGCGAGCACACCGGCCCCGATGATGACGACGACCGCGCTGACCAGCTGGCGGCGGCGGAACTGCCCCGCGGACTGGCGGTGGTCCCGAGGCGTCATGTCCCAGAGCGTCTGGCGCAGCTGGAGCCCGAGTCGTCGCATCCCATGACAGTAGCCGTCGGCCCCGAGCCTCAAACCTGCTGGTGGGCTGTCTCACACCCACCTCCGTAGGGTCGTCGAATGACCTCGATCATGTGGTTCCGACGTGACCTGCGGCTGCGGGACAACCCGGCCCTGCGGGCGGCCTCCGGCGCCGGCCCGGTCCTCGGCCTGTTCGTCCTCGACCCGGTCCTGTGGAACGGCGCGGGCCCGGCCCGTCGGGCCTGGCTGGCCGCCACCCTGCGCTCGCTGGACGAGTCCCTGGGCGGACGGCTCTGCCTCCGCGTCGGCCCACCGTCCTCGGTCGTCCCGAGGATGGCGGGTGAGGTCGGGGCCGACCAGGTGCACGTGTCGAACGACTCCACGCCGTACGCCCGTGACCGTGACCGCGGCGTCGTCGACGCGCTCCCCGACGGCGTCGAGGGCGTGGCGACCGGCACGCCGTACGCCGTGCCGCCGGGGACCGTGCGCAACGGCTCTGGTGATCCCTACAAGGTGTTCACACCGTTCAGCAGGGCGTGGCGCGCGGAGGGCTGGGACGACCCGCTCCCGGCGCCGCGGAGCGTGGACTGGGTGGACGCAGACAGCGACAAGCGCGTCGCGGGCATGCTCGACAAGGCGATCGCGGACGCCCCTGAGGGCATGCTCGACGCCGGGCGAGGACGCCGCCGCCCGCCGGCTGACCAGCTTCCTGGAGGGAGACCTCGACGGGTACGCCGACCACCGCGACGACCCGGGCGCCGACCGCACCTCACGCCTCTCGCCCTACCTCAAGCTCGGTGTCCTGCACCCGCGGCAGATCCTCGCCAAGAGCTCGGGCTCGGACAGCCAGGGCGCGCGGACGTTCGAGTCGGAGCTCGCCTGGCGCGAGTTCTACGCCGACGTGCTGCTGCACCACCCGAGGTCGGCGTGGGAGGACCTCCGGCCGGTCTCGGGCCTGACCTACGACGACCACGAGGACGCGATCGAGGCCTGGCGCCGGGGCGCGACCGGCTTCCCGATCGTCGACGCCGGCATGCGCCAGCTCCTCGCCGAGGGCTGGATGCACAACCGCGTCCGGATGATCACCGCCAGCTTCCTCACCAAGGACCTGCACGCCTGGTGGCCGGTCGGCGCGCGGCACTTCCTCGACCACCTCATCGACGGCGACCTCGCCTCGAACAACCACGGGTGGCAGTGGGTCGCCGGCACGGGCACCGACGCAGCGCCCTACTTCCGGGTCTTCAACCCGATCACCCAGGGCCTGAGGTTCGACCCCGGGGGCGACTACGTCCGTCGATGGATCCCGGAGCTGACGCACCTGTCCGGCAAGGCGGCGCACGAGCCGTGGGACGCCGAGGACGGTTACGCGCAGGGCTACCCGGAGCGGATCGTCGACCACGCGGAGGAGCGCCGGGTCGCTCTGGACCGCTACCAGCGGGGCCGAGGCTGACCGTCCCGCCGCGCGTGACGCGGCCGGGTCGGTGGACGTCGGGGTGACCGACGTTACCCACGCGTGGCAGGGTCCGGATGCGTAGACCGATGGGTGCGGGGTACGAGGGAACCGGTACTTTTAACGTTACAAAGACTTATCTTACGAGGAGATCAGCTGTGGAGATCTGGCCCGGCAAGGCCTACCCGCTCGGCGCCACGTTCGACGGCAGCGGCACCAACTTCGCGCTGTTCAGCGAGGTGGCCGAGCGCATCGAGCTGTGCCTCTTCGAGGTCGGCCCACGCGGCGCGGTCAACGAGACCCGTGTGGAGATGACCGAGGTCGACGCCTACGTCTGGCACTGCTACCTGCCGACGGTGCAGCCCGGCCAGCGCTACGGCTTCCGCGTCCACGGGCCCTGGGAGCCGGAGAAGGGCATCCGCTGCAACCCGGCGAAGCTGCTGCTCGACCCCTACGCCAAGGCCACGGCCGGCGAGATCGACTGGGACCCCTCGCTGTTCGGCTACGAGTTCGGCGACGAGGACTCGCGCAACGACGAGGACTCGGCGAGCCACATGACCCACGGCGTGGTGATCAACCCGTTCTTCGACTGGGAGGGCGACCGGTCCCCGGAGATCCCCTACAACGAGTCGATCATCTACGAGGCCCACGTGAAGGGCCTGACCGAGCTGCACCCCGACGTGCCCGAGGACCTCCGCGGCACCTACGCCGGTCTGGCCCACCCCGCCATCACCGAGCACCTCATCCGTCTCGGCGTGACCGCGATCGAGCTGATGCCGGTGCACCAGTTCGTCCAGGACAACACCCTGCTGGAGAAGGGCCTGCGCAACTACTGGGGCTACAACACCCTGGCGTTCCTGGCACCGCACGCGGCCTACTCCGCCACCGCCAGAGACATGACCGGTCTCGGCCAGCAGGTGCAGGAGTTCAAGTGGATGGTGAAGTCGATGCACGCCGCGGGCATCGAGGTCATCCTCGACGTGGTCTACAACCACACCGCCGAGGGAAACCACCTCGGCCCCACGCTGAGCTTCAAGGGCATCGACAACCAGGCCTACTACCGCCTGATGGAGGACGAGCCCAAGTACTACATGGACTACACGGGCACCGGGAACTCCCTCAACGTCCGGCACCCGCACTCGTTGCAGCTGATCATGGACTCGCTGCGCTACTGGGTCACCGAGATGCACGTCGACGGCTTCCGCTTCGACCTCGCCTCCACGCTGGCGCGCGAGTTCTACGAGGTCGACCGGCTCGCGACGTTCTTCGAGCTCGTGCAGCAGGACCCGATCGTCAGCCAGGTCAAGCTGATCGCCGAGCCGTGGGACGTCGGGCCCGGCGGCTACCAGGTCGGCAACTTCCCGCCCCAGTGGACCGAGTGGAACGGCGCCTACCGCGACACCGTGCGGGACTTCTGGCGCGGTGAGCCCTCGCTGGGCGAGTTCGCCTCCCGCCTGGCCGGTTCCTCGGACTTCTACGAGAACTCCGGCCGCCGGCCGTTCGCCAGCATCAACTTCGTCACCGCCCACGACGGCTTCACGCTGCGCGACCTCGTGTCCTACAACGAGAAGCACAACGAGGCCAACGGCGAGGACAACAACGACGGCGAGAGCCACAACCGCTCGTGGAACCACGGCGCCGAAGGCCCCACCGACGACCCCGAGATCCGGGCGCTGCGCGCCCGCGAGCAGCGCAACCTGCTGGCCACGCTGCTGCTGAGCCAGGGCGTGCCGATGCTGCTGCACGGCGACGAGCTCGGCCGCACCCAGCAGGGCAACAACAACACCTACGCGCAGGACTCCGAGATCTCCTGGGTCCACTGGGACCAGGCCGACAAGCCGTTGACCGAGTTCACCTCGGCGCTGATGCGGCTGCGTCGCGACCACCCGACCTTCCGCCGCAAGGCGTTCTTCACCGGGACCGCCGTGCGCAGCGGCGAGAAGCTCGACGACATCGTGTGGCTGCACGCCGACGGCCGCCCGATGGAGGACGGCGACTGGCAGAGCGGCAGCAAGACGCTGGGGATGTACCTCAACGGCCACGGCATCGCCGGCCGCGACGCCCGCGGCAACCGCATCCTCGACGACCACTTCCTGCTGTTCTTCAACGCCGGCGACCAGCTCGAGCTGACGCTGCCACCTGCGGAGTACTCCGAGTCCTGGGACGTCATCATCGACACCGGCGGCGTGGCCGACAACGGCCGCACCTACGCCGCCGGCCAGACGCTGACCCTGGAGCACCACTCCACGCTCGTGCTGCGCGAGCACCAGGAGCCCGAGCAGGAGGTCGACCACTCCGTCGCCGCCTCGCTCGCCGGGTTCGGGGCTGGCGCCCAGTGACTCCCGCCCCCGGACGGGTGCCCCGCAGCACCTACCGGTTGCAGATCACCGAGGACTTCGACCTGTTCGAGGCCTGCACGCACCTGTCCTACCTGCACGACCTCGGCGTCGACTGGGTCTACCTCTCCCCCCTGCTGGCGGCGGAGGCGGGCAGCACCCACGGCTACGACGTCGTCAGCTTCGAGCACGTCGACGACTCCCGCGGCGGCCCCGAGGGGCTCGCAGCGCTGTCGGAGGAGGCGCGCCGGCTCGGCATGGGCGTGCTCGTCGACATCGTCCCGAACCACGTGGGGATCGCCACCCCGGTCCAGAACGCCTGGTGGTGGGACGTGCTGCGGCGAGGCCGCGACTCGCCGTACGCCGACGCCTTCGACATCGACTGGGACCTCGGCCACGACCGGGTCCGGGTGCCCGTCCTGGGTGACGACGACGTGCCCGTCGACGGGGGCCCGATCGGCCACCTCCAGGTCGTCGGCGAGGAGCTGCGCTACCACGACCAGCGCTTCCCGATCGCGTTCGGGACGGCGGAGGACGGGGACGACGCGACCGCCGTGCACGCGCGGCAGCACTACGAGCTCGTCGGCTGGCGGCGGGCCGACGCCGAGCTCAACTACCGACGCTTCTTCGCGGTCAACACCCTCGCCGGTGTGCGCGTCGAGCTCCCGGAGATCTTCGCCGCCACCCACGCCGAGATCGGCCGCTGGTTCACCGAGGGCCTGGTCGACGGGCTGCGGGTCGACCACCCCGACGGCCTGCGCGACCCGGCGGGCTACCTCGACGACCTGGCCCGGTTGACCGGCCACGCCTACGTCCTGGTCGAGAAGATCCTCGAGCCCGGGGAGGCGCTCGAGTCGTCGTGGGCCACCGCCGGCACCACGGGGTACGACGTGCTGGCGCTCCTGGACCGCACCCTCACCGATCCCGCAGGGCAAGAGCCGCTCGACGCACTCGAGACCCGGCTCCGAGGAGCCCCCCTCGACTGGGAGGCGCTCGTGCTCGAGCGCAAGCGCGACGTCGCCGACCACGCCCTGCGGTCCGAGACGAACCGGATCGTGCGGGAGCTCGCGGGCTCGCCGGGTTTCGAAGCAGGCGTTGGCGCTGCCTCCTCGACCACCGAGGAGCTGCAGGACGCGGTGGCCGAGCTCCTCGCCTGCTTCGCCGTCTACCGGTCCTACCTGCCGGCGGGCCGCGACCACCTCGACGACGCCCTCGCCCGGGCCCGGCGTACCCGCCCGGACCTGGCGCCCGTCCTCGACACGCTCGAGCCCGTGCTCGGCGACCCGGCGCAGCCGGCCGCGCTGCGCTTCCAGCAGACCAGCGGGATGGTGATGGCCAAGGGTGTGGAGGACTGCGCGTTCTACCGCAGCTCGCGCCTGACCTCGCTGAACGAGGTGGGTGCCGACCCTGGCGTCTTCTCGATCACCCCGACTGAGTTCCACGAGGCGATGGCCGTTCGCCAGCGCGAGTGGCCGCACGCGATGACCACCCTGTCCACCCACGACACCAAGCGCGGTGAGGACGTGCGGGCCCGGATCACCGTGCTGGCCGAGCTCCCGGAGGTGTGGGCCGAGGCGCTGGACGAGCTGCTCGCGCTGGTGCCGCTGCCCGACCCCGGCTTCGGCGCCCTGCTGTGGCAGGCCGTCCTGGGCGCCTGGCCCGCCACGGTGGACGGTCAGCCGCCGGCGGACCTGCGCGACCGGCTGCACGGCTACGCCGAGAAGGCCATGCGCGAGGCGGGCGACCGCACCACCTGGACCGATCCTGACGCCGCCTACGAGGACGCCGTGCACGCCGCCGTCGACGCGGCCCTCGACGACGTCCGGACCAACCGCGTGCTCACCCAGCTGGTCGAGCGCGTGGCTGCGGCCGGGTGGAGCAACGCGCTGGCCGCCAAGCTCGTGGCGATCACGGCACCGGGGGTGCCGGACGTCTACCAGGGCAGCGAGCTGTGGGAGCAGAGCCTGGTCGACCCGGACAACCGGCGGCCGGTCGACTACGACCGGCGCGCGTCGATGCTCACCCGCGCGCCGGAGGCGAACGACGGCCGCCTGACCAACTCCGTCGACGACGACGGGCTGGTGAAGCTGCTGGTCACCCAGGCCGCGCTGCTGGCCCGACGCGACGAGCCCCACCGCTTCACGACCTACCGCCCTGTGCACGCCGACGGGGCCGCGGCGGACCACGTCCTCGCCTTCGACCGTGGCCAGGCGATCACGGTGGTCACCCGGCTGCCGATCGGCCTCGCTGCCCGTGGCGGCTGGGGCGACACGACGCTGGAGCTCCCACCGGGTCGGTGGACGGACCTGGTCACCGGCACCGACGTCACCTCCACGAGGGTGGCCGACCTCCTGGCCCTCCACCCGGTGGCGCTCCTGGTCTCCCTGCCCGGAGAACGCTGATGCGCGGGCGGTTCGACGTGTGGGCGCCGCGACCCGAACGGCTGCGGCTCTCCGTCGACGACGACGTCGTGGAGATGGCGAAGGGCGACGACGGCTGGTGGAGCCCCGCCGGCGACGTGCCCGAGGGCGAGGTCGACTACGGCTACCTCGTCGACGACCGCGACACCCCGTTGCCCGACCCGAGGTCGCGTCGCCAGCCGGCCGGCGTACACGCACGATCGCGCACCTTCGACCCGACCGCGTTCGCCTGGAGCGACGACCGCTGGACCGGCCGCCAGCTCCCGGGGTCGGTGATCTACGAGCTGCACCTCGGCACCTTCACGCCCGAGGGCACCCTCGACGCCGCGGCCGCGAAGCTCGACCACCTCGTCGGGCTCGGCGTCGACCTCGTCGAGCTGCTGCCGGTGAACGCTTTCAACGGCACCCACAACTGGGGGTACGACGGGGTCCTGTGGTCGGCCGTCGACGAGGAGTACGGCGGTCCCGCGGCGTACCAGCGCTTCGTGGACGCCGCCCACGCCGCCGGTCTCGGCGTCATCCAGGACGTCGTGCACAACCACCTCGGGCCGTCGGGCAACTACCTGCCGCTGTTCGGCCCCTACGTGAAGACCGAGGGCGCCAACACCTGGGGATCGCTGATCAACCTCGACGGCGAGCAGTCGGCGGAGGTGCGTCGCTTCATCCTGGACAGCGTGCGGATGTGGTTCACCGACCACCACGTCGACGGCCTCCGGCTCGACGCCGTGCACGCCCTGTCCGACGACTCCGAGACGCACCTGCTCGAGGAGATGGCCGTCGAGGTGGCGGGCCTGTCCGCCCACCTGCGCCGCCCGCTGACGCTGATCGCCGAGTCCGACCTCAACGACGCCTCCATGGTCACCCCGCGCGAGGCCGGCGGGTTCGGCATCGACGCGCAGTGGAGCGACGACTTCCACCACGCCGTGCACGTGGCGCTGACCGGGGAGACGAGTGGCTACTACGCCGACTTCGAGCCGCTCGGTGCCCTGGCGAAGGTGTGCGAGCGCGGCTTCTTCCACGACGGGACGTTCTCGTCCTTCCGCGGCCGCGACCACGGCGCGCCGATCGACACCGCGAAGCTGCCGACCTGGCGGCTGGTCGTCGCCAACCAGAACCACGACCAGATCGGCAACCGCGCGGTCGGCGACCGGCTGAGCGCCCATCTCGACGAGGACCAGCTGGTCTGCGCGGCGATGCTGACGCTCGCCGGGCCGTTCACGCCCATGCTGTTCCAGGGCGAGGAGTGGGCGGCCTCGACCCCCTTCCAGTTCTTCACCTCGCACCCCGAGCCCGACCTCGGCCGGATGACCGCCGAGGGGCGGATCCGGGAGTTCGCACAGATGGGCTGGGACCCCGACGTGGTCCCCGACCCGCAGGAGCCCGCGACCTTCGAGCACTCCAAGCTCGACTGGTCCGAGCTCACCGAGGGCGCGCACGCGCGCGTGCTCGCGGCCTACCAGCGGCTCACCGAGCTGCGCCGGTCGTTGCCCGCCCTGACCGACCCGTCGTTCGCGTCGACCTCGTGCACCGCCGAGGAGGAGACGCGACTGTTCACCATGCGTCGGGGCGAGGTGCTGGTGGCGGTCAACTTCGGTGAGCACCCGGTGTCGCTCGAGGTCGGCGAGGACCTCGACCTGGTGTTCCGGACGCCGAGCCTGCCCCGGCTCACCGACGGACGGCTGGAGCTGCCCGCGCACGCCGGAGCGCTGCTGGTGCCCGGACCGACCTAGAGTCGCTGCATGACCGGACCAGCCACTCGACTCGTCGTCGTCGCGTTGCTGGTCTGTGCCTCGGCAGCGTGCGGCAGCGACCAGGGCGACAGCCCGTCGGCGGCCTCGCCCGGGACCCAGCCGTCCACGAGCGTGACCGCGAAGCCCTCGCCGTCGAGGCCCGCGCCCTCGCGCACCCCCCGCGCCCGGCCCAGCGACCGGCCGGTCCTGGGCGGCGCCCCGCCTCCCTGGCTGGGGCGGCGCGTCCTGCCCCGCACCGCCGACGGCTTCGGTGAGAAGAGGCCGACCCCGCCCGAGCTGGTCCAGCGACGGTTCACGCTGCCCGACCGGCTGCCGATGCTCCCCGGCCGCGGCTTCGCCTCCGAGGTGACCACCCCCGCCCCGGCGTCGGTGATCGCGCGGTCGACCTGGAAGCGGGGCTGCCCCGTCGCGGCGGCCGACCTGTCCTGGGTGCGGCTGACGTTCCGCGGCTTCGACGGCGAGCGCCACACCGGCGAGCTGCTGGTGAACACCTCGTCCGCGGGGCAGCTGGTCGACGTCTTCCGCTCGCTCTACGCGGCCAGGTTCCCGATCGAGGAGATGCGGATCACCCGCGCCGACGAGCTCGACGCCGCCCCGACCGGGGACGGCAACAACACCGGCGCCTTCAACTGCCGGCCGACGACGGGCGGAACGTCGTACTCCCAGCACGCCTACGGCCTCGCGATCGACGTCAACCCGTTCCAGAACCCCTACAGCAAGGGCAGCCTGGTGCTGCCGGAGCTGTCGTCGGCGTACCTCGACCGCACCTGGGTGCGCCCCGGGATGATCACCACCAACGGCCCCGTGGTCCGCGCCTTCGCCGCCATCGGCTGGCCCTGGGGCGGCGCCTGGAGCTCGCTCAAGGACCGGCAGCACTTCTCGCGCAACGGCCGCTGACGCCCCCGGGCCGCCGTTGCGTCATACGAACCGGTGGTTCTAGCCCCCACTTCGTATGACGCACCATGGACGTCCGCCCGGCTCAGGAGCCGAGCAGGCTGTCGAAGTCGGGTACGTCGCCGAACGGGTCGGCACGGTGGAGGGCGGGGCGGGCGGCGACGAGGTCGACCAGCTCCCCGGCGGCCCGGTCGACGCGGGTGCGCAGCTCGCCGGCGACGCCGTTGCTGCCCCAGTCCTCGCTGGCGGCGAAGACACCGGTCGGGACGACGACCGCGTGCAGGTAGCCGAACAGCGGGCGCAGCGCGTGGTCGAGCACCAGCGAGTGCCGGGCCGAGCCGGCTGTCGCCGCGATCAGCACCGGCCGGCCGTCGAGCGTCTCCGGCTCGAGGACGTCGAAGAAGGTCTTGAACAGTCCCGAGTAGGACGCGCTGAACACCGGTGTCACCGCGATGACGGCGTCGGCGGCCGCGACCGTCTCGACGGCGGCGGCCAGGTCACCCGTGGGGAACCCGGTCAGCAGCGCGTCGGTGATCGCGTGCGCCAGCGGGCGCAGCTCGATGACCTCGACCTCGGCGGTCCGGCCTCCTTCTTGGATCGCGGCCCGGGTGGCCTCGCCGAGCAGGTCGGCGAGCAGCCGGGTGGAGGACGGGTCGGACAGGCCGGCCGTCACCACCGCGACGCGGCGGACGTCGGAACGGGCGGAGCCTCCGACGAGCTTCATGCCGCGACCTCCACGTCGTGCTTGCGGAGCTCGGCCACGACCTCCCCGAGGAGGTCGAGCTGGTGGAGCACCGTGGTGAGCGGGAGGCCGGCGTGGTCGACGAGGAACAGCTGCCGCTGGTAGTTGCCGGCGTACTCCTTGAAGGACAGCGTCCGCTCGACGACCTCCTGGGGCGTGCCCACGGTCAGCGGCGTCTCCTTGGTGAACTCCTCCAGCGAGGGCCCGTGCCCGTAGACCGGTGCGTTGTCGAAGTAGGGCCGGAACTCGCGGACCGCCTGCTCGTGCGACCGGGCCAGGTAGACCTGCCCGCCCAGGCCGACGATCGCGTCCTCGGCCTTCCCGTGCCCGTAGTGCTCGAAGCGGCCGCGGTAGAACTCGACCATCCGCGCGGTGTGCGAGGCCGGCCAGAAGATGTGGTTGGAGAAGAAGCCGTCGCCGTAGTACGCCGCCTGCTCAGCGATCTCGGGGCTCCGGATCGAGCCGTGCCAGACGAACGGAGCCTCGCCGTCCAGCGGGCGGGGGGTGGAGGTGAAGCCCTGCAGGGGCGTGCGGAACTTGCCCTCCCAGTCGACGTTCTCCTCGCGCCAGAGCCGACGCAGCAGCGCGTAGTTCTCGATGGCGAGCGGGATGCCGTCACGGATGTCCTTGCCGAACCACGGGTAGACCGGGCCGGTGTTGCCGCGGCCGAGCATCAGGTCCATCCGGCCGTCGAGCAGGTGCTGCAGGGTCGCGTAGTCCTCCGCGATGCGCACCGGGTCGGTGGTGGTGATCAGCGTGGTGCTGGTCGAGAGCTTGATCCGCTCGGTCTGGGCGCCGATGTAGGCCATCGTGGTGGTCGGGGCACTGGCGACGAAGGGCGGGTTGTGGTGCTGCCCGAGGGCCACGACGTCGAGGCCGACCTCCTCCGCCTTCTTCGCGATGGTGACCGTGTTCTTGATCCGCTCGTGCTCGGTGACCGTCCGACCGGTGGTCGGGTCGGTGGTGATGTCACCCACGGTGAAGATGCCGAACTCCATGAGATGCCTCCAGAAGTAGTTGCCTGTTCAACATCATGTCTGAGGATCGTATTCCGGGGCACCCTTGGGCAGACCTACGACGAGCGGAGCGCGAGCGCGATGGCGAGATCCAAGGTGGGCTACAACAACGTCGACGACGACTACCACGAGGACCGCACGCTCAAGAAGGGCGCAGCCGGCTGGGTCCTGCTCTCCGGGTTGGGCGTCAGCTATGTCATCTCGGGTGACTACGCGGGCTGGAACTTCGGCCTGGACGAGGGCGGCTGGGGTGGTCTCCTGATCGCCACCGTGCTGATGGGACTGATGTACACCTGCATGGTGTTCGGCCTGGCCGAGATGTCCTCGGCCCTCCCGGTCGCGGGCGCCGGCTACGGATTCGCGCGCCGGGCGCTCGGTCCCATCGGCGGCTTCGCGACGGGCGTGGCCGTGCTCATCGAGTACGCCGTCGCGCCCGCCGCGATCGCCACGTTCATCGGCGGGTACGTCGAGGCGCTCGGCCTCTTCGGGCTCACCAACGGCTGGCCGGTCTACCTCGGCGCCTACGTGCTCTTCATCGGGATCCACCTCTACGGTGTCGGCGAGGCCCTGAAGCTGATGTTCGGCATCACGGCCGTCGCGGTCGTCGCACTGGTCGCTGCCGTCGTCGGGCTCGTGCCGAGGTTCTCCACCAGCAACCTGTTCGACATCAAGCCCGACGGGTCGACGCTGTCGGGCGACTTCCTCCCCTTCGGCATCAGCGGGGTCGTCGCGGCGCTGGTCTACGGCATCTGGTTCTTCCTCGCGGTCGAGGGAGTTCCCCTGGCCGCCGAGGAGACCGAGGACCCGAAGCGGGACATGCCGCGCGGCATCATCGTGGCGATGCTGGTGCTGCTGGTGTCCGCGGCGCTGATGCTGACGGTCGTCCCCGGGTCGGCGGGGTCGGAGACCGTGCGCACCTCGGACAACCCGCTGCCGGAGGCGATCCGTGCGGTCTACGGCAACGGCTCGCTGCTCGCAGACTTCGTCAACTACGCGGGCCTGGCCGGGCTGGTCGCCAGCTTCTTCTCGATCATCTACGCCTACTCCCGCCAGCTGTTCGCCCTCTCCCGGGCCGGCTACCTGCCCCGGGTGCTGTCACTGACCAGCGGCCGCAACACGCCCTGGGTGGCGCTCATCGTGCCGGGCACCCTCGGGTTCCTGCTGGCCGCCCTCACCCAGGACGGGGCCCTGCTGATCAACATCGCCGTCTTCGGGGCGACCACCTCCTACGTCCTGCTCAACCTGAGCCACATCATGCTGCGCCGGCGCGAGCCCGACCTGGAGCGCGCCTACCGCACCCCCGGAGGGGTGGTGACCACCGGCATCGGCCTGGTGCTCAGCGTGGTGGCGCTCGTGGCCACCTTCTTCGTGGACATCAAGGCGGCCGGCATCACCGCCGCGGTGTTCGTCGCGGCGCTGGCGTACTTCTGGTTCTACAGCCGGCACCACCTGGTGGCGAGCGCGCCGGAGGAGGAGTTCGCCCACCTCGACGAGGCGGAGTCCGAGCTCGAGTGAGCCGCGAAGACCGGGGACGGTTCGAGCCTCTAGGTCCCCGCGGCGGGAGCGGCGTCCGGGTCGAGGAAGTGGTCGGGAACGGCGGTGGCCCGCGGGAAGCGGGAGATGCGCTCGACCTCGTTGAGGTCGAGGTGGTTGCGCATGTAGAGCTGCCGACCGTCGTACGGCGGGTTGTACTCCCACGGCGTCACGACGCCCTGCCGCAGCGAGTGGCCGATCAGCCGTCGGCGGGCCTGGTCGGCCAGCACGTCCTGGTGCACCGCGCCGAGGTCCCACCGCCAGTCGACCTCGCGGCGCAGCTCCTTGATCCGGGCCCCCCACTCGGGGTCCTCGGCGAGGTTGACCCGCTCGTCGGGATCGGCGACGAGGTCGTAGAGCTGGTCGGGGTCGACCGGTGAGTGCACGAACTTGAGGTCCCCCCGGCGGATCATCACGATGGGGGCGATCGCGCCCTCGCCCATGTACTCGCCGATCACCTCCCGGGTCTCGCCCTCCGTGGACGCCCCCGACGGGTCGCGGCACAGGTCGAGCAGCGACCGGCCCGGCAGCGGGTCGACGCTCTCGGGCACCCCCTCGCCGCACAGCTCCATCAGCGTGGGGAGCACGTCGACCAGGGAGACCGGGGCCGCCACGCGGCCCGGTGCGAAGCGCGTCGGGCTGTGCACGATCAGCGGGACGCGGGCGGAGTCCTCGAAGAAGTTCATCTTGTACCAGAGCCCGCGCTCGCCGAGCATGTCCCCGTGGTCGGCCAGCAGCACGACCACCGTGTCGTCGGCGACGCCGAGGCCGGTCAGCGTCGAGGTCAGCCGGGCGGTCCACTCGTCGAGGTAGGTGATGTTGCCGTAGTAGGCGCGCCGCGCCCGGCGTACGTCGCGCGGGGTGATCTCGACCTCGTCCATCGCGCTGACGTGGCGCAGCCGAGCCGTGTGCGGGTCGAGCGGCACGTCGCCCGCGGCCAGCCTGGGCAGCGGGATGTCGACGCCGTCGTAGGCGTCCCAGTACTGCCGGCGCGTGACGTAGGGGTCGTGCGGGTGGGTGAAGGAGACGACCAGCATCCAGGGTCGCTCGTCCTCGTCGCGGGCCAGCTCGTGCAGCGCGCGCACCCCGGTGTGGCCGACCTCGTCGTCGAAGAGCAGCTGGTTGGTGACCTCGGCGACCCCGGCCTGGGTGACGGCATCCATGTTGTGGAACCACCAGTCGACCCGCTCGTCGGGCTGCAACCAGTCGGGCGTCCAGCCGAAGTCGGCCGGGTAGATGTCGGTGGTGCGGCGCTCCTCGAACCCGTGCAGCTGGTCCGGCCCGACGAAGTGCATCTTGCCGTCGAGCACGGTGCGGTAGCCCGCCGAGCGCAGGTAGTGGGCGAAGGTCGGGATGGTGCTGGCGAGGTAGGCCGCGTTGTCGTAGCCCCGCGTCGCCGAGGGCAGCTGGCCGGTCATCATGCAGTAGCGGGCCGGGGTGCACAGCGGGCTGTTGGAGTACGCCGCGTCGAAGACGACCCCCTCACGCGCCAGCCGGTCGATGGTGGGC
>CAVSUC010000009.1:0-125066 GCA_963731075.1 uncultured Actinomycetota bacterium
CCGGTCGACGAGGCGACCTGCACGGCGAGCTCCACCGCGCAGTTGTCGTGGTTGCTCACGGTGTAGCCGACGAAGCGGGCGTCGGCGGACTGGCCGTCCTCGGACAGCAGCACCTCGCCGGAGAAGTCCGGCACCCGCTTGATGCAGACCAGCACGTTCACGGCGCTCACCGGAGGCGCTCGTTGCCGGGGTCGAGCAGCGGGGTCGCGTCGATAGACCCGATGGTCACCGGGTAGAGCTCCTCCATGTAGGACACGGCGAGCTGGTTGCCGATGGTCGCCTGGTCGGGCGGCAGGTAGGCGAGCAGGACGTGCTGCCCCAAGGACGGGGCCGAGCCGGCCGACGTGACGTAGGGGTGGTGGCCGTGCCCGTCGGTGAGCAGCTCACCGGCGGGCGTCAGGATCGGCTCGCCGCCGAGCATGTAGCGCTTCACCCCGCTGGCCGAGGTGTGGTCGTCGACGGTCAGCGTGCACAGCACGGCGGCGGGCGCCGACTCGCGCTGGGCGAGGTAGGCCTCGCGACCGACGAAGTCCGCGACCTTCACCTTGGGCCGCTGCATGCCGGCCTCGACGATCGTCCGCTCGGCGTCGAGCTCGGCCCCGAACGCGCGGTAGCCCTTCTCCAGGCGACCGGTGCTGCCGTAGACACCGATGCCGACCGGCACGGCGCCGTGCTCCTTGCCCGCGGCCAGCAGCGTGTCCCACAGCTGGGCCGCCGCCTCGAACGGGACGTAGAGCTCCCAGCCGAGCTCGCCGACGTAGGAGATGCGCGAGGCCAGCACCGGGCTGTCGACGCCCTTGACGTTGATCTCGCGGCTGGTCAGGAACCCGAAGCCGCCGTCGCTGACGTCCTCGGAGGTGAGGGAGGCGAGGATGTCGCGCGCCCGCGGGCCCCACAAACCGATGGTGGAGATCTCCTCGGTGCTGTCGTGCAGCTCGGCCCCCTCGGCGAGGTGGCGGGTGAACCACTGGAGGTCCGCGCGACCGTGCGCGCCACCGGTGACGACGCGGAAGTGGTCCTCGCCCAGGCGCATGACGGTCAGGTCGGACAGGAAGCCGCCCTTGGCGTCGAGCACCGGGGTGTAGATCACCTTGCCGACGGCGACGTCGCACTGGGCGACGCAGGTCTGCTGCACCGAGGCGAGGGCGCCGGGGCCGGTGATGTCGAACATCGAGAACGCGGTCAGGTCGATCACGCCGGCGTTCTCGCGCAGGGCCAGGTGCTCGGCGTTGATGATGGGGCTCCACCACCGGGCGTCCCACTCGTTCTCACGCGGCATCACGGCGTCGCCGTACTTCTCCACGAGACCGGCGTTGGACTCGTACCACCAGGGCCGCTCCCAGCCGACGGTCTCGTAGAAGACCGCGCCCAGGGACCTCTGCGACTCCGCCATCGGCGACCAGCGGACACCGCGGTCGGACTCGTACTGCTCGCTGGGGTGGACGATGCCGTAGGTCTTGATGAACGACTCGCTGGTGCGCTGGCGGACGTGCTCGCGCTCGCGCTCGTGGGGGTGGAACCGCGCGATGTCGCTGTGGTGGATGTCGATCTCGGAGTGGCCGTGGGTCATCCACTCCGCGACCGCGCGGCCGACGCCCGGCCCTTCCTTGATCCAGACCGCCGCGGAGACCCACAGGCCCTTGACCTCGCTCTCACCGAGGATCGGGGCGCCGTCGGCGGTGAGCGAGAGCAGCCCGTTGATGGCGTAGCGGATCTCGGCACCCTCGGCGCCGAGCAGCTCGGGCATCAGCTCCAGCGCCTGCTCGAGCTGCGGGTCGAAGTCGTCCTCGGTGAAGGGCATCTCCGTGGGGGACAGCTTGGCCTGCTCGATCGAGGGGATGTCCTCGGGCTCGTGCAGGATCGCGCGGTGGGCGTAGGAGCCGACCTCCATGTCGGCGCCGTGCTGGCGCTCGTAGCAGAGCGTGTCCATGTCGCGCACGATCGGGAAGGAGATCTCGCCCTCCTGCTCGGCCAGCTGGGGGCACGGGCCGACCGAGATCATCTGGTGGACCGCGGGGGTCAGCGCGATCTTCACGCCGGCCATGTCGCCGATCTTCGGGCTCCACACGCCGCAGGCGATCACGACGTACTCCGCCGCGATGTCGCCCTGGTTGGTGACGACCTTGGTGATCCGGCCGTCCTCGACGCCGAGGTCCTCCACCTCGACGTTGGGGACGACGGTGAGCGCACCCTTGGCGAGCGCGTTCTCACGCATGATCGTGCCCGCGCGCAGCGAGTCGACCACGCCGACCGACGGGGTCCAGAAGGCACCGATGATCTGGTCCGCGTCGAGGAAGGGCACCTTCTCGACCACGAAGTCCGGCGAGACGATCTCGGCGTCGATGCCCCACGCCTTCGCGCTGGACATCCGGCGGCGCAGCTCCTCCATCCGCTCTTCGGTCCGAGCGACCTCGAAGCCGCCGCACTCGGTGAAGACGCCCATCTCCTTGTACTGCTTGATGGAGTCCAGGGTCAGGTCGGTGATCTCCCGGGAGTGGTCGACCGGGAAGAGGAAGTTGGAGGCGTGGCCGGTGGAGCCGCCGGGGTTGGGCAGCGGGCCCATGTCGAGCTGGACGATGTCGGTCCAGCCGAGGTGGGCGAGGTGGTGGACGAGGCTGTTGCCGACGATGCCGGCTCCGATGACGACGACCTTGGCGGTGGCGGGGACTGTGGACACGATGGACTCCTGAAGTGTTGCGCTATGTGCAACGTGATGCGCGATACGAAACAACTCTAGAATCGGTCAGGGGCCCCGCACCTGTCAAGGTGCGGGGCCCCCGAAAGAGAGTCGATCCGGCGGATCAGGTCACTCGGTCCAGGCCTTCACCTTGTCCGGGTTGTCCTTGACCCACTTGGCCGCGGCGTCCTCGGACGACATGCCGTCCTTGGCGATGTACTTGCCCACGGCGTTCTGGTCCTCGTTGGTCCACTTGAACTTCTTGACCAGGTCGACGGCCGGCGAGCCCTTCTTGACCCACGCGGTCGAGGCCACCTTCTTCAGCGTGGTCTCGGGGTAGTCGCAGGCGACCTTGGCCGGGTCGGCCTGGCAGCCGTCCTTGTAGGGCGGCAGCTTGACGGCCTTGAGGGGGTACTCCGCGAACAGCCACTGCGGCTCGTAGAAGTAGCCGATCAGCCACTCCTTGTTCTTCTCCGCCTTCTCGTACGCCGCGATGCTCGCGGCCTCGGAGCCGGAGAAGGTCACCTTGAAGTTCAGCTTCAGGTTGCTGATGATCGCCTCGTCGAACTGGACGTAGGACGGGTCGGCCCCCAGGAACGAGCCCTTGCCGCCGGACTCCGAGGTCTTGAACTTGTCGGCGTACTTGTTCAGGTTCTTGTAGTCCAGCACGTCGGGGTGGGCCTTCGCGAGCCACGGCGGGACGTACCAGTGGATGATCCCGACGTTGCCGGTCGGGCCGAGGTCCTCGGCGCTGCCGTCACCGGAGTCGGCGAAGTACTTCTTCTCCAGGTCCGGGTGACCCCAGTCCTCGAGGACCACGTCCACGTCGCCGGTGCCGAAGCCCTGCCACGAGACGTCCTCCTTGAGCTCCTTGTAGTTCACCTTGCAGCCCATCGACTCCGCGACGTTGCCGACGACGTAGGCGTCCGCCTCGAAGCCCACCCAGGGGTTGACCGCGACGTTGAACTCGCCGCAGTCGCCCTTGCCGGCCGAGTTGGCCTCGTTCTTCTTGGTCTCGTCGTTGATGGAGCCACCGCTGCCACACGCCGAGAGGGCGATCGTCGCAGCTGCCACGAGGGCAACCACGCGACCAGTCCTTTTGACTGTCAACCTCATCCTGTCTCCTGTTTTTCGTTGTCGGACTCTTGCCCCGGGGTGGGGTACTGCTGGTTGGTCTGGGTCTGGTCAGCGCATGAGGACGGGCCGCCACCACTGCCGCTTGTCGGTCGTGACCGTGCTCGGGACCGTCGTACGCCGGTCGGCCGCCGCCTTGGCGATCCGGTCGACCATGATGCCGAGCAGCACGATCGTGATGCCGGCCGCCGCGCCCTTGCCCCACTCCTCGCTGCGGGAGAAGCCGAGGACGGTGTCGTAGCCGAGCGCACCGGCGCCGACGAGGCCGCCGATGACGACCATCGCGAGCACGTAGAGCAGGCCCTGGTTGGTCGCCAGCACCAGCGATCCCTTGGCCATCGGCAGCTGCACCTGGGTGATCTCCTGCCACGCCGTGGTGCCGGTGGAGCGGGAGGCCTCGATCGTGGTCTCCGGCACGCCCTTGACGCCGTCGGAGACCAGCTTGATCGCGGCGGGCGCGGCGTAGATGACCGCCGCGACGATCGCGGTGAACCGGGTCGGGCCGAACAGCGCCAGCACCGGGATCAGGTAGACGAACGCGGGGATCGTCTGGCCCGCGTCCAGCACCGGTCGCAGGATCGTGTCGACCGCGTGCCGCCGCGCCATCCAGACCCCGACGACCACGGCGAGGACCATCACCAGCAGCGTGGCCACGAGGGTCATGTTGAGGGTGATCATCGCGTCGTGCCACAGGTCGAAGTACCAGATGCCGGCGATGCAGATCACGGTCGGCCACACCGCGCGCAGGCCACCGAGCACGGCGGCGATGCCGAGGATCGCGAGCGCGGACAGCCACCACGGCGACTCGGCGAGCAGCTCCTGCATGGGGTTGAGAAGCACCGAGGTGATGAAGTTCTTGAACGCCCCGGCGGGACCGTCGAGCACGTTGACCACGTTGGACACGAAGCTGTCCAGGGCCTCGGCGAGGTTCTTGCCGATGTCCGAGGTCGGGAAGGTCGCCAGGTCGATGCTCTGCCGGGAGAAGTAGATGCAGACCAGGACGACCGCACCGCCCACGCCGAGGGCGACCTGCCGGGTCCGCCCGATCAGGCCCTGCCCGCGGGAGGCGAGCTCGGCGCGCTCGCTGGCGGCCGTGGTGGCCCGGTCGAGCATGATCGCGATCGCCACGATCAGCAGGCCCGGGACGATCGCGCCGCCGACGTCGTTGCGCACCAGGGCCCGCAGGACGGGCTTGCCCAGGCCGGGACCGTCGACGTACGACGCGATGATCGCCATCGACAGCGCGGCCATCGTGGTCTGGTTGAGCCCGACGATGATGGTCTTGCGCGCCATCGGGAGCTGCACCTTGGTCAGCCGCTGCCACCACGTCTGGCCGACCGAGTCGGTCGCCTCGATCGTGGTCCCGGAGACGGCGCTGATGCCGTAGCCGCCGATCCGGATCAGCGGGGGGAGCGCGTAGATGAAGGTGCACACCACCGCCCCGGAGACGCCGATGCCGAAGAACAGCACCACCGGCAGCAGGTAGACGAACGTCGGCAGGGTCTGCATCAGGTCGAGGAACGGCGTGACGATCGCCAGCGCCCGCTTGTTGGTGCCGACGAGCACGGCGAGCGGCAGCCCGACGATCAGCACGAAGGCCACCGCCATCCCGGTCACCAGCAGCAGGTCGATCGAGTCGGACCAGAAGTCGAGGAGGCCGAAGGACACGAACACGGCGCCGACGAGGACGGCGATCCTCCAGCTCGCGACGGCCAGGCCGACCCAGACGGCCAGCGCGGTCACCCCGAGCCAGCCCACCTGGGGGACCGGCCGCGGGAAGTCGGGCGTGGAGAAGATCCCCTGCAGCCAGGCGAAGACGTTGCGGAATACCTCGGCGATGTTGGTCGTCAGCTGGATGATCGGGTTGGTGTCGCGGCTGCGGAGCACGGAGTCGCGGAAGCCGGTGAGCGAGTTGTGCAGGTCGGTGTGCTGGCGACCGGGGAGCTCGAGGGTGTTGTTGCCCTTGGTCACCGACCAGACGAGGATCCAGACGACCACGACGCCGAGCACCATGGCCCAGCGGGGGATGCTGCGGGGCGTGTCGTCGGCGGGGGGCTCCTCCTTGGAGGGGGCCGGCGACGGCGCCGGCGTCTGGGCGACCGCGGTCATGACAGGTCGACCATCGGGGTGACCTTCTCCTCGGCCACCACCACCCGGAGGATGGCGTCGTCGTCGACGATCCCGACCAGCTTGCCGTTGTCGACCACCCGGACGGGGTGGGCCGAGGCCAGCGCGGCCTGGGCCGCCTTGCGCACGATGGTCGTCGAGGTCATCACCGGGCCCTCGGTGGAGTCGTCCGGCCGGGGCTCGCGCATCACCCACTTGAGCGTGAGGACGTGGGAGCGGGGGACGTCGGAGGTGAAGTCGGCGACGTAGTCGTCGGCCGGCGCACCGACCACCTCGTCGGGGGTGCCGATCTGCACGACCTCCCCGTCGCGCAGGATCATGATCCGGTCGCCCAGCTTGAGCGCCTCGGCGAGGTCGTGGGTGATGAACACCATCGTCTTGTGGACCTCCTGGTGGAGGCGGATGACCTCGTTCTGCATGTCGCGGCGGATCAGCGGGTCGAGCGCGGAGAAGGGCTCGTCGAAGAGCAGCATGTCCGGGTCGCCGGCGAGGGCCCGAGCCAGTCCCACCCGCTGCTGCATGCCGCCGGAGAGCTGGTCGGGGTAGTTGTTCTCGTAGCCCTGGAGGCCCACGAGGTCGACGATCTTGCCGGCCTGGGCGCGGCGCTCCTTCTTGCCGATGCCGCGGACCTCGAGGCCGTAGGCGACGTTGTCGATGACCTGCTTGTGGGGCAGCAGGCCGAAGTGCTGGAAGACCATCGAGACCCGCTTGCGGCGCATCTCCCGCAGCTGGGAGTCGGAGGCGCCGGTGACGTCCTCGCCGCTGATCGTGATGGAGCCCGCGGTGGGCTCGATCAGCCGGGTCAGGCAGCGCACGAGCGTGGACTTGCCCGATCCCGAGAGGCCCATGACCACGAAGACCTCGCCCGGCGCGACGGCGAACGAGACGTCCTTGACGCCCGCGACGCAGCCCGTCTTCTTCTTCAGCTCCGCGCGCGAGAGGTCGGCGTCCGGCGTCCCGATGATCTTGTCGGCCCGGGGCCCGAAGATCTTCCAGAGGTTCTTCACCTCCAGGGCGGAGCCGCTGTCGGCCCGGTCGTGATGCCCGGTGTCCGTGATGGTCGGTGCGCTCATGGGCTTTCCTCGCGGTCGGGATGGACGGGATGGACGGGATGGACGGACTGGTCAGGTAGGGCGGTGGTTGCGGCTGTCTCCGGGTGGGTAGAGCGGTGAGTTCTCGCGGTGCCGGTAGTACGGCGCCTCGGAGGCGGGAAGCGGGGTGTTGCCGAGGATCAGGTCGGCGGCCTTCTCGGCGAGCATCATCACCGGGGCGTAGATGTTGCCGTTGGTGACGTAGGGCATCGCCGAGGCGTCGACCACGCGCAGCCCGCGCACGCCGTGCACGCGCATCGTCTCGGGGTCGAGCACCGAGTCGTCGTCGACGCCCATCCGAGCCGTGCAGGAGGGGTGCAGCGCGGTCTCGGCGTCCTTGGCCACCCAGTCGAGGATCTCCTGGTCGGTCTCGACCCCGGGGCCGGGCGAGATCTCGCCGGCGTTGAAGGCGGCGAAGGCGGGCTGGTTGAGGATGTCGCGGGCGGCGCGCACCATCTCGATCCACTCGCGGCGGTCGTTCTCGGTCGAGAGGTAGTTGAACCGCAGCGCGGGGTGCTCGAGGGGATCCCGGGACTTCAGCTTCAGGGTGCCGCGGACGTCGGAGTACATCGGCCCGATGTGGACCTGGTAGCCGTGCTCGGCGGCCGGGCGGGACCCGTCGTACCGGATGGCGATGGGGAGGAAGTGGAACATCAGGTTGGGGTAGTCGACCTGGTCGTTGCTGCGGATGAAGCCGCCGGCCTCGAAGTGGTTCGAGGCGCCGACGCCGCGGCGCAGGAACAGCCACTCGGCGCCGATGCGGGGCTTGTGGCGGTGCTTGAGCCAGGGTCCGATCGAGACCGGCTGCTTGGAGGCGTACTGGATGTAGACCTCGAGGTGGTCCTGCAGGTTGGCCCCCACCCCGGGCAGGTCCGCGACCACGTCGATGCCCAGCTTCTCCAGGTCGTCCTGGGGGCCGATGCCGGCGAGGAGCAGGAGCTGGGGCGAGTTGATCGCGCCGCCGCACAGGACGACCTCGCTGGCGTGGACCCGCTGCGTGCCGCGGCCCGGGCGTCGGTAGTCGACGCCGGTCACCGTGTCGCCGTCCATCACCAGGCCCGTCACCATGGCCAGCGTCTCGACTCGGAGGTTGGGGCGGGACATCACCGGGTGCAGGTAGGCGCGGGAGGCGCTGAGCCGGCGGCCGCGGTGGACGTTGCGGTCGAACGGCGCGAAGCCCTCCTGGCGGTAGCCGTTGACGTCGTCGGTCAGCGGGTGGCCCGCCTGCTGCGCGGCCTCGAAGAACGCGCCGAAGAGGGGGCTGGTGGCCGGCCCGCGCTCGAGGACGAGCGGCCCGCTGCCACCGCGCCACTGGTCGGCGCCGGCGAGACAGGTCTCCATCCGCTTGAAGTAGGGAAGGCACTGCGCATAGCTCCAGGACTCCATGCCCTTGTCGGCCGCCCAGCGCTCGAAGTCGAGCGGGTTGCCGCGCTGGAAGATCATCCCGTTGATGCTGCTGGAGCCGCCGAGCACCTTGCCGCGTGCGTGGTAGACCTTGCGGCCGTCCATGTAGGGCTCCGGCTCCGACTCGTACTTCCAGTCGTAGAGCCGGTTGCCGATCGGGTAGGGCAGCGCGGCCGGCATGTTGATGAACGGGTCGATGCGCAGGTCGCTGCGCCCCGCCTCGAGCACCAGCACCGAGGTCTCCGGGTCGACGCTGAGCCGGTTGGCCAGGGCCGACCCCGCCGACCCGCCGCCGACGATGACGTAGTCCCAGTGGTCCCGCTTGCGACTGCTCATGCGTCTCCCCCGAACCAGCCCTGCGGCGCGGGCGCGATGTTGTGCCAGACATGCTTGGTCTCGCGGTACTCCTCGAGGCCGGCACGACCCAGCTCGCGACCGATGCCCGACTGCTTGTAGCCGCCCCACTCGGCCTGGGCCACGTAGGGGTGGTAGTCGTTGATCCACACCGTGCCCATTCGCAGCTTGGCGGCGACGCGCTGGCCCTTGCCGGCGTCCTGGGTCCAGACCGCGCCGGCCAGGCCGTAGATCGAGTCGTTGGCGATGCGTACGGCGTCGGCCTCGTCGGTGAACCTCTCCACCGTGAGCACCGGACCGAACGACTCCTCCTGGGCCACGCTCATGCCGGAGGTGACGCTGCCCAGGATGGTCGGGGCGAAGAAGAACCCGTCCGCCAGGTCGCCGTCGGTGACCCGCTGGCCGCCGAGCAGGAGCTTCGCACCCTCGGCGATCCCGGCGTCGACGTAGGAGGTGACCTTGTCGAGGTGGGCCAGCGAGATCAGCGCGCCGGTCTCGGCCTTCTCGTCGAACGGGCCCCCGAGCCGGATCTCGCCGGCGCGGGCCACGAGCTCGGCGACGAACTCGTCGTGGATCGAGTCCTGCACGACCAGCCGGGCGCCGGCGGAGCAGACCTGGCCGGAGTGGAGGAACACGGCGGTGAGCGCCATGTCGAGGGCGCTCTCGAGGTCCGCGTCGGCGAAGACGATGTTGGGGTTCTTGCCGCCGAGCTCGAGCGCGACCTTCTTCACGGTCCCCGAGGCGACGGCCATGATGTGCTTGCCGGTCTGCAGCCCACCGGTGAACGACACCAGGTCGACGCGCGGGTCCTCGCTCAGCGGCGCGCCGGCGTTGGGCCCGTCGCCGACCACCAGGTTGCCCGCCCCGGGCGGCAGCCCCGCCTCGTCGAGCAGCCGCATCAGGTGGATCGCGGTGTGCGGCGAGAGCTCGCTCGGCTTGAGCACGAAGGTGCAGCCCGCGGCCAGCGCCGGCGCGACCTTCCACGAGACCTGGAGCAGCGGGTAGTTCCAGGGGGTGATCAGCCCGCACACGCCGACCGGCTCGTGGACCACGCGGCTGACCACGTCGTCGCGGCCGGTGTCCACGACGCGGCCGCCCTCGGCGTCGGCGACCAGGCCGAAGTGGCGGAACACGCTGGTCACGTCGTCGATGTCGAGCTCGCTCTCGACGAGCCGCTTGCCGGTGTCCAGGGACTCCATCCGGGCCAGCTCGGCGCGGTCGCGCTGGAGGAGGTCGGCGACGCGCAGCAGCAGGTCGCCGCGCTCCCGGGCGCTCGTGCCGGGCCACGGCCCGTCGTCGAAGGCGGTGCGGGCGGCGGCGATCGCCGCCTCGGTGTCCACCGTCGTGGACTCGTCGATCTCGGCGACCAGCTCACCCGTGCCCGGGCAGCGGATCTCGCGGCGTCCACCCTCCTGGGCGGAGAGCCACTCCCCATCGATGAAGTTCTCGGGCATCCCGTGTCCGTCCTCGCCTAGTCGTTGCGCTGCATGCAACGCCTCGGCGCTATGCGAAACACAATGATGAACTGCAGGGGTCCCGTCAAGCGTCGTGAACGGATCGATACCTACCGGTCTGAACCGGTGAGGTGCCGCTTTCCGCGTTTACCGGACACCCCACCCCAGCCGGTGGGACAGCTCCTCGGCCGCCTCGACCAGCAGGGGAAGCACTTCGTCGACCCGTTCGGGCGGGAGCCGGAAGGTCGGCCCGGAGAGGCTGATCGAGCAGATCACGTCGCCGTGGGCGTTGCGGACGGGGGCCGCGATGGCGGTCAGCCCGACCTCGAGCTCGTCGACCGCCACGGCGTACCCGTGCCCCCGGACCTCGTCGAGGGCGCGGCGCAGCTGGGCCTTGGTGGTGATGGTCGACCCGGTGAAGGAGGGCAGCCGCCCGAGCAGGTCGTCGAGCTCGTCGGGCTCGAGCCAGGCCAGCAGCACCTTGCCGTTGCTGGTCGCGTGCAGCGGGATGTGCTGGCCGACCCAGTTGTGCGGCTGGAGGGCGGACGGGCCCGCCACCTGGTCGAGGTAGAGGGCGCTGTTCCCGCTCAGGGTGGCGAGGTTGACGGTCTCGCCGGTGGCCGCGGCGAGCTGCTTGCACAGCGGCCGGGCCTCCTGGACGACGTCGAGCCGGGCACTGGTGGCCCCGGCCAGGCGGAGGAGCCCGACACCGAGGCGGTACTTGCCGCGACCCTCGACCTGCTCGACGAGGCCGTGCTGCTCCAGGGTGGCGACCAGCCGGAAGGCCGTGCTCTTGTGGACCTCGAGCGCGGCGGCGATCTCGGTGACCCCGGACTCGCCGGAGCGGGCGAGGATCTCCAGGATCCTCAGGGCCCGGTCGACCGACTGCACACCGACGGACTCGACGACGGCCGGGTTGCTCATGGCGCAACCGTAGACCTGCTGACGCAACCCCGCCAGCAACGGGCGGGGTGGGATGATCCGGTGCGCAGGGGCGTCAGCGGGCGCCGTCGACGAGGTGAGGGGTCACGAGCGGATGCAGGCGAGGTACGCCGGACAGTGCGCGGCATGCGGGAAGCGGATCGAGCCCGCGGCCGAGATCGCGCGCTCGACGGACGGGTCCACGTGGGTGCACGCGGCGTGCGCGACGTCGTCGTCCGCCCCCACCACCCCCGCGCCGCAGGACAGGGCGAGGACGAAGAAGGCGCCGCGGGTCTACCCGCCGGACGAGCCCGTCCCCGCCGGCACCACCGAGGTGTTCACCGACGGTGCGTGCCGCGGCAACCCCGGGCCGGGGGGATGGGCCTGGGCGGTGCTCGACGGCCCGTCCGGCTCGGGCCACGACCCGGCGACCACCAACCAGCGGATGGAGGTCCGCGCCGCCTACGAGGCGATCGTGGCGCTGCCTGGCCCGCTGGTCGTGGTGAGCGACTCGACGTACGTCGTGAACTGCTTCAAGAACAGCTGGTGGACCGGCTGGCGGGCCCGCGGCTGGGTCAACTCGGCGAAGAAGCCGGTCGCCAACCGCGACCTGTGGGAGCCGCTGATCGACCTCGTCGAGCAGCGGGGCGACGTCACCTTCCGCTGGGTCAAGGGCCACTCCGGCCACCCGATGAACGACCTCGTCGACCAGCTCGCCGTCGACGCCAGCCACCTGGCCTAGGGGCGCCCGCCGAAACCGCTGTAACGCGGAGTTATGGACGCTGAACAAGCGGTGTACGCCGCACTCAGCGTCGATAACACCGCGTTACAGCTGGCGCGCTCGCCCCGCCCGGTCCCCGCCCGGTCCCCGCCCCGACCCGACCCGACCCGTCACGCCGCGTGGCCCGCCCGCCGCAGGAGCGGGCGCCCCTCGGGCCGGGCGGCCACCGGCTGCGGCGTCGTGGTGTCGCGGGGCAGCGTGAAGTGGAAGGTCGAGCCCTGGTCGAGGGTGCTCTCGGCCCAGATCCGGCCGCCGTGCTCCTCGACGATGAGCTGGGTGATGGCCAGGCCCAGGCCGGTGCCGGCGTTCTGCCGGGCGTCGTCCGGGTCGACCTGGTGGAACCGGCCGAAGATCGCCGCGAGCTCGGCCTCGGGGATGCCGCGGCCGGTGTCGCTGACGGAGACCCGGACCCCCTCGTCGGTCACCGCGGTCGCGATCGTGACGGTGCCACCGGGAGCGGTGAACTTCAGCGCGTTGCCGAGCAGGTTGACCAGCGCCTGGGCCACCCGGTCGCCGTCGCACACCACGCGGGCCTCCGTGGGACGGACCAGCACCTCCACCCCGGCCTCGCCGGCCAGTGGTGCCAGCGACTCGACGGTGTCCACGACCAACGGCTGCAGGTCCTGGGAGGAGGGGTGGAAGCCGAAGGTGCCGCTCTCGAGGCGCTCCAGGTCGATGATCTCGTTGACGAGCCGGGAGAGCCGCTCGCTGCCGCGGGTCGCCATCTCCACCACCGGCTGGGCCCGCTCCGGGAGCTCGCCGGCGTCGCCGTCGGCCAGCATCTCCAGCGCTCCCCGGATCGCGGTGAGCGGCGTCCTCAGCTCGTGGCTGACGGCCGAGACGAACTCCTGCTTCATGGTGTCCAGGCGGAGGTGCTCCTCGGTGATCAGACGGACCTCCTCGGTGCGCTCGGCCACCCGGTGCTCCAGGTCGTGGCGGAGCCGGAGGTTCTGCGAGGTGCGGGCCAGCTGCCGCACGGCGGTGAAGGACAGGACGGCTGCGACGAGGACGAGCTGGACGTCACCGTCGACCCCCTCGAGCGCGCCCAGGCCCAGTGCGGCGAACGCTGCGAGGTCGGGCAGGATGGGCGCGATCCGCCCGGACAGGTCACGCTGGAGGACCGGGGCCCGGGTCTCCACCGTCGCCGCGGCCAGGGCGGCGGCAGCGAGCAGGAGCGCGGCGGCGACGTACCCCATCGGGTAGATGTCGCTCAACCGGTCGTCGACGATGGAGCTCAGCGCGGCGCCGTGGTCCCCGAGGTCGAACGCCGCGAAGGCCAGCCCCAGCAGCACGACGTCGGGACGGACCCGGCCGGAGCTGCGCAGGAGGAGCACCACGACGAGCGAGATCACGAGCACGTCGGTGACCGGGTAGACCAGGTAGGCGAAGGCTTCGCTCCCCTGCAGCGCGCCGCTCACGTCGCTGAGCCCCAGCATCGCACTCAGCAGCAGCAGGGAGGAGCCCATCACGAGACCGTCGAGGAGGAGCGGGCGCCAGGTACGCCGCAGGCCCTGGGCCATCGGGTAGAGGACGAGCCCGACCACCTCGGGCACGAGCGCGATCAGGTACAGCGTGTCGGCCACGGTGAGGGCCGGGGGCGTGCCGGGGTCGTCGCGGTAGAGGATCTCGAGCACGGTCCCGACGATGTTGAACAGGATCACGGAGCCGAGCAGCAGCCAGGACCAGCGCAGCGCGCCGTGGCGTCGGTCGGCGGCGTAGAGCGCGCAGAGGAGGGCCAGCACGCAGGACAGGATCGTGAGGGTGTCGCCGTCGAGCCCCGGGACCCCGGACCACGACCCGAGGAGCACCAGGCTGGAGAGCACGAGGACGACCGCGATGGCGGCAGCACCGAGCCAGGGCACGACGCTGCCCCGCCCGGGCGCGATGGTGCTGCTCATGGCTCGTCCACTGAGCAATGCTCGCACGAAGATCAGACTAATGGTGCAAAAGGGATGAGTCGGCGGTGCGGGCGATCCTCCGTGTCCGGCTCCCGGTCACGCCGTGTCTGGGCGAGGATGGGCGCCATGAGCCACGTCGTCGCCCGCGTCCCCGGCGACGTCCTCGTGCACCTGCGTCGGGCGCGCGACCACGTGGACCGGCACTACGCCGACCCGCTGGAGCTCGAGGTGATCGCCGGCGTCGCCGGGCTGAGCAAGTTCCACTTCCACCGGCTGTTCACGGCGACCTACGGGATCACCCCGGCGGCGTACGTCTCGCAACGTCGGGTGGAGCGCGCCCAGGACCTGCTGCGGGCGACCACCCTCAGCGTCACCGAGGTCTGCCACGCCGTGGGGTTCACCAGCCTCGGCTCGTTCAGCAGCCGGTTCAAGGACGTCGTCGGCGAGACGCCCCGGCAGTTCCAGCAGCGCTGGGGAGCCAACGCCCCGCGGATCCCCGGCTGCTATGTGCTGATGGCCGGGCTGGTGGAGAAGCGCTCCGCAAGCGAGGAGAAGCGGCCCCCAGCGCCGACCGCCTAGCGTCGTCGCATGATCACTCACATCTCGATTGCCAGCGTCTTCGTCAAGGACCAGGACGAGGCCAAGCGCTTCTACGTCGACGTCCTCGGCTTCCAGGAGAAGGACGACATCACCTTGGGCGACTACCGGTGGTGCACCGTCGTCCACCCCAACCAGCCTGAGCTGCAGGTCAACCTCGCGGTCCCTGGCCCCCCGCACTCGCCCGAGATGGTCGAGGCCATGAAGCGGGCGATGGACGGTGGCGGCATGGCCGGTCTGGGCCTGAGCGTCGACGACTGCCGCACGACGGTCGAGGACCTCAAGGCCAAGGGCGTCGACTTCGTCCAGGAGCCCGAGGAGCGGCCGTACGGCGTCGAGGCCGTGTGCCGCGACAACTCCGGGAACTGGATGGTCCTCGTCGAGGAGAAGCCGTTCGACGCAGCCGCCTTCGGCTGAGCGCCGTTGGCCGACGGGTCACGGCTGAGGTCGCCCCGGACGTCATACGACCTGGTCGCCATGACAGCCACCTCGCATGACGTCTCGGTTGGCGTCATACGAACCGAGCGTTGTAGGCACCAGTTCGTATGACGCAAGCCGCGTCCACCGCCCGCCTAGCGGAAGACCACCGTGCGGTGACCGTCGAGGAGCACCCGGGACTCCGAGTGCCAGCGCACGGCACGGGAGAGCACCGCGGCCTCGACGTCGCGGCCGGCACCGACCAGCTGGGTGGCGTCGTGGTTGTGGTCGACCCGGATCACGTCCTGCTCGATGATCGGCCCCTCGTCGAGGTCGGCGGTGACGTAGTGCGCCGTCGCCCCGATCAGCTTCACGCCGCGGTCGAACGCCTGGTGGTAGGGCTTGGCCCCCTTGAAGCTCGGCAGGAACGAGTGGTGGATGTTGATCGCCTGGCCCGAGAGGCGTCGGCACACGTCGTCGGAGAGCACCTGCATGTAGCGCGCGAGCACCACGAGGTGGATCCCGAGCGAGTCGTGCAGCTCCATCAGCTCGGCCTCCGCGTCGGCCTTGGTGTCGGGCGTGACGGGGATGTGGCGGAACTCCAGGCCATGGCTCTTCACCAGCGGCTCGGCGTCCAGGTGGTTGGAGACCACCACCGGGATGTCGATCTGGAGTGAACCGCTGGAGTGGCGGAAGAGCAGGTCGTTGAGGCAGTGCAGCTGCTTGCTCACCATGATCAGGGTCCGGTAGGGCTCCCGGGCCCCCCAGATCTCGTAGGTCATGTCGAACCTCGAGGCCACCTCGCCGAAGTCCGCCCGCAGCGACGGGGCGGTGGCGCCGTCGCGCATCGAGAAGTCGATGCGCATGAAGAACCGGCCGTTGAGCCGGTCGAAGAACTGCTGGCTCTCCACGATGTTGCCGCCGCGCTGGAACAGGAACCCGGAGACCGCGTGCACGATCCCGGGCTGGTCAGGGCAGTCGAGGATGACCACGAAGTCGCCGGAGGGGAGACCGGCGTTGGCGGAGGACGCGCCGGGGGAGACGAGGCTCATCAGTCACCGAGCTCCTTGCGGCGACGGTTGACGAACTCCTCCATCTCGGCGCGGATCGCCTCGTCCAGCGGCGGCTTCTCGTAGGACGTGAGCTTCTCCTGGTAGATCTTCGAGGCCCGCGCCGCGGCGTCGTTGCCGCCGTTGCGCGACCAGCGCTCGAAGTTCTCCGAGGACGACAGCAGCGGCCGGTAGAAGCAGGTGCGGAAGCGCTCCATGGTGTGCATGGCTCCCAGGAAGTGGCCGCCGGCGCCGACCTCCTCGTGGGCGCCGAACGCCAGCGAGTCCTCGTCGATCTCGAGCGGCGTGAACTCGGCGTGCATCATCTGCAGGAGCTCGATGTCGACGATGAACTTCTCGTAGCCCGCCACCAGGCCGCCCTCGAGCCAGCCGGCCGAGTGCATCACCCAGTTGGCGCCGGCGAGGAAGGTCGGCATGAGCGTCATCAAGGCCTCGTAGCCGGCCTGCGCGTCGGGGACCTGCGAGGAGGTCAGCGTGCCGCCGGAGCGGAACGGCAGCCCGAAGTGGCGTGCGATCTGGCCGGTGCACAGCAGGCCGATGCCGGACTCGGGCGTGCCGAAGGTCGGCGAGCCGGACTGCATGTCGATGTTGGACAGGAACGAGCCGAACACGACGGGACACCCGGGGCGGATCAGCTGGGCCAGCGCGATCCCGGTGAGCGCCTCGGCGATCTGCTGCACCAGCGCCGCTGGGATGGTCACCGGCGACATGGCGCCCATCAGGATGAACGGGGTGAGCACGACGGCCTGGTTGGCCTCGGCGTACTCGAAGAGCGAGTCGAGCATCCGGTCGTCCCAGCGCAGCGGGGAGTTGCAGTTGATCAGCGAGATCAGGGCCGGCGTCTGCTCCATGCTGGCTCGCCCGGCCTCGCGACCCTGGCTCCCGCCGAGCAGGATCGAGGTCAGCTCGATCGTGTCCCTGGCGTTGGGGCCGGAGACCACGTTGCCCATGAACACCTTGTCGGTCAGCGTGGCCAGCGCGTAGGTCATGTCGAGGTGGCGGCTGTCGAGCGGGGTGTCGTTGGGCTCGCAGATCACGCCGCCCGCGGAGTCCATGATCGGGAACGACTGGGCGAGCTTGGTGAAGTTGGTGAAGTCGTCCATGGTCGCGTCGCGGCGTACGGCGCCCTCACGCACGAACGGCGGGCCGTAGACGGCACCGAAGGCCATCATGTCGCCGCCGATGTGCAGGCTGTTGGCGGGGTTGCGCGCCTGGAGGTCGAACTCCCGCGGCGCCTTCGCCACCTGCTCGAGGATGAAGTCCGGGTCGAAGAAGACCTTGTCGCCCTCCACCCGCTGACCGGCCTCCTTGAAGAGGTCGAGAGCCCGCTGCGTCATGAACTCCACGCCGAGCTCGGAGACCAGCCGACGCCAGCCGGCGTCGAGGGTCGCCATCGCCTGCTCCGAGAGGATCTCGTAGCGAGGCATCTGGTTTCTGAACATTCGTGCTCCCTCTTTTTCGATCAGTGCTTGACCGGCGCGCTAGGGAAACCTAGCCTCACCATGTGGGCATACAGTTCCACATGGTGGGAGTTGTTTCCACCACCTTGGACCCGACAACGAAGGGCGGTCAAGAGTGACCAGCACTTCAGTCATCGAGAACACCGGTGGCGCTGCAGGTGCCCAGGGCGGCACCCAGGCCGTCGACCGCGCCGCGGCGCTGCTCACCTACGTCGTCGAGGCGGAGGCGGCCGTGACCTTCACCGAGCTCATCGAGGCCGCCGGGCTGGCGCGCTCCACCACCTCGCGCCTGCTGGCCGCCCTCGAGCGCACCCGCCTCGTCGAGCGGGTGGGGACGGGGGAGTACATCGGCGGTCCCCTCTTCGCGCTGTACGCCGCCCGGCACGACCGCAACGCCGAGCTGGCCCGTCTGGCCATGCCGATGCTGGAGCGGATCGGCGAGGAGACCGGCGAGACGGTGCACCTCGCGGTGGCCAACGGCGGCCGCGTCGCCCACATCGCCCAGGTCGACTCGACCTTCCTGCTCGGCGCCCGCGACTGGACCGACGTCGAGGTCCCGCCCCACTGCTCGGCCCTCGGCAAGGTGCTCCTGGCCTGGAAGGTGCTGGAGATGCCCCCCGGGCCGCCGGAGCGGGTCACCGACCGGACGCTGCGGACGCTCGGCGCGCTCGAGACGGACCTCGTCAAGGTGCGCAGCCGGGGCTTCGCGGTCACCCTCGACGAGCTCGAGATCGGGCTCTCCGGTGTGGCCGCACCGGTCGTCGGACCGGAGTCGACCACGGTGGCCACCGTGGGGATCTCCGGCCCGACCGCACGACTCGAGGACAGGATCGACCACATCGGCCGGCTCCTGATGGAACAGACGGAGGCGCTCTCCGCGCTGCTTCGTCACGGCACCCGCGCAGAGACTCAGGAAAGAGGCACAGCATGACACCGGAAGAGATCCTCCAAGGGCTCTACGACGAGACCCTGGTCGGCAACGCACCGCGGGTGCTCGAGCTGACCCACGAGGCGCTGAGCATGGAGATGGAGCCCCAGAACCTGCTCTTCGACGCCCTCATCCCCTCGCTCGAGGAGGTCGGCGCCCGCTTCGAGCGCGGCGACTTCTTCGTGCCGGAGATGCTCATCGCCGGGCGCGCGATGGCCGGCTCGATGGAGGTGCTGCGGCCGCTGCTCGCCGAGACCGGCGTCGAGACGGTCGGCAAGTTCCTGATGGGCACCGTCAAGGGCGACGTCCACGACATCGGCAAGAACCTCGTCAACATCATGCTCGAGGGAGCCGGGTTCGAGGTGATCGACCTCGGCGTCCAGGTGGCCCCCGAGACGTTCATCGCCAAGATCGTGGAGCACAAGCCCGACATCGTCGGCTTCTCCGCCTTCCTGACCACCACGATGCCGATGTTCAAGGCCAACATGAACGCCCTCGAGAAGGCCGGCATGCGCAACGACGTGATCGTGATGGTCGGCGGCGCGCCGGTCACCCAGGAGTACGCCGACGCGGTGGGCGCCGACGGCTACGCGGCGGACGCCTCGGGCTGTGTGAGGAAGGCCAAGGCCCTCCTGAAGGAGCGTCGCTCGAAGGTGCTCGCCTGATGGCCGCCCCGCTGCACGAGACGCGCCTGCGCTCGGCCACCCGCGAGGTCGTGCTCGGCCGCCAGCACCGCTTCTGCCTGATCGGCGAGCGGTTGAACCCGACCGGCCGGCGCATCTTCCAGGACCAGATCAAGGCCGGCGACCTCTCCGCCGTCGAGCGTGACGTGAGGGCCCAGGTCGAGGGCGGCGCCGACGTGCTCGACGTCAACATGGGCGTGCCGCTGGTCGACGAGGCCGAGCTGCTCGCCAAGGTCGTCACGATGGTCCAGGAGCTGACCGACCTGCCCCTGTGCATCGACTCCTCGGTCGTCGAGGCTCTCGAGGCCGGGCTCTCGGCGTACAAGGGACGGGCGCTGGTCAACTCCATCACCGCCGAGGACGAGCGGATGGAGCAGATCCTGCCGCTGGTCAAGAAGTACGACGCCGCGGTGATCGCGCTGCCCAACGACGTCGACGAGATCCCCATGGAGCCCGAGAAGCGGCTCGCCCTGGTGGACAAGATCGTGCGGGTCGCGACGACCGAGTACGGCATCGCCCTCGAGGACATCGTGATCGACCCGCTGGCGATGCCCATCGGCGCCGACGTCACCAACGGTCTCGCGACCCTCGAGACGATGCGCGGCATCCGCGACAAGCACGGGCTGAACATGACCTGCGGCTCGTCCAACGTCTCCTTCGGGATGCCCGGCCGGCACGTCCTGAACGGCACCTTCCTCAGCATGGCGATGACCGCCGGGCTGACCAGCGCCATCATGGACACGCGGACCCCCGAGGTGGTCTCGATGGTCAAGGCCACCGACCTGCTCATGGGGCACGACGAGTGGGGGATGGCATGGATCTCCCGGCACCGGGCGGCCCAGGCGGCCCTCGCGTCCGCCTCGACGTGATCGACGGCGAGCCGGTCCAGGTTCTCGGCGACGTCGCTCGCGAAGGTCTGATCACGCCGCCGGGGTCCTCGGTGACGCCGCACGACGGCGCCGGGCGGGTGCAGCTCTCGTTCACCGTCGAGGGCGCCCAGGACCGCGAGGTGCGGGTGCCGCCCGGGGTGACGGTCTTCGACTCCGGGTCCTGGAACGGCATCGCGATCGACTCCACCTGCGGCGGCCACGGCACCTGCCACAAGTGCAAGGTGAAGATCGACACGCCGCTGCCGATCTCACGGCACGACCGCCGTACCTTCTCCGAGTCCGAGCTGACGGCCGGGTGGCGCCTGGCGTGCCTGGCCACCGCGACGCAGGACCTCAAGATCACCGTCCCGCCGCTCACCACGCGACCCAAGGCCGCGACCGTCGGGGTGGGCCGGCAGGTGATCCTGCGCCCGGCCGTGCAGAAGCGGTACGTCGAGCTGGCCGACCCCACGCTGCGCGACCAGCGCAGCGACCTGGTGCGGTTGACCGACGCGATCGACGACCTCGAGCTGAGGGCCGACCTGCACGTCCTCCAGCGATTGCCGAAGGTGATGCGCGAGGCCGACTTCAAGGTCACGGCGGTCGTCGTCGACGAGGACCTGATCGACGTCGAGGCCGGTGACACGACGGCGTTGCGCTACGCCATCGCGTTCGACCTCGGCACCACGACGGTGGTCGCGACCCTGCTCGACCTCGGCACCGGGACGCCCGTCTCGGTGGCTTCGCGGCTGAACAAGCAGCAGCCCTTCGGGGGCGACGTGATCACCCGGATCAGCGCCACGATGATGGACCCCGAGGCCCTCGGCCGGCTGCAGTCGCTCGCCGCCGAGACGCTCGACGAGCTCGCCCAGCAGGTCTGCCTCGAGGGCGGCGTCGACCCCTTGAACGTCTACGAGGTGGCGATCGCCGGCAACGCCACGATGACCGCGCTCGCGCTCGGCATCGACCCCGAGCCGCTGGGGGTCGCGCCGTTCGTGATGACCAGCTCCCAGCCACCGACGGTGCTCGCCTCCGAGCTGGGCCTCGCCCTGCACCCTCGCGCCCAGGCCGTGATGTTCCCGGCGCTCGGCGCCTACGTGGGCGGCGACATCGTCGCGGGCATGCTCGCCACGGGGATGGACCGCGACAAGCGCACCCGCTTGTTCATCGACGTCGGCACCAACTGCGAGATCGTGCTCAGCAACGGCGACACGATCCTCTCCACGGCGGCGCCGGCCGGTCCCGCCTTCGAGGGCGGGGCGATCCGGTGCGGCATGCGTGCGGCGGAGGGCGCCATCGAGGTCGTCAAGCTCGTCCCCACCTCCTCCGAGGCGCCGGTCGTGCTCTCGGTCATCGGCGACGTCGAGCCCAAGGGCCTGTGCGGTTCGGGGCTCGTGGACGCCGTCGCCGAGATGACCCGGGTCGGCCTGCTGGACGGCAGCGGCCGTTTCATCCCGGTGGACCAGGCGGCCGAGAAGGCGCCGGCCCTGGCGGACCGGTTCGCCAAGATCGGCGAGGAGCGGGTCTTCCTGCTGCACCAGCCGACCCCGGAGACCGAGCCCGCCGAGTGCGTCTACCTCTCCCAGCGCGACGTGCGCGAGCTGCAGTTCGGCAAGGCCGCCATCGCGACCGGCTGGACGCTGCTGCTCGAGGAGCTCGGCCTGGAGCACGAGGACATCCAGCAGGTGCTGCTCGCCGGCTCGTTCGGCTCCTACCTCTCGCCGGCCTCCGCCGTCCGGATCGGCCTGGTGCCCAAGCTGCCGGTGCTGCGCATCGTCTCCGCGGGCAACGTCGCGGGCGAGGGGGCGAAGATGGCCCTGCTGTCCTTGCGTGAGCGCACCGGTGCGGCCACGCTGCTGGAGGAGGTGAAGTATGTCGAGCTCTCCGACCGCCCCGACTTCAACGACAAGTTCGTCGACCAGCTCTCCTTCCCGGTCATCGGCTGAGGCCCGCACCGCGTTCATCGCCTGCGGCGCCATCGCCCAGCCCGCGGCCCGGGTCGTCGCCGAGCAGGGGTGGCCGGTCGACGTACACCCCCTGCCGCCGCTGCTGCACAACCAGCCCCAGCTGATCGCCGGGGAGGTCGAACGGCTGGCGCTGACGCTGCGTGCGTCGTACGACACCGTGGTGGTGGGGTACGCCGACTGCGGCACCTACGGCGCGCTCGACGAGGTGTGCGACCGGCTCGGGCTGCGACGGCTCGAGGGGCTGCACTGCTACGACGTGTACGCCGGCGCGAGCCGGATCGAGGCGTTCTTCGCCGACCAGCCCGGTACCTACCTGCTCACCGACTTCCTGGTGAGGTCGTTCGCCCGGACCGTGGAGCAGGAGCTGGGGCTCGACCGCTACCCGGAGCTGCGCGACGACTACTTCCAGCACTACACCCGGATGGTCTGGCTGGCCCAGGAGGAGACCCCCGAGCTCCGCGCCGCCGCCGAGTACGCCGCTCGGCGCATCGGCCTGCCGCTGACCGTCGTCCCCACGGGCCACGGCGGCCTCGAGCGAGCCCTCGCGAGCCTGCTGACCGCGTAGGTCTCCGGTCCGCGGGCGCGCGGGACCGCTCAGAGTCGGCTGAGCAGCTCCTGGCGCCACTCCTCGGTCTGGGCGATCTGGTTGAAGGTGAAGATGTGCAGGCCCTCGATCAGGGCGTCGGGGCGGGCGGCGACGGCCGCGCACTCCTGCAGGAACCGCTCGCCGGTGAAGCCGCCGGGCGCCGCGAGCCGGGCGAAGACGCTCTTGTTCTTGGCCAGGAAGCGGGTCGACTCGCCGACCCCGATCTTGGTGGCCATCGTGAGCAGCTTGGTGCGGTCGATCGGGCCGGGCATGCCGAGGAGCAGCGGCGTCGTCACGCCCCGGCGGCGCATCCGCTCGACCCAGCTCTTGATGGCGTTGGCGTCGAAGGTCAGGTTGCTGACGATGTGCGTGGCGTGCCGGCGCTTGTCCCACATCGCCTGCACGGTCAGGTCGTCGTGGATCTTGGGGTGCGTCTCGGGGTAGCCGGCGATGCCGATCTGCTCGAAGGGCTGCGCCAGCGTGTGCAGGTCCTCGAGCAGGCTGAACGCGTCGGGGTAGTCGCCGACCGGGTCGACGTCGCCTCCCGGCACGAACACACGCCTGATGCCGGCCTGGGCCAGCCGCGCCCGGATCTCCACGACCTCGGCCCGGTCGTGGATCATCCGCGCGGCGAGGTGCGGCACGGTGATGTAGCCGTGGCCGGCGAGCGACTCGGCCAGCGCCAGCGTCGCCTCGAGGCCCTTGCTGCCGGACGCGGTGACGGTGATCGCCACGTCGAGCGGGACCGACGCGAGCACCTTCTCCTCGGTGGTCGCGGTGGGGAGGACCTCGTAGCGGGCGCTGGTCAGCAGCCGGTGGAGGGTCTGGTCCCGAGAGGCCGTCTTGTTGCGCATGATGAAACCCGTCTCGTATGACGCACCGCTGTTGCCTCAGGCTACTGCCGCGGCGGCCCTCCTCACAAGACGTCGACCGGGCAGTTCTGCCCCGCTCCCACGGGTCGACCGGGCAGTTCGGCGCTACCAGATCCGCACGCGGTCCTCCGGGTCGAGCCACAGGCCGTCCCCGGGCCGGACGTCGAAGGCCCGGTGGAACTCCTCGAGGTTGCGCGCGATGTTGGCGCGGAACTCCGGGGGGCTGTGCGGGTCGGTGGTGAGGTACTGCTGGGCGAGCTCGATGCGCCGCTTGGTCCGCCACACGTAGGCCCAGCTGAGGAACAGCCGCTGCTCGCCCGTGAGGTCGTCGCGGGTCGGCATCTCCTGGCCCTCGAGCGAGATCAGGTAGGCCTGGTGGCCGATGGTCAGGCCGCCGAGGTCGCCGATGTTCTCGCCCACGGTGAGCGACCCGTTGACGTGCTCGCCGGGGAGGTCGCGGGGCTCGAAGGCGTCGTACTGCGCGACGAGGGCCTTGGACTTGACCTCGAAGGCGGCCTTGTCCTCGGCGGTCCACCAGTCGTTGAGGTTGCCCAGCCCGTCGTACTGTGCGCCCTGGTCGTCGAAGCCGTGCCCGACCTCGTGGCCGATCACCGCACCGATGCCGCCGTAGTTCTCGGCCGGGTCGGCGTCGGCGTCGAAGAAGGGCTTCTGCAGGATGCCCGCGGGGAAGCAGATCTCGTTGGTGCCGGGGTTGTAGTAGGCGTTGACGGTCTGCGGCAGCATGAACCACTCGTCGCGGTCGACGGGGGAGCCGATCTTGCGCAGCTCCCGGTCGGTCTCGAACGCGGTGGCGGCCAGCACGTTGTCGACCAGGCTGTCGGCACTGATCGCCAGGCCGGAGTAGTCGCGGAACGTGTCGGGGTAGCCGATCTTCGGCCGGAAGGTGTCGAGCTTCAGGTAGGCCTTCTGCTTGGTCTCCTCGCTCATCCAGTCGAGGTCGGTGATCGAGCGGCGGTAGGCCTCGAGCAGGTTGGCGACCAGCTCGTCCATCATCTCCTTCGAGCGGGGCGGGAAGTGGCGCGAGACGTACTCGCGGCCGACGGCCTCACCCAGCGCCCCCTCGACCAGGCCGACGCCGCGCTTCCAGCGCGCGCGCAGCTCGGGGGTGCCGGAAAGGGTGCGGCCGTAGAAGTCGAAGTTGGCCTCCACGAAGCCGCTGGAGAGGTACGCCGCGGCCGTCCGGATCGCGCGGACGGTCAGGAACGCCTGCCAGTCCTCGATCGGGGTGTCGGCGAGCACGGTCTCGAGGTGGGCGAGGTAGGACGGCTGGCGGACCACGGTCTCGGCGATCGTCTCGTCGGAGCCGCCGAGGGCGTCGATCCACGCGTCGAAGTCGAAGCTCGGCACGCTCGCCCGGAGGTCCTCGACCGTGGTCAGGTTGTAGGTCTTGAGCACGTCGCGGGTCTCCGCGCGCTCCCAGTGCCCCGTGGCCAGCCGGGTCTCCAGCGCCAGGACCCGCGCGGCCGTCGCCGCGGCGTCCGGTCGCTCGGCGAGGGTGAGGATGCGCTCGAGGTAGGCGAGGTACTTCTCGCGGATCTCGGCGAACTTCTCCTCGCGGTAGTAGCTCTCGTCGGGCAGGCCGATGCCGCCCTGGAGCACGTTGAGGACGTAGCGCTCGGAGTTGCGGTCGTCGGAGTCGACGAAGGAGCCGAACAGCCCACCCCCACCACGCCGCTCGAAGAACCCGAGGAAGGCGCCGAGCTCGGTGACGTCGGTGAGGGCGTCGATCCGCTCGAGCAGCGGCAGGATCGGGGTGTGGCCGAGCTTCTCGACCCGCTCCTCGTCCATGAAGCTCGCGAAGAGGTCGCCGATCTTGCGGGCCTCCTCGGCGCTCTCGGCGGTGTCGCCGGAGAGGGAGCCGTCGGCAGCGGACTCGATGATCTCGCGGACGTGCTCCTCCGCGGTGTCGGCCAGCATCACGAACGGACCCCACGACGAGCGGTCGCCCGGGATCTCGGCGGTGTCCAGCCAGGCGCCGTTCACGTGCCCGAAGAGATCGTCCTGGACGCGGATGTCGGGGTTCATGCCCTCGCGGGCGTCGTCAAGAATTGTCACCGGTCAAACGTATACGTGCCGCCTACGTCGTCTGGTCGTAGGCTGTCCGACCATGACCGAGACCCGTGCGGACCGCTCCTCGAACGCCCAGGTCTGCATCATCGGGGCGGGTTCCTCGGGGATCACGGCGGCGCAGGTCCTCCGGTCGCGGGGCGTGTCGTTCGACTGCTTCGAGGCCGGCACCGGCATCGGCGGCAACTGGCGGTTCGGCAACGACAACGAGATGTCCTCGGCCTACGAGTCGCTGCACATCAACACCTCGCGCCAGATGATGGAGTACGCCGCGCACCCGATGCCCGCGTCGCTGCCGGACTACCCCAGCCACCGGCAGATCGCGACGTACTTCGACGAGTTCGTCGACCACTTCGGCCTGCGCGAGCTGATCACGTTCCGGACCGAGGTGACCTCGGTCGAGCCCCTCGACGAGGGGTACGCCGTGACCTTCCGCTCCCGCGACGGCGGCGAGCCGGAGACGCGCACCTACCGGGACGTGATCGTGGCGAACGGCCACCACTGGGACCCGCGCTGGCCCGAGCCGTCGTTCCCAGGCGCGGAGACCTTCCCGGGCGAGCAGCTGCACGCCCACTACTACCGCACCTCCGAGCCGCTGGCCGGGCGCCGCGTGCTGGTGCTCGGCATCGGCAACTCCGCCTGCGACATCGCGGTGGAGTCCAGCCGCGTCGCGGCCGCGACCGACCTGGCCATGCGGCGCGGGGCGCACATCCTGCCCAAGTACATGTTCGGGATGCCGACCGACCACCTCACCGACTCCCCGCTCGCCCGGGGCCCGGTGAAGGTGCAGCAGCTCGTGCTCGGCCTCCTCCTGCGGCTGTCACAGGGCAAGGTGACCGACTACGGGCTGCCCGAGCCCGACCACGACGTGCTGCACGCCCACCCGACCGTGAGCCAGGACCTGCTCAACCGGCTCGGGCACGGCGACATCACCGTGCGGCCGAACATCGAGCGGTTCGAGGGGTCGAAGGTGTTCTTCACCGACGGCAGCTCGGGCGAGTACGACGTGGTCGTCTACTGCACCGGCTACAAGGTCACCTTCCCGTTCTTCAGCGACACGGTGGTGCGGGCCGAGGACAACCACGTCGACCTCTACCGCCGGGTGGTGCACCCCGACCATCCCGGCCTCTACTTCGTCGGCCTGATCCAGCCGCTCGGTGCGATCATGCCGCTGGCCGAGGCGCAGGCCGAGTGGGTGGCGGACCTGGTCACGGGACGCGGTGCCCTTCCGCCGCCCCGCGAGATGCGCCGCCAGATCTCGGCGTACGACGCGAACCTGCGCAAGCGGTTCGTCGCCTCCAAGCGGCACACCCTCGAGGTCGACTTCCACAGCTATCGCGCCGAGATCGCCAAGGAGCGCAAGCGCAGCCGTCGGCGGGTGGCCGGCTAGCTTACGGATGGCGCGGGGGGCACGCGCCGAGGGCGTTCAGCCGTGCCGGCGCCGGTGCTCGGCCCGGGCGGTGGTGTACTCCTCGACCTGCTCCACGGCGTCCCAGGCCTGCTTGAAGATCCGGGCGCTCTCGGCCTTCACCGGGTCCTCCGGCCCCCGGGGCAGCTCCGTGCGTCCGTGCGCGCCGCTCTGTCCCTTCTTGTCTGCGGGCACCGGCCCGTCGTACTTCCTGCCGCCGGGGTGGTTGGCGTAGCGCCGCGCGCGGGTGAACCCCATCTGCAGGAACTTGCGGGCCATGTCGGCGCCGACAAGGTCGCCGGCCTCGAGGTAGGCGTGGAACCGCTCGGTGATCGCCGCGGCGCTCTCGGTCGCGGCCTCGGGAGTGGCGAAGCGCCACAGCGGGAGCAGCTCGTCCTTGTAGGGCTGGACGGTGAGCACGCCCTGCTCGCCGCGGGCGACGCGGTAGGACTCGGGATGTCGGCGGGCGTCCACCGGGTCAGGGTAGGTCGAAGACCAGCAGCGTGCTCGAGGCGGTGGCGACGATCGCGCCGGACTCGTCGGTGACGACGCCCTCGGTGAAGCCGACGCGTGAGCCGGCCCTGACGACCGTCCCGACCGCGGTCAGCACGCCGCTGCTCTCGCGCACCGCCTTGAGATAGCTGACCTTGATCTCGACCGACGTGTAGCCCTTGCCCGCCGGGAGCGTGCTGTGCAGCGCGCAGCCGGCCACCGAGTCGAGCAGCGTGCACACGAGGCCGCCGTGCACGGCCCCGATCGGGTTGTACGCCGACTGGTCCGGTCGGCAGGTGAAGACCACGCGTCCCGGCTCGGCCTCGGTGAAGTCCATCTGGATCAGCTGCGCGATCGGCGGCGGCGGGATCGTGCCGTCGACCATCGCGTGCAGGTAGTCGATGCCGTTCATGGCCAGCCCGGCCGCGGCCGACCTCATCGGGTCGTGCCAGGTGACGGTGCGGGACTGCTCGTCGCCCCAGTCGGTGCTCGTGGGCTCGCTCAGCTGGTCGGTCATCGGGTCTCCTCCGTGGGTCGGCGGTCGCGCAGGGTGCGGTAGCGGAACCGGTCGGGGTCGTCCGCGGCCACGGCGTGCTCGCGCCCCCAGACCAGCAGGGCCTCGAGCGCGGGAAGCAGGGCGAGTCCAGACTCGGTCAGGTGGTAGTCGAAGCGGTCGGGGCGGGCCTGGTACTGGCGGCGCTCGACGACGCCCGCCTCGACCAGCGCCCTGAGCCGGGCGGTGACCCGGTCGCGGGGGGCGCCGGTGCCGGCGACGATCTCGTTGAAGCGGTGTGCCCCCAGCGACAGCTCACGGACGACGAGCAGGGACCAGCGCTCGCCGACCATCTCCAGGGTCGCCGCGATCGGGCAGGGGCGCCCGGGCAGCGCCGCGAGCGGGGTCCGGGTCCCGGCGGGCCCGACGGTGGGGGTGGTGCTGGCTGGCGCGGTCCTCATGGTGCTGCCACCTTCGCCCGAGTGAGTGTGAAAGTCAAACCGACATCCGCGGGTCCGCCGGGACGGGTGCGGCTGGCATCGCCGTGATTGCCGCATATAGCACGAAACGGAAGATTTGGGCAAGAGTGTGACCAAGACGATGATGGTTGAAAGATGAACTAACGCTCTGGTCTAGTCCCATTTGGTAGCTTTAGGGACGCAGAGTCCGTTTTGTTGGCACTCGCCCGGACATCGTGTGAATCTTCAATCACCGGCCCGAACACCTCAGGCCGAACGACTTGAAGGATCGACCATGTCTCTCTTCTCCATCACCCGCAAGCAGCTCGTCGCCGGTGCCGCCATCCCCGTCGCCGTCATCGCCTCCGGCGCCATGGTGTGGCAGTCGTCGTACTCCGCGTTCTCCGCCACGACCGCCAGCCCGACCAACAACTGGACCGCCGGCACCGTCGCCCTGTCCGACGACGACAGCAACACCGCGATGTTCACCGCGACCGGCCTCAAGCCCGGTTCCACCGGCACCAAGTGCATCGCCGTGACCTCCACCGGCTCGCTGGCCTCGACCGTCAAGCTCTACGGCACCTCGTACGCCACCACCAACGGCCTGGCCGACAACATGAACATCAAGGTCGAGCAGGGCACCGGCGCCACGACCGCGTCGTGTGCCGGCTTCACCGGCGCCTCCACGCTGTACGACGGTGTGCTGAGCACCTTCGGCACCGGCAAGACGAGCTTCGCCACGGGCGTCGGCACCTGGGCCCCCACCGGCTCGGCCAGCGAGACCAGGTCCTTCAAGGTCACCTACACGCTGAGCGCCTCGACCCCCGACTCCGCGCAGGGTGGCACCGCAGCCCTCGGCTTCACCTGGGAGTCGCAGAACAGCTGATCCGCCGCCACCGTTCCGCCGACCCACCAAGAACTCGGGAGCACACCGATCCACATGGCCACCGTCCACGTCCCAGCCCAGCGCACCGCGCCGGCCGAGGTAGCAGCTGCCCAGGCCGCTACGTCGCCGGAGTCGGTCGAGCTGGGCTGGCGTGCGTTGCTGCGCCGGACCGTCGCCCGCGCCGGTCTCGCGATGGTGGCCTCGCTGGTGCTGTGGTCCCTCCTCCCGGCCCTGCTGGGGATGGCGCCGCGCGTGATCCTCTCCGGCTCGATGGAGCCGCGGATCCACGTGGGCGACGTCATCGTCACCCGTGAGGTGCCCGCCGCGACCCTGACCAAGGGGCAGGTCATCACGGTGCAGGACCCCGACCACCCGGAGAAGACCCGGACGCACCGCTTCGTGCGACGGGCCACCGACGGCACGCTGGTGACCCGCGGCGACGCCAACGCCGAGGCCGACTCCTCCCACGTGACCGACGCTGACGTCCTGGGGCTCGGCGTGATCCGGGTGCCCTTCGTCGGGCGCCCGGCGTACTGGATGGCGCAGCGCAACTGGCCGGCCCTGGGGCTGACGTTCCTGCTCCTCGGGTGGTGCGCGGTCTCCGCCTTCCCGGGCAAGCGTCCCGAGTCGGACGACGCGGACGACACCGACGATGACCAGAGCACCGGCACCGGCTCGCGCCCGCACCGCAGCAGCCGCGGGCGCCGGATCGCCGCGGCCGTCACCGTGAGCGTGGTCGCCGTCGGTGCCCTGGGCGCCCCGGCTGACGCTGCGTTCAAGCTGGCCACCGCGACCCCGGCGGGCACCCTGGCCGCGGCCGCCTTGTTCCGCCCCTACACGGCCGAGGTCGTCGGCGACATCCCCTACCTGTACTGGAAGCTCGATGAGACCAGCGGCAGCGCGGTCGCCGACAGCGGCCCCGGCAATCACCCGGGCACGCTGGCCAGTCAGCCCTCAGCCTTCAACCTGGTGGGCGCCCTGACCGCGGAGACGCCGAACCGGGCCATGGGCGCGCGCACCATGACGATCAACGCCAACGCTGCTGTCGCGGCGCCGAGCACGTTCAGCATCGAGGCCTGGGTCAAGTCCACCTCGACCACGGGTGGGCGCGTGCTCGGCTACGGGAACGCGACCGGCGTCACCGCCTCCACCCTCCAGGACCGACTGCTCTACCTCGGGAGCAACGGGAAGGCGTACTTCGGCATCGGCTCGACCAAGACGGTCATCGCCAGCACGTCGGTGGTCAACAACAACACCTGGCACCACCTCGTCGGCACCTACGTGGCCGGCACCAACGGGATGAAGTTCTACGTCGACGGCGCCTACCAGGGGCAGAACACCGCGACCTTGCAGAACTTCACCGCCAACGGCTACTGGCGTGCCGGCTTCGAGGCGATGTCCGGCTGGTCCAACAACCCCACCGACAGCTACTACGACGGCACCCTCGACGAGGTCGCCGTCTACCCGGACGTGCTCACCCCGGCCGAGATCCTCGCGCACTACCAGAAGGCCACCGCCTGACGACGGGGACGATGGTCCCCGCTCGCCTGACCCGGTTAAAATCAGGCTTGACTGTTTGTTGCTCGTGGGTCCACGATGCTCGGGTGACCAGCGCCAAGGTGTCGCCCGTGCGGGTGCCCCAGGAGGAGCGGACCCGAGCCATGCGGCAGCGGCTGCTCGAGGCCACCGTCGAGTGCCTGGTCGAGCACGGCTGGAGCGGTACGTCGACCACGCTCGTCTCCCAGCGCGCCGGGGTCAGCCGCGGGGCGCAGCTGCACCACTTCCCCACCAAGACCGACCTGGTCGTCGCCGCCGTCGAGCACCTCAGCGAGCTCCGGGGGGACGAGCTGCGCGACGCGGCCCGCGGGCTGCCGACCGGGACACGCCGCACCCGCGCCGTCCTCGAGATGTTCGCCGACCACTTCACCTCCCCGGTCTTCACCGCCGCGCTCGAGCTCTGGGTCGCCGCGCGGACCGACGCGGTGCTGCACGCGGCCGTCGTACCCCTCGAGCAGCGGGTCGGACGCGAGGCGCACAGCCTCGCCGTGGACGCCCTCGGCGTGGACGAGTCCGCGCCCCGTGCCCGCGAGCTGGTCCAGGCGACGCTCGACCTGGTCCGCGGCCTCGGCCTGGCCAACACGATCTCGAACGACGACGCCCGGCGCGCTCGCATCCTCGACGCCTGGGCGCACACCCTCGACTCCGAGCTGGGGCAGCCATGAGCGTTCTGGAGCAGGTCCTGGCCGACCTCGCCGCCGAGGGCGCCGCCCTCGAGGCGGTCGTCGCGCCGCTCGACGAGGCGGGGTGGCGTACGCCGACCCCCGCCGCAGGATGGGACGTCGCGACCCAGGTGGCCCACCTGGCGTGGACCGACGAGGTCGCCGTGGCGGCGGCCACCGACAAGGAGCAGTGGGACGCCGTCGTCACCGCCGCGCTGGCCGACCCCACGACGTACATCGACGACATGGCCCTCCACGGCGGACGCGTCGCCCCGGAGGTGCTGCTCACCCGCTGGCGCGAGGGGCGCGCGTCCCTGCAGGAGGCGCTGCGTTCCTGCCCGGAGGGCTTCAAGATGCCGTGGTTCGGGCCGCCGATGAGCCCGACCTCGATGGCGACCGCCCGCTTCATGGAGACCTGGGCGCACGGCCTCGACGTGGCCGACGCGAGGGGGGTCGAGGTCGAGCCCACCGACCGGATCCGTCACATCGCCCACATCGGCGTACGCACCCGCAACTTCTCCTTCGGCGCCAACGGCCTCGAGCCGCCCACCGACGAGTTCCGGGTCGAGCTCCGCTCTGCGTCGGGAGAGCTGTGGACCTGGGGACCGGAGGACGCCGCGCAGGTCGTGCGCGGGTCCGCGCGCGACTTCTGCCTGCGAGTCACCCAGCGTCGCCACCGCGACGACCTCGACCTGGTCGCGGAGGGCCCCGACGCCGAGCGATGGCTGGACCTCGCGCAGGCCTTCGCCGGCCCGCCCGGCCCCGGCCGCCCCCCGTCGGCCGCCGGATCCCCGTCGAGCGCGCAGCCCCCGTCGGCTGCCGAACCCCCGCCGGTCGAGCCGGTCGAGACCCGGGACCCCGAGTGAGCGACCTCCTCCGCGTCGGGAACTGCAGCGGCTTCTACGGCGACCGCCTCTCCGCGATGCGCGAGCTGCTCGAGGGCGGCGAGATCGACGTCGTCACCGGCGACTACCTCGCCGAGCTGACCATGCTCATCCTCGGCAAGGACCAGCTCAGGGACCCGACCCTCGGCTACGCGCGGACCTTCCTCCGACAGGTCGAGGACTGCCTGGGGCTCGCGCTGGAGAAGGGCGTCCGGATCGTCGCCAACGCGGGCGGGCTCAACCCGCCCGGGCTGGTCGCCAAGCTCACCGAGGTCGCCAGCGGCCTCGGCCTGTCGCCCCGGATCGCCTGGGTGGACGGCGACGACCTGTCTCCGCGTGCCGCCGAGCTGGGCCTCGCCGGCGCCCTCACGGCCAACGCCTACCTCGGCGCCTTCGGGATCGCGCGGGCACTGGAGGCCGGCGCGGACATCGTGGTCACCGGCCGCGTCACCGACGCCTCGGTCGTCGTCGGGCCGGCGATCTGGCGCTTCGGATGGACCTCGGAGCAGTACGACGAGCTGGCCGGTGCCGTCGTCGCCGGCCACGTGATCGAGTGCGGCACCCAGGCCACCGGCGGCAACTTCTCCGGCTTCCTCGACCTGCCCCGCGACGAGCGCCCGCTCGGCTTCCCGATCGCGGAGATCAGCGGCGACGGCAGCTGCGTCATCACCAAGCACGCCGGCACGGGTGGGCTGGTCTCGGTCGACACGGTCACCGCCCAGCTGATGTACGAGGTGCAGTCCGAGCACTACCTCGGGCCCGACGTCACCGTCGACCTGACCACGATCGCGCTGGACCAGGAGGGAGAGGACCGGGTGCGCGTGTCCGGGGCCCGCGGCCAGGCCCCGCCGCCGCAGCTCAAGGTCTGCGTCAACGAGCTCGGCGGCTTCCGCAACCAGATGGAGTTCGTGCTCACCGGGCTGGACATCGAGGCCAAGGCCGCGTGGCTGCGGACCCAGCTCGACGGCCGGATCACCGCCGCCTCGGTCTCGTGGTCGACGGGCCGGATCCCCGCGCCGGACTCGGAGACCGAGGAGGGCGCCTCCTGCCTGATGCGGTGCGTGGTCAAGGACGACGACGCCGCCGTCGCGGGCAAGGCGTTCACCAGCGCGGCGGTCGAGCTGGCCCTCGGCTCCTACCCCGGCTTCACGATGACGACGCCGCCAGGACCCGCCTCGCCGTACGGCATCTACCGCCCGGCGTACGTCGACCGCGACGTCGTCACCCACACCGTGCACCTGCCCGACGGCAGCATCGAGGTGGTCCCGGACCCGCCCGTGGCCACCCAGCCCCTCGTCGCGACCAAGCCCGACCTGCGCGTCGCGCCGGCCATCGACGGCATCTCCGACGAGGCCATCACCCGCCGGATCGCGCTCGGCACCTTCGTGCACGCCCGCTCCGGCGACAAGGGCGGCGATGCCAACGTCGGCCTGTGGGTGCGGGCCGGTGAGCGGCAGGCCGAGCAGGCGCAGTGGCTCGAGCACTTCGTGTCCGAGGACCGCGTCCGCCAGCTCGTGCCCGAGGCGGCCACTCTCGACATCGAGGTGTTCACCCTGCCCAACCTCTACGGCGTGAACATCCTCATCCACGGCCTCCTCGGTGACGGTGTCGCCGCGAGCACGCGGTTCGACCCGCAGGCCAAGGGGCTCGGTGAGTGGATGCGCTCGCGCCTGGTGAGCATTCCGGAGGAGCTGCTGTGAGCGGAGTGCAGTTTCACTGGGTCCCCAGTGAAACCGTCACTTCCCACGCGTTGCAACGGTGGGGAAGTGCCAGTTTCGGTGGGGGCGTACGCCGATGAGGTGGACCGAGGATCAACGGGCGCTCCAGGACTCCACCCGTGAGTTCGTACGCCGGGAGGTCGAACCGCACCTCCAGGAGTGGGAGGACTCCGGCGACATCCCGCGGTCGCTGCACCAGTCCGCCGCGAAGGCCGGACTGCTCGGCGTCTCCTTCCCCGAGGCGGTCGGCGGCCAGGGCGGGAACCTGCTCGACTCGGTGGCGCTGCAGGAGGCGTTCTTCGAGGCGGGCGGTTCGTCAGGCCTCGCCGCGGGCCTGTTCACCGGCGGGATCGCGCTGCCGCACATGGCCGCCCACGGGACACCGGAGCAGATCGACGCCTTCGTGCGGCCCACGCTGGCCGGCGAGAAGATCGGGTCGCTCGCCGTCACCGAGCCCGGAGGCGGGTCGGACGTCGCCGGGATCACCACCACCGCGGTGCGTGATGGCGACACCTACGTCGTCAACGGGGCCAAGACCTTCATCACCAGCGGGGTCCGCGCCGACTTCGTGACCACGGCCGTCCGCACCGGCGGGCCGGGTCACGCCGGGGTCAGCCTGCTGGTCGTGGAGAAGGGCACGCCCGGGTTCACCGTCGACCGCGGCCTGGCCAAGATGGGCTGGCACTGCTCGGACACCGCCGAGCTCTCCTTCGTCGACGCCCGGGTCCCGGTGGCCCACCTGGTCGGGGAGGAGAACAGCGGCTTCTACCTGATCGCGGAGCAGTTCGTGGTCGAGCGGATCGCCCTGGCCGTGCACGGCTATGGCGTGGCCGCCCGGTCGCTGGCCCTCACCGCGGCGTACTGCCGCGAGCGCCAGACCTTCGGCACGCCGCTGATCGCCCGCCAGGTGGTGCAGCACAAGCTGGTCGAGATGCACCGGCAGGTCGAGGCGGCACGGGTCTACACCCGTCACGTCGCCGAGCGGCACGTCGCCGGGGAGAGCGTCATCGCCGAGGCGTGCCTGGCGAAGCAGACCGCCGTCGAGGCGTGCGACCACGTCGTCGACCAGGCCGTGCAGCTGCACGGCGGGACGGGCTACATGCACGGGACCGAGGTGGAGCGGCACTACCGCGACTCCCGGATCCTGGGCATCGGAGGAGGAGCGACCGAAGTGCTGACCGACCTTGCCGCGCGACTGCTGGGGTACACCTCATGACCGAGACCATGAGTCGCCGCGACTCCATGCTCGCCAAGATCGCCGAGCTCGACGAGCAGCACGCGGTCGCGGTCGCGGGCGGCGGCGAGCGGTCGGTCACCCGGCACCACGCCCGCGGCAAGCTGATGCCGCGTGAGCGGATCGAGCTGCTGGTCGACCCCGGCAGCGCCTTCCTCGAGCTCTCCCCGCTCGCCGGCTGGGGGTCGGACTTCACCGTCGGCGCCAGCGTGGTCACCGGGATCGGCGTGATCGAGGGCGTCGAGTGCATGATCACCGCGAACGACCCGTCGGTGAAGGGGGGCGCCTCCAACCCCTGGACCGTGAAGAAGATCTTCCGGGCCTCGCAGATCGCCGAGGAGAACCGGCTGCCGACGGTCGCCCTCGTCGAGTCCGGGGGAGCAGATCTCCCGACCCAGAAGGAGATCTTCATCCCCGGCGGCAAGCTGTTCCGCGACATCACCCGGTCGTCCGCGGCGAAGGTACCGACGATCGCGCTGGTCTTCGGCAACTCGACCGCCGGCGGCGCCTACGTGCCGGGGATGAGCGACTACACGGTGATGGTGAAGGACCAGGCAAAGGTCTTCCTCGGCGGCCCGCCGCTGGTGAAGATGGCCACCGGTGAGGAGTCCGACGACGAGTCGCTCGGGGGCGCGGAGATGCACGCGCGCACCTCCGGCCTGGCGGACTACCTCGCGGTCGACGAGCACGACGCGATCCGGATCGGGCGGCGGATCGTGGCGCGGCTCAACCGGCAGGGTGGCCGGGTTCCGACCGGCTCGACCGGCGGTGGTGTCGGGTTCGCTGAGCCGGCCGGGAGGCCCGACGACCTGCTGGACCTGATCCCCACCGACCTCAAGGAGCCGTTCGACCCGCGCGAGGTGATCGCGCTGGTCGCCGACGGGGTGTCCGCCGACAACGGAGTGGTCTTCGACGAGTTCAAGCCTCTCTACGGCAGCTCGCTGGTCACCGGCTGGGCGCGCATCCACGGCCACCAGGTCGGCGTGCTCGCCAACGCGCAGGGCGTCCTGTTCAGCGAGGAGGCCCAGAAGGCCACCCAGTTCATCCAGCTGGCCAACCAGATCGACACGCCTCTGCTGTTCCTGCACAACACCACCGGCTACATGGTCGGCAAGGAGTACGAGCAGGGCGGCATCATCAAGCACGGCGCCCAGATGATCAACGCGGTCAGCAACAGCACCGTGCCCCACCTCTCGATCATCATGGGGGCGTCGTACGGCGCGGGGAACTACGGCATGAACGGCCGCGCCTTCGACCCCCGGTTCCTGTTCACCTGGCCGAGCGCGAAGTCCGCCGTGATGGGCCCGGCCCAGCTCGCCGGGGTGCTGAGCATCGTCGCGCGCGCGGCCGCCGAGGCCAAGGGCAAGGAGTACGACGACGCGGCCGACGCCGGCATGCGCGAGTTCGTCGAGGCCAGCGTCGAGGAGCAGAGCCTGCCGTTCTTCCTCTCCGGGATGCTGTACGACGACGGAGTGATCGACCCGCGGGACACCCGCACCATCCTGGGGATCTGCCTCTCGGTGATCACCGCCAACCGGCCCGTGTTGGGCACCGACCGCTTCGGGGTGTTCAGGACATGACGATCAACCGACTGCTCGTGGCCAACCGCGGCGAGATCGCGCGCCGGGTCTTCGCGACCTGCCGCCTGCTCGGCATCGAGACGGTGGCGGTGCACTCAGACGCGGACGCCGGCCTGCCGTTCGTGCGCGAGGCGGACCTCGCCGTACGCCTCCCGGGCAGCACCCCGGCCGAGACCTACCTACGCGTCGATCTCCTCCTCGACGCCGCTCGTCGGGCCGGGGCGGACGCGGTCCACCCGGGCTACGGCTTCCTCTCCGAGAACGCGGCCTTCGCCCGCGCCGTCCTGGAGGCCGGCCTGACCTGGGTGGGTCCCGACCCCGACTCCATCGACGCGATGGGGTCGAAGATCGAGGCCAAGAAGCTGATGGCCGACGCCGGCGTGCCGATCCTCACCGAGCTCAGCCCGTCCGCCCTGGCCGAGGGCGACCTGCCCGTGCTGGTGAAGGCGTCGGCGGGCGGCGGCGGTCGCGGCATGCGGATCGTGCGCTCCCTCGACACCGTCTCCGACGAGGTGGCGAAGGCCGAGGCCGAGGCCGCCTCCGCCTTCGGGGACGGCACGGTGTTCATCGAGCCGTACCTCGAGCACGGTCGGCACGTCGAGGTGCAGGTCGTCGGTGACCGGCACGGCGGCGTCGTCGTCCTCGGTGAGCGCGACTGCTCCCTCCAGCGACGCCACCAGAAGGTGGTCGAGGAGGCTCCGGCGCCAGGGCTGTCCGACGACCTCCGGGCCTCGCTGCACGAGGCGGCCCGCAACGCGGCCGCCGCGATCGGCTACGTCGGGGCGGGCACCGTCGAGTTCATGGTGGCCGGCGAGCGCGCGTTCTTCCTCGAGATGAACACCCGCCTCCAGGTCGAGCACCCCGTGACCGAGGCGGTGTTCGGGATCGACCTCGTCGCCGCGCAGATCGCCGTCGCGGAGGGCGCCACCGTCGAGTCGTGTGTCCCACGACGCGCTGGGGCGCGTCCTGGGGCACACGACCTGGAGCCGGAGGGTCACGCCATCGAGGTCAGGCTGTACGCCGAGGACCCGGCCGTCGACTACCAGCCGCAGAGCGGGCGGCTCGAGTCGTTCGAGATCCCCGGGATCGACGTCGAGCTCGGGGCCCTGCGCGACAGCGGCCTGCGGCTGGACTCCGGCTTCGAGGCGGGCAACGAGGTGGGCACGCACTACGACGCGATGCTCGCCAAGGTGATCAGCTGGGCGCCGACGCGCGAGCAGGCCGCCCGGCGCCTCGCGGGGGCGCTCAGCCGGGCTCGCCTGCACGGCCTGACCACCAACCGCGACCTGCTGGTCGCCTCCCTGCGCCACGAGAGCTTCCTCGCCGGTGACGTCAGCACCGACTTCTTCGACCTCCACCCCGAGGTGCTCGACCGGAGAGAGGCCGACCTCGAGCCTGCCGCCTTCGCCGCGGCCGTGATGCTCGCGGAGCAGGACCGGCTGGCCCGACGCGTGCAGCACGCAGCACCGGTCGCCTGGCGCAACGTCGCCTCACAGCCTCAGCGGACTGCCCTCACCCACGGGGACGAGGAGATCGTGGTCGAGTGGTTCGGCGGTCGCGACGGCTACCGCCACGCCACCCGGGAGGACCTCGTCGTCGTCTCCGCCTCACCGGACGCCGTGGTGCTCGAGGTGGGCGGTGTTCGCTCGCACTTCGACGGGGTGAGGTCGTCCGCCGCCGCCGGTTCCCCGCGTGAGCTGTTCGTCGACGGACCACGTTCCTCCGTCCGTCTGCGGGAGACCCCTCGCTTCGTCGACCCGGCCGACGCCGTGGCGCAGGGCTCCCTGCTCGCGCCCATGCCCGGCACCGTGATCGGCGTACCCCTCGAGTGCGGCGCGCCGGTCACCGCCGGGCAGGCCGTCCTCGTCCTCGAGGCGATGAAGATGCAGCACACGATCAGTGCCCCCACCGACGGGGTGCTCACCGAGATCGCGGTCTCGGTCGGCAGCCAGGTCGCGGCCGGCGAGGTGCTGGCCGTGGTCACCCCCGACACCGACCCAGCAGAAGGAGAAAGTGCATGAGCAGCTTCACCGAGTCCGACGAGCGGCAGACCCTGCGCAAGGAGGTCGCGAAGCTCGCCGGGACCTACGGGCGGGAGTACTTCACCCGGTGCGCGCGCAGCGGCGAGAAGACCACCGACCTGTGGCTCGCGATCGGGAAGGCCGGCTATCTCGGGATCAACATCCCCGAGCAGTACGGCGGCGGCGGGGGCGGCATCGGTGACGTGGCCGCGGTCTGCGAGGAGCTGGCGGCCCAGGGCTGCCCGCTGCTGATGATGGTCGTCTCGCCGGCGATCTGCGGCACCGTGATCAGCCGCTACGGCACCGAGGAGCAGAAGCAGCGGTGGCTCCCGGGCATCTGCGACGGCACGGAGACGATGGCCTTCGCGATCACCGAGCCGGACGCGGGCACCAACTCGCACCGGATCACCACGACCGCCCGCCGGGACGGCGACGAGTGGCTGCTCAAGGGCCAGAAGATCTACATCTCCGGCGTCGACGAGTCGAAGAACGTGCTGGTGGTCTCGCGCACCGAGGACGCGAAGACCGGCAAGCTCAAGCCGTGCCTGTTCGTCGTACCCACCGACGCGCCGGGCCTGTCCTACACGGCGATCCCGATGGAGATCGTCAGCCCCGAGCAGCAGTTCCAGGTGTTCATCGACGACGTCCGGCTGCCGGCCGACGCGCTCGTCGGCGACGAGGACGGCGGCCTCGTCCAGCTCTTCGCCGGGCTCAACCCGGAGCGGATCATGGCGGCGTCGTTCTCGACCGGACTGGCCCGCTACGCGCTGGACCGGGCCACGGAGTACGTCAAGGGCCGTGAGGTCTGGGGCGCCCCGATCGGCTCGCACCAGGGCATCGCGCACCCGCTGGCGCAGTCGAAGATCGAGATCGAGCTCGCCCGGCTGATGACCCAGAAGGCCTCGGCGCTCTACGAGGAGGGCGACGACATGGGGGCCGGCGAGGCAGCCAACATGGCGAAGTACGCCGCGGCCGAGGCGGCCTGCGACGCCGCCGACCGGGCCGTCCAGTCGCACGGGGGCAACGGCATCACCCAGGAGTACGGCGTGGCCGGCCTCCTCGTCGCCGCCCGCGCCGGCCGGATCGCCCCCGTCAGCCGCGAGATGATCCTCAACTTCGTCGGGATGCACTCGCTGGGGCTGCCGAAGTCCTACTGAGCCACCACCCCGGCCCACCCACCCGACCCAAGGAGCCGTATGACGGACCAGCTGGTGCACTACGACCAGGTCGAGGGGATCGCGACGATCACCCTGGACTCCCCGCACAACCGCAACGCCCTGTCGCGCCGGCTGGTGACCGAGCTGTTCGAGGCGCTCGACCGGGCGGAGGAGGACGCCGACGCCCGGGTGGTGGTGATCCGCTCGGCTGACCGGGTGTTCTGCTCCGGCGCCGACCTCAGCGAGGCGGCCGGCGGCGGGATGGACGAGGGGGCCAGGGCGCTGGTCCAGCTGCAGCGGCGGATCGTCACGCACGCGCGCCCCGTCGTCACCCGGCTGGCCGGACCGGTGCGCGCCGGCGGGCTGGGCATCGTCGCCGCCAGCGACATCGTGGTCTGCAGCGACGACGTGACCTTCGCGTTCACCGAGAGTCGCCTGGCGCTGGCGCCCGCCGTCATCTCGCTGACCGTGGTGCCGCGCCTGACCAGTCGGGCGGCCGCCGAGACGTTCCTGACCGGGCGCACCTTCGGGGCGGCGGAGGCGGCCGAGATGGGACTGGTCACCCGGGCGGTCTCCGCCGACGCGCTCGACGACACGGTCGCCGAGGTGTGCGCCGAGCTCCAGCGGGCGCACCCGCAGGGACTCCGCGAGACCAAGGCCCTGCTCGCCCGCGAGCTGGTCGAGCGGATCGACGCCCAGGCCGAGGACATGGCCGCGCTGAGCGCCCGGCTGTTCGGCTCCGAGGAGGCCCGCGAGGCGATGACCGCCTTCCTCAACCGCGGCAAGTGACCCTCAGCCGATCCAGCGGCCGAGCCGCTCCATCCCCTCGGTGATCTCTGCGGCGCTGCCGGCGAAGGAGATCCGCACGAACTCGTTGCCGCGCCGGGTGTCGAAGTCGATCCCGGGCGCGGTGGCGACACCCGTCTCGTCGAGCAGCCGCAGGCACCAGGCGTAGGAGTCGTCAGTGAGGTGGCCGATGTCGGCGTACACGTAGAACGCGCCGTCGGCGGGCGCCAGCCGGTCGATGCCCAGCCGCGGCAGGCCGTCGAGCAGGAGCGAGCGGTTCTCGGCGTACCTCGCCACGTGGCCGTCGAGCTCGGCGTAGGACTCCGGCGTGAAGGCCGCGATGGCGGCGTACTGGCTGAGCACCGGCGGGCAGATGGTGAAGTTGCCGGTGAGCACGTCCACCGGGCGGCGCAGGTCCTCGGGCACGAGCATCCAGCCGAGGCGCCAGCCGGTCATGGAGAAGTACTTCGAGAACGAGCCGAAGACGACGCCGGTGCGCGAGGTCTGCCACGCGCTGCTCGTCGGTACGCCATAGGTGATGCCGTGGTAGATCTCGTCGCTGACCAGGCGAACGCCGGAGTCCTCGCACCACGCCGCGATCGCGGCCAGCTCCTCGGGCGGGACCATCGTGCCGGTCGGGTTGGCGGGCGAGGCGATCACCAGCCCGGCGACAGGGCCCTCGAGGGCCGCGAGCTGCTCGACCGTGGGCTGGAACCGCGTCTCGGGACCGCAGTCGATCTCGACCACCTCGCACCCGAGGGCGGTGAGGACGTTGCGGTAGCAGGCGTAGCCCGGCCGGGCCATCACCACGCGGTCGCCGGCCTCGAACGCCGCCAGGAACGCGAGCAGGAAGCCACCGGAGGAGCCGGTCGTGATGACGACGTCGTCCAGCGTGACGTCGATGCCGCTGGTGCGCCGGTGGTGGGCGGCGACGGCCTCCCGGAGGCCGGGCACGCCGGTCGCGACGGTGTAGCCGAGGGTCTCCTCGTCGAGCAGCCGCTTGGCCTCCTCGCGCACCGCCCGCGGCGCCCCCGTGGAGGGCTGACCGGCGACGCAGTTGACGAGGTCGCCGTGGCTGACCTGTCGTCGCTGCGCCGCCGCGAGCAGGTCCATCACGTGGAAGGGCGGCACGTTCGACCGCCGCGCCACCTGCATCCGGTTGGTCACTCACGCCTCCTCGTCGACGACGCCGCCCATTGTGCTTGCCCTGCCTCCGGCGCGGCGGGGTGGGCCGTATCCTGCTGCGCACCCGAGCAAGGAGCAGCACGTGCTGGTGAACGTCTTCCCGGTCGGGGTCGTGGGGCTCGGCACGATCGGGCTGCCGCTGGCGCGGGCGCTGGCGGGGGTGCGGCTGGTGTTGGCGTACGACGAGGACCCGGCCGTTCGCGACAGCGCCTCGGCCGACGGGGTGCCGGTCGCGGGCTCGCTCGCCGAGCTCGCGCAGGTCTGCCGCACCGTGGTCCTGGCGCTGCCGTCGGTGGCTGCGGTCGAGCAGGTCGTCGAGGAGATCGCGACGTCCTCGCCCGGGCGGCTGGTGCTCGACACCGGCGCCGCGGCGTCAGACGACGTACGCCGGATCGGCGCGCTCGCCCTGTCGCACGGCACGACCTACCTCGACACCCCCGTCCTGGGTGACCCGTCATCGGTGGGCGGCTGGACGGTCCGGATGGGTGGGCCGTCCGCGGCGTACGCCGTCGTGGCCGACGTCTTCGCCCCGGTGGCCGGCGAGGTCGTGCACGTGGGTGAGCTCGGGTCGGCGGCGGGGGACTAGAACATGTCCGGGCACCACGGCGCCCGGTGCCACCCGAAGGCGGTCGAGGCGGCGTTCACCGCGCCGGGGGTGTGCTCGGTGACCCGGCGGGCGCGGTGCAGCTGGGAGAGCGGTACGCCGCCGAGGTAGACCGTGCTCAGCTCGAGGATGCCCAGCGAGAGGTCCGGGGCCGACGTCACCCGCGTGACCCGGGCGCTGGACCCGTCCGGTGAGCCGTCGGTGACGATCCGGTAGCGGCCGCCGTTGCCCGGCAGGATCGGGTCGTCCACCTCGATGACCAGGTCCACGCCGGCGGCGTACTTCCGGGCCGCGAGCGCCGCCTCGACGTCGACGATGCGCAGGTAGAGGTTGTCGGTGACCGAGGTGACCACCGCCCGCGCGTCGGTGACGAGGTGGCGCAACGGCTCGTCGAGCGGGGCGGACCACAGCCGGAAGGTGCGGGCCAGGTCGAGGTCGAGCAGGTAGCGCCAGAGCCCGGCGTACGCCGCGGGGTCCTCGGCCCAGACCTCCTTGAGCCGGATCTCGCCCTCGGGCTCGGCGTCGAACTTCTCGTGGAAGCGGTACGTCGCGAACCCGTCCGCGTCCCCGGCCTGGTCGTAGTGCACGACGTAGCGGATCTCGGAGTCGCCCCGGCGCGCGAACTCGAGGTCGAAGACCGCGAACTCCCACACGTGCTCGTCGCGCACCATCGTGCCCGGCCGCTCGGGCCGCATCGACTCGTGCAGCCCCGGCGCGATCCGCAGGAACTCCTCGCGCGTCACCTCGTCCACCGACCCGGACGTGCCGACGCCGGGGAGGAAGCCCAGCCGGCGGTTGGTGCCCGTCAGCACCGCCCGGCTGGTCGCGGGGCCGTAGCCGAACCGCCCGTAGATCAGCGACTCCGAGGCCCACAGCGCGGCCAGCGGCTCGCCGCGCCGGGCGACCTGCTCGAGCTGGTGGGTCATCATCGCGGTCAGCAGGCCGCGGCGGCGGTACGGCGGGTGGACCGTCACGACCGTGACCGCGGCGGTGGGCACGTCGGCGCCACCCGGGACGGTCAGCCGGCGCGCGAGGTCACCGCAGGTGGAGATCCACCGGCGCCCGACCTTGAACCCGAACATCCGCTTGTTCTCGAACACCGCCCGGTCCAGCTCCTTGAGCTCGACGTGCGGCTGCTCCTGGAACCCCCGGGCGATCGCGAGGTGGAACTCCTTGAAGGTCGCGTCCGTGACGTGCTTGAGCTGCGGCTCGACCAGGTGCGGAGCGGTAGGGGTTCTCTTGGTCGCGCGGGTCGGTGCCATCCCGCTATTCCAGCGGACGGCGGCCGATCGCGCCAACCCCTTTACCCCGGCTGCAACGCGGCGTTGTGGACGCTGGGTGCGTCGTACTCCACGTGTTCAGCGTCGATGACTCCGCGTTACAGCGGGGTTGGTGGCCGCGTCCCGCCCCGCCCGCCGCCCGAAGTACGACCCCTCGGCGAGCTGGGTGCCGGACGCGTAGCCCTTGCCGTCCTGGGCGATGTTCACCGCGCAGGCGCCGGCGGCGTACAGGCCGGGGACGACCGAGCCGTCGTCGCGCTGCACGGCGCCGTCGAGGGTGACGCGCAGGCCGCCCATCGTGAAGCCGGCGTACATCGCCGTGCCGAGGGTGAGGTCGTAGGCGCCCCACGGCCCGGTGTCCTGCGGCTCCAGCCAGTCCGGGTGCTTGTGGAAGTCCGGGTCCTCACCGCGCGCCGCGTTCTGGTTGTACGACGACAGAGTGGCCACCAGCGAGCCCGCCGGGAGGCCGAGCCCCTCCTCCATCTCCTCGACCGTCTCCCAGCCGTCGATGAACGGGCACAGCGGGAACGACGGGTGCTCGATGTGCGCGGAGTCGACGATCAGGTAGGCCGCCTGGCCGGGTTGGTCCATCACGAACCCGGACGTCCGCGAGTGGTAGGAGTCCTCGGCCACGAACCGCTTCCCGAGCGTGTTCACCACGATGCCGGTGACCAGCTGGGCCGGGGGGTAGAACGGCGCGGTGATGAAGGCCTGCTCCATGAAGCGCAGCTCGCCGCCCACCGAGGCGCCGAGCCGGATGCCGAGCCCGTCGTCGTAGGTCGAGGCCAGGGGGAACAGCTTCGACCCGAGCTGCGGGGTGTACGCCGCGACCATCGCGTCGTTGCCGACGTAGCCGCCCGCGGCGATCACGACCGAACGGGCCCGGATGAACCCCCGCTCGTCGTACCGGCGCCAGGCCAGCCCGACGACCGCGTCGCCCGGGTTCCGGGACCCACCCTCCTCGACCGACGGACGATCGACCACCAGCGCCGAGGCACCGGTCTCGAGCCGCACCTCGACGTCGGTCTCGGCGATCCGCTGGGCCAGCAGGTCCAGCACCATCCTGGCGCCACCGGTGTCCCCGGGGACGGGCACCTTGTGCCCCCGCGGCGCCGGCCGGGCGAGGTCGCGGAACGGGTGGACCTTCTCGTTGCCGGTGAACATCAGCCCCTCGGTGCCGGGCTGGATCACCGCCTTGTGCGGGTAGAGCGAGCGCTCGAACTGCATCCCGAGCGCCTCGATCCAGTCGAAGTGCTCGACGCTGTCCTCGCAGAAGGCCCGGATCTTCTCCTCGTCGGGGTCGAGGCTGACCGCCATGAGGTACTTGGACATCTCCTCGGCGGAGTCCTCGACGCCGGTCGCCACCTGCACGGCGGTGCCGCCGCCGAGGTAGAAGTGGCCACCGGACATCGCGCTGGTGCCGCCCGGCTCCGACGCCCGCTCCAGCAGGAGCACGCTGGCGCCGGCCCGGGCCGCCTCCAGGGCGGCGCAGGCGCCGGCGATGCCGAACCCGACCACCACCACGTCGACCTCGTCGCTCCACGTCCCGACGTCGGAGGCACGGGTCGGGGCGGGCAGGTCGAGGCTCATGGCCCGGAGTCTACGAACAGACTAGAACAAGTTCTAGCCGGCTCAGCGTGCGCGCAGCCACGAGACGTAGGGGAGCCCGGCGTACTGCACGCGCCAGCTCCGCACGGTGTAGACGTGGTAGCCCCGGGTGCCCCCGGTCCCGCCCCAGTTCTGCTCCAGGGCCTTGATCGTGCCGTTGCCCCACGAGCTGATCGACGACGCCGTGACGATGCCGGTGTGCCCGACGTCGCTGAAGGTGCTCCTCGCCGAGAGGCTGAGGACGTCGCCCTTGCGGGGGGCCTGCCGGGGGGTCCCGTTGCTGATCTTCACGAAGAGGTCGGGGTAGGCCGCGACGTACCGGTCCACGGCCTGGGCCCCGTTGGCCTTCCCGGCCTCGGCCCCGTACCGGGCCTGCAGGTAGCGCGCGACGAGCTCGATGCACTGGTAGCCGAGGTAGTAGGTGGTGGACCCGGTGAAGGGGCGTACGACGGGGCCGCCGCCGGTCCTGCGGCCGTCGAAGGAGGGTCGGTTCCCGCAGGCGTAGATCTTCACGTGGTCGTCGGTGTACGTCGTCCCGAGCGTGGTGGCGCCGCGGTAGGCGGAGCACCCCCGGACGTCGAGGTCGGAGGCGTCGGACGCCGGTGCCGAGGTGAGCACGGCGACGGCGGCCAGCAGGAGGGCGAGGAGGGCGAGGAGCGGGCGGGTGGCGCTGGTCCGGGTGATCGGGGTGGTGCGCATGAGCGTCTCCGTCATCCCGGGAAGACCCGGGTCTCACACCCGGGAGCCGGGCGTTGGCATGACGGTAGGACCGAATCCGGCAACCACGACATTTGCCTGATAAGTGATCTAGTGGACCTCAGGCCCCGTCGGCGTTTCGCTTGCCATCCGGCCGGATCCGTGGTCATCGGGGTGCGTGGGGGCAAATAGACTGCAGGGCCCGCCCCCGATCGCCGAGGTGCCGCTCGTGACACTCGACGTAGACGCCCTCGACCACATCCTGTTGGTCGGGGCCGGCGTGCTGCTGCTGGCGATCCTCGCGGTCCGGGTGAGTGTCGGGGTGGGTCTGCCGAGCCTCCTGATCTACCTGCTGATGGGCGTGGCGCTGGGCTCCTCGGGGTTCGGGCTCGAGTTCGACAACGCCGAGCTGGCCCACGCCCTCGGCTTCGCGGCGCTGATCCTGATCCTGGCCGAGGGGGGGCTGACCACGCCGTGGCCCGAGATCCGTCCCGTGATGCGGCTCGGCGTCTCCCTGGCCACCATCGGGGTGGGCGTCAGCGTGCTGGTGATGGCGGTGTTCAGCCACTACGTCCTCGGGCTCAGCTGGGAGCTGTCGGTGCTGCTCGGGGCGATCACCTCCCCGACCGACGCGGCGGCCGTGTTCTCGGTGCTCCGGCGGGTGCCCCTGCCGCGCAGGCTGACCGGCTCCCTCGAGGCGGAGTCGGGGCTCAACGACGCGCCGACGGTGGTGCTGGTGACGCTGATCAGCGCCGGTGGCGATCACGGCGTCCTCGGCTTCCTGGGCGAGATCGTCTGGGAGCTGAGCGTCGGCACCCTGGCCGGGCTGGCCGTCGGCTTCGGCGGTGCCTGGCTGATGCGTCGCTCGGCGCTCCCCAGCTCAGGTCTCTACCCGCTCGCGGTGCTCTCCTTCACGGTGCTGGCGTACGCCGGGTCGGCCGCCCTGCACGGGTCGGGGTTCGCGTCGGTCTACGTGTCGGCGCTGATCCTGGGCAACGCCGAGCTGCCCCACCGGGCCGCCACCCGGTCCTTCTCCGAGGGCGTGGCCTGGCTGGCCCAGATCGGCCTGTTCGTGATGCTGGGCCTCCTGGTCACGCCGAGGGAGATCGACCCGGCCACCGTGGTGACCGCGGTGGTGGCCGGCCTCGGCCTCACCTTCCTGGCGCGCCCGGTCTCGGTCGCGGTGTCCGCGCTCGTGCAGCCGATGCGCGTGCGGGAGCTGGCGTTCATCTCCTGGGCGGGGCTGCGCGGCGCGGTGCCGATCGTGCTGGCCACCATCCCGCTGGCCGCCGGCATCGACGGGTCGCGCCAGCTGTTCAACATCGTCTTCGTGATCGTGGTGATCTACACCCTGCTCACCGGGCCGACCCTGCCCCTCGTGGCCAAGGTGCTCCGCGTCGCCCGGCGCAGCGAGCCGCGCGACCTCGAGGTGGAGGCGGCCCCGCTCGAACGGGTGGCCGCCGACCTGCTCCAGGTCACCATCTCCCCCAAGTCGCTGATGCACGGCGTCGAGGTGGGTGAGCTGCGGCTGCCCCCGGGGTCGTCGGTGGCGCTGATCGTCCGGGACGGGAAGACGCTGGTGCCGGAGCGGCGTACGGTCCTGCGCCGCGGTGACGACGTCCTGGTGGTCACGCCGCGCAAGGACCGGATCGCCACCGAGCAACGGCTGCGGGCGGTCTCGGTGGGCGGCCGGCTCGCCCAGTGGCTGCACAAGCAACCCCCCGGCTGAGGCGCGGGGCCCGGCCGCTCAGCTGCCCGGGAGGCAGGTCTCCACGGGCGCGGGCAGGCGGATGCGCTCGATCGCCTTGGGTGCCAGGCCCTTGAACCGGTTCCCGACGAGGACGTCGATGCCGGGCCCGAGGTCGGTGTTGGTGACCTCGACCTTCGTGCGCCGGCCGAAGGCCCGGGCCACCAGCAGCGCCGCGCGGTCGTGCTCCTTGGTGGTCCACACGATCGCCCGGCGGACCTCGGCGCTCTTCGGCGCGTTGCCGGCGTTGCCGGGCCGGAACCCGGCGGCCTCGACCTTCTCGAGCGTGGTGCTGGCCAGGCCCTCGCGGCTGCCCGCGTTGAAGACGCTGACCTGGACCTCGCTGCGCTTGAGGTAGCCCTGCACCTGCTTCTCGGCGCCGGCGCACTTCTTCTCGGTCGCCGAGCTGCCGGGCAGGGGACTGGTCAGCGTCTTGAAGCCGAGGATCCCCATCCCGCCCAGGACGAGGAGCAGCACGAGGAGCGTCACCGCCGTGGTGATCCTGCGTCCCGTCACGGCGCTCAGTCCTTCGCCACGTGGACACGCGCGTGCAGCACGTGGCGCTGCTGGAGGGCCGCCCGCAGCGCCCGGTGCAGGCCGTCCTCGAGGTAGAGGTCGTCGCGCCACTCGACCACGTGGGCGAACAGGTCGCCGAAGAACGTGGAGTCCTCGTCGAGGAGCGCGGCGAGCTGGAGGGTGTCCTTGGTGGTGACGAGCTCGTCGAGCCGCACCGGCCGGGGAGGCAGCGAGGCCCAGTCCCGCGGGGCGAGGTCGTGGGCGGGGTAGGGCCGCCCGTCGCCCACGCGCTTGAAGATCACGGCGCCACCCTATCGAGGCGCCCGCGGCTCGCATCGGCACCGAGCGCCAGCGCCGTCCGGGGAGCGGACCGGTTTACGCTGAGCGCCATGACCGAGACCCAGGATCCGATCAGCGCCGCGGTGGCTCCCGGCTACACCTTCGAGGGCGCCGCCCTGGAGCTGGGCGGGCTGATGGTCGACGCGACCACCCTGACCGGCGTACCCATCCGGATCCCGCTCGCCATGCTCAACCGGCACGGTCTCGTCGCGGGCGCCACCGGCACCGGCAAGACCAAGACCCTGCAGCTGCTCGCCGAGCAGCTCTCGGCCGCGGGCGTGCCCGTGTTCGCGGCGGACATCAAGGGCGACCTCTCGGGACTCTCGGTGCCCGGGCAGGAGAACCCGAAGGTGGTCGCCCGGGCCGCCTCGGTGGGCCAGCAGTGGGCCGCCAAGGGCTTCCCGGTCGAGCTCTACGCCCTGGGTGGCCAGGGCACCGGCATCCCGCTGCGCGTGACGATGACGGCCTTCGGCCCGACCCTGCTGTCCAAGGTGCTCGGCCTCAACGACACCCAGGAGTCCTCGCTGGGGCTGGTCTTCCACTACGCCGACAAGGCGGGGCTGCCGCTGCTGGACCTGGCGGACCTGCGCGAGGTGGTCAAGTACCTCACCTCCGACGAGGGCAAGGCCGACCTCAAGGACCTCGGGGGCCTCTCCAGCGCCACGGCCGGCGTCATCCTCCGCGAGCTGATCGGCTTCTCCGACCAGGGCGCCGACGCGTTCTTCGGCGAGCCCGAGTTCGAGACCAGCGACTTCCTCCGGGTCACGCCCGAGGGAACGGGCCTGATCTCCCTGGTCGAGCTGCCCAACCTGGTCGATCGCCCGGCGGTCTTCTCGACCTTCCTGATGTGGCTGCTCGCCGACCTCTTCCACGACCTGCCCGAGGTCGGCGACGTCGACAAGCCCAAGCTGGTCTTCTTCTTCGACGAGGCCCACCTGCTGTTCAACGGCGCCTCGAAGGCGTTTCTCGACGCGATCGCCCAGACGGTGCGGCTGATCCGCTCCAAGGGGGTCGGCGTCTTCTTCGTGACCCAGTCGCCGACCGACGTGCCCGACGCCGTGCTCGCGCAGCTCGGCTCGCGCGTCCAGCACCAGCTGCGGGCGGCCACCCCCAACGACGCCAAGGCGCTCAAGCTGACCGTGAACACCTACCCGCACTCGGCGTACGCCGACCTCGGGCAGGTGATCCTCTCGCTCGGCATCGGTGAGGCGATCGTGACCGTGATGAACGAGCGCGGCGCGCCGACGCCCGTCGCGTGGACCCGACTCCGCGCCCCCGAGTCCCTGATGGGCGCGGCCGACCCGGCGGCGATGGAGCAGTCGGTCAAGGCCTCGCCGCTGTACGCGAAGTACGCCGAGGCGGTCGACCGCGAGTCCGCCCGCGAGAAGCTGGCCGCCAAGCTCGAGGAGGGGGCCGCCCGGGCCCAGGCGGAGCAGCAGCAGGAGCAGGACGCGAAGGACCAGAAGGACCAGGCGACGGCGGAGGACAAGCTCCGCAAGGAGGCCGACCGGGCGGCGCGGAGGAGCCCGTCCGGCGGGACCGCCCGGCGGTCGACCCGCAAGGAGAAGTCGGTCGTGGAGGAGGTCATCACCTCGACCACGTTCCGCCAGGTCGCCCGGACGGCCGCCCGCGAGATCGTCCGTGGCATCTTCGGCACCGGGCGACGTCGCTGACTGGTAGAAGCATGGTGTGACCTACGACGACATCACCGCCATCAAGCAGCTGAAGTACCGCTACCTGCGCACGCTCGACCTCAAGCACTGGGACGACTACGCCGAGTGCTTCCTGCCGGAGGTCACCTGCGACTACGCCGGGCTGCTCTTCGAGGACCGGGACGCGCTGGTCGGCTACATGCGCGAGAACCTGGGCGAGGGCCTGATCTCCGTGCACCACGCGCACCACCCCGAGATCACCGTCGACGGCGACGAGGCCACCGGCCGGTGGTACCTCGAGGACAAGGTCATCGTCCCCGAGCTCGACTTCGTGCTCGAGGGTGCGGCGTTCTACACCGACCGCTACGTCCGCACCCCGGATGGCTGGCGGATCGCCCACACCGGCTACCGGCGCACCTACGAGATGAGCATGTCCACGGCCGACCTCGCCTCCTACACGGTGAAGCGCGGCACGGCGTACGACGACCCCGGAGCCGGATAGTGACATGCAGTCGGACGGCTGGGAGCGCCTCCGGACCGTCCGTACGCATGTCACTGTCCCGGGTTGTCGCCCAGCCGCTGGCTACTGTCGAGCACGTGCCCCGACCTCAGCTGATGTCCACCCTGCAACGCCAGCTGGGCCTCGCGCTGCGGTCCCGCGTGGCCGGTGACGACGCCCCCGAGCGGGCCGCGCAGATCTGGGGCGCGGAGGGTGAGCGCTGGTTCACCGCAGCGGACCCGATCTGGCGCGTCAACGCCGACGCCGCGATGTTCCCCGGCGGGCTGGCCGCCCTGCTGCTCCAGTCGCTGCACCCCTCCGCGATGGCGGGCGTCGCCGGTCACAGCGGCTACAAGGGCGACCCCTGGGGTCGGTTGCAGCGGACCAGCCACTACTTGGCCGTGACGACGTTCGGGACGATCGCCGACGCCGAGAAGGCCATCGAGCACGTGCGGTCCGTCCACCGCAGGGTGCGGGGCACCGACGAGCTCGGGCGCGCGTACGCCGCCGACGACCCCCACCTGCTGCGCTGGGTGCACGTCGCGGAGATCTGGTCCTTCCTCAACGCCTACCAGGCCTACGCCGCCGAGCCGTTGGACGCGGCCGAGGCCGACCTCTTCGTCGCCCAGACCAACCGCGCGGCCACGCTGCTCGGCGCCACCGACCTGCCGACGACCGTGCGCGAGCTCGACTCCGTCATCGACGGCTACCGACCCGAGCTGGAGAGCACGGCGGCCGCCCGCGAGGCGACCCGGTTCATGCTCCTGAACCCGCCGGTCCCGCTGGCCGCCCGACCCGGCTACGCACTGATCGCGGCGGGCGGGATCGCCCTGCTGCCGACCTGGGCCAGGCGCTCGCTGCGGCTACCGGTCTACGGGCCCGGCATCGCGCTCGCGTCGCGCGCCGGCGGCCTCTCGACCGCGCTGGTGCGCTGGGGGATGGCCGGGCTGGACGACCGCGCCCCGGGTGACCGTGGAGACATCGAGGAGACGGCATGAGCGTGTGGAGCGGACTGCGCACCCCGCGGGGGCTGCGCAACCTCCTGGTGACCGGTGCCGCGGCGACGGCCAGTGCAGCGGTGGGCGCGCTCGCCACGACCCCCGAGACCGGGTGGTACGCCGGCCTCGACAAGCCGTCCTGGCAACCGCCGCCGATCGCCTTCCCGCTGGTCTGGACGCCGTTGTACGCCGACATCGCCGTCGTGTCCGCGGCGACGCTGACCACCCTCGAGGGGCAGGGGCTCAACGACGAGGCCGCTTCGTTCCGCACGGCGCTGGCCGTCAACCTCGTGCTGAACACCGGGTGGAGCGTGCTCTTCTGGCGGGTCCGACGGCCGTGGCTCTCGACCGTCTGGTGCGCGGCGCTGACCGCGAGCTCGGCCGACCTGGCCCGGCGTACGCGCCACGTCGACGAGTCCCTGCACCTTGCCCTGGCGCCCTACCCCGCCTGGTGCGCGTTCGCCACCGCGCTCAACGGCTCCCTCGCCCGCCGCAACTCCTGAGCTCGTGATCCGCCCTCAGCCGAGGGTCGAGCCGACCAGGCCGACGGCCTCCTGGATCCGGGTGCCGAGGTAGGTGCCGGGCAGGTGGCGTCGGTTGCGGGGAGCCGTGAGGGCGTTGCCGGCGTAGAACACCGGCACCCCCTCGGCCTCCGCGGCGCGCAACGACTGCACGGCCCGGGCCCGCCCGCTGTTGAGGTGGGCGACGATCACGACCGCCCGGGCCGAGGTGGCCCGCACCGCGGCGGTCACCGCCGGCACCGGCACCCGAGCCCCCAGCAGCCGACAGCCCCATCCCTCGTGGCGCAGCAGCAGGCCCAGCGCTTCCAGTCCGATGGTGTGCAGGTCGGTCGGGCCACAGGCCAGCACGATCGTGCCTGCGCGGGAGGGCGCCGGCGCCGAGGTGCCGATCGTCTCCATCCAGGCCCGGGCCGACTCGGTGGTGAGGTGCTCGTCCTCGACGGTGCAGCGCCCGGTCTGCCACCACAGCCCGACCTGCTGCATGGCCGGGAGCAGGACGTCGTCGAGGCAGGGACCGAGGCCGAGCTCGGCGTACGCCTCGCCGAGGTGGGTCCGCACCGCCGCCGGGTCGGAGCGCTGCGAGGCGTCGAGGACGGCGGCGATGTGCGACGCGGCGGGACCGCTGATCCCGAGCAGCTCACGCACCGCCTGCGCCGCGAGGCTGGCCCGCTTGCCACGGGCCGTCTCGTCGCGCATCAGCCGCAGGGCGTGCAGGTCCGCGGCGGTGTAGCGGCGGTGCTTGCCCGGGGGGCGCTCGGTGGGTGGGATGCCGTGGCGCAGCTCCCACGAGCGCAGGGTCGGCATCGGTACGCCGAGCTGGCGGGACGCCTCAGCGATGGGTAGTCCGGGATCCGGGGATGGGGCCACGCCTCACCCTAGAGCCGACGGCGGGCCCGTCGTCGCGAGGATGAGCGCGCACGCCCCCTGGAGGGTGGTGTCGAGGTGGGTGCCCGGGACGTGGCGGCGCTGCCGGGCGGAGCTGAACGCGCCGCCGGCGTAGAAGACGTCCGGGCCCATGGCCGCCGCCGCCCGGAGGGACTGGGTGGCGCTGAGCCGGTTGGCGCGCAGGTGGGAGACGACCACGACCGCCGGTGGCCGGCTCGCCCGGACGGCGACAGAGAGGGTCCGCACCGGGACCCGGCCCCCGAGCACCCGGCAGGGGTGGCCCTGGTGGCGCAGCAGCACGCCGAGCGCCTCCAGGCCGATGGAGTGCAGGTCGGCCGGGCCGCACGTGAGGATCAGCGGTGCCGCGTCGCTTGGCCCGGGCGCCTGGTGGGCGAGCGCCTCGAGCCAGCCGCGCACCGCCTCGGAGGACAGCCGCTCCGCCTCGATGTCCAGGTGGCCCTGCTGCCACCGGCGCCCGATCTCGCGCAGCGCGGGGAACAGGACGTTGTCGAGGCAGTGACCCAGCCCCAGGGCCCGGCTGGCGTCGTCGAGCCGGCCACGGACTCCCGCGGGGTCGTAGGCGACGCAGGCACCCACGAGGTCGGTGACGTAGGTCTCCGCGCTCGGCGCGGCTGCGTGGTCGGGCACGGGGCGCACCTCCCGGTGACGTCGACGAGAGCCATGCCCAGGTAACCCGCGACGGCGAGGTCAAACGGGGTCGCCATCTTGCATAGTTTCCAACGGTGACTCAGGGGTCGTGGGGGGAAAAGATGAAGGTGGGTTCAGACAGGAGCCACGTGCCCGTTCACCGACGGCGCCGGCGTCTGACCGATGCCCGGGCGCCAGGCTCCCGGAGGCTCCATGACCGACCTGACCACGACCCAGGACGACACGACGCGCGAGGACGAGGTGGGCTCGGCCCGCGACCGTCGCCGGCATCGGACCACGACCCTGTGGCAGCGCATCACCTCGTCGCAGAGCGAGGCCGAGCGCGACGGCCTGCGCGAGGAGATCGTGCTGGTGAACCTCCCCGTCGCGCAGGGCATCGCCCGCCGCTACGGCTCGCGCGGCATGCCGCTGGAGGACCTCGAGCAGGTGGCCTGCCTGGGGCTGGTGAAGGCCGTGCGGGGGTTCGACCCCGCGCGTCAGAACGACTTCCTGGGCTACGCGGTCCCCACCGTGAGCGGTGAGGTGAAGCGCTACTTCCGCGACTTCGGCTGGACCGTGCGGCCGCCGCGCCGGGTGCAGGAGCTCCAGGCGCGGATCAACTCGGTCTCCAACGACACCGCGCAGACCTTGGGTCGCGACGCGCGTCCCACCGAGGTCGCGGCACGCCTCGGCGTCGAGCTCAGCGACGTCCTCGAGTCGATGACCTGCCGGGGCGCGTTCACCCCGACGTCCCTGGACACCCCGGTGGGTGAGGCCGGGTCGTCGGAGTCGCTCGGCGACCTGCTCGCCCACGGTGGCGACGACTTCGTCGACGCCGAGAACGCCCTCGTGCTGAAGCGGGCGATGAGCACCCTGCCCGCGCGCGACCTGCTGATCCTGCGGCGCCGGTTCTTCGAGGACCGCACGCAGCAGCAGATCGGTGACGAGATCGGGGTCAGCCAGATGCAGGTGTCGCGGCTGCTCGCCCGGATCCTCGGCACGCTGCGCCGGCTCGTCGACCCGATGGAGTCGGACCTGTCGCAGCCCGCCTAGCCGCCCGGTCCGCCGGACCGGCCTCGTCGGCAGGCCACCGGGGATGGTTGGCTGGAGGGAGGATCCACTCGAGGAGGACGACATGGCGGCGGAGTCCGAGACGGTGTTCACCTACGGGGCACCCCAGCTGAAGTTCGGTCCCGGGGCCTCGGAGGAGATCGGCTACGACCTCTCCCAGCTCGGGGCGTCGCGGGTGCTGGTGGTCACCGACGCAGGCTTCGCCGGCACCGGGCTGCCCGGCCGGGTGGCCGAGCAGATGGGCCCGTTCGGCATCGAGGCGGTCGTGTACGACGGCGCGCACGTCGAGCCGACCGACGACAGCATGCGGGACGCCATCGCCTTCGCCCGCGACCAGGGCGACTTCGACGCCTTCGTGGCGGTCGGCGGTGGTTCGAGCATCGACACCGCCAAGGCGATCAACCTGCTGATGAGCAACCCGGGCGAGCTGATGGACTACGTCAACGCCCCCATCGGCGAGGGACGGGCGCCGGTCAACGCGCTCAAGCCGCTGGTCGCCGTCCCCACCACGGCCGGCACCGGGGCCGAGAGCACCACGGTCTGCGTGCTCGACGTGCTCAGCCTCCAGGTGAAGACCGGCATCAGCCACCCCCGCCTGCGTCCCACCCTCGCCGTGATCGACCCGTTGCTCACGATGACCCAGCCGCCGATGGTCACGGCGTGCTCCGGGATGGACATCTTGTGCCACGCCCTCGAGAGCTACACGGCGCGCGCCTACACGTCGTACGACAAGAAGCGCCCGGAGCAGCGGGTGCCGTACTGCGGGTCCAACCCGATCGCCGACATGTGGTCGGAGAAGGCGATGCAGCTGCTCGGGGAGTCGTTCCGCACCGCCGTCCACGAGGGTGACGACCACGAGGCGCGCACCGGCATGGCGCTCGCGGCGACGTTCGCGGGCATGGGCTTCGGCAACGCCGGCGTGCACATCCCGCACGCCAACGGCTATCCGATCGCCGGGCGGGTCCGCGGCTATCATCCGCCCGACTACCCGGGCGACGAGCCGATGGTGCCGCACGGGATGTCGGTCGCCCTCACCGCGCCGGAGGCGTTCCGGTTCACCTACTCGGCCGCCCCCGAGCGGCACCTGCGCGCGGCCAGCCTCCTGGACCCGTCGGTGGACGTGGCCAAGGGCGACGAGAACACGTTGGCGGACGTGGTGATCTCGCTGCTCCACGACATCGACATCCCCAACGGCATCGGCGCGGTCGGCTTCGGCGAGGACGACATCGACGACCTGGTCGGGGGCAGCATGCAGCAGCAGCGCCTGCTGGCCACCTGCCCCCGGGACGTCGACGAGTCCGTGCTGGCCGGGGTGTTCAAGGGGTCGCTGCGGCTCTGGTGAGCTCGGCTGTTCCGAGACGGGCCGGTCCGGTGTCCATCTCCTGAGAGCTGACCACTCGCGCTCTTCGTCGACGATGGCTGACCGCTGACAACAGTGCGGTGGATCCGACGTGGAGAACACGTCGGATCCACCGCACTGCCGCTTCGTGGCGGAGGATAGGGGATTCGAACCCCTGAGGGCGTTAACCCAACCCGCTTTCCAAGCGAGCGCCATAGGCCACTAGGCGAATCCTCCGCCGGGAAGGCTACCTGCCCCGAACGGCGGGTGAGAAATCGGTCCGGCCTTCGACGGGCAGGGAGTGGGCCGGCTGGATTCGCCTGAGGCAAACCCTGCAGGTAACCTCTGCGCCAACCCCCCATGCGGCGGTAACTCGCTGAATCCCCCAGGGCCGGAAGGCAGCAAGGGCAGGCGAGCTCTTCCGGGTGCATGGGGGGCCTCTGTCTCCCCGGTGGGGACGTCTGCGGGTTGTCGCCCCGGCCGTCTAGGGTTCACGTGTGGAACCCACCCTTGCGCTCTACCGCCGCTACCGGCCGGAGACGTTCGCCGAGGTGATCGGTCAGGACCACGTGACCGAGCCCCTCCGCGCAGCGCTCGCGAACAACCGGGTCAACCACGCCTACCTCTTCTCCGGCCCGCGCGGGTGCGGCAAGACGACCAGCGCCCGGATCCTGGCGCGCGCCCTCAACTGCGAGAAGGCGCCGATCGCCGATCCGTGCGGGGAGTGCCAGTCCTGTCGCGACCTGGCCCGCGGCGGTGGCGGGTCGATCGACGTGATCGAGATCGACGCGGCCAGCCACGGCGGCGTCGACGACGCGCGTGACCTGCGGGAGCGGGCGTTCTTCGCCCCGGTCAGCAGCCGCTTCAAGGTCTACATCATCGACGAGGCCCACATGGTCAGCTCGCAGGGCTTCAACGCCCTGCTCAAGCTGGTCGAGGAGCCGCCGGAGCACCTCAAGTTCATCTTCGCCACCACCGAGCCCGAGAAGGTCATCCCGACCATCCGCTCGCGCACCCACCACTACCCGTTCCGGCTGATCCCGCCGCGCACCCTCTCGGACTACCTCGCCGAGCTGTGCGTGAAGGAGGGTGTCAACATCGACCCGTCGGCGCTGCCGCTGGTGGTGCGGGCCGGGGCCGGCTCCGCCCGCGACTCGCTCTCCGTGCTCGACCAGCTGCTGGGGGGCGCGGGGCCCGACGGCGTCACCTACGAGGTCGCGACCAGCCTGCTCGGCTACACCCCGGACAACCTCCTCGACGAGGTGGTCGACGCGTTCGCCGCCGTCGACGGCGCCGGTGTGTTCGGCGTCGTGGACAAGGTCATCGAGACCGGCCAGGACCCGCGCCGGTTCACCGAGGACGTGCTGCGCCGCCTGCGCGACCTGGTGATCGTGACGGCGGTGCCGGACGCCTCCGCGACCGGCCTGATCGACGCCCCCCAGGACCAGGCCGAGCGGCTCGTCGCCCAGGCGGCCCGCTTCGGCAAGGCCGAGCTGGTGCGGGCGGCCGATCTGGTGGCGAGCGGGCTCACCGACATGCGGGGCGCCACGACCCCGCGGCTGCTGCTGGAGCTGATCTGCGCGCGGCTGCTGCTGCCGGCGGCCGACCACGCCTCGTTGGGGCTGGGCGCTCGGCTCGACCGGCTCGAGCGCCGGGTGTCCGTGACAGGCGTCGGTTCGGTTTCCGGGGCGCCCTCCGGCGCCGGGACCGGGGGCGCACCCTCGGTCGCCACCACTCCGCCGGCGTCCTCGGCGCAGGGGGAGGGCCAGTCCCGTCCACGCTCCTCCGGGAGCGCTCCCGCCGGCTCCGGGCGCCCGGCCGGGTCGGCTCCCGAGGCCACACCCACGCCGGTCGAGCCGGTCGCCACCCGCCCACCCGCGGCGAGTCGTCCCGAGGCGCCACCACCAGCAGCCGCGCCCGGCCCGGCGGCACCTGCAGCCGCGGCGCCCAGTGGCCAGGCGTCCAGTGGCCAAGCGTCCGGGGGTCAGGAGTCCGGTGGCCAGGAGTCCGCCGGCGGTGCCGTGCTGTCCCTGGCCGACGTACGCCGGATCTGGCCCGACCTGCTCGAGGCCGTCAAGAAGATGCGGCGGTTCACGTGGATCCTGCTGAGCCAGAACGCCCAGGTGATCGGGGTCGACGCGACCAGCCTGACCGTCGGGTTCAAGACGGCCGGCGCCCGCGACTCGTTCGTCGGGGGTGGCAGCGAGGAGATCCTGCGACAGGCCGCCATCGACATGATCGGCGTCGACTGGAAGATCGAGGTCGCCGTTGACCCGTCGGCGGACCCCGGCTCCGAGACCTCGCCGCGGGTGATCCGGTCCGCGGTCGCCCCGGCGCCGGCCGCCACCGAGCCGCCCCCGGCCGACGAGCCGGAGGCGGGCGCCTCCACCGGTCCGGCGGGCCAGGCACCCACCGGGCCGCCGAGCTGGGCCACCGACGACGGCGACGCCACCCCGGCGGCGGCTGCTCGCCCGTCCTCCGCGGCCGCCGCCCGGTCCAACATCGCCCCCACCCGCCAGGGCGGTGAGGCCCCGGCGCCCGCGCCCGGTCCTGACCTCGACGCGGACGCCCACCGGGACGACCAGGTGGCCGACGACAACGCCCTCGACAGCACCCAGCTGCTCGAGCGGGAGCTCGGGGCGACCGTGATCGAGGAGATCACCCACGACTGACCCGCCCGACCCACCGACTGACCGACCCACCGACCCACACGGACCAGGAGCCACGAGATGACGGACAACCCCTTCGGCCAAGCCAGCGACGGCGGCGGCTTCGACCTGCAGGCGATGCTCGAGCAGGCCCAGCAGATGCAGTCCCAGCTGATGGCCGCCCAGGAGGCGCTGGCCGCCACCACGGTCGACGGCACCGCCGGCGGCGTGACCGTGACCGTCACCGGCACCGGCGAGCTGGCCGGCGTCGCGTTCACCCCCGGCGGCTTCGACGCCGACGACACCGAGTCGCTCGCGGACCTCGGCGACCTCGTCGTCGCGGCGTTCCGGGACGCCAAGACCAAGGTCGACGACCTCGCCTCGCAGGCCCTCGGGCCGCTGGCGGGCGGCAACCTCGACGCCCTCGGCGGCGGCGCCCCCGGGAACCCACTCGGATTCGGCGGCCCCGGTGTATGAAGGCGTCCTCCAGGACCTGATCGACGAGCTCGCCCGGCTTCCCGGGGTGGGGCCCAAGGGGGCCCAGCGCATCGCGTTCCACCTGCTGGCCTCCGACCCCCTCGACGTACGCCGCCTCGCGGACACGCTGCTGGAGATGAAGGCCAAGGCGAAGTTCTGCACGACCTGCGGCAACGTCTCCGAGGAGGAGCTGTGCCGGATCTGCCGGGACCCCCGGCGCGACCCGGCGCTGATCTGCGTCGTGGAGGAGCCCAAGGACGTCGTCGCGATCGAGCGCACGCGTGAGTTCCGCGGCCGCTACCACGTGCTCGGCGGTGCGATCTCGCCGCTGGAGGGCATCGGACCGGAGCAGCTGCGCATCCGCGAGCTGATGACCCGGCTCGCCGACGGGACGGTCACCGAGGTCATCCTCGCCACCGACCCCAACATCGAGGGGGACGCGACGGCCGCATATCTCAGCAGAAACTTGGTCGCCCTGGACTTGCGCGTGACGCGTCTGGCTAGTGGACTGCCAGTGGGCGGTGACCTCGAGTACGCCGATGAGGTCACGCTCGGCCGAGCATTCGCAGGAAGGCGCAACGCAGGTGACTGAAGCACACGTGGACCCCGACCTCGAGGAGTTCGCCCAGCAGATAGCCGACGGGGTGGAGTCGTTCCTCGTCACGCTGCGCGCGCTCTCCCACGAGGAGAGCCCCGGGACCGTCGTACCCCTGCTGCTCGTGGAGGTCAGCCAGATCCTCTTCGCCGGCGCCCGCCTGGGGGCGCAGCGCGACTTCGCGCCGACCCTGGAGTACCAGCCCGACGTGGGCCCGGACCCCGACCTCGACGCCATGCGGCTGCGGCTGGCCCGGCTCCTCGACAGCGTCGACACCTACACCTTCAACTTCGACCCCTACGTCCCCGAGATCACCACCGCGCAGCTCTCCGACGACCTGACCAGCATCGCCACCGACCTGGCCAACGGCCTGCGGCACTTCCGGGCCGGCGACGTCTCCGAGGCGCTGTGGTGGTGGCAGTTCTCCTACGTCGCCACCTGGGGCAGCAACGCGAGCGCGGTGCTCCGGGCCCTGCAGTCCGTCGTGGCCCACGACCGGCTCGACGCGGACTTCGAGAGCGAGAGCGACCAGATCGCCGCGGCCGAGGCCGTGCTGGACACCGGCGCGATCGGTCTCTGAGCCCACGTAGAATCAGGGGCGGCAGGGATCGGATCGGCAAGCAGGGCCGGCAGCCAGTCAGCAAGTGAGGGAGTGCAGCGCCGTGGGCATCGTGGTGCAGAAGTACGGCGGGTCCTCCCTCGCCGACGCCGCCGCCATCAAGCGGGTCGCCCGCCGGATCGTCGAGGCCAAGCGCGACGGCCACGACGTCGTGGTCGCCGTGTCCGCCATGGGCGACTCGACCGACGAGCTGCTCGAGCTCGCCGAGGGCGTCAGCCCGCTGCCCCCGGCCCGTGAGCTCGACATGCTGCTCACCGCGGGGGAGCGCATCTCGATGGCGCTGGTCGCGATGGCCATCTCCGACCTCGGCGCCACCGCCCGGTCGTTCACCGGCTCCCAGGCTGGCGTCATCACCGACTCGGTGCACGGCAAGGCCAAGATCATCGACGTCACGCCCGGCCGGATCTCGGCCGCCATCGACGACGGGCACATCGTCATCGTGGCGGGGTTCCAGGGCGTCAGCCAGGACACCAAGGAGATCACCACGCTCGGGCGCGGCGGCACCGACACCACCGCCGTGGCCCTCGCGGCCGCGCTGCGGGCCGACGTCTGCGAGATCTACACCGACGTGGACGGCGTCTTCACCGCCGACCCGCGCATCGTCCCGACGGCGCGCAAGCTCGACCGGGTCACCTACGAGGAGATGCTCGAGCTCGCCGCCGGTGGCGCCAAGATCCTCCACCTGCGGTGCGTGGAGTACGCCCGCCGCTACGACATCCCGATCCACGTGCGGTCCTCGTTCAGCCAGCTGACCGGCACCCTCGTGCGGGGCAGCATCAACGACGAGGCCCATCAGGAGGCCACCATGGAAGCAGCCATCATCGCCGGCGTCGCCCACGACCGGAGCGAGGCCAAGATCACCGTCGTCGGGGTGCCCGACAAGGTGGGCGAGGCCGCCCGCATCTTCGACGCGCTGGCGCGCGCGCAGATCAACCTGGACATGATCGTCCAGAACGTCTCCGCCGCCGCGACCAACCTCACCGACATCTCGTTCACGCTGCCGCGCACCGACGGCCAGACCGCGATGTCGGCGCTCGACGCCCTCAAGGCCGAGATCGGCTTCGCCTCGCTGCTCTACGACGACAAGATCGGCAAGGTCTCCCTGATCGGAGCCGGCATGCGCTCCCACCCCGGTGTCACCGCCAAGTTCTTCAGCGCGCTGGCCGAGGCCGGCGTCAACATCGGGATGATCTCGACGTCCGAGATCCGCATCTCCGTGGTCGTCGACGAGGCGCAGGTCGACGCAGCCGTGGTCGCGACGCACACCGCCTTCGACCTGGACTCCGACGAGGTCGAGGCCGTCGTCTACGGCGGGAGTGGACGGTAGTGGGCGTGCGACTCGGCATCGTCGGCGCCACCGGGCAGGTGGGCGTCGCCATGCGCCAGATCCTGCTCGAGCGGGCCTTCCCGGCCGACGAGATCCGCTTCTTCGCCTCCGCCCGGTCCGCCGGCACCGTGCTCCCCTTCGGCGATCGTGAGGTCACGGTCGAGGACGCCGCCACGGCCGACGTGAGCGGTCTCGACATCGTGCTGTTCTCGGCCGGGGCGACCACCTCGCGCGCGCAGGCTCCCCGGTTCGCCGAGACGGGCGCCGTCGTCGTGGACAACTCCTCCGCGTGGCGGATGGACCCCGACGTCCCGCTGGTGGTGAGCGAGGTCAACCCGGAGGCCGTCGCCCTGGCGACGTCGGGGGCGGGCAAGGGCATCATCGCCAACCCCAACTGCACGACCATGGCCGCGATGCCGGTGCTCAAGCCGCTCCACGACGCCGCCGGCCTGACCCGGCTGATCGCCTCGACCTACCAGGCGGTCTCGGGCTCCGGGGTGGCCGGCGTGGACGAGCTCGCCACCCAGGTCGAGGCCGCCGGCGAGAAGGCCCGGGAGCTGTCCTACGACGGGTCGGCGATCGACTTCCCGGCCCCGGTGACGTACGAACGCACCATCGCCTACAACGTGCTCCCGCTGGCGGGCTCCATCGTCGACGACGGCCTCAACGAGACCGACGAGGAGCAGAAGCTGCGCAACGAGTCGCGCAAGATCCTCGGCATCCCGGACCTGCTCGTCTCCGGCATCTGCGTGCGCGTCCCCGTCTTCACCGGCCACTCGCTGGCCATCAACGCCGAGTTCGCCTCGCCGATGCCGGTCGCGCGCGCCCGCGAGATCCTGGGGTCGGCGGCGGGGGTCGAGCTCAGCGACATCCCGACACCGCTGCAGGCGGCCGGCCGCGACCCGTCGTACGTCGGCCGGCTGCGTCACGACCCCGGCGTGCCCGACGAGCGGGGGATCGCTCTGTTCATCAGCAACGACAACCTGCGCAAGGGTGCCGCGCTCAACACGGTGCAGATCGCCGAGCTGGTCGCCCAGCAGGTCTCCGCCTAGGTCTCCTCGCCGCTGACCCGGGTCAGCGGCGCTGGTCGCCCCGTCCCGGGTCGTCGACGAAGGCCGCCGTGACCCACCAGGACAGCAGGAAGGTCAGCGCGCCCAGCACCGGGATGACCACGAGCATCCACCCCGACTCCAGCGAGCTGAGCAGGAAGAGCAGCACGAACACGGCCACCAGCCCGACCCCGAGGAAGCTCGTGCTGACCGGGTCGTAGACGCGCAGGGCGGCGAGCACGGCTGCGCCTACCAGCACCATGATCGCGAGGATGACCAGCAGGGCGAAGAAGCCGATCCCGCCGCAGCTGCCGACGCCGCGGATCGACTCGCACCCGCGGCCGGCGACGAACGCCAGCAGCACGCCGAGCAGGCCGACGAAGGCGCCTGTGACCACCGTGGCGATGCGCGGGTCGAGCACCGGCAGGCTCAACGCTCGCGCGGGCCGGGCGGCCGCCGGTGCCGCCGCGGGCGCTCCGGCGACCTCGGTCTCCACGGACCCGCCGAAGGTGCCGGGGCTGCCGCCGGAGCCGGTGCCCGGTGTGCCGGGGGTGGTCGTCCGCTCCTCGCCGTAGGCCGGCGCGACGAATTCCACCGGCGGCTCGGTCGCGGCCGGCAGCACGGTGGTCCGCTCGGTCGGCGCCTCGGGAGGCTCGGGCGTCTCGACGGCAGCCGGCTCCTCGACGACGTGAGGCTCCTCGAGGGCCGGCTCCTCGACAGGAGCGGGCTCTTCGACGACCGGGAGCTGCTCGAAGACTGGCTCCTCGACGACGCGGGGCTCCTCGGCAGGAGCGGGCTCTTCGACGACGACGGGCTGGTCCGCCTCCATCGGCTGGTCCGGAACCACCGGCTCCTCGACCTCCGTGACCTCTTCCTCGGGCGGCACGATCCGCGGCGGGGGAGGGGTCACCCGTGGGGGCGGCCCGCCGGCCCGGGACGGCGGTGGTACCGGGGGGAGGCGCTTCGGCTTCTGCGCCGAGGGCGCCAGTCCCCCGCGCGGCTCGGCCACGGGGTCGGCGGCGAGCGGCTCGCTGCCGGCCAGGGGCTGGTCCACGGCGGTCTCGGCCGCAGCCTCGGGGGCCTCGGCCTCGGGGGCCGCGGGGGCCTCGGGGACCTCGGGGACCTCGGCCTCCTCGGTCACCGGCTCGTCGGCACTGCTCCGGTCGGCGCGCTTCTTCTTCTTGCGGCCGAAACCGAGCAGCGACGGCAGTTCGAGGTTCGGCTCCTGCCCACTGTTCTCGGGTTCGTCGGCCATGGTCCGCATCGTGCCACGAAGGGGCCGCCCAGAAGTCGGCGTTTGCGGCCTGTCGTTTCGGTGAATACCAATATTCTGGACGAAAAGGGCACAGCATGGACGTCATGGCAACGGACCCGCACTCTCGTGCCCGCGCGTCCCCGGGGCGCGACCTGGTGCTGGTGGGCGCGATGTCGCTGGCCACGTCGCTCTACTCCTGGCGTCGCCACCGCCAGGCCGCGGCCGAGCGCACCCGACGGGCCGCCACCGAGCAGGTCCTGGCCGACACGACCCAGCGCTACCGCTCGCTGTTCGACTACAACCCGAACGCCGTCTTCTCCGTCGACCCGCTCGGGCGGTTCGTCGCGAGCAACGGCGCCTCGGAGCGGCTCAGCGGCTACACGGTCACCGAGCTGCAGCAGCTCGACATCGGCGCCCTGATCCTGCCGAGCCGGGCCGCGGAGACCGGGGCCGCCTTCGCCCAGGCGCTGGACCGCCGGCCCCAGCAGGTCGACACCGCCCTCACCCACAAGGACGGCCATGTGGTCGAGCTCAGCGTCACCGGGCTGCCGATCATCGTCGACGACGAGGTCGTCGGCGTGTTCTGCATCGGGGAGGACATCACCGAGCGCAAGCAGCTCGGGCGCGCGCTGCTGGGCTCCCAGCTGGAGGCCGAGCGCGCCAACGAGGACAAGTCCCTCTTCCTGGCCAACGTGAGCCACGAGATCAGGACGCCGCTGACCACCCTGCTCGGCACCGCCGAGCTGTTGATGGACACCCCCCTGGACGCGCAGCAGGAGAAGTTCGTCGCCACCATGACCCGGTCCGGTGAGCGCCTCCTCGCCCTGGTCGACGACCTCCTCGACTTCTCCAACCTCGAGGCCGCCACCGCGCGGGCGGACGCGGTCGAGGTCGACGTGCACGCCCTCGTGGCCGGTGCCGTGGACCCGTTCCGCACCCTGGCCCACCGGAGGGCCCTGGGCCTCGAGGTCTCCGTCGACGAGCGGGTCCCGGCCCTGCTGACCGGCGACGCGGTCCGGATCGGGCGGGTGCTGGGGCACCTGCTCGACAACGCCGTCAAGTTCACCGACCAGGGCCGGGTCTGCCTGTCCGTGACGGTGGCGGGGGCCACGCCCGGTCGCGTCGAGCTGCGGTTCCTCGTCGAGGACACCGGCATCGGCATCACCCCGGAGCACCAGGAGCGGATCTTCGACTCCTTCAGCCAGGCCGACGCCTCGATCACCCGCAAGTACGCCGGGACCGGCCTCGGCCTGGCCCTGTGCCACAAGCTGGTGACGCTGATGAGCGGGTCCATCTCGGTGACCAGCTCCCCGGCCGGCAGCACCTTCGAGGTCGTGCTGCCCCTGTCGGTGGCCGGACAGCCCGCGCGTGGCAGGCGCGCCCGCGTCTCCTGAGCCCGGAAAGGCAAAGACTCCCGGACCCACGTCCGTGGGTCCGGGAGTCTGCGATGCCTGGAGACATCACCGGGTCGGGGTGACAGGATTTGAACCTGCGGCCTCGTCGTCCCGAACGACGCGCGCTACCAAGCTGCGCCACACCCCGAAGGCCGTGGGCGAGTCTACCGGAGGGAACCAGGTGTCCTGACCGGGGTCGGAACCGGGTCTACGCGGGCTTCGGGAGCAGCGTCAGGAGGGTCGCCTCGGGCCGGCAGAACAGCCGCACCGGGGTGTACGGCGAGGTGCCGGCGCCCGCGGAGACGTGCAGCCACGAGCTGGCCGGGTCACCGGGCCGGGAGTCGGCCGGGTGGCGGTGCAGCCCCTTGGCGCGCCCCGTGTCGAGGTCGCAGTTGGTCACGATGGCGCCCTTGAACGGCAGGCAGACCTGACCACCGTGGGTGTGCCCGGCGAAGGTGATGTCGTAGCCGTCGCGGGCGTACTGGTCCAGCACGCGGAGGTAGGGCGCGTGCGCGACCCCCACCCGCAGGTCCACGTCGGCCGGGGCCGGCCCGGCCACCGCGTCGAGGTCGTCGTAGTTCAGGTGCGGGTCGTCGACCCCGACGAAGGCGAAGGAGGTGTCCCCCACCACGAGCCGCGCCGAGGTGTTGGTCAGGTCGGTCCAGCCACGGCCGTCGAAGGCGGCGCGGAGGTCGCGCCAGGGCAGCTTGGGGGTGTGGATGTTGCGGGCGCCGTTGTCCGGGAAGAGGTACCACAGCGGGTTGCGGGCACTCGGTGCGAAGTAGTCGTTGGAACCGAAGACGTAGACGCCCGGCACGTCGAGCAGGCCGCCGAAGCCCTCGACCAGCGGCTCCACGGAGTCCTGGTGGGAGAGGTTGTCGCCGGTGTTCACCACGAGGTCCGGCTCGAGGGCGGCGAGCGAGGCCAGCCACCGGCGCTTCGTCCCCTGGGACGGCACCAGGTGGAGGTCGCTGACGTGGAGGACCTTGAGCGGCCGGTGCCCGGCGGGGAGGACGGCGACCTCGACCCGGCGTACGACGAAGTTGCGCACCTCGATGCCGGCGGAGTACGCCAGCGTGCCGAGCCCGGCCAGGGCGCCCAGCCCGATGGTGCCGCCGGCGACGCGCAGCAGGCGCCGAGGTGCGGAGCCGGAAACCGAGTGGGAAGGCATGTCCCAAGGCTGCCACAATGGCCACCATGGGCATCTTGAAGGACCAGCTGAGGAGTGACCTGACCGCCTCGATCAAGTCGGGCGACAAGATCCGCTCGTCCACGCTGCGGATGGTCCTCACGGCCGTGACCAACGCCGAGGTCGCCGGCAAGGAGGCGCGCGAGCTGACCGACGCCGACGTCCTCGGGGTGCTCAGCAGCGAGTCCAAGAAGCGTCGTGAGGCCGCGGAGGCGTTCGGGAGCGCCGGGCGCGAGGAGCAGGCCGCCAAGGAGCGGGCCGAGTCCGAGGTGATCGCGGGCTACCTGCCCGAGCAGCTCAGCGACGCGGAGATCGCCGACCTGGTCTCGACGACCATCGACGAGCTCGGCGTGCGCGAGGACGGCATGCGCGCGATGGGTCGCGTCATGGGCGCGCTTCAGCCGAAGACCAGGGACCGGGCCGACGGAGGCGTCGTCGCCGCTCAGGTCAGGTCCCAGCTGGCCGGCTCCTGACGCCGGTCGGTCAGCCCTTCGAGGGGTAGACGAACACGGTCGACCCACGGGTCGCCGTCTCGCCGCCCGCCGGACTGGTCTCGGCCACGGTGCCCTGAGGCTCACCGGAGCCACGGCGGTCACCGGTGCTGACGTAGAACCCGGCTCCGGCCAGGCGCTGGGCGGCCTCCCGGGCCGGCAGGCCGACGACGTCGGGGACCTCGACCTGGGCCCGGCTGTTGGAGGCCCTCGTCGGTCGCACGAAGTCCTCGTAGGGGATGACGTCCTGGATGGCCCGCATCGCCTCGGCCCACATCGGCCCGGCGGTGGTCGACCCATGAGCGGTGCCCACGTTGGTGCCGCCGACGATCTGGTTGTTCAGCGTGATCTGGCTGCCGACCGAGTTGGCGCCGGCCACCATCGAGGCGGTGGAGACCGTCGGGGTGTAGCCGTTGAACCAGACCGCCATGTTGCTGTTGATCGTGCCGGTCTTGCCGGCCGACGGCTTGTCCAGGACGAGCGCCTGGCCGAACCCGCCCGGCTTCATCAGGCCGCGCAGGATGTCGTTGATCGTGTCGGCGGTGTTGGCCTGGATCACCTGCTTGCACTTCTTGGGATAGTCCTTGAACACCTTGCGATCGCTGTTCAGGATCTGGGTGACCGGACGGTTCTCGCAGTGCTGGCCGCGGGCGGCGAGGGTGGCGTAGGCGCTCGCCATCTCCAGGGGGCTCACGTCGGCGACCCCCAGGGTGAAGGTGGGGACGCGCTCCCGGCCGGGGTCGGTGAGCTGGACGCCCATCGCCCGGGCCAGTGCGTAGGGCTCGCACAGGCCGGTCTTGCGCTCGAGCTGGGCGAAGTAGGTGTTCACCGACAGCTGCGTGGCCTTGTACATGTCGAACTTGGGCTTCCCCGTGGTGGTGGAGTTGTGCCACGTGTGGGCGTCGGAGGCGGGGTAGTTGCCGTCGCAGTCGGGGAAGCTGCCGTTGGGGATGGTCATCTCCTCCGGGCTGACGAAGGCGGTGCGGCTGGACAGGCCCTGCTCCAGCGCCGCGGCCAGGACGAAGACCTTGAAGGTCGACCCGCCCTGGAAGCCGTTGGAGTCGCCGTACTTCTTGTCCACGACGTAGTTGAGGAAGGTCTGGCCCTTCTTCTTGTCCCGTCCCATGGGTCGGGACTGGCCGATGCCGAGCACCTTGCCGGTGCCGGGCTCGACCATCGCCACCGCGCCGATGGCCTGGTCGGTGGCCTTGACCCGGTTGGCGGCGGCGTTCTCGGCGGCCTTCTGAAAGCGCAGGTCAACGGTGGTCTTGATGGTGAGGCCGCCGGTGGTGAGCAGCTGCGCCCGGTCGGCGGCGGTCTTGCCCAGGGACCGGTCCTGCATCAGGTAGCGGCGCACGTAGTCGCAGAAGAACGGGGCCTTGGTGCCCAGGCAGCCGTTGCGGATGCGGTGGACCTTCAGGCCGAGCCTGCTGCCGGTCGCGCGGCTGGCCGAGAGCGGGCGGATGACCTTGAGCTCGGCCATCCGGTTGAGCACGATGTCGCGGCGGGCGCGGGCGCGGTCCTTGTAGCGGGTCGGGTCGAAGCCGACCGGGTTCTTGACCAGCCCGGCCAAGGTCGCCGCCTGCTTGAGGTTGAGCTTGCTGGCGTTGACCGAGAAGTAGTGCCGGGAGGCGGCCTGGATGCCGTAGGCGCCGTCACCGAAGTAGGCGAGGTTGAGGTACCGCTCCAGGATCCAGTCCTTGGAGTAGTTCTGCTCGAAGGCGATGGCGTGCCGCAGCTCCTGGATCTTGCGCTGGTAGGTGTTCTCCGTGGCCGCCTTGCGCTCGGCCCCGGTGCGGGCCTGGGTCAGCAGGGTCATCTTGGCCATCTGCTGGGTGATGGAGGACCCGCCCTGGGTGCCGCCCCCGCCCGAGGTCTGGTTGCTGACGAAGGCGCGGAGCGTGCCCTTGAGGTCCAGCGCGCCGTGCTCGTAGAAGCGGTAGTCCTCGATCGCGATGATCGCCTTCTTCATGATCGGCGCCACCTTGTCGAGCGTGACGTTGACCCGGTTCTCGTCGTAGAAGGTCGCGATCGTGTCGCCGTTGCGGTCCAGGACGCGGGTGCGCTGGGAGAGCGGCGCCGCCTTGAGCTCGGCCGGCAGGTTGTGCATCGACTTCGCGGTGGCCTCCGCGCCGTAGCCCACGGCGGCCACGAACGGGACGACCAGGGCGGCCCCGAGGAGGCCGAGGACGACGGAGACGGCGACGATCACCCCCAGGTGGGAGATGACCGTGCCGAACGAGACGTGGGGGCGGCGTCGGGGCATAGCACAAGTCTACGGGCGGGGTGGAGCCAATTAACCGACTGACCGGACCTATGTAGTCAATTCGGACTATACGAGAATGATGCCCATGTGTCTGTTTCGAGTCCCTCGTTCTCTTTAGTCTCTAGATGGGTTGAAAACGGACGTATTGGGACGAGCCGCAGAAAAGCCCGGGACCTGAACTTTTGGAGGGAACATGTCCTGGAACGAAACATGGGCGAACGTAGCCCTGTGTCAGAAGGCCACACCGGACGAGCTGTTCGTGCGAGGAGCTGAGCAGCACAAGGCCAAGGCCGTGTGCGGCGCCTGCCCCGTGCGGGCGGAATGCCTGGCTGAGGCGCTCGACAACGAGATCGAGTGGGGGGTCTGGGGAGGTCTCACCGAGCGTGAGCGCCGGGCCCTGCTGCGCAAGCGGCCGAACGTCACCTCGTGGCGTGCGCTGCTCGAGACCGCCAAGTCCGAGCACGAGCTGGCGAGCGCCACCGAGACTGCCTGACCTCGGTCAGCCGCTCGGTGCCCGTTGGGCGCCGAGCAGCTCACCGATCCGGCGCAGTCCGTCGAGGTCGTGCACGTCGGTCGACAGGGCCGGCAGCACGGCGGTCGGCACGTCGGGATGGCTGGCCGCGAACCGCTTGGTCAGGCGCTTCTCGCGCTCGACGACGACCAGCCGGTCGGCGTGGAGCCGCAGCAGCCCGGCCGCGAGCCCGTGGTCCTGTCCGGTCGAGCGCAGCTTCTCGACCCCGGTCATCGCGGCGTGGGCGGAGAGGTCGTCACCCGGGGCGGTGGTCGCACGGTTGATCACCAGACCGGCCAGCGGCATCCGCTCCTGGCGCAGCCGCTCCACGAAGTACGCCGCCTCGCGCAGCGCGTCCGGCTCGGGCGCAGCGATCACGAGGAACGCCGTACGCCGGTCCTGGAGCAGCTCGAAGGTGCGCTGGGCCCGCTGGCGGAAACCGCCGAACAGCGTGTCGAACGCGGCGACGAAGGCCTTCATGTCCAGCAGCACCTGGGCGCCGATGATCTTCGTGATGGCGTTCGTGACCATCCCGAACCCGGCCGTCATCAACCGGGCCGGGCCGCGGGCCGGCGCCAGCAGCAGCTTCATGAAGCGTCCGTCGAGGAAGCTGGAGAGCCGCTCGGGGGCGTCGAGGAAGTCCAGGGCGCTGCGCGAGGGCGGGGTGTCGACGATGATCAGGTCCCACCGGCCCGAGGCACGGGCGTCCTTGTCGAGCTGGCCGAGCTTCTCCATGGCCATGTACTCCTGGGTGCCCGCGAACGAGCTGGAGACGGCGACGTAGAAAGGGTTCTCCAGGATCTGCTGCGCCTTCTCGGGACTGGCCTGGCTCTGCACGACCTCGTCGAAGGTCCGCTTCATGTCGAGCATCATCGCGTCCAGCGAGCCGCCGGCGGTGGAGCCGGTCGAGACCCCGGGCACCGGGCGCGGGGTGTTGTCCAGCGCCTCGATGCCCATCGACTGGGCCAGTCGCCGGGCCGGGTCGATGGTGAGGACGACGACCTTGCGCCCACGCTCGGCCGCGCGCAGGGCCAGGGCAGCCGAGGTCGTGGTCTTGCCGACCCCGCCCGACCCGCAGCAGACGATGATGCCGCGGTCACGGTCGTCGAGGAGCGCGTCGACGTCGAGGACCAGGGCCGGGTCGTGGGTGGCCACCAGGGGGCCGATGCGGGCGCTGGCCCGGCTGCTGCGGTGGGTCGCGGCGCGGGAGCCGGCGGCGTTCATGCGAGACCTTCCTCGGCCAGGGCCCCGGCGAGCTCGTAGAGGCCGCCGAGGTCGACCCCGCCGGGCAGGCGGGGGAGCTCGAAGGACGGGACGTCCATGGCCTCGACGAGGGCCCGCTGGCTGTCCTCGAGCCGGCGGCGCTCGGCGTGGTGGCGTCCCTCCTCCAGCAGGGCGTCCACCAGCGTGTCCTCGGCCGGGATGCCGACCTTGTCCAGGCTGGTGACCAGGGCGCCCCGGTCCACGGTGCCCTCGAGGAGCTGCTCGCGCTCCTCGGCGTCCAGGTCCTGGGGGCGGACGAGGTTGACGATCACGCCGCCGACCGGCAGCCCGCCGCCACGCAGCTCGGCGATGCCGTCGCCGGTCTCCTGGACCGGCATCTCCTCGAGCACGGTCACCAGGTGGATCGCCGTACGCCGGGAGCGCAGCAGCGTCGTCACGGTGTCGGCCTGCGACTTGATCGGCCCGACCTTGGCGAGGCCGGCGAGCTCGTTGTTGACGTTGAGGAACTGGGCGATGCGCCCCGTGGGCGGCGCGTCCAGCACGATCGCGTCGTAGTGCCGGGCCCCCTTGTTGCGCCGGTTGCGGTTGGCCGCCTCGTAGACCTTGCCGGTCAGCAGCACGTCGCGCACTCCCGGGGCGATGGTGGTGGCGAACTCGACGACGCCGAACCGGTCGAGCGCCTTTCCGGCACGCCCGAGGCGGTAGTACATGTCGAGGTACTCCAGCAGCGCCGACTCCGCGTCGATGGCCAGCGCGTAGACGTCGCCCGAGCCGGTGGTGCCGCGCGCGACCAGCCGCTCCTCGTAGGGCAGCGGGGGCACGTCGAAGAGCTGCGCGATCCCCTGGCGGCCCTCGGCCTCGCAGAGGAGCACGGTCTTGCCGCGGGAGGCCAGCGCCAGGGCGAGGGCTGCGGCGACCGTGGTCTTGCCGGTGCCGCCCTTGCCGGTCACGACGTGCAGCTGCACGTCGGGGAACAGTGGCTGCCCAGGGGACGGTGCGGACTTCTGGGCGGGCATGTCACCGAGACTAGCCGCGGGGTCGCGGCCGGCACGGGTGACCTCGGGCACACCGGTCGTGGCAGGATCGCCGACGGAGGTGACTTCCTTGGACAAGGTTGTGGCGAGTGCGGGCGAGGCGGTCGGGGACATCCCTGACGGCGCGACGCTGTCGGTGGGCGGGTTCGGGCTGTGCGGGATCCCGTCGGTGCTGATCGAGGCGTTGCTGGCGGCGGGGACGACCGACCTGGAGGCGGTCTCCAACAACTGCGGGGTCGATGACTGGGGTCTGGGCCTGTTGTTGAAGGAGAAGCGGATCCGGCGGATGGTCGCCTCCTACGTGGGGGAGAACAAGGAGTTCGCGCGGCAGTACCTCTCCGGTGAGCTCGAGGTCGAGCTGACCCCGCAGGGCACGCTGGCCGAGCGGATGCGGGCGGGTGGGTCGGGGATCGCGGCGTTCTTCACCGCGACCGGTGGCGGCACCCAGGTCGCGGAGGGTGGGTTGCCGTGGAGGTATGACGACGCCGGCAACGTGACGGTCTCGAGCCCGGCGAAGGAGACCCGGGAGTTCGGCGAGGGTGCTGATCGTCGGGACTACGTGCTGGAGGAGGCGATCGTGGCGGACTTCGGGCTGGTGCGGGCCTGGAAGGGCGACCGGCACGGCAACCTCGTCTACCGCGACTCGGCCAGGAACTTCAACCCGCTCGCGGCGATGTGCGGGAGGCTGACGATCGCGGAGGTCGAGCACCTCGTCGAGCCCGGCGAGCTGGACCCCAACGACGTCCACACCCCCGGTGTGTTCGTGCAGCGGGTGGTCGCGCTCACCCCGGAGCAGGCGCAGGACAAGCGCATCGAGAAGCTGACCGTGCGACCCAAGGAGGCCTCCGCATGAGCTGGAGCCGTGAGGAGATGGCCGCGCGGGCGGCCTCGGAGCTGACCGACGGGTCGTACGTCAACCTCGGGATCGGGTTGCCGACGCTGGTGCCGAACTACGTCGATGACGACGTGGAGCTGGTCCTGCAGTCGGAGAACGGCATCCTCGGGGTGGGCGCCTACCCGGTCGAGGGGGAGGAGGACGCCGACCTGATCAACGCCGGCAAGGAGACCGTGACCCTGCGACGGGGAGCCAGCTTCTTCGACTCCGCCACGTCCTTCGGGATGATCCGCGGCGGGAAGATCGACGCCGCGATCCTGGGGGCGATGCAGGTCTCGGCGGCCGGTGACATCGCGAACTGGATGATCCCGGGGAAGATGGTCAAGGGCATGGGCGGTGCGATGGACCTGGTCCACGGCGCCAAGCGGGTGATCGTGCTGATGGAGCACAACGCCAAGGACGGCTCCTACAAGATCGTCAAGGAGTGCTCCCTGCCCTACACCGGTCGGGCCGTGGTCCAGCGGATCATCACCGACCTCTGCGTCCTCGACGTCACGGAGAACGGCCTCCGGCTCATCGAGCTCGCCCCCGGCGTCACCGAGGACGAGGTCCGCGAGAAGACCGAGCCGGAGATCTCCGCCGGCTGAGCCCGCCGCGCGGGGGAATGTCTCGTCGGGGTGTCCTGTTGGGGGAAGTAGTCCAACTTTCCACCATCTGTGAGGTTCTGAACTGATGTCACGCGCATTCACCCCCGTCCGGATCGGCCCCTGGGACCTGCCCCAGGCCTTCGTGATGGCCCCGCTCACGCGCAACCGGGCCGGTGAGGGCAACGCTCCGACCGAGCTGAACGCGACGTACTACGCGCAGCGCGCGGGCGCCGGCCTGATCGTCACCGAGGGCACCGCCCCCAGCGCCGTCGGCCAGGGCTACCTCAACGTGCCGGGCCTCTACACCGCCGACCAGGTCGCCGGCTGGCGCCGGGTGGCCGACGAGGTCCACCGCGAGGGCGGGACCATCGTGGCCCAGCTGATGCACGCCGGCCGGATCGCGCACGGTGACAACAAGGACGGCGTCGAGACCATCTCCGCGAGTGCCGTGACCGCCCCCGGTGACATGGTCACCGCCGACGGCCCCAAGCCGCACGACACCCCTCGTGCCCTGGAGACCGAGGAGCTCGCCGGCGTCGTGCAGGACTTCGTCACCGCGGCCCGCAACGCGGTGGACGCCGGCCTCGACGGGGTCGAGATCCACGCCGCCAACGGCTACCTGCTGCACCAGTTCCTCGACCCGACGATCAACCTGCGTGAGGACTCGTACGGCGGCTCGCCCGCGAACCGGGCGCGCTTCGTGATCGAGGTCGTCACGGCCGTCGCCGAGGTGATCGGCGCGGAGAAGGTCGGCCTGCGCATCTCGCCCGGACACCAGTTCAACGGGGTCGGCGAGGAGGCCGGCGAGGACCTGGACGCGACGTACGCCGCCCTGGTCGACGCCGTCGCCCCGCTCGGCCTGGCCTACCTCAGCATCCTGGCCGCCCCGGTGGGCGACCTGACCGCCGACCTGCGCCGGCGCTTCGACGGCTCGGTGCTGCTCAACGACGGGTTCGCCGCGGTGACCACCCTCGACACCGTCGAGGAGCTGCTCGGGACCGGCCTGGCCGACGCGATCGTCGTCGGCCGCCCGTTCCTCGCCAACCCCGACCTCAGCGCCCGCTGGGAGCAGGGTGCCGAGCTCAACGAGCCGCACCAGGACACGTTCTACGGTGGCGGCGCCGAGGGCTACACCGACTACCCGACGCTGGACGAGGCCTCCTGAGGCCGGGTGCCGGTGGGGCGTCGGCGAACATGCGAATGTGACGCCTGTGTCGCTGGAGGTGGACTCTGTCCCCTCCAGCGACATTCGCATGTCGGGGGGTCTCGGGGGCTGGTCGGTCAGCCGTCACCCCGACGGGGCCAGCGCCTCCACCACCGTCGGCCAGGCGCTCGAGGCCGGGTCGATCAGCTCCATGTGATCCACGCCGGCGAGCTCCTGCAGACCCACGAACGGGTGCGCCGCGACGAAACCGCGGCTGAGGGAGACGGGCACGGCCTCGTCCTGGTCGCCGTGCACGATGACTACCTCGGCCGAAGGGCGTACGCCGAACAGCGTCATCGGGTCGAGCGGCCCGGGCTCCGACCCGCCGAGCAGGGCCTGGGTCGCGTCGCTGCCGAGGCCGAGCCGGATCGCCTCCTTCAGGTCGCAGACCGGCGCCAGGGCGACCACGCGTTCGATGGGGAGCCCGAGCGTGGCCAGCCACAGGGCGAGGTGGCCCCCGGCCGAGTGACCGGTGACGGTCAGCGGTCCCACGGGCAGGTCGAGCCCGGTGAGCAGCTCCGGCAGCCGGCTCACCGCCAGCCGCACGTCGTCGCCGGTGGTCGGCCAGCCACCGCCGTTCCCCACCCGGCGGTACTCAGGCGTTGCCACCAGCCAGCCGAGGTCCGCCAGAGCCCGCGCCATCGGGCGGGTGTGCCGCCGGTCCCACTGCGCCTTCCAGAAGCCTCCGTGGACGAGCACGAGCAGCCGGCCGGTGGGGGACGCGGGCCGGTGCAGGTCGATGACCGCGTCGTCGTGGTCGGCGTAGCGAACCGTCGCGTCAGGCAGCATGGGCGCCACGCTAGCGGCGGTCTAGGGTGACGGGCATGACCAAGTGGGAATACATGACCGCTCCCGTGCTCGTGCACGCGACCAAGCAGATCCTCGACAACTTCGGCTCCGACGGGTGGGAGCTCGTCCAGGTGGTCCCGGGGATGAACCCCGAGAACCTCGTCGCCTACTTCAAGCGCCCGCTGGCATGAGCACCCCAACGAACCACTCGCTGCGCTCGCGCTTCGCCGGGGACCCCGCATGAGCACCCCCGAGGAGAAGCTGGCCGAGCTCGGGCTGGAGGTCCCGGCGGTCGCCAAGCCGGTCGCGGCCTACATCCCGGCCATCCGCAGCGGCAACCACGTCTTCACCTCCGGCCAGCTGCCCATGCGCGACGGCCAGCTGATGCTCACCGGCAAGGTCGGTGGCGAGGTCAGCCAGGAGGAGGCCGTCGAGTGCGCCCGCCAGTGCGCGCTGAACGCCCTGGCCGCGATCCGCGCCGAGGTCGGCGAGCTGTCGGCCATCAAGCGGATCGTCAAGGTCGTCGCGTTCGTGGCCTCGACCCCCGACTTCACCGGCCAGCCGCTGGTGGCCAACGGGGTCTCGGAGCTGCTCGGCGAGGTCTTCGGCGACGCGGGCCGGCACGCCCGCTCCGCCGTCGGCGTCTCCGTGCTGCCCCTCGACGCCCCGGTCGAGGTCGAGCTGCTCGTCGAGGTCTGAGGGTGCGGGTCCAGCTCCCACCGCAGCTGGTGGAGGACGCCCGAGCCTTCGCCGACGGCACCCGGGAGCCGGCCGAGCCGCGCAACGCCGCCACCGTGGTGCTGCTGCGGGGCGGGTCGGAGGGACCCGAGGTCTACCTGCTGCGGCGACAGACCTCGATGGCCTTCGCGGCCGGCATGTGCGTCTTCCCCGGTGGAGGGGTCGACCCGCGAGACTTCGACCACGAGATCGCCTGGGCCGGGCCGTCTCCCGACGAGTGGGCCGCCCGCCTCGGCACCGACGGGGCGACGGCGCGCGCGCTGGTGTGTGCTGCGGTGCGCGAGACCTTCGAGGAGTCGGGCGTCCTCCTGGCCGGTGAGTCTGCCGGCACCGTGGTCGCGGACACCACCGGCGAGGACTGGGAGTCCGACCGTGCGGCCCTCGAGGGTCGCGAGCTCGCGTTCACCGAGTTCCTCGACCGGCGCGGGCTGGTGCTGCGCACCGACCTCCTCGGGGTGTGGGCGGCCTGGCTGACCCCGGTCTTCGAGCCCCGGCGCTATCGCACCTGGTTCTTCGTCGCCGACCTGCCCGAGGGCCAGCGGACCCGGGACGTCTCCACCGAGTCCGACCAGGTGACCTGGCTCCCCGCGATGCAGGCCGTGCTGGACGTCGAGGAGGAGCGGATGCTGATGCTGCCGCCGACCTACCTGACCTGCCTCGAGGTGGCGCAGCACGCCGACCCGGCCGGTGTCCTCGACGCCGCCCGCGGGCGCAGCGTCGAGATGTTCACGCCTCAGGTCGAGCAGCACGACGACGGCGGCACGCTCTCGATCCCGCCGCGGCTCGAGGCCCTCCTGGAGTCCCGGTCGTGAGCGACCCCTGGGTCGGCGGTGCCTTCGGCGAGCGCGGCCACTGCGTGCTCGCCCCGAACGCCAACATGATGACCCTCGACGGCACCAACACCTGGATCCTGCGCGAGCCGGGCGCCCGCCGGTCGATCGTGATCGACCCCGGTCCGCCCGACGAATCCCACCTCGCCGGGGTCGCCGACCTGGCCGGCCCGGTCGGAGCCGTGCTCCTGACCCATCACCACCTCGACCACTCCGAGGCGGCCAAGGTGTTCGCGGAGCAGATGGGCTGCGGCGTCCGCGCGCTCGACCCGGACTACCGCCTCGGCTCCGAGGGTCTCGGTGACGGGGACGTGGTCGAGCTCGACGGCCTGGAGGTGCACGTGGTGGGCACGCCTGGCCACACGGCCGACTCGCTGTCGTTCGTGCTCCCGGCGGAGGGGGCGGTGCTCACGGGCGACACCGTCCTGGGTCGGGGCACGACGGTCGTGGCCCACCCCGACGGCCAGCTGGGCGCCTACCTCGGCTCCCTCGACCGGCTGCACGCGCTCGCGGAGTCTCGCGAGATCGGCGCGATCTGGCCCGGCCACGGCCCGGTCATCGACGACGCCCTGGGTGCCCTGGACTACTACATCGCCCACCGCGCCGAGCGACTCGCCCAGGTCGAGGCGGCCGTGGCCGAGCTGCGCGACCTCCCGCACCCCGAGGGTCTCGCGGCCGACGAGCTGCCGCGGCGCGTGGTCGAGAAGGTGTACGCCGACGTCGACCCGGTCCTGTGGGGCGCCGCCGAGCTCTCCGTCCGGGCCCAGCTGGCCCATCTCGCCCAGCGCTCCTGACCCTCCCCCCGGCCCCCCGGCCCACCGGCCGTCCACGTTCGCGGGATTGGCCCCCCGTCGTGACCGGCCCCGGGATACCTTGCGTGCGTGCGACAGAAGCTGGGGTTGGTGGCGTTCGTGCTGCTGCTCGTCGCCGTCTGGGGGGTCGGCTTCCTGTGGGTCCGGGGCGACCTGGACCGGAGCCCCGCGAAGCCGGCCGCCGGGACCTCCGCCCCGAGCGCGTCGGCCGAGCCCAGCGCGTCGGCGACCGCGTCCGCCACGCCGAGCTCCGCGCCGTACGCCGGCACCGTCAACCGCCTCGACGAGCGCAAGCCGGTCGACATCAACCCGGTGCAGGCGCGGCCGCGGCCGGTCGCCCTGCCGCCGGTGCTCACCTTCAAGATGGCCACCTTCAACGTGCTCGGCAGCTCCCACACCAGGTCGCACCAGCGGGGCCGGGGCACCGGGCTGCAGCGCCTTCCCGGGGCCATCCAGGTCATCGGCTCGCACGGGCTGACGGTCGTCGGGTTCCAGGAGTTCCAGGGCGACCAGCGCCACTCGTTCGTGAACCGGGCCCCCGGGTGGGCGATCTACCCGGGTGACGCGCTGGGCAACCTGGCCGGGGAGAACTCGATCGGCTGGCGCAAGGACACCTGGGACCTGGTCAAGCCCGGATCGGTCGCGATCCCCTACTTCAACGGCGGGACGCGCCAGATGCCGTCGGTGCTGCTGCGCAACAAGCAGACCGGTATCCAGGCCTGGTTCTCCAACTTCCACAACCCGGCCGAGACCGGCCAGTTCCACAACCAGGGACGCTTCCGGTCGGCCGCCACCAGCCGGGAGATCGACCTGTTCAACCGGCTAGAGCGCACCGGCATCCCGCAGTTCGTGACCGGCGACATGAACGACCGCGCGCTCTACTTCTGCCGGATCACCGGCTCGACGCCGTTGGTGGCCGCGGCCGGCGGCAGCAACAACGGCGGGTGCGCGCCCCCGAAGCCGACCCAGATCGACTGGATCTTCGGCAGCCCCAAGGTCGAGTTCTCCGGCTACCAGATCGACCGCAGCCCGCTGGTCCGGCGTTCGACGGACCACCCGATCGTGGTCACCACGGTCACGATCGACTCACTGAAGTTCCAGAACGCCTACGACCCCAAGGCCGTGACGCCGGGTCAGTGACCCCGGTGGGTGGGCCTCAGCGGGCCCGGCGCTTCATCCGCTCCACGTCGTGGATCACGACCGATCGGGGCTCGAGGCGCAGCCAGCCGCGCGACGCGAAGTCGGCCAGCGCCTTGTTGACCGTCTCGCGGGAGGCGCCGACCAGCTGGGCGAGCTCCTCCTGGGTGAGGTCGTGGTGCACGTGCACGCCGTCGTCGGCGGTGCGGCCGAAGCGGTCGGCGAGGTCGAGCAGCGCCTTGGCGACCCGGCCCGGCACGTCGGAGAAGACCAGGTCGGCGACGACCTCGTTGGTCTTGCGGAGCCGGCCGGCCAGCTGGGTGAGCAGGCCCAGCGAGACGCCGGGGCGCCCCTCGAGCCAGCGGAGCAGGTCGTCGTGGGACAGCGAGAGGAAGGTGGTCTCGGTGACCGCGGTGACGGTGGCGGAGCGGGGACCGGGGTCGAACAGCGACAGCTCGCCGAACATCTGGCCGGGGCCGAGGATGGCCAGCAGGTTCTCGCGGCCATCGGAGGAGGTGCGGCCGAGCTTCACCTTGCCCTCGGTGACGATGTAGAGCTTGTCGCCCGGGTCGCCCTCGTGGAAGAGCACCTCGCCGCGGCGCAGCCGGTTCTCACCCATGGAGGCGCGCAACGCAGCGGCGGCCTCGTCGTCGAGGGCGCTGAACAGCGGCGCCTGTCGGAGTACGTCGTTGTCCACGTGGTGTCCCTTCGTGTGTGCCGCCCGCCAACGGCTGCGCGCGTGGTTCAGGTCACAGTCTGTCCCATCGGCCCGCCAGACGCCACGCGACCCCGTGGACCCGCGGACAACCCGGTTCGGGAAGGACCTTCCCGTGCGCCGTACCCTGTTCGGCGTGCCCGACACCGCCCCCAGAACAGGCCCAGGAAGAGGCCCTGACACAGGTCTGGTCCGACGCGCACGCAAGGTCGACCGCGTGCTGGCCGACACCTACCCCGACGCCCGGTGCGAGCTCGACTTCGACGACCCGTTCCAGCTGCTGGTCGTCACGGTGCTCAGCGCGCAGACGACGGACCGCCGGGTCAACGCCGTCCGGCCCACGATCTTCGCCGCCTACCCCGATCCCGCCGCCATGGCCGCGGCCCCGCGCGAGGACCTCGAGCGGCTGATCGGGCCGTTGGGGTTCTTCCGGGCCAAGACCGAGTCGCTGCTCAAGCTGTCCGCCGCCCTGGTCGCCGACCACGGGGGCGAGGTGCCGCCGCGCCTCGAGGACCTGGTCAAGCTTCCGGGGGTGGGGCGCAAGACGGCCAACGTGGTGCTCGGCAACGCGTTCGGCGTCCCCGGCATCACCGTCGACACCCACTTCGGCCGGCTGATCCGGCGACTCGGCTGGACCGAGGAGACCGACGCGGTCAAGGCCGAGCACGCGATCGGCGCGCTCTTCCCGAAGCGCGACTGGACCCTGCTCAGCCACCACCTCATCTGGCACGGCCGGCGGGTCTGCCACGCCAAGAAGCCCGCTTGCGGCGCCTGCACGGTGGCGCACTGGTGCCCGTCGTACGGCGCGGGGCCGACCGACCCGGCGGCCGCGGCCGCGCTCGTCAAGACCCAGGGCCCGGCGTGAGCCTCCCCGCCGGAGGGCGGCTGCTCGGCGTGCTCACCGCCCTGGTCCTGGTGCTCAGCGGGTGCTCCTCCGACCCGGCGCCGAAGAAGAAGGAGGCCGCCCGCCTCCCGGACGTCACCTTCGCGTCCCTGGACGGCGGGTCGTCGGTCGACCTGTCCACGCTGCGCGGGCCGATGGTGATCAACCTGTGGGCCAGCTGGTGCGGGCCGTGCAAGAAGGAGCTCCCGAAGTACCAGGCCTTCGCGAAGAAGTACGCCGGCCGGGTCGACGTGGTCGGCATCGACTTCCAGGAGACCCGCGTCGACGCGGCGCGCCGGCTGGCGCGTGAGAAGGGCGTGGACTACCCGCTCTACGCCGACCCGGACGGCAAGATGCGGGCGCGCTTCATGCCCAAGCTCATCCTGCTCGCGAAGGACGGCACGATCGCCCACGAGATGTACGTCGAGATCACCTCGGTCCCCCAGCTCGAGAAGCTGGTCCGCACCCACCTGGGCGTGACCGGATGACGAGCGACGCCCTGGAGCTGCCCGAGTGGCTCGAGCCGATCCGCGCGGGAGCGGACTCGATCCAGGCCAGCGACATCAGCCTGTTCGTCCCGCCGGAGGGGTCCGACGCCCGCAAGGGTGCCGTCCTGATGCTCTTCGGCGAGGGACCCGACGGGCCCGACCTGCTGCTGACCGAGCGCGCGCACGACATGCGGTCCCACCCCGGCCAGGTCTCGTTCCCCGGCGGCTCGATCGACGACACCGACTCCTCGCCCGTCGCCGCAGCGCTCCGCGAGGCCGAGGAGGAGACCGGCCTCGACCCGGCGGGGGTCGAGGTCTTCGGCACCCTGCCCGAGCTGTGGCTGCCGCCGAGCAACTTCGCCGTGACCGCGGTCCTGGCCTGGTGGAGGGACCCCTCCCCGGTCGACGTGGTCGACCCGGCTGAGGTCCACGCCGTGCTCCGGGTCCCGCTCGAGGAGCTGCTCGACCCGCAGCACCGGGTGACCGTGGTGCACCCGCTGGGCTACAGCAGCCCCGGCTTCATGATCGGTGACAGCAAGGAGCTGATCCTGTGGGGCTTCACGGCCGGTCTGATCAACAAGCTCTTCGACCACGTCGGGCTCACGCGTCCGTGGGACGCGTCCGTGCAGCAGGAATTGCCGGACTACATGTTCGGTCTGGGTCAAGATTGAGCCTGTTCCGCTCCATCTCCCCGTCCTCGTTCCTGTCCCGGACCCCGTCCCGGGCCGCGACCGAGGCCCGCCGGGCCGACCTCAGCGAAGGGCTCGCATGAACCTCCTCGACTGGTGCCTGGTCGTGCTGGCCCTCGCCTACGCGCTGTCGGGCTACTGGCAGGGCTTCATCACCGGCGCCTGCGCGACGGCCGGGCTGCTGCTGGGTGGCCTCGCCGGCTTCTGGCTGGCGCCGGTCCTGCTCGGCGACGCGGCGCCGTCGCTGTGGGTCTCGCTCGGTGCCCTGTTCGTCGTGCTGGTGATGGCCTCCCTGGGGCAGGCCGTCCTGCAGTACGCCGGGACCAAGGTGCGCGAGCGCATCACCTGGCAGCCGATCCGGGCCGTCGACGCGGTCGGCGGAGCCCTGCTGAGCGTGCTCGCCGTGCTGCTCGTCGCGTGGGGTCTCGGCGTCGCGATCAGCGGCTCGCAGATCCCGGGCATCAGCCCACAGGTGCGCGACTCGCAGGTGCTGGTCGCGGTCAACAAGGTGATGCCGGTCCGGGCCCAGCAGGCGCTGCGGTCCTTCGACCAGGTCGTGGGCTCGGCCTTCCCGCGCTACATCGAGCCGTTCGCCCCCGAGCGGATCATCAAGGTGCCCCGGGCCGAGCGCCGGGTGCTGCGCGACCCCGACATCCGCAACGCCTCTCGCAGCGTGTTCAAGATCCGCAGCAACAACCGGTGCGGCAGCGGGGTCGAGGGCACCGGCTTCCTCTACGCGCCCACCAAGCTGATGACCAACGCCCACGTCGTCGCCGGGGTCACCGAGCCGATGGTCCAGGTGGGCAAGCAGTCGGTGAAGGGCACGGTCGTCTACTACAACCCCGACGTGGACATCGCCGTCATCGACGTGCCGGGCCTCGACGGGCCGACCATCCGCTTCGACCGCAGCGGTCGGGAGGGCATCCAGGGCGCGGCGCTCGGCTTCCCCCAGGACGGCCCCTTCGACGCCCAGCCGGTCCGGATCCGCAGCGAGCAGCGGCTGCGCTCGCCCGACATCTACGGCAACGGCACGATCACCCGCAACGTGTTCTCGCTGCGCGGCGTGATCCGCCCCGGCAACTCCGGCGGCCCGGTCGTGTCCACCGGCGGCCGCGTCCTCGGCGTGGTCTTCGCCGCCTCGGTCAGCGACAAGCAGACCGGCTACGCCCTCACCGCCGACCAGGTCGGCTCGGCCGCCGCCCGGGGTCTGCGGTCCAAGGAGAAGGTGTCGAGCGGGAACTGCGCCTAGGGGTGCAGGTCTCCCCGGTCAGCCGCGCTTGAAGATCGTCTTGTTCTGCTTGGCCTGCTCGATGGACCGCTCCGGGGCCTTGACCTGCTTGATCTTGCGGATACCGACGAAGCCGAGCAGGCCCGCGACCAGCAGGTAGGCGACGAAGACGATCAGGAAGCACCAGGCCAGGTCGAGGCCGGTCATGTGGACGAAGTAGGCGAAGGCCACCGAGAGCATGATGATCGCGAGCAGCGCCAGGAAGCCGGCCGCCGCGAACAGGGCGATGCTGATGCCGCCGGCCTTGACCGAGACCTTGAGCTCGGACTTGGCGAGCGCGATCTCGCTCTGGATCAGGCTGGAGACGTCGCGGCTGGCGTCGACGACCAGCTTGCCGATCGTGGGTTCCTCGGTGTCGACGGGCTGGTGCTGAGACATGTCTGCTGGTTTCCCTTCGAGGACTTCTGACGTCGCATCGAACACTATCGTCACGACGCACGGGCTCACGGACTCGCCGCCGGGGCGACCGTGGTCGTCGTACCCACTGACGGCCGGGCCGCACACCGGTTTGGCGACCTGACCGGGATCTGGGAGACTCAGGCGCAGTTGGAGGGGAGTATTCCTTCGCGGCGATCTCGTCATCACGGTCGGGCCCAGGGTTGAACGGGCCCCGGCCCGGGGTCGTCGGCCACTCGCGAGTGGCGGAAGAGACCTCCGGACCCGCAACACGAGCTGGGTGTGTCGCCTGCGCGCGCACGCCCCGAGTCCGGAGGCACGAACATGGATGTATCCCCCCTGGTGTGGTGGCTGACGGTCGGCATCACCTCCGCCGTCCTGCTCTTCGACATCGTCGTCATCGGCCGTCGCCCGCACGAGCCCTCCCGCAAGGAGGTCAGCATCGCGCTGACCTTCTTCATCGGACTGGCCGTCGCGTTCGGCATCGGGGTCTGGGTCTTCGCCGGCCACCAGTACGGCACCGAGTTCTTCGCCGGCTGGCTGACGGAGTACTCCCTCTCGGTCGACAACCTGTTCATCTTCTTGATCATCATGAACAAGTTCGCCGTGCCCAAGAAGCTGCAGCAGAGCGCGCTCCTGGTCGGCATCGTGCTGGCGCTGATCATGCGCGGCATCTTCATCGCGGTCGGCGCCGCGGCGATCAACAACTTCAGCTGGGTCTTCTACATCTTCGGGCTGTTCCTCATCTACACGGCCGTGAAGCTGGCGAAGGAGGGGGCCGAGGACGAGGACGAGGAGGACGAGTTCGAGGAGAACCGCCTGATCAAGTTCGTCGAGCGTCGGTTCCCGGCCACCTCGGAGTGGAACGGCACCAAGCTGTTCGCCGTCGAGAACGGCAGCCGGGTGATCACCCCGATGTTCATCGTGATCGTCGCTCTGGGTACGACGGACCTGCTGTTCGCGCTCGACTCGATCCCGGCCATCTACGGCCTCACCAAGGAGCCGTACCTGGTGCTCACCGCGAACATCTTCGCGCTGATGGGCCTGCGGCAGCTCTACTTCCTGATCGGCGGTCTGCTCGAACGGCTGATCTACCTCTCCTACGGCCTGGCCGTCCTGCTGGGCTTCATCGGAGTCAAGCTCATCCTGCACGCGATGCACGAGAACGAGCTCCCGTTCGTCAACGGCGGTGAGCACATCTCCTGGGCCCCCGACATCCCGATCTGGCTGTCGCTGACCGTCATCATCGGCATCCTCGTGATCACCACGGTGCTGAGCCTGGTCAAGTCCAAGCTCATGACCGACGCAGACCGTGACGAGGCCACCGGCCCGCGTCGCGACTGGGACAACGACTGAGCCGACCCGGGAATGCGCGGCCCGCGTGATTGGTTGAACTGTCAACAAGACTTCCAGCGATCGCGAGGAACCCCGATGAACATCCTGATGCTGGTCGGCAGCCTGCGGGCCGACTCCTGGACCGCCCGGCTGGCCGACTCCGTCTCCGGGCTGCTGCCCGCCGGGACGAGCTCAGCGGCGTACGCCGACCTGGCCGGCCTGCCGCACTACGACCAGGACCTGGACACCGACGCGCCGCCGGCCGCCGTCGTGGCCTTCCGCGCCGCGGTCGAGGCCGCCGACGCGCTGGTCGTCGCGACCCCGGAGTACAACGGCTCCCTGCCCGGCGTGCTGAAGAACGCCATCGACTGGGCCTCCCGCCCGCGTGGCGCCGCCGCGATCACCGGCAAGCCGGTGGCCGTGCTCTCGGTGAGCCCCTCCCCGCGCGGAGCCCAGTGGGCCCGCGAGGACGCCGTCCGGATCCTCCGTGTCGCGGGCGCCGAGCCCCTGGAGAACAGCGTCGGCGTCGCCACCGTGCACGCCGCGATCGTGGACGGCTTCTTCGCCGACTACCGCGTGGAGCAGTCGCTCACCGAGCTGATGCACTCCCTGGTGGAGGCGGCGTCGGAGTACGCCCCCGCCGCCTGACGTCCCGGAGGGCGCGGCGGGAGCCGCCGCGCCCGTCCCGGAGCCTCAGCCCTCGTCCGTGCTGCCCTTGTCGTCCATCCCCTTGCCGATCAGGTCCATCACGGTGGAGTCGGCGAGGGTGGTGACGTCGCCGACCTCGCGGTGCTCGGCGACGTCCTTGAGCAGCCGGCGCATGATCTTGCCCGAGCGGGTCTTCGGCAGCTCCGGCACGACCATGATCTGACGCGGCTTGGCGATCGCGCCGATCTCCTTCTGGACGTGCTGGCGCAGCTCCTGGATCAGCGAGTCGGGAGCCTCCTCGCCCTCCTTCAGCGCCGACTCCTTGAGGATCACGAACGCGCAGACGGCCTGGCCGGTCGTCTCGTCGGCCGCACCGACCACGGCCGCCTCGGCCACCTTGGGGTGCGAGACCAGCGCGGACTCGATCTCGGTCGTGGACAGCCGGTGGCCCGACACGTTCATCACGTCGTCGACGCGGCCGAGGAGCCAGATGTCGCCGTCGTCGTCCTTCTTGGCGCCGTCGCCGGCGAAGTAGAAGCCCTTGCCCCCCACCAATGACGCAGGGAAGCGCGACCAGTAGGTGTCCTGAAAACGCTCGTCGTCGCCCCACAGCGTGCGCAGCATCGAGGGCCACGGCTCCTTGACGACCAGGAAGCCGCCGGAGCCGTTGGGCACCGACTCGCCCTCCTCGGTCACGACGTCCACCACGATGCCCGGGATCGACTTCATCGCCGAGCCGGGCTTGCCCGCGGTGACGCCGGGCAGCGGGCTGATCATGATCGAGCCGGTCTCGGTCTGCCACCAGGTGTCGACGACCGGGGTCTGGCCGGCGCCGATCGTCTCGCGGTACCAGACGTAGGCCTCCGGGTTGATCGACTCACCGACCGACCCGAGCAGCCGGATCTTGGAGAGGTCGTGCTTGGTGGGGATGTCGTCGCCCCACTTCATGAAGGTCCGGATCGCCGTGGGCGCGGTGTAGAAGATCGTCACGCCGTACTTCTCGCAGATCTCCCACCAGCGGCCCTTGTCGGGCGTGTCCGGCGTGCCCTCGTAGATGACCGAGGTGGCCTGGTTGGCCAGCGGGCCGTAGACGCCGTACGAGTGACCGGTGACCCAGCCGACGTCGGCGGTGCACCAGTAGACGTCGTCCTCCTTGAGGTCGAAGACGCCCCAGTGCGTGTAGGCGCAGCCGACCAGGTAGCCGCCGGTGGTGTGCAGGATGCCCTTCGGCTTGCCGGTGGTTCCGGAGGTGTACATCACGTAGAGCGGGTGCTCGGAGTCGAAGAACTCCAGCTCGTGCTCGGTGGACTGGCCGTCGACCACGTCGTGCCACCAGACGTCACGGTCGTCGTTCCACTCCACGTCCTCGCCCGTACGGCGTACGACGAGCACCTTGCGCACGTCGTGGCCCTCGCCGGACGCCTTCTCGCAGGCCTCGTCGACCGCGGGCTTCAGGGCCGAGGGGGCGCCACGGCGGTAGCCACCGTCGGAGGTGACCACGACCTTGGCGTCGCAGTCCGCGAGCCGGTTGGCCAGCGCGTCGGAGGAGAAGCCGCCGAAGACCACGGTGTGGGGGGCGCCGATCCGCGCACAGGCGAGCATCGCGATCACGGTCTCGGGGATCATCGGCATGTAGATCGCGACCCGGTCGCCGGTCTCGACCCCGAGCTCGACCAGGGCGTTGGCCGCCTTCGAGACCTCGTCCTTGAGCTCGGAGTACGTCAGGTCGCGGGTGTCGTCCTCGGGCTCGCCGACCCAGTGGAACGCGACCTTGTCGCCGGCGCCGTTCTCGACGTGCCGGTCGACGCAGTTGTACGCCGCGTTGAGCTTCCCGCCCACGAACCACTTGGCGAAGGGCGGGTTGTCCCAGTCGAGGACCTGGTCCCACCTGGTGTCCCAGTCGAGGCGCTCGGCCTGCTTCTCCCAGAACCCCAGCCGGTCGTTCTCGGCCTCGTCGTACGCGTCCGCCGTGAGGTTGGCGTGCTTCGCGAACTCCTCGGGGGGCTCGAAGCGTCGCTCCTCGGTCGCGAGGTTCGCCAGGGTGCCGCTGGACTCGTCGCTCATCAAATCGCTCCTCGTTGCCCGTGTCTCCGGGGCCCTGCTCTGTGGGACGGGGGTGGTCGTTTCCGAACCTACTCGGTGCGCAGCGTCCGGACGACCCTCCGTGTCGCAGGGTGCCCGGACGCTGGCGCTGTCGGTCTGGTCAGTGCTGCACGGCGGCCTCGGACCCGGCGCCGGTGAGCGCGCGCACCTCGAGCTCGGTGTAGCGCTCCTGGGCCTCGGGCTCCTTGGAGGTGACCGAGCCGAGGTAGCCGAGCAGGAAGCCCAGCGGGATCGACACGATGCCCGGGTTCTCCAGCGGGAACCACGAGATGTCGATGCTCGTCGGCAGCAGGGAGAGGTTCTTGCCCGTCGGGTCGAGCCCCTTGCCGGACATGATCGGCGAGAAGATCACCAGTCCGACCGAGGAGATCAGGCCGCCGTAGATGCTCCACACGGCGCCGCGGGTGTTGAAGCCCTTCCAGAACATGTTGTAGACGATCGCGGGCAGGTTCGCCGACGCGGCGACCGCGAACGCGAGGGCCACCAGGAAGGCGATGTTGAGCTTCTGCGCCGGGATCGCGAGCAGGATGGCCACCAGGCCGATCACGCCGGCCGCGATCCGGGCCACCCTCAGCTCCTCCTTCTCGGTGGCCTTCCCCTTGCGCCACACGCTGTTGTAGAGGTCGTGCGCGACGCTCGCGCTGGAGGTGAGCGTCAGCCCGGCCACCACCGCGAGGATCGTCGCGAAGGCCACGGCCGCGATCACAGCCAGCAGGATGGCGCCTCCGGCTGATCCGGCACCACCGCCCACGGTCTCGGCGAGCAGTGGCGAGGCCAGGTTGCCTCCCGACGCGGTGACCCGCTCCATGTCGCCCTTGCTCAGCAGCGCGGCGGCTCCGAAGCCGAGGACCAGCGTGAACAGGTAGAACACGCCGATCAGCCCGATGGCCCACAGCACCGACTTCCGCGCGTCCCGCGAGGTGGGCACGGTGTAGAAGCGGATCAGGATGTGCGGCAACCCGGCCGTGCCGAGCACGAGCGCCAGGCCGAGGCTGAGGAAGTCGATCTTGCTCGTCGTGGTCAGGCCGTACTTCAGGCCCGGCTCGAGGAACGGCTGTCCCTTGCCGCTGTTGCTGGCGGCCGTGCCGAGCAGGTCGGAGAGGTTGAACTGGAACTTGGCCAGCACGAGGACGACGATCAGGGCCGAGCCCGCCATCAGCAGGACCGCCTTGACGATCTGCACCCAGGTCGTGCCCTTCATGCCGCCGACGGTCACGTAGAACACCATCAGGATGCCGACCGCGAAGATCGTCACGTTGATCGCGAACTGGCTGTCCACGCCGAGCAGCAGCGAGACGAGCGTGCCCGCGCCGACCATCTGGGCCAGCAGGTAGAAGATCGAGACCACGACGGTGGAGGTCGCTGCGGCCTGGCGCACGGGGCGCTGCCTCATCCGGTAGGCGAGCTGGTCGGCCATCGTGTAGCGGCCGGAGTTCCGCAGCACCTCGGCGACGAGGAGCAGGGCCACCAGCCAGGCGACGAGGAAGCCGATCGAGTAGAGGAACCCGTCGTACCCCGACAGCGCGATGGCCCCCGAGATGCCGAGGAACGACGCGGCCGACATGTAGTCGCCGCCGATGGCGAGCCCGTTCTGCAGGCCGCTGAACCCACGCCCACCGGCGTAGTAGTCGGCCGTGCCGCTGGTCTGCCGGCTCGCCCAGAAGGTGATGCCGATGGTGATGCCGACGACGACCAGGAACAGCCCGGTGGTGAGCGCCTGGTGGTCGGCGACCATGACGACGATGTGCGCGTTCATGCGCCCTCACCCCGGTTGCTGCGGTTCTTCTCGTAGTCCTCGTCGAGCTGGCGCGCCAGCGGGTCGAGGTTCTTGGTCGAGTAGCTGCTGTAGACCCACGCCAGGATGAAGGTGGTCGCGAACTGCAGCAGGCCGAAGACCAGCGCGACGTTGATGTTGCCGAGCAGCTTGTGGCCCATGAAGTCGGTGGCCCAGTTCGACATGACGACGTAGAGCAGGTACCACGCGAGGAACGCGACCGTCGCCGGGAACGCGAAGCCGCGGTAGCGACGGCGCAGCTCCTTGAACTCCGCCGTCTCGTGCAGCCGGTCGTAGACCGGGTCCTGCCGCGAGGCCTGGTAGTCGACGTTCACGCCCGGAGGGCCGGAGGTCTGTTCAGCCATGGGAGAGCCCTTCTCAGTGGGACTGTGATGACCGTCACCGTGGCAGCGCCGCTCCCGGCCCGCTACCGGCCCACGCCGACGGCTCGGCGGGCGGACGTCCCGGATCGCCCAGCGGTCGAAGGCGTACGACGAACGGTCCTCACCCCCGGTCGAGCTGGACCGTCTCCGGGGTGTGCAGCCGGACCATGAAGCGGGACACGTGCGGGGGCAGCCGGTGGCGGGTCAGGCGGGAGACGACGACCATCGTGGCGAAGGCGAGCGGCACCGCCCAGGCGGCGGGTTGGTCCACCAGGGCGGTGAACCAGCCGCCCGTGCGGTCGGTGAGCAGGTTGTCGACCACCGCTCCGCCGGTGAGGGCACCGCCCACGAGCAGGCCGGCGATCGCGCCGACGTCGGTGAGCCCGCGCCACCAGATGCCGAGCAGGAGCAGCGGGCAGAAGGTGGCCGCGGCCATGGCGAAGGCGAGGCCGACCACGGTGGCGACGGCCACGTCGCGGGCGACGAGAGCCAGCAGGAAGGGGACGACGACCGCGACCACCGCGCTGAGCCGGAAGGCGGTCACCCCCTCGACCCGCTTGCTCATGACGTCCTGCGTGATGACGCCGGCGACCGCGATCGTCAGGCCTGAGGAGGTCGCGAGGAACGCCGCGAACGCACCGCCGGTCAGCAGCGCGGTGAGCAGGTCGCCGCCCAGGTGGCCGACCATCCGACCGGGCAGCTCGAGCACCACCGAGTCGGCCCGGCCGCTGCCGACGAGGTCGGGGGCGTAGAGGCGGCCGAGGGCGGCGTACACCGGCGGGAGCACGTAGAACAGCCCGAGCATGGCCAGCACCGCGACGGTCGTCTGGCGGGCGGCGCGCCCGTCGGGGTTGGTGTAGAAGCGGACGACGACGTGCGGCAGGCCCATCGTGCCGAGGAAGGTCGCAAGCATCAGGGAGTACGTCGAGTAGAGCGGGTGGTCACCGAGGAAGTCGATCGGGTCGGCCCACGCGCGGCCGGACTGGCCCCCGACGAACAGCGACGGGTCGGCCGGCGAGCGACCGCCGTCGCCGAGCCACACGACGACCAGGAACACCAGCGGGACGAGCAGGGCGGTGAGCTTGAGCCAGTACTGGAAGGCCTGCACGAACGTGATCGAGCGCATCCCGCCCGAGAGCACGTTGAGCAGGACGACGACCGCGACGACGAGGCCGCCCGCCCACCCGGGGAGGCCGGTCGCCGTGTGCAGGGCGACCCCGGCCCCCTGCAGCTGCGGCATCACGTAGAGCCAGCCGATCGCCACCACCATCACCGAGGCCAGCGTGCGCACGGCGCGCGAGTGCAGTCGCGCCTCCGCGAAGTCGGGCAGCGTGTAGGCGCCGGACCGCCGCAGCGGCGCCGCGACCAGGACGAGCAGCACGAGGTAGCCGGCCGTCCAGCCGACGGGATACCAGAGCATCTCCGCGCCGAAGCTCAGCACCAGCCCGGCGATGCCGAGGAACGACGCGGCGGAGAGGTACTCGCCGCTGATCGCGGAGGCGTTCAGGCGCGGGCGGACCGACCGCGAGGCCACGAAGAAGTCGGAGGTGGTCCGGCTGAACCGCAGCCCCCACGAGCCGATGGCCAGCGTCGCGAGCGTGACGAGCAGCACCGCGACGATGCCGAACGCGTCGTTCACGAGGGGGTCACGACCGTTCGACGACGCGGGCGAAGGCGCGCTCGTTGCGCTCGGCCCGGCGCACGTAGCGCCAGGCGAGGAACACCAGCACGGGGTAGCAGCCGAACGCCAGGATCCCCCACGAGACCGGCATTCCGAGGACGTGCTGTGTGGTCAGCCCGGGCACGAGGGTGAACAGCAGCGGCAGCAGGCCGATGGTGAGGGCGAGCGTGGCCAGCGTGCTCAGGGCGAGTCGCAGCTGCGCGCGCAGCAGGGTGCCGACGTAGATCTCGCCGAGCTCGCTCTGCGCGTCGATCTCGGAGGCCGCCGTGGAGCGCGGTCGCACGCGCGGTCGCTCGGTCCACGGGCTCGTGACCCGGACGCGCTCGGGGACAGGTGCCGAGACCCGCTCGGGGACCTGCTCGCTCACGGGGTCCCCGGCCGGGCGCTCCGGACGAGCAGGTCGCGCAGCTCGCGTGTGTGGCGACGGCTGACCTGCAGCTCGTGGCCGTCGATGGTCACCGAGCAGCGGCCGCCGTCCACCCGCACCTCGTCGACGAAGGCGGTCGCGATCAGGATCGAGCGGTGGATGCGCACGAAGCCGGCGCCCGCCCAGTCCTGCTCGAGCTGGGTCAGCGGCACGCGGACGAGGTGGCTGTCGTCGGCGGTGTGCAGCCGGGCGTAGTCGCCCTCGGCCTCCACGTAGCGGATCTGGGAGACCGGCACGAACCGGGTGACCCCTCCTCGCTCGACGGGCACCTGCTCCTCGGGGGTCTCGGGTCGCGTGCTGGCGAGCACCCGGCGTACGGCCTCGGCCAGGCGGTCCTCGCGCACCGGCTTGAGCACGTAGTCGACCGCATTGAGGTCGAACGCGTCGACGGCGTGCTGGTCGTGGGCGGTCACGAAGACCGTGGCCGGCGGGGTCCTGAACCGCGCGAGCACCTGGGCGAGGTCGATGCCGGTGAGCCCGGGCATCTGGATGTCGAGGAAGACCGCGTCGACCTCGAGCTGCTGCAGCAACCGCAGCGCGTCGGTCGGGGAGTCGGTGGCGTGCACCTCGGCGACGCGCTCGTCGCTCTCCAGCAGGAAGGTCAGCTCGTCCAGGGCCGGCCGCTCGTCGTCGATGACCAGCACCCGCAGCCCTGTCATCGCATCCCCTTCATGGCTGGCCCGTCACGGGTTCACGCCCGGCGCGAACTTCGGCACGCGTACGACGACTCGGGTGCCGGCGCCGGGTGCTGTCTCCACGACCAGACCGTATTCGTCGCCGAAGGTGGTGCGCAGCCGCTCGTCCACGTTGGCCAGCCCGACCGAGTCGCCGCCGGCCGTGCCCGACAGGACCTGGCGGATGCGCTCCGGGTCCTCGCCGGCCCCGTTGTCCTCGATGGCGATGACGCACTCGCGGTCGGCGTCGCGCGCCTCGATCGAGATGCGGCCGCCCGCGCCGGCGGCCTCCAGCCCGTGCTGCACGGCGTTCTCGACCAGCGGCTGCAGGCACAGGAACGGGACGCTCACCCCGAGCACCTCGGGGGCGATCCGCAGCGTCACCCGCAGCCGGTCGCCGAACCGCGCCTGCTCGAGCAGCAGGTAGCGCTCGACCGAGCGCAGCTCCTCGGCCAGCGTGGTGAAGTCGCCGTGCTGGCGGAACGAGTAGCGCGTGAAGTCGGCGAACTCCAGCAGCAGGTCGCGCGCGCGGTCGGGGTCCGTGCGCACGAACGAGGCGATCGCGCCGAGCGAGTTGTAGACGAAGTGCGGGCTGATCTGCGCCCGCAGCGCCCGCACCTCGGCCCGCACCAGCCGGTGGCGCGACTCGTCGAGCTCGGCGAGCTCGAGCTGCCCGGACACCCAGCTGGCCACCTCCTCGGTGGCCCGCAGCAGGTTGGCGGACGGCTGCCCGGTCAGCGCGACCAGGGCGCCGGCCACGCGGTCGTCGATGACGAGCGGCGTCGCGATGGCGTGCTGCACCAGGCACCCCTGGGTCGTGCAGGCGAGCTCGGTCCGTCCCGAGACCACCGTGCTCGTGGCGTCGACGGCCCGACGAGCCAGGGCCAGGGCGTGGTCCGTGTGGTGCGTGGAGAGTCCGTCGTACCCCAGGAGCTGGTGGGTGTCGGTGATGGCGACCGCGGCTGTGCCGAGCAGGTTGCGCAGGTGCTTGAGGCTGCGTTCGACGGACTCGACGGTCAGTCCCTGCCGCAGGGCCGGCGAGGCGAGCGACGCGGTGTGCAGGGTGCGGAAGGTGGCCAGGTCGGCGTCGCTCCCGAGCTGACGGGCGTACCAGCGGCTGCGCAGACCCTCGAACGCCATGGGCCTACCGGAAGTCGATCAGCTGGGTGCCGGGGTCCTCGGGCGGTCGTGGGGTCGGAGCCGTGGACTCGCCGCCCGCGGCGTCCTGCAGCCCGGGCGGGTCCACCGGGGTGGCCCTGCGCGAGGGCGGGGGTGGCTCGGGCGGCAGCTCCTGGTGGCGTACGACGGCCCGGTAGCACCGGGTCACGTAGGGCAGCTGCATGCCGTCGTGGCCCCGGCCATAGCTGGCGTAGAGCGCGTCCACCTTCGCGAGCACGCCGGCGCGGTCGGTCTCGCTCATCGTCGCGACGTGGGACACCGACCGGGCCAGGTCGGCGAGACTGGCGGCGGTGTGGGTCGACCAGTTCCGGAACTGCTTCTCCTCGACGAACCCGAAGAAGGGCGTCTCCATCAGCGGGAAGGCGGCGTCGTCCTGCGACCCCGCCTGCGGGGAGATCAGCTGCTTGAGCCGCTTCACCCACGGGATCCCCTCGTCGTAGGTGTTCCACACCAGCGCGAGCATGCCGCCGGGCCGCAGGACGCGGGCGATCTCGGCCAGCGCGAGGTCGTGGTCGAACCAGTGGAAGGACTGGCCGCAGACCACCAGGTCGACGGAGCGGGAGCGCAGCGGGATGTGCTCGGCCGCCGCGACCACGGTCTGCACCGGCACCCGCTTGACCAGCTTCTCCAGCATCTCCGGGAGGGGATCGGTGGCGACGACCTCGTGGCCGGCCGCGTGCAACAGCTCGGTGAGCTTCCCGGTGCCGGCCCCGAGCTCGAGCACCACCGACGAGCCGGCGCCGGTCATCCAGCCGACCGCCTCCACGGGGTACGACGGGCGCGCGCGGTCGTAGGCATCGGCCACCGGGCCGAACGACCGTTCTGGGGCTGGAGGCTGGTCACTCCCGGGCTCGATCATCGTGCGCTCGAAGTTACCCGATACCGTTCCCGCCGTGCCCCACCCGTCCACGGAGTCCCCGGACCCCCTCACCTGGCTGACCGAGCTCGAGGGCGTGCCCTCGGCGTTCGCCTCCACCCGCGACGGCATCGACGTCATGCTGCGCGACCGGGGCCTGCGCAAGACCCGTCCGGAGCAGACGGCCGAGTCGCTCCTGCGTGGGGCCCACGCGAGCGCCGCGCTCGAGGGATCGACGTCCTCGCTGGAGGAGGTGCGCGACGGCTCGGGGGACGAGATCGCGCAGGCGTCGGTGCGGATGAGCAGCGAGCTGCTCTCGATGGTGCCGGTGCTCGGCCGGTCGCCGCTGCAGGCCTTCGCCCGGCTGCACGCCCTGACCGGTGGTCTCTCAGCCGGACAACCGGTCACCCCGCAGGCGGCCGAGCGTCTCGGCGCGCTGTCCCGCACGCTGCTCCGCACCTCCGCGCCCGCCCTGCTGGTCGCGGCCCTGGTGCACGCCGACCTCGCCACCGCCGAGGCGTTCGCCGACCACAACGGCCTGGTGGCGCGAGCGGCCGAGCGGCTGGTGCTCGTCTCCCGGGGCGTCGACCCGGCCTCGCTGGTCGTGCCCGAGGCGGGGCACCTGGCGCTCCGCGCGGAGTACGAGTCCAACCTGCGCGGCTACCGCGACGGCGGCCGGACGGGGCTGCACTCCTGGCTGCTCTACGCCGCCCAGGCGCAGACCAAGGGCGCCGAGGCCAGCCCGCTCCGTGACATCGCTGGTTGAGCCTGTCGAAACCCGACCACACACCGGTTGAGCCCGTCGAGACCCACACAGATGAGCGGCACCGGGTCCGCCCGAACAAGGTCCGGATGATCTCGATGCCGCTCGACACACGGAGTGGGCTACCAAGCGTGCATTGTCTAAGTGTGGCCCCCGGAGGATCCGGTCCTGACCAACACCCTGTAGGAAGGGTAGATCGCCGCGTGGGTACCGCAACCGTGTGAGTCTCTGGAGTTGTCTGACTCCCTTTGTACGCCCGGCTCCCGGGCACTACAAGGGCCAGGGACCTTGACTTTTCAGGCCGAGGCGCGACGCCGGCGCAGGCCCAGCCAGTAGGCCGCGCCGATCGCCGCGAAGCCGCCGACGGTGAGCGCGATGGCCGGGGCCGCCGGGGGCAGCGTCACCCGGCTGCGCAGGGCGACCGGCTTGTCGAAGACCAGGATCGGCCAGCCGCGGTCGCGCGCCACGCGGCGCAGGTCCTTGTCGGGGTTGACCGCGTAGGGGTGGCCGACGGTCTCGAGCATGAAGACGTCGGTGACCGAGTCGCTGTAGGCATAGCACCGGTCGAGGTCGTAGCCGCGCTTGCGGGCGAGGTCGCGGATGGCCTTCGCCTTGTTCTCGGCGTACGCGTAGAAGCGGATGTCGCCGGTGTACTTGCCGTCGGCGACGTCCATCCGGGTCGCGATCACCTTGTCGGCGCCGAGCATCTCCCCGATCGGCTCGACGACCTCGGAGCCGCTGGTCGACACGATGATCACGTCACGACCGGCGAGGTGGTGCGTCTCGATCAGGCTGACGGCCTCGTCGTACACGATGGGGTCGACGATGTTGTGCAGCGTGTCGGCCACGATCTCCTTGACCGTCTCGACGTCCCAGCCCGAGCAGAGCTGCGACATGAACTGCCGCATCTTCTCCATCTGGTCGTGGTCGGCGCCGCCGACGAGGTAGACGAACTGGGCGTACGCCGAGCGCAGCACCGCTCCCCGGGAGATCAGTCCACCCGCCTGGAACTCGCGGCTGAACGCCAGCGTGCTCGACTTCGCAATGATCGTCTTGTCGAGGTCGAAGAACGCTGCCGTCGGTCGGGCCACCGAGCTCATCCTTGGGCTCATGCTTGAAGTGTAGGCAGAACGGGCGATTCCCCCTCAGGAGTTGGCCGTTTCCCGTCCACAGGGGCGGGCCACCCGCCCTCGGTCCACAGGTCGCGCCGGACCGCTGCGTCCGACGCCGGTGCTGCCGGAGCATCGACGCATGGATGTCACCGCCCCGCTCCTCGTCTCGGCCGACCCGCTCCTCGTCGCCGACGTGCAACGCCTGTGCGCGGCCGCGGGGGTGGTCCCCGAGGTGGTCCGCGACTCCGCCCACGCGCTGCGCCTGTGGACCGGCGCGCCCGTCGTGCTGGTGGGCGACGACTGCGCGCCCGCGCTGGCAGCAGCGTTCCCACCGAGGCGGCAGCGCGTGCACGTCCTCGGTCGCGCCCCCGTCGGTGACGACCTGTTCCGGGAGGCGCTCGCCATCGGGGCCGAGACCGTGGCCGCGCTGCCCGCCTCGGAGACGTGGCTGGTCGAGCTGCTCACCGACATCGGCGACGGCGGTGCGGCACCCGGGGTGACGATCGGCGTGATCGGCGGGTCCGGCGGCGCCGGGGCGACCGTGTTCGCGGCCGCGCTCGCCCAGGTGGCCACCGCCTCCGGTCGGGTGCTGCTCGTCGACGCCGACCCGATCGGCGCCGGCATCGACCGCGTGCTCGGGCTCGAGACGAGCGACGGCATCCGCTGGGACGCCATGCTCCAGACGACGGGCCGGCTGAGCTCGCGGTCGTTGCGCGAGGCGCTGCCGCGGGCGGACGGGCTGTCGGTGCTGACGTGGCCCACCGACCGTCCCGCCTCGCTCCAGGCCTTCGCGATGCGCGAGGTGCTCTCCGCGGGGCGGCGTGGGTTCGACGCGGTGGTGGTGGACCTGCCACGGCACCGGGACGTGGTCGTCGAGGAGACGATCAGCCGGTGCGACCACGTGGTCCTCGTCTCGACGCTGACCGTGCCGGGGGTCAGCGCGGCGGCCCGGGTGGCGACCCGGCTCCCGGAGGCGACGCCGGCGCGTCACCTCGTCACGCGGGGCAACCGGGCCGGCGTCACGCCCGAGTCGGTCAGCCGGCTGCTGCGGATCCCGCTGCTGGCGACCATGGCCGACCAGCGCGGGCTGGACGAGGCGATCAACCTCGGGGCCGGTCCGGCCCGGTCGCGACGGGGCACCTTGGCCCGCGCCGCCCGCACCGCGGCCGAGGCGCTGCTCGTCGGGCACCGGGCGGCAGCGGCATGACCGAGGTGCTCCCGGCCCACGAGGTGGTCGGGCTGCTGGACGGCGTACGCGAACGGCTGGCGCGGGACGCTGCTCCGCTCACCCCCCAGCTCGTGGCCCAGGCCCTGCGGGAGCAGGGTCGCCCGGTCGGCGACGCGACCGTGCTCGCCGTCCACGACGCGCTCCACCGCGACGTGGTCGGGGCCGGTCCGCTCGAGCCGTTGCTGCGGCTCGCGGGCGTGACCGACGTGCTCGTCAACGGCCCCGGCCAGGTGTGGATCGACCGCGGCGCCGGGCTGGAGCTGACCGGCATCCGCTTCGCCGACGACCAGGCCGTGCGCCGCCTGGCCCAGCGACTGGCCGCCTCGGGTGGGCGACGGCTGGACGACGCCTCGCCGTACGTCGACCTGCGGCTGCCCGACGGCTCCCGCTTCCACGCCGTCCTCGCGCCGGTCTCGCGACCGGGCACGCTCGTGTCGCTCCGGGTCCCGCGCCACCGGGTGTTCACGCTCGCCGAGCTGGTGGAGGCGGGTTCCGTGGCGAGCGAGGGAGCGGCGCTGCTCGAGCTGGTGGTGCGGCGCCGGCTGGCCTTCCTGGTCAGCGGAGGCACCGGGTCGGGCAAGACGACCCTGCTCAACGCCCTCCTCTCCCTCGTGGGGTCCGACGAACGGCTGGTCCTCGTCGAGGACGCCTCGGAGCTGCGGCCCGACCACGGTCACGTCGTGGCCCTCGAGGCGCGGCCGGCCAACATCGAGGGCGCCGGCGAGGTCACCCTGCGCACGCTGGTGCGCCAGGCCCTGCGGATGCGGCCCGACCGGCTGGTGGTCGGGGAGGTGCGTGGCGCGGAGGTGGTGGACATGCTCGCCGCGATGAACACCGGCCACGAGGGCGGGTGCGCCACCCTCCACGCCAACTCGGCCGGCGATGTCCCGAGCCGCGTCGAGGGCCTGGCCCTCGCGGCGGGCCTGAGCCGGGAGGCCGCGCACAGCCAGCTGGGCTCCGCGGTGGACGTGGTCATCCACCTCGGCCGGGGTCACGACCGGACGCGCCGGGTCCGTGAGATCGGGGTCCTCACCCGTGCGCCCTCCGGCGCTGTCGAGGTCGTCCCCGGCGTGACCTTCTCGGCCGAGGGCGCGCTGGTGCCCGGGCCGGCCCTCGACGAGCTGTCCAGACTGGTCGAGGCGTGACGCCGGCCTTCGCCGCTCCGGTTCCGGTGCCTCTGCCGCCTGGTCTGCCGGCTGCCCTGACCGCGGTCCTGACGGCGTTGTCGGTCGCCCTGCTCGTCCCCGGGGCGTTTGCCCTGCCCCCGCAGGCGCGGTCGCGGTCCGGCGTCGCGCGGGCCCTTCTGCTGCTCGCCGCGGCGGCGGTCCTGCTGGCGCTGTGGGCGTGGTTGAGCACGCAGCGCCTGGTCCTGGTCGCACTGCTGGTCGCCACCGGCCTCGGGGTCGGCCGGGTCGTGCGTCGGCGACGACGCGCCCTGGAGGCGGAGCGGCGCTCCGACCAGGTGCTGGCCGTCTGCGACGCCATGGCCTCCGACCTGGCGGCCGGCCAGCCGCCGTTGCGGTCCCTGGACCGGGCCGCCGAGGAGTGGCCGGAGTTCGCGCCGGTGGCGGTGGCCGGGCGGATGGGCGCCGACGTGCCCGCGGTGCTGCGGGGGCTGGCCTCCCGCCCGGGAGCGGGGCAGCTGCGGACCCTGGCGGCGACCTGGCAGGTGGCTCACGAGACGGGGGGCGGGCTGGCGAGCGCGATCGGCCACGCGGCCGCGGCGATCCGGGACGACCGGCGTACGGCGCGGCTGGTCGCCTCCGAGCTGGCCGCCGCGCACGCCACCGCACGGATGCTGGCCGTGCTGCCCTTCGGGGTTCTCCTTCTCGGTGCCGGCGTCGGCGGTGATCCGGTCGGCTTCCTCGTCGACTCGACCGCGGGACTGGTGTGCCTGGCCCTCGGGCTGGCCCTGTCGTTCGCCGGCCTGTTCTGGCTGGAGCGGATCGCCGACCGGGTGCTGGGCCGATGACCGTGGTGGTCGCCGTGCTCACCTCCGTCACCGTGCTGCTCCTGCTCGCCGGTCGCACGACCCTGGGTCCCGTCGGGGAGCCGACCGCCGGTGCCGTCCCGCCGCGAGTGCGACCGGCGGTGCTGCTGCGCCTGCGGCCGCTCCTCGCCCTGGTGGGCGCCGGGGGCGGGTGGGCCCTGTTCGGTGGACCGCTCGGGCTGGTGGTGGGAGCGGTGGCGGCGGTGGCGGTCTGGGTGGTGCTCGGGCGGACCGAGGACCCCGCCGTCGTACGTCGTCGGGAGCGGCTGGCCGACGACCTGCCGACCGGGATCGACCTGCTCGGGGCCTGCCTGGACGCGGGTGCCGCGATCGAGTCGGCCCTCGTCTCGGTGAGTCGCGCGGTCGGGGGTCCCGTGGGGGAGGAGCTCCTCGCGATCCGCCACCGCCTGGAGGTGGGGGTCGACCCGGCCCAGGTGTGGCGGTCCGTGGCTGCCCACCCGCAGCTCGGGCCGCTGGGTCGTTCCGTGGGGCGGGCCCACGAGACCGGTGCGCCCGTCGGGGTGGCCGTGCACCGGCTGGCCGACGAGCTCCGGGACCGGGCGCGGGCCGACGTGGAGACGCGGGCCCGCAGCATCGAGGTGAAGGCGGCGGCGCCGCTCGGGCTCTGCCTGCTCCCGGCGTTCGTGGTGCTCGGCGTGGTGCCGATGGTGGTCGGGGTCTTCCGCTCGATGGAGCTGTTCCGGTGACCACCAACCGTCCACAGGGCCGGTGCGCAACGAGGTTCTCCACCGCTTCCCCATCGCCGGTGGCGGAGGTGTCGCTCGTCGAGAAACCTCATCCCTGTCAGGGAATTCCATCGGACCGCCGGTCCGACCAGCAGTCAGGAGAAGCCATGCACAACATCTCGCTCGCCCTCGTCAGGGACGACGCCGTCGTCGTCCGGGACGAGGCGGGAGCCACCACCGCGGAGTACGCCACCGTCACCGGATGCGGCGTCGGTTTCGCGGCGGTGCTCTTCAAGTTCCTCACCAGCGACATGGGTCAGGAGCTGCTCAAGCTCATCTTCAACGCCATCAAGGCGTTGCTGCCCTTCTAGGGCTCGGCCTGGGGCACCGACCGGCCGGCGGGGTGGGATGGGGCTGCCCGCCCCGCCGGTCACCAACCAAGACACGACGCGAGCAAGGAGGACCCGTGGGTCGACGGCAGGAGTCGGGAGCGGTCACGGCCGAGACGGCGGTGGCGCTTCCGCTGATCGTGGTGTTCACGCTGTCGATGGCGTGGCTGGTGAGCGTCGGGATCACGCAGGTGCGCGCTCTCGACGCCGCGCGGGAGACGGCTCGCGCTGCGGCGCGGTCCGAGGGCAGCGGCGGTGCCGTCGCACTGGGGCGCCGGGTCGCCCCGACAGGGTCACGCATCTCGGTCGGCCACGGCAACGGGACGGTCGTGGTCACGGTGAGCAGCCCGGTCCGCGGGCCGGCGGGGCTCTTCGCGCACGTGTCGGGGTTCAGGGTGCGCGCACAGGCCGTGGCGGCGCAGGAGCCCGAGTCGTGAGTGCCCTCGGCCGTGCCCCACGTGGGGCAGAGTCGGGCCGCCGGTCGGGCCGCCGGTCGGGCCGCCGGTCGGGTCAGGAGGACGGTGCCGGGTCGGTCCTGGCCGTCGCCATGCTGGGGGTGCTGGTGACCGTCACCGTCGCGACCTCCGGCGTCGTGGGGGTGGTCGCGACGCACCGGCGGGCTCAGACCGCGGCCGACCTGAGCTCACTGGCCGGGGCGGTGGCGCTCCAGGACGGCGGGGACCCGTGCGGCCGTGCCGCGGAGATCGCCCGGCGCAACGCCGCGAGGGTGCACAGCTGTCAGGTCGACGGGTGGGACGTGGCCGTCGAGGTCGCGGCGACGCTCCGGCTGCCCGGAGGGTCGTTGGACCTGTCCGCGCGGGGCCGGGCGGGACCGGTCCGTGGCTGACGCGTCAGCGGCCGTCGCGGTCGAGGTCGCTGTTGGTCTCGCGCTCGTCGCGCTTGTACTCGTCGAGCTTGGTGCTCAGCTCGCTCACCCGCTTCTTGTCCGCACGCCGGGCCGAGGCGCGCTTGGCGGCACTGCGGAACATGCCGAGGCTCAACACGACGAGCAGCAGGGTGGCCATGCCGGCGAAGAACACCAGCGAGGCACTCCCCTTGACGTCGAAGGCGCCCATGTCGATGACGGTCTGGTCGTTCCCGCCGAACAGGGCGGCGATCACCAGCAGGACGGCGATGATCAGAACGATGAGGGCTGCGACGAACACGGGGACTTCCTCTCGAGAAGCGGTGGCTCGACCCTAGTACCCCGTCGGCCGTCGTTTGCGCCTACGCGCCGTCCGCGGGGGCGTCGCGCAGCAGCAGGTCGAGGAGCGCGATCGCGCCGGGCTTGTCGAGCGGGTTGTTCTGGTTGCCACACTTGGGCGACTGCACGCAGGAGGGGCAGCCGTCCGTGCACCCGCACGACGCGATCGCCTCCCGGGTGGCACTCAGCCACCGGGCCGCGGCGTGGAAGCCCCGCTCCGCGAAGCCCGCCCCGCCCGGGTGCCCGTCGTGCACGAACACGGTCAGCTGGCCGGTGTCGGCGTGCCGGGCCGTGGAGACGCCGCCGATGTCCCACCGGTCACAGGTGGCGAACAGCGGCAGCAGCCCGATGGAGGCGTGCTCGGCGGCGTGCGCCGCGCCCGGTAGGTCGGCCTCGGTGAGGCTCGATGCGGCGAGGACGTGGTCGGGGATCGTCCACCACACCGCGGTGGTGTTGAGCAATTGCTCGGGCAGGTCGAGCGGCTCCTCGCCGATCACCTCTCCGCCCGGCACCGATCGCTTGAGGAACGACACGACCTGGTGGGTGACCCGCACGCTGCCGAGGCTGAGGCGTGCGTGGCCCCACCCGGTCGACTCGCGCTCGGCGAGGATCTCGATGTCGGTGATCTCCCGGGCCGAGGTCGAGTAGTTCGGGCGGGCGGGGACGACGACGGCCACCGACTCCTCGAGGTCGAGCTCGGTGACCAGCCAGGTCTCGCCCTGGTGGAGGTAGACCGCGCCGGCGTGGGCCGTGCCGTGCGCGGCGGAGTGGTCGACGGTGCCGAGGACGCGGCCCGTCTCCGACTCGATCAGCCGGACGGGGGTGCCACCGGAGGAGCGGATGTCGGCCAGGTCGCTGGCCCGGCGCCGGTCGGTCCAGAACCAGCCGTGCGGGCGTCGTCGCAGCAGGCCTCCCTCGGTCAGCGCGTCCACGGCCGTCCTCGCCCCGGGCCCGAACAGGGGGAGGTCGGCGACCGTCAGCGGCGACTCGGCGGCCGCGGCGCACAGGTGGGGTCCGAGGACGTAGGGGTTGTCCGGGTCGAAGACGTTGGCCTCGACCGGCCGGCCGAGCAGCGCCTCGGGATGGTTGACCAGGTAGGTGTCCAGCGGGTCGTCCCGGGCCACCATCACGCCGAGGGCGTCGCGCGCCCCGCGGCCGGCGCGGCCGACCTGCTGCCACAGGGCGGCCCGGGTGCCCGGGAAGCCGGCGAGCAGGACGGCGTCGAGGCCGCTGATGTCGATGCCCAGCTCGAGGGCGTTGGTGGCCGCCAGGCCGAGCAGCCGCCCGGACCGGAGGGCCTCCTCGAGCTCGCGCCGCTCCTCGGGCAGGTAGCCGCCGCGGTAGGCGGCCACCTGGTCCACCAGGCTGGCCTCGACCTCGCCGAGGAGCCGACGCGCGGTCAGCGCCACCGTCTCGGCGCCCCGACGTGACCGGACGAAGGCCAGCGTGCGCACCCGCTCGACGACGAGGTCGGTGAGCAGGTCGGCCACCTCGCTGGTGGCGGAGCGACGGACCGGGGCCCCGTTCTCGCCGAGCCCGGGGACGAACGGCGGCTCCCACAGGGCGAGGGCGGTGCGTCCCCGGGGAGAGGCGTCGTCGGTGACGGCCACGACGTCGAGGCCGGTCAGCCGGCCGGCTGATACCTCCGGCTCGGCCACGGTGGCGGAGGCCAGCACGAAGGTGGGGTGCGCGCCGTACAGCGCCGCCACCCGACGCAGCCGCCGGATGATCTGGGCGACGTGGGCCCCGAAGACGCCGCGGTAGTGGTGACACTCGTCGATGACGACGTAGCGCAGCGAGCCGAAGAACCGTGACCAGCGGGCGTGGCCCGGGAGCAGCGAGTGGTGCAGCATGTCGGGGTTGGTGAGGACGTACTCGCCGTGGTCCCTGGTCCACTCCCGCATCTCGGGCGTGGAGTCGCCGTCGTGGGTGCCGCACCTGAGGTCGGGCAGCCCCAGGCGTCCGAGCGCGGCGAGCTGGTCCTGGGCCAGCGCCTTGGTCGGGGCGAGGTAGAGGACGCTCGCGCCCCGTTGCCCCTTGGGGCCACGGCTCGACTCGATGGCCTGGAGCCCGGGCAGCAGGTAAGACAGCGACTTGCCCGAGGACGTCCCCGTGGAGACGACCGTGTGCTGACCGGCGTGCGCCAGGTCGGCGGCGACGCGCTGGTGCGTCCACAGGGTGCGTACGCCGAGCCGCCCGAACGCCTCCCGGACGGGGGCCCCGAGCCACTCCGGCCACGCCGCCTCGCGGGCCGGCCGGGGCGGCATCACCTCGAGGTGCAGCAGGCTGTCCTGCCGCCCGGGGGCACCGCTGAGCCGCTCCATCAGCGTTTCGAGATCCATCACCTGCACCACGCCAGTCTTCCAGTGCGGTCTGACGGTCTGCCCACGGCGCGGGCGCAGGCATGGTTGAATACGTCCGTTGATGTGCAAGCGTAGGGGCTGGGGGGCCGACGCAGGTCCCTGGCTCGGAGGAGAGAGACCGTGGATCTTTCGCTGCAGACCCGTGAGGTCGACAGCCGCACGATTGTCGCTGTCGGCGGCGAAATCGACGTCTACACGGCTCCCAAGCTCCGGGACAAGATCACCGAGCTCGTCGGCGACGGCAAGCACGACCTGGTGATCGACATGGAGGGCGTCGACTTCCTCGACTCCACCGGTCTCGGCGTCCTCGTCGGCGGCCTGAAGAAGGTCCGGGCCCACGACGGCTCGATGGAGCTCATCTGCTCCCAGGACCGGCTGCTGAAGATCTTCCGGATCACCGGGCTGGCCAAGGTCTTCACGATCCACGAGTCGGAGTCCGCGGCGCTCGGCGCCTGACCCACCCCTCGCAGGGCACGACCGGACACGACCCGGCACGACCGGACACCGTCGGGCAACCCCGGGTGCGGCGACACGCTCGAAGCCCGGTGTGTGGTCCCCGTCACGGAGCGCGCCCTCCCGGCACGTAGACTCCGCGGCGGTCAACCACTGACACAACCCCGAGGAGAAACATGACCGGGATCCATCCCGCCGTCGTGGACCTCGACGGCTCGAACCTGGTGCTGGTCGTCATCGTCGTCGTGATCGCGCTCGCCGCGCTCGCGCTGGCGGCGATGTTCCGCAACGAGGTCCTGGCTGCCGACGAGGGCACCGACAACATGAAGAACATCGCGCACGCGGTCCAGGAGGGCGCCAACGCCTACCTGACCCGGCAGTTCCGCACGCTCGGCATCTTCGCTGCCGTCGCGTTCGTGGCCCTGCTCGCGCTCCCCGCCGACGACATCGGTGTCCGGATCGGCCGCTCGATCGCGTTCCTGTTCGGTGCCGGGTTCTCCGGCGCGGTCGGCTACCTCGGCATGTCGCTCGCGGTGAAGGCCAACCTGCGCGTGGCCGCGGCCGCCAACAACGTGGGCCGCGACCCCGCCATGAAGATCGGCTTCCGCACCGGCGCCATGGTCGGCATGCTGACCGTCGGCCTGGGCCTCCTCGGTGCCAGCCTCGTCGTCCTGATCTTCAAGGACGAGGCCCCCCACGTGCTCGAGGGCTTCGGCTTCGGCGCGGCACTCCTCGCCATGTTCATGCGGGTCGGCGGCGGCATCTTCACCAAGGCCGCCGACGTCGGCGCGGACCTGGTCGGCAAGGTCGAGCAGAACATCCCCGAGGACGACCCCCGCAACGCGGCGACCATCGCCGACAACGTGGGCGACAACGTCGGTGACTGCGCCGGCATGGCGGCCGACCTGTTCGAGTCCTACGCCGTGACCCTCGTGGCGGCCCTCATCCTGGGTTCGCAGGCCTTCGGCGACGCCGGCCTCGTCTACCCGCTGATGATCCCGGCCATCGGTGCGCTGACCGCGGTCCTCGGTGTCTACATCACCACCCCGCGTCCGGGCGAGAACGGCCTGACCACGATCAACCGGGCCTTCTACATCTCTGCCGCGGTGGGTGCTCTCGCCTCGGTGGTCGCGTCCTACATCTACCTCCCGGGCAGCTTCGCCGAGTTCAACAACGTGATGGGCACCGACATGTCCGGCGCCGACGGCGACCCCCGCCTGATCGCGTCGGCGGCCGTGGTCATCGGCATCGTCATGGCGGCCGGCATCCTCGCGCTGACCGGCTACTTCACCGGCACGGAGTACAAGCCCGTGAAGAGCGTGGCCGAAAGCTCCCTCACCGGTGCGGCCACGGTCATCCTGAGCGGCCTGTCGGTCGGCTTCGAGTCGGCCGTCTACACCACCCTGGTGATCGGCGCGGCCGTGTTCGGCGCCTTCCTCCTCGGCGGCGCGACGCTGACCATCTCGCTGTTCGCGGTGGCGCTGGCCGGGTGTGGTCTGCTGACCACGGTCGGCGTGATCGTCGCCATGGACACCTTCGGCCCGGTCTCGGACAACGCCCAGGGCATCGCCGAGATGTCCGGGGACGTGAGCCCCGAGGGCGCGCAGATCCTCACCGAGCTCGACGCGGTCGGCAACACGACCAAGGCGATCACCAAGGGCATCGCGATCGCGACGGCGGTCCTCGCGGCCACGGCGCTGTTCGGTTCCTACTCGACCTCGGTCTTCGAGGCGCTGAACAAGGCCAAGCCGTCCGTGGACGAGTTCGACCTGGGCGACTTCTTCGTCTTCAACCCGGGTGTCCTGGTGGGCGTGCTGCTCGGTGCGGCCGTCGTGTTCATGTTCTCCGGTCTGGCCATCAACGCCGTCGCCCGCGCGGCCGGCGCCGTGGTCTACGAGGTCCGTCGTCAGTTCCGCGACATTCCCGGGATCATGGAGGGCACCGGTCGTCCGGAGTACGGCAAGGTCGTCGACATCGTCACCAAGGACTCGCTGCGCGAGCTGATCACGCCCGGTCTGCTGGCCGTGCTGGCTCCGATCGCCGTGGGCTTCGGCCTCGGCGTCACCGCACTGGCCGGCTTCCTGGCCGGCGCGATCGGCACCGGCACCCTGATGGCCGTCTTCCTGGCCAACGCCGGTGGTGCGTGGGACAACGCGAAGAAGCTGGTCGAGGACGGCCACCACGGCGGCAAGGGATCGAGTGCCCACGAGGCGACGATCATCGGTGACACCGTCGGTGACCCGTTCAAGGACACCGCCGGCCCGGCGATCAACCCGCTGATCAAGGTGATGAACCTGGTCTCGCTGCTGATCGCCAGTGCCGTGGTCTCGCTGAGCGTCGGCAAGGACCAGAACGACGCCTTCCGCATCATCATCGCGCTGGTCGCGACGGCCATCATCGTGGTCGCCGTGGTCATCTCGAAGCGGCGCGGCAACGCGCTGCACGACGACGCGCCCGCCCAGACGCAGGCCACCGTCTAAGCACGCCGAGCGGGCTCTTCTGCTTGGTCGTACGACGTCGACCGGGCACTTCTCCAGGCAAGCATCTGGGGAAGTGCCCGGTCGCTGCTTTTCCGGCACGAGGAACTGCCCGGTCGGCGGATAGCGTGCGGGGGTGACGGAGCAGCGGAACGGCGACCACCCGGGTGGATTGTCGTCCCAACTGCGGGCGGCGCTGGGCGGGGCCGACTTCACCTACGCCGGTGTCGCCGCCGCGCTGGGGGAGGCCGGCCACTCCGCGCTCTCCCGCAACGAGACGCTGCCGGGCCTGCGCGCCACCGGTGGGGGTACGCCGGTCGAGACGCTCACCCGGCTCTGGCTGCTGCAGGCGCCGGTGCCCGCCCGCGACGTCGAGCAGGCCCTGCCCGACCTCCTCGACCCGCTGTGCAACGCCGGGATGCTCGAGCGGTCCGTCGGCGAGGTGCGCGCGCGGGTCGACGTACGCCCCTATGCCACCGAGGACCTCGACCTCTGGATCACCAGCGACCTCACTCCCGGCCTCGACGGCGGTCCGGCCCAGGTGGCGCCCGACCACGTCCTCGGGATCAGCTCGGCCGCCACGTCGCTGGCCCAGCTGACGGTCCGCGAGCCGGTGGAGCGCGCCCTGGACCTCGGCACCGGCTGCGGGGTGCAGTCGCTGCACCTGGCCGGCCACGCTCGTCAGGTCGTGGCCACCGACGTCAACACCCGGGCGCTACGGCTGACCCGGTTCAACGCCGAGCTCAACGGCGTCGCGAACCTCGAGGTGCGCGAGGGCAGCTTCTTCGAGCCCGTCGCCGGCGAGCAGTTCGACCTCGTCGCCACCAACCCGCCCTTCGTGATCTCCCCGGCCACCGGCGAGCGCCTCGTCTACCGCGACTCGGGCCTGCCCGGGGACCGGGTCGTCGAGGACATCGTCCGCGGCCTGCCCGGGATCCTGCGTGAGGGCGGGACGGGACAGGTGCTGGCCAACTGGATGATCGTGCGCGACCAGCCGTGGCAGGAGCGCCTGTCCTCCTGGATCCCGTCGACCGGCTGGGGCCGAGCGGACTGCGACGCCTGGGTCGTGCAGCGGGAGGTCGTCGACCTGCCCACCTACGTGGAGCTGTGGCTCAAGGACGCGGGGCTGCACGGGTCGCCGGACTACCACCGTCGCTACGACACCTGGCTGTCCTGGTTCGAGGAGCAGGGCGCCGAGGGCGTCGGGTTCGGCTGGATCAACCTGCGCAAGGCCACGGCGGGCTCGACCAACGACGTACGCCTCGAGGAATGGCCGTACGACGTCGAGCAGCCCATCGGCCCCGAGGTGACGGGCTTCTTCGAGCGCACGTCGCGGGTGCGCGACCTCACCGACGAGGACCTCGGTGCGGCGCACCTCGTCGCCCGGGCCGACCTGCGCCAGGAGTCGTACGGCGCTCCGGGGGCCGCCGACCCGGAGGAGATCGTGCTGCGCCAGCAGCGGTGGACCCGGCGCGCCCGCCAGGTCGACACCGTGGAGGCGGCCCTGGTCGGTGCCTGTGACGGGGACCTGAGCGTGCTCCAGATCCTCGATGCGCTGGCCGACCTGCTCGAGCAGGACGCGCAGGCGGTGCGCGAGGCCTACCTTCCCGTCGTACGCGACCTGGTGACGGAGGGCTTCCTGGAGCTCGTCGAGCACTGACGGCCCGTCCCTGCGGGGAAAACCGTTCGCCTCGACCCCCACCGGTCCGTAGCGTGATCCGGTGCGCGTCCTCCCCCTCGACCATCCCGGCGTCGCCGACCACCGGTCGGCGGGGCGGCTGCTGTGGTGGATGGGCAAGGGCCAGTGGCGCACGATGGTCATGGGGATGTTCTTCGGCATCGTCTGGATGAGCACGCAGGCCGTGATGCCCGCCGTGATCGGCCGCGCCATCGACCTGGGCGTCTCGGCGAAGGACACCTCCGAGCTGGTGAAGTACGCCGCACTGATGACCGTCATCGGCCTCGTGCAGTCGGCCAGCGGGATCGCCCGCCACCGCTACGCGGTCACCAACTGGCTCACGGCGTCCTACCGCACCGTCCAGCTCGTCGTGCGGCAGACCGCGCTGATGGGCGGCACCCTGCCCCGCAAGGTCTCGACCGGCGAGGTGATCGCGATCGGCACGACCGACCTGTCCCACCTCGGCAACCTGATGGACGTCACCGCCCGGTTCGCCGGGGCGATCGTGTCCTTCGTCCTGGTGGCGGTCATCCTGCTGCAGACCTCGGTCACCCTGGGCGTCCTGGTGCTGGTCGGGGTGCCCGTGCTCGTGCTCCTGGTCGGGCCGATCCTCGGCCCGCTGCAGCGACGCAGCGCGCACCAGCGGGAGCTGATGGGCCGGCTGTCCAACACCGCGAGCGACATCGTGGCCGGGCTGCGCGTGCTGCGCGGCATCGGCGGCGAGCAGGTCTTCCACGACCGCTACCGTCGCGAGTCCCAGACCGCGCGCCGTGCCGGCGTACAGGTCGCGCGGCTGCAGTCGATGCTGGACGCCCTCCAGATACTGCTGCCCGGAGTCTTCGTCGTGGCCGTGGTCTGGCTGGGCGCCCGCTACGCCGTGGAGGGCCGGATCACCGCCGGGGAGCTGGTCGCGTTCTACGGCTACGCGGCGTTCCTGATGATCCCGTTGCGCACCGCCACGGAGTACGCCGACAAGCTCATCCGTGCCCGGGTGTCGGCCGCCCGGGTCTGCCGCGTGCTCGCGCTGACCTCCGACCACGTCGACCCGGTGTCGCCCGCGCCCTCGCCGGAGCCGGGGTCCGACCTCGTCGACCTGCGGTCCGGCCTGCGTGTCCGGGCGGGCACGCTGGTCGCCGTCGTCGGCGAGCAGCCCGACGAGTCGGCAGCGCTCGCCGACCGCCTCGGCATGTGCGCGCCCGAGGTGGACGACGAGGTCCGCCTCGGCGGGGTGCCGCTGAGCGCGCTCCACCGCGAGGAGGTACGCCGGCGCATCGTCGTGTCCGACACCGGAGCCCAGCTGTTCTCGGGACGGCTGGGGGACCGGCTGGACCTCACCGGCCACGGTGACGTGTCGCGCGCCCTCGAGACGACCTCGTCGGCCGACATCCTGGCGGCCCTGCCCGACGGCCTCGACACGGTCGTGGCCGAGCGGGGCCGGACGTTCTCGGGCGGCCAACGCCAGCGGCTGGTGCTGACCCGGGTGCTCACGCTGGACCCCGAGGTGCTGGTCCTGGTCGAGCCGACCTCGGCGGTCGACGCCCACACCGAGGCACGCATCGCCGCCCGGCTGCGCGAGCACCGCGCCGGGCGCACGACCGTCGTGACGACGAGCAGCCCGCTCATGCTCGACGCCATGGACGAGGTGGCGTTCGTGCGCGACGGCCGAGTGGTGTCGACCGGTCGCCACCAGGACCTGCTCGACACCGATGCGTCCTACCGCCGCGTCGTCATCCGCGAGAGCGAGGTGTCCACCTCATGAGCACCATGCTCCCCGTCGCCGACGGCCGTGAGGTCCGCGCGCACGCCCGAGCCATCGGCCGCCAGCACCTCCGGATGATCGGCGGGGCGCTGCTCCTGCACGTGCTCGCCGCGCTGGCCGCGATCGCGGCGCCACGGCTGCTCGGCGACCTCGTGGAGGCGGTCGAGAAGGGGACCACGACAGCGCACGTCGACCGCATCGTCGTCGTGCTCGCCGGGTTCCTGCTGCTGCAGACCGTGCTGACCCGCTACGCGCGCTACCTCAGCCAGGTCTTCGGCGAGCAGGTCCTCGCGGAGCTGCGTGAGGACTTCGTCGGGCACACCCTCGCGCTGCCGGTGGGGGTCGTCGAGTCGGCGGGGTCGGGGGACCTGCTGACGCGCACCGGCCGCGACATCGACCAGCTCGGCTGGTCGGTGCGCTGGGCGATGCCCGAGTGGATCATCGCCGTGGTCACGGCGGTCATCACCTTCGGGGCCGCGATCAGCGTCGGCTGGTGGGTCGCGCTGCCGTGCCTCCTCGGCGTACCCCCTCTCGTGATCGGCCTGCGGTGGTACCTCGCCCGCGCCAAGGACGGCTACCTGCGCGAGAGCGCGTCGTACTCCCAGATCAACGCGACCCTCACCGAGACGGTCGACGGCGCCCGCAGCGTCGAGTCGCTGGGGCTCGGACCCGAGCGCATCCGGGCGATCGACGACGACATCACCGAGTCGTACGCCGCGGAGCGCTACACCCTCTACCTGCGCACGGTGTTCTTCCCGAGCATGGAGCTGGCCTACCTGATCCCCACGGTCGCGACCTTGCTGCTGGGCGGCTACCTCTACACCCAGGGGCAGGTCTCGCTGGGCGACGTCACGGCGGCCACGCTCTACGTGCAGATGCTGATCGACCCGGTCGACCGCGTGGTGTCGATCCTGGACGAGCTCCAGCTCGGCGCCGCGTCGCTGGCGCGGCTGCTCGGGGTGGCCTCGGTGCCCGACGACCGCGAGGTCTCCGGTCGTCGTCCCGAGGGGGAGCAGCTCGGGGCGGAGGACGTGCGGTTCTCCTACGTGGACGGCCGCGACGTCCTGCACGGCATCGACCTGCAGGTCGGCGTGGGCGAGCGGATCGCGATGGTCGGCCCGTCCGGGGCCGGCAAGTCGACGCTGGGCCGGCTGCTGGCGGGGATCCACCCGCCGCGGACCGGGTCGGTGACGGTCGGCGGCGTACCGCTCGTGGAGCTGCCCCTCGAGGAGCTGCGCGGTCACGTCGCCCTGGTCACCCAGGAGCACCACGTGTTCGTCGGGACGCTGCGCGAGAACCTGGCGCTGGCGGTCTCGACGGGCTCGACGACCGACGGGGGGCGAGCGACCGACGAGCAGATCCGCTCCGCGCTCGACGCGGTGGACGCGCTCGGCTGGGTGGACGCGCTGCCTGACGGACTCGACACCGTCGTCGGGTCGGGCGGCCGCCTCGTCACCGACGCGCAGGCCCAGCAGGTCGCGCTGGCCCGACTGGTGCTGGCGGACCCGCACACGCTGGTCCTGGACGAGGCGACCTCGTTGATCGACCCGCGGTCCGCACGCCACCTCGAGCGGTCGCTGGCCGCCGTGCTCGAGGGCCGCACCGTGGTCGCGATCGCGCACCGGCTGTTCTCGGCGCACGACGCGGACCGGGTGGCGGTCGTCGAGGACGGGCGGATCTCGGAGCTCGGCACGCACGACGAGCTGGTCGCGGCGGGCGGCTCCTACGCCGCGCTCTGGGACAGCTGGAGCGGCAAGCACTGAGGTGAGATCGGCAGGGAGTAGACCAGCCGCACCCACGGGGCCCCTACGGGGCCGGCGGGGCCGGGACTGGACGGGTTCACGAAGCCGTTGCGACGACGCGCTACCTTGACGGGGCTCGGAGCGGTCCGGACCCACCCGGTGTCGCCCCGTGACCACCCGCACCGCAAAGGATGAGTAACCGAGAAGTGGCACACAAGCTTGTCATCGTCGAGTCACCGGCCAAGGCCCGCACCATCGCGGGGTACCTCGGCCGGGGTTACGTCGTGGAGTCGTCCATCGGGCACATCCGCGACCTCCCGCAGAGCGCCGCGGACATCCCCGCCAAGCTCAAGGGGGAGCCGTGGGCGCGTCTCGGCGTCGACGTCGACCACGACTTCGAGCCGGTCTACGTCGTCTCCCGCGACAAGAAGTCGCACATGACCAAGCTCAAGGGCCTCCTCAAGGACGCCGACGAGCTCTACCTCGCCACCGACGAGGACCGCGAGGGCGAGGCGATCGCCTGGCACCTCCTCGACGAGCTCAAGCCCAAGGTGCCGGTGCACCGGATGGTCTTCCACGAGATCACGCCGGCCGCCATCAACGCGGCGGTCGAGAACCCCCGCGAGATCGACATGGACCTCGTCGAGGCGCAGGAGGCGCGCCGCATCCTCGACCGGCTCTACGGCTACGAGGTCAGCCCGGTGCTCTGGCGCAAGGTGATGTCGGGCCTGTCCGCGGGTCGGGTCCAGTCCGTGGCGACCCGGCTGGTGGTCGACCGTGAGCGGGAGCGGATGAAGTTCCGCGTCGCCTCCTACTGGGACCTCGAGGGCACCTTCGATGCCGGCGAGAAGCACGAGCAGCGCATGTTCCCGGCCAAGCTGCACTCGATCGACGACACCCGTGTGGCCCGCGGCAGCGACTTCGGGCCCGACGGCGAGCTGCAATCGAGCGGCTCAACCGGCGCGAAGCGCCACGTCGTGCACCTGACCAAGACCCGGGCCGAGGCGCTGGCCGACGCCCTGCACGACACCGAGTTCTCCATCCGCTCGGTCGAGTCGCGGCCCTACACCCGCAAGCCCTACGCCCCGTTCCGGACGACGACCCTGCAGCAGGAGGCCAGCCGCAAGCTCGGCTTCAGCGCCTCCTCCACGATGTCGGTCGCGCAGCGTCTCTACGAGAACGGCTTCATCACCTACATGCGCACCGACTCCACCACGCTCTCGGGGACGGCGATCTCGGCGGCTCGGAGCCAGGCGCGCGACCTCTACGGCCCGGAGTACGTCCCCGACGCGCCGCGGACCTACACCTCGAAGGTCAAGAACGCGCAGGAGGCGCACGAGGCGATCCGCCCGGCCGGCGACTCCTTCCGTACGCCGGCGCAGACCGGCCTGACCGGTGACCAGTTCCGGCTCTACGAGCTGATCTGGATGCGCACCATCGCCTCCCAGATGAAGGACGCCGTCGGCCAGTCGGTGACCATCCGCCTCGGTGGGGCGTCGTCGACCGGCGAGGACGTCGTGTTCTCCGCCAGCGGTCGCGTGATCACCTTCCACGGCTTCCTCAAGGCCTACGTCGAGGGCAAGGACGACGAGTCGAACGCCGACGACCAGGAGACGCGCCTGCCCAACGTCACCGAGGGCGACTCGGTCAGCGCGGCCGCCATCCGGGCCGAGGGTCACTCGACCAAGCCGCCGGCCCGCTACACCGAGGCCACGCTGATCAAGGAGCTCGAGGAGCGCGAGATCGGCCGGCCCTCGACGTACGCCTCGATCCTGGGCACGATCCTCAACCGCGGCTACGTCTACAAGAAGGGGACCGCACTGGTCCCGGCCTGGCTGGCGTTCTCGGTGGTCCGGCTGCTCGAGGAGCACTTCACGCGGCTCGTCTCCTACGAGTTCACCGCGCAGATGGAGGACGTGCTTGATGAGATCGCCGGTGGTCGCCGCGACCGCGTGACCGAGCTGGGCGAGTTCTACTTCGGCGACGTCGAGGGGCTCAAGAAGCTGGTCACCGAGCTGGGCGACATCGACGCGAAGGAGCTCGCGACCTTCCCCGTCGGCGGCGACGACAGCGGCATCTCGCTGCGGGTGGGCAAGTACGGTCCCTACCTCGAGGGTCCCGGCGAGGACGGCACCCCGGCCGCCACGAAGGCCAACGTCCCCGACGACCTGCCGCCCGACGAGCTGACGCTGGAGAAGGCCAAGGAGCTGCTCGCCAGCCCCGCCGGCGAGGAGACCCCGCTCGGGGTGCACCCGGAGACCGGGCTCGAGGTGGTCGCGAAGAACGGCCGCTACGGCCCCTACGTCACCGAGCTGCTGCCGGAGGACGCTCCCAAGAAGGCGCGTCCCCGCACCGGCTCGCTGTTCAAGGACATGTCCCTGGAGACCATCGACCTCGCGCAGGCGGTCAAGCTGCTCTCGCTGCCGCGCGTCGTCGGCGTCGACGGCGAGGGCGTCGAGATCACCGCGCAGAACGGTCGCTACGGGCCCTACCTGAAGAAGGGCACCGACTCGCGCTCGCTGGAGACCGAGGACCAGCTCTTCACGATCACCGAGGAGCAGGCGCTTGCGATCTACGCCCAGCCCAAGCAGCGCGGACGCGCCGCCGCGTCCGCGCCGCTGAAGGAGCTCGGCAACGACCCGGTCTCGGGCGCTCCGGTCGTGGTGAAGGCCGGCCGCTTCGGGGAGTACGTCACCGACGGCGAGTACAACGCCACCCTCCGTAAGGACGACGCCGTCGACTCCCTCACCCTCGAGCGCGCCGCCGAGCTCCTCGCCGAGCGTCGCGCCAAGGGCCCGGCCAAGAAGACCGCCAAGCGCGGGGCCAAGAAGACCGCGAAGAAGTCGACGGCCAAGAAGGCGACCAAGAAGACCGCCAAGAAGGCTGCGGCGAAGAAGAGCTGAGCGACCGGCAGTTTCACTGGGTCCCCAGTGAAACTGTCACTTCCCCCTCGTTGCAACGGTGGGGAAGTGCCAGTATCGAGGGGGGAGTACGCCGCACAGCCCGGTCATGACGACCCCGTCACCCCCGCCCCCTAGGCTGGCCCTCGTGTCCCATCGGTTCCCAGGCGTCTATGCCTCGCATGGCGTCTTCGTTTGCTTCGAGGGGGGCGAGGGGGCCGGCAAGTCGACGCAGTCGCGGCTGCTGCGCGAGCGGCTCGAGGCCGACGGGCACGTCGTGCTCCTCACCCGCGAGCCCGGCGCCACCCCGGTCGGCGCGACCGTGCGCCAGATCGTGCTGGACCCGGCCACCGGTGAGCTGGCCGACCGGACCGAGGCGCTGCTCTACGCCGCCGACAAGGCCGAGCACCTGCATGCCGTCGTCGGGCCCGCCCTCGAGCGGGGAGAGGTCGTCGTCACCGACCGCTATGTCGACTCGACCCTGGCCTACCAGGGCGCCGGTCGCTCCCTCGACGGCGCCGAGCTCGAGTGGGTCGCCCGCTGGGCCACCGAGGACCTGCGTCCCCACCTGACCGTGCTGCTCGACCTCGACCCCGCCCAGGGCCTCACCCGGTTCACCGAGCGCGACCGCATCGAGGGGGAGTCGATCGAGTTCCACCAGCGGGTGCGCGCGGAGTTCCTGCGCCTGGCCGCGGCGGATCCCGACCACTACCTCGTGCTCGACGCGCGCGCCCCGGTGGCCGAGATCGCCGAGGCCGTGCACGCGGCCCTCGCACCGGTGCTCGAGCGGGTGCCCCGATGACCACCACCGTCGGCACGGTCTGGGACCGCCTGGTCGGCCAGGGCGCGCTCATCGAGCGGCTCCAGCGCGCGGTGGCGGGGGACATGTCGCACGCCTGGCTGTTCACGGGGCCGCCCGGGTCCGGCCGGTCCAACGCAGCGATCGCGTTCGCCGCCGGGCTGCAGTGCGAGGACGCCGGCTGCGGGCAGTGCCACTCCTGTCACGAGATCGACGTCGGCTCCCACCCCGACGTACGCATCACCCGCACCGAGAAGCTCTCCATCGGCGTCGACGAGGTGCGCGACCTGGTCCGCAGCTCGGCGCTGGCGCCGGTCGGCAACCGCTGGCAGGTGATGGTCGTGGAGGACGCCGACCGGCTCACCGACCAGGCGGCGAACGCCCTGCTGAAGGCCATCGAGGAGCCGACCGAACGCACGGTCTGGCTGCTCTGCGCGCCGACGGTCGAGGACGTCCTGCCGACGATCCGCTCCCGCACCCGCCTGGTCGTGCTCGCGACACCGTCGGTCGACGACGTCACCGACTTCCTCGTGCGCACCGAGGGGATCGGCGTCGAGACCGCGTCGTACGCCGCCCGCGCCAGCCAGGGCCACATCGGGCGCGCCCGCGCCCTCGCCCGTGACGAGGACACCCGGCGACGGCGGATGGAGGTCGTCGCCATCCCGGGCCGGTTGTCGACCCTCGGTGCGTGCCTGGCCGCCGCGGCGGACCTGAGCGACCTGGCCAAGGAGGAGGCCGAGGCCCTCACCAACGAGCACGACCAGCGCGAGAAGGCCGACCTCGACCGCGCCTACGGGGTGGTCGAGCGCGGCCGGCGTCCGCGGGAGTACGCCCCCGCCCTCCGGGACATGGAGAAGTCGCAGAAGACCCGGGCCAAGCGGCGCGTCCTCGACGTGGTCGACCGAGGCCTGATGGACCTCGTCTCGGTCTACCGCGACGTGCTAACCCTGCAGCTCGGTGCGGAGTCCGAGCTGGTCAACGAGGAGCTGCGCGGGGACGTCGTCGCCCTGGCCCATGCGTCCTCGCCGGAGCAGTCCCTCGGCCGCATCGAGGCGATCTTCGAGGCGCGCGAGCAGATGCTGGAGTTCAACGTCCCGCCGCTGCTGGCGCTCGAGTCGATGATGGTCGCGCTCCGCGTCGTGCGGGACTGAGGCCGTTCCGGACGTTCGCGCACCGGGTGTGGGGCCGGACCCTAGGCTTGCGCCATGTCTGCCCCGTTGCCGCCCTTTCCTCCGCGGCGGCAGGGACCGAGCACGGCGACGATCGTCATCGCGGTGGTCCTGGTCGTGGTGGTCGGTCTCAGTGGGGCCGGTCTCGCCGGGTGGGCCGCCTACGCGTTCCTGCACGACTCGTCGGGCTCCGGCCGGCTGGCCGCACCGCCGAAGCCGAGCACCACGGCCGAGAAGCCGACGTACCCCGCCGAGCTGGCCCGCTTCTACGAGCAGAAGCTCGACTGGCGCTCCTGCGACGGCAACCAGTGCTCCCGCCTGACGGTGCCGCTCGACTACGCGAAGCCGGACGGGAAGACCATCACGCTGGCGGTGCTGCGGGCGCCGGCCACCGAGCGCAGCAAGCGCGTGGGCCAGCTCGTGGTGAACCCCGGCGGGCCCGGCGGCTCCGGGGTCAGCTATGCCGCCGGTGGCGCCTCGACCTTCGGCGGTCCCCTGACGCGCTACTTCGACATCGTCGGCTTCGACCCGCGCGGCATCGGCAAGAGCACGCCGCTGGAGTGCGCGGGCACCAAGCAGACCGACGAGCTCCTGGCCGCCGACCCGGACCCGGACAACGGCGAGGAGGCTGACCGGCTGCTGCGCCTCACCGCCGACTACGGCCAGGGCTGCCTCACGCGGGGAGGGGAGCTGGCCAAGCACGTCTCGACGGTCGAGGTCGCCAAGGACATGGACGTCCTGCGCGGTGCGCTGGGGGAGCGGCAGCTGGACTACCTCGGCGCGTCGTACGGCACCTTCATCGGCGCGACGTACGCCGACCTGTTCCCCACGCACGTCCGCCGGATGGTGCTCGACGGCGCCATCGACCCCTCCCTGTCGACCGAGCAGCTGGCGCTCGGACAGGCCCGGGGCTTCGAGACCGCGCTGCGCGCCTACGTGGCGGACTGCGTCGGGCGCGGCAGCTGTGTCCTCGGCGACTCCGTCGACGCCGGCACCGCGCGGATCAAGGCGCTGCTGGGGGAGCTCGACGCCAAGCCGGTCCGCGCTCCCAACGGCCGCGTGGTCACCGAGGGCCTGGCCAACTTCGGCATCATCGTCCCGCTCTACGTGAAGACCTACTGGCCCCTGCTCACGGCGGCGCTGACGCAGGCCTTCCAGGGCAACGTCAGCACCCTGCTGCAGCTCTCCGACCAGTACACCTCCCGCGGACCGAGCTCCTACACCGACAACTCCATGGCCGCGCTGTACGCCGTGAACTGCCTCGACCACGACGACGGCGTCCCGGCCGACGAGATCGAGAGCAAGATCCCCGAGTTCGAGAAGGCCTCACCGACCTTCGGTCGGATCTTCGCCTACGGGCTGTCCTCCTGCGACTCGTGGCCGGTGCACACCGGCAACCGCCCCGCCGCCATGGCCGCCAAGGGTGCGCCCCCGATCGTGGTCGTCGGCACGACGCGTGACCCGGCCACGCCCTACCAACAGGCCGTCGCCCTCGCCCAGCAGCTCGACTCCGGCGTCCTGGTCAGTCGCGACGGCGACGGCCACACCGGCTTCCAGCAGGGCAACGCCTGCGTCGACGACGCCCTCCAGGACTACCTCATCGGCGGGACGGTTCCGAAGGACGGACTCTCCTGCTGAGGGCGTTTGGAGACCCGGGCACCACCGGTTCTATACTCGTCCGGCGTGCCCGGCTGACCGGCCGGGCATTGCGCCGCCTTAGCTCAGTCGGTAGAGCGTCTCACTCGTAATGAGAAGGTCGTCGGTTCGATTCCGACAGGCGGCTCCGAGACACTGTAGGGACCCGGGTCATCCTTGACGGATTGGCTCGGGTTCTTGCTTTACACGGCTCCGGCTGATGCTTGACAGTGGCTCCGGCTGATTCTTGACACTCAGGTTCATGTTCATGGAGCTGAGCGTGCAGGAGCAGAAGTATCAAGCGGTGATGGCGGTCTTGTCCGATGGTGCGTCGGTCTCGGAGGTCGCGCAGCAGTGGGGTGTCTCGAGGCAGTCGGTCCATGCCTGGCTGCGTCGGTATGAGGAGTCCGGGTTGGCGGGGTTGGAGACCCGGTCACGTCGGCCGGTGTCGTGTCCGCACCAGATGTCCGGCGTGGTGGAGGCGCGGGTCCTGGAGATGCGGCGTACTCATCCGGGGTGGGGTCCACGTCGGATCTTGTATGAACTCCAACGCAGTGCTGGGCCCGGTGAGCTGGTGCCGTCACGCTCAGGGATCTATCGCGCGCTGGTGCGCGCGGGCCTGATCGAGCCGGCGGCTCGGCGTCGGCGTGCCGAGCACTGGAAGCGGTGGGAACGCGGTGCGCCGATGGAGTTGTGGCAGCTCGATGTGGTGGGTGGGTTCTTGCTGGCCGGCGGCCGGCGGGCCAAGGCGTTGACCGGGGTCGATGACCACTCGAGGTTCTGCATCAGTGCCTACTTGATGCTGCGGGAGACCGCGCAGCGGGTTTGTGACGGGCTGGCATTGGCGATGCGGACCTATGGGGTGCCCGAGGAGATCTTGACCGACAACGGCAAGGTGTTCACCGGCCGGTTCAACCGGCCTGCGGTCGAGGTGCTCTTCGACCGGGTGTGTCGGGAGAACGGGATTACCCACCGGCTGACCCAGCCGCGTTCCCCGACGACGACCGGGAAGATCGAGCGGTTCCACCGCACCCTGCGTGCGGAGTTCCGCACCGACCGGGTCTTCGCCGACCTGGCCACCGCGCAGGCCGAGCTCGATGAGTGGGTGGCCGACTACAACCAGCACCGGCCGCATTCGGCGATCGGGATGGTGCCGCCGGTCGCTCGCTTCGAGCGGCGCACCAGCCCAGCCAGAGTCGCGTTCCTAGATGGGCCTGGTGACCGCACCGGCGACGCCTGGGTGGCTCGTCGAGCCGGCGCCAACGGTGTGATCTCGGTTTCCTGGCAGCAGATCTGTCTGGGCAAGGCCGCGGCTGGTCACCGGGTCGACGTGCACGTCACCGACCAGGTGCTCCAGGTCTGGGACGGCAACCAGCTGCTCAAGACCGTGCCCCGAACCAGCAGAGGGGAGGTCCGAAAGAAGAAAGCCTCGATCCCCCGGATCGAGGACTAACCTCGAACCAGAAGTGTCAACGAACTGGCGAAGCCACCAGGTCAAGCATCACCCGGAGCCAAACAGCGGCTCCGAGACACCCTCCCTGACCTGCACAGACGCAGCCTTCTCGGCCTGTCGACCGGAGCTTCACGGTGGCTAGGTCACCAGTGGGTCACCAGTGGGTCACCAGTGGGTCACCGGTCCTGAGTGATTGGCCAGACGGCCTGCTTCGCGGCATAGTTCCCGCTTCGCTCGTCATCTAGGCGGGATCCTCGATGAGGACAGGGAGGTCACGCTGTTGAGTAGTCGCACGCGGGTGACTGAGGTTGGAGCGATCTGGGTCCGTCCGGTCACCAGTGGTGCCTCGCAGCAGTGGCTGGCCGCAGTGTGGGTACGTGACCTCGACGGCTGCCGGCGTCTCGTCAAGGCCCGGCGGCCCGGACGCCGTGATGCCGAGAAGGCGCTCCAGGAGCGACTGGCACTGAGGCGCCCGCTGGGCTTTCGTGGAGCCGAGCCGAACATGACCGTGCAGGAGCTGGGGGAGTACTGGATGCGGCGCCGCCGCGAGGAGGCTCGGGACTCTTCGACAGAGAGTGGGCGCGGCAAGGACATAGGCGCGGTGTCGCCGCAGACCCTGGCTGGGTACCAGAGCACCCTGTCCCACATCATCAACCCTCACCTTGGCGGGCTGCGGCTGACCGAGGCCAGGACGGGGGTCGTCGATGAGGCACTGACCCGAGTCGACCTCAGTGGTCGCACCACTCGAGTTGCCCGCAGCGTGCTCGCGCAGATGTTCGCGATGGCGGTGCGCCACGACGCGTTGACTGCCAACCCGATGCGCGAGGTCCGGCGCGCACCTCGCCGACGCCGTGCAGTGCAGGCGCTCACGGTCGATCAGGCCCGCGACCTGCTTGAGCTGACGCGGTCCCATCGGGACGGTGTTGCTCGCGACGCTCGCACGACGCGGTGATTCTGCTGCTGATCACTGAGTCCGACCTGAGCGCACACGAGCGTGAGCCCGCGATCGGGTGCGCTCTCAGCGGCGGCGTTGGCTGACCCTGGCCCTCACCGGCACCGGGGCCACGAAACTTCGCCCGACCGCACTTCCAGGGCTGTCGGGGTGGACGTCGCACTCACCGCATCCGGGGCGTTTGTGACGGTCGCCACAGAAACTTGCCCCAAGTCATTGACTTCGGATGGCGCTAGGGATCATGCTCTCTGCATGTCAGATCAGCAACGCATAGATATTCGAGAACCGCGCTACGGTGCGGGAATCTGGCACTTCGCCAGCTACGTGGACCGTTACGCGACCGAGGGATACGCCGACCCGGTGACCACCCTCGAGGCGATCGCGCTGGCCGGCGAGGTGGGTTCGCTGTCGGTCGTCGACCTGAACTGGCCGTTCGCGCCCAAGGACGTCGACACCGCCGACATCAAGTCTGCGTTGGCCAAGGCGGGGGTGAGTGCAGTCGCGGTCACGCCGGAGATCTACAACCGCGACTACGTCAAGGGTGGCTTCACCAACCCCGACGCCAAGGTCCGGGCCAAGGCGATCGACCTCGTCTCCCAGGCAGCGGTGCTCGCCACCGATCTGGGCTGCGACTACGTGAAGCTGTGGCCTGGCCAGGACGGTGTCGACTACCCGTTCCAGGCCGACCACGCGCAGTTGTGGAAGTACTCCGTGGACGCGGTCCGGGAGCTGGCCACGAACTTCCCCGACATGAGGTTCTGCATCGAGTACAAGCCCCGCGAGCCGCGCAACCGGATGGTGTTCTCCTCCTGTGCCCGCACGTTGTTGGCCGTCGAGGAGATGGACCGCGACAACGTCGGAATCCTGCTCGACTTCGGCCACTCGCTCTACGGCGGCGAGTCACCGGCCGAGGCGGCGAAGCTGGCCCTGTCTCGCGAGCGGCTCTTCGCCATCGACGTCAACGACAACTTTCGCGGCTGGGACGACGACATGGTCGTCGGCTCGGTGCACCTTCTGGAGACCTTCGAGTTCTTCCACGCACTGCACACCGCCGGCTGGGAGGGCGTGTGGCAGCTCGACCAGTTCCCGTTCCGTGAGGACTCAGTGCAGGCAGCGAAGGACGGTATCGAGACCATGCGCGGTTTCCACAGGGCCTTGCACCGCCTCGACCACGATGCCCTGCACGACGCGCAGGACGCGCAGGACGCCCTGCTGGCACAGCGGATCGTGAAGAAGGCGCTCTACTCGGCCATGGCCGAAGTGGCCGGCGGAGACGCATGACCACGACCACGGTGGCCTCGTCCGTCCTGACCGTCGACGCCTCGGCCGCAGCAGCGTACGCCGTGACCGCGGAGCGAAACCGCGACCTCACTGGCGAAGACCTGCGCCGCGCTCTCGTCACCGTCGCCACCCAGGTCCGCCGCGACATCGTCACCACGATCCAGGGATCGCAGCTCGGCCACATCGGAGGGGACCTGTCGGTGACCGACCTGCTGGTCACGGCCTACTGGCACGCGCTCCGCGTCGACCCGACGAAGCCCGACGACCGGCACCGCGACCGGTTCGTGCTTAGCAAGGGCCACTGCGCTGCGGCGCTGTACTCCACACTGGCGTCCTGCGGGTTCTTCCCGCGGGCCGAGCTCGCCACCTTCGCCAAACCACTGTCGCCGCTCAACGGCCATCCCAACCGGGTCAAGGTCCCCGGCGTCGAGACCAACACCGGCCCGCTGGGCCACGGGTTCCCGGTCGCCACCGGTTGCGCGCTCGGAGCCAAGCTGCTCGGCGAGGACTTCCGCACCATCGTCGTCATGGGTGACGGCGAGATGCAGGAGGGCAGCAACTGGGAGGCGGCCATGACGGCCGCCCACTACGAGCTCGACAACATCACCGCGATCGTCGACCGCAACCGCCTACAGCAGGGTGCCCGCACCGAAGACACCAAGACCCTCGAGCCGTTGGGTGACAAGTGGACCAGCTTCGGCTGGGAGACCCGTCGCATCGACGGGCACGACCACCTGGCGATCGCCGAGGCCATGGGCCCGTCGACCACCGGCAAGCCGGTCGCGATCGTGGCCGACACCATCAAGGGCAAGGGCGTGTCCTTCATGGAGGACCGCGTCGAGTGGCACCACAAGGTGCCCACCGACGAGCAGGTCCGGGCCGCACTCGAGGAGCTCTCCGCATGACCACCGCCAGTTCCCTCGTCGTCACCGACGCCCCCACCTTCGACTGCCGGGTCGACTTCGCCGACGAGCTCGCCCAGCTGGCTCGCGCGGACGACCGCATCGTCGCGGTCTGCAACGACTCGGTCGGCTCCAGCAACCTGACCGGCTTCCGTGAGGAGTTCCCCGACCGGCTGTTCAACGTCGGCATCGCGGAGCAGGACCTCGTCGGCGTCGGTGCCGGCCTCGCCAACGCCGGGCTGATCCCGTTCGTGTGCGCGGCGGCGCCGTTCCTCACCGGCCGTGCGACCGAGCAGATCAAGGCCGACGTCGCCTACAGTGAGCGCCACGTGATCCTGTGCGGGCAGAGCCCGGGCATGGCGTACGGCGAGCTCGGTCCGACTCACCACTCGATCGAGGACCTCTCCTGGATGCGGGCCGTGGCCGGCCTGCCGGTCGTCGTGCCGGCCGGACCGCTGCAGACCCGCTCGGCTGTTCGCTGGGCGGCCGGTCTCGGTCGCGGTGCCTACCTCCGCATCCCGCGCTTCAAGGTGCCCGAGGTCTCTACCGAGACCGACCTCTTCGAGTCCGGCAAGGCCGTCGAGGTGCGCCCGGGTGGCGACGTCACGATCGTGGCGATCGGCACGATGGTCTCCCGCGCGCTCTGGGCGGCCGAAGAGCTCGCCGCCGACGGTGTCGAGGCGCGCGTGCTGAACATGGCCTTCGTCGAGCCGTTCGACCGGGCCGCTTTGCTTGCCGCTGCCACCCAGACGAACGGCATCGTCACCGTCGAGGAGGCCACGCTGAGCGGCGGCCTCGGGTCGGCCGTGGCGTCCTTCGTGTCGCAGGAATCCCCGTGCAGGATGCGGATCCTCGGCATCGATGGCCAGTTCGCGCCGACCGGCAGCGCGTCGTACCTCCTCGACCACTTCGGCCTGAACACGGAGAGCATCGTGCGGGCCGCCCGTGAGGTCATCGGTGGTGTGCGTGGCTGAGGACCTGATCCTCGCGATCGACCAGGGCACCAGCTCGACCAAGGCGATGCTGGTGAGCTCCCGGGGCTCGGTGCTCTCGCAGAGCGTCGTACCCCTCTCCCAGAACCACCCCCAACCCGGTTGGGTGGAGCAGGACGCCGACGAGATCTGGTCGGGCGTGCAGCGCAGCGTGCAGTCCTGCGTCACCCCGGAGTACGCCGAGCGCGTCGTCGGCGTGGCCCTCAGCGTGCAGCGCGAGACCGTCGTCCTCTGGGACCGCGCGACC
>CAVSUC010000010.1:0-149837 GCA_963731075.1 uncultured Actinomycetota bacterium
GGGCGTCGACGCCCAGGTCTGATCCACCGACGGTGATCTACCTGCCGACCGCTTTCTCCAGCTCGGCCTTGCTCATCTTGGAGCGTCCCTTGATGTTCTTCTTCTTGGCCTCGGCGTAGAGCTGGTCCTTTGTACGCCCGCCGGGGCCCTGGTGGGAGCGGAGGCCGCCGCGGCGGCCGGAGGAGATGTCGTCGGTGGAGGTCTTGCTCGTCTCCTCGGCCTCGCCGAGCGGGCGCGCTCCTTGTTCACGGTGCGGGCCGCGATCTCCTCGGCGGTGTCCTCGTTGCGGCCCTGGTCCTCGAGGCCCTCCTTGATGTGCTCGAACTGGCGTTCGCGCTTCGCGCTCCAGGCCTTCGGCATGCGTGCCCCCTCGGGTCGTCGGTGCTCCCGTCGTACCCAGATCGCGGGGGTTTCGACAGGCTCAACCGGCGTGAAGGGGTTTCGACAGGCTCAAGCGGCGTGAAGGGGTTCGACAGGCTCAACCGGCCTGGGGTCGCGGCTTGAGGAACCACTCGAAGCGCTTGGTCATCCAGGGCAGCAGGCCGTAGGTCATGATCGGCGTCGCCACGATCGTGGTGATCAGCGTCCTCAGCACGATGTTGACGTGCAGCCCGGTGGACAGCAGCAGCAGTCCCAGCACCAGGCTCAGCGGGAAGAACGTCAGCCAGATGACGATGGCCTGCTTCCAGCGCGGTGGGGCCGCCGGGGCCGGCCGCAGGTCCTGCACGTCGGTGGTGGTGGGCTCGTCGAACCATCCCTCGATGCCCGTACGCCGCTCCAGCCGCGACTCCCCGACCAGGCCCTGGGCCGAGCCGAGCCACCAGGTGCGCTGCGGCGAGGACTCCCACGCGTCCAGCGAGGCCTGGTCGGCGAACCGGTAGAGCATGTGCCACTCGTCGGAGTCGACCGACGGCCGCACCCAGCCGACGCCGAGGAAGCCGGCAAAGCGCTCGGCCAGCGACGAGCCCGACCGCAACCAGGCGATCATCTGCGCGGTGTTCTCGGGCGCCACGTGCCGCACGATCGAGACCGTGACGGGCCCGGGCACCGCAGGCGCACTCACAACGTCGGGTCCGGTGAGACCCGCACCAGGAGCTTGCCGAAGTTCTTGCCGGTCAGCAGGCCGCGGAACGCCTCCGGTGCTGCCTCGAGCCCCTCGACGACGTCCTCGCGGTAGCGCACCGAGCCGTCCGCGACCCACGCGGACATGTCGCGCACGAAGTCCTTGCCGTGCGAGGCGGTGAACTCGCCCTGGATGAACCCCCGGATCAGCAGGCTCTTGGTGAGGATGAGCCGCATGAAGCCCGGCAGCCGGTTCGGCCCCTCGGGTGCAGCCGTCGCGTTGTAGTCGGCGACCAGGCCGCAGACCGGCACCCGGCCGTAGAGGTTCATCCGCTTGAACACCTCGCGGGCCACGTGGCCGCCCACGTTCTCGAAGTAGACGTCGATCCCGTCGGGCGTCGCCGCCTTCAGGTCGTCGGCGAAGGTGGGGGAGCGGTGGTCCAGCGCGACGTCGAAGCCGAAGTCCTCCAGCAGCGACCGGCGCTTCTCCTCGCCGCCGGCGATGCCGACCGCACGGGCGCCCCTGACCCGGGCGATCTGGCCCACGGCCGAGCCGACCGGGCCGGTGGCGGCTGCGACGACGACGGTCTCGCCCTCCTGCGGCTTGCCGATCTCCAGCAGCCCGGCGTACGCCGTGAAGCCGGGCATGCCCAGCACGCCGAGCGCCGTGGAGACGGGGACGACGGACGGGTCGAGGCGCCGCATGCCGCTGCCGTCGCCGATGGCGTGGGTCTGCCAGCCGGAGTAGGTGAGGGCGACGTCCCCGGGCTGCCAGTCGCCGTGGCGCGACTCCTCGACGACACAGACGGTCCCGCCCTCCATCAGGCCGCCCACCTCGACCGGGGCGGCGTACGACGGGGCGTCGCTCATCCGGCCGCGCATGTAGGGGTCGAGCGAGAGGTAGACGACCCGGAGCAGCACCTGTCCGTCCTCGAGGGCGGGGAGCTCGTGCTGCGCGATCTCGAAGCAGTCGTCGGTGGGCTCGCCCTCGGGGCGCCGGGCGAGCAGGAGTCGGGTGGAGATGGTCATGCGACCGAGGCTATGCCCCGGCCCGGGACCCGCTAACGGGCGGTGTTCAGGGCGTTGGCGACCTGCACGCACCACGCGTCGGTGCGGGTGCGCAGCTCCGTCGCGTCGAGGCCGGGGGAGGCCAGCTCGCAGCTGAGCCACGTCTGCCCGAACAGCCCGGAGTGCCGGAAGCGCCGGGAGCGGTCGGCGAACTCGCACTGCTGCGTGGTCGCGGGCTTGCCGTACGCCGGGCCCGTCACCGTCGTGCAGCCCTTCTTCGCGCGGCTGGAGGCGATCACCGTGCGTGCGAACGCCGTGTCGATCGGGCGCGCGAAGACCCAGGCGCGCGCCGTGGTGCCGTCCTTGCCGGTCCACGTGCAGCCGATCTCGTGCACGACGTCCCGGCCGACGCTCCGGACGCCCTGCACGTCCCCGTTGCCGTACGCCGACGTGCGCGTCGGCTTGCCACCGACCGCGTCGGAGACCGCCGAGGCGGGGACGAGCCCGCAGAACTCGATGCGGGGCACCTGCATGGCCACCGTGTTGAGGCTGGCGATCGGCGTCGGCGAGGGCTTCGGCGTGGCCTTCTTCTCCTCGCTGCAACCGGTCACCAGCAGCACGGACGCCACGGCGGCAGCGATCAGCACGCACGCGCGACGGGCCGACGAATCAAGCATGCGCTCAACCGTAGGGGTGCGCACCTATGCTCGACCAGCGTGATCAGGTTCGAGAACGTCTCCGCGACCTATCCCGGCCACCCCAAGCCGGCTCTCGCGGACGTCACCGCCGACATCGCCTCGGGTGAGTTCGTCTTCCTGGTCGGCGAGTCCGGCTCCGGCAAGTCCACCTTCCTGCGGCTCGTGCTGCGGGAGGCCCGCGCCACCGAGGGCAAGGTCTTCGTGACCGACCGGGAGCTGAACCGGCTGCGCAGCTGGAAGGTCCCGGCGCTGCGGCGGCAGATCGGCACGGTGTTCCAGGACTTCCGGCTGCTGTCCAACAAGACCGTGTCGGAGAACGTCGCCTTCGCGCTCCAGGTGATCGGCAAGCCCCGCGCCCACATCAACAAGGTGGTGCCCGAGACGCTCGAGCTCGTCGGCCTCGAGGGCAAGGGCCGCCGGATGCCCGACGAGCTGTCGGGCGGCGAGCAGCAGCGCGTCGCGATCGCGCGGGCGTTCGTGAACCGGCCGAAGATCCTGATCGCGGACGAGCCCACCGGCAACCTCGACCCCAACACGAGCATCGGCATCATGAAGCTGCTGGACCGGATCAACCGCACCGGGACGACAGTGGTCATGGCCACCCACGACGCCGGGATCGTCGACCAGATGCGCAAGCGCGTCATCGAGCTGGCCGACGGGCGCGTCGTACGCGACCAGGCGACCGGCGTCTACGGCTACCAGCACTGAAGGGCTGATCCACTCCATGCAGCTGAGGTACGTCTTCTCCGAGACCGGGTCCGGTCTCAAGCGCAACGTGTCCATGTCCATCGCGCTGATCGTCACGATCTTCGTCTCGCTGACCCTGGTGGGCATGGGCCTGCTGCTCAACGCCCAGGCCGACAAGGCCGAGAAGTTCTGGGGCAACAAGCTCCAGATCACGGTGTTCATGTGCAACCAGAACAGCAAGGCCGCCAACTGCTCGGGCGACGTGACGACCACCGAGCGCCAGGCGATCAAGGGCGTGATCGACGACAACCCCGAGGTGGCGTCGTACTACCACCAGACCAAGGCGCAGGCGTTCAAGACCTGGAAGAAGGTCTACGTCTCCAAGGACAAGTCCGAGCAGGAGATCTACTCCACGGTCAAGGCCTCGGACATGCAGGAGTCCTACTGGGTCAAGCTCAAGGACCCCAACAAGTTCCAGGGCGTCGAGGGTGCGCTCTCGCAGACACCGGGCGTCGCCGCGGTCCGTGACCTCCGCCAGGTGCTCAAGCCGATCTACTTCTGGATCGAGGTGATGAAGTGGGGCGCGATCTCGGTGGCGGCGTTCCTGCTGGTCGCCGCGATCCTCCAGGTGGCGAACACGATCCGGCTCGCGGCGTTCGCGCGCCGCAAGGAGATCGGCATCATGCGCCTGGTCGGCGCCTCCAGCCTCTACATCTCGCTGCCGTTCCTGATGGAGACGCTGGTGGCGGCGCTGATCGGCATCGGCCTGTCGGCGGGGGCGCTGATGGCCTTCATGTACTTCGTGATCTACGACAAGCTCAGACCCGCCTCCAACATCGTCGAGTGGGTCGACTGGAACGACTCCTACACCGCCGTCATCGGGATCACGATCCTCGGCGTGCTCCTGACGCTGGTCCCGACACTCGTGATGACCCGCAAATACCTCAAAGTGTGAAACCGGTCGGTTAACGTCGTCGGGCACGTCTACTTCCCCACACTGGACAGGCATCTCGTGGTCGGCTTCTTCCCCAGTACGCCGCGCGCCCGACGTCTCGGACGCTCGGCGCGGTTCCGGACCCTCGCCGCCTGCGCGACGCTGGTCCTGGTCGGGACGGTCGTTCCCCACGCCGCCGCCGACGACCTGAAGAAGAAGCAGCGCCAGGCGACCGGGCAGGTGAAGTCGGCTCGCGGCGACCTCGAGGAGTCGAGCAAGGCGCTCTCCTCGGCGGCCCGCCGGCTCTCCCAGGCACGCGCGGCCCTCTCCGTCGCCCAGCACAGGCTCGACAAGGCCCAGAGCCAGGTGGACGCAGCGGCCCGCGTCGACGAGCGGATGCAGCAGCGCCTGCAGGACGCGGAGCACCGCCTGGCCGTGGCCCGGGTGGAGCTCGACGCGGCCCGGCAGCGGGTCAAGGACCAGCGCTCGGCGATCGGCCGGCTCGCCGCGAGCAACTACGCCAACGGCGACCCCGCCCTGATGGGCCTCGCGGTCGTGCTCAACTCGCAGAACCCCGAAGAGGTCACCAGCCAGCTGAACACCGTGGACACGCTGATGGACAAGCAGACGACGCTGCTCGCCCAGCTGCGGGACGCCCGCGCTCGCATGGTCGCCCAGGAGGCCAGCGTCGAGAAGGCTCGGACCGCCGTCGCGGCCCAGCGCAAGCGGGCCCGCGCGAACCTGGTGAGGAAGCAGGGGCTCGAGAACTCGGCCACGGTGGCCCGGACCGAGGTCGCCGCGCTGGTCGCGGACGGACGCGCAGCGGCACGGCAGGCGGCCCGCGCCCGCAAGGCCGACCTGGTCCAGCTGAGCCGGGCGAAGAAGCAGGAGGACCACATCCGCGCGCTGATCATGCAGCGGGCCCGCAAGCAGCGGGGCGGCTACAAGGGTGGCACCGGCGGGTTCCTCTACCGTCCCGTGCCCGGCATCGTCACCTCCCCGTTCGGCTACCGCCGGCACCCGATCTACGGCTACTGGGGCCTGCACGACGGCACCGACTTCCGCGCCCCCTGCGGCACCCCCAACCACGCCGTGGCCTCCGGCCGCGTCATCTCCGAGTTCTGGTCCGACGTCTACGGCAACCGCCTCTACCTCGACGTCGGCCAGGTCAACGGCAAGAACATGACGGTGATCTACAACCACCTGAGCTCCTACCGCGTCGGGGCCGGCGCCAGCGTCAAGCGCGGCGAGGTCGTGGGGTACGCCGGCACCACGGGCTGGTCCACCGCCTGCCACCTGCACTTCACCGTGATGCTCGACGGCGTGCCCGTGAACCCCATGAACTACATGTGAGTGAGGGAACGCCGCCCCTCCACCTCGTACGCCGGACCAGCGCCCGTGCAACCCGGTTGCCAGCCCCTGAGAGGATGGGCGGATGGCCAAGGAGAAGGGACAGAAGTTCATCGCGCAGAACCGCAAGGCGCGCTATGACTTCCACATCGACGACACCTACGAGGCCGGCCTGGTCCTCGTCGGCACCGAGGTCAAGTCCCTCCGCGCGGGCCGCGCCACCCTGGTCGATGGCTTCGCCGAGATCGACGGCGGTGAGGTGTTCCTGCACGGCGTGCACATCCCGGAGTACACGGAGGGCACCTGGACCAACCACGAGCCTCGACGCGTGCGCAAGCTCCTGCTGAACCGCCAGGAGATCGACAAGCTCGAGGGCAAGGTCCACGAGAAGGGGTTCACGCTGATCCCGCTCTCGCTCTACTTCAAGGACGGTCGCGCCAAGGTCGAGATCGCCTTGGCCCGCGGCAAGAAGACCTACGACAAGCGGCACGCCATCGCGGAGCGGCAGGCCGACCGGGAGAAGCAGCAGGCCCTCGGTCGTCAGCTCAAGGGCGTCGACTGACACCGGATCGCGACATCGGGTGCATTCCCATCAGGGGCTCGGTCTGGTTGGGTGACATGCACCCCACCGAAGGAGAACTGCACATGCGCCTGCGATTCCTGGCTGTCGTCCTGGCCGCCCTCGTCGCGCTCGGGCTCCAGGCCCCGGCCATGGCCAGCACGGGCGGCACGCCGGCCGGCAACCAGTACCCCAACGTCGGCCTGATCCTGGCCTACAACGCGGACGGCAACCGCTACCGGTGCACCGCGACGCTGATCCGCAGCGACCTGCTCCTGACCGCGGCGCACTGCACCGACGGCGTCGTCGGCAAGGTGCTGGTCACGTTCAAGTCCGAGATCGTCAAGGGCAGCACCGCGCCCACCGTCTCCCCGTTCCCCGACGCCGACCCGGCGGTCGGCTACACGACCGCGCAGCTGCAGGCCGCCGGCTTCGCCTCGGGTGACGCCTTCGTCCACCCGAACTACAGCGACTTCACCGACCCGGCCAACTGGAACGACGTCGGCGTCGTCCGTCTCGACAGGGCCGTGACCGGCATCGCCCCCGCCTCGATCGCACCCCTCGGCACGCTGGATGCCATCAAGACCTCCAACCTGTCCAAGACGCTCTTCCGCGCGGTGGGCTACGGCACCGAGGTGCGCAAGCCCACCGAGGGGCCGCAGAAGCCGCAGCCGATGAGCTACCCGCTGATCCGCCGCTACGTCGACATGCCCGGCCAGAAGCTCACGCCGCAGATCCTGCAGACCAACGGCAACCCGAACGACAACAAGGGCACCGGCGGCACCTGCTTCGGCGACTCGGGGGGTCCGGTGTTCCTCAACGGGAAGATCGTGGCCGTGACCAGCTACGGCTACACCGACAACTGCCGCTACCTCGGTGGCTACCAGCGCGTCGACATCGCTGCGGCGCAGAACTGGTTGGCCACCGCGTTCGGCTACGTCGTACGCCGCTGACCACCACGCAGCACGACCAGGAGCCCGAGGTCCCGCCGTTCTGGCGCGACCTCGGGCTTCCGGGGCTGTTCGACGTCCACGTGCACTTCTTGCCGCCCAACGTGCAGGCCAAGGTCTACGCGCAGTTCGACCAGGCGGGGCCCAAGATCGGTCGTGAGTGGCCGATCCGCTACCGGGGCAGCCACGAGGAGCGTGTCGAGCTGCTGCGCTCCTTCGGCGTACGCCGGTTCTCGGCGCTGCCCTACGCCCATCGCCCGGGGATCGCTGCCTACCTCAACGACTGGGCGCGTGACTTCGCCGCCGACGTCCCGGACTGCCTCTGGTCGGCCACCTTCTACCCCGAGGAGGGGGCGGCCGACTACGTCGGGAAGCTGATCACGGACGGGGTGGAGGTCTTCAAGCTGCACACCCAGGTCGGGGAGTTCCTCCTCGACGACCCGCTCCTCGACGAGGCCTTCGGGCTGATCGAGGACGCCGGCACGCCGACCGTGGTCCACGTCGGCTCCGGCCCGGTCGGCAACGAGTTCACCGGTCCCGAGCACCTCGAGCGGTTGCTCCGGAGGCACCCGCGGCTGCCGGTGGTGGTCGCACACATGGGGGCCCCGGAGTACGCCGAGTTCCTCGCCCTGGCCGAGGCCCACGAGCACACGCGGCTCGACACCACGATGGTGTTCACGACCTTCTTCGACGAGGCGGCGCCGTACCCCGACGACCTGCTGCCGCGCCTGGCCGACCTGGGCGACCGGGTGCTGCTCGGCACAGACTTCCCGACGATCCCCTATCCCTACCTCGAGCAGCTCGAGGGTCTCGCCCGGCTCGCGCGGCGGCACCCTCGGCTGGGGGACGACTGGCTGCGCCGCGTCTGCTGGCACAACGGGGTGGAGCTGTTCGGGCTCGAGCGCGGGGTCAGCACCACGCGCGCACGCCGGTCGGGCTGAGGTCCCGGTCGCGCAGCACGACCGGCAGCTGGGACCCGAAGTGGTCGCAGGTCCAGTCGAAGTCGGCGCGGCGGTACTCGATCGACAGCACCCGGCGGCCATAGCTCGCGACGAACGCTCCACACTCGCGGTAGCGACCGCACTCCTCCGCCACGGCGAAGTCATAGCCGAGGCCGCGGCCGTCGAGGTCCGACAGGTTCTTCTGCCCTGCGGCCAGCCCCGCCCGGTGCGCGGTACGCACCAGCAGGTGCGCGTAGGCCCTCGCCTGGCGACGGGTCAGCAGCCCGTGGCTCCGCGTGTAGGAGTCGAGGTTGTCGAACTCGACGGCGTCGAACCCCCGCCTGGCGCAGCGCCTCGTCCACACCCCGACGATGCTCGCGAGCCGCTCGCGCTTGCGGGCCGTGCGGAGGTCGAGCAGCCACTCGTTCCACGCGGAGTCGACGACGGGCCTGCCGTTGCGGTGCAGCACCAGGCTCATCCGCTTCTTCCAGAAGTGCCGCTCCTCGGCCTGCGTCTGGAACCCGTTGACGTAGCAGATGCTGTAGACCCCGGCGAGCGGGGCGGCCCGACGGTCGCGGACGACGATGCCGACGTTTCCGGGGACGTCGCGCCCCCCGCCGAGCTGGTAGTCGACGTCGGGTCCAACCGGCAGGGGCGTGGTCGCGGCCGCGGCCGGGACCGCCGTCCACAGCAGCAGGGGGACCAGCAGGAGCGTGAGCCAGCGCTTCATGTGCACCCGTCTACGAGGAATGAGGATGAGTCTGACAGCGTTCCCCCGTAGACTCACTGCAGAACAACTCAAGAGGGGCTGATTGGTTTCGACTGGGGACGTTAGTCCCAGGAGAAGCGGGTCGAGAAGCCAACGTCATCTCGTAAACGTTCGTTGGAAAATATAGTTGCCGACTCACATCGCAACGACTTCGCTCTCGCTGCCTGAGCAGTGACCGAAGGGTCAGACCGGGCATCCGTCTCCGTCCCGGACCCTGGCCTCATCTAGGGGACTTGCTGGTCAACTCCTGTCAGGAGGGTTGACCGGGACTCAATCCTGACTGGGCCCGTCGGCACACTGTTCGTGGGAGTGCCGGGGCCGAGAAAATCGCTATCACGAACTGCACCCGGAGAAGACCTGGCACGGCGCCACAGGACGCGGGTTCGATTCCCGCCAGCTCCACCATGGGGTCTTCGCAGAATCCAGGCGAAGTCTTCGCAGAACCACCACCAGAACAGCCCTCTTGACCAGAGCCGCCCCGACACCCGATGGGGCGGCTCTGGCGCGTGCCCCCCGCTGGTGGAGGAGCGCGCGCCAGCGAGCGTCTCGAAACCACAACGCCTGGAGCCGACAGGCGCGATCTCGGGCGCCGGCCCGGCTAGAGGTCCGTGGTGTGCCCTGGTTCCACTAGACCGCACTCATAGGCCAGCACCACGGCCTGCAGCCGGTCGCGGACGCCGAGTTTGGCAAGCAGCCGGTTCACGTGAGTCCGGACGGTCCCCTCGGAGATGAAGAGCGAGTGGCCGATCTCGACGTTGCTCAGTCCGCGAGCCATGGCCACGAGCACCTCCTCCTCCCGCGCCGTCAGCACGTTTCCCGGCAAGGGGCGACGCGGACGCCTCCTGGCGAACTCTGCGATCAGCCGTTTGGTCGTGGTCGGCGCGAGCACCGCCTCACCGGCGGCGGCCACCCGAACGGCACGCACCAGGTCATCAGCGGGCGCGTCCTTCAGCAGAAACCCAGACGCCCCGATCCGCAGGGCCTCGTAGACATACTCGTCGAGATCGAAGGTGGTCAGGATGACGACTTTCACCCTCTCACCGGACTCGCAGAGTTGCCGGGTGGCTGCCAAGCCGTCGAGCAGGGGCATCCGGATGTCCATCAGGCAGACGTGGGCGGCAGCACGTTCGACTTCGCGTACGGCGGCCTCACCATCCGCCGCCTGGCCCACGACGGTGATGTCCGGCTCGCCGTCGAGGATGCGGACCAGCCCGGCACGGATCACCTCCTGGTCGTCGGCGACCACCACCCGCACCGTCATGCCGTCCCCGCCGAGCTGTCCTCCAGCGGCAGCACGGCCCGGACGCCGAAGCCTCGTTTCGGACGACTCGTCTCGAGGGTGCCGCCGAGGGCTTCGAGACGGTCAGCCATCACGCGGAGCCCGACCCCTGAGCCGGGCAACGTGTGCGTCCGGCGGGCAGGTCCAGGGTCAGTCACCTCCACCGCGAGCAGCCCTTGCCGCCAGCGCACCACGACTGCGAGCGTGCGCGCGTGGGAGTGCTTGCGGGCGTTGGTGATCGCCTCCTGGACCACTCGGTAGGCTGCCAGTGAGGCACTGGTCCCGATCGGCCGGGGGTCACCCTCGACGCGAAGCTGGACCTGCAGGTCATCGCCGCGGGACGCCTTCACCAGTCGCTCGAGGTCCCCGACTCCCGGTTGCGGTGAAAGCGGGGCTGCGTCGTCGACTCGGAGCACCCCCAGCAGTCGACGCAGCTCGGTGAGTGTCTCCCGGCCGTGTCGTTCGATGTCGGCCAGCGTGTGCGCCGCCGGGCTCCCCGAGGCCTGATCGCGCCGCTCCGCCGCCGCCTCGATCACCATCGCCGAGACGTTGTGCGAGACGACGTCGTGAAGCTCGCCCGCGATGCGCGCACGCTCCTGCAGCGCTCGACGCTCGCCCAGTAGCCGACTGCGCTCCTCGGTCATGCGCACCACGAGCCCAGCCACCCACGAGGCGGCGACGACCGAGGCCATGTACACGAAGTTGGCGGGGTGGGGGTCGGGACCCAAGACGATCACGACAGCGAACACCATGAGGCTCGTCGCCAGCAGCACGTAGGTGGCGGGCGCCGCGGTGTGGGCGCCGACGGCGTACATCATCAGAACGAGGACCACGGCCTCGCTGAATCCCCCGGGGAGGTCGGAACCCAAGAGCGCCTGCAGCAGCAGGGCCGTGACAAACACGGCAAACGCCGGCGTCGTCCGGTTGCGACGCCCGAGCACGGGGAGCGACACCAGCGGGACGGTGAGGGCGACGTACCACGGCTCTGATGTGCCGGTGAGGCCGAGCACTGCCTCGACGACTCCGGACGCCGTGAGCACCAGCGCCAGGACGAGGTCGACGCGCTCATACCTCTCGGGCATAGAGGCAACCTACGACAAGGCGCGCTGCTTCACATCTGCTTCGACGCAGAGGCATGACGCCTGTCGTACGCACTCCTGCGTACGATTTTCCGGCGCCGACTCGGACGACGCCGGGCACCACGCCTTCCTAGCGTGATGGCACCAACGTCGACTCATGGAGGCTCCGATGTCAGACCAGGCCATGACCCGTGAACCAGTCACTGTCCGACCACTCGCCCCCTCCCCGTGGGGCCCGCTGGCGCTTGGGCTCGCCCCGGTGCTCGTCCTGGTTGCCACCCTGGTGCAGACGGCCCCGGCGGCGCATGACACCGAGTCGGAGCTGGCGTCGATCGCGGCCGCGCCGTTGACCTACCAGCTGTCGGCAGCGATCGGGTTCTGCGCGATGGTGCTCTACGTGCCGGGGCTGATCGCTTTGGCGGCACCGGTTCGCGCAGGTAGGCCGCGGCTCGGCGCCGTCGGCCTGATGCTCTCGATGACGGGGCTGCTGGGGCTGGTCTCCTTGATGGGCTCGGGGCCGGTGAGCCTTGCCATGGCCGAGTCAGCAGACCGGGTGGCGATGATCCGCGTCACCGACGCCTACGAGTCGGCGCCGCTCAGTATCGCCTGGATGTTGCTGATGCTTTTTGGCTTCACCCTAGGCCCGGTGGTGCTCGGCGTGGGTCTGTGGCGCTGCGGCGGAACTCCGATCGTCCCGATCCTGCTCGTGGCAGGCGTCGTGGTGCAAATGCTCGACGCCGGACGCTGGCCGCTGGCACTCGGGTACGCGCTGACAGCAGCGGGTCTGGTCATCGCCGCAGCCACGATGTGGCTGCGGAGCTCAGCCGCGCCGCTCCCACCGAGCGGCGTCGAGTGAGCTCCCTACCGAGGCCGGACGGCGTACGTCAGGTGCGTCACCCGCGATGAGGCTTCAGAGCTCACCGGCTCCAGGGCCAGGCGGCTCGCGTCCACGCCCTCGAACAGGCGGACGCCCGCACCGAACAGCACCGGTGACAGCGCGATCGTGAACTCGTCGACCAGGCCGGCGTTCACGAGCTCGAGGATGGTCGCGCCGCCTCCCGCGATGCGCACGTCGCGGTCCGCGGCTGCCTCTCGGGCCTGGGCGAGCGCGGACTCGATGCCGTCGTCGACGAAGTGGAAGGTGGTTCCCCCGAGGCGTTCCCACGGCGCCCTCCGCTCGTGGGTCACGACGAAGACGGGGGTGTGGAACGGCGGGTCGTCGGGCCACGCGTGCTCGCCGGCCTCGAACATGCGCTTGCCCATGACGCTGGCGCCCGTGCGCAGGAAGGTCTCTCGCACGATGTCGTTGTCGCGCCCCTCCTCACCGCCCTCGCCGAGCTGCAGGTTCTCCCGGAAGAACCGCAGCGGGAACACCCACTGCTGCAGCTCCATCCACTGCTGGCCCATCAGGTCCTCCGCGGACTCGGGTGCGATGAACCCGTCCAGCGACATCGACACGCTGAAGAACACCTTCCCGGCCATCAGCCCTGCGCTCCCTGCTGCAGGGTCTCGGTGACGTAGGCACCCAGGTGGGCGAGCGTCTGCTCCCCGCCCTCGATCGCGTGGTACTCCGTGGCCGCCACGTCGCGCAGCTCCTGGGTGGGGAAGACCGTGCGCATCTGGAGACGGGTGGCCCTGCCGTCCGGCTCGAAGGTCAGCACCGACTCGAACGCGTTCGGGTCTTCGCGGCACTCACCGTGCAGCAGGACGATGCGTGAGGGCGGGGTGATCTCGGTCCAGGTGATCCACTCGGGATAGTCCGTCCCGTCGGGCCCGTGCATCACGAAGTCCCACTCGCCCCCGACGCGGAACTCGAAGGACCGCGTGGTCGTGGAGAACCCCTCCGGTCCCCACCACTGCGCGAGGTGCCGCACCTCGGTGAACGCCTCGAACACGAGCTCCGGTGGGGCGTCGATGCTCCGGGAGACGACGATCTCGCGGTCGGCCGTCGGGGACGCCCCGTGTCCTGGTCGGGTCTCACTCATCAGCTAGTCCTCCTGGTCGTTGCGTTCGAGGTCCTGCACGTAGGCCTCGAGCCGGGCGAAGCTCTCGTTCCAGAACTGCTCGAAGCCACCGGCCCAGTCGTGCACCGGGCGCAGACCGCGGGCGTCGAGGGCGTACAGCCGCTGCCGTCCGGCCTTCCGGTCCTGCACCAGCCCGACCTCACGGAGCACCCGCAGGTGCTTGGAGGCGCGCGGCTGGGTCATCCCGAGCTCCTCGGCCAACCCGGTCACCGGTCGCTCACCCGTCCGCAGCAGCGTCAGGATCTGCCGTCGCTGCGGCTCGGCGATCGCGTTGAAGACGTCTGAGGTCGTCGCTGCCCGGGCCATGGCTCCATCGTATGCCCATATCGGCATGCGTCAAGGCGGAAGCTTTCGCGCAGGCTGGGCCTGAGCGGCACCACTAGGCTCGGACGGTGGAGTCGAGAGAGACCAACTGGTCAGGCAACTACGTCTACGGCGCAGAGCGACTGCTGCGTCCGGGCAGCGTCGAGGAGCTCGGCCGCGTCGTCGCCGAGGGCGACCGGGTCCGGGCGCTGGGGTCTCGGCACTCGTTCACCGACCTCGCCGACACGACGGGGACCCTGGTCTCGCTGGCCGGCCTGCCCACCGACGTGGAGATCGACGCCGGAGCGGGCGTCGTACGCGTGTCGGGCGGTGTCACCTACGCCCACCTCGCCACCCAGCTGCACCGCGCCGGCTTCGCGCTCGGCGGGATGGCGTCGCTGCCGCACATCACCGTGGCGGGCGCGGTCGCCACGGGGACGCACGGCTCCGGCGACGGTGTCGGCTCGCTCGCGAGCGCGGTCTGCGTCGTCGAGCTGGTCGGGGCCGACGGGCGGCTGCGCACCGTACGCCGCGGCGAGGCGGCCTTCGACGGTCACGTGGTCTCGATCGGTGCCCTGGGAGTGGTCACCCACGTCACCCTCGACATCGAGCCGACCTTCGAGGTGCGCCAGGACGTGCACCTCGGGCTCGGGTGGGACGACCTCGTCGGTCGCTTCGAGGACGTCATGGGCTGCGCCTACAGCGTCAGCGTCTTCACCGACTGGCTGCGGCCCGAGCGCAACCAGGTCTGGGTGAAGTCGCGGATGCTGCCGGGCGGGGAGGGGTTCGTCGACCCGCTCGCGGCCCTGGGCCTGCGCGGGGTCTCGCCGGCGGTGGCCACCACCCACATGCTCCGCGGCGCTCCCGAGGAGGCCCTCACGGCCCAGCTCGGCGAGCCCGGTCCGTGGCACGAGCGGCTGCCGCACTTCCGGATGGAGTTCACACCGAGCCGGGGAGCCGAGCTGCAGAGCGAGTACTTCGTGCCGCGCCGGCACGCCGCGGCCGCCATCGCCGCGCTCCGCGACGCCGGGCCGGGCTTCGCCGACCTGCTCCAGGTCGGCGAGATCCGCAGCATCGCCGCGGACGACCTCTGGCTCAGCGGGGCGTACGCCGAGGACACGGTCGCCTTCCACTTCACCTGGGTGCTCGACGAGCCCGGCGTCTACGCCGTGCTGCCCGTCCTCGAGGCGGCCCTGGAGCCCTTCGGGGCCCGACCGCACTGGGGCAAGTGCTTCACGCTCGGTGCGGACGACCTGCGTCGCGTCCATCCCCGGCTCACGGACTTCGTTGCCCTGCGTGCCGAGGTGGATCCGACGAGGAAGTTCGGCAACGCCTTCCTCGACCGCTGCCTCGGGACGGGCTGAGGTGGCAGCGGTCCACCGGCTCAGCCGCACCGACGCCCGTCGCATCGCGGTGCGGGCGCAGCTCCTGACCAAGGAGCGACCGACCGAGGTCGTCGACACGGTGCGCCGCCTCTCGCTGCTCCAGGTCGAGCCCTCGAAGGCGATCGCACCCAGCGCCGAGCTGGTGATGTGGAGCCGTCTGGGATCGGGGTTCTCGCCCCGGCAGCTGTGGGACGCGGTGGACGAGCAGCGGCTGATCGAGCTGCACCAGACGCTGCGGCCACCCGAGGACCTCGCCCTCCTGCGGGCCGAGATGGACGAGGGTGGTTCCTCCCGCAGCGAGTGGGTGCGGGCCAACAACGACTGTCGCCGCGACATCCTCGACCGACTGCGAGCGGACGGACCGCTGCCCGCCAGCGAGCTGCCCGACAGCTGCGTGGTGCCCTGGGCCTCCAGCGGCTGGAACAACAACCGCAACCTCCGGATGATGCTCGACATGCTGGTCCGGCGCGGCGAGATCGCGGCGGCGGGCGGCACCGGCCGTGACCGCCTCTGGGACCTCGCCTCCCGCATCTATCCGGACGACCCGGTGCCCCCCGTGGACGAGGCGCGACGGCGGCTGGACGAACGCCGGCTCGGCGCGCTCGGGATCGCGCGGGCCCGGACGACCAAGCTGCCGGTCGAGCCGGTCGACGTCGGCGAGGCGGGGGAGCCCGCGGTCGTCGAGGGGGTCGCCGGGACGTGGCGGGTCGACCCGGCGCAGCTCAGGCAGCCGTTCACGGGACGAGCCGCGCTGCTCTCCCCGTTCGACCGGCTGATCGCCGACCGCAAGCGGATGGAGGAGATCTTCGAGTTCGACTACATCCTCGAGATGTACAAGCCGGCCGAGCAGAGGCGCTGGGGCTACTACGCCCTGCCGATCCTCTACGGCGACCGCCTCGTCGGGAAGCTCGACGCCCACGCCGACCGCAAGGCGGGTGTCCTCGAGGTGGCCGCGGTCCACCGTGACGTGAGGTTCAGCCAGGCCATGTCGAGGGCCGTGGACCGGGAGGTCGTCGACCTCGCCCGGTGGCTGGACCTCGAGCTGGTGTCGACCACCTCGCCCGGCAAAACGGGATGATCCACCCTTAGTGGGCGGACAAAAGCCTCCGATCCGTCGGCCGTCATCTGACCTGGTTTGTGCCCCAGGACGCCGGGTAGTAGGCAGGGACCTGCCACCCGTCCACGGCGGTCGATCAGCGAGGAACCCGCCCATGCGCGCCACCCGAACCCGGCAGCTGCTGGCCCTTCTGGCCGTCCTCTTCGCGATCGCCCTGCTCGGTGCCGGTCCGGCGTCCGCCGCCACCGTCGACTGCGGCGACCTCCGCACCCAGCGCGCCGCCCAGTCCTACCTCGAGGGGCCGTCGGGGGATACCGCCGTGCTCGACTCCGACGGTGACGGTCGGGCCTGCGAAGGCAACGCGGCGACCAGCGGCGGCCGGTGGACCGTGCTCGGCCTGGGCGGGGTCATCGCCGCGGTCCTCGTCGGCAACTGGGTCGTGGGCCGTCGACGGCCGACCGCCGCAGCCTCCGTGCGCCCCGCGTTCCTGTCACCGGTCGGCGAGAAGCAGCGCCTCCTCCAGGCCGCGCCGACGGGATCGCTCATCGAGCTGGCACGCGCCCTGCGCCGGGTGCCGTACGCCGACCGGATGCCGCTGCTCGAGAAGCACGCCCTCGCGCACGGCCTCGCTCCCCAGCAGGTGCTCGACTCCCTCGTGGCCGAGGTCGACGACCTGGCCCTGCAGCGGTGGGCGCTCACCGGCTACGGACCGCGCTCGGCCGTGCGGATGATGTTCTGCCCGTGCGTCGGTGCCGCCCGCAACTTCCGGCTCGACCGGTCGGCCGAGGAAGCCCACACCTGGACCTGCGCGAGCTGCGGCTCACCGGCCGTCCCACGGGTCGACGCCCGCACTCGCCACGAGCCGGTGGAGCAGCAACCGCAGGGGTGACCAGTTCCCCCGGCCCAGCCGGGTCACGGCGTACGCCGTCATCAGCACCGGCGGGTCCGTGAGCTCCAGCACGCGTACGCCGCGAGCGGTGGGCCGGTCCAGGGGCAGCAGGCCTACTCCGTAGCCGGCGACGATCAGGTCCTCGACGAGGTCGAGGCTGTCGATCTCGTGGCTGATCCGTGGCGTGAAGCCGGTGAGCGAGCCGAGGGTCCGCACGGCGTCCTCGTCGGCAGTGTTGCGGGAGTTGACGATCCAGGGGTGCTCACCCCACGCGGCCAGGTCGGCCGTGCGCCCGGGCCCGATCCGGCGCCCGTTCCGGTGCCGGACGCAGGGACCGTCCCCGCTGACGGCACCCCCAGTCCCCACGCCGTCGTCCACAGCGGCACGGAGGCCAGCGTCGCGGCGGGGGAGGCCGGCGCGAGGTTGTAGTCGTAGGTGAGCGCCAGGTCGAGGTCGTCGTCGGCGAGCAGGTGGAAGGCCTCGATGGGCTCGTACTCCCGGACCAGGACGTGCACCTGCGGGTGGCTCGCCGCCAGCTCGGCGATCACAGGCATCAGTGAGGAGCGGATGGCGGTGGCGAAGCCGCCCACGCGCAGCGTGCCTGCCGGCTCGGCGTCCGGGTCGAGGTCGAGCCGGGCCGCGTCGACGGCGGCCAGGATGGTCACGGCGTGATCAGCGAGACGTCGGCCGGCCGGGGTCAGCCGCACCCGCCGACCGTCCGGCTCGACCAGCGGGGTGCGCACCTCCCGGGCCAGGGCGGCGAGCTGCTGGGAGACCGTGGAGGTGGTCAGGCCGTGGGTCTCGGCCACCTCGCGCATCGATCCGAGCCGGGACAGCTCGAGGAGCAGGTGGAGTCTGCGTACGTCCATCGGTCGATGTTCGCGAATCATGAACGATTAGTCCATCGATCTCACGTGGACGTGAAGGATCAAGCGGGTCTTCACTGGTGCCCATGACGAACGCGTTGCTGGCCCCGGCCGAGTCCCGGACCCGGGCCCGCTCCGGCGCGCTGATGGCGACCTCGTCGATGCTGTGCGTGCAGGTCGGCCTCGCCGTCTCGGTCGGGCTGATCGACCGCGTGGGCCCGGAAGGTGCGGCGTGGCTGCGGCTGGTGTGGGCGGGACTGCTGTTCCTCGTCATCGGCCGTCCCTGGCGGGTGCGGATCACCCGGTCGGCCCTGGTGGCGGCGGTGCTGCTCGGCGTCGCGACGGCGATGGTCACGCTGCTGTTCATGGCGGCCATCGACCGGCTGCCGCTGGGCATGGCCAGTGCCCTGGAGTTCCTCGGCCCGCTCGGCGTCGCGGTCGCCCGCGGCCGGGGCGATCGTCGTTTCGTGTGGCCGCTCTGTGCCGGGGTCGGCGTGCTCCTGCTGACCCAGCCGTGGACGGGCACGGCAGATCCCGTCGGCGTGGCCTTCGCCCTGGGCGCGGCGTGCTGCTGGGCGGCGTACATCCTGCTGACCCAACGGGTGGGGGACGAGGTGGCCGGGCTCAGTGGCCTCGCGATCTCGATGCCGGTCGCCGGGCTCGTGGCCACGCTGGCCGTCGGACCGTCGGTGATCGGGCGGATGACGCCCGAGCTGCTGGTCCTCGGGATCGGCCTCGCCGTCCTCCTGCCGATCGTCCCGTTCTCGTTGGAGATGCTCGCCCTGCGCCGGCTCAACACCGCTGCGTTCGGCACACTGATGAGCCTCGAGCCGGCCTTCGCCCTGCTCGTCGGCCTGCTCCTGCTGGGTCAGGTACCCGGCTGGCTGGCCGTGGTCGGCATCGCCTTCGTGGTGGCCGCCGGCGTCGGCGCGGAGCGCACCGGAGCCCGCACGCCCGATCCCTGACGCTGGGGTGAGCATGGCGCTCCGCTGGGTACGGCGCAGGGAGACATCCCCGGACCAAGGAGCACCCACCATGCGCATCGGCTACTTCCTCTCGTGCGAGGAGTACGACTCCACCGAGCTCGTCGAGCAGGCGAAGGCGGCGGCCGATGCCGGGTTCGACGCACTCTGGATCAGCGACCACTTCCACCCGTGGAACAACGAGCAGGGCAACAGCCCCTTCGTGTGGAGCGTGATCGGGGCCATCAGCCAGGTCTGCGACCTCCCGGTGACCACGGCCGTCACGTGCCCGATGATCCGCACGCACCCGGCGATCATCGCGCAGGCGGCGGCGACCAGCGCCGAGCTCCTCGACGGCCGGTTCATCCTCGGCGTCGGATCCGGGGAGGCGCTCAACGAGCACGTCCTCGGCGACGCGTGGCCCTCGGCCGACGTACGCCTCGAGATGCTGGAGGAGGCGATCGAGCTGATCCGGGAGCTCTGGACGGGCGAGGTCGTCACCACCGAGGGCAAGCACTACAAGGTCGACCATGCCCGGATCTACAACGTGCCCGAGACGCCGCCGGAGATCTACATCTCGGGCTTCGGGCCCAAGGCGACCGACCTCGCCGCCCGCATCGGCGACGGCTACATGAACGTCGCTCCCGAGGCCGAGATGGTCAGCCGCTTCAAGGAGGCCTCCGGCGGCAAGCCCGCCCAGGGCGGCGCCAAGGTCGCGTTCGCGCCGACCAAGGAGGAGGGCTGGGGCCACGCCTACCGGCTGTGGCCCAACCAGGGGCTGCCCGGCGAGCTCGCCCAGATCCTGCCCACGCCCGAGCACTTCGAGCAGGCCACGGAGCTGGTGACCGAGCAGATGATCCAGGAGTCCACCGTTGCTGGCAACGATCCGGCCGATCACCTCGCTCAGGTCCAGGAGTACGCCGACGCCGGGTACGACGAGCTCTACGTGGCCAACATGGGTCCGCACTACAAGGAGATGATCGCCTTCTACGGCGAGGCAGTGATCCCCGAGCTGCGCTGAGGACGGCGGCTAGGCTGGCCCATGGCCACGGCGAGCAAGGCGAAACCGGGAAAGCTGCCCAACGCTGTGTACGAGGCGGAGCTGTTCCGGCTGCAGGCCGAGCTGGTCAAGGTCCAGGAGTGGGTCAAGGCCGAGGGTCAGCGCATCGTGATCGTCTTCGAGGGGCGGGACGCCGCCGGCAAGGGCGGCACGATCAAGCGGATCACGCAGTACCTCAGCCCCCGGGTGGCGCGCATCGAGGCGCTCCCGGCGCCGACCGGGCGTGAGCGGAGCCAGTGGTACTTCCAGCGGTACGTGGAGCGGCTGCCGAGCGCCGGGGAGATCGTGCTTTTCGACCGGTCCTGGTACAACCGCGCCGGAGTCGAGAAGGTGATGGGCTTCTGCACGCTGGAGGAGCACGAGCGCTTCCTGCACCAGACGCCGACCTTCGAGCAGATGCTGGTCGAGGACGGGATCATGCTGCGCAAGTACTGGTTCTCCGTCAGCGACCGCGAGCAGCAACGCCGCTTCCAGACCCGGTTGGAGGACCCCATGCGGCAGTGGAAGCTGTCGCCGATGGACCTCGAGTCCATCGAGCGCTGGGAGGACTACTCCCGCGCCAAGGACGAGATGATGGCACGCACCGACAGCGTCGAGGCGCCCTGGTTCGTGGTGGAGAGCGACGTCAAGAAGCGCGCCCGGCTGAACATGATGGCGCACCTCCTCTCGACCATCCCGTACGTCGAGGTGCCGGTCCCGGCGCTGGAGCTCCCGCCGCGCCCGCAGCCCCAGGGCTACGAGCGACCGCCGCGGGAGCACACCACCTACGTCCCCGACCACTCCGTGTCGCTGGAGAAGAAGGGCTGACTCAGCCCAGCACCCGCCGGATCTCCCGGGCGATCTCGGCCTCCTCGGCGGCGGTGACCACGACGGTGCGCACCGAAGCACCGACCGCACTGATGTCGGCGTCCGACGAGGCCGCTTCGTTCGCCGCGAGGTCGAGAGAGACCCCGAGGAAGCCCAGGCCCGAGGCGACCGCGGCCCTGACCTCGGGGGAGTGCTCGCCGATGCCGCCCGTCATCACCAGCAGGTCGAGCCCACCAGCACTCGCTTCCTGCTGCACATCCCCATGGAAAGGGGCCTTGGTCCTTGCTTGGCATGGCCTTCGACGGGTACGCAGTAGCCATGGCTCTCCGACGCAAGTCCCCGCTGGCCGACATCGACGAGAACGACGTCAAGGTCGGGCACACCAAGAACTACGCCGCCGGCGTCCCGGCCGTGGCGGTGGCCATGAAACGCAGCATCGAGCACATGGGGGTCAGCCACACGGCGCAGACCCTGCTCAAGCTCAACCAGGTGGGCGGCTTCGACTGCCAGGGCTGTGCCTGGCCCGACCCCGACCCGTCCCACCGGCACCCCGCCGAGTTCTGCGAGAACGGCGCCAAGGCCGTCGCCGACGAGGCCACGAGCACGCACGTGATGCCCCACTTCTTCGAGCAGAACAGCCTCGAGGACCTGCAGGGACACACCGACTACTGGCTCAACCAGCAGGGCCGTCTCGTGCACCCGGTCGTACGCCGCCGCGACGCCACGCACTACGAGCCGATCAGCTGGGACGAGGCCTTCGAGATCATCGGTGAGACCCTGCGCGGGCTCGCCGACCCCGACGAGGCGATCTTCTACACCTCGGGCAAGGTCTCCAACGAGGCGGCGTACGCCTTCCAGCTCTTCGTCCGGTCCTTCGGGACCAACAACCTGCCGGACTGCTCCAACATGTGTCACGAGTCCACCTCCGTCGCCCTGGCCGAGACGATCGGCATCGGCAAGGGCTCGGTCAGCCTCGAGGACGTCCACGAGGCCAAGCTGATCGTGATCAGCGGCCAGAACCCCGGGACCAACCACCCCCGGATGCTCTCGGCGCTGGAGATCGCCAAGCAGAACGGGGCCAAGATCCTCTCGATCAACCCGCTCTACGAAGCAGGGTTGAAGAAGTTCAAGAACCCGCAGACGCCCTCGGGGGTGCTCGGGTCGGGCACCGAGCTCTCCGACCTGCACCTGCCGATCCGGGGCAACGGCGACCTCGCCCTGTGGCAGGCGATCGGGCACCTGATCCTGGAGGCCGAGGAGGCCGCCGGGAACGACGGCTCCGTGCTGGACCGCGAGTTCATCGAGCGCCACACCACCGGCTTCGAGGACTGGGCGAACGAGATCAGGAAGCTCGACTGGGACGCGGTGCTCGCCGCCACGGGGCTGACCCGCGAGCAGATCCAGGAGGCCGCCGACATGCTGCTGGCCTCCGACGCGACCGTGCACTGCTGGGCCATGGGGATCACTCAGCACCGCAACGCCGTGTCCACCATCAAGGAGTTCGTCAACGTCGCCTTCCTGCAGGGCAACATCGGCAAGCCCGGCGCCGGGCTGTGTCCCGTCCGCGGGCACTCCAACGTGCAGGGCGACCGCACCATGGGCATCTGGGAGAAGGTGCCCGACCACTTCCTCGACGCCCTGCGCGACGAGTACGGCTTCGAGCCCCCTCGCGAGCACGGGCTCGACACGGTGGACTCGATCCGGGCGCTGCGCGACGGCAAGGCGAAGGTCTTCATCGCCATGGGTGGCAACTTCGTCTCCGCGGCCCCGGACACCCTCGTCACCGAGGAGGCCATGGAGCAGGCCGAGCTCACCGTCAACGTCGCGACCAAGCTCAACCGGTCCCACGTGCGCTGCGGCCGGGTCTCCCTGGTCCTGCCGCCGCTGGGCCGCAGCGAGCAGGACCGCACCGGCGGCGTCGACCAGCGGGTCACCGTCGAGGACTCGATGTCGGCCGTGCACGCGTCCCGCGGGCCGCTGAAGCCGGCCAGCCCGTTCCTGCGGTCCGAGGTCGACATCATCTGCAGCATGGCCGAGGCCACTCTGGGGACCTCCAGCCCGGTGCCGTGGTCGGACTACCGCGCCGACTACACCAACATCCGCAAGGCGATCTCGCACGTCGTCCCCGGCTGCGAGGCCTACGACGAGAAGGTCAACCAGCCCGGTGGTTTCGTGCTGCCGCACCCGCCACGGGACTCGCGGACCTTCCCGACCAAGGCCAACAAGGGGCTGTTCAGCGTCAGCCCGATGGAGGTCGTCGCGGTTCCCGAGGGACGCCTGCTGCTGCAGGGCCTGCGCAGCCACGACCAGTTCAACACCACCATCTACGGGTTGAGCGACCGCTACCGCGGCGTGTCCGGAGGCCGGCGGGTGATCTTCCTGCACGCCGACGACATCACCGCCTTCGGCTTCGTGGACGGCGACCTGGTCGACATCGTCAGCGAGTGGGAGGACGGCACGGAGCGGGCGGTGCCGTCGTTCAGGATCGTGGAGTACGACACTCCGCGAGGCTGTGCAGCGGCGTACTACCCGGAGGTCAACCCCCTCTCGCCGCTCGACGCCACCGCCGACGGCAGCAACCAGCCGACCTACAAGTCGCTGGTGGTGAGACTCGAGAGGGCCACCCGGAACACGGCCGGCTCCGAGGCGTCCGGCGCCCCGGTCGGGTCCGACCAGGGTCACAAGTCCGACGTGGCGCCCGACCAGCTCAGCTGAGTGGTGACCGACCGCGACTGCCTGTTCTGCTCGATCGCGTCCGGTGAGGCCGAGGCCTCGGTCGTGTGGCGCGACGACGACTTCGCCGCGTTCCTCGACATCCGGCCGCTGTTCAAGGGACACGTGCTCCTCGTGCCGCGCGTGCACGTGGTGACCCTCCCGGACCTGCCGGCCGGGCTGCGTGACCCGTTCCTGGCGGCCTCCCAGCGGCTGGCGACCGCGATGGTCGACGGCCTGGGGGCGCAGGGCTCCTTCGTCGCGATGAACAACGTCGTGTCCCAGTCGGTGCCCCACCTGCACTGTCACGTCGTACCCCGCACCAAGGGGGACGGCCTCCGGGGCTTCTTCTGGCCGCGCACGAAGTACGCCGACACCGCCGACCGTGACGCATGGGCAGCCCGCGTCCGTGCGGCGCTCCCGTCCTGAATAGAGTGACCGGCGGACCAGACACACCGATGAGAGGACAGGCCACATGGGTCGATACGAGGGACGGGTAGCCGTCGTCACGGGTTCCGCACGAGGGATCGGCGCTGGCACCGCCAAGCGATTCGCCGAGGAGGGCGCCGCGGTGGCCGTCCTCGACCTCGACGAGGGCCAGGCCCAGGCGACTGCTGACGGGCTGGGCGGCGACGCCAAGGCCATCGGCGTGGAGTGCAACGTCACCGACGCGGCGTCCGTCGAGTCCGCCGTCGCCCGCGTGCTCGAGGAGCTCGGCGGCCTGCACGTCCTCGTCAACAACGCCGGCATCACCCGCGACAACCTGCTCTTCAAGCTCACCGAGGACGACTGGGACTCGGTCATGAACGTCCACCTCAAGGGTGCGTTCCTGATGAGCAAGGCCGTGCAGAAGACCTTCGTGGACCAGAAGTACGGCAAGATCCTCAACCTCTCCAGCGTCTCGGCCAACGGCAACCGTGGTCAGGCGAACTACTCCGCGGCCAAGGCCGGCGTTCAGGGCTTCACCCGCACGCTCGCCCTCGAGCTCGGCAAGTTCGGGGTCAACGTCAACGCCATCGCGCCGGGCTTCATCGCGACCGAGATGACCGACGACACCGCGCGCCGGCTCAAGCTCGACGTCGAGGAGTTCCGCAAGATGAGCGCCGAGGCCAACCCGGTCAAGCGCGTCGGCTACCCCGAGGACATCGCGGCTGCCGCGGCGTTCCTGTGCAGTGACGAGGCGTCCTACATCACCGGCCAGACGCTCTACGTCGACGGCGGCGCCAAGATCTGAGGGCACCAAAAGTTCACCCGACTTGGGCGGGCCTTGCCGGTTTGGCGAGGCCCGCCTTGTCATGCTGCACGCATGACTTCACGAGTCTCCGTCGCTCGCGGCCCGGCCCGGGGCGGCGCCCGCCTCGTCTCCGTGCTGATCGTGCTGGCGCTGAGCATCGCGCTCGCTGGCTGCGACGCCAGGCTGGGCGAGAAGGCCAGCACGAAGAAGCCCCAGTCCCAGCCCATCGAGGGCGGCAGCGAGCTGGCGGCGCTGTGGCCACTCACCGGCTCCCCGGTCAACGGGCCCACGCCCGACCACCCGGTGCTGGTGACCAAGATCGACAACACCGCCAGCAGCCAGCCGCAGCTGGGCCTCAAGAGCGCTGACCTGGTCACCGAGGAGCTCGTCGAGGGAGGGATGACGCGCCTGGCCGTGTTCTTCTACCGTCACCTGCCCAAGGTGGCCGGCCCGGTGCGCTCCATGCGGGCCTCTGACATCGGCATCGTCAAGCCCGCCCACGCCGTGATCGTCGCCAGCGGTGCGGCCCCGCCGACCCTGGGCCGGCTGCGCGCGGCGGGCGTGACGTTCTTCGAGGAGGGCGGCCCGGGGTACTTCCGCGAGAACACCCGGCGCGCGCCGTACAACCTGATGGTCGACATCCCCAAGCTGGCGGCCACGCTGAGGAAGAAGGCCGTCGTGCCGGCGAGCTATCTCCCCTGGGGCACCGAGAAGGACTTCACCGGCCGTCGGCCGGCCACCCGGATCAACGCGGTCTTCAGCCGGTCGCACACCACGTCGTGGCAGTACCGCGGCGGGAAGTACCACAACGACAACAGCTTCGCGGCGCAGGGACAGCGGTTCGTGCCGGACAGCCTGCTCGTGGTGCGGGTCCGTCTCGGGGACGCCGGCTATCTGGACCCGGCCGGCAACCCGGTGCCCGAGACGATCTACAAGGGCCGCGGGCAGTTCCTGCTGTTCCACGGGGGCGAGGTGGTCCGCGGCACCTGGAGCAAGAAGTCCAAGCGGACGCCGATCCGGCTGAGCACTCCGATCGGCGCGCTCAAGGTGCCGGCCGGTCACGTGTGGGTCGAGCTGGTCCCGACCAGGAAGGGCGGGGGAGCGGTCACCTACGCGAGGTGACGCCTCACGCCTCGTCGGCGGGGTCGCTGAGCACGATGCCCTGCTCGGCGAGCGAGCGCAGGCCCTCGAGGATGAACAGGATCGCGGCCTCGATGCGGGCCACCGCCTGCTTGGGGTCGTCCGCGGTGCTGACGCTCTCCCCGGCCGCTGACATCGCGCCGAAGAAGATCCGGCTGAAGGTCTGCTTCATCGGCTCGGCGAGCTCGTAGGTCGAGGCCTCGAGGACCGAGCCCACGATGTCCTGGACGATGCCGTAGCTGGAGCGCTCCTCCTGCTCGCGGAAGCGCTCGTAGCCGAGGATCGCCGGCCCGTCCTGGATGACGATGCGCTGGTAGACGGGCTGCTGGACGACGGCGAGGAAGGCGCGCAGTCCGGCGCGCGCCTTCTCCCACGGGTCGGTGGCGCCGCGCAGGGCCGCCCGGATGGTCTTGGAGGCGTCGTCCTCGACCTTGGCGAAGACGGCCTCGAAGACGCCCTGCTTGCCGCTGAAGTGGTGGTAGAGCGCGCCCTTGGTGACCCGGGCCCCGGCCACGATGGCGTCCAGGCTGGTGGCGCCGTAGCCGTGCTCGCTGAACTGGGTGGTGGCCACGTCGATGAGCGCTCGCTTGGTCGAGGCGGAGTACTGCGCGCGACGCGACCCCCCGGCGACCTTGGGGAGGCTGGTGAGCAGCTTCTCCGCGTGCGACCGAGTCATCTCCGCAGTGTAGGGCGACGCCACATCCACGTCTGGCCCTATCTGTGGGTGAGGTCACGCGCGTCGTGCTTGGCATACGCCCGGTCTCCCACATACTCTGAGTACGTACTTCCGGTATGTGAACTCCACGAAGGGTGAGCACCATGAGCTGGAACAGCTTCCACAACCGCGGGGAGACCCTCCGCGTCGTGGTCGACACCGCGAACCACCGCCGCGACGGCGTGCTGCCTGTCGGCGTCCCGGGCGTCGCCGAGAACTTCGAGGACGAGCTCGACCTCGTCGGCGCGCTGCTGCTCAAGTGGCACGCCCGCCTGTCCGGCAACATCGAGCGCGCCCTGGTGCGCGAGCCGATGGACCTGGAGTCCGCCGTGGCCGGCGCCTGGCGCACCACGGCCGAGCAGATGCCCGGTGTGCGGCTGGTGATCGACCGCTGCGCCGACCGCCCGAGCACGCCCGAGATGGAGAGGGCGATGACCCGGGCCCGGGAGCACGAGTGGGTGCGCCTGGCCACGCTGGCCGGGCTGGCCAGCGGCCAGGACCCGACGGCCGTCGCCGCCGGGCGTCGCGTCGAGAGCCTGGCGCGCGACGGCCTCGACACCCCCGCCCCGACCGCCGCCCCGACCGCCGCGCCGGCCCCTCCGGCCGGCCCCGCGAAGCCGGCCTCCGGGCCGTCCTTCGTGGACCGGATCAGGGCGGTCCTCGCCGCCTGATCCCCCCGAGCAGACGAAACCCCAGGCCACAGACGGGCCGGCCCTCCCTCCGCGCCCTCTGCCTCCCCCCACGGCCTGGGGTTTCGTCATGTCCTGTGGCTGCGATGTCGCTGCGGGCGGATACGATGCGTCGATGAGCAGCCCACAGACGCCGGGTTTCGGGATCGGAGTCCTGGAGGACACGCGCAGCGAAGAGCGCACCACCCCGACCGACAACGGTGACCACGAACGCCTCTCTCACTACGTCCCCAAGGACAAGCTGATGGACGCGATGGTCAACGGCACGCCCGTGGTCGCGCTGTGCGGCAAGGTGTGGATCCCCAGCCGCGACCCGCAGAAGTTCCCCGTGTGCCCGGAGTGCAAGGAGATCTGGGAGAGCATGCACGAAGGGGACAAGGAATGAGCTCGCTCCGTCGAGCGGCACTCGAGAACGGGCGGCAGTAGCCACTTTGACTGACGGACACCTCCTGCCCGATCCGCCACCCGATGCCCCGCACGACCCGCAGCTCGTCCCGCCCGTCCTCCCGCCGGCCTATCCCGACCGGGCCGCCTGGGGGACGGCGACCAAGCTGCGCGCGTGGCAGACGGGTGCGCTGACGGCGTACTTCGAGAACAACCAGCGCGACTTCCTCGCGGTCGCGACCCCCGGGGCCGGCAAGACCACCTTCGCGCTGACCGTGGCGGCCGAGCTGCTGGCCCGGCGGGTGGTGGAGCGGATCACGGTCGTCGCGCCCACCGAGCACCTGAAGACGCAGTGGGCGGAGGCCGCGGCCAAGGTCGGCATCCCGCTCGACCCGGCGTACTCCGGGCGCAAGGGCCGCACGAGCAGCGACTTCGTCGGGATCGCCCTGACCTACGCGGGCGTGGCCGCCAACCCGCTCGCCCACCGGATCCGGACCGAGCGGTTCAACACCCTGGTGATCCTCGACGAGGTGCACCACGCCGGCGACGCGCTCTCGTGGGGCGAGGCGGTGCGCGAGGCGTTCGAGCCGGCCCGGCGGCGGCTGGCGCTGACCGGCACGCCCTTCCGCTCCGACATCAACCCGATCCCGTTCGTCACCTACGCGCCGGACGCCGACGGTGTGTCGCGGTCGGTGGCCGACTACACCTACGGCTACGCCCACGCGCTGGCCGACCACGTGGTCCGGCCGGTGCTGTTCATGGCCTACAGCGGCACCCTCCAGTGGCGCACCCGCGCCGGCGACGAGATCGCCGCCCGGCTCGGCGAGCCGCTCACCAAGGACCTCACCGCCCAGGCCCTGCGCACCGCCCTGGACCCCCAGGGCGCGTGGATCCCGGCCGTCCTGCAGGCGGCCGACCGCCGGCTCTCCGAGGTGCGACGACACGTCCCGGACGCCGGGGGACTGGTGATCGCGACCGACCAGGACTCGGCCCGCGCCTACGCACAGGTGCTGGGCACGATCGCGGGCGAGAAGCCGACGCTCGTGCTCTCCGACGAGAAGGCGGCCTCGAAGAAGATCGCGGCGTTCTCCGAGAACGAGTCGCGCTGGATGGTCGCCGTCCGGATGGTCTCCGAGGGCGTCGACGTGCCGCGGCTGGCTGTCGGCGTCTACGCGACCACCACCTCGACCCAGCTGTTCTTCGCCCAGGCGGTCGGCCGGTTCGTGCGCGCCCGCAAGCGCGGCGAGACGGCGTCGATCTTCGTCCCCTCGGTGCCCCTGCTGCTCACCCACGCCTCCGAGATGGAGGTGGAGCGCGACCACGCCCTGCAGCGCAAGATCACCGAGGAGGGCGACATCTTCGCCGCCGAGGACGCGCTGGTGCAGGAGGCGCAGGAGGCCGAGAGCGCCTCCGGCGAGGAGGCGCTGATGCCGTTCGAGGCGCTCGGCTCGCAGGCCACCTTCGACCGCGTGCTCTACGACGGCGCCGAGTTCGGCCACGAGGGCGAGGTGCACGTCGGGTCGGAGGAGGAGATGGACTTCCTCGGCATCCCGGGCCTGCTCGAGGCCGACCAGGTGCGCGACCTGCTGCGTCACCGGCAGAGCGAGCGCGCCCGGCGTACCCCTGTGGCCGAGGCGGAGAAGCCCCGCGAGGTGTCCACCCATGAGGCGCTCGCGGTGATGCGCCGCGAGCTCAACGGCCTCGTCGCCGCGTGGTACCACCGCACCGGCCAGCCCCACGGCGTCACCCACGCCGCGCTCCGCAAGGAGGCCGGCGGCCCGGCCGCCGCAGCCGCCAACGCCGTGCAGCTCACCAAGCGGATCGACCTGCTGCGGGACTGGGCGACCCGGCGCCAGGGGTAGGCCTTTGGGTCGGCAGTTTCACTGGGTCCCCAGTGAAACTGTCACTTCCCCCTTGTTGCAACGGTGGGGAAGTGCACGTTTCACTGGGGACCCAGTGAAACCCCCACCCGGTCAGTCGAAGATGCCGGAGTAGGCGTTCAACGCCGGCTGGCCGCCGAGGTGGGCGTAGAGGACGGTCGAGTCGGAAGGGATCTCGCCGCTTGTGACCAGGTCGACGAGGCCGGCCATCGACTTCCCCTCGTAGACGGGGTCGATGATCATCGCCTCGAGCCGTCCGCTGAGGCGGATGGCCTCGATGGTCGACTCGACCGGGATGCCGTAGAGGTCACCGGCCCAGCCCTCGAGGACGGTGATCTCGTCGTCGCGCAGGTCGCGACCGAGCTCGATCAGGGCGGCCGTGTTGCGGGCGATCCGGGTCACCTGGTCGATCGTCTTGGCGAGCGTCGCGGAGGCGTCGATGCCGAGCACGCGACGCGGGCGGCCGGTGAGGTCCTCGAGCGCGGCGAAGCCGGCGATCATGCCGGCGTGCGTCGACCCGGTGACGGTGCAGACCACGATCGTGTCGAAGAAGACACCGAGCTGCTCCTCCTGCTCGGCGACCTCGAAGGCCCAGTTGGCGAACCCCAGCCCGCCGAGGGGGTGCTCGGAGGCGCCGGCCGGGATCGCGTACGGCTTGCCGCCGGAGGCCTCGACCTCGGCGATGGCCTCCTCCCACGAGTGGCGGATGCCGATGTCGAAGCCGCTCTGGTCGAGGCGTACGTCGGCGCCCATGATCCGCGAGAGCAGGATGTTGCCGACCTTGTCGTTGACCGGGTCGTCCCAGTCCACCCACTTCTCCTGCACCAGCCGGCACTTCAGCCCGAGGTGGGCCGCGACCGCCGCCACCTGACGGGTGTGGTTGGACTGGAAGCCGCCGATGGACACCAACGTGTCGGCTCCCTGGGCCAGCACGTCGGGGACGATGTACTCCAGCTTGCGGGTCTTGTTGCCGCCGTACGCCAACCCCGAGCTCACGTCCTCGCGCTTGGCCCACACCGCGGCGCCCCCGAGGTGCGCGGTCAGCCGGTCGAGCCGGTGGACGGGGCTGGGGCCGAAGGTCAGCGGGTGGCGCGGGAACTGGTCCAGGATCATGGCGCCAGCCTAGGGCCGACGGTCACGTGACGACGGAGCCGAGCAGGGGCAGCACCCGGTGCGGCACCTGCGTCGCCAGCGCGATCGCGGTCGAGCACCGCACGATGGCCTCGTGCGCGAGCACACGATCGATCACCCGCTGGAGGTCGGCGTTCGAGCGCGCCACCACCCGGCACCACATGTCGCCCGGACCGGTGATCGTGCACGCCTCGAGCAGCTCGGGGATGGTGGCGAGGTGCTGGCCGACCGCGTCGTGGCCACCGGAGCCCGCCTGCCGGATCTCCAGGGTGAGGAACGCCGTCACGGGGTGCTCGAGCGCGGCCGGCTCCAGCTGAGGGCCCCAGCCGGAGACGACGCCGGTGCGCTGCAGCCGGTCGAGGCGGGCCTGGACGGTGCCGCGCGCCACCCCGAGCCGACGGGAGGCCTCGAGGACGCCGACCCGGGGCTCGGCGGCGAAGAGCTCGATCAGGGTGCGGTCGAGTTGATCCATGGCAGGCCTCCAGACTGGACAGGTTGTCCAGTGTGTCACGGCAGCGTTGCGCAGATTGTCAACCGCGACGATCCTTGGCCCATGAGTTCGCTGACGCCGCAGGAGATCCGTGCCGACCTGACCCTCGACCAGCTCAAGCAGCTGGTCGGCCTCGTGGAGTACGACGCGGACCGCGACGTCTTCCCGGTCACCGGCTGGGACGCGATCGTGTTCGTGGTCGGGAACGCCACCCAGACCGCGCACTACTACCAGTCCGCGTGGGGGATGGAGCTCGTCGCCTACTCCGGTCCCGAGAACGGCAACCGCGACCACAAGTCCTTCGTGCTCCGCTCCGGCTCGATCCGGTTCGTCATCAACGGCGCGGTGGACCCCGACAGCCCGCTGGCCGACCACCACCGCCGACACGGCGACGGCGTCGTCGACATCGCGCTCGAGGTCCCGGACGTCGACCGCTGCATCGCCCAGGCCCTCACGGCCGGCGCGACCGTCGTGCGGGAGCCCGAGGACATCACCGACGAGCACGGCACCATCCGGATCGCCGCCATCGCGACCTACGGCGAGACCCGGCACACGCTCGTCGACCGGTCGCAGTACGACGGGCCCTACCTCCCCGGCTACGTCGCCCGGGAGTCGACCTGGGTCAAGCGCGACGGCGAGCCGAAGCGGCTGTTCCAGGCGTTGGACCACATCGTCGGCAACGTCGAGCTCGGCCACATGGACGAGTGGGTGGAGTTCTACAACAAGGTCATGGGCTTCACGAACATGGCCGAGTTCATCGGCGACGACATCGCGACCGACTACTCCGCGCTGATGAGCAAGGTCGTCGCGAGCGGCAACCACCGGGTGAAGTTCCCGCTCAACGAGCCGGCCATCGCCAAGAAGCGCTCGCAGATCGACGAGTACCTCGACTTCTACCGCGGCGCCGGCGCCCAGCACCTCGCCGTGGCCACCAACGACATCCTGGCCTCGGTCGACGCCCTGCGGGCCAACGGCGTGGAGTTCCTCAGCACGCCGGACTCCTACTACGAGGACCCCGAGCTGCGCGAGCGCATCGGCAACGTGCGCGCGCCGATCGAGGAGCTGCAGAAGCGGGGGATCCTGGTCGACCGCGACGAGGACGGCTACCTGCTGCAGATCTTCACCAAGCCGTTGGGTGACCGTCCGACGGTCTTCTTCGAGCTGATCGAGCGGCACGGCTCCCTGGGCTTCGGCAAGGGGAACTTCAAGGCGCTCTTCGAGGCCATCGAGCGCGAGCAGGACGCCCGCGGGAACCTCTGAGCAGCGAGGCCGGGCGTGTCCACGCCTCGACACGGGACCCGTCCGGATCGCTGACTGCTCCGAAGACGGGGTGACCGGCCGGGATCTCTCGGTGGCGTCCCACTGCACCGGAGGAACCCATGTCAGCCCGTACCCTTGTCCGGCTCCCCGCCCGGAAGTCCCTCGCCACCGTCGCCGTGGCCGGCCTCCTGGCCGTCCCGCTGGCCGGCTGCAGCTTCCCCGGGGGAGGCGCCCCGGAGCCGGTGGCGTCGGTCCCGACCCTGACCCGTGGGTCGACCGCGATCAAGCTCGACGCGAACTTCGCAGCGGCCCTGAAGAAGCTCAAGCTCACCCCCGGGGTCGTGGGCCGGGCCAAGCTCCGGAGCGGTTCGCTGGTCTTCCCCGTGACCGGTGGCAACGTCACGGTGTTCAAGCCGGGTGAGGTCTCGCCGTACGTCATCGGCCAGATCCAGCACGAGGGCTCGGGCTTCTCGCTCAGCGCCGGCGGCACCAAGGTCTCGCTGACCAACTTCAACGTCGATCCCGGTGTCTCCAAGGTCTACGGCGACGTGAAGGTGAACGGGAAGACGGCCGCGCGCAGCGCCTACCTGTTCAAGCTCGACGGTCGCACCCTCAAGCCCCTGTCGACCAAGGGCAGCAGCGCGACGCTGCAGGGCACCAAGGTCGAGATCTCCTCCGTGGCGGCACCGCTGCTCAACAAGACGTTCAAGACCAAGGCCGTGAAGCCCGGTCTCCTCGTCGGCATCGCCAAGATCGTCGTCCGCGTGAAGTAGGCCCCAGCGCCGGCGATCTGCGCGAGAATGGGGCGCGTGAGCATCCCGGGGGAGTCCTACGAGGAGTGGCTGGCGCGCACCGCGCCGAAGCAGCCGGTCCGCACCCTCAACCCACGCACGTGGGACTGGGGCGTGATCGCGGTCCTGGGGCTGTTCTTCGGTTGGGGACTCGTCGAGGGCAGTGCCGAGGCCTGGGTCGGGCTCGGCCTGGTCGCCGTGCTGGCCGCGGAGTCGGTCGTCCACGCCCGCCTGCTGAAGGCGGGCGTCACGGGGCGGGACCACGCGCTGCGTGGGATCACGTTGCTGGTGACCCTGCTGCTCAGCGGCTGGCTGATCTGGCTGAACCCGGGCGTGATGTTCGCCGCCCCCGTACTGCTGGTCGTGCTCGACCTCAAGGACGAGCGGAGCTTCCTGCTGCCCGCCTGGAAGCGCCTGCGCGCCGGCCGCCGCGCGCGCACCGACGGACCGAGGTCCCCGGAGGACCCCGGCCCGTCGGTCGGCTGATCAGTCGCGCTGCACCGGACCCGCGGTCAGCTCCACCGTGGAGCCGATCGGCAGCGCCTGCACCAGCCGGAGCTGCGCGAGCGCCGGGTGCTCGTCCAGCAGCTTGGCCCCGTTCGCCAGCGAACGCAGCGCGGCCGTCTCGGCCCGCGCGGCCTCCAGCTGGGCCAGGGCCCGCTGCCGTCCGGTGACGACCTCGGCGTACGCCGCTCGCAGCTCGCCGGGCAGGACGACGTCCTTCACGACGACCTCGAGCACCTCGATGCCGGCCACGTCACCGGCCGCCACGGCGGCCAGCAACGCGTGCGCACCGATCTCGGTCCGCGCCGACCGCGCCACGGCCTCCGCCTCCAGCGAGCTCACCGCGTCGCGCAGGGCCAGCTGCACGGCGAGGTAGACCGAGGAGAACGGGTCGGCCACGACCTCGGTGAATCGCACCGGGTCGCCGACCCGCCACCCCACGACGGCGGTCACCTTGACGGTCACGCCGTCGGCGGTGAGGACCTCCTGCGGTGCGGTGTGGTCCATCCGGTGACGGTGGTCGAGCCAGACGTAGGAGGCCCGCCAGCGCCGGCGGTGCCGACCCGGGCCCAGGGCTCGCGTGGGCCCTCCCGCCGTACGCTCCAGGGCGCGCTGCCAGGGCTGGACGGTGATGGTGAAGACGGACATGACGGTGACCTCCCCTCTCGGGACTCGTGGCTCTCGGGTGGTGCGTTCAGGGTGCTGCGGGAGTGCTGGCGGCCGGCGACCACGGGTGGGTGCGGGGCACCGGGTCGTCGCGCTGACCGACCCGGCCCACAGAGCAAACCCATCCGCCGGCGGCCGCCGGCCGCCGTGACATGAAGAGGAGTTGAACCTCCGGGCGTGCACAGCGCCATTACCGGGTGGTGGTGGGGTACGACGCGCGGGACCTGGCTCGGCACACCAGCCTGGCCGCTGATCCCACCTCGATGAACTGTAGGGAGACGACAGGGCCGGCGCCACGGGTTTTCCGCGGCACCGGCCCGGTGTCCGGCCCTGTGTCCGGCCCTGGTGTTCGGCCCTGGATCGGTCGGTCAGTCGAGGTCGCCGACGAGGACGGCCTCGGCCTCCTGCTCGGCCGGGGTGCCCGTCGCCGTGTGGTCGGTGCGCAGGGCGCGGGCGACCGTGCCGGCTCCGACGGTGAGGATGACCACGCCGACCGCAACGCTCGCGGCCCCGAACCAGAACGGCGCGTGGACGTGGATGTCGGGCGCCTCGCCGAACAGCTTCAGCGCGACGTAGGGACCCACGGCACCGCCGGTGAAGCGGACGAAGGAGTACGCCGCGGAGGCCACCGGGCGCTCCACCGGCGCGGCCCCCATGACGGCCTCGGTGATCAGGGTGTTGTTGTTCCCGATCAAGGCACCCGAGGCGATGATGCCGATGGTCACGACCGTGGCGTGGTCCGCCCAGATCGCCATCATCAGCATGTCGGCGGTGAAGAGCACCAGCGTCACGATGATCGCCGGCACCGTGCCGATGGCCCGCTGCACGACCGGCGCGACCACCACGGACACGAACGCCACGAGCAGGCCCCAGCCGAAGTAGATCCAGCCGATCTCGATGATGCCGGCCTCCGGGAGGGCGAACGGACCGGCGGCGAGGATCGTGAAGAAGCCGATGTTGTAGAAGATCGCGGTGAGCGCGATCAGCAGCAGCGGCTTGTGCCGGAGCGCGCGGAACGGGTCGGCCAGTGAGGTCTTGCGACCGGCCGGCGGGGTGCTCGGCAGGAAGAACGTGGTGGCGACCAGCGCGACGACCATCAGGGCGGAGACCCCGAAGAACGGCGCGCGCCAGGAGTGCTCACCGAGCAGCCCGCCGATGAGCGGTCCGGACGCGATCCCGATGCCGAGGGCGGCCTCGAACAGGATGATCGCCTGGCCGGTGGATCCCTTGGAGGCCATCACGATGGTGGCCAGCGCGGTGGCCACGAACAGGGCGTTGCCCAGCCCCCAGCCGGCACGGAAGCCGACGATCGCGCCCACGGAGTCGGACGACCCGGCGAGGGCCGCGAAGACGATGATCAGCACCAGCCCGGAGAGCAGCGTGCGCTTGGCGCCGATGCGGCTGGAGATGACTCCGGTCACGAGCATCGCGACGCCCATGATCGCCATGTAGCTGGTGAACATCAGCGAGACCTGGCTGGGCGTGGCGTCCAGCTGGGAGGCGATGGACTTCAAGATGGGGTCGACGAGGCCGATCCCCATGAACGCGATGACACACGCGAAGGCGACGGCCCAGACGGCCCGTGGCTGCTTCAGCATCAGCTTCCTTCTCTTTCCTCGTACAGGTCGGACAGGACGGCCACGGCGGTGGCCAGCTCCTCGGCGGTGCGGCCGGACGCCTCGATCCGCTCGGCCACCAGGGCGGCGTTGCGGCGGCGTACGGCGGTGAGCTTGCGACGACCGGCCTCGGTCATCGAGACCAGGGTGGAGCGGGCGTCGTCGGGGTGCTGGTCGCGCTGGACCCACCCCTTGGCGACGAGCCCGTTCACGATGCCGCTCATCGTCGGCTGGCTGCACCGGTCGTTGTGTGCGAGCACGCCCACGGTGCTGGGACCGAGCTCGTCGAGCAGGCTCATCAGGCGGGTGCTCGCGGCGGGGAGGTCCGCGGTGTTGCGGCGTACCTCACGGACCAGCCGGGCGCTGAGCACGACGAGGTCGTTGCTCAGCCGAGTGACGGATTGGTTGCCCACGACCACTACTTTACATAGGGAGCCTATGCAAAGTCCAGCCGGGCCGGGTCTCGCCAGAAGGGCGGGCGGCCGGTGCCCGCGATGCGGAAGCGCCCCCACGGGTCGATGTCGGAGAGGCGGCCCTCGGCGCTCCCGTGCGGTGTCTCGAGGGTCACCGTGGAGCCGGAGGTGTGTCCGTCGAGCGCCGGGTCGGTGGCGATGCGGCCCCACCAGTGGAACCGGCCGTCGATCGGCTGGAACTGCCCACGCAGGCGGACCTCGACCGTCGCGTCCCCGAGGCGGGCGGGTCCGGCGTACTCCTCCATCAGCGCCTCCCCTCCACGAGGCGGAGCCGGCCGCGGCTGTCGACGCGCACGCCGTTCTCGCGGGCGACCCCCTCGAAGGCGTGCCAGATGAAGGAGCTGAGGTAGGAGGACACGGCCGCGCGGCTCATCGTGTGCCGGCGCAGCCACCACTCGCCGGTGGAGAGGCCGAGCCCGACCAGGCCGTGCGCCCACGGCTCGGCCCCGGCCGCGTCGACGCCGAGGTCGCGGAGCGCGTCGCCCAACGCGCGCGAGATGGTCGCCGCGACCATCTCCTTGCCGTCGGCCAGGGGGTCCTCGTTGGTGGGGTGCTCGACGAGCAGGAAGAACACGTGCGGGTGCAGCGCGATCAGCTCGAGGTAGGCGTCGCAGCCCAGCTCGACACGCTCGCGGATCGGCCGGTCGCTGACCAGCACGGGGAGGAGGCCCTCGATCACGGCGTTGGCCCCCCAGGCGCCCACCGCGCGGTAGAGGTCGTCCTTGTCGGTGAAGTAGCGGTAGAGCACCGGCTTGCTCACCCCCGCCGAGGCGGCGATCTCCGCGATGGCGGCGGAGGGGCCGTGCTCGTCGATGGCCGCGACGGCCGCCTCGACCAGCTCGGCCCGGCGCGCCTCGCGGTGGTCGTCCCACCGGGAGTTGCGTCCGTCGTCGTTCCGGGCGGGGTTCTTGACGATGCGGGGCATGTGGCCCACAGTAGCGGATATGCGTTACCGGAAGTAACAGTTACTGCGATTCAGGAGAACCCATGACCGTCGAACGGTTGCTCAAGTCCTCGGCCAAGCAGTCCTACGACCCCGACGTCGACATCGACTGGAGCGCCCCGATCCCTGCCGACAAGTGGGGGATGCAGCCCGAGCGGATGTCGCTCTACGGCACCACCCTGTGGGACGGGCTGAGCGAGGAGCAGCGGATCGAGCTGTCGAAGCACGAGGTCGCCTCGATCGCCAGCGTGGGCCTGTGGTTCGAGATCCTGCTGATGCAGATGATGCTGCGCGACCTCTACGACGACGACCCGACCGGTGCGCACATGCACTACGCGCTCACCGAGGTGGCCGACGAGTGCCGTCACTCCACCATGTTCGGCAAGTCGATCGCCCACTTCGGCGTCCCGGCGTACGGCCCACCGCAGCGCATCCATCGCCTCGGTCGGCTGTTCAACACCGTCGTCCGCGGCCCCAGCGCCTACGCCTCGATCCTGGTCGCCGAGGAGGTCCTCGACACCTGGCAGCGCGACCTGATGAAGGACGAGCGGGTGCAGCCGGTCACCCGGATGGTGGCGCGCATCCACGTGCTCGAGGAGGCCCGGCACATGACCTTCGCGCGCCAGGAGGTCCGTGAGCAGGTGGCCGGGCTGTCGCGCCGCCAGCTGCTGTGGCACCAGGCGGTCACCGCGCAGACCTGCTTCATGGTGGCCAGGGCGCTGGTCAACCCGGAGATCTACCGCTCGGTCGGCATCGACCCCCGCGACGGCCGCCGCGCCGCCCTGGGCAACCCCCACTTCCGCGAGACGATGCAGTGGATGGGCGCCAAGCCCCTCGCCTTCTTGAGGGAGAACGACCTGCTGCCCAAGAGCCAGGAGAAGGTGTGGCGGGGGTCCTTGCTGCTCGGGTAGGGGGTGCAGCACCGCCCGTCAAGCCCATCTGTTTTGTTCCCCGGCCCGACGAGAACGGGTTCAAGCACGTGCTCGAGCACGAGCCCGCCCGCCAACCCCCTTGATACGACGAACCCGGGCCGTCGTGTGGGATGGGCCGGTGAGCGACTCGCTGCAGGACATCCTCGACGGCTGGGTGGACGGATGGGCCCACTCGCGGAGTACGCCGCGGCCCGAGCGGGTCGAGGGCGGGTGGTTCCTGGAGTCGAGCGCGCCGGAGGAGAACGGGCGGATCGTGCTGACCCTCCCGACGCCCGAACGCCTGCGCGCGGTGGTCACGGCGGGGCAGCCCGCTGGGAGGCTGGTGAAGTTCGCCGGCGACCCCACCGTGTGGTTGCCACGGTTTCCTGGCGACTGGGTTCCCGAGCACCCCGGGCGTTTCATGACCTGCGCCCTCGAGCGCCTCGACCCGGGCGAGCTGCCGGACGGCTACTCGCTGGCGGTGGAGTCGACGGAGAGCCGGACCACGGTCACGGTCACGGGCGCCGACGGGCGGGTCGCCGCGCGCGGGCAGCTCGGCCTCGGCGCGGAGTACGCCGTGCCCGACCGGATCGTCACCGAACCCGGCCACCAGCGGCGCGGGCTCGGCACCCACGTGATGGCCGCGCTGGGCGACCGGGCCCTCGACGCCGGACGGAGGAGGGCTGTGCTCGGCGCGACCCCGAACGGCCAGGCGCTCTACGAACGTCTCGGCTGGCGGGTCGTGTCGCCCATGACCGGCGCCTACTGCCCCGCCTCAGCGTGAGGCGACCACGGTCCCGGTGACGTCCCCGAGGGCGATCCGGCCACCGAGCGCTCCCGGCGCCGTCGCGCGGATGGTCACCGTGTCGCCGTCCTCGAGGAAGGTGCGGCCGGACGAACCGAACGGCTCCTTCCCGCCCCAGCTGAGCTCGAGGAACGACCCGCGCTGCTCGCGCTCGTCGCCGCTGATGGTGCCGCTGGCGAACAGGTCGCCGGTGCGGAGCGAGGCTCCGTTGGCGGTCAGGTGGGCGAGCATCTGGGCCGGCGCCCAGTACATCGCGGCGTACGGCGGGCGGCTCACCACCTCGCCGTTGAGCTCCACCTCGAAGGCGATGTCGTAGCCCGCCTCGCCCTGCACCTCCAGGTAGTCGAGGGGCGCAGGGTCCTGCCCTGGCAGGCCGGTCCGCGCCGCCCGGAGCGCCTCCAGGGGCGTCACCCAGGCGCTGATGGAGGTCGCGAACGACTTGCCCAGGAACGGCCCGAGCGGGACGTACTCCCACGCCTGGATGTCGCGCGCCGACCAGTCGTTGAGCGGCGTCACCCCGAAGACGTGGTCCTCGAAGGCGGCCGTCGGCACCGGTTCGCCCATGCCGCTGGGGGTCCCGACCACGAACCCCAGCTCGGCCTCGATGTCCAGCCGCCGGGTGGGGCCGAAGGTGGGGGACGGGGCATCGGTGGAGCCGGGTGACACCCGCTGCCCGCTGGGACGGCGTACGTCGGTGCCGGACACGACCACCGTGCCCGCACGACCGTGGTAGCCGATCGGCAGGTGTCGCCAGTTGGCCGGCAGCGCGGCACTGTCAGGTCGGAAGATGTGGCCGACGTTGGTGGCGTGCTGCAGCGAGCAGTAGAAGTCGACGTAGTCGGCCACCTCGAACGGGTGGTGCATCGTCACGTCGGCCAGCGGGTGCAGGTGCGGGGTGACCTCGTCGGCGCGCGCGGGATCGGTGACCAGCTCGACGAGCCGACGCCGCGTCACGCGCCAGGCGGTCGAGCCCATCGCCAGGAAGCCGTTGAGGTCGGCCCGGTCGAACACGGACTCGCCGAGGACCGCGGTCAGGTCGAGCACGTGGTCACCGATGCGCGTCCCGACCCTCGGGGTCGACCCGCCGACCGAGAAGACGCCATAGGGCAGGTTGTCCGCGTCGTACGCCGAGCCCGCCGCGCCCTCGACCCAGCTCACGGGACCAGCCCGAGCTCGACGAGGTCCTCGTGGGCCTCCAGCACGCTGCACGACCCGAACGACGTGAACCACCGACGGGTGCGGGCGGCCGTGCCGGGGTCGTCCCGGAGCCGCTCGGCCAGGGCGGGCCCGTCCACGTCGTCGAGGACGCCCGCGACCTCGTCGGGTCCCTGGCCGTCGAGCGAGGCGCGCGCGGCCAGCAGGACGTTGAGGAAGCCGTGGTGCTCGAACCCGGTCGTGGCGTCGCGGTGGCGGACGGCGTGGTGCAGGCCGGCGGTGCACTTGAACGGCAGCTCCCGGTCCAGCGCGGCCTCGATGCAGGTGGCCAGCTCCGCCGCGCCGGGGAACAGGTCCTCGATGAGACCGCCCGTGCGGAACTTCAGCGAGATCTCGCGCGCCGCGAGCTCGTCCAGGGCGGAGAGCCAACCGTGGGAGGGCCGGCCGTGCAGCAACGGCGGCTCGGCGTACACCGCCACGTCGTCGAGCTCCTCCTCCAGCGAGTCGACGACCCGGATCAGCCGGCGGGCGTTGTGAGCGAGGTCGTCCTCGTCGCGCAGCGCGAACTCGACCGCTCGCAGGGAGACGCCTTCGGACCGGCCGAGCCAGGTGACGGCCGGCTCGATGGCTCCGGCTCCTCCGGTCACGACGAGGTTGACGGCCAAGGGTCTCGAGACCCTCGCCCCCGAGACGTCTTCCGCCCGCTCATCGACGACCCTGGCCAGGTCGGCGACCCTGACGTCGCTGACCACGAACCCGCCGACCAGGTCGGCGTAGTCGCTCGCCCGGTGGTCCTCGTGCTCGGCGACCGCCTGCGCCAGGTCGGTGCCGGCCGGTGGGAAGATCGCGGCGTCGTCGACGAAGGCCCGCAGGAAGTCGGGCAGGCTCCCGGGAGCATCACTGGAAGGCGGCACGGTTGCCACGCTAGATCACCGGAGGGCAGGGTGGCGGGGTGGCTTACTACCGATCTGTGGGCGCTGTCCCACGCACCAGGCACACCGCGTTCCGCGACGAGCAGGGCAACCTGCGCTACGAGGAGCTGATGGGGGAGGAGGGGTTCTCCTCCGACTCCTCGTTGCTCTACCACGTCGGGGTCCCCTCCGCGATCGTCGCCAGCGAGGTGTGGGAGCTGCCCGACCTCACCACGACGCCCAACCACCCGCTCAAGCCGAGGCACCTGAAGCTGCACGACCTGGTTTCGACAGGCTCAACCGACGGAGGGGCTTCGACAGGCCCGACCGGCGTGGACGCCGTGACCGGGCGCCGGCTGGTGATGGGCAACGGCGACGTGCGGATCAACTACGTCGTGACCGCCGCGCCGTCGCCCTACTACCGCAACGCCGTGGGCGACGAGTGTGTCTACGTCGAGGTCGGCAGCGGCACCGTGGAGACCGTGTTCGGGGTGCTGCCCTACCGGACCGGTGACTACGTGCTGATCCCGCGGGCCACGACCCATCGGTGGCTCCCCGCGGAGGAGAGCCGGCTCTACGCCATCGAGGCCAACAGCCACGTCGCGCCGCCGAAGCGCTACCTCTCGAAGTACGGCCAGCTGCTCGAGCACGCGCCGTACTGCGAGCGGGACCTGCACGGGCCGACCGAGCCGCTGCTCCAGGAAGGCACCGACGTCGAGGTGCTCGTCAAGCACCGCGGGAACGGGCCGTCCGGGCTGGTCGGGTCCCGGGTCACCTACGCCACCCACCCGCTCGACGTCGTCGGCTGGGACGGCTGCCTCTACCCCTACACGTTCAACGTCGAGGACTTCATGCCGATCACCGGCAAGATCCACCAGCCGCCGCCGGTGCACCAGGTCTTCGAGGGCGCGAACTTCGTGATCTGCAACTTCTGTCCTCGCAAGGTCGACTACCACGAGCAGTCGATCCCGGTGCCCTACTACCACTCCAACGTGGACTCCGACGAGGTGATGTTCTACGTCGGCGGCGACTACGAGGCCCGCAAGGGATCGGGGATCGGCATCGGCTCGATCTCGCTCCACCCCGGGGGCCACGCCCACGGTCCGCAGCCGAGCGCCATCGAGGCGTCGATCGGGGCGGAGTACTTCGACGAGCTCGCCGTCATGGTCGACACGTTCCGGCCTCTCGAGCTCGGAGAGGCCGGAACGGCGGTCGAGGACCCGGCCTACGCCTGGACGTGGGCAAGCGACAAGCCCTGACCGAGGAACGAGGTCAGGGCTTCGGTCGCGCAGGTTGAGCGAGCGCGCGCCCGAGCGTGCGAGGGCGGGTCCGTGTGTCGAAACCCCGCCCTCGACCGAGGGTTCGAGCGGTGACTCAGACGGTGACGGTCCGGCGCTCTTCAGCAACAGCTGAGGCGACGGCGGGCACCCGCCACACCCTCGCCCGGGCCAGGAACAGGGTCGTGACGACGGCCACGCCCGCGAAGGTCGCCCAGCCGCTCTCCCCGGCGACGTAGGCGAGGTCCGTCTGCGATCCGATCACGGCCGCGGCCCCCCAGCTGAAGGCCGAGTTGATGGTGCCGTGGGCCATCGCGACCGGCCAGACGCTGTGCGTCCGGTCCCAGAGGTAGGCGTAGAAGACGCCACCGAAGGTGAGGGTCGCGACCACCATGGGAGCGACGAACCAGCGGCTGCCGAACTCGTCGTACGTCGTGGCGATCAGGATCAGCGGCAGGTGGAAGCAGCCGTGCACGAAACCGGTGACGAGCCCGGCACGACGCCGGCTGGTGAGCTGCTGCACGCGGGGGAGCATGTAGCCGCGCCAGCCGATCTCCTCGCCCAGGAAGATCACCGTCATCGAGGCGATCGTCGTCACGATGTTCAGGGTCCACCAGACGGGTCCGTGGGAGGGGTTCCAGTCGCGCAGCTCGGCGACGTCCAGCGCGACAGCAGCGCCGTAGGCCGTGCCCGCCAGGAGCACGGGGACCAGCAGGGCGATCGCCCAGACGCGGATGCCGGACCGCTTCAGCCCGAAGCTGCCCCACAGCTCACGGCGCTTGCCTCGGGGCGTGGCCGCGAACGTGACGAGCGCGACGCCCAGGATCGGGAACTGGGCGCTGATCAGGACGGCGATGCCGGCATGAGGCAGGGCCACGGCGATGCCGATGGCCATCGAGAAGACGATCGCGAGATACGTCGCGACTTCGCGTAGTGGTCGGGACATGAGCGGGACCTCCGGTGGTGGGAACGGCCGTTCTGGCCGTTCCACCAATCTCGCCGTTCGTGGCGGCCGCGACATCTGGCCGAGGTCCCGACGTGGTGAGACCTGAGACGTAGGTCAGCCACGTCCCGGGACGGTGAGGCCCGACTCGTAGGCGTGCATCACCAGCTGGGCGCGATCGCGACTGCCGAGCTTGGCGAGCAGGTGGCTCACGTGGGTCTTCACCGTCCCGTAGCCCATGTGCAGCCGGTCGGCGATCTCCTGGTTGGACAGGCCGTGCGACACCGCGACGAGGACCTCACGCTCCCGGTCGGTCAGGCCGTCCTCCTCGGGCGTCGCGGCACGGCTCGGCAGGGCGGCGAACTGCTCGATCAGCCGCCTGGTGACCGACGGGGCCAGCAGGGCGTCCCCGGCGGCGACGACGGCGATCGCGTCGAGCAGCTGGGCCGGGCGGGTGTCCTTGAGCAGGAAGCCGCTGGCGCCGGCGCGCAACGCCTCGTGCACGAGCTCGTCCTCGTCGAAGGTGGTGAGCACCAGCACGTGGGTCGACGCGCAGCGCGGGTCGGCCATGATCCGACGGGTGGCCTCGAGCCCGTCCATCCGCGGCATCCGGACGTCCATCAGCACGACGTCGGGAGCCGTACGCCGGCACAGCTCCCAGGCCTCCGCGCCGTCACCGGCCTCACCGACGACCTCGAGGTCAGGACTCGAGCCGAGCAGCACGACGAACCCCGACCGGACGAGCTCCTGGTCGTCGACGACCGCGACCCGGATCACGCCGGCACCGCGGGTGCGGGCAGGTGCGCGTGGACCCGGAAGCCGGTGCCTTCCGCCGGCCCGAACTCGAGGGTCCCGCCCAGGAGCCTGGTGCGTTCCCGCAGTCCCACCAGCCCGTGCCCGCCCGGCGGGGGGCCTGCGTCCTGCCGCCTGCGGCTGCCTCGGCCAGAATCCTGGACACGGATGTCGACGCTGCCGTCGGTGTAGGCCACGTCGACCAGGGCGCTCGTGGCGCTGGAGTGCTTGAGCACGTTGGTGAGCGACTCCTGCACCACGCGGTAGGCGGTCAGCTCGACACCGGGATCGAGGGCCCTGCGAGGGCCGTCCACGGTCAAGGACACGTCCACTCCTGCGTGGTGGACGTCCTCGACGAGCGTGCCGAGGTCGTCGATGGACGGCATCGGCGCGGCCGCGGGGTCTGAGCCCTCGTCACGCAGCAGGCCGAGCATGGACCGGGTCTGGGTCAGCGCCTTGCGGCTGGTCTCCGCGATGACCTCCAGAGCCCTCTCCGCCGCGTCGACGTCGGAGTGGATGACGTGACCACCGACGCCGGCCTGCACGGCGATGAGCGACATGCTGTGCGCCACGACGTCGTGCAGCTCGCGGGCGATGCGCAGGCGTTCCTCGACGACGGCCCGGGCGGCGTGCTCGTGCGCGGTCGCCGCCTGCTGCTCGGCCACGCGCAGGCGTTCTGACTGCTGGCCCCGCCGGGAGCGGATCGCGTCGCCCAGCGCCCAGGCCGCGAGCAGCAGTGCGCACGACTGGAGCAGGTCGGCGGTGCCGAGGTCGGGCACGTCGAGCAGGGCGAGTCCGATGAAGACCACGATCGCCACGGCCAGCCCGCCGACGCTGTGCCGCCGCCGGCCGTGGGCGGCGAGCGAGTAGAGGCTGAACAGCAGCAGCACCGACAGCAGTCCGATGTAGTGGTCGGGGAGGGTGACCACGACGCAGGCGGCCAGGAAGACCGCGAAGGAGGTCGAGGGGCGCGTCCGGCGCCAGGCCAGGGAGCCGCCGGCGACCAGGGTCGCGGCGATCGACAGCGGGTCGGCCGGCTCGAGCCGGGGGTCGACGGCCCCGATGTCGGCGTTGGTCAGGGACACGACCGACAGCACGGCGGCAGCGACCCCGATGGCGACGTCGAGGTGGGGCGCGAGCCGCCGGGACAGCGCGTCCCACGCCCCTCGCTCGTACGACGGCTCGACCGCCTGGGCTGGCATGCCCACAAACTACGCCGCCGGAACCCGGTCGGCCTCTGTCCTGGGACCGAGCCTCCTCTGTCTGCAGACAGAGGCGGACCACTCACGGAAGACTGGGGGTCATGGCCACCTTCATCGCGTTCCTGCGTGCCGTCAACGTGGGCAAGCGCCCCTACCCCATGGCGGAGCTGCGGCAGGTCCTGACCGACGCCGGCTTCGAGGAGGTCGCCACCCACATCCAGACCGGCAACGCCCTCGTCCGCACCCGGATGCGCTCGCGGGCCAAGGTGACCGCCGCCCTGGAGGCGGCGATGCTGGAGGACCGCGGCTTCGCCGTACCCGTCGTGCTGATGACGCCCAAAGAGCTGACCGAGACCTACGAGGAGGCGCAGTCCTTCGCGGCCGCGTTCGCCGAGCAGGGCCACCAGGTCAAGGCCCACTACCTCACCCTGCTCGCCGAGCCCGCGACCGCAGCCGCCGCGAAGGCCGTCGAGGCGAGGTCCGAGCCGAAGGAGGAGCTGCGGGTGGGACGGCGTGCGGTGCACCTGCTGCTCGCGAAGCCCTACCACGAGGCCAAGGTGAGCAACGCCGAGGTGGAGCGTCATCTGGGCGTCGCCACCACCCGTAACCTGACGGTGATCACGAAGCTCGCAGAGAAGTGGGGACAATGAGCCAGCAGCAGTGGTGGCGTGACGCCGTCATCTACCAGATCTACCCGCGGTCCTGGGCCGACGCGGACGGTGACGGCATGGGCGACCTGCCGGGCATCACGTCGCGGCTCCCGCACCTCGCCGCGCTCGGGGTGGACGCGGTCTGGCTCTCGCCGTTCTACACCTCGCCGCAGAACGACGCGGGCTACGACGTGGCCGACTACCGCGACGTCGACCCGCGCTTCGGTACCCTCGCCGACGCCGACGCGCTGATCGCCCGCGCCCACGAGCTGGGCCTGCGGGTGATGGTCGACATCGTGCCCAACCACTCCTCCAGCGAGCACGTGTGGTTCCGGGAGGCGCTGGCCGCCGGACCGGGCAGCCCCGAGCGCGCGCGCTACATCTTCCGCGACGGCCGGGGCCCCGACGGTGACGAGCCCCCGAACAACTGGCAGAGCACCTTCGGCGGCTCCGCCTGGGAGCGGGTGACTGAGGCCGACGGCGCTCCCGGCCAGTGGTACCTCCACCTCTTCGACGTCACCCAACCCGACTTCGACTGGACCAACCCCGACGTGGGCGACGAGATGGAGGCCACGCTGCGGTTCTGGATGGACCGTGGCGCCGACGGCTTCCGGATCGACGTGGCGCACAGCCTCATCAAGGCCGAGGGACTTCCCGACGCGAACGCCTCGCACGAGATGGACGTGGAGAACACCTCCGACCTCCCGATGTGGGACCAGCCCGGAGTGCACGACGTCTACCGACGCTGGCGCCGGGTGACCGACTCCTACGCCATCGAGGGGCAGGACGCCGACCGGATCATGTGCGGCGAGGCCTGGGTGACCCCGATCGAGGCGATGGCCCGCTACGTCCGGCCCGACGAGCTGCACCAGACGTTCAACTTCGCCTTCCTGCTGAGCCCGTGGATCGCCTCGGAGCTCCAGGCCAACATCGACGCGTCGCTCGAGGCGGTCGAGCCACACCGCGCGACGCAGACCTGGGTCCTGTCCAACCACGACGTGATCCGGCACGCCTCCCGGCTGGGGTTCGACCCGGTGCCGGGGCCGTTGCAGATGGCGGGGATCGGCGTCGGCGACCCGCAGCCCGACGCCGAGGCCGGGCTGCGCCGGGCCCGGGCGGCCACGACGGTCATGTTGGCGCTGCCGGGCTCGTCCTACCTCTACCAGGGCGAGGAGCTCGGCCTGCCCGACGCGACCGAGCTGCCCGACGAGGCCCGGCAGGACCCCGTCTGGGAGAAGTCCGGGCGGACCGCGCGCGGCCGCGACGGCTGCCGGGTCCCGATGCCCTGGGAGGGCGACGCCCCGTCGTACGGCTTCGGGCCCTCGGACCGCTCCTGGCTCCCGCAGCCCCCGTCGTACGCCGAGCTCGCCGTCGACCGCCAGACCGGCGTGGAGGGCTCGACGCTGGAGCTCTACCGCACCCTGCTGAGCCTGCGTCGTGAGCACCGGCCGGGCCGCGGGAAGCTGGCCTTCGCCGACCTCGGTGAGAGCGTCCTGGCCTTCGACGTCAGCACCGAGACGGGGGCGCCGATCCGCGTCATCGCCAATGTGGGTGGGGACTTCGTGGCCGTGCCGGACGGCGCCGAGGTGCTGGTGGCGAGCGGCGACCTCGACCCGGAGCGCGGGATCCCGACCGACACGGCGGCCTGGCTGCGACTCGGCTGACTCGGCTAGCTCGTCCGGCGGCGGGGCCGGGACTCCGCGAGCACCATCTGCATGACGCCCTCGTTCCAGGCGTGCTCGCGGATCAGCCGGTAGCGCTCTCCGGCGACGCGGAGGTAGGCGTCGGCCCCGGTCTCGTCGGGGCCGCGCACGCCTGCCTGGTCGATGAGGCCGAGCACGGAGGTGTACTCCTCGTCGAACCATCGGATCGCCATCGTGGCCTTGTCGAAGTAGGCGCCCTCGTGGTGCATCAGCCGGCACGCCCACGCCTCGACCATCTCGGCGAGCCGGTGGTAGTGGGTGGGGTCGCTGCAGTTGATCGCGGCCCGGCGCTCGCCGGTCAGCGGCACCCGCTTGAGGAAGCGGAGGCCCCAGTTGCGTCCGTCGAGGTCACGGCGTCCGCCCAGGCCGTCGGTGGAGATGACGGTGTCGATCTCGGTGACGTCGGCGTCGATCTCGGTGGCGCCGTGCATCCGCGCGACCGAGACGCGGTGGTGGCCGTCGCGGACGAAGTAGAGGTTGCCCAGCTTGTAGACCTCGATCGGCGGGAGGTACTCGCCCAGCCGGCTCTTCTCCGCCAGCCGCTCCCAGCGCTGTCGGCTCCGGTCGGAGGTCGGCCGGAAGCGCCGGTCGAAGTCGCGCACCTTGTCGACCGAGCCGACGATCTGGTCGAGGTTCACCGGCATCACGCCGAGCGACCGCTCACCGCGGCGGCCCAGCGCCTCGACCACCTCGTCGAAGGACAGGGTCTCGTTGGCCTCGGCGGCGTCCTGGCGCAGGAACCCCGCCAGCCGCGACAGGGTCTGGTGACGACGGGCGCGCTGGAAGTCGGTCTCGGCGTCGACCTGCGGGGTGCCCATGGTCCTATTCTCCACCCCGTCAGCGGGTGGCGGCCCCCGTCAGCGAAGTCCTCGGTGTCATCTCGATCACCTTCCACGGGATCACGTTCCGGATGGTCGTGGGGCCGACCTGACGGTCGGGCATGGCCTGGCCGTAGGGGTGGATGTGGCCGTGCAGGTGCCACGTCGGCTCGAGCCGCTCGAGCACGGGGTGCAGGGCGTCGATGCCCTCGTGCGGCTTGTCCTCGCCGTCGCCGAGCCCCCGCGGAGGGGCGTGCGTGAGCAGGACGTCGACCGGGCCGGTGCGCCGGGCGCGACGGAGCAGGCGCTTGGCACGCGCGTCGTACTGGCGCTGGGTGTACTGGTGCGGGCCCGACTTGTAGCGCACGCAGCCCCCGAGGCCCGCGATGCGGAGCCCGGCGGCCTCGACGACCAACTGGTCGGCGTTGACCGCGCCGTGGGGACGCGGGTCGCTCTCGAGCAGGCGGTCGGCGTCGTACACCGCGAAGGGCGACCAGTTCGCGCGGTGGAGCTCGGGGTCGTGGTTGCCCGGCACGAAGACCATCGGGGCGTCCACGCACGAGGCCACGAACTCGAGGTAGTCCCAGGGGAGGTCGCCCGCGGCCAGCACCAGGCCCGGCGCGAGGTCGCGCAGCATCCGGACGTGCAGGTTCGGGGCCTCCTCGTCGGCGATGACCAGTACGCGAACCATCCTTCGACCTTAGCGGCCGTCCGGCTCTCACGCACATGACGTTGACAGTAAAACTGTCAACGTCTTGGATGAGGTCCATGTATCCCGGAACCTGGGCGCCGACCACTCCCGACAAGCCGGCCCACGTCATCGCCGAGACGGGCGAGACCACGACGTACGCGGAGCTCGACGAGCGCAGCCTGCGGATGGCCCACGTCCTCGCCGACGCAGGGGGCGTGAACCACCACCTCTCCGCGGCCGAGGCGGCGTACATCGTCGACGACTGCGGGGCCAAGGCGCTCGTGGTCTCGGCGTCGAAGACCGCGTTGGGGGTGTCCTCGTGAGCGAGCTCGACGTGCGCCTGGAGGACGGCGCGCTGTGGCTGACCCTCGACCGACCCGAGCAGTTCAACGCCCTCACCGGCGAGATGGTGATCGGGCTGGTCGGCGAGCTGCGGGGCGCGACCACGCGCGACGACGTGCGCGTCGTGGTGCTCACCGGGACCGGTGGCGCGTTCTCCGCGGGCGCGGACCTCAGCGGGGACAACGCCCATGACAACTACGACGAGGGATCGGTCGACGGCGCCAACCTGCTCATCCGCGCGATCACCGAGCTCGACAAGCCCGTGGTGTGCGGCCTCAACGGGATCGCGGCGGGTGTGGGCATGTCCGTCGCGCTGGCGTGCGACCTCGTGGTGGCCACCTCGTCGGCCGCGCTCACCTTGGCCTTCACCAAGATCGGGCTGATGCCGGACGGGGGCGCGACCTACACCGTCGCCGCCTCGGTCGGCCGCGCCCGCGCCATGCGCCTGGCCCTGCTGTCGGACCTGCTGTCCGCGCAGGAGGCGTACGACGCGGGGCTGGTCTCGCACGTCTTCCCGGATCCTGACTACGAGGCCGGTCTCGCGAAGGTCGTCCGCCGCCTCGCCACCGGCGCCCCGCTGGCCTTCGCCGCCACCAAGAAGGCGGTCAACGCCGCCACCCTGAGCGGTCTCGACGACGCCTTCGCCCGCGAGCGCTCCGGCCAGTCCGTCCTCCTCCGCACCGCCGACGTCGCCGAGGGCATGAAGGCCTTCGCCGAGAAGCGCCGCCCGGACTTCCAGGGCCACTGACTCCCCGCCGGTTGAGCCTGTCGAAACCAGGTGAGCCGACAGCGGGAGAGCAGCGGAGGGGGTGCGGTGGGGTTTCGGCAGGCTCGACCCGGCGTGGTGGGCGGGTCAGGCGACGGTGACGCCGGCCTCGCGCATCTCGGCAAGGGCCCGGTCGGTGGTCTCGGGGGCGACGCCGGCGCACAGGTCGAGGAGGAGGCGGGTGGTGAAGCCGTTGCTCACGGCGTCGAGCGCGGTGGCGCGGACGCAGTGGTCAGTGGCGAGGCCGCAGACGTCGACCCGGTCGATGTCGTGGGACCGCAGCCAGTCCGCGAGGGTGCGGCCCTCGCCGTCGTGCCCCTCGAAGCCGGAGTACGCCGCGACGTGCTCGCCCTTGAGGAAGACCGCGTCGAAGGGCTGGGGGTCGAGGTTGGGGTGGAAGGCCTCGCCGTCGGTGCCGACCTCGCAGTGGACGGGCCAGGTGTCGACGTAGTCGGGCGTGCTCGACCAGTGGGCCCCAGGGTCGACGTGGTGGTCCTTGGTCGCCACCACCACGTCGTACGCCGGGGCCTTGGGGTCCTGCCGCGTCCAGTGGTGGAGGAGCTCGGCGATGTCACTCGCGACGCGCGCGCCGCCGGTGACGGGCAGCGAACCGCCCTCGCAGAAGTCGTTCTGCACGTCGACCACGATGAGTGCCTGCTTCATGGCGCTGAATTTACTCGAAGCCCTCGAAGATGGTCTCGATCACCGGCTCGCCCTTGGAGAGCTGGCGCGCGACCAGGGGGAGCTCCGCTGCGCGACCGGAGGTGGCGCTCACGGGCCGCCTCCAGCGACTCACGCCCGACCACCTCGCCCTCGCTCACGAGCGGGACCAGCAGGGACCGGTCGTCGCCGTCGTTCTCCACCGCGTGGCCGATGCCGATGACCTCGGCCTGGGCGGTGCCGTCGGGGGAGAGCCGCCGCAGGGCGTACTTCCGACCCCCGATCGAGATCTTGTCCTTGCTCTTCTTCGCCACCCCGACGATCTGGCCCGACTCGTCCTCGCGCGCCACCAGCTTGTAGACGAAGCCGCACGTGGGGTGGCCGCTGCCGGTCACGAGCTGGGTGCCCACGCCGTACCCGTCGACCGGCGCCGACGCGAGGCCCGCGATGGCGAACTCGTCGAGGTCGGAGGTCACCACGATCCGCGTGTCCGGCGCCCCGAGCGCGTCCAGCTGGGCGCGCACCCGCTCGGCCAGGACGCCGAGGTCGCCGGAGTCGATCCGGACGGCACCGAGCTCAGGTCCTGCGATCTCGACGCCCAGGCGGACCGCCTCGGCGATGTCGTAGGTGTCGACGAGCAGCGTGGTCCCGCGGCCGAGCGACTCGACCTGGGCGCGGAACGCGTCGGCCTCGGTGTCGTGGAGGAGCGTGAACGAGTGGGCGCTGGTGCCCGCGCTCGGCACGCCGTGCTCCTGGCGCGCCCGGAGGTTGGAGGTGGCGGTGAAGCCCGCGACGTACGCCGCCCGGGCACAGGCCACCGCCGCCGCCTCGTGCGTACGCCGGGAGCCCATCTCGATGCACGGGCGCTCGCCGGCCGCCCAGGTCATCCGGGAGGCGGCGGAGGCGATCGCGGCGTCGTGGTTGTAGATCGACAGGATGACGGTCTCCAGCAGCACCGCCTCCGCGAAGGTGGACTCGACCACCATCAGGGGGGAGTAGGGGAAGTAGGTCTCACCCTCGGGATAGCCCCAGATGTCGCCGCTGAAGCGATAGCCGGCCAGCCACTCGAGGGTCGGCCCGTCCACGATCTTCTCAGCGCGGAGGAACTCGATCTCGGCATCGGTGAACCGGAATGACTCGATCGCGTCGAGGGCCCGGCCCACGCCGGCCACCACGCCGTACCGCCGCCCGGGCGGGAGCCGACGGGGGAACAGCTCGAAGACGGATCGCCGGTCGGCGGCTCCCGAACCGATCGCCGACTGGAGCATCGTCAGCTCGTAGTGGTCGGTCAGCAGGGCGGTCGAGGCCCGAGTGGGGGTGCTCACCGGATCACCCTAGTGAAGGCACTGCACAATGTCGGTGTGTCCACTTCTCCGGTCGAGCTCGACGAGCCTGAGGTCGACGACATCTCCCAGCTGGCCAGCCCCTGGGTCACCATCGTGTGGAACGACCCGGTCAACCTGATGTCCTACGTCACCTTCGTGTTCCAGAAGTACTTCGGCTATGCGAAGAAGAAGGCCGAGAAGCTGATGATGGAGGTCCACGAGGACGGCCGGTCGGTGGTCTCCACCGGCACCCGCGAGGCGATGGAGCGCGACGTCCAGGCGATGCACGAGTACGGCCTGTGGGCGACGATGCAGAAGGCGGACACCCCGTGAGCGGGTTCAAGCGGCATCGCCGCAGCGGTGCCAGCGTGGCCACGTTCACCGCCTTCGAGGCCGATCTGCTGCGCTCCCTGGCGGGGCAGCTGATCGAGCTGCTGCGCAACGAGGCGGCCACCGCCGAGGTCCAGAGTGACCCGCTCGAGGACCTGCTCGACTTCTCCGGACCCACGACCGAGCCCGAGGACCCCGTGCTCGCCCGGCTCTTCCCCACGGCCTATCCCGACGACGAGGAGGCCGCGAGCGACTTCCGCCGGTTCACCGAGAGCGGCCTGCGCGACGGCAAGGCCGGTGCTGCTGCGTCGATCATCGACGCCCTCGAGGAGTCGGGCCTGACCGACGAGCCCGCCGACGGGACCTACATCGACGTCGAGCTCGACGAGGCGTGCGCGATGACCTGGATGCGGTCCTTCACCGACATGCGCCTGGCCATCGCCACCCGGCTCGAGGTGGAGGAGGGGGACGAGGACTACTGGCACTCGCTGCCCGACGACGACCCGCGGGCGCAGGTCCACGACATCTACGACTGGTTGGGCTACCTCCAGGAGACCCTGGTCCACTCGCGGGGCTGAGGGGTTTCGACAAGCTCGACCGGCGGTGGTCGGGTCTGCGCAGGGCCCACGGCGTCCGGGGGCCGGGCTTCGCGCCGGGCGGTAGTCCCCAGGACCTAGGCTGGAGCGGTGCTGACCCTCACCCCGGCGATCCGCGACGCCATCGTCGCCCACGCCAAGCGCGACCACCCGGACGAGGCCTGCGGGGTCGTCGCCGGACCCGAGGGCAGCGACCTGGCCGAGCGGTTCGTGGAGATGACCAACGCCGCCGGCAGCCCGACGTTCTACGAGTTCGACTCCACCGAGCTGTTCCAGCTCTACAAGGAGATGGACTCCAGGGACGAGGGGCCGGTGGTGATCTACCACTCACACACCGCCACCGAGGCCTACCCGAGCCGCACCGACATCGGCCTGGCGAGCGAGCCAGGAGCCCACTACGTGCTGGTCAGCACCCGCGAGCACGGGAATAGTGAGGGACCGGTGGAGTTCAGGTCCTACAGAATCATCGACGGCGAGGTGACCGAGGAAGAGGTCACGATCGCCGACCAGCCTGCCCAGCCCACGAACGAGAGCGAGTGACTTTCATGGCCATCGAGGTCCGGATCCCGACCATCCTGCGCACGTACACCAACGGCGAGAAGTCGGTCGAGGCCACGGGAGCCACGCTCAGCGACCTGATCGAGGACCTGGAGGCCAGCCACCCCGGCCTCAAGGACCGCCTGCTGGAGGAGAAGGACGGCAAGACCGACCTCCGTCGCTTCGTCAACCTCTACGTCAACGACGAGGACGTCCGGTTCACCGGCGGGCTCGGCACCGAGCTCTCCGACGGCGACCAGGTCGTCGTGCTGCCGGCCGTGGCCGGCGGCAGCCTCGGCTGAGAGCCGAGCTGACCGACGTGCGCTTCGACAACCTCCTCGACTCGGTCGGCGGCACCCCGCTGGTCGGGCTGCCGAGGCTGTCCCCCTCCCCGGACGTGCGGCTGTGGGCCAAGCTCGAGGACCGCAACCCGACCGGCTCGATCAAGGACCGTCCGGCCCTGAAGATGATCGAGCAGGCCGAGAAGGACGGCACCCTGCGTCCCGGCTGCACGATTCTCGAGCCCACGAGCGGGAACACCGGCATCTCGCTGGCCATGGCCGCTGCCCTCAAGGGCTACCGCATCGTCTGCGTGATGCCGGAGAACACCTCCGAGGAGCGCCGGCAGCTGCTGCGGATGTGGGGCGCCGAGATCGTGTCGTCGCCGGCCGCGGGCGGCTCCAACGAGGCCGTGCGCAAGGCCAAGATCATCGCCGAGGAGCACCCCGACTGGGTGATGCTCTACCAGTACGGCAACGAGGCCAACGCCCTTTCCCACGAGGAGGGCACTGGGCCCGAGCTCCTCGCCGACCTGCCGGAGATCACGCACTTCGTCGCCGGTCTCGGCACCACCGGCACCCTGATGGGTGTCAGCCGCTTCTTCCGGGCGCACAAGCCGGACGTGAAGATCGTCGCCGCCGAGCCGCGCTACGGCGAGCTCGTCTACGGCCTGCGCAACATGGACGAGGGCTTCGTCCCCGAGCTCTACGACGAGTCGCTGATCGACTCCCGGTTCTCCGTCGGCCCGCGAGACGCCGTACGCCGGGTCCGCGAGCTGCTCGAGGCCGAGGGCATCTTCGCCGGCATCTCCACCGGCGCGATCCTGCACGCCGCGCTCGGCCAGGCGGCCAAGGCCGTCAAGGCGGGGGAGCGGGCCGAGATCGCGTTCGTCGTGTGTGACGGCGGCTGGAAGTACCTCTCGACCGGCGCCTACGAGGGCACCGTCGACCAGGCGGAGGAACGGCTCGAAGGACAGCTCTGGGCGTGAGGCACCCATGAGGACCGTCCAGGTCATCGTCACCGCGGCCTGCGTGCTGAGCGCGCTCTGGCTCGTGGTGCTCATCATCCGCGACCGCACCCCCAACCGCCGCCTGCTCGACCTGATGCTGGGCATCGAGCTGCTGCTGGTCCTGCACCTCGTGCTCGGGATCGTCAAGGTCGCCGACGCACCGAGCGGTGTCTCGGTCTGGGAGTACGTCGGCTACCTCGTCGGCGCCCTCCTGATCGTCCCCGTCGGCGTCATCTGGTCCTCGGGCGAGAAGTCCCGCGGGGGCACGGGCGTGCTGCTGGTCGCCGTCCTGGTGGTGCCCTTCATGTTCGTCCGCCTCGGTGACATCTGGGCCGCCGGTGCCTGAGCTCCCAGCCCCTGACCGGGGCACTGACCGGGGCACCGACCGGGGCACCGCCACCGGCCACGGCTTCGGACGCGTGCTGGTCTTCGTCTACGGCATCTTCGCCTTCGCCGCCTCGGGTCGCTCGATCCTCCAGCTGAGCACGGAGGCCTCCGACGCGCCCGTGCCCTACGCCCTCAGCGCCGTCGCCGCAGTGGTCTACCTGGTGGCCACCTTCGCGCTGGCGACCGGCCGCCGGCGGCTGGCCCTCACCACGGTCGGGATCGAGCTCGTCGGCGTGCTCGCGGTGGGCGTCACCAGCCTGCTGCTGCCCGAGGACTACCCCGCCGCGACGGTCTGGTCGGACTTCGGCGCGGGCTACGGCTACATCCCGCTCGTGCTGCCCCTGGCCGGTCTGTGGTGGCTGCTCCGCGGGACGCGCCGTCAGTGACCTACGTCGCTATTGGCGCTGACGGCGACGATGGCCACTAGCCTTGCTCCTTGTGACTGACGCGCCCATCGGGATCTTCGACTCGGGCTTCGGTGGGCTCACCGTCGCTCGGTCGGTGATGGACCAGCTGCCCCACGAGTCCGTGGTCTACCTCGGCGACACCGCACGTCAGCCCTACGGGCCCAAGCCCATCTCCGAGGTGCGCGAGTACGCGCTGGAGTGCCTCGACCACCTCGTCGAGCAGGGCGTCAAGGCCCTGGTCATCGCCTGCAACTCCGCGAGCGCCGCGATGCTGCGTGACGCCCGCGAGCGCTACGACGTCCCGGTCGTCGAGGTGATCCTGCCGGCCACCCGTCGCGCCGTGGCCGCCTCGCGCAGCGGACGGATCGGAGTCATCTGCACGAAGGCCACGGCCGGGTCCCTGGCCTACGACGACGCGTTCGCGGCCGCACCGCAGGTCCACCTGACGACGCAGGCCTGCCCGCGCTTCGTCGACTTCGTGGAGCACGGGATCACGGGCGGCCCCGAGCTGCAGGCAGCGGCTCACGACTACCTCGACCCGCTCGTCGCCGCCGGCATCGACACCCTGATCCTGGGGTGCACGCACTACCCCCTGCTGACGGGCGTCATCTCGATGGTGATGGGCGACGAGGTGACGTTGGTCAGCAGCGCCGAGGAGTGCGCGAAGGACGTCTACCGGATGCTGGTGCAGCACGACATCGAGCGCGATCCCGCCGGCACCGACGTGACCCAGCCGGTGCACCGGTTCCTCACCACCGGGCAGCCCGAGGAGTTCGCGACCACCGGACGACGCTTCCTGGGACCCGAGCTGGACCGCGTCACGCAGTTCGCGGGTGGCGCCTGGGTGGTCGGGGCAGGATGATCACGGAAGCGCACTCCTCACGACCTCCTCGGGACACCGCATGAGACTCACCGTCATCGGCAACTCCGGGTCCTACCCGGGCCCGAGCTCCGCGGCGAGCTGCTACCTCCTCGAGGCCGAGCTCGACGGCCGCACCTGGCGGGTGCTGCTGGACCTCGGCAACGGCGCGCTGGGCTCGCTGCAGCGGTACGCCGACGCCGGCGCGATCGACGGCGTCTTCCTCTCCCACCTGCACGCCGACCACTGCCTGGACCTGTGCGGCTACTACGTCATGCGCAAGTACCACCCCGACGGCGCGATGCCGCGGATCCCGGTCTGGGGGCCGGCCGACACCGCTCGCCGGATGGCCAAGGCCTACGACCTCGACGAGGACCCCGGGATGACCGAGGAGTTCGAGTTCATCCCCTACGAGCCCGACGCCGTGCACTACGGCCCGTTCACCGTCACCGCCCGCTCGGTGGTGCACCCGGTCACGGCGTACGCCCTGCGCGTGGAGGCGGGCGGTCGCACGCTCGCCTACTCCGGAGACAGCGGGGTGTGCCACGGGCTCGAGGACACGGCGCGCGACGCCGACCTGTTCCTCAGCGAGGCGTCGTTCCTCGAGGGCGCCCCGAACCCGCCCGACCTGCACCTCACCGGCGCAGAAGCGGGGCGTACGGCGACCGCCGCCGGGTCGCGTCGCCTCCTGCTCACCCACATCCCGCCGTGGCACGACCCCGAGAAGGTGCTGGCCGAGGCCGCGGGCGCCTACGACGGCCCGGTGGAGCTGGCCGAGGTGGGCACGACGTACGACGTCTGAGGCGATCTTCACCCACTCTTCACACTCCGTGTGCGCGCGCCGGGTGTCAAACGGCGCGGCCGCCGCAGGCATGATGGCCGCATGATCACGATCGAGAACGTGACGAAGCGCTATGGCCAGTTCACCGCGGTGGACGACATCTCCTTCGTCGCCCAGTCAGGAAAGGTCACCGGCTTCCTCGGGCCCAACGGGGCCGGGAAGTCCACCAGCATGCGCATCATGGTCGGGCTGACCCCGCAGGACGGGGGTCAGGCGCTGATCGGCGGACACCGGTTCTCCGACATCCCGAACCCCTCGCGCCACGTCGGCGTCCTGCTCGACGCCTCGGCCCAGCACGCCGGCCGCACCGGCCGTGAGGTGCTGCGCCTGAGCGCCGAGACCATGGGCATCGGCCGCGACCGCGTCGAGGAGATGCTGACCCTCGTCGGCCTCTCCGGGACCGAGGCCAAGCGCCGGGTGCGCAACTACTCACTCGGCATGCGCCAGCGTCTCGGCATCGCGAACGCCCTGATGGGTGACCCGTCCGTGCTCATCCTCGACGAGCCGGTCAACGGCCTCGACCCGGCCGGCATCCACTGGATGCGTGGCCTGCTGCGCCAGTTCGCCGGGCAGGGCGGCACCGTCCTGCTGTCCTCGCACCTGCTGCACGAGGTCGAGATGATCGCCGACGAGATGGTGCTGATCGGCCGCGGCAAGATCGTGGCCCAAGGCACCAAGGCCGAGCTGCTCCACACCGCCGGCACCTACGTGAAGCCGGAGGACCCCACCGCTCTCAAGGGGGCCCTGGACGGGGCGGGAATCGACGCCCTGCCCTCCGGTGACGGAGCCTTCCGTTCCGAGGCCGATCCGGTGGCCATCGGTCGGGCCGCCGCCGCGGCCGGTGTCGTGCTCGTCGAGCTGCGCCCCGCGGAGGGGGCCGGGCTCGAGGAGATGTTCCTGCAGCTCACCTCCGACGACCAGCGAGACAGCATCACCCCCGAAGGAGTGCAGGTATGACCACCACCGCCCAGGGCACGCCGGCCGGTTCCACCCTCGACATCTCCACGACCTCCAAGGTCCCGCTCACCCGGCTGGTCAAGGTCGAGATGCGCAAGATGATCGACACCCGTGCGGGTCTCTGGCTGATCATCACGATCGTCCTCATCACGGCGCTGATCACGGTGATCTTCATGGTGACGGCCGACTCCAAGGACCGCACGTTCACCAACTTCATGGGGATCATGGCCACGCCCCAGGGATTCCTGCTCCCGGTGCTGGGCATCCTGCTGGTGACCCAGGAGTGGAGCCAGCGCACCGGCATGGTCACGTTCACCCTCGAGCCCCACCGGGGCAAGGTGATCGGCGCGAAGGTCGTGGCCGCGCTGCTGTTCGGCCTGGCCGCGGTCGCGATCGCCATCATGTTCGCGCTCCTCGGCACGGCGGTCAGCGGTGGTCCCGACGCCTGGTCCAACGTCGGCGTCGACGACTTCTTCAAGTTCGGGCTGCTCCAGGTCACCGGCGTCCTCCAAGGGCTCGCGTTCGGGCTGATCTTCCTCAACAGTGCTGCGGCGATCGTGACCTACTTCGTGCTGCCGATCGCCTTCTCCATCGTCGCCTCCTTGTGGTCGGCCTTGAACGACATCGCGCCCTGGGTCGACCTCGGCACCTCTCAGCAGCCGCTGTTCGACGGGTCGCACGTCTCGGGTGAGGAGTGGGCCCAGATCGCCACCGGGATGCTGATCTGGGTGGTGCTGCCGTTCGTCGCCGGGCTGGTGCGGGTGCTGCGTGCCGAGGTGAAGTAGTCCCGTCGGTAAGGTCGCGCCATGACTTCCTCACGTGCTGACGGCCGCGCCGATGACGAGCTTCGCCCGATCAAGATCACGCGGCACTGGCAGGACCACCCGGCCGGCTCGGTGCTCGTCGAGTTCGGCCGCACGCGGGTGCTCTGCGCTGCCTCGGCCTCGACCGGCGTACCCCGGTGGCGCAAGGGCTCGGAGCTGGGCTGGGTCACCGCGGAGTACGCCATGCTGCCCTCGGCCACCAACACCCGTTCCGACCGCGAGTCGGTCAAGGGCCGCATCGGGGGCCGGACCCACGAGATCTCCCGCCTCATCGGCCGGTCGCTGCGTGCCGTCATCGACTACAAGGCGCTCGGTGAGAACACGATCGTGCTCGACTGCGACGTGCTCCAGGCCGACGGCGGCACCCGCACCGCCGCGATCACCGGCGCCTACGTCGCCCTGGCCGACGCCGTCGCCCACCTGCGCGGCGAGGGCGCGCTGAAGGGCGACCCGCTCACCGGCTCGGTCGCGGCCATCTCGGTGGGCATCATCGACGGCGTCCCACGCCTCGACCTGCCCTACGAGGAGGACGTCCGCGCCGAGACCGACATGAATGTCGTGATGACCGGCCAGGGGAAGTTCGTCGAGGTGCAGGGCACCGCCGAGGGGGCGGCCTTCGACCGCGCCGAGCTCGACGCGCTCCTGGTGCTGGCGGAGAAGGGCTGCGCCGACCTCACCCGGATCCAGCACGAGGCGCTGGGCAGCGGTGGCTGAGTCCACGTCGGTTGAGCCTGTCGAAACCCCGCGCGTGTTCCTCGCCTCCCGCAACGCCAAGAAGATCGAGGAGATGCGCAGGATCCTCGACGCGCACCTCCCCGGCATCCAGGTGCTCGGGCTGGACGACGTCGAGCCCTACGACGAGCCGGTCGAGGACCAGCCGACCTTCGAGGGCAACGCCCTGCTGAAGGCCCGCGCCGGGCTGGCGGCGACGGGGCTGCCCTCGCTGGCCGACGACAGCGGCCTGTGCGTCGAGGCGCTCAACGGCATGCCGGGCGTGCTCTCGGCGAGGTGGTCCGGCCCGCCCAAGGACGACCACCGCAACAACACGCTGCTGCTGGCCCAGCTCGACGACGTGCCCGACGAGCGACGGACCGCGGAGTTCCGCTGCGCCGTGGCGATCTGCCACCCCGACGGCGGCCAGAAGATCACCACGGGCTCGATGCCGGGCCGGGTCATCCGCGAGCTGCGGGGGAGCGGCGGCTTCGGCTACGACGTGCTGTTCGTCCCCGACGAGCAGGACGGTGCGCTCACCACGGCGGAGATGACCGCGGAGGCCAAGGACCTGATCTCGCACCGCGGCCACTCGCTGCGGGCTATCGCCCCGTTCGTGGGGGACCTGCTCGCCAGGTGAGGTGGCGACGGCTCCTAAGCGACGCGGATCGCTGGTCGAGGAACGAGCGTCGACGAGTGTCTCGAAACCTCGTACGCCGAACAGCGAACCCGACCCCGGCGAGGGCTCCAAACTTGCTGGAGAATATCGAGAATCCCCTGTGGAACAAGGGAATTCCCACCGAGGACTGTCAGTGCTCGGTGCTTGGATTGTCCCATGACCACCCACCCGGAAATCCCACCCGGCACCCCGAATGCCGAGGGTGTTCCGGCTGCGCTGAACGACGTCCGCCGTCAGGTCAGTGAGCTGACCCAGACGCTGTGGGCCGCGCGGCGACCCACGGAGCTGATGGACACCCTCGCTGAGGCTGAGTCCCTGAAGTCCACCGTGGATGCCCTGATCCTCGACGTGGTCACGGAGCTCGAAGCGACGAACGCGGTCAAGCCGCTGGGGTGGGCCTCGACCCAGGACTTCGTCACCGCGGTCGCCGGCGGTCACCGTGGCGCCGGGTCGGCGCTGCTCAAGCTCGCGACCGCACTCAGGTCCCCGCTGTTCGCGCCGGTGGGTGAGGCGATGGCTGAAGGGTGGCTGTCCACCGCCAAGGCCCAGGTGGTCCGCCGGGTGGTGGACGACCTGCCCGGTGATCCGGACCTCCGCGACCAGGCCGTCCAGGCCATGCTCGACGCGGCCAAGGCCCTGGACGCCACCGGGCTCGCCAAGGCCGGCAAGCACCTGGTGGAGAGGGTCGACCCCACCGGGCAGGCGCGCAGGCAAGAAGCCGCGCTGGACCGGGAGGAACGCGGCGCGCACCTGGGGCGGGAGTTCTGGATCAGGTTCGACGGGGCCGGCGGGTTCCGCTGCGGCGGCCGCGGCTCCGCCGAGGACGGACTCTCGCTCCAGACCGCCCTCCTGACCCTGTCCAGGCCCACACCCGCCAACGGAACGACCTGCGACCCGGCGTCCTGCGACCAGCCCGGGTGCGGTCACGACGGGCGAGACCCCCGCGACCACGGCGCCCGGTCCTTCGATGCCCTGATCGAGCTGTGCGACCGAGCCGCCGCCGTGAAGCTGCTGCCCGACTGCCACGGCACCACCCCACGCGTCTCAGTGACCATCGACTTCGAGGACCTCAAGGACCAGACCGGCCACGCCACGAGCGACACCGGCGAAGCCGTGAGCGCTCGGACCGTCCGCCGGCTGGCATGCGACGCCGAGGTCATCCCGGTGATCCTCGGCCCGAAGAGTGAGGTCCTCGACGTCGGCCGACGGCAACGCCTCGTCACCCCCGCCATCTGGAGAGCCTTGGTGATCCGGGACCAGCACTGTCGGTTCCCGAACTGCACCCGTCCACCCGTGATGACCCACGCGCACCACCTCGTGCACTGGGCCGACGGCGGCCCGACAAACCTGCAGAACATGATCCTGCTCTGCGGCCACCACCACCGCCTCGTCCACGCCGGCCCCTGGACCATCCGCGCCACCGGACCCAACACCTACGAGTTCGACCCACCCCCCGGCATCCGCCGGATGACCACCGGTGGACGCCAACCGCCCGACGACTGAGTTCTGCGTCGAGGCACGCGCCCTTGCGCCAACGCACAGATCTGGCTCCCCTCTGTGTCAAGACGCAGCGGGGAGTGGGGTTCTAGGCTTGGTGGTGACGGGTCCGGGAAGTGACTTTTCCGAAGAGCCGGTCCGGGGATGTGAGCCGGTCACGCTGGAGTCAGTAGTCGTTTCCCAGTGTCCTCCCGGGCCCGTCCCATCCGTCTTCGCGATGTGGCGCGCGGCGTCGTTGAGCATGTGCCGGAAGACGATGTCGGAGAGTCGGCGTTTGAGGCATCGCATCGCTTCGTTCGAGGTCTTCCCGGCCGCCTTCTTGCGATCGAAGTAGTCGCGGCCCTCGCCGGGGTTGCGCAGCTGGACGGTGGCCATGATGTGCAACACGCGGTTGATCTGTCGGTTCCCGGCGCGTGAGAGGCGGTGCCGGACGTTGTCACCAGATGAGGCATCGATCGGCGCGGTCCCGTTCCAGGACGCGAAGTGTCCTTTGTCGGGGAACCTGGTGATGTCGCCGACCTCGACCAGCAGTCTGGCTGCTCCCGAGGGGCCGATGCCGGGCAGGTCCATGAGCGTGGTGCCAGTGGATTTGAGGACCTCGATGAGCTCCTTGTTGGCCGCCTTCTTGCGGGCATAGACCCGTTCGAGGTCTTTGATCAGTTCGGCGGCCACGCGGCGCCGGGTCTTGCCGGCGATGTCGCGTGGCCTCACGGTGGCCAGCAGCGCTTTGGCTTGTGCGGCGGACAAGTTCTTCTTCGCTCCGCCAGGGATGAGCTCGAGCAGCAGCTGGTGGAGTTGGGCGATCATCCGGGTGTGGTCCTCGCCCAGTGATCGGCGGCGGTCAACCAGGACGCGAAGCACGGCGAGCTGTTCGTCGTTGACCACAGGGTGCAGCCCGGCCATCCGGGTGCCGACCAGAGCAACGGAGTGCGCGTCGGTGGCGTCGGTCTTGCGGCCCTGGCCAGTGGCGAAGACACGGGTGCGTGCCGAGAGCTTCGGTGGCACGTCTACGACTTCTTCGTCATCGACCAGCAGGCGCATCGCGACGTGGTGCCCGATCCCGCTGCATCCCTCGATGGCCCAGACTCGCTCTGGCCACTTGCTGACGTAGCGCAGCAGCGCTTGATAGCCGTCGCGATCAGTGGCGAATCTGCCGCCACCGTGCACGGTTTCGTCGGCGGTCATCACCTCGATGGTGACCGACCTCTTGTGCGGGTCCATCCCGATCACGACACGCGTTGACGTGGATTCCATCTGCTCCTCCGGTTCTCGATCCATCACTGGTTGTCGAGCCGGGAGGGCAACGCTACTTCGAGCTGAGCAAACCCCTCTTGAGCCTCTCCCTGCTCAGGGAAGCGCCCGGGCTGCGCAGGCCAAATGAGAGCCACACGACGAGCGTGGGCAGCCGATGTGAGAGCGACAGCCCGGGCGCCTAGACCGAGCCTTGCCAGACAACGGTCATGGGGCAATAGAACAAGTAGCCGATGATCGGACGTTCCGCCGAAGGCCGCACCTTCACCGGTCAAGTCGTCATACTCGACAAGTGAAGGTTTCGAAATCCAGGCGCTCCGCCCTGTACGAGTTCGTCACCCTCTCGAGGCCCCACGGCGGAACACGCCGCAACGGATCGAGGCGCTCTTACTGGCTCTGGCGTTTTGCCTTGGGGGTTCTGCTGTCGGCGATCGTTCTCATCGCCATCGCTACCTTCAACTGGATCACAGGCACCGAGCTCCCGAGTCGGACCGGCTAGCAGGGCGAACCTCGACCGTCAGCAAGACGCCCGCATCTAATGGCTTCTATCAAGCCTGTTTGGCAGGCTTGGTTCTGGTAGCGGCTGGCAGGTCAGCACTCCTCTCATCTGACCCCTGAGGTCTTGCGGCAGACCGTGCGCCTGCTGGTCGTGAGGAGGCTAAACCGCTGCTGGGATGTGGTGCCCCGAGAGGTGTTCGGTGAGCACTTGACCGTTAGATCGCTGGCTGTCTCTTCCGCGCTGCCGACGGTTCTGCACCGTGCAGACCGGGGACGGGAGAATGCTGATGCTGTTCGTGGGAGATGACTGGGCCGAGGGCCATCACGACATCGAGATCGTCGATGACGACGGGAAGAGACTGGCCCGCAAGAGGTTGCCCGAAGGCCTCGAAGGAGTCACCAGGCTGCATGCGCTGATCGCGGCGCAGATGCCGGATGACTGGGCTGACCGCGACCCTGATGAGGTCGCTGGGCTGGTGAAGGTCGGGATCGAGACCGACCGCGGTTCCTGGGTCGCCTCCCTGGTCGCGGCGGGCTATGAGGTGTTCGCGGTCAACCCGCTCTCGGTGGCCCGCTACCGGCAGCGGCACTCGACCTCGGGCGCTAAGTCTGATGCCGCGGATGCGCACCTGTTGGCCGAGATGGTCCGCCTGGACCGAGCCGCTCACCGACCGATTGCTGAGGACAGCGACCTGGGTGAAGGGATCAAGCTGGCCGCGCGCACTCACCAGTCGTTGATCTGGGACCGGAGCCGGCACGTGGCCCGGCTGCGCTCGACGCTGCGGGAGTACTTTCCCGCAGCCCTGTTGGCCTTTGAGGACCTGGACGCCCCCGACGCGCTCGAGCTGCTGGGCAAAGCGCCCGACCCCGATCAGGCAGCCCGGCTCACCAAAACCACGATCGTCGCGGCTCTCACACGAGCCCGGCGCCGGCGGGTCGAGGACCGCACCCGAGAGCTGCGCACCGTCTTCGGTGCACCCGAGCTGCGCCAGCCGCCAGCGCTGCAGAGCGCCTATGCCGCAGTCGTGGCCAGCGAGGTCGCGATCATTGCCGCGCTCAGCACTCAGATCGACCGGCTCGGGACGGTGGTGGGCGAACATTTTGGCCGTCACCGGGACGCTGAGATCTACCTCAGCCTGCCCGGCCTCGGGGTGATCCTCGCCTCCCGGATCCTGGGAGAGTTCGGCGACGACCCCGCGCGCTACGCCGATGCGAAGTCACGGAAGAACTACGCCGGCACCTCACCAGTCACCAAAGCCTCGGGCACCAAGAAGATCGTCTCGGCCCGCTACGCCCGCAACCGCCGGCTCGGTGATGCTCTCCAGCAATGGGCGTTCTGCTCACTGCGCGGATCACCTGGAGCCAACGCCTACTACCACCAGCTCCGCGACCGCAAGATCGGCCACGAGGCCGCACTCCGACAGCTCGCGAACCGCTTCGTCGGCATCCTCCACGGCTGCCTCAAGACCCACACCACCTACGACGAAAACACCGCCTGGGCACACCACGCCACGACCGCTGCTTGACTTTGAAAAACCTGGGATGTCTGCCGCGAAGTGGGCGGTCGTGTCGTGATCCGGATGTTCGGTGCGCAGATCAACGGCCCCATGCCACCCTGTGCCGGTGAACGCAAGCACGGAGTGGCGACCATCGCATCGGCGCAAGCACACCGGCAGGTGTCGAGGGGTTCCCAGGCAGCCAGCCGTGCGGATCGTCGCGCTACTGATCGTCGCCCTCTTGAACGCTGGTTGCGCAGCGGCCGGGCCGACGGCGTCCGAGGCACCCAGCGCGCGGCACGCCGAGCCGAAGCGGACCCCGTCCAAAGAGCCGGCCGCGACGCAGACCACCGAGGCACCGACCCCGACGAGGACGAAGGCTCCGGTCAAACGCACCGGCGCCGCCGCCCGCGTGCCGCGCCGCATCATCATGCAGCAGCTGGCCAGGCGCGCGGAGCGCATCGCCGCGTCCATGGCCAGCGCCTCTCCCGAGGTGCTGCCCACCGACGTCGACCGCGACTCCGACCGCGCGCTTGGATATCACTTGATGCTCCAGTTCGGCTTGGCGGCCGACCAGTGGCAGTATCTTGACGCCTTGTGGAAGCGCGAGTCCGGCTGGAACCACCTGGCCAAGAACGCCTCCTCAGGTGCCTACGGGATCCCGCAGTCGCTGCCGGGCTCGAAGATGGCGGCCGTCGCTCCCGACTGGCGTACCAACGCCGAGACCCAGATCACCTGGGGGCTGGCCTACATCGCCGCGCGCTACGACAACCCCCAGGGCGCGTGGCGACACTCCCAGCGCTTCGGCTGGTACTGAGGACGGGCCCCGAGCGGTCGGGCGAGCGGTGGACCGAGGAGCACTAGTCCAGTTAAATCGAGGCGTAGCTGGGTGTTGCGCAACCACCAGCGTTTCAGGACCCGAGCGTCCGGATCTGCCGCGACGTGCCCGTTCGCCCCAAGGCCGGCGACTGATGACTAGCCGAGGATGGCGACATCGATCACGATCAGAACCAGTGTCACAACGCCCATGATCAGTACGAAGGGCTTCAGCACCTTCGCCGAGCTCTCGGTCGTGTACTTCTCTGTGCCGTCGTGGGGAGCCAGAACAGCGGGGCCAATCTTCGACCAGAAGGCTGTGACGCCGGCCATGATGAAGACGGTCCCCAGGATCGTCCAGACGAGCACCACGTCGACGTTCCTATTCAAGAAGGCGTAGCAAGTGACGTGTTCTGCGCCGGGCTGCCAACTGAGCAAACAACTATCACCTCAGTAGGAACCATGACGGCAATTCCAAGGACACAGCGTCCGGATCCGCCGCTGTCAGCGTGAAGTTGCCTAGGCCGCGAGCGGTCTACTTGTAGTGAAAGCGCGCCTGGAGGATGACGAGGTCATCGTCGTCGACGAGGTATACCAAGCGGTGCTCCTCAGTGATCCGGCGTGACCACGTTCCGGCAAGCATGTGCTTGAGCGGCTCAGGCTTCCCGATGCCTTCGATCGGATCACGTAGTGCGTCATCGATCAGCCGATTGATTCTCTTCAGAACTTGCCGATCGGCTTGGAGCCAATGCGTGTAGTCGTCCCAGCCGTGCGCAGTGAAGACCAGCCTCACTCGGCCAGCTTGTGCTCATGCCTATCGCCAGACTTCGCCTGCTGGAGGCTCTCCAGAAGTCGCTTGGCGTTGGCCGGCACACGGAGCAAGTATGCGGTCTCCTCGAGGGCGGCGTACTCGTCCGCGGACACCAGCACGGCGTTGCCTCGGCGAGAGGTGATCTCCACCGCGACGCGGTCGTTGTTCACCTTCTCAATCAACGGGAACAGTTGCTTTCGTGCCTCGCTCGCGGTGACAGACATCCCGAACTCCTTCAGATAGTGGTACAGGATTACGGTACCACTTTGGTCAATGAGAACGAGTACGGTGAGCCACCCGCAAACGACCGCTTCTGCCGCGAAGCGCGCGCCCACATCCCATGATCCCCAGAAGCCGTCGTCCGTCCTGAGTCTGATCACGCGAGGGCGGGTGCTGTGCCGACCATCCACCCCGACGCTGAGGTCACCGGCAAGAACTCGAGACTGCCCTTTGCCGGGGTGTTGTTCGTGTGGTGCAGCGAGCTGCGTCTCCACGTCGAGTCGGCCACGGAAGCCCCCTTTGCCTGCTTGCCAGGGGGCCGCCGTGGGCACCACCCACGACCTGCTGGGTGCCGAAGGGGGGACTTGAACCCCCACGCCCGAAGGCACAGGTACCTAAAACCTGCGTGTCTACCGATTCCACCACTCCGGCCTGCAGACGGAGTCTAGGAGTCGAGGCCGAGATCCCTGCGCAGCTTGGCGACGTGGCCGGTGGCCTTGACGTTGTACTGCGCGAGCTGGACCAGGCCCTCCTCGTCGACCACGATCGTCGACCGGATGACGCCCTGGACGACCTTGCCGTAGAGCTTCTTCTCGCCGAAGGCGCCGTACGACGTCATCACCGAACGGTCCTCGTCGGAGGCCAGCGTGATCGAGAGCCCGTCGCGCTCGCGGAACTTCGCCAGCTTGGCCGGCTTGTCGGGTGAGATCCCGACGACCTCGTAGCCCGACCGCTGCAGCGACTCGAGCGAGTCGGTGAAGTCGCAGGCCTGGGTGGTGCAGCCGGGGGTCATCGCGGCGGGGTAGAAGTAGACGATCACCTTGCGACCGCGCAGGCCCGACAGCGAGACGTCCTCGCCCGTGTCCGTGCTCAGCGTGAAGTCGGGGGCGGTGTCGCCGAGGGAGAGGCGGGCGGCGGTCTCGGTCAAGGGAGGGCTCTCTTCCTGTCCGTTCGGGGTTGTTGCGAACTACTTGCAACAACGTAGTGTGGGTCACATGCACGTTCCCGACGGCTTCCTCGACGCCCCCACGTCCATCGCGACCGGGGTCGTGGCCGTCGGTGGTCTGGCGCTGGCCCTGCGAGGGGCCCGCCGCGAACTCGACGACCGTACCGCGCCGATGGCGGGCCTCGTCGCGACGTTCGTCTTCGCCGGGCAGATGATGAACTTCCCGGTCGCGGCCGGCACCAGCGGCCACCTGCTGGGGGGTGCGATGGCCGCCGTCCTGGCCGGTCCGTGGACGGCCGTGCTGTGCATCAGCACCGTCCTGCTGGTCCAGGGGCTCTTCATGGCCGACGGTGGCATCACGGCGCTCGGCACCAACATCTCCCTGATGGCCTTCGTCGGCGTCGGCGTCGGCTGGCTCGTGTTCCGCGGCCTGCGCGCCGTCCTGCCCAACCGGCTCGGGGTGGTCGCACCGGCGGCGGCGATCGGAGCACTGGTCAGCGTCCCGGTCGCGGCCCTCGCCTTCTCGGCACTGTTCGCGATCGGTGGCACGGCCCCCGTGTCGCCGGAGAAGGTGGCCATCGCCATGGTGTCGTGGCACGTCGTCATCGGCATCGGTGAGGCCGTCATCACGCTGCTCGTCGTCGCGTCGGTGCTCGGCGTACGCCCTGACCTCGTCTACGGCGCCCGCTCGGCGCTCCGAGCCCGGACGCTGGAGATCCGGCGACCGGCCCGGGCGGGGGATGCGGCATGACGAGCACCCGCAAGTTCTTCGCCGGCTTCCTGCTGGTGGCGCTGCTGGTGGCCGGCGTCGCGAGCTACTACGCCAGCTCCCACCCCGACGGGCTCAACTTCGTCGCCCAGAAGAGCGGCTTCATCGACCAGGAGAAGGCGTCCCCGACCTCGGAGGGCCCGTTCGCCGGCTACTCCACCAAGGGCATCCACGACGACCGCCTGAGCGGCGGGGTCGCGGGGGTCGCCGGGTGCCTGCTGGTCCTCGGCATCGCGAGCGGGGTCTTCTGGCTGGTGCGGCGCGGTGACCGCGACGCCGACGGGTCGGAGCAGGACACTCCCTCGGCGTCGGGCGCCTAGGCGATGGGCGCGGGGCACGGGCACCGGCTCCACTACCACGGCCACAGCGCCGTCCACCGGGCTCCAGCCCACCTCAAGCTGGTCGCCCTGGTGACCTTCATGCTGATCGTGGTCGCGACGCCGCGCGGGTGGTTCCCGGTCTTCGCGGGCTACCTGCTGATCCTGCTCGGCGTCGTCGCGGTGAGCGGCGTGCCCTTCGCCTACCTCGCGAAGCGGATGCTGATCGAGACGCCGTTCGTGCTCTTCGCCGTGCTCGTGCCGTTCATCGCGAACGGACCGAGGGTCGAGGTCCTGGGGCTGTCGGTCTCCGAACCGGGGCTGCTGGCCGCGTGGGGCCTGCTGGCCAAGGGGTCCCTGGGCGTGCTCGCCTCGCTCACCCTGGCCGCCACGACGGACCCGCAGGCGGTGCTCGTCGGCCTGCGACGGCTGCGGATGCCCGACCTGATCGTGCAGATCATGGGCTTCATGCTGCGCTACCTCGACGTGGTCTCGGCGGAGATGGGACGCATGCTCGTAGCGATGAGGTCGCGCGGCTGCGACCCGCGCTCACCGCGCCACTGGCCGGTGCTGGCGCGGTCGCTGGGGGCCCTGTTCATCCGGTCCTACGAGCGCGGGGAGAGGGTCCACCTCGCCATGCTCGCCCGTGGGTACGACGGCACCCTGCCCGAGCAGGGAGGGGTGCACTGATGCCGGTCCCCGTCCTCGACGTGCGCGGCCTGGCCCACGCCTACCCCGACGGCCACCAGGCGCTGTTCGGCGTCGACCTGCACGTGCACGAGGGCGAGCGGGTCGCGCTGCTGGGGCCCAACGGCGCCGGCAAGACCACGCTCGTGCTCCACCTCAACGGCATCCTCACGGCCGGCTCCGGCACGGTTGCCGTGTCGGGGATGCCGGTCGAGAAGGCCAACCTCACGGAGATCCGCCGCCGGGTCGGCATCGTCTTCCAGGACCCCGACGACCAGCTGTTCATGCCGACCGTGCGCCAGGACGTCGGCTTCGGGCCGGCCAACCAGGGACTGCGGGGCGCCGAGCTCGACCGCCACGTGATGGCCGCGCTGGAGCAGGTCGGGATGGCGGAGTACGCCGACCGCCCGCCGCACCACCTCTCCTTCGGGCAGCGGCGGCGGGTGTCGGTCGCGACCGTGCTCGTGATGGAGCCGGAGATCCTGGTGCTCGACGAGCCGTCCTCCAACCTCGACCCGGCCTCGAGGCGCGAGCTGGCCGACATCCTGCGCTCGCTCGACGTGACCGTGCTGATGGTCACCCACGACCTGCCCTACGCGCTCGAGCTGTGCCCTCGGGCCGTCGTGCTCCACGACGGGCAGGTGGTCGCGGACGGGACCACCTACGACCTCCTCACCGACGAGCGGCTGATGCGGCGGCACCGGCTCGAGCTGCCGTTCGGGTTCGATCCGACCACCATCCCGGGCATTGGTAACCTTCCTGCCTGACCGACCGCCCCGCCCCGAGGGCACGGCCGCATGCGTGACGTGAAGGAGCCAAGGACTGTGTCCGACCAGGTGTCGTCCCTCGAGAACGAGATCGAGCAGACTCGCGAGCGCCTCGGCGCCACGATCGACCAGCTCGTCTATCGCGCCAGCCCCAAGACGATCGCCCGTCGCGAGGTCGCGTCGGTCAAGGCCTATTTCGTGGACCCCAGCGGGGCGCCCCGGCAGGACAACATCATCAAGGTCGTCGGCGGGGTCGCCGGCGTCGTGGCCCTCTTCGTGATCGTGCGCAAGCTCGTCAGGTAACTGGCCGCTAGCGCTGACGGTTCGACTCCACGGCCCGCTCGGGCTCGCGCACGGCAGCGTGCACCCCACCCCGGGGCCTGGGTGCTATCGGGGGCTGCGGCACGCCGACCAGGGGTACGACGAAGGTGAACGTCGTCCCCACCCCCGGCTGTGACTCGAAGTCGACGCGTCCCTGGTGCGCCTCCGCGATGGCCCGGACGATGTTGAGCCCGAGGCCGGTGCCCTGGATGGCGTGCTCCGTGGCGAGCGAGGAGCGGAAGAACCGCTGGAAGACGCGGCCCTGCTCCTCGGGCGGGATGCCCATCCCGTCGTCAGTGACCCGCAGCTCGGCCACGTCGCCGCAGACACCGAGGGTGACGTCGACGGAGCCGGCCCACTCGGTGAACTTCACCGCGTTGCCGACCAGGTTGACCACCAGCCGCTCGAGGTAGGCCGGGTCCCCCTGCAGCAGCACGGGCTCCGGCGGGACGACCACCCGCATCGCCACGCGGGCCTTGTGGGCGGCGTGCGAGACCTCGTCGGTGGCCACGCGCACGGCGTCGCGCAGGTCGGTGGTGACCTTCTCGAGGGTGAGCTCGCCGTCCTCGACGCGGGCGAGGGTGAGGAGGTCCTCCACCAGGTGCAGCAGCCGATCGCCGTTGCGGTCGATCCGCTCGACCAGCTGGCGTTGCACGTCGGTGAGGTTGGCGGACAGGTCCTCGTCGCTGAGCAGCTCGGTGTAGCCCACGATGCTGGTCAGCGGGGTCCGCAGCTCGTGGCTCACGGCCGAGACGAACTCGCCCTTGGCCTGGTCGAGCTCCATCATCCGCTGGTTGGTCTCGCGCTCCTTGTCCAGCGCGAAGACGAGGGCCTGCTCGGCCGCGCGCCGGTCGGTCACGTCGCGCACGACGCTGAGATAGCTCTGCGGGCGGCCGGCCTGGTCGCGCACCGCCGTGACGCTGACCGAGACGGTCAGCCGGCTGCCGTCCCGGCGTACGTAGGTCCAGTCGCGGGTGTCCTGGTCGGTCCCGAGCTCGACCGCCCGGGTCACCACCTGGTAGCCGGGGGCGATGCCGAGGTCCTGGGCCCGGGCGAGCAGCTCACGGTTCTCGTGGAAGGGCAGCGGGGTCATGTGTCCCACGACCTCCTCGCCCCTGTAGCCGAGGAGCTGCTCGGCGCCGGGGCTGAACCAGGTGATCAGGCCGTCGAGGTCGGTCGCGATGAACGCCGTGCCGCTGGCGGAGTCGAGAAGCTGACCGAGCTGCACCTCGTTCTCCCGGATGCGCCTCAGCGAGTCGCGGAGGTGGGTCATCGCCACCGAGAACGCCACGGCGGTGATGGCCCCGACCGCCACGAACGTCTGCGAGCTGGCGGCCAGGGCCAGGCCGGGGGACGCGCTGGTGACCTCGGTGAAGGGCCCGCGGCCCAGCGCCGTGAGCGAGGCCATCCCGGTGGCCACGGCGAGCATCTCCAGGTTGGCCCAGCGGGCGGTGAACCGGGCGGCCGCCCACATCAGCACCGGGAGCAGCAGGAACGCCACCGGCTCGGACCGGTCGGCCTCGAAGCAGACGAACGCGCCGACGGCGAGGAGGGCGAGGTGGCTGGTGACCTCGAGTGCCGAGACCGAGACGCCGGTGCGGGGCTGGCGCATGAACAGCGGCAGGATGACGGTCTGGGCCCCGAGGTGGGTCACGGCGACCCAGAGCAGCGGACGCCAGAGCTGGTGGTCGCCGCCGAGCCCGAGCGTGAGCGCGGTGATGGCTCCGGCCGCCAGGCTGGCGATGAAGATGCCGACCAGCCAACGGCGGTAGTCGCCCCATGTGCGCAGCTCCGGCCGTTCGGTCCCGAAGCCGGTCAGCCAGCGGACGACCAGCAGCGCCTCGACGGCGTTGGCGAGCGCGAAGCCGGCGGAGAACACGAGGCCGCGTCCCGCGATCGAGCAGGCGACCACCATCACGAGGGCCACGACCAGCGCGAGCGCGCGCGCGCGACGCGGGGGCGCGAGCAGCAGCAGCACGGTCATCAGGGCGGTCGCGGGCCACGCCTGGGCGACGAGCCCGGGATCCGAGGTCGCCCGCAGCGAGTGCACGGCCAGGAGCAGGGCAGCCATCGCCAGGCCTGCGGCCAGCAGGGCGGTCGCTCGAGAGCCTCGCACAGCTCGTCCTTGTCCTCGGAACCGTTCAGGGTCACTGGCCACCAGGTGTCCGGCCGCCGGTAGGACGACCGTAGGACAGAAGCGCTCTATTTCGGACGCTATTCGTAGTTTTCGTGCAAAGCGGACTTTACGGTCAGGAGGCCGTCCGAGGACCCGGCACCGGACCTCGCGGCGAGTCCTCGAAGGTGACCGTGAACACCGACCCCCGTCCGGGGGTGGAGGTGGCACTGATCCGGGCGCCGTGACGGTGGGCGATGCTCCGTGCGATCGAGAGTCCGAGACCGCTCCCCTTGATCGCCTCGGACTGCGCGTAGGTGGACCGGAAGAAGCGGTTGAACAGCTGCGTCTGCTCCTCCTGCGGGATGCCGACACCGGTGTCCTGCACCTCGATCGTCGAGCGGTCGCCGTCGGCCCGCACCCGCAGCACGATCGTCCCCCCGTCGGGGGTGAACTTGACCGCGTTGGTGGTCAGGTTGGACACCATCCGCTCGAGGTGGCCCTCGTCGCCCAGGACCACGACCGGCTCGCTGGGCAGCTGTACGTCGAGCCGCTGCCTCCGCTCCACCAGGTCGCCGCGCACCTTCGCACCGGAGCGACGGATCACCTCGCGCAGGTCGACCGGCTGCTGGTCGCGGTCCACGTCGAGCGACTCCACGCTGGAGAGGGTGAGCAGGTCGTCGATGAGCTCGAGCAGGCGGTGGCTGTTGGTCTCGATGCGGCTCAGCGCCTCGACCTGCGGCTCGTCGGTGGTGCCGTAGGCCCCGTCGAGCAGGAGCTCGAGATAGCCGACGATGTTGGTGATCGGCGTACGCAGCTCGTGGCTCACGCTGGAGACGAAGGCGTCCTTGGTGCGGTCGACCTCCTTGAGGTGGGCGACGGCGCGGCGCTCGGTGACCAGCGCTCCCTCGAGGGCGTCGTGGGTGCGGACCCGCTCGGTGATGTCCTCGGCGGTGATCAGGTAGCCGACGACGGCGCCCCGGTGGTCGTCGATGGGCGCCAGCGACTGCGAGACCGACCGCACCTCGCCGCTCTTGTGGACGCACCGCCAGTCGTGCGGGTCGGCGCCCGGGCTGGACAGCGCCAGCCCGACGTTGACGAGGTCGGCCGGGACCCCGAGCCGCAGCGCGTGCTCGGCGATCTCGGCGGGGGAGTGGAACATCTCCGCCCGGCGTCCGAGGACCTCGGCCTCGCTGTAGCCGAGGATCGCCTCCGCCCCGGGGTTGAACAAGGTGATCCGGCCCTCGCGGTCGGTCTCGATGATGGCCATCCCGGTGGCGCCCTCGACGATCCGCCTGAGCCGCTCGCGCTCGTTCGCCGCCTCGGTGGAGCTGCGTCGCTGGCGGCTGACCGCCATCGCGAACGGGAGGCAGACCAGCACGCAGCCGAGCAGGAAGGCCTGCTGGGGGATGACGGACAGCTCCTCGGGGCGGTCACGGAGCACCTCGAGCCCGACGAACGGGCCGCGTCCCCACGTCACGAGCGAGTTCGCGATCACCGAGACCACCAGCATCTGGGAGAGCGCCTCCCGCATGGGTGCGCGCAGGGCGGTCCAGCCGAGCAGGGGCAGGATGAAGAAGAGCAGGGTGAGGAGCCCGGTGGTGGCGAAGGCGAGCAGGGTCACCGCGACGACGAGCGTCCAACGGAGACGCCGTTCGAGGGGTCCGCTGACCCCGGGCAGGTGCGAGCTCTCCATGAAGAAGGCCAGCAGGATCAGCTGGGACGCCAGGTGGGTCACGAACGTGGCCAGCGCCACCGTCCACACCACGCCGAAGCCGGTGAGCGCCGAGGTGAGGCTGAACAGCACGGTGCCGGAGAGGGCCCCGAGGACGGCCGCCGTGGTGTAGCGCCCCATGTCGAGGTCCTCGCTGAGGTGCTGGCGGTCGCCCCAGCGGACGCCGAGGACGCGCTGGATGACCAGGCCCTCGACCACGATGCCCATGGCGTAGCCCGCAGCGACGCCGACCGGGTAGCCGCCCAGGCTGATCGTGGAGAAGGCGACGACCAGCAGCGCGCCGGCCGTCCAGGGCAGGGCCCGCGCGGTGACGTGGACGAGCAGCCCGGAGGCCAGCCCGATGGGCCACAGGCCCGCGACGTGGGTGCCGTCCGCGGCCGCGAGCATCGCGCCGTACCCGAGGACGGTGACGAGCAGGAAGAGCAGTCCGACCACGCGTGCGTGGGACGACTTCGTCACCGCTCCTCCTACCGGACGGGTGGCCCGAGCTCTCGAGATTCGGGATTCACTAGAGCAGTTATCGGGCCGCCGCGTGGCCGGTTGACGTATTTCGCTGCCGGAACGACAAACTGCCGCCGGCAGGCTCGGGCGAGGACGTACAGAGCAGGACCGGGCACCGACGTGCGGTGCCCGGTCCTGTTCGTGGTCCCGGTTCTGGCTCCGGTCGGGTCAGATCCGGTCGCGCCGACCGTCGTCGTAGCCGTCCGGGACGATCGTCTCGGGCCCCGGTGGGACCGGGTTGGCCGGACCGCCGGTCTGGCGCTCGGTCACCTCGTCGTGACCGTGCTCGTGCTCGTGTCCGTGCTCGCGCAGGGTCTCGTCGTGTCCCGCCTCCGGCGCGCGGTGGCCGGGCGTGCCGTCGAGGTCGGGCGCGTACTCCTTCGACCGGTGGTCGACGTCGGGGTCGACCCGGTCCGCCTCACGGACCGCGTTCTCCTGGCGGGCCTGTGTCATGTCGTAGGACGTGCGCTGCTCCTGGGCCTGTGCCTCGAGCTTGTCCGCCTGAGCGCGCACCCGCTCCGCCTCGGCCTCGGCCTCGCGAGCCCGGGCCTCCTGCTCCTGCTTCGCGGCGGCGCTGGTCGCCGCCTCCGAGCGCAGCTCACTGGCGCGCTCCCGACCGACCTGGTCCTTCTTGCGCTTCATCGCGCTCCAGACCAGCGCGGCCGCCAGCAGCACGGCCAGCACGATCAGGATGATGATGATCCACTTCATGAATGCTCCCTGGTTCGACGGCACCCGCCGGAAGCGAGTGCCTGAAACCCTCCGTCGGGCTGCGTACCCGGCCCTCGCGGATCCGAAACACCGCGCACCGGCCCCCGCCCTCGACCGTTGCGGTCGACCCACCGGCGTGGCACACTATTACTGACCGATCGGTCTGTAAATAACTGCAGGAGGTTCCGTGACCCTGACGCCCGAGCGGGAGACGGAGGCCCGAGCGGCCGACGAGGCCCTCCTCGCCTCCTTCGAGGAGACCATCGGCCGGCACGACCGGATCGAGCCACGGGACTGGATGCCGGAGAGGTACCGCCGGACCCTGGTCCGCCAGATCGCCCAGCACGCACACTCCGAGATCATCGGCATGCAGCCCGAGGGCAACTGGATCACCCGGGCGCCGTCCCTGCGCCGCAAGGCGATCCTGCTGGCCAAGGTCCAGGACGAGGCCGGTCACGGGCTCTACCTCTACTCCGCGTGCGAGACGCTCGGCACCTCACGCCGGGAGCTCACCGAGATGCTCATCGAGGGGCGGCAGAAGTACTCCTCGATCTTCAACTACCCGACGCTGTCGTACGCCGACGTCGGGACCATCGGCTGGCTGGTCGACGGCGCCGCGATCTGCAACCAGGTGCCGTTGTGCCGGACGTCGTACGGCCCCTACGGGCGCTCGATGGTCCGGATCTGCAAGGAGGAGTCCTTCCACCAGCGCCAGGGCTACGAGCTGCTCGCGACGATGATGCGGGGCACCGACGAGCAGCGCGCCATGGTGCAGGAGTCGGTCGACCGCTTCTGGTGGCCGGCGCTGATGATGTTCGGGCCGCCCGACGCGGAGTCGCCCAACACCGAGCAGTCGATGGCGTGGGGCATCAAGCGCGACACCAACGACGACCTGCGCCAGAAGTTCGTGGACATGTCGGTCCCGCAGGCCGAGGCGCTCGGTGTCACGCTGCCCGACCCGTCACTCGCCTGGAACGAGGAACGCGGCCACCACGACTTCGGGCAGCCGGACTGGGACGAGTTCATGACCGTCGTCAAGGGCGGTGGACCCTGCAACGCCCAGCGCATCGCGCACCGCCGCCGGGCCCACGAGGACGGTGCCTGGGTCCGGGAGGCCGCCCTGGCCTTCGCTGCGAGGGGAGCCGAGCAGTGACCGAGATCCGGGACGAGTGGCCCCTCTACGAGATCTTCGTCCGCGGCAAGCGGGGCCTCAACCACGTCCACGTCGGCTCTCTGCACGCCGCCGACGACCAGATGGCGCTGCGTCACGCTCGCGACGTCTACACCCGGCGCAACGAGGGCGTCAGCATCTGGGCGGTCCGCTCCGACGCCGTCGCCGCCTCCAGCCCCGACGAGAAGGACCCGCTGTTCGCGCCGAGCGGTGACAAGGTCTACCGGCACCCGACCTTCTACGACATCCCCGACGACGTCCCTCACATATGAACACCCCACAGAATCCCTCGTCTCCCCCGCCTCGCTCCTCCGACGAACGATTCCGCGGGGACCCCGTTCCCGAAGCGGAACCTGCTAGGGGAGAGGGATTTCACGACTCCGCGTACGACGGGCTGCTCGACCACCACACCGTGATGGACGACTCGCAGTGGGCCTTCGGCACCGACTTCGAGGATCCGCTGGCCGGGGTGGACACGACGGTCCCCGACGACGTCGACGCCGGCGCGCTCGCGGCGTACTGCCTCATGCTCGGGGACGACGCCCTCGTCTACTCCCACCGCCTCTCGGAGTGGTGCAGCAACGCACCGGACCTCGAGGAGGACATCGCGCTGGCCAACATCGCGCTGGACCTGCTGGGGCAGGCGCGGCTGCTCCTCGCCCGCGCCGCCGCAGCGGACCCGTCGGTGGTACCCGGGCTGCCGGAAGGATCACCGGTTCCACCGGAGGACGCGCTGGCGTTCTTCCGCGGCGACGCGAAGTTCCGCAACGTGCGTCTCGTCGAGCCCGACAACGGCGACTTCGCTGTCACGGTCGTGCGGTTGCTGCTGTTCTCGACGTGGCGGCTCGCGCTGCTGCAGCGGCTGACCTCCTCGCGCGACCTCGTGCTCGCCGCCGTCGGGGCCAAGGGAGTCAAGGAGGTCACCTACCACCGCGACTACGCGGGCCGGTGGTTCCTCACCCTGGCTCGGGGCACCGACGAATCGCGTGCACGGCTGCTCTCGGCCGTCGACCTCGTCTGGCGGATGTACGACGAGCTGTTCCTGCCCACCTCCGAGGAGCTGGCCGTAGCCGCCGCCGGGGTCGGCGTGGACCCCTCGACCGTGGCCGACGAGGTCGCCTCCGTCCTCGCGCCGGTGATGGAGGCCAGCGCGGTGGTGCTCCCGGTCCTCCCACAGGTGGGTCCGGTCAGCGGCGGCGCCGGCCGGGCCGGCCGCCACACCGAGGCCTTCTCCCGGATGCTCGCGGTGATGCAGTCCGTCGCCCGCGCCCACCCGACGGGGCGGTGGTAGCGCGATGGTGGAGCTTCTCGAGACCCAGCGGGCCCGCGAGCTCGCCGCGACCGTCACCGACCCGGAGATGCCGATGCTCACCCTGGAGGACCTCGGCGTCCTCCGGTCGGTCGAGCAGGAGGGAGAGCACGTGGTCGTGACGATCACCCCGACCTACTCCGGCTGCCCGGCGATGGCCACGATGCGCGACGACCTCGTGCACCGCCTCTCCGACGCGGGGTTCATGGCCGAGGTGCGGGTCAGCCTCACGCCGGCCTGGTCCAGCGACTGGATCACGCCGCGCGGCCGGATGGCCCTGGCCGACCACGGGATCTCGGCTCCGCTCGCCGCGCCGAGGGGCCGTGGCCCCGTGCCGATCTCGTTGCGTCCGGTCCGCCGTGACCTGGTGTGCCCGCGGTGCGGCAGTGCCGAGGTCACGCTGGGCTCGGAGTTCGGGCCGACCGCGTGCAAGGCGATGTACCACTGCACCGCGTGCCTGGAGTCCTTCGAGCACGTCAAGGAGATCTGATGGTGTCGACAGGGCCGGCCGCCGTGGGGGTGCGCGGCGAGTTCCACACGCTGACCGTCGCGTCGATCGAGCGGCTGTGCGAGGACGCGGTGGCCGTCACCTTCGACGTGCCGGACGAGCTGCGGCCGGCGTACGACTTCGAGGCGGGGCAGTCCCTGACCCTGCGCCGGGTCATCGACGGCCAGGACCACCGGCGCGACTACTCGATCTGCGCCGCCGTGGGGGAGCGGCCGCGGGTCGGCGTGCGCCTGATCCCGGAGGGCCGGTTCTCGCAGTGGCTCGTCCACGAGGTGCAGCCGGGTGACGAGGTCGAGGTGCAGACGCCGCGCGGAAGCTTCCGTGCCACGCCTGACGGCGGCCGGCACCTGTGCATCGCGGCGGGATCGGGAATCACGCCGATGATGTCGATCGCCTCGACCGTGCTGACGGACCCGGCCTCGCGGGTGACCCTGCTCTACGGCAACCGGACGACTGGCTCGGTGATGTTCGCCGAGGAGCTGGCCGACCTGAAGAACAGGTACGGCCCGCGCTTCGACCTCGTGCACGTGCTCTCCCGGGAGCCGCGCGACGTGGAGCTGTTCTCCGGACGTCTCGAGGCCGAGCGGCTGCGGCGGCTGCTGTCGGCGCTGGTGCCCGTCGCCGCGGTCGACCACGTGTGGCTGTGCGGGCCGTTCGGGATGATCGCCGACGCCCGTGCCGTCCTGGAGGAGCTCGGCGTGCCGGCGGAGCGGGTGCACTTCGAGCTGTTCTACGTCGACGAGCCGCCGCCGGAGGTGCACCGCCCCGAGGCCCTGCCCACGGGCGAGACCAGCACCGTGACCGTCGTGCTCGACGGCCGGACGACCACGTCGCCGATGTCGAAGGACCAGCCGATCCTCGACTCCGCCCAGGCCACGCGGGCCGACCTGCCGTTCGCCTGCAAGGGCGGCGTGTGCGGGACCTGCCGCGCGCACCTGACGACGGGCGAGGTGGACATGCGGCGCAACTACGCGCTCGACGACGACGAGGTGGCGCGTGGCTTCGTGCTCACCTGCCAGAGCCACCCGGTCTCCGACGACGTCACCGTCGACTTCGATGCCTGAGGGCAGGGCATGACCGACGACGAGGAGCTGGCCCGGGCGAGTGCGGACGCCATGTGGGCCGGCGACGCCGCGAGCCGGATGCTGGGGATGTCGGTCGTAGCGGTCGGACCGGGGTCGGCCACCGTCGCGATGACGGTGCGCGAGGACATGGTCAACGGGTGGGGGATGTGCCACGGCGGACTGGTCGCGTCCCTGGCCGACAGCGCCTTCGCGGTGGCCTGCAACTCACGCGGCACGGTCACCGTCGCGGCCGGCTTCGACGTCACGTTCCTCGAGGCGGCGCAGCTGGGCGACGAGCTCGTGGCGGTGGCGGCCGAGCGAGCCCGCCGCGGCCGCTCCGGGGTGTACGACGTGACCGTCACCCGGGCGGGCGACGGGACGGTGGTCGCCGAGTTCCGGGGCCGCAGCCGGTCCACCGGTCGCCGCATCGCCGGGCCGTGACCTTCGATGGGGCTCCCAGAGCCGGATAGTTACATGCGAACGGACGCCTCTGGGCGCCCCAGGGGCGTCCGAACGCATGTAACTATCCGGGGGGTGGGGAGCCGGGGGTCCGCAACCCGTCGAAGGCCAGGTCGACGATCGAGGCCGACAGCTGCTCGACGCTGACCGGGCCGTCGGGGCGGTACCACTCGACCAGCGAGTTCACCATCCCGAACATGAGCCGGGTGATCAGGTCCGGCGGGATGTCGGCGCGCAGCGACCCCTCGTCGACGGCGGCCCGGACGAGCGAGGCGAGCCGGTCGTCGATGACCCGGCGGCGCTCGAGGGCGGCCAGCTCGATCGCGCTGTTCCCCCGCACGCGCAGCAGCAACGTCACCGCCGGCAGGTGGTCGGCGAGGATCTCCACCGACTGCCGGACCGCCGTGCGCAACCGGTCGTAGGCGCTCTCGCCCTCCACCTCGGCGGCGTCGTCGATGGCGGCGGACAGCCCGTCCAACGCCTCGTCGAGGGCCGAGCCGAGCAGGGCCTCCTTGCTCGGCACGTGGTGGTAGATCGCTGACTTCGTCAGGCCGAGCTCGCGAGCCAGGTCGCCCATGCTGGTGGCCTCGTAGCCCTGGCGGTTGAACACGTCGATGGCCCGCCTCAGCACGGTCGGGGCGTCGTACCCCGGGCGCCCTCGTCGGGGCGTCGTCCCGTCCGTCGTCCCGTCCATCCGGTCATCGTCCCAGCCGGCACCGGGCGCGTCGACCTGGCCCGGGCCGCTGACCACGCCCGGTCAGTCGGGGAGGTCGAGCCGGTAGACGACGTGCCGCCGGTCGTCGGCGGGGTTGTCGGGCTCGAGGTCCGCCTCGCCGACCCGGCGGAAGCCGCAGCGCTCGAGCATCCGCCACGAGTGCTCGTTGTCGGCATGCACGGGCACCACGACGGTCCGCGAGCCGGCGGCGTGGATCGGCGCGAGCACGGCCTCCACCATCGAGCTGGCGAGTCCCTGGCCGCGGAAGTCGGGCGATCCGATGAGGTAGTCGATGCTGGTCGCGTCGTCGGGCAGGTCGACCGCGTCGCCGAGCTGCGCGACGTACTCGGTCTCGTCGGCGTAGCGGTACCACTGGATCAGGCCGTACGCCGTGCCCGTCGCGTCCGCGGCGATCATCAGGTGGGCTGCGTCGAGGCCGTCGATCGAGGGACCGTACTGCTCCTCGATCGCCAGCAGCGAGGGGTCGTCGGCCCACCACCGCGCCACCATCGGCTCGCGCAGCCACGAGCTCAGGAGCCAGTAGTCGTCACGGGTGAACGGCCGCAGCGAGACGTCGGGCATGGCCCCAAACTAGCTCCGCTTCGTCCCGCGGGTGTGGGGGCGCCTGGGCGATCACCGCCACGATGGAACCGCCCAAAAGCGGCAGATATGGCGAATTACGGACGTGTCGGTCACGCCGGTGCTAACGTCCGAACGCTGCACCCCCACTCGTCGGAACCCCTCCGTCGCCATACCGGCCCGGGCGGCGGCCCGATCGGGAGGACCTGGATGACTGCGACCCGACGGCTGTACGCCGGCCTCGTCACCGTGGTGCTGGCAGCCGGCGGCCTCGGGGTGCTCGGCACGGCCCCTGCGACCGCGGGCACCGATGTCGACCCGGACGCCGCCGTCGCCTACCAGCAGAACCCGGCTCACGACGGCCACTCGTCCGACCCGTCCTTCACGGCGCCCCTGACCAAGACCTGGTCGAAGACGCTGAGCGGCACCGTCGGGTATCCGCTGATCGCCGACGGCCGGGTGTTCGTGACCGTCGCCCACACCTTCTACGGCAACGACGTGGTGGCCCTGTCGCTGGCCACGGGCAAGGTGCTGTGGGGTCCCACGTCGATCAACGGGGTCTACAACGCGGCGACGATCGGCTACGACGCCGGGCGCCTGTTCGCGATCAACCACAACGGGGTGCTGACGGCCTTCGACGCCGCGACCGGCGCAGTCGACTGGACCAAGCAGATGACCGGCCAGTACTCCTTCACCTCGGCCCCGACGGCGGTCGACGGCATCGTCTACATCGTCGGGGCCGGCGTCGGCGCCACGCTGTACGCCGTCGACGGCGCGACGGGCACGACCCTCTGGACCGGGGACGGCGCAGGTGGTGACCACATCCCGCCGGCCGTGGACGACGACGGAGGCATCTACCTCGCGTCGGGGTCGTCGGGGTGTCACCAGGCCTTCAAGTACGACGTGACCGGCGCGCAGGTCTGGCGCAACCAGCCCGACTGCATGAGTGGAAGTGGGTCCGCCTCCGTGCTCCACGACGGCAGGCTCTACTCGCGCGACGTGGTGAGCGGGGGCGAGGTCCTCGACACCACCACAGGTGCACCGGTCGGCACGTTCGCCGCTGACCCGGCGCCGGCGTTCGAGGGCGACCGCATGGCCACCGTGTCGGACGGCGACCTCACCGTGTCCACCCTCAGCGGCGATCCCCTCTGGCACACCAAGAAGGGTGACGCCGTCACGGCTCCCCTGATCGCGAACGGCCACGTGATCCAGGGACTGCGGGACGGGACGGTCGAGGTGCGGCGCGTGCAGAACGGCGAGCTCGAGTGGTCGGGACAGGCAGGCGCGGCCCTGGAGGCGCCCGACGAGAACAACGCCGACGTGCTCACCGGCCTCGCCCAGGGCGACGGCGCCCTGGTGGTTCCCGCCGGCCCGACGATCAGTGCCTTCCTGCCGGTGGCGGCGACCGAGGTGACGATCTCGTCCGGCCCCGCCTACGGGGCGCTCACCGGCCCCACCGCGACGTTCGGCTTCACCGCCCCCTTCGCCCACGCGGAGTACGAGTGCACGCTCGACGGCGACACCCAGCCCTGCACCTCACCGTTCCGGCTCGACGACCTGACCACGGGCACGCACAGCTTCACGGTGGCGCTGGCCCACGCGACCACCGGCGCAGCCACCCGGCGGTTCAGGGTCGACGCGAGTGCACCCGAGGTCCGTGTGGCTCCGTTCGGCTCGCGGGACAGCGCTGGTCGCACCGCGACCGCCCACTGGTCCGCGACGGACGTGGGGTCGGGGGTCGACACCTACCAGGCCCGCATCCGCCGGGCGCCGCACGGCAAGCCGTTCGCGCCGTGGTCCGCGCGCACGCCGACGACGGCGACCTCGACGTCGTTCTACGTCGCACCCCACGCGAGGTACTGCGTGTCGGTCCGGGCCAGGGACCGGGTCGGCAACTGGTCCGATTGGTCGAGCGCGCAGTGCGCTCGTCGCCGATAGTCGACGACCCCGGACGACCAACTACCGTCGAACCGTGACCGCCACCCGCAGTGTGCTCCTGATCCACGGCATGTCCTCGAGCCGGAGCACCTGGTGGCGGGTCGGCCCGGAGCTCGAGGCCCTGGGGTGGGGGGTCGAGACGATCGACCTGGCCGGCCACGGCGGTCGCTCGATCGGGGACGTGCGCTCCGTGGCCGCCCTGGCCGAGGACGTGGTGGCGCAACGACCTGACGGAGCGACGTTGGTGGTCGGCCACTCGCTCGGCTCGATCGTGGCGCTCGAGCTGGTGACGGCCCACCCGTCGTACGCCCGGGGGGTGCTGCTCGAGGACCCGCCCGCCCTGCACGCCAGTCGTGCCTCGGGCGACATCGCCGAGGACATCGAGCGCGAGGTCGTGCGCGCGCACACCGACCCGTCCGGTGCGATCGCGGCGATGTTGGCGGGTCACCCGACCTGGAGCCGGCGCGACGCCCGCAGCATGCTCGAGGGTCGGCTGATGACGGACCCGAGGATCGCGACCCTCTCCCCGGGGGACATCACCTGGGACCTGCCGTCGCTGGTCGTCGGGTGTCCCGTGCCGGTGAGCCTCCTCGCCGCGGTCGGCCGGGAGTCGGCGCTGTTCGAACCCGACCGCGGTCACCTGGTGCGGTCCCTGCCCTCCGACCGGGTCACCGAGATCCCGGGGAGCCACCACGTGCACCTCGACCACCCGGCGCGGTGGGTGCAGGCCGTCGACACGTTCGGCCGCGCGCTGCTGGATCCCGCGGCGGGCTAGAGGCCCAGGTCCAGGCGTCCGGCATCGTCCGGCAACGACCGTGGCAGGCCGAACCGGGGGAGCACGCTGGTCTCGAACCGCGTCAGCGCACAGATCCGTTCAGCCCGGAGCGCCAGCACGATCAGCCCGACCTGGTGGCTGTCGTTCGCGCCGCGTTGGCAGGAGCTGGAGGGCCGTCACGAAGGCCAGGGAGATCGACTCGGTCTGCTCGTAGCGTGCCTCCGGGCCAGGTGCGCAGCGCCGTCCGCTCCTCGTAGCCCCCGAGTCCTCGCCACGCCGATAGCAGCGTGTCCTGGAAGGCGTCTGCGGCGTCCTCGGCGTCCTGTAGCGACGCGAGCATCCGGTAGCAGTGCACCTGGAGCTCGCGCCGGTGGGGCGCGACCAGCTCGGCGAACGCGTCGGCGTCCCCCGCGCGTGCTCGCGTCAGCAGTCCGCCTGCCTCGACCTCCGCCATCGCTGCTCCTGTCCGGTGCTGCTGTGCTGCCGGTCCTGCTTACAGGCACCGCCTCCCGGCGAAACTGGGCGGTCGGTGGGCGCCACAGCCTGTTCCGCGACGGCACGGCGAAGCACTCGTTGCGGATCACCGACACGCGGAGGGTCGGCGAGCCCCTGGCCCTGCTGACGTGTCAGGTGGTCGGGGGCGCCTCGGCGTGAGTGGCGGACAGCGCCACCTCGAGCTGGTCGAGGGTGAAGTTCCAGCCCATCGCGTAGTTCTCGGCCGGCTCGGAGGAGGTCCACGGGCCCGTGTGCACGATCGTGATCCGTGTGCGCGCGGCACCGTCCTCCGGGGTGAACGTGACCGCGACGTGCTCGAGGTCGCCGCGCTCACCGTGGTCGAGCCAGACCCACGTCATCTCCAGGCGGTGCGGCTCGTCGAGGCGGCGGAACTCGCCGGTCACGCCGACCCCCTGGGGTGCCGCATCGATCAGGTAGCTGCCACCCACGCGCAGGTCCACGGCGTACGTCGTGTCGGGCCAGTGGCTCCACCACCACGACGCCAGGCCCGACTCGGTGGTCCACGCCTCCCAGACCCGCGACGGCGAGGCGGGGACGACGCGCTCCAGACGCAGGGTGTCGGGCGAGGTCATGGCTGCTCCTTCAGGTGGGTGTCCAGGGCGTCGAGCTGGTCGGTCCAGAACGACGTGCGGGCCGCGATCCAGTCGTGGTAGCGACGGAGCGGCTCGGGCCGGAGCTCGTGGGTCACCACGCGGCCGCGCTTGGTCGACCGGACCAGGTCGGCCCGCGCGAGCACCTCGAGGTGGCGCTGCATCGTCGGCAGGCTCACCGCCAGGTGGTCGGCGAGCTCGCTGCTGGTGGCCGAGGCGATCGTGAGCCGGGCGATGGCGTGGCGCCGCCCGCCGTGCGCGAGCGCGACCGAGACCGCGTCGAGCCCGTCCGAATACTTAGCCATGACGCTAAGTATGCCCAGCCACGGTCCCGTTGGCAACGGCGTACGTCCCCACGCAGAAGGCCAGGCACCGTGACGGTGCCTGGCCTTCTGGGATGGTGCGCCAGCAGGGACTTGAACCCCGAACCCGCTGATTAAGAGTCAGCTGCTCTGCCAATTGAGCTACTGGCGCGTGAAGCGACTGAACCTTAGCAAGGACGGGGCACGCCCGCCAAAACGGGGGAGACCCGTGCTCAGTGGACGTCCAGCGGGGTCAGGGCGTGGATGGCCGGGGGTGCCGCGAGCTCGGATCCCAGCACCGCGAGGGCGCCCTGGATGTGCTCGGTCTGCATGTGCAGGTCGAGGTCGGAGGGGTCGCTCCACTCCTCGATCGTGATGAACGTGCCGGGTGCCGAGGACGACTCCGAGAGGGAGTAGGAGAGGCAGCCACCCTCCTCGCGCGTCGGGGCCACGAGGCCCTGCATCGCCTCGCGGACGGCGTCCTCCGAGCCGGGCTTGGCGGTGATCACGGCGACGACGTTGATGCTCATGGAGCTCCTCAGGTTGGGTTGGTCGCGACAGTACGCGGTGCGGAACATTTAATCTTCAACTAGTGTTGTAGCCGCATACTCGAACCACCCTGGAGGTGCGCGATGCCCGCTGTGACCGTGAACGACCTGACCGTCCTGGACCGGTTGAGGACTCCCGGGCTGGGCGACACCGTCCGCCCGGTCAAGCAGGTCATCGAGGCGCCGTCGGGCTACGAGGGCGAGGGCTTCCCGGTCCGCCGCGCCTTCGCCGGCGTCGACATGCGCGACCTCGACCCGTTCGTGCACATGGACCAGATGGGTGAGGTCGACTACGCGCCGGGCGAGCCCAAGGGCACCTCGTGGCACCCGCACCGCGGCTTCGAGACCGTCACCTACATCATCGACGGCGTCTTCGACCACCACGACAGCCACGGTGGTGGCGGCACGATCACCAACGGCGACACCCAGTGGATGACGGCCGGGTCCGGCCTGCTGCACATCGAGGCGCCGCCCGAGTGGCTGGTCCAGAGCGGCGGCCTGTTCCACGGGGTCCAGCTGTGGGTCAACCTGCCGCGCGACGCGAAGTGGAACCCGCCCGCCTACCAGGACATCCGCAGCGGCCAGGTCGGCCTCGCCACCTCGGCCGACGCCGGTGCCCTGGTGCGCGTGATCGCGGGAGAGGTCGGCGCCACGCACGGGCCGGGCTCGACGTACACCCCGATGACGATGGTGCACGCCACCGTCGAGGCCGGTGCCCGCCTCGACCTGCCGTGGGACGTGGACTACAACGCGCTGGTCTACGTGCTCGGAGGACGGGGCAGCGTCGGTGACGCCCAGGTCGGCGTGCAGACCGGCAACCTCGCCGTGCTCGGCGCCGGTGACTTCGTCACGGTGCAGGCGTCCGGCACCCAGGAGAGCCGCACCCCGGCCATGGACGTCCTGGTCATCGGCGGCAAGCCGATCCGCGAGCCCGTCGCCTGGGCGGGGCCGTTCGTGATGAACACCAAGGCCGAGGTGATGGCCGCGTTCGAGGACTTCCAGAAGGGCCGTCTCGGCACCATCCCCAGCGTGCACGGCGCGCCGACCACGCTGACCACCAGCGAGGACTGAGCCCGCACCACGGAGACGAGGAACCGCAGGCCGGGGGCTCCCGACCTGCGGTTCCTCACTTGGGGTGAGTAACGGGACTTGAACCCGCGACATCCGCCACCACAAGGCGGCGCTCTACCAGCTGAGCTATACCCACCATGGGATCTTGCGAGGCAAGAGTGTAGCGGTTCCTCAGGCGTCCTTTGACACCGGCCGGGCGCCCGTCAGGGAGCCCTGGTGCTTGGCGGCGACCGCCTTGGCGGCGCTCGAGTCCGGGCCGGGCGACGGGACGAAGACGGCCTCGCGGTAGTAGCGGAGCTCCTCGATGCTCTCCCGGATGTCGGCCAGGGCACGGTGGTTCCCGCCCTTGGACGGGGCGTTGTAGTAGGCGCGGGGGAACCAGCGGCGCGAGAGCTCCTTGATCGAGGAGACGTCGACGATCCGGTAGTGCAGGAACTGCTCGAGCTCGGGCATGTCGCGGGCCAGGAAGGTGCGGTCGGTCGCCACCGTGTTGCCGGCCAGGGGCGGGCGGCTCCCGTCGGGACAGTGCTCCTTGACGTAGGCCAGCACCTGCGCCTGCGCGTCGTCGAGCGTGGTGCCGCTGTCGAGCTCCTCGAGGAGGCCGGAGCTCACGTGCATGTTGCGCACGAACTCCACCATCTGGTCGAGGGCTTCAGCGGGCGGCTTGATCACGATGTCGACGCCCTCACCGAGGACGTTGAGGTCGAAGTCGGTCACGAGGGCGGCCACCTCGATCGTGGCGTCCGCCACGATGTCGAGGCCGGTCATCTCGCAGTCGATCCAGACGAGTCGGTCAGTCACAGGGACCGACCCTACTCGTTGGTCACACATCGGCCGGTTTCGTCGTACGGCGTGCGCGGCGTTGGCAGGCCACTCCTACCCTTGGCGCATGCCCGTTGCCCCACCCGCGTCGACGCCCACCGTCGACGACGAGGCCCCGACCCAGGGTGGCCGCCTCCTCTGGATCGCCGTGGCCGTGGTGGGAACCCTCTCGGCGGTCTTCGCCGCGGTGGTGATCTTCGCCAACAGCACGGCCGAGACGACCAAGCCCCAGGACCCGGTCGCGCAGGTCCGCGCGGGTGACCACTTCGTGAGCGTCGGCGCTCCGGATGCCAAGACGAAGGTGGTCGTCCACGAGGACTTCGGCAGTGCGGACAGCCGGACCTTCGTCCTCGCCTCGCGCGACTTCCTGACGATCGAGGCGGCGCAGGGGAAGGTGCTGGTCGAGTACCACCCGGTCGCGTTGGCCGACTCCGACTTCTCCTCCGGCGCCTGGGCCGCGTGGGACGCCGTCCTCGAACAGGGCCGGCCGGCGCAGGCGTTGGCCTTCCACGACCTGCTCTTCGACGTGCAGCCGAGCCCGGGCGACGACGCCCAGCAGGACTTCCGGGCCCTGGCCCGGAAGGCCGGCGTCAAGGATGGCGCGGTCCTCGACTCGGTCGAGGGTGCCGACCGCTCCGGGGCGCGCGCCACGAGGCGAGAGGCGCAGGGCGCCGGCGTGACCGTGACGCCCAGCGTGCGGGTCGACGGGAAGGCGCTCACGGCCTCGTCCCCGGTGGCGCTCGCCGACGCGCTGCAGCGCCTCGTCCTCGAGAAGACCTCGTGAGTCGTCGCCCCGGTGGCTGGAGGCTGGTCGCGTGGGTCGGCCTGGTCGCCCGGCTCGTGGTCGGTGGGGTGTGGCTCTGGGCGGGCCTCCTCAAGCTGCCGCACCCCGAGGAGAGCGTCACCGCCGTGCGGGCCTACCAGCTCCTCTCGCCGTCGCTGGCGGACGCCGTCGGGCGGGTGCTGCCCGTGCTCGAGGTCGTGGTCGGCGCCTGCCTGGTCGTCGGGCTGCTGGCCCGGGCCACCGGTGGTGCCTCGGCGTTGCTGCAGGTGGCGTTCATCATCGGGATCGCGTCGGTCTGGAGCCGTGGCATCTCCATCCACTGTGGCTGCTTCGGCAACGGTGGCTACGACGCCGACGCGATCAGCACCTATCCCTGGGAGATCGCTCGTGACACCGGGTTGCTCCTCCTCTCCCTGCTGGTCGTCCTGCTCCGGCGTACGCCGCTGGCGCTGGACAACCTCCTCTTCCCCCAACGCAAGGAATCGTGATGTCGAAGAAGGAACGCGAAGGCAACCGGGCGGCCCGGGCCGCTGCCATCCAGCGGCAGCAGAAGGCCCAGGAGCGCAACCGCAAGGTCCTGATCGTCGTGGCCGTGCTGGTCCTGCTGGCGGCCGTCGTCGCGGCGGGCGTGCTGTTCTCCGGCGGTGACAAGCCGGAGGCGAGCTCGACGGCGTCCCCGAGGGCGGTGGCGAGCGGCCAGGCGCTGAAGGTCGGTGACAACGCGGACGCCAAGGTGAAGGTGGTCGTCTACGAGGACTTCCTGTGCCCCTACTGCCGCGAGTTCGAGGCGGCCACCCGCAGCTTCATCCGCCAGGACGCGGAGGACGGGAAGGTGCTCGTGGAGTACCGCCCGTTCCACCTCCTCCAGGACCCCTACTCGCAGCTCGCGCTGACCGCCTGGGGTGCCGTGCTGCAGCAGGGGAGCGGCAAGCAGGCGCTGGCCTTCCACGACCTGCTCTACGACAAGCAGCCCTACGAGAACGACGCCGACAAGCCCGGCATCGACCAGCTCACCGACTGGGCCAAGAAGTCCGGCGTGAAGGACGACAGCGTGCTGGCCGCGATGCGCAAGGACAACGAATCCTTCGTCAAGGCGACTGGCCTCGCCGCGAGCGAGGCCGACGTGCAGGGGACGCCGACCGTGGTGGTCAACGACAAGGTGCTCCAGGGTTCGCCGGCGCAGCTGTCCGACCAGGTCAAGAAGCTCATCGCCAAGGGCTGACATGCTGGGCGGCATGCCTGCGCACGAGGACTTCATCGCCCGCCTGCCCAAGGCCGAGCTGCACGTGCACCACGTCGGCTCGGCCTCTCCACGCATCGTGAGCGAGCTCGCGGAACGCCACCCGGGCACGGTGCCCAGCGACCCCGAGCAGCTCGCGGAGTTCTTCGCCTTCCGCGACTTCGCCCACTTCGTGGAGATCTACCTCGCCGTGGTCGACCTGATCCGCACGCCGGAGGACGTCCGGCTGCTGACCTACGAGATCGCCCGAGAGATGGCCGAGGTGCAGCAGGTGAGGTACGCCGAGCTGACCTGCACGCCGCACACCTCGGTGCTCACCGGGATCCCGATCGAGGCCTTCAACGAGGCGATCGAGGACGCGCGTCTCGCCGCCGAGCGGGACCTCGGCATCGTGCTGCGGTGGATCTACGACATCCCCGGCGAGCTCGGGGTCCCCGGGGCCGACGCGACGCTCGACTACGCGCTGCACCACCCGGCCGACGGCCTGATCGGCTTCGGCCTGGGTGGGCCGGAGATCGGCGTGCCCCGACCGCAGTTCAAGCCCCACTTCGACGCCGCGCGTGCCGCGGGGCTGCACAGCCTCCCGCACGCGGGGGAGACGACCGGTCCGCAGACGGTGTGGGACGCGCTCACCCTGCTCGGGGCCGAGCGGATCGGCCACGGCACGTCCTCCGCCCAGGACCCGGCGCTGCTGGCGCACCTCGCGGCGACCGGCGTCCCGCTCGAGGTCTGCCCGTCCTCCAACATCGCGACCCGGGCCGTCGCCACCCTGGAGGAGCACCCGCTCCGCGCCTTCGTCGACGCCGGGGTCGTGGTGACGATCAACAGCGACGACCCGCCGATGTTCGGCACCACCCTCAACCGGGAGTACGCCATCGCCGCCGACCTGCTGTCCCTCGACGAGGCCGGCCTCGCCGACCTCGCCCGGACGGCCGTCCGCTCCTCCTTCGCCCCCGACGACGTGAAGGCCCGGGTGCTGGGGGAGATCGACGCGCTGGGGTGAGTGGTCTCGACACGTGTAGTGCTTCCCCGGGGAGGCGAAAGGCCCTGCGGTCTCATACTCCGCAGGGCCACTTCCTTTTCTACGACAGCCGAAACTGGTGTCCGGACAGCGACACGCGTGCGTCGTGAACGAGATCACGCGGTGACGTTTCGGCATCCGGGCGCGCCTAGGCTCGGCCCATGAGTGAGCGACCCGAACCCCTGGACCGGTGGCACGACGTCTTCGACGCGAAGGACCCGTCCCTGCTCGACGCGCTGCTGGCCGAGGACTGCGTCTTCCACTCGCCGGCCGTGCACACCCCGCAGGAGGGCAAGGCGCTGACCACGGCGTACCTCGCCGCGGCGATGCTCGTCCTCGGCCCGGCGCTGACCTACCAGCACGAGTGGTGGGACGACGGGTCGGCGGTCCTCGAGTTCACCGCCGAGCTCGACGGGCTCGCCGTCCACGGCATCGACATGATGCGCTGGAACAGCGACGGCCGCCTGGTCGAGTTCACGGTGATGGTCCGCCCGTTCAAGGGCCTGACCCAGCTGATGACGCTGATGGCGCCCGAGCTGGAGAAGCAGCAGGGCTGAGCCGACACCCCGTTGGGGCGACGAGTGATGGCGTAGGTTCAACCATGCTCACCACCTGCGTACGACGAGGCACGCTCCTCGCGGCCGCCCTCGCGACCGGTCTCGTCACGTCCCTCATGGTCGCCTCCGGGCCGGCCGCCGCGGCGGACCCGATCTTCCTGAACCCGTCCGCGCTGCCGCAGGGGGCGGCCCCAGCGATCCCCTGGTTCGAGCCTCGTACCAAGGTCCTGCACGACGGCACCAGGGCCCTGACCCTCAGTGGCCTGCAGGGACGCGTCGTCGAGCTGCACAAGGTCGACGGCGGCTACCTGCTCGGGCGCAGCACGTCGGAGACGGGCGCCGACCTGGTGTTCGTCACCACCACCGGCGCGCGCACCCTGGTCACCCAGCAGTGGGCCTGGCGCGGGACGTGCGACTGCGTGCTGAACGAGGCGCTGGTCGACTCGGACGGTGCGGCGGTGACCTTCAGTCGCAGGCTCGCGTCGGGGGTCTACAAGGACACCCTGACGGTGTCGCTGCCGGCCCGCAAGATCGTCCGGTCACGGGTCTTCTCCTCCTCCCCACGCCTCTTCGAGCATCGACAGGGACGCGTGCTGCTCGGGATCGGTGACCGGCTGGTCCGCTGGACGCCGAGGACGAACTCCGCCTCGGACGTGCCGTCCGATGGGCATGAGTCCACTGCCGCCGACGGCAGCGCCGGCCAGCACATCGTCAAGTCCGGCGGCTCCCAGACCGTCCGACCGCTCTCTTCCGCGACGGGTCCGAGCTGGTCGCTGGACAGGGACGAGAACCCCTTCGTCTGGTCGGCCGACGGCCAGCACATCGCTGGCATGTTCGAGGTCGTCACGGGGAGCACCGACAACGGGTTCATCGTCCGACGGGCCTCTGATGGTCAGCTGGTGCTCGTCGTCCGCATCCCCGCTCCGGCAAGGATCGCCTGGGAGAACAACACCACGGTGCTGTTCCCGACCGACTACGAGTCCCGGCACGAGCCTCAGCTGGTCCGCTGCACCCTGGCGGGGGAGTGCCAGCGGGTCGGCCCGGTAGGCCGTCAATCGGACGCGCACATCGTCGTCGCCACCCGGCGCAGCAACTAGCGTTGTAGCTCGTACGCCGCGCGGCGTAGGTTCAGGCATGCTCACCACCTGCGTACGACGGGGCACGCTTCTTGCGGCCGCCCTCGCAACCGGTCTCGTCACGTCCCTCATGGTCGCCTCCGGGCCGGCCGCCGCGGCGGACCCGATCTTCCTGAACCCGTCCGCGCTCCCGCAGGGGACGGCCCCCGCCATCCCCTGGTTCGACCCCGTCTCCAAGGTCCTGCACGACGGCAGCAGGGCCCTGACCCTGAGCGGCCTGCAGGGCAAGGTCGTACAGCTGCACAAGGTCGACGGCGGCTACCTCCTCGGACGCAGCACCACGGGGAGCGGCGCTGACCTCGTGTTCGTCAGCTCCACCGACAAGCGCACGCTGATCACGAAGCAGTGGCAGCGGCCGACCTGCGACTGTCTGCGCGCCGACGTCGTGGTCGACTCGGGCGGTGGGGCGGTGACGTTCAACCGCAGGAGCGCGACGGCCTTCTACAAGGACACGCTCACCGTGTCGCTGCCGGCGCTGAAGATCATCCGCACCCGGGTGTTCACGACCTCGCCGAAGCTGTTCGAGGCGCGACAGGGGAAGGTGCTGCTCGCGCTCGGAGACCGACTGCTGCGGTGGACGCCGACGACCAATGCCGTGGCGACGATCTCCTCGATCGGGCAGGAGCCCACCGCTGCTGACACGAGCGCGGGTCAACAGCTCACCCGCTCGAACGACGGAGGAGGAGGCCAGACGATGCGTCCGCTGCCGCCGGCGACCGGTCCCACCTGGGGAGTGGACGCTGACGAGAACGTCTCCGCCTGGTCGGCCGACAGCCTGCACGTCGCCGGGTCCTTCGAGATCGTCAGCGGAAACACGGACAACGGGTTCATCGTCCGCCGGGCCTCCGACGGCGCCTCGGAGCTCATCGTCTACATCCCCGCTCCCGCGAGGATCACCTGGGAGAACGACACCACGGTGCTGTTCCCGACCAACTACGACTACGGAGGCGACTACCAGCTGGTCCGCTGCACCCTGGCCGGGGTCTGCCAGCGGGTCGGCCCGGTCACCAGCCAGGCGAACCAGTACGTCGTCGCCACCCGGCGCAGCAACTAGGGCTCCGCCGAGCCACAGCGCCCCTGGCAGGAATCGAACCTGCGACCTAGAGATTAGAAGGCTCTTGCTCTATCCAGCTGAGCTACAGGGGCAGGGGACAGGCCTCACCGAGGACCGATCCGCCGCGTCGAGTATGCCGCACCCGGGCCTCAGCCCTCGGACGGCTCCCAGGTGATGCCGAGCGCCTTCTCGAGATCCTCCAGCGCCTCGCCGCTGTAGACGGCGACGCGCTGCAGGTGGGGCAGGGTGTCGCGGCAGCCGGTGTAGCCGATGCAGAACGTCCCCGCGTTGGAGACCCCGGTGATGTTGAGCGCCTGGCCGTGGAAGAGCAGGCTCATCGGGTAGTAGGCGTCGAGCTCCGAGCCGTTGAAGTAGCGCGCCTCCCGCAGCCCGGGGACGTTGGAGACCACCAGGTTGGCGTCGGGCGGGCCGTAGCCACCGACGCCGGCCACCGCCGGCGCGAGGAACGGGCCCATCAGCGCCGCGGTGTAGATGTCCATCATCGCGCCGCTGGCGTGGGGCAGCCGGTCCTTCGCCTGCTGGGTGGAGTCGTGGATCACCCGCACGCGCTCGACCGGGTCGTCGATGTCGGTGCCCAGCGAGGCGTAGAGGAACGTGATCGCGTTGCCCACGCTGTCCTTGCCCTCCGGCCGCACCGACACGGGCACGTTGGCCGTCAGGCTGTGCTCGGGCAGGACGTCGAGCTCCTTGAGGTAGCGCCGCAGGGCCCCGCCGCAGATGGCCAGGAACACGTCGTTGAGGCTCCCGTCGGCGGCCTTCGCGACGGTCCGCAGGCGTTCCATGTCATACATCTGGGTCGCGAACCGCCGGGGCGCGTTGATCCGGTTGTTCAGCACCGAGTGCGGGGCCCGGAACGGGACGGCGCGGGAGGCGCTGCCGAGACCGGTGATGCTCTCGGCGAGCGTCTTCGTCAGCGACTGGGCGACCGACGCGGCGCTCCGCGGCAGCGCCAGCAGGTCGCGCTCGGTCTCGACGGCCGCCACGGTCTTGCGGGGCCTGGGCTCGAGGCCGGACTGGTCGGGCCCGCTCATCCCGACGGCCCACGGCGGCAGCATGTCGCGGTCGGCCGGGTCGACGGAGAACATCCGCCGGGCCAGGCGCAGGCCACCGACGCCGTCGATCTGGGAGTGGTGCACCTTCATGTAGAGCGACCACTTGCCCGGCTCCACGCCCTCGATGACGTGGCACTCCCACAGCGGGTAGCGGCGGTCGAGGCGCTGGGAGTGCAGCCGTGAGACGAGTACGCCGAGGGCGCGCTCGCCGCCGGGGGACGGCACCGCCGAGTGGCGCAGGTGGTAGTCCACGTCGATCCGGTCGTCCGGGAGCTCCTTCCACCGCGGAAGTCCCGGCCGGGCCAGCACGTAGTTGAACGGCGCCGAGAAGGTCCGCACCTCGCGCCAGCTCCTGATCATGTCGCCGAGGTAGTCGGCGTCGGCGTCGGCGGGCAGCGAGAAGGTCGCCATCAGGCCCACGTGCATCGGCGTACGACGGGTCTCGGCGAGCAGCCACGCGGCGTCGTTGACCTTGAGGATCTTGCCGGACAGTCCGAGGACCATGGGTTGCCTCTCGTGGGACGGGTGTCAGCAGCAGTTCTACCCTGCGACGGACGCCACGTCCCCGAGATCGTGCGGCGTGGACAGAGACCCGCGGGTCAACCGCGCAGCCGGGCCATCCACGACTCGATCTCGTCCGGCTCGCGGGGCAGCGCCTCGGACAGGTTGCGGACACCGTCAGCGGTGACCACCACGTCGTCCTCGATCCGGATGCCGATGCCGCGCAGCTCCTCGGGGACGAGCAGGTCGTCCTCCTGGAAGTAGAGCCCGGGCTCGACGGTCAGCACCATGCCCTCGGCCAGCGGGCCGCCGGGGTAGACGCCGGTGTCGGCGGCCGCGCAGTCGTGCACGTCCATGCCGAGCATGTGGCTCGTGCCGTGCAGGGTCCAGCGCGCGTAGACGCGGCTGTCGGGGGAGAGGGCCTCCTCGGCACTCACCGGCAGCAGGCCCAGGTCCTCCAGCCCGTGCGCGAGCACCGACATCGCAGCCTCGTGCGGGGCCCGGAACTGCGCGCCGGGGCGGACGGCGTCCAGGCCGGCCTGCTGGGCCGCCAGCACGAGCGAGTAGAGGTCGCGCTGCACCGGCGTGAAGGTGCCGTCGACGGGCAGGGTGCGCGTCACGTCGGCCGTGTAGAGGGAGGAGGCCTCGGCGCCCATGTCGAGCAGCAGCAGGTCGCCGGGCGTCACGGGGCCGGAGTTCTCGATCCAGTGCAGCGTGGTCGCGTGGCGTCCGCCGCCCACGATCGAGTCGTAGCCGAGGTCGTTGCCCATGGTCCGCGCGCGGCGGAAGAAGGTGCCCTCGATCCAGCGCTCGCCGTGCTCGAGCACCCGGTCCCACTCGCGCACCGAGTCCTCGAAGCCCAGCGTGGTGATGTCGCAGGCACCCTGGAGCTCCGCGATCTCCCACTCGTCCTTGACCAGGCGCAGCTCGGACAGGACGCGGGCGAGCTCGTTGTCGCGGCCGTCGTCGCCCGGCACCTGCGCGTCCACCCGGGCGTCGGCCCCGCGCAGCACCCGGGTCTTGGCGGACCCGGACAGCCGGGCGGGAAGGTCGTCGATGTGCCGGGTCTCGATGCCCAGCGAGTCGGAGATCTCCTTCAACGACGGCCGTCGGCCGACCCACAGCTCGCCGTACTGCCGGTCCCGGAAGAACTCGTCGGTGTCGCGCGGGCTGCGGGGGCGGGCGTAGAGGATCGCGTTCCCGTCCTCGACTACCAGCACCGCGTCGCTGGTCTGGTTGCCGCTCAGGTAGGTGTGCGCGGTCTCCGCGCGGAAGCGGTAGTCGGTGTCGTTCGAGCGCACCTTGAACGCGCCCGAGGGAATCACCAGGCGCTCGCCCGGGAACTGCTCGCCCAGCCCTTCGCGACGCGTCCGCGCCCAGTCGGTGATCGGGTGGGTCGGCACGTCGAGCTCGCGATCGCCCCAGCCGGTGCGCATGAAGGCGGCGTACGCCTCCGGAACGGCAGGGTCGTGGCTCTCGGTGTGGCTCTTGTCCATCGCGTCGGTCACGGTGCCACTCTACGACCGGGGCATCGTTACGCTACGCGCATGCAGAGACGCCGCAGCTCCGCCGCCTTCACCATCGTCGTGACCGTGGTGATGCTCATCGGAGCCGCGGTCATGGGCGTGGTGCTGCTGCTCTCGGGCGCTCCTGGCGCCCTCGTGGTCGGCCTGTTCCTCGCCGCGCTGCCGCTCGCCCCGCTCATCAGCTGCTACATGTGGCTGGACCGCTACGAGCCCGAGCCGCGCTCGCTCCTGGTCCTCGGGCTCGGCTGGGGCGCGTTCGTCGCGACCTCGGGCGCGCTGGTCCTCCAGCTCTTCGACACCGTGATCTTCCGCTCCGACGAGACCTTCGTCGCGACGGTGGTGGCCCCGATCACGGAGGAGGCGGCCAAGGGGCTGTTCATCCTGCTGCTGCTGTTCTTCCGCCGCAACGAGCTCGACGGTGTCCTGGACGGCATCGTGTACGCCGGGATGGTCGGCATCGGCTTCGCCTTCACCGAGAACATCCTCTACCTGACCTCGGCCTACGTCGGAGACGACAACCAGGCCGGCGGCCTCGGCGGAGCGGTCGGCCTGTTCATCGTGCGCTGCGTCTTCAGCCCGTTCGCGCACCCGTTCTTCACCGCGTTCACCGGCATCGGGATCGGCCTCGCCGTGACGGCGCGCAGCCGGGCGGTCCGGGTGGGGGCGCCGATCCTGGGCTACCTGGTCGCGGTGTGCGCCCACGCCGCCTGGAACGGCTCGCTGAGCCTGGATGACGGGCGCAACGCGCTGACCACCTACGCCTTCTTGATGATCCCGGCGTTCCTGCTGCTCGTCGGGTTCGCCATCTGGTCGCGGCGCCGTGAGGGTGGGGTGCTGACGACCGCTCTGACCGACTGCGCCCAGCGCGGTTTCCTGGACCCGGCCGAGATCCCCTGGCTCTCGCGGATCCCGGCCCGCCGCTTCGCCCGGCGGTACGCCGAGCGCGTCGGCGGCCCGGACGCCCGGAGGACGATGGTCGCCTACCAGAACGAGGCGGTGGAGCTCGGCTTCCTGCACAGCCGCTACCTGCGTGGGGTGGCCCCGCCCGACTTCGCCGACATCGGGCAGGAGCACGTCGAGCGGATGCGCGCGCTGCGTCCGGGACTGCTGTGGCCCCAGCCCACCGGCGACCGGCGTCCGGTCCAGATGCCGACGGTCGGCGGTCGCCCGCCGGTCGGCCCAGGGTCGCCGCTGTGACGCACTCCGGCCGTTCCTCGGGGAAGCAGCCGGCCGGCAGCAGCGACCGCTCCGCGCTGATGCTGACCACCCTGACCGCGCTGCGCGACGCGCTCCGGCACGCCACGCCTGCCCCTGGAGATCCCCGGCGTCGCGGGGCACCGCGCCGTCCGATCGGAGACGATCGACCAGCTCGAGGACTACGTGCTGCCGCGGCTGGTGCAGATCGACGCGCCCCTGCTCACCGTGGTCGGCGGGTCGACCGGCGCCGGCAAGTCGACGCTGGTCAACTCCCTGGTCGGCGAGCGGGTCAGCGAGCCCGGCGTACTCCGGCCCACGACGCGGTCCCCGGTTCTGGTCCACCACCCCGACGACGCCTCCTGGTTCGACCAGCAGCGCATCCTGCCCGAGCTCGAGCGCACCACCCGGTCCACCAGCGACCCGGGCGCCCTCCAGCTGGTCGCTTCCACGGCGATCCCGCAGGGCCTCGCGCTCCTGGATGCTCCGGACATCGACTCGGTCGAGGAGCGCAACCGCAGCCTGGCCGCGCAGCTGCTCGCGGCGGCCGACCTGTGGCTCTTCGTGACCTCCGCCGCGCGCTACGCCGACCAGGTGCCCTGGGGCTTCCTCAAGCAGGCCGCCGAGCGCAGCGCCGCCGTCGCGATCGTGCTCGACCGGACGGTGGAGGCGGCGATCCCGGAGGTGAGCAGCCACCTCGCCCGCATGCTCGTCGACCGGGGCCTGAAGGACTCACCGCTGTTCACGGTCGCCGAGGCGCCCCTCGACGACCGGGGGCTGCTGCCCGCCTCATCGGTGGCCGACATCCGCGGCTGGCTCACCGAGCTCGGCGCCGATGTCGACGCGCGCAACGGCGTCGTGCGCCAGACGCTCGACGGCGCCGTCCGCTCCATCGCCGGACGCACCCACGAGCTGGCCGACGCCTGCCAGGCCCAGGCCGACATGCGGGCCAGGCTCAAGCACGACGTGGACGTCTCCTACGACAAGGCGGTCGCCGACATCGACACCGGCTCCGCCGACGGCACGCTGCTGCGCGGGGAGGTCCTCGCGCGGTGGCAGGAGTTCGTCGGCACCGGAGAGCTGCTCCGCAACCTGGAGTCCAAGGTGAGCTGGCTGCGCGACCGGATCACCAACGCGGTCAAGGGCAAGCCCCAGCAGGCCGAGCGGGTCACGGTCGCGGTCGAGTCGGGGCTCCAGACGATGATCCTCGAGCACGCCGAGGCCGCCGCCGAGCGGACCGACGCGTCGTGGCGCTCGGTCGCGGCCGGCACGCAGGTGCTGGACGAGGCCGGGGTCGACCTCTCCCGCGCCTCCCGCGACTTCCGGGCCCGCACCGAGCGGATGGTGCGCGACTGGCAGAACGGCGTCCTGGAGCTGGTGCGCAGCGAGGGCGCCGACAAGCGGTCCACCGCCCGCTTCCTCGCCTTCGGCTTCAACGGTCTGTCGGTGGCGCTGATGGTCGTGGTCTTCGCCTCCACCGGTGGCGTCACCGGCGCCGAGGTCGGGATCGCCGGCGGGTCCGCGGTCGTCGGGCAGAAGCTCCTCGAGGCCGTCTTCGGCGACCAGGCCGTACGCCGCCTCGCGCTCAACGCCCGCCTCGACCTCGCGACCCGCGTCGACGCGCTGATGGACCAGGAGCGCCAGCGGTTCGTCGACCGGCTCGACGCCCTCGAGCTGCCGACCGACTCCTCCGAGCAGCTGCGCACGCTGGCCCGCAAGGTCGACGACCTGCGCTTCGCCAGCGCGCGGAGCGGTACGTGAGCGGGCTGGTCGCCGGGGCCAAGCGCGTCCTCGGTCGCGGCGCTCCGCTGGACGAGCGCGTCGCCGGGCTGGAGCAGGCGGTCGAGTCGGCCCGCGGGCGGCTGGACGACTCCGTCGTCGACCCCGCCGCTCTCGTGGTGGCCCGCGCCGGTGCCCGGCTGCGACTCTCCGGCGAGCACACCGTCGTCGCCCTGGCCGGGGCCACCGGGTCCGGCAAGTCCTCGACGTTCAACGCCCTGACCGGGCTGGAGCTGGCCGCGGTCGGCGTACGCCGTCCGACCACGTCGCACGCCACCGCGTGCATCTGGGGCGCCGACCCGGCCAACGGCCTGCTCGACTGGCTCGAGATCCCGCCGCGCCACCGGGTGCTGCGCGACTCGGGACTCGACCAGGGCCAGCCCGAGAAGGGGCTCGACGGGCTGGTGCTGCTCGACCTCCCCGACCACGACTCCACCGAGGTGGCCCACCACCTGGAGGTCGACCGGCTGGTCGGCATGACCGACCTCATGGTGTGGGTGCTCGACCCGCAGAAGTACGCCGACGCCGCCATCCACGACCGGTTCCTGCGTCCGCTCGCCACCCACAAGGACGTCATGCTCGTCGTCCTCAACCACATCGACGAGGTCCCCGCGGACCGGCGCAGCGCGATGGTCGACGACGTGCGCCGCCTGCTGGACCAGGACGGCCTCGGTGGGGTGCCCGTGCTCGCCACCTCGGCCAGGACGGGGGAGGGCGTCCCCGAGCTCCGGAAGGTCATCGGCAAGCGGGTGGCCGACAAGGCCTCGGTCCGCAGTCGCCTCGGCGGCGACGTCTCCGCGGCCGCCGCCCGGCTGTCCGAGCACAGTGGTGACGCCAAGCCCCGCGAGCTCGCGGCGAGGGGCCAGCAGGAGCTGGTGGAGGCGCTCACGAACGCCGCCGGCGTACCCCTCGTCGTGGATGCCGTACGCCGGGCCACCGCGATCCGGGCCAGACGGGCGACCGGCTGGCCGCTGACCGCGTGGGTCTCACGGCTCAAACCCGACCCGCTGCGGCGACTGCACCTCGACCGGGGCACCTCCGGCAAGGACATCGTCGCGGCGGCCCGATCGTCCATGCCGACCGTGGGCCACGTCGAACGGGCCCGGGTCGAGACCACCGTGCGGGACCTGTGCGACGACGTCTCGGACGGGCTGGCCCCGCCCTGGGTGCGCTCGGTGCGCCAGGCCTCGACCTCCCGGTTCACCGACCTCGGCGACCGCCTCGATCGGGCGGTCACCACCACCGACCTGGGCGTCTCGGGGACACCGGCCTGGTGCCGTGGGGTCCGCGTCCTCCAGTGGGTGCTGTTCCTCACCGCCCTGGCCGGCGCCCTGTGGCTGGGCGTGCTGGCCGGCTCCGCCTACCTCCAGATGCCCACGCCGGGGACGCCGGACTACCGGGGCCTGCCCGTCCCGACGCTGATGCTCGTCGGTGGTGTCGGGGCCGGGATCCTGCTGGCCCTCCTGTCCCGGGTGTTCATCTCGATCGGCTCGAAGTCCCGCGCCCGCCGGGCCGAGAAGCGGCTGCGGTCCGCCGTCGCCGTGGTCGCCGAGGAGCTGGTGATCGCCCCGGTCGCGACCGAGCTGGCGGCCCACCGACAGACGTGGGAAGGCCTGCGCCGGGCCCGCGGCTGACCACTTCGTGTCCACAGCCCGCTCCCGGCGGGAGTTCTCCACAGGCCGTCCGGCACACCGTCGACGCCGTCCACCCCGGCCGGTGGACTGTCCTCCACGAACGCTGAGGAGGCAACGAGATGAACGAGTCGTATGTGACCTTGCAGGGATGGGTCGGGGGAGACGTGGACGTGCGCGACGTGGGGGACACCCAGCTGGTGTCCTTCCGGGTCGGCTCGACGCCGCGCTACACCAAGGGCGGCACCTGGGTGGACGGGCAGACGTCGTGGTTCACGGTGAACTGCTGGCGCGGGCTGGGACAGAACGTCAAGGACTCGATCAAGCGCGGGGACGCCGTCGTGGTGCACGGCCGGGTGCGGGTCGACGTGTGGGAACGGGAGGACCAGCCCAACTCGGTGACGTGGTTGATCGACGCGACCTTCGTGGGCCACGACCTGAACAAGGGCACCAGTGCCTTCGCGAAGACGGCCCGGGCGACGCCGCGCGACCCCCGGGAGAACGACGCCGTGCGTGAGATGCTGCACGCCTACGAGCCCGACGGGCCGCAGCTGGACGCGGCCGGCGACCCGGTGCAGCCCGCGGCCTGAGGACCCGGGGCGGGCTGCCGGCCGGCCGCAGCCCGAATCGGCTCACCGGGGGTCCGCCCCTTAGGCTTGCAGGACCATGGCTGAATACGTCTTCACTCTTCGCAATGTCCGCAAGGCCCACGGCGACAAGGTCGTCCTCGACAACGTCACGCTCTCGTTCCTGCACGGCGCCAAGATCGGCGTCGTGGGTCCCAACGGCACCGGCAAGTCGACCCTGCTGAAGATCATGGCGGGGCTGGAGAACGCCAACAACGGCGACGCCATCATCGACCCCGGCGCCACGGTCGGCATGCTCCAGCAGGAGCCGCCGCTGAGCGAGGGCAAGACCGTGCTCGAGAACGTCGAGGAGGCAGTCGGCGAGATCAAGGGCAAGCTCGACCGCTACAACGCGATCTCCGAGGAGCTCGGTGCCCCCGACGCCGACTACGACACCCTCCTGGCCGAGATGGGCGACCTGCAGACCGACCTCGACCACTCCAACGCGTGGGACCTCGACAGCCGGCTCGACCAGGCCATGGACGCGCTGCGCTGCCCGCCGCCCGACGAGATCGTCGACCACCTCTCCGGTGGTGAGCGCCGTCGGGTGGCCCTGTGCAAGCTGCTCCTCCAGCAGCCCGACCTGCTGCTGCTCGACGAGCCCACCAACCACCTCGACGCCGAGTCGGTGCAGTGGCTCGAGGGCCACCTCGCGTCCTACCCCGGGGCGGTCCTGGCCGTCACCCACGACCGCTACTTCCTCGACAACGTGGCCAGCTGGATCCTCGAGCTCGACCGCGGCAAGGCCCACCCTTACGAGGGCAACTACTCGACCTACCTCGAGACCAAGAAGGACCGTCTCAAGATCGAGGGCCAGAAGGACGCCAAGCGCGCCAAGATGCTCGAGCGCGAGCTCGAGTGGGTGCGCTCCAACGCCAAGGCCCGGCAGACCAAGAGCCGGTCGCGCCTGGCGCGCTACGAGGAGATGGCGGCCGAGGCCGACCGGATGCGCAAGATCGACACCTCCGAGATCAACATCCCCGCCGGTCCGCGGCTCGGCGACATCGTGCTCGAGGCGCACGACCTGACCAAGGGCTTCGACGGGCGCACGCTCCTGCACGACCTGTCCTTCACGCTGCCCCGGGCCGGCATCGTCGGCGTCATCGGTCCCAACGGCGTCGGCAAGACCACCCTGTTCCGGATGATCACCGGCCAGGAGGACCCCGACGAGGGCGAGCTCAAGGTCGGCACGACCGTCAAGATCTCCTACGTCGACCAGAGCCGCGGCGGGCTCGATCCCACCAAGAACGTCTGGGAGGTCGTCTCGGACGGCCTGGACTTCATCAAGGTGGCCAACTTCGAGATGAACTCGCGCGCCTACGTCGCCTCGTTCGGCTTCAAGGGTCCCGACCAGCAGAAGAAGGCCAACGTCCTCTCGGGTGGGGAGCGCAACCGGCTGAACCTCGCGCTGACCCTCAAGATGGGCGGCAACATGCTGCTGCTCGACGAGCCCACCAACGACCTGGACGTCGAGACCCTGTCCTCGCTCGAGGACGCGCTGCTGGAGTATCCCGGCTGCGCCGTGGTCACCTCGCACGACCGGTGGTTCCTGGACCGCGTCGTCACCCACATCCTCGCCTGGGAGGGCGACGACGAGGACTCCGGCAAGTGGTTCTGGTTCGAGGGCAACTTCGCGTCGTACGAGGAGAACAAGATCCAGCGCCTCGGGGCCGACGCGGCCCGTCCCCACCGTGTGACCCACCGCCGCCTCACCCGCGACTGAGCCGGGGTCGATCGACCCGACGCACGTCGTGCTGGCGCAGGTCGGCCGGGCGGGGTCGGTCAGCGGATGTCGGCGTCCTTGGGCATGTCGCTGAGCAGCCGGTCGCTGACCTCGTTGAAGATGCGGCCCAGGGCCGCGAAGTCCTCCCGCGAGGCGAGGTCGACCAGGTGGGTGCGGACGCCGCGCACGTGGGTGGGCGCGGCGTCGACCAGCTTGCGGCGCCCGGCGTCGGTCATCACGGCCTCGACCCCGCGGCGGTCGGACTCGGCCGCGTGCCGGACGACGAGACCAGCGCCCTCCATCCGGGCGATGGTGTGGGTCACCCGGCTGCGGGAGTGGGACATGGCGTCGGCCAGCAGCGCCATCCGCATGCGCCCGCCCTCGGCCTCGGAGAGGCGGACGAGGATCTCGTACTCGCTGAAGGAGATCTCGTGCTCCTCGCGCAGCTCGCGGTCGAGCTGGTGCTGCAGCAGCTCCGTGCCCATGATGTAGGCCCGCCACGACGCCTGCTGCTCCGCGTCGAGCCACTCAACCTCGCTCCCAGATCCCATGGCCGGGAGTTTAGAGCGGTCTCGAGCCAAAACTTCTCGCCGCGCGGGGAATAGTGCGTCGCACCCATTAGTTGAAGCTTGTATCAAACCCGGTGCAGACAGCGTGCCGGACCCTGACCGTGAGGACTGATCCCATGACCGTCACCAACGAAGCCGCCTTCAGCACCGACATCGTGCCCGGCACCTGGACCATCGACGCCAGCCACTCCGAGGTCGGTTTCACCGTGCGTCACCTGATGAGCAAGGTCCGCGGACAGTTCACGAGGTTCGAGGGCAGCCTGACCACGGGCACCACGCTCGAGGGGACCCGCGCCACCGCGACGATCGACCTCGGCTCGATCGACACGCGTGACGAGACGCGCGACGGCCACCTCCGCTCCGGCGACTTCTTCGACGTGGAGAACCACGGCGGCATGACCTTCACCGCGACCTCGTTCGACGGCACCACCGCCACCGGCGAGCTGACCATCAAGGGCGTCACCCGGCCGATCGAGCTCGACGTCGAGTTCCTCGGCGCCGGCCAGGACCCCTGGGGCGGCTCGCGCCTCGGCTTCGAGGCCTCGGCCGAGATCAGCCGCAAGGACTTCGGCGTGGACTTCAACATCCCGCTCGACGGCGGCAAGCTCCTCATCGGCGACAAGGTGAACATCCACCTCGCCGTCGAGGCCGTGCTCAACCAGGCCTGAGCCCGCCGCACCACCGCGCACGAACGCCGAGCCGTCGCAATCCCTGTGGATCCGCGACGCCTCGGCGTCGTTCTGCTCATCCTCGGTGCACCCTCAGCGGGTGGGTCAGGCGATGCGCTCCAGGATCATCGCCATGCCCTGGCCGCCACCGACGCACATGGTGATCAGGCCGGTGGACTTGTCGTGCCACTTCAGGGAGTTGAGCATGGTGTTCTGCAGGCGGGCGCCGGTCATGCCGAAGGGGTGGCCGACCGCGATCGACCCACCGTTGACGTTGAGCCGGTCGATGTCGATGCCGAGGTCCTGGTAGGACGGCACGACCTGGGCGGCGAACGCCTCGTTGATCTCGACGAGGTCGATGTCGTCGATGCTCATGTTCGCGTGTCTGAGCGCCTGCTTGGTCGCCTCGACCGGGCCCAGTCCCATGATCTCGGGGGACAGCCCGGTGACACCGGTCGACACGATCCGCGCGAGCGGGGTCAGCCCCAGCTCCTTGGCCCGGGTGTCCGACATGACGATCACGGCGGCCGCACCGTCGTTGAGGGCGCAGCAGTTGCCGGCGGTGACCACGCCGTCGGGGCGGAAGACCGGCTTCAGGCCGGCGATGGCCTCGTAGGTCACTCCGGCCCGGGGGCCGTCGTCGGCCGTGACCTCGGCGCCGTCGGGGGTGGTGACCGGGGTGATCTCGTTGGCCCAGAAGCCGTCGTTGATCGCCTTCTCCGCGAGGTTCTGGCTGCGGACCGCGAACTCGTCGAGCTCCTTGCGGTCGAGCCCGCGCATCCGTGCGACGTTCTCGGCCGTCTGGCCCATGGCGACGTAGATGTCGGGCAAGTGGCCGTCCTCACGCGGGTCGTGCCAGTCCTGGCCGCCCTGGGCGAGCTCCTCGGTCCGTTGGGCGGGACCGTCGAACAGCGGGTTGCGCGTGCCGGGGATGTGGTCCGAGGTGCCCTTGGCGAAGCGCGACACGGTCTCGACGCCGGCCGAGATGAACGCGTCACCCTCGCCGGCCTTGATCGCGTGGAACGCCATTCGCGAGGTCTGCACGGAGGACGAGCAGTAGCGGGTGATCGTGGTGCCCGGGATCTCATAGCCGAGCAGCGTCGAGACGACGCGGCCCATGTTGTTGCCGGACTCGCCGCCGGGCAGCCCGCAGCCCAGGATGAGGTCGTCGATCGTCGTCGGGTCGAGCTCGGGGATCTTGTCCAGCGCGGCCCGGATGATGAGCGCGCTCAGGTCGTCGGGGCGGAAGTCCTTGAGCGAGCCCTTGTTGGCGCGTCCGATGGGAGAGCGGGCCGCCGAAACGATCACTGCCTCGGGCATGTGGAATCTCCAGTCGTCGAAGGGGAGGGGCGACGCCGAGGCGTCGCGTTCAGGCACCGGTCAGGATAGACCGCGCTCCGCGTCGGTGCCGACGAGCGCCCCCATGAGCAGCTCGGTGCTGTCCCGGAGGAAGGCCGCCCGGTCGGCCGGCTCCTCGCGCAGGACATGCATCAGCACCCCGTCGATCGAGGCGATCAGGGTCGCGGCCCGCGCACGGCTGTGCTCGTGGCCCTTGGTGGCCATCACGTGCTCCACGATGTCCTCGAGCTCGCGCAGCTGCGCCTGCATGATCGTGGCGATCTCGGGCTGCCGGGCGGCCTCGATGGAGAGCTCGACGCGCGCGAGCAGCATCTCGGGCTCCCGGAGCCAGGAGCGCATCATCTCGGTCGTCTGCTGCACGGCGTACGACGAGTCGGGTCCGGGACGCTCCTCGATCCGGGCCGTGAGCTCCTCGATGTCGCGGGCGAAGTGGGCGGTGACGTACTCCGTCAGCCGGGTCAGCAGGGCGAGCCGGGTGCGCATGTACGCCGAGCAGCTGCCCTGGGGCAGGTCGGCCTCGCTGTCGACGGCCCGGTGCGTCAGTCCACGCATCCCGCCGTGGGCCAGCACCCGGACGGCCGCGGTGAGCAGCACGCGCTGCCGGGTCGAGAACGTCGTCGTGGTGCTCACGGTTCCCCCGTCCTCCCGTCGTGACGCAGGACACTACCGCTCTCCTTGCGTCACCTGTTCTACAGGCGTAGATTCTACAGATGTAGAAACACCTACGAAAGGAAAGATCATGGACTTCATCCTGTTGCCCCACCTGACCGCTTTCATGATCGGGTTCGCCCTCCTCGCCGTCGTCGGCCTCGGCGTCCTCGCCGCCGTGACCACCTCGTTCTTCGCCGAGAACCACACGGTCCGCGTCCGTCGCCACGAGGGCTTCCTCAGCTACTACGGCCACCTCGCCACGGGGCACTGAGCCCGCGCCGCCGAGACCCTGACACCATCGCCCCGTGCCGCACACCTACGAGTGCCCGCTGCGCTGGGCCGACCTGGACCTGCTCGGCCACGTCAACAACGTGACCTACCTCGACTACGTCACCGAGGCGCGTGAGGCCCTCTTCGTCGGACACCCGGCGGGGAGGGCCTCCGTGCTGCGGCACCAGGTCGCCTTCGTCAAGCCGCTGGTCTTCCACCGCCGCCCCGTCCTCGTCGACACCTGGGTCACCGAGATCGGCGAGGACCGGATGGCGCTGGCCCACGAGGTGTACGACGCGGCGGCGCCGGGCGACGAGGACCGCACTCTCTACCTCCGCGCCACCACCGTGCTGGCCCACCGGCTCAGCGACGCCGAGCGCGAGATCGCCGAGCGGACGCGAGGACCGGAGCTGGAGTGGCGACCGGTCAACGACGGCGCCCGACCGGCCGGCGACGACTTCGTGCTGACGGCGCGCCGCTCCGACATGGACGAGGGCGGGCAGGCGCGGGCCGACACCTTCTTCGAATACGTCCAGGAAGCGCGCATCCGCTACCTGATGAACCTCCACACCCGGGGGGAGCGCTGGAGCCAACACGTCGTCGCACGCACGGACATGGACTTCCACGCCCCGCTGACCTACCGCCGGGAGCCCTACGCCGTGCACTCGTGGGTCGCCCACCTCGGCAGCCGCTCGTTCACCATCCGCTCGGAGGTGCGCGACGGCGATCGGGTCCTGGCCAGCGCCGCGGTCGTGATGGTGACCTTCGACCTCGAGACCCAGTGCACGGTCGACATGGCCGCCGACCAGCGAGCCCGCCTGGAGCGCGAGATCAGCTGATCTCCTCCATGGTGTTCACCATGAACTGCGCGGCGTGGGTGACGTAGTCCCAGAACTGCGCGTCCTGCTCCGGAGTCAGCGGGGACTCGTCGAGCGCGGCGCGGAAGTGCGTGAGCCAGTGGTCCCGTGCGGTCGGTGTCACCTCGAACGGCGCGTGCCGCATCCGCAGCCGCGGGTGTCCGCGCTGGTCGGAGTACGTCGTGGGGCCGCCCCAGTACTGCTCGAGGAACATCGCGAACCGGTTCTCCGCGGCGGCGAGGTCGGCCTCGGGGTACATCGGCCGCAGCACCTCGTCGTCCGCGACACCGGCGTAGAAGCGCGCGACGATGCCGCGGATCGTCGGACCCCCGCCGATGTCCTGGTAGAAGGTGCTCATGCCCTCATTGTGGCAACCCGGCCTCAGCGCAGGGCGGTCAGGTAGCGCTGAGCCGTCTCCAGGTCGCGGCGGCGCGCCTCCCAGGTGACCCCGACCACGAGGAGCAGCAGCCCCACGCCACCCAGCGAGATCCAGCGCGGGACCGCCTCGGCGACGGGCTCCAGGTGTCGCAGCGCGAGCACCCCGGTGGTGACGGCACCCAGGACGAACGGTGCGGAGAGTCGTTGCTGCACGCCGGCCGCGAGGACCAGCACGGCCGCCGCGCCGATCAGCGCCCCGCGCACGGACACGGGCTCGTCCAGGGCCAGCAGCAGGCTGGGCAGCAGGGCCAGCGTCAGGCCGCTGCCGAGGACCGTGAAGCTGTTCGACCGGGGGTCGGTGTGCAGCCGCCACCCGCCGAAGCCGACGAGCAGCCCGGCCGCGGGGAGGGTGTACAGCTCAGGCACGTCGACGCCGACGACGACCCGGATGACGGTGGCGAGACCGAGCACACCGGCACCGGCCCAGCCGAGCAGCGAGCGGTCGCGGGTGGTCACGGCCATCACGCAGACCGCCGTGCCCACGATGGTGAGCACCATCGCGTTGGTCCGCTCGTCGCCGGTGAAGGTGGTGGCCACCAGGGCGAGGGCGGCTGCCATCGCCTCGAGCGAGAGCCGAGTCGCCGTACGCCGGGCCAGGGGAGAGGCGAGGACACCGACGAGGCCCGCGTACACCGCGAGAGCGACGGCGAGGTCGGCGACGCCGGCGTCCATCACCTCGCCCCACCCGACCAGGGCCCACCCACCCGCGGCGGCGGAGAGTGCGGCGGTGACCGCCGCCGACGGCTGGGCACCGACGCGGTCGCGAAGGGCGGCGGCCGCAGCCAGCACCACGAACAGCGCCGACGCGGTCAGGGCGGTGAGCAGGTCGGCGGCCAGGGCGGCGTACGCCGTGACGACGGTGAGGTACGTCGTGGCGATGCTCCCGGCCAGCGCGGCGAGGAGGTGGTCGCGGGACCACCAGGCGGCGCCGGCGGCGATCGCGGAGGAGAGCGCGGCGGCCAGCACCCCGGCCCACAGCGGCGGCTGGAGCTCGAGCACGAGGACCAGCCCGCCCAGCGCCAGCACGGCCGGCGCGAGCGTGCCGACGACCTGGGCGGCGTCGCGGCGCCACGCGTCTGGGACCCGACGCAGCAGGCAGGTCCCGGCGACCACCACGACCAGGGCCGCGACCACGGACGACCACGAGGCCGCGTTGTCGGCGTCGGCGACGAGCCTCGTCCGGATGGCCGCGCCTCCGTCGGTGTCGAGCCTCGTGAGGACGTTCCAGGGGCCGAACAGAAGCCACAGGCCGAGGAAGGAGACGCCGAGCGCGGTCAGCACGGCGGAGCCCAGGGCCCACGCCCTCGACGCGAACGCCGTGACCAGCGCGAGGCCGACCAGGGTGGCGCAGGCCACCATCAGGTCGCGGGTCGGCATCCCGTCGGTCACCGGCCCGTTGGCGAGCAGGACCAGCGGCACCAGCGAGGCGCCGGCGGCGAAGGGACGCACGGCGTCGGGCACTCGCGGCAGGTGCACGACGGCGGCGGCCAGGACGGCCGCCACGACGAGCGGCCAGCCGCGCAGGTCTGCCCACCAGGTCCCGATGGCTGCCTCCTCGAGGGCACGGTCCCAGCCGACCCCCAGCAGCACGACCCAGGTGGCGACCCCCAGGCCGCCCAGGCCGTACGCCGCCACGGGCGCCAGCCGGCGCAGCGCCACGAAGTACGCCGCGAGCAGCGGGATCGCGACCGTGCAGGCCACCGCCGGGCTGCTGGCCGACCAGGCGTTCGTCGAGGAGAGCACCGCGCCGCCGACCACGGCGACCAGCTCGGCCCCGAAGAGCCGGCTGACCGGCTGCCTCCGGGCCCAGAGCCCGACGCCCGTGCCCAGCACGAGCAGCGCGGCGCCGACCAGGGCGCCGGTGCCGCGCCAGCCCAGCGAGTCGAGGCCACCCAGGCCGGCCGACTGTGCCCCGAGGAGGTCGATGGTGAGCATCCCCGCGACCACGAGCCAGAACGTCTCGGCAGCGCCCCGCAGCGCGCGTCGGGTCAGGGTGACGGCCACGGTGGCCAGGACACCGGTGACGCCGGCCAGCACCAGCGTGCGGCCGGTCAGCCCGAGGCTGCTCCACGTGACGGCCACGAACACGACCGCGGCGACCAGGAGGCAGAGGCCGCCGAGCGACAGCAGGACGACCGGCACCGAGGCGGCGGGGAGACGACGCTGCCGGGAGGACCGCTCCGACGGAATGGGGTAGCTCGGGAGAGGGCCGGCCGGGGCGACGGCTACGGACGCTGCGGTCAGCGGCGCCGACCGCAGCTGCTCCACCAGCCGGTCGGCGGCCACCATGACGTTCCACAGCTGGAGGGCCAGCGGCCCCTTCACCTCGAGGCCGCACACCGTGCAGGTGGCGCCCGGGTCGAGGGGGCCGCGGCAGTCCGGGCAGATCGTGGCGTCGAGTAGTCGGCTCATGCACCGATGGTCGCGCGAACGGTCGGTCCCGCGCGTCGGGACCGCGACTCAGCCGGGCTGAGTAGGGCTACTCAGCTCCGTCGGGGGTGGCGGGGTCGGTGGAGCGCTCAGCGGCGGGGACGGGCGGTTCGTCACGCTGCCAGACGACGCGCTGCGGCAGCGGCATCACGATGCCCTCGTGGTCGAAGCGCGCCTTGATCCGCTCCCGCATCTCACGGGCGACCAGCCACTGCTGCATGGGCGCCGTCTTGAGGGTGACGCGCACGATGACGGCCTCGGGGGCGAGGTTCTGCACGCCCCAGACCTCGGGCTCCTCGATGATGATGTCCTTGTAGTCCTCGTCGTCCCACAGGCTGTGCGCCACCTCGGCCAGCACCTCGCGCACCCGGGCGAGGTCCTCGGAGTAGCTGACGCCGATGTCGAGGACGGTGCGCGCCCAGTTCTGGCTCTGGTTGCCGACGCGCAGGATCTCGCCGTTGCGGACGTACCAGACGGTGCCGTCGACGTCGCGGACCCGGGTGACCCGCAGGCCCACCGCCTCCACGGTGCCGATCGCCTCGCCCAGGTCGACCGCGTCGCCGACGCCGTACTGGTCCTCGATCATCATCATCACGCCGGACAGGAAGTCCTTGACCAGGTTCTGGGCGCCGAAGCCGATGGCCAGGCCGAGCACCCCCGCGCTGGCCAGGATGGGGGCCACGTTCATGCCGACCTCGGAGAGCGCCATCACGAACGCGATCCCGAACACGACGGTGGTGGTGATGCTCTTCAGCAGGGTGCCGAGGCTCTGCGCCCGCTGGGCGCGACGGTTGTGCGTCTGCCGGGCCCCGGGGAGGGCGGTGACCTGCGCACGGTGCACCACGCGGTCGATGGCCTTGCAGGCGAGCCAGCGCACCAGGACGGCGAAGACGATGATGCCCACGATCGCCAGGGGCTTGCCGATCACCCAGGCGGCGGCGTGGGCGGCGGTCTCGTTGCCGCCGGTCCAGTCGTAGACGGCCGCGCAGGTCCAGCTGTCGCTCTTCTGGCACGTGGTGGGCATGTCGAGCAGGCCCAGAGCTGTGACTGTCAGAGAAAGCATGGCTGCGAGGCTACGAGGGACGGTGGCGACGGACCAAGCCAACACTGGGTATCCTTGCTGTGTGTTGACTCACGACTCCGACCCCCGCCTCCGCCCGGTTCCGGGACGCCTCCTGGGCCGATCACTGCTGGCCCTCGCCGGAGCCGGCGCCTTCGTGCTGGCGGCCGCCGCGGCCACGCCCGCCGTCGCTGACACGCCCGAGGCGTGGGAGCAGCCGCCGACCGTCTCGGGTCTCGAGTTCCTGCTCGTCCTGGCGATCATCCCGCTCGGCATCGCCCTGGTGCTCGTGCTCCTGACCGTGCTGCCCTCGCTGGCCAGCCGTCGCGGCTACGAGCCCGGCCAGACCTGGCGCAGCGACTCCGAGTGGTTCGGCGGACCGACCAAGGGCGTCTCCTCCGCCAACGAGGTCACCCCCGAGCAGATCGAGAGCCGCTCCAAGGACACCGGAGGCACCAGTGCCCGGTGGTGACGGCTTCTCCTCCGGCCAGCAGGCCGAGATCGACCGCGCCATCCGGGCCGCGGAGACCTCCTGCCGCTTCGAGTTCTCGGTCTACGTCGGAGCCGTCGACGGCCCGACGCAGCCCTTCGCCATGAGGCTGCACGCCTCCCTGTCCTCGCCGGACCGCAGCGTCCTCATCCTCGTCGACCCGGCGGCCCGGGCGATCGAGGTGATCACCGGCTCCGTCGTACGCCGCTCGCTGAGCGACGACGCCGTCCGCCTGGCGGTGGCGGGGATGCAGTCGGCCTTCTCCGGTGGCGACCTCGTCGGCGGCATCAAGCACGGAGTCGGCCAGCTGGCCGAGTCCGCGCGGCAGCCGCAGACCCTGCACGGCTGAGCGGTTTCGACAGGCTCAACCGACGGAGGGCGCTCGACCGACTGACCCGGCGGGTGCGCCCGGCCGGCGGAGGTCAGCTCCGCGCGTCGGTGGCCTGGCCTGCGAGGTAGCGCTCCACGTCGGCCGCGCCCTCGCGCACGTAGCGCTTCGCCGCCGGGTTGGCCGCCGACTCGTGCAGCCAGGTGCTGACCCGGTCGAGCACCTCGCGCGAGGCGAGCGGACGCGGGAACAGGAACTCGACGGCCGTCGAGGCGCGCTGCGTCCCCTTCTCGTCCCACAGGGTCTCGGCCACCTCGAGGTACTTCTCGACGTAGGGCCGCAGGACCTCCTCCTGGCCGTGCTGCATGAAGGAGAGGACCACGCTGCGCTGCGTCTCGTTGGGCACGTCGTCGCGCACGACCGCGATCTCCCACGCCTCGGCCTTGGCCTCGGGGGTGGGGCGGCAGGCGCGGGCGGCGGCGGCGTGCTCCTGGCCCGAGATCGTGCCGTCGCGCCGCAGCTCCTCGTCGATGCGCTCCCCGTCGGCGCGACCCGCCCGGGCGAGCCCGGTGAGCAGCGACCAGCGGAGGTCGGTGTCGACGGTGAGCCCGTCGAGCACGAGCGAGCCGTCGAGCAGCGCCTCGAGGTCGTCGAGCGCCGCGTCGGTGTGGGCCGCCCCGGCGAACGACCGGGCGAACGTCAGCTGGTGGTCGCTGCCGGGCGCCGCCTCGTCGAGGAGCCGGCGCAGCCCCTGCTCCCACGTGCGGCGCAGGGCCACCCGGTGCTCGGGGGCGGAGAAGTTGTTGGCGGCCTGGGCGGCGTAGCCCGGGATGCGTGAGGAGCCGAACGCGTCGGTCTCGCTGGCGATGTTGCCCAGCACCAGGGTCACGAAGTCGGTCGCGCTGAGGTCGGCGTCGCGGGTCATGTCCCAGGCGGCCCCCCAGCACAGGGCCCGGGCCAGCGAGTCGTCGAGCCGGGAGAGACCGCCGATGACCGTCGCCAGGGAGCGGTCGTCGAGGCGGATCTTGGCGTAGGTCAGGTCGCCCTCGTTGAGGATCAGCAGGTCTGGCTGGCGTACGCCGACGAGCTCGTCGATCGCGGTCCGCTCGCCCTGGACGTCCACCTCGACCGTCGTACGACGGACCAGGCGCTCGGCACCCTCCTGGTTGACCTCGAGGTCGTAGAGGCCGATCGCGATCCGGTGGCGGCGCAGGGTCGGGTTCTCCACGGTCGCGGTCTGCAGCACCGAGAACGAGCCGTAGTGGCCCGACTCGTCGAGGTCGAAGGTCGGCGTGATCGTGTTGACGCCGCTGGTCTGCAGCCACTCCTTGGCCCACGAGTCGAGCTCGCGGCCGGAGGCCTCCTCGAGGGCGCTGAGCAGGTCGCTGAACTCGGAGTTCCCGAAGGCGTGCCGCTTGAAGTAGGCGCGCAGCCCCACCAGGAAGTTGTCCAGCCCCACCCAGGCGACGAGCTGCTTGAGCACCGAGGCGCCCTTGGCGTAGGTGATGCCGTCGAAGTTGACCTCCACGGCCTGGAGGTCGTAGTTGTCCGCGGCGATCGGGTGCGTGCTCGGCAGCTGGTCCTGGCGCAGGGCCCAGTTCTTGCGGGCGTTGGTGAAGCCGGTCCACGACTCGTCGAACTCGGTCGCCTCGACGGCGGCGTGGTAGCAGGCCCACTCGGCGAAGGACTCGTTGAGCCAGAGGTCGTCCCACCAGCGCATCGTGACGAGGTCGCCGAACCACATGTGGGCCATCTCGTGGAGGATCACCGAGCAGCGGAACTCATAGAACGCCGCGTCCTGCCGGCTGCGCGGGAGGTACTCGTCGCGCAGGGTGACGGCGCCGGCGTTCTCCATCGCGCCCATGTTGTACTCCGGCACGTAGAGCTGGTCGTACTTGTGGAACGGGTAGGGGTAGTCGAAGGCCTCCTCGAAGAAGGCGAACCCCTGGCTGGTCAGCTTGACCAGCTCGTCGGTGTCCATGTGGTCGACCAGCGACTGGCGGCAGTAGTGGCCCAGCGGGATCTCGCCGTGCTTGCCGGAGTAGGTGGCGAACTCGGCGTGGTACTCACCGGCGATCACGGCGGTGATGTAGGTGGACATCCGCTCGGTCGCGGGGAACCGCCACACCGCCCTGCCGTCGCCGAGTGCCTCGGGCTCGGGGGTGGGGGCGTTGGAGACGACCTTCCAGTCCTCGGGCGCGGTGACGTGGAAGGTGAAGACGCCCTTGAGGTCGGGCTGCTCGAAGGTCGTGTAGACGCGGCGGGCGTCGGGGACCTCGAACTGGCTGTAGGTGTAGACCCGGTCGTCCACCGGGTCGACGAAGCGGTGGAGTCCCTCGCCCGTGCGGGAGTAGGGGCAGTCCGCGCGCACGACGAGCTCGTTGCGGGCCTGCAGGTCGGTGAGGCGGATCCGGTGGTCGGCGTACACCTCGGCGGGGTCCAGCGCGGAGCCGTTCAGCGTGATCTCGTGGATGGTCGCGCCCACCAGGTCGGCGAACGTCTCGGCCCCGGTCTCGGCGCTCGTGAAGGCGATCGTGGTCGTGGTGGCGAAGGTCTTCTCGCTGGTCGTCAGGTCGAGCTCCACGGTGTAGGAGTCGACGGTGAGCAACCGGGCGCGGGTCTGCGCCTCGTCACGAGTCAGGTTGGTTCCAGGCATGGGACCGATCATGTCATCCGGGAATGATTCGGGCGGCCCGAGGTGTTCCACGAGGTATGACGACTCCCCATGCCGACTTCTGGTTCGACCCGCGCTGCCCCTTCGCCTGGATCACCTCCCGCTGGATCCTCGAGGTGGAGAAGGTCCGCGACATCGAGGTGCGGTGGCACGTGATGAGCCTGGCCTACCTCAACCAGGACAAGGACATCTCCGACGACTACCGCGAGATGCTGAAGACCGCCTGGGGCCCGGTCCGGGTCCTGATCGCCGCCGAGCAGAAGTACGGCAGCGAGGTGCTGCTCCCGCTCTACAACGCGATGGGAACCAAGATCCACATCGACAAGCGCGACATCGACCGCTCGTTCATCGAGGACTCGCTGGAGGAGGCGGGGCTCGCCGTCGAGCTCGCCGACGCGATGGACGACAGCTTGCTCGACGAAGCGGTGGCGACGTCGCACCACGAGGGCATGGACGCGGTCGGTGACGACGTCGGCACGCCCACCATCCACGTGAACGACGTCGCCTTCTTCGGCCCGGTGATCACCAAGGCACCCCGCGGCGAGGAGGCCGGCCACCTGTGGGACGGCGTGCTGGCCGTGTCGTCCTACCCGCTGTTCTTCGAGCTGAAGCGCAGCCGGTCCGCCGAGCTCGACTTCAGCTGACGCCGACCGGCCGCCTCGGCTCAGGTGCCGCCCGAGCCCGCGGCAGCCGTCGTGGCGACCATCGCCGCGGTGACGGCTGCCTGAGCCGCGGTGATCGCGTCGCGGACGGCCTTGGCCGCCCACTCTCCCTCCGAGATCTCCTTCGCCCGCTTCTTGACCTGGCGGGCCGGAAGGCCCTCGCGGTCGACGACCTTGTGCGCCTGGTCGAGGGCCGAGAGGACGGCGATGAGCGCGGCGGTGCGGTCGTCCGGGGTGACGCCGCGGATGAGCGCGTCGCCCACGGTGCGGCGTACGTCGTCCTCATGGGTGCGGTCGAGCGTCGGCCAGCGACGGCGCGGGATCAGGCCGAGGACCAGGTTCTCCTGCTCCTCGACGATCCCCCGGTCGCGCAGCCGCTCGAGCAGGAGGTGGCGCCGCTTCTTGCCGAGGCGGGTGACGAGGTCCTGGGCTGTGCGCTCCTTCGAGCGGACGAGGTCCATGGCCTCGACCAGCATCGGGTCGACAGGGGGGTCGGAGACCAGCGGCTGCACCTTCGCCCTGGCCCACCGGCCGGAGCCCTTGACCACGTCGACGTGGCCGGAGAGCGCCAGCTCGATGAGGACGGCGCCACCGATGCCGGTGTCGAGGTAGGTCGTCCCGGAGAGCCGGCCGGACTCGTCGTCCAGCAGCAGGAGCAGCAGGTCCTCGGCGATGAGAGTGTCCATGCAGCCGAGCGTAGGTCCCACCGCGCCAACCCCGGCGACCCGTCGCCGCCCCCGCCCCTAGGATCCCCTTCATGAGCAAAGTGCTGTCCGCCGTCGCCTGGCCCTACGCCAACGGCCCGCGCCACATCGGCCACGTGGCCGGTTTCGGCGTGCCCTCCGACGTCTTCAGCCGCTACATGCGGATGGCCGGTCACGACGTGCTCATGGTGTCCGGCACCGACGAGCACGGGACGCCGATCCTGATCGCGGCCGACGAGGCCGGGGTGAGCCCGCAGGAGCTCGCGGACCAGAACCACCGGCTGATCGCCGAGGACCTCGCCGCCCTGGGTGTCTCCTACGACCTCTACACGCGTACGACGACGCGCAACCACACCGCCGTCGTGCAGGAGCTCTTCACGGGCGTGCACGACAACGGCTACTTCATCGAGCGGACCACGTTCGGCGCGATCAGCCCGTCCACGGGACGCACGCTGCCAGACCGCTACATCGAGGGCACCTGCCCGATCTGCGCGTACCCGAGCGCCCGCGGCGACCAGTGCGACAACTGCGGCAACCAGCTCGACCCGGCCGACCTGGAGAACCCGAGGTCGCGGATCAACGGGGAGGTGCCGGAGTTCGTCGAGACGCAGCACTTCTTCCTCGACCTGCCGGCGCTCGCAGAAGCGCTCAAGCAGTGGCTCGACGAGCGCGAGTCCAGCGAGACGTGGCGGCCCAACGTGATCCGGTTCAGCCAGAACATCCTCAAGGACATCCGGCCCCGCGCCATGACCCGCGACATCGACTGGGGCATTCCGGTGCCGTTGGAGGGCTGGGTCGACAATCCCAGCAAGCGGCTCTACGTGTGGTTCGACGCGGTCGTCGGCTACCTGTCGGCGAGCGTCGAGTGGGCCCGCCGCGGCGACGACCCGGAGGCCTGGCGGCAGTGGTGGAACGACCCCGAGGCGCTCTCCTACTACTTCATGGGCAAGGACAACATCACCTTCCACAGCCAGATCTGGCCGGCGGAGCTGCTGGCGTACTCCGGCCGTGGTGAGCGGGGCGGGAAGCCCGGCCGGCTCGGGGAGCTCAACCTGCCCACCGAGGTGGTCTCCTCGGAGTTCCTGACCATGGAGGGCAAGAAGTTCTCCTCCTCCCAGCGCGTGGTCATCTACGTCCGCGACCTGCTCAGTCGCTACCAGCCGGACGCGTTCCGCTACTTCGTCGCGGCTGCCGGCCCGGAGAACCAGGACTCCGACTTCACCTGGGCCGAGTTCGTGCGCCGGACCAACGACGAGCTGGTCGCGGGCTGGGGCAACCTGGTCAACCGCACGGCCACCATGATCGCCAAGAGCTTCGGCGAGCTCCCGCCCCTGGGCACCCCGAACGCGGAGGACCAGGCCCTGCTCGACCACGTCGAGGCCTCCTTCACGACCGTGGGCGACCTGATCGCCCGGCACCGGCAGAAGCAGGCCATCGGCGAGGCCATGCGCACCGTCGCCGAGGTGAACAAGTACGTCTCGGACTCCGAGCCCTGGAAGCTCAAGGGCGACGACGAGCGCGAACGGCTCGCGACCATCCTGCACGTGGTCGCCCAGTGCGTCGCCGATCTCAACGTCGTGCTGTCGCCGTTCCTGCCGTTCTCGTCCAACGCCGTGGACCTCGTGCTCGGCGGCTCCGGCGACCTCCAGCCGATGCCCGAGCTGCGGGAGGCCGAGGACCTCGACGGGGGAGCGGGCTACCCGATCCTCACCGGTGACTACACGACCGCGGCCCCGTGGCAGCGCCGGGCGATCGTGCCCGGGACGCCGATCAGCAAGCCCGTCCCGGTCTTCACCAAGCTCGACCCGTCGGTGGTCGACGAGGAACTGGAGCGGCTCGCCTCGCCATGAGGCTCCGCAGCGCCCAGTCTGTTGGCAGGATGAGCCCATGACGGCGCAGATGTACATCCCGCAGTTCTTCGTCCGCCAGAAGCTGACGCTGATGGTCAACCGCTACGAGATCAACGAGGCCACGCCCGAGGGCGGCACGGGCCGGTTGATGGCGGTGGCCCAGCAGAAGCGGATGAAGTTCAAGGAGGAGGTCACCTTCTTCCGCGACGACCAGCGCACCGAGGCGGTGTTCTCCTTCCAGGCGCGGCAGGTGATGGACCTCAACGCCGGCTACGACGTCCGCGACGCGGCGGGCGCCCCGCTCGGAGGGTTCCGCAAGGACTTCGGCAAGAGCCTGCTGCGCTCGACCTTCCACCTCAGCGCCCCGGGCCTCGAGGCCACCGGCCAGGAGCGCAACCAGCTCGTGGCCATCCTGCGGCGGTTCGTGGACTTCCCGTTCACCTTCCACTTCGACTTCACCGATCAGTCGACCGGTGCGGTGGTGATGAGCTCCGAGAGGCAGATGACCATGCGCGACCGCTACACCGTCACCGTCCACGACCCGCGGCTCGACTTCCGGCTGGCCGCCTCCATGGCCGTCGGCCTCGACGCGCTCCTCTCGCGGTGACCGATGCTGTTCCCGCAGGCCGCGAAGGCCGTCGAGGAGGCCGCCGGGGAACCGAAGGTCTGGGAGTCCGGCATCGACGAGTCCCGCCGGGCCGCCCGCGAGGAGGCGGCGAGTGCTCCGCGTGAGCGGGTGGCCGAGGTCCTCGACATCGACGCGCACGGGGTGCCGTGCCGGCTCTACCGGCCCGAGGGGGCCGGCCCGGGACTGCTGGTGCACCTCCATGGGGGCGGCTTCGTCTTCCACGATGTCGAGGTGCACGACCCGGCGGCCCGCCGGGTCGCGAACCGCTGCGGCATCACCGTGCTGAGCGTGGACTACCGCCGGCCGCCGGAGCACCGCTTCCCGGCTGCCCCGGACGACGTGGACGCGGTGCTGGCCTGGGTGAGCGCCGAGGGGGCCGCCCACGGTCTCGGCGGACCGGTCCTCCTCCACGGCGACAGCGCCGGCGGCAACCTCGCGCTCGTGGCCGCCCTGCGCAACCCGGGGGTGGCGGCGGGCCTGGTGCTGATCTACCCGTTCCTCGACCCGACCGCCTCGTTCGACTCCTACACCACGGCCGCCGACGGCTTCGACCCTCGTGAGGCCGACTGGTACTGGCAGCAGTACGCCGCCTCGCCCGACGACCTCGCCCACCCGGACCTCGCGCCCCTGGGGGCCGACCTCAGGGGGCAGACCCGGTTCGCGCAGCTGCCCCCGACCCTCGTGGTCACCGCCGGCCAGGATCCTCTGCGGGACGAGGGTGAGCACCTCGCCCAGCTCCTCGCGGAGGCGGGTGTCGAGGTCACGGCCACCCGCTACCTCGGGCAGGTGCACGGCTTCTGGCGCCACCCCGACGTCTTCGACGCCGCCGAGCCACTCGTCCGGCAGGTGGCCGGGTTCGTCCAGCTCCTGCGGGGGCGTTGACCTCTTCGTGCGCCTCGCCCTGACCCTCTCCGAGGTCCTCGAACAGGTCCGGGAGAGTGCGTTCGCCACCCAGGCGCCGGCGTCGAGGGGCGAGGTCGTCGCGGCTGCCCTGGTGGCCCTGCTGCTGATGGCACCCCGGGCGTGGCCGCGGACCCGCCACCTGGTCACCATCGCGCACGAGGGGGCGCACGGGGTGGTCGCGCTGCTGAGCGGCCGGCGACTGTCGGGGATCAGGCTGCACTCCGACACCTCGGGGCTGACCGTCTCCCGGGGACGGCCCACGGGTCTGGGGATGGTGCTCACCAGCGCGGCCGGCTACGTCGGGCCGGGACTGATGGCCCTCGGCGCGGCGTACCTCCTGCACGTGGGGTACGCCGTGGGCGTGCTCTGGCTGGCGCTCCTCCTGCTGGCCGCGCTGCTGCTCCAGATCCGCAACTTCTACGGCCTCTACGCCGTGCTCGTCGTCGGGATCGGGGTGTTCGCGTTCTCGTGGTGGGCCAGCCCGCCGGTGCAGGTCTTCGTCGCGCACGTCGGGACGTGGTTCGTCCTGCTGGCCGCGCCGCGAGCGGTCGTCGAGCTCCAGGGCCACCGCCGTCGGGGCCGGGCCAGGACGTCGGACGCCGACGTGCTCGCGCGGCTGACCAGGATCCCCGGGATCGTCTGGGTGGGCGTCTTCCTGCTGGTGAACCTCGCGGCCCTCGTCGTCGGTGGGGGATGGCTGCTCGCCGCCTCCGGGTGAGTCGGTGGGGTCTGCCAGAATCGGCGCATGCGCGTCCACCTGGGTTCCGACCACGCCGGCCTCGAGCTCAAGGACCACCTGGTCGGCTGGCTGCGCGAGCAGGGCCACGAGCCCGTCGACCACGGCCCGTTCCAGTACGACGCCCTCGACGACTACCCCGTGTTCTGCCTCCGCGCCGCCGAGGGCGTGGTGCATGACCCCGGCAGCCTGGGCGTGGTGATCGGCGGCTCCGGCAACGGGGAGCAGATCGCCGCCAACAAGGTGCGCGGCGTGCGCTCGGCCCTGGCCTGGAGCGACGAGACCGCCCGGCTGGCGCGCGAGCACAACGACGCCAACGTGCTCTCGGTCGGCGGCCGGATGCACACGGTCGACGAGATGACCCGCTTCATCGGGATCTTCATGACCACCGACTTCACGGGCGAGGAGCGGCACGCGCGGCGGATCGCGATGCTGGCCGACTACGAGAGGACCGGCGACCTCCCGCCGCTCCCGGAGTCGGCGCAGGGGCACGGGCCGGATGCCTGAGGGACACACCCTCCACCGGCTGGCGACCTCCCTGAGCGACGCCTTCGCGGGTGGGCCTGTCAGGGTCAGCAGTCCCCAGGGGCGCTTCGCCGCCGACGCGGCGCTGCTCGACGCCCAGGTGCTGGTCCAGGCCGAGTCGGCGGGCAAGCACCTGTTCGTCGAGTTCCCCGGCGACCGCTTCATCCACGTCCACCTGGGGCTGATCGGCACGTTCGACGTGCTGCCAGGACCGGTGGGGGAGCCGGTGGGCCAGGTGCGGCTGCGCCTGCAGAACGCCACGGCGTACGCCGACCTCCGCGGCGCGATCCTGTGCGACCTGGTCGGGCGGGCCAAGCGCGACTCCGTCATCGCGGCGCTCGGGCCGGACCCGCTCCGGGCCGACGCCGACCCGATGGCAGCGTGGGCGCGCATCGGCAAGAGCCAGCGACCGATCGGCGACCTGCTGATGGACCAGAAGGTGCTGGCCGGGGTCGGCAACGTCTACCGCGCCGAGGTCCTGTTCCGCCACCGGATCAACCCGCTCCGGGCCGGGAACACCCTGCGGGTGGGCCAGTTCCGGGCGATGTGGGACGACCTCGTCGAGCTGATGGCCGAGGGGGTCCGCACCGGGCGCATCGACACCGTGCGACCCGAGCACACCCCGGAGGCGATGGGACGGCCACCTCGTTCGGACGACCACGGCGGGGAGGTCTACGTCTACCGTCGCACCGGTCAGCCCTGCCTGGTGTGCGGCACCAAGGTGCGCACCCGCGAGCTGGTGGGACGCAACTTGTTCTGGTGTTCTCGTTGCCAACCCACGTTCCGCTCGCGCGCCGTACATTAGTCGAGACGCCACGAATCATCACGAATACCTTTTTTCACCCGAGCAACCGTGTCATCGAGCCAGGTCGCACGTCCACGGCCCGGCCCAGCAGGAGGGGAGGAACGTTGGCGAACGGTCGTGCGCGGAAGCTGCACGTGATCTCCACGCGCTTCCGCCGGGAGATGACGGTCTCCGACCGCCCGGCCGTGCTGGCCCTGGTGGCGCTGACCCTGCTCCTGACGCTGATGGGGATGCTCAACCCCGACTGGGTGCCCGCGACCGTCCTGCTCCTGCCGATGTTCATCGCCAGCCTGTGGCTGGGCCCGCGCACGCTGCCCTGGGTCATCGTCTTCGTCTGCGCCTGCTTCTGCCTCCTGCTCATCGACCAGCCCGTGGTCAGCCTGCGCACCATCGCCCGCGCCGTCGTGACGTTCGCGATCGCCCTGCTGATCATGTTCACCTCGTTCCGGCGCAGCCGCCTCGGGGTCTCGGGCCCGATGGGCGAGTCGATGTTCGTCGACCTGCGTGACCGGATCTCCAAGCAGGGCAACCTGCCGGCGCTGCCGGAGGGTTGGCTGGTCGAGTCGGTGGCGAAGTCCGCCGGGGGCACGTCGTTCGCCGGCGACTTCATCGTGGCCCGCCGCTCGGACGAGCGCTGGCTGGACCTCGTGGTGGTCGACGTCTCCGGCAAGGGGGTCGAGGCCGGCTCCCGGGCGCTGTTCCTCTCGGGAGCGTTCAACGGCATCGTCTCCGCGCTTCCCGGCGACCGGTTCCTGCCCGCGGCCAACGTCTACCTGCTCGGCCAGGACTGGGACGAGGGGTTCGCCACCGCCATCCACCTGCACCTGGACCTGGAGACCGGTGAATTCGAGCTGCGCAAGGCCGGCCACCCGCCGGCCGTGTGGCTGCACGCCGGATCGGGTCGCTGGACGGTGCTGAATTCCGACGGGCCGGTCCTGGGCCTCATCGACCAGGCCGAGTTCGAGGTCGTGCGCGGCACGCTCTCCACCGGTGACGGCATGCTGCTGTTCACTGACGGGCTGGTCGAGACGGCCCAGCGCGACATCGCCATCGGGATGGACAAGCTGGCCGGGCTGGGGGGGCGCCTGTTCCAGCAGGGTTTCGACGGTGGGGCGCGGATGCTGATCGACACGATGGAGCAGACCAACGACGACCGGGCCCTGATCGTCGTCCACCGGCGCTGAGCCGCGGCCCGGGACCGCTCGGCGGGCGGATGCGCCGGTTCGTGAACGACGTCTCCGCTGTGGCACGATGGTTTCCGCCCTCGCAAGGGGGCGCGCGGATGTAGCTCAATGGTAGAGCCTCAGTCTTCCAAACTGACTACGCGGGTTCGATTCCCGTCATCCGCTCTCAGGAGCCCCGGATCGTGCGTCATCAGGGGCCTTCTGGCGGGGCGTAGCGTAGTGGCTAGCGCGCCTGCTTTGGGAGCAGGAGACCGCAGGTTCGAGTCCTGTCGCCCCGACCGTGCACCGTCTGACCAGCACGACCCCACCCGAACATGTGAAGGAGAAACCCTGTGAAGAGCGCCGTTGAGACGCTGAGCCCGACCCGGGCCAAGATCACCGTCGAGGTGCCCTTCGAGGAGCTCAGGCCGAGCCTCGACGCGGCGTACCAGGCCATCGCCAAGCAGATCAACATCCCGGGCTTCCGCAAGGGCAAGGTGCCGCCGCCCGTCATCGACCGCCAGGTCGGCCGTGGCGCCGTACTCGACGAGGCGATCAACGACGCGCTGCCCAAGCTCTATGTGCAGGCGCTGCAGGACAACGACCTCCAGCCGCTGGCCCAGCCCGAGATCGACGTGACCAAGCTCGAGGACAACTCGCTGCTCGAGTTCACCGCCGAGGTCGACGTGCGTCCGAGCATCGACGTGCCGGCGTACGACGCGCTAGCGGTCGAGGTCGATGATGTCACCGTCTCCGACGAGGACGTCGACGTGCAGGTCGAGGAGCTGCGCGAGCGCTTCGCCACCCTCAAGGACGTCGAGCGCCCGGCGGCCGACGACGACATCGTCACGATCGACCTCAAGGCGACCCGCGACGGCGAGGACGTCGAGGGCGGCGAGGTCAGCGGCTACTCCTACAAGGTCGGCTCCGGCGAGATGCTCGAGGGCATCGACGACGCCCTCCGCGGCCTCAGCGCCGGCGAGGAGGCGACGTTCACCTCCGAGCTGCTCGGTGGCGACCTCTCCGGCCAGGACGTCGAGGTGCTGGTGTCGCTGAGCGCCGTCAAGGAGCAGGAGCTCCCCGAGCTCGACGACGACTTCGCCCAGACGGCCTCGGAGTTCGACACGATCGAGGAGCTGCGCCAGGACGTGGCCACCCGTCTCGAGCGCGGCAAGCGCCTCGAGCAGGCCGCCGCCGCGCGGGACGCGGTGCTCGAGCAGCTGCTCGACTCCGCCGAGATCCCGCTGCCCGACGGTGTGGTCGCCGAGGAGCTCGCCGGTCGTCGTCAGGAGATCGAGCAGCAGCTCACCTACGCCGGCATGACGATGGAGCAGTACCTCGACAACGAGAAGCAGACCGTCGACGAGTTCGAGGCCGAGCTCGAGAAGCGGGTCCGCGACGCGATGGCCTCCCAGTTCCTGCTCGACGAGATCGCCCGCACCTCCGAGATCGGCGTCGAGCAGAACGAGCTCTCCGAGCACCTGTTCCGCCGCGCCCAGCAGTCCGGCCAGAACCCCGACGAGTTCGTCAAGCACATGGTCGAGCACAACCACATCCCCGAGATGGTCTCCGAGGTCGTCCGCGGCAAGGCGCTGGCCCGCATCGTCGAGGGCGCGACCGTCACCGACAAGTCCGGCAACGCCGTCGACCTGAAGAACCTGCTCCCGGACGGCAGCATCGCCGACCCCGAGGCGGTCGCTGCCGAGGCCGACGTCGAGACCGAGGACCAGGCCGAGGCCGGCTCCGAGTCCGTGGCCACCGAGTCCGACGTGGCGGCCGCCGAGGTCGCGCAGGACGCCAAGCAGGACTGACAGCGTCAGGACTCCCCGTGTGACAGGGGGAACCCTGTCTCCCACGGCGAGCCCGGTTGACCACCCGTCGCGGTTCAGTGAACACTTGTGCACTGTGACCACGAATGATGCGAGCGTGCTGGATGCGGCGGCGCTGGCGGCCGAGTTCGCGGAGGACCTGATCGTCGGCACCGTGCGGGACGTGCACGGCGCCGTGGCGGGACGGGTGCACCGGGTGACCGACCGTGTCGCCGGGGGTACGACGATCGGCCACCGGCTCCACGACGGGATCTCCAAGGCCGTCTACACGAGCATCAGCGCGGGCCTGAAGGGGTCGGCCAAGGGGCTGACGCTGGCCGGCCGGGCGGGGCTGGGCGCCGAGCTCGAGGCGACGCCGAAGGGCCGCTTCGTGCGGGCGGCGATCACCGGCCTGATCGGTGACCGGCTGCGCGACGAGGGGTCGCGGTTCCACTTCGACATCGGCGCCCGGGTAGACGGCCGGGACATCGCCCTCACCCCCGAGGGGATCGCGGCGGCGTACCCCGGCGCGACCGACAAGGTCGTCGTCTTCGTGCACGGCCTGAGCGAGAACGAGGCCTACTGGAACCGCGCCGCGAAGCCGAGGCGCGAGGTGCCGGACCGGCGCAGCTATGGGGAGCGGCTCGTCGACGAGGGCTGGACGCCGGTGTTCCTGCGGGTCAACACGGGCCTGCCCATCGCCGAGAACGGCGTCTCCATGGCCGCGCTGCTGGACCGGCTGGTGCTGTCCTGGCCCCGCGACGTACGCCGGCTGGCGCTCGTGGGCCACTCGATGGGCGGGCTGGTCGCGCGAGCGGCGTGCGCGGTGAGCACCGACAGCGACAGCCCGTGGACCGACCGGGTCACCGACGTCATCTGCCTCGGGACCCCGCACCTCGGCGCCCCGCTCGAGCGGGTGGTCACCAAGGGCGTGGCCGCGATGGGCCGCATCCCCGAGGCGGCCCCCTTCGGCCGGATCCTGGAGTACCGCTCGGTCGGCATCCTCGACCTGCGCCACGGCCTGGCCCAGGACGTGCAGAACCTGCCCAACGCGCGCTACCGGCTGGTCGCCGCCACCCTGACCCGTTCGCCACGCTCGCTCACCTCGAGCACCATCGGCGACTACCTGGTGCCCTACGACTCGGCGCTGGGCCGCCGGCGCGGGGGTGAGGAGATGTTCCCGGGTGCCGAGACCTTGCACGTCCCGTCTGCCGATCACTTCGACCTGCTCAACCACGACGACATCTACGCTGCGATCCGGGAGTGGCTCCGTGACCGCTCCGACGCACCCACCAGGGAAGAGAGCCCGACCACATGAGCGAGCGAAGCGACTTCATCGATCCACAGAGCCGTCTTCGTGCCGTGCGCGTGCACGGAGCGAAGCGAGCACACGCGTGAGAATGCCCGCACAGATCTCGGCGACCGTGGAGATGAAGGCCGGACCCGAGGCGGTGTGGGCGGTGGTCTCCGACCTCACGCGGATGCCCGAGTTCAGCCCCGAGCTGCGCAAGGCGTACGTCGTGGGCCGGGCCGGTGTGGGCGCCAACATCATCGGCATCAACCGGCGCAAGGCCGTCGTCTGGCCGACGACGTCGAAGGTGGTGCGCTGGGAGCCGGGTCGCGCGGTGGCCTGGAAGACGCGGGAGAGCGGCGCCACCTGGATCTACGAGCTCGAGCCCACCGCCACCGGCACGGCGGTCACCGGCCGACGGGTGCTGCCCCGGTTCACGCTGGGCACCTCGTTGCTCGGCCCGGTGATCGGTGGCGCCGAGGGGCACGACGCCGAGCTCGCGGACGGCATCCGGACCACGCTCGAGCGGATCCGGTCGACGGTGGAGCAGTCCGGCACCGCCTGAGTCTGCTGTGGGCGAACACGGCCGTTTCCGCATGGATTTGTCAGAGCGGCCGTCTAGGGTCGGTCCCGTGACTGAGAACTCCATGCAGGGTCAGACCTCTCCGCGGATGGACGGCGGAGGCGGGTCCTACGGCCTCGACGACCACATCTACCAGCGCCTCCTCCGCGAGCGCATCGTCTTCCTCGGTTCGGAGGTCCGCGACCAGAACGCCAACGCGATCTGCGCGCAGCTGCTGCTGCTCAGCGCCGAGGACCCCGAGGCCGACATCTTCCTCCACATCAACAGCCCCGGTGGCTCGGTGGACGCGGGCATGGCGATCTACGACACGATGAACTACATCCCCAACGACGTCGCCACCGTCGGCATGGGCCTCGCCGCCTCGATGGGCCAGTTCCTGCTCTGCGCGGGGGAGAAGGGCAAGCGCTACGCCCTCCCGCACGCGCGGATCATGATGCACCAGCCCTCGGGCGGCATGGGCGGCTCGGCCTCGGACATCAAGATCCAGGCCCAGCAGTCGCTGCACATCAAGAAGGTGCTCTTCGAGCTGATCAGCCAGCACACCGGCCAGCCGCTGGAGCAGGTCGAGACCGACGCCGACCGCGACCGGTGGTTCACCGCCGCGCAGGCCAAGGACTACGGCTTCATCGACCACGTGATCACCAGCGCCCGGGACGCGGTCGACGAGGGCCGTCCCGCCCGCTCCAAGTGATCCCTGCACCGCTCCACCGCCGCGACCAGAATCGAGACCTCGCATGAACTACTACATCCCCCAGTGGGAGGAGCGGACGTCCTACGGCGTTCGCCGCATCGACCCCTACGCCAAGCTGTTCGAGGACCGCATCATCTTCCTCGGCACGCCGATCAGCGACGACATCGCCAACGCGGTGATGGCCCAGCTGCTCTGCCTGGAGTCGATGGACCCCTCGCGTGACATCCAGATCTACATCAACAGCCCGGGTGGCTCGTTCACCGCGATGACCGCCATCTACGACACGATGCAGTTCATCCAGCCCGACGTGCAGACCGTGTGCCTGGGTCAGGCCGCGTCCGCCGCTGCGGTGCTGCTGGCCGCCGGCGCGCCGGGCAAGCGACTGGCGCTGCCGAACAGCCGGATCCTGATCCACCAGCCCTACACCGAGGGCACCTACGGCCAGTCCTCCGACATCGAGATCCAGGCCAACGAGATCCTGCGGATGCGCGAGCTGCTCGAGAAGCTCATCGCCGACCACTCGGGCAAGACCCCCGAGGAGGTCAACCTCGACATCGAGCGCGACAAGATCCTCACCTCGGCGGCCGCGCTCGAGTACGGCCTCATCGACTCCATCCTGGAGTCGCGCAAGGCAGTGCAGGCGGTCGGAGCGGGGCGCTAGCCCCCCGTTCGAGGTGCCTCGCGCCGGTCGTGTCCTCCCCCGAGGAACATGATCTCGGAGTACGGTCTAGAGAACTTGTCGTGAGCAGTAGTGAGTCGGGCCCCGACCCGACCCGATGGATGGGAGACGCCGCCAGTGGCACGGATCGGTGACGGAGGGGACCTGCTCAAGTGCTCGTTCTGCGGGAAGAGCCAGAAGCAGGTCAAGAAGCTGATCGCCGGTCCAGGCGTCTACATCTGCGACGAGTGCATCGACCTGTGCAACGAGATCATCGAGGAGGAGCTCAACGAGACCGCTGAGGTCGGCCTCGAGGAGCTGCCCAAGCCCCGCGAGATCTTCGAGTTCCTCAACTCCTACGTGATCGGCCAGGAGACCGCGAAGAAGTCGCTCGCGGTCGCCGTCTACAACCACTACAAGCGCGTGCAGTCCGGCGTCGCCGTCGGCACCAGCAAGCACAGCAAGGACGACGTCGTCGAGGTCGCCAAGTCCAACATCTTGGTGATCGGCCCGACCGGCTGCGGCAAGACCTACCTCGCCCAGACGCTCGCTCGGATGCTCAACGTGCCGTTCGCGATCGCCGACGCGACCGCCCTCACCGAGGCGGGCTACGTCGGTGAGGACGTCGAGAACATCCTGCTCAAGCTGATCCAGGCCGCCGACTACGACGTCAAGAAGGCCGAGACCGGCATCATCTACATCGACGAGATCGACAAGGTGGCCCGCAAGGCGGAGAACCCGTCGATCACCCGCGACGTCTCCGGCGAGGGCGTGCAGCAGGCGCTGCTGAAGATCCTCGAGGGGACCACCGCCTCGGTGCCGCCCCAGGGTGGCCGCAAGCACCCCCACCAGGAGTTCATCCAGATCGACACCACCAACATCCTGTTCGTCGTGGGTGGGGCCTTCGCCGGACTCGAGCACATCGTCGAGCAGCGCGTGGGCAAGAAGACGCTCGGCTTCACCGCCGAGATGCGCAGCTCCAACGAGACAGAGTCCGACGCGATGTTCGCCCAGGTCCGGCCCGAGGACCTGGTGAAGTTCGGCCTGATCCCCGAGTTCATCGGCCGGCTGCCGCTGATCGCGAGCGTGAACAAGCTCGACCAGGCGGCACTCGTCCAGATCCTGACCGAGCCGCGCAACGCGCTCATCAAGCAGTACCAGAAGCTCTTCGAGATCGACGGCGTCGAGCTGGAGTTCACCGACGACGCGGTCGAGGCCATCGCCGACAAGGCGATGGAGCGGGGCACCGGCGCTCGCGGCCTGCGCGCGATCATCGAGGAGGTCCTCCTCAACGTGATGTACGACGTGCCGTCCCGCGAGGACATCGGCAAGGTCGTGGTGACCGGCGAGGTCGTCTCCGACAACGTCAACCCGACGCTGATCCCGCGCGAGGCGGAGCCGAAGAAGAAGAAGTCCGCCTAGTCAGATGCGCTGGTTGTAGACCAGTTCGTCACTTTGCTAGACCACCGCGGCAATGCGGGCATTTTGCCCATATTCTAAGACGAGTGTTCTCGCGCTCGCCTGAACATCTTCTGCCGGGGGAATCCGATGATGAGTGCTGAGCACCGAAGGCCGCTCGCGGCGTTCTTCGTGGTGTTCACGCTGGCCTGCCTGATCATGGCCAACGGCTTGCGGACCCAGGTCGGCCAGGTGCTGATCGGCGCCGGCGCCCCACGTGAGGTCGTCTCGGCCATCGCGCCCGACATGGTCCTCGGCCAGTCGCTCCGCAACGTGCCCGCGCCCGTGCGGTCCAAGGTCTCCGCCGACCGGGCGGCGGCCAGTGCTCCGGTGCAGCAGGTGGTCGTGGCTCCGGCGCCGCGCGCCGCGTCGGTCCTCACCCCGGCCTCGACGGTCTCGGTCGGCCGCCCCGCCAGGAAGCCGCCCGTCACCAAGCCCGTCACCCGGCCCAGGTCCCACCACCCCGCACCGAAGCCGGCCCCGGTGACCACGCCGTCACCGGAGCCGACGCCCGCCGAGGGAGTGGTCACCACCCCGTCCACGCCCACCCGCCCGGCCTTCGCGGCCCCCGGCAAGGGGTACGTCGGCGGACCCGTGGTCGCCGGACAGAAGGACCACCGCACCCACCCGGTCCGGCACCAGCACCGGAAGCCGCTGGCCAGCCCGGCGAAGACGCGCGGGCACCACCACGTCATCACGCCGCCCCGCCGGGCCAACCAGGCGCCGGCGAAGACGCGCGGGCACCACCACGTCATCACGCCGCCCCGCCGGGCCAACCAGGCGCCGGCGAAGACGCGCGGGCACCACCACGTCATCACGCCGCCCCGCCGGGCCAACCAGGCGCCGGCGAAGACGCGGTCACACCCGGTCCGTCAGCAGGCGCGCGGTCACCGCGGCCCCCCGTCGCACGACCGCGCCGCCACGTCGCACCGTGGCAACAAGAGCAAGAAAGCTGACAAGGCTGACGAGGCTGACAAGGCTGGCACGTCCGACCACAAGCGCGGTCGTGGCCACGACGACCGCGGTGGTCGGCACTCCGGTCACCACCGCTGACCCGGGCCCACCGGCCCCGGCCACCGGTCACCGCTTCGGCGGCGGCTCCCCGAGCACCGCGTCCACGACGCGGACCTCGCCGTCCTCGGTGAGCAGCTCCAGCTCACCGGTGATCGAGCCGACCGCCCGGAGGTCGCTCTCGGCGCTGCGGATGGCCTCGAGCGCACTCACCGGCCCGGAGACCGTGGCGTGCTCCACCGGCGTGCGCATGCCGACCTTGGCGGTCGACTTCGCTCCGCGGACACCGGCCAGGACCGCCGCGACCGCGTCCAGGACGGCGGGGTCGCCGTCCGCCGCGTCGCCGAGCTCGTCGGTGGTGGGCCAGGGCTGGAGGTGCACCGAGCCCGCCTGCCACCACGACCAGACCTCCTCGGTCGCGTAGGGCAGGAACGGCGCGAACAGCCGGAGCTGCACGTGCACGGCCGTGGCCAGGGCCGCCTTCGCCGACAGGGTCGCGGAGTCCGTGTCGCTGGCGTCGGCATCGCCGTACGCCCGCTCCTTGACCAGCTCGACGTAGTCGTCGCAGAAGTCCCAGAAGAACTTCTCGGTCTGCTCGAGCGCCGTGGTGTAGTCGTAGGCGGTGAACGCCCGGGTCACCGCGGTCACGGTGGCGGCCAGCTTGCCGAGCAGAGCCCGGTCGACGGGCTCGGTCACCAGGCTCGGGTCGACCGTGGTGGCGCCCACGCTGCCGAGGACGAACTTGGAGACGTTCAGCACCTTCAGCGCTAGCCGGCGACCGACCTTCATCTGGGTCTCGTCGAAGGGGGAGTCGAGGCCCGGCCGGGCCATCGCGGCCCGCCAGCGGACCGCGTCAGCGCCGTACGTGTCGAGGATCTCGGTCGGCACGACCACGTTGCCCTTGGACTTGGACATCTTCTTGCGGTCGGGGTCGACGATGAACCCGGAGATGACCGCGTGCGACCACGGTGACGCGTGGTTCTCGAAGTGGGCGCGGACCACCCGGGAGAACAGCCAGGTGCGGATGATGTCGTGCGCGTGCGTGCACAGGTCCATCGGGAAGACCCGCTCGAACAGGTCCGGGTCCTCCTCCCAGCCACCGGCGATCTGGGGGGTGAGCGAGGACGTCGCCCAGGTGTCCATCACGTCCGGGTCGCCGATGAATCCGCCCGGCTCGCCCCGCCGGCCCTCGTCGTACCCGGACGGGGCCTGGGTCGACGGGTCGATGGGGAGCTGCTCCTCGCGGGGCAGCAGGGGGTGGGCGTAGTCGGGCTCGCCCTCGTCGTCCAGGGGGTACCAGACCGGGAAGGGGATGCCGAAGAACCGCTGGCGGGAGACCAGCCAGTCGCCGTTGAGGCCGTTGACCCAGTTGTCGTAGCGGTGCTTCATGTGCGGCGGGATCCACTGGACCTCGGCGCCACGCTCGATCATCTCGGCGCGCACGTCGGCGTCGCGACCGCCGTTGGTGATGTACCACTGGCGGGTCGCGACGATCTCGAGCGGCTTGTCGCCCTTCTCGTAGAAGTTCGCCATCCGCTGGGTCGGCTTCGGCTCGCCCTCCAGGTCTCCGCTCGCGCGGAGCTTCTCTACGACGGCCTCCCGGGCGCTGAAGGTGGTCTTGCCCTTGAGGTCCTCGTAGGCCGCCGCGGCGTCCTGGGCGGAGAGCCACTCGGGGGTCTCGCGGGAGAGCCGTCCGTCGCGCCCGACCAGCGTGCGCACCGGGAGCTGGAGCTCGCGCCACCAGGTGACGTCGGTGAGGTCGCCGAACGTGCAGCACATGGCGATGCCGGCGCCCTTGTCCGGCTCGGCCAGCGGGTGCGCGAGCACGGGGACCTCGACGCCGAAGACGGGAGACGTGACGGTGGTGCCGAACAGCGACTGGTAGCGCTCGTCGTCGGGGTGGGCGATCAGGGCGACCACCGAGGGAATCAGCTCGGGGCGGGTGGTCTCGATGTGGATCGGGCCGTCACTGCCGTGGAAGGCGACCCGGTAGTAGTGGCCGGGGTACTCCCGCGCCTCGAGCTCGGCCTGGGCGACCGCCGTCTGGAAGGTGACGTCCCACAGGGTCGGGGCCTCCTGGAGGTAGGCCTCGCCGCGCGCGAAGTTGCGCAGGAACGCCCGCTGGCTGACCTTCTGCGCCTTGGGACCGATGGTCGTGTAGTGCTGCTTCCAGTCCACCGAGAGCCCGAGCGTGCGCCACAGGTCCTCGAAGACCTTCTCGTCCTGCTCGACGAGCCGCTCGCAGAGCTCGATGAAGTTGGGCCGGCTGATCGGGACCTGGCGCTTGGGGTCCGGCTTCTCCGGCGGGGTGTAGCCGTCCTCGTAGGGGAGGGAGGGGTCGCAGCGGACGCCGTAGTAGTTCTGCACCCTGCGCTCGGTGGGCAGGCCGTTGTCGTCCCAGCCCATCGGGTAGAACACCGACTTGCCCTGCATCCGCTGGAAGCGCGCGATCAGGTCGGTGTGGGTGTAGGAGAAGACGTGCCCGACGTGCAGCGACCCGGAGACCGTGGGCGGGGGAGTGTCGATGGAATAGACCTCGCTGCGCGTCCTCGTCCGGTCGAAGGCGTAGGTGTCGTCGGCCTTCCACCGTGCCGACCACGTGGCCTCGAGGCCCTCGAGCGCGGCCCGGTCCGGTACGACGGCCGCGGCGGGTGCGGTCGTCTCACTGGACACGGTCTTCTCGAGGGAGTCAGTCATGCTGCGAATCCTACGGAGAGCAGTGGCCACGCCGAAAACGAGATCCGGCCGCCTAGACTTCGCCACGATGGACACCACCCCTGAACCTGACGCCCCACGCCTGGCCGAGTCCTACGACGAGGTCGAGGACGCACTGCTGAGCAGGTGGCCCGAGACCAAGCTCGACCCGACGCTCGACCGCATCGAGGCGTTCATGGAGCTCCTCGGCGACCCGCAGCGCACCTATCCCGTCATCCAGCTCACCGGCACCAACGGCAAGACCTCGACGGCCCGGATGATCGAGACCCTGATCGCGACCATCGGCCTGCGCGTGGGGCGGTTCTCCAGCCCTCATCTCGAGTCGATGACCGAGCGGATCAGCCTCGACGGCGAGCCGATCAGCGAGGAGGCGTTCGTGCGGGCGTTCAACGACGTCGCGCCGTACACCCACCTCGTCGACGCCGAGCACGACCACCCGCTGTCCTTCTTCGAGACCGTCGTCGCCATGGCGTACGCCGCCTTCGCCGACGCCCCCGTCGACGCGGCCGTCGTCGAGGTCGGCATGGGCGGGACCTGGGACGCCACCAACGTGATGGACGCCAAGGTCGCGGTGCTCACCCCGATCGCGGTCGACCACGCGAAGTACCTCGGCGAGACGCCCGCGATCATCGCGTTGGAGAAGGTCGGCATCATCAAGCCTGGGGCGATCGTCGTGTCCGCCGTGCAGACCGCCGAGGTCGACCAGGTGCTGCGGGAGCGCTGCACCGAGGTCGGCGCGACCCTCGCCCGCGAGGGACTGGAGTTCGGGGTCACCGACCGGGTGCCCGCGGTGGGCGGCCAGATGATCGGCCTCCAGGGACTCCGCGGCGCCTACGACGAGGTGTTCCTCCCGCTCTACGGCGCCCACCAGGCCCAGAACGCCGCCCTGGCCCTCGCCGCGGTGGAGGCGTTCCTCGGCGGAGAGGACCCCCTGGACGTGGAGCTGGTGCGGGAGGCGTTCGCCGAGGTCACCTCGCCCGGCCGGCTGGAGATCATCCGGCGCTCGCCGACGATCGTCCTCGACGCTGCCCACAACCCGCACGGCGCCGCTGCGGTCGTGGCCGCACTGGAGGACTCGTTCGTGTTCTCGCCGCTGATCGGGGTGGTCGGCGTGATGGCCGACAAGGACTACGAGGGGATGCTCTCCGAGCTCGAGCCGGTGTTCTCCCACATCGTCTGCACCCAGAACTCCACCGCGCGCGCCATGCCGGCCCACGACCTCGCCGAGGTGGCCCTGGGGATCTTCGGCCAGGATCGGGTCAGCGAGGCGTCCTCGCTCGCGGACGCGATCGACCAGGCGACCGCCCTGGCCGAGGCCGGCGGTGCCTTCGGGGACGCCATCGGCTCCGGGGGCGTGCTCGTCACCGGCTCGGTCGTCACGGTGGGCGAGGCGCGCAGCATGCTGCGCTCGCGGCGCAACCCCGACGGCAGCCGGAGCCGCGAGCAGGACCAGCAGAGCGAACGGGAGAACGAACGGGAGCAGGAGCGGGACTGATGCAGCGACGACTCTGCGCGGCGATCCTCTCGCTCGAGGCGATCGCCTTCGGGCTGGCCACCCCGGTGCTCATCTCGGTGGCCGGCGTCTCCACGGCGACGGCGCTGTGGATCGGGCTGGGCCTGACCGTCGCCTGCATCCTGGTCGCGGGACTGCTCCGGTTCGCGTGGGCCCACTGGCTGGGCTGGGCCATCCAGCTCGGCGCCATCGCCCTCGGCCTCGAGATCGGCACCATGTTCGTGCTCGGCGCGATCTTCCTCGCGCTGTGGGCCACGGCCTGGTTCCTCGGCCGCAAGATCGAGCGTGAGCGGGCCGAGTGGGAGATCACGGGGGAGTACCCCGGACGGGCTCCCTCCGACCCCGCCGACCAGTCGCACTAGGGTGACGGCCATGTCCCAGCGCACTCTCGTCCTGCTCAAGCCCGATGCCGTACGCCGCGGCCTGGTGGGCAACATCTTGTCCCGCTTCGAGGCCAAGGGCCTCACCGTGGTCGCGCTCGAGCAGCGCCACATCGACGCCGCGCAGGCCGACGCGCACTACGCCGAGCACGTCGAGCGCGACTTCTACCCGCCGCTGCGGACCTTCGTGACGAGCGGCCCGCTCGTCGCCGCGGTGCTCGAGGGGGACGCGGCCATCGAGGTCGTGCGCCTGATCAACGGCGCCACCGACGGCCGCAAGGCGGCCCCGGGGACCATCCGCGGCGACCTGTCCCTGTCCAACCGCGAGAACCTCGTGCACGGCTCGGACAGCGAGGAGTCGGCGGTCCGCGAGATCGCGCTCTGGTTCCCCGAGCTCTCCTGACCCCTAGCCCAGCCCGCGCTCGATCTGGTCCAGCAGCTGCTCCAGGCTGCGCTCCCGCTCGTCGGGGGGTACGTCGCGCAGCGGCCCGTGCAGGTGGAGCACGGCGAACCCGTGCACCGCTGACCAGCACAGCGCCTCCGCCCCCTCCCGGCGCCGGGCGGTGATCACCCGGGCGTCCACCAGGTCGTCGAGCGCCTGCCCGAGCAGCGCGTAGGGGTCGCCCGCCGGGTCCTCGTCGGGGACGCCCTCGAGCAGCACCGCTGACGCGCGCTCGTCCACCGAGTCCGCGCTGGCGGCGAACGCGACCTCGAACAACCCCGGCTCGGCCAGGGCGAAGTGCACGTAGGCCCGGCCGGTGGCGCGCAGCCGGGCGACGGCTCGCACCTCGGGGTCCTCGACCGTGACCCCGGCCAGCTCGGTGGTCATGGCGCGGGCCAGCTGGTGCATGGCAGCGCCCGCGACCTCGGCGAGGAGCTCCTCGCGGTCGGCGAAGTGGCGGTAGGCGGCGTTGTGCGAGACGCCGGTCTGGCGGGCGACCTCGCGCAGGACGACGCCCTCGGGGCCGCGGGCCTGCGCCAGCCCCACCGCCGCCTCGACGAGGGCGGGGCGCAGGTTGCCGTGGTGGTAGGTGCCCATGCGGCCATCCTAGCCGAATGTTGACAGTGGTAACAACGACTGGCACCCTTGATGTTGACAGCGTCCACTTAGTCCACAAGGAAGTCGCCATGCGACCCAAGCTCGGCATCCTGCTCACCGTCTGCGCGGCGGTGCTCGCCATCAACCTCGACACCACGATCGTCAACGTCGCCCTGCCCAGCATCAGCCGCGAGCTCGACGCCGGCACCCGCGCGCTGCAGTGGGTCGTGGACGGCTACAACCTGGCGTTCGCCGGCCTCGTGCTCGCCATGGGCAGTGTCTCCGACCGCTTCGGCCGGCGTCCTGCCCTGATCGGTGGGCTGGTCGGCTTCGCCGCCGCCAGCGTCGTCGGCGCGCTCGTCACGAGCCCGGAGGCGCTCGTCGCGGCGCGGATCGGCATGGGCTTCTTCGCGGCGCTGATCTTCCCGACGACCCTGTCGATCATCACCAACACCTTCCGCGAGCGCGGCGAGCGAGCCGCGGCGCTCGGTGTCTGGGGCGCCGTCGTCGGCATCGGGGTGGCGGCCGGACCGGTCACCGGGGGAGTGCTGCTCGAGCACTTCTACTGGGGCAGCGTCTTCTGGGCCCTGGTCCCGCTGGCCCTGCTCGCGGCCGTCGCCGCGTTCGTGCTCGTCCCCGAGTCGCGCGACCGGGAGGTCCCCCCGCTGGACCTGCCCGGCATCGGCCTGTCCGTCGCGATGCTGTCGCTGCTCACCTGGACGATCATCGAGGCCCCGGAGCACGGCTGGTCCTCGCTGCCGACCCTCGCCGGCCTCGGCGTCGTGGCACTCCTGCTGGTGGCGTTCATCGTGCGCGAGCGGCGTACACCGCACCCGATGCTGGACGTCACCCTGTTCAGGGACCGACGGTTCAGCGCCGCCAGCGGCGCGGTCACGATCACGTTCTTCGCGCTGTTCGGGTTCATCTTCCTGATCACGCAGTACTTCCAGTTCGTGCGCGGGTACGGCACCCTCTCGACCGGCGCGCGCATCCTGCCGGTGGCGCTGAGCATCGCGGTGGCCTCGGTGGCCGGAGCGCTGCTCGCCCCGCGCATCGGGACCAAGGTGGTGGTCACTTCCGGCCTGGTGTTGTTCGGCGGCAGCTTCCTGTGGATCTCCACGGTGGCGGTGGACACGTCGTACGCCACGGTGATCGTGCCGCAGATGGTCCTGATGGGCCTGGGGATGGGACTGATCTCCACGCCCGCGACCGAGTCCATCCTGCTGGTGCTGCCGCCGGCGCGTGCCGGTGTGGGGTCGGCCGTCAACGACGCGACCCGGGAGCTCGGCGGCACCCTCGGGGTCGCGGTCGTGGGCTCGGTGTTCTCCTCGGTCTACGCCTCCTCGCTGGCGGACAGCGACTTCGCGCGGCTGCCGGGCGGGGCCCTCGCGACGGCCCAGGACTCCGTCGGAGCCGCCCAGGCGATGGCGGCGTCGTCGACCCGGCTGGTCGTGGCCATGCAGGACGCCTTCATGGCCGGCCTCCAGACGGCCTGCGTGGTGATCGGCGTGCTGTGCCTGGTCGGCGCCGTCTTCGCGGTGCTCACGCTCCCCGGCCGGATCAGGGAACCGCACCTGCCGGCCGCCGGCGAGGCGGACCGGACGGAGCCCGAGCTCGTCGCCTGACGTTCCGGCGGCGCCGGACGGGGCGTGGTGGCCGCCATCGGCCACGCCTCGCCGGGAAGCGGGGTAGGACCATCGCCGCGTGTCGTCCGCCCGACGGGGCCTTCCGCTCTTACGCTTCGGTGACGGGTGGGGCGCGTGGTGCGTCCGACCACTTCCCCCAATCGACACCCGCGAGGCGGAACGGATGGCCAACAGTCTCATCGGCCGCGACATGGCGGTCGACCTCGGCACGGCGAACACGCTCGTCTACGTGCGCGGCAAGGGGGTGCTCGTCGACGAGCCGTCCGTGGTCGCGATGAACACCCAGTCGCACGAGATCCTCGCGGTCGGCCACGAGGCCAAGCGCATGATCGGCCGTACGCCGGACGGCATCACCGCCATCCGGCCGCTCAAGGACGGTGTGATCGCCGACCTCGACGCGACCGAGGAGATGCTGCGCTACTTCATCCAGCAGGTGCACAAGCGCCGCTACTTCGCCAAGCCCCGGATGATCATCTGCGTGCCCAGCGGTGTGACCGCGGTGGAGCAGCGCGCGGTGAAGGAGGCCGGCTACCAGGCCGGCGGACGCCGGGTCTACATCATCGAGGAGCCGATGGCCGCCGCGATCGGCGCCGGGCTCCCGGTCCACGAGGCGACCGGCAACATGGTCGTCGACATCGGCGGCGGCACCACCGAGGTCGCGGTGATCTCTCTGGGCGGCCTGGTCACGACCCTCTCCGTGCGCACCGCGGGTGACGAGCTCGACCAGGCCATCGTGGCCTGGATGAAGAAGGAGCACTCCCTGATGCTGGGGGAGCGCACCGCCGAGGAGATCAAGATGACCCTCGGCTCCGCCTTCCCGCTGCCCCAGGAGCGACAGGCCGAGGTCCGGGGTCGCGACATGGTCTCCGGCCTCCCGCGCACGGTCACCGTCGGCAGCCCCGAGATCCGCAAGGCGCTCGAGGAGCAGCTGCACGCGATCGTCGACGCCGTCCGCACCACGCTCGACCAGACCCCGCCCGAGCTCGCCGGCGACATCATGGACCGCGGAATCGTCCTCACCGGGGGCGGTGCCCTGCTCCTCGGCATCGACGAGCGCATCCGCCACGAGACCGGGATGCCCGTGCACATCGCCCGCGACCCGCTCACCTCGGTGGCGCTGGGGGCCGGCAAGTGTGTCGAGGAGTTCGAGGCCCTCCAGCAGGTGCTCGTCTCGGACCACAGGCGGTAGTGCCGGTGGCCAGGAAGCGCCTGCGCGCGAGGACGAGCCCGAGGATGGGCAACGTCAAGGGTCCCTCGCTGGGTCGCCCGATGACCGACGACGACGGACGCACCCGGTTCGGCAGCGAGCGCGGCGGCAACTCGCGCGTCGTGGTCGGGCTGCTCGTCGCCGCCTCCCTGACCGTGATCACCGTGGACGCGGCCGCCGGCGACAGCTCGCCGGTCGACCCCGCCCGGGCCGCCGTCGGCAACGTGCTCGGTCCGGTCGAGACCACCACCGCCACGGCCACCCGCCCCTTCCGCGAGACCCTGGCCTACTTCAGCTCCAACGACGACCTGCGCGCCGACGTGGCCCGTCTGTCCGCGCAGAACTCCAAGCTGCGCTCGCAGGCCGAACAGGTCCCGCTCGACCGCAACCGGCTCGCGGAGCTCGACGGGCTCACCCACACCGCCAACCAGACCGGCTACGCCCTGGTCGCGGCCCGGGTCGTCGGGATGGGCCCGATGCAGTCCTTCTCACGCACCGTCACCATCGACGCCGGCACCTCCTCGGGGATCCGCAAGGACATGACGGTGCTCAACAACGACGGCCTCGTCGGCCGGGTCATCAGCGCCACCCGCACCACCGCCAACGTGCTCCTGGTCCTCGACACCGACTCCGTCGTGGGCGGGCGTCTCGGCTCCAACATGGAGATCGGCTTCCTCCGCGGTCGGGGCGTCACCAGTGACCGCGGCCGGATGGACCTCGACCTCGTCGACCACTCGGTCACGCCCAGCAAGGGCGACGTCGTGGTCACCTGGGGCAGCCAGAACGGCCGCCCCTACGTCTCCGGCATCCCCATCGGCACGGTCGAGTCCGTCTACTCCACCCCGCGCGAGCTGGCCAAGCACGCCGTCATCGACCCGTTCGTCGACTTCACCTCGCTCGACGTCGTCGGGGTCGTGGTGCCCCGCAGGACGCAGGGTGACCGCCTGGTGATCAACGGCCTCGCCACAGCCTCAGGAGGCAAGGGATGAGCATCTCGCGCACCGGCGTCGTCGCCCTCGTGATCGTGCTGGCCGTGACCCTCCAGGTCGCGGTCTTCAACCTCTTCTCGGTCAACGGCGTCGTCCCCAACCTGGCCCTGATCGTGGTGGTGGCCGCCTCGATCGCCCGCGGTGCGCAGTTCGGGGCGCTGGTCGGGTTCGTCGCCGGCATGCTCATCGATCTCGCCCCGCCCGCCGACCACGTGGCCGGGCGCTGGGCCCTCGCGCTGGTGCTCGTCGCCATCCTGGCCGGCCGGGTCCGCCACGACGCGCGCCGCAGCCCGATCGCGGGGCTGGCCACCGTCGCCATCTGCTCCTTCATCGCCACCTCGGTGTTCGCGCTGAGCGGGGTCGTCCTCGGCGACCACGCCCTGCCGGCCGGGGAGATGATGCAGGTGATCGGCATCGCGCTGCTCTGGGACGTCGTGTGCGCCCCCCTGCTCCTGCCGGGACTGATGGCGCTCTTCGACCGCACCCGCCCGTCCGAGCTGGCCTACTGATCCCGTGGCAGCAGTCCTCATCAGGCCCAACGCCTCGGAGAAGAGCCGCCTCCGGCTGATCGTCGTGCAGCTGCTGGTGCTCTCGCTGTTCCTGACCCTGTTCGCGCGCCTGTGGTACATGCAGGTCCTCACCGGTGACGGCTACCAGGCGCAGGCCGCCTCGCAATCGGTGCGCGACGTGGTCGTGCAGCCGGCTCGCGGGCTGATCGTGGACGACATGGGCCGCCCGCTCGTCGCCAACCGCAGCAGCTGGGTGGTGAGCATCGACCGCACCCTCGTCGCCAAGCTGCCCGAGAAGGTGCGCACCGCGACGCTGCGCAAGCTCTCGCGGGTCACGCACGTCTCGCTGCGCCAGATCCAGGCCCGGATGCTCGTCTGCGGCCAGCCCGGTTCCAAGGCCGGCACCTGCTGGAACGGCTCGCCCTACCAACCGGTGCCGGTGGCCAGCGACATCCCGCAGAAGGTCGCGGTCAAGGTGCTCGAGCAGGCCGAGGACTACCCCGGTGTGCTGGCCCAGCAGGAGAGCGTGCGCGCCTACCCCTCGCCGTACGGCGCCAACGGGGCGCACGTCCTCGGCTACCTCAGCCCGATCACGGAGGGTGAGCTCGACGAGGCGGACAAGGACGACGACGCCTCGGTCAACGGCGCCTCGGTCGTGGGCCGCGCCGGCGTCGAGAAGGCCTACGACACGTGGCTGCGCGGCAAGCCCGGCTACAAGAAGGTGGCCGTGGACTCGATGGGTCGCGTGCTCGGCGACTCCGGCGAGGTCGGGTCGACCCCCGGGGACACGCTGGTCACCTCGATCGACGCCAACGTGCAGAGCTACGTCGAGAAGCAGCTCCACCAGGCACTCGTCACCGCGCGGGGCACCTTCGACAAGGTCACCGGCAAGAACTACGTCGCCGAGAGCGGCGCCGCCGTCGTGATGGAGGCCAAGACCGGGCGCGTGGTCGCGATGGCCAGCCAGCCGACGTACGACCCCAAGGTCTGGTCCGGCGGCATCACCAAGAAGGAGCTCGGGGCGCTCTACTCCGAGAAGGCCGGCAACCCGCTGCTCTCGCGCGCCACCCAGGGCCAGTACGCACCCGGCTCGACCTGGAAGCCGATCATGACCATCGGCGCGCTGAACAACGGGTTCGGCGAGAACACCTCGCTCGACTGCTCCTCGAACCTCCAGGTGGGCAACCGGCTGTTCAAGAACTACGAGTCGGCGGCCTACGGCTACATCAGCTTCGCCAAGGCGCTCGAGCTCTCCTGCGACACCTTCTTCTACCGGGTGGGGCTGAAGTTCTGGCAGCAGTACGGCAGCGACCCGGCCAACGTGAAGGCCAAGGACCCCCTCGTCTCCACCGCGAAGAACTTCGGCTTCGGCTCCACCACCGGCGGCGACATCAGCGGCGAGGCCAGCGGCCGGATCGCCGACCGCAGGTGGAAGCGCGCCTACTGGAAGTCGATGAAGGGCTACTACTGCAAGGTCGACCGGAAGAACACGACCGGCCAGCGCGACTTCCTGCACGTCTTCGCGCACGAGTTCTGCCTCGAGGGCTTCAACTACCGCGCCGGTGACGCCGTGAACTTCGTGATCGGGCAGGGCGACACGATGGTCACCCCGCTGCAGCTGGCCCGGGCCTACGGCGCGCTGTCCAACGGCGGCAAGCTGATGGCGCCCCAGGTGGCCAAGGCCGTGGTCAGCCCCGAGGGCAGGCTGGTCAAGGAGATCAAGCCCAAGGTCGTGCGCCGGGTGAAGTCGTCGAAGGCCGCGCTGGCCTACGTCGACAACGCCCTCCAGGGCACCCCGAAGGAGGGCACCCTGGCCTGGAAGTTCGAGGGGTTCCCTCTCGACAAGGTCAAGATCCGCGGCAAGACCGGCTCGGCCGAGGTCTACGGCAAGCAGAGCACCTCGTGGGTCGCGACCTACACCAAGGACTACGTGGTCATCATGATGATCACCCAGGGTGGCACCGGTTCCGGCACCTCCGGGCCCGCCGTACGCAAGATCTGGGAGCACCTCTACGGCATCAAGGGCGAGGACGTCCGCGCCTCCAAGGCCGCGATCCCCGGCACCACGCCTCCCCGCGGACTGCCCACGTTCGCCAGGGACGGGTCGATCCTGCCTCCCTCCTCCAAGAAGGGGAAGAAGCAGTGACCGTCCTCCCGATGAGCCGCCTCGCGGTCAGCCGCAGCCGGGTCGCCGTGCCGCGACTCGACTGGGTCCTGCTCGGTGCCGCCGGGCTGATCCTGACCATGGGCACGTTGCTCGTCTGGTCCGCGACCTCCACCAACGAGGTGCTCACCCAGGGCGACTCCACGGCCTACCTGCACAAGCACCTGGTCAACATCGTGATCGGCCTCGTCCTCGCCACCGCCGTGATGGCCACCGACCACCGCTGGGTGCGGATCGTCACGCCGCTGGTCTACGTCGCCTCGATCATCGGCCTGCTGCTCGTCCTGGTGATGGGTACGACGATCAACGGGTCGCGCTCCTGGCTGATGATCGGCGGGCTCTCGATCCAGCCGGCCGAGTTCGCGAAGCTGGCCGTGGTGATCGGCATGGCGATGATCATCGCCGAGCGCACCGAGAACTCACGGCGTCGCCAGGTGGGCATGGTCGACGTGGCCCTGATGGGCGGGATCGCCGGCGTCCCTGCGCTGCTGATCATCCTGCAGCCCGACCTCGGCACGATGCTGGTCCTCACCGCGACCGTCTTCGGCGTGCTGGCGGTGGCCGGTGTCCCGCGTCGCTGGCTGGTCTCGCTGTTCGCGGGCGGCACCGCGGTGGCCGTGCTGGCGGTGTCGCTGCACCTGCTCAAGGCCTACCAGATCAACCGCTTCATGGCCTTCACCAACCCCGGGCTCGACCCGCGTGGGGCGGGCTACAACACCACCCAGGCCCGCATCGCCATCGGCAACGGGGGACTGTTCGGGCGCGGGCTGTTCGACGGCTCGCAGACCCGGTCGCGCTTCGTCCCCGAGCAGCACACCGACTTCATCTTCACCGTCGCCGGCGAGGAGCTCGGACTCATCGGCGCCGGGGTGCTGATCCTGCTCTTCGCCGTGCTCCTGTGGCGGGCGCTGCACATCTCGTTCAACGCCGACGACATGTTCGGCCGGGTGGCGGCCGCGGGCATCGCGTGCTGGTTCGCCTTCCAGACCTTCCAGAACATCGGGATGTGCCTGGGCATCATGCCGGTCACCGGTGTTCCGCTGCCGCTGGTCTCCTACGGCGGGTCCTCGATGTTCGCCTCGATGATGGCACTCGGGCTCCTGCAGAACATCGCGATGCGGGGCAGTGGCGCCTCGCGGTCCTACGAGGCGCGGCTCAGGCCTCGGGCAAGGTGAAGCTGAAGGTCGAGCCGCCCTCGGGGTTGCGGAACGCGACCAGCGAGCCGCCGTGCAGGCCCACGATGCGCCGGGTGAGCGCGAGGCCCAGGCCGGTGCCGGCCGAGCGGCCCTCGACGGGGCCGCGGTGGAACTCCTCGAAGATCAGCTCCTCCTCGCCCTCGGGGATGCCGATCCCACGGTCGAGGACGTTGACCCGGATCCACCCGGGCTCGGCGTCGCGCTCGGAGCAGATCGCCACCCACGGGGCCCGGTCGGCGGCGGTGTACTTGATCGCGTTGCCGACGAGGTTGTCCAGGAGCTGACGCATCAGGCCGGGGTCGGCCTCGACGCTGTGGGCCAGGTCGAGCGCGAAGCTGGGCTCGTCGCCGCCGGCCCAGCTGCTGCGCCGGCTCTCCACGATCTCGCTGACGACCTCCTCCAGCTTGACGGCGTCGGGTCGCAGCTGGCCGTTCTGGACCACGGTGTAGTTCAGCCAGTCCTCGATGACCTGGCGCATGCGGCGGCTGGCGTCGCGGGCCTTGCCGACGGCGTCCTCGAGGACGAGCTCGTCGCCCTCGTCGCTGTCCTGGACGACCTCGAGCCAGCCGTCGAGGACCGTCAGCGGCCCGCGCAGGTCGTGCGCCACCATCCCGGCGAAGTTGCTGAGCTCACGCAGGCGGGCGCGCTGGGCCGTGACGTCGTGCAGCAGGACGATGGTCGACCGCTCCTCCTGGTTGCCCAGCGGCTGGGCCGAGACGTCGAGGATCCGGCCGGCCTCGTCGGCGCCGACGTGGACGGTCATCGGCGTCGAGTGACCCCCGGGCTCGGCCACGAACAGCCCCTGCCGGAGTGCCTCGTCGTCGATGAGCCGGCCCTCCGCCGTGGTGAGGCCGAAGGCCTCCGCCCACGAGGTCACCGGCCCGGAGGGGATGGGTCGGCCCAGCAGCTGGCGGGCAGCGCTGTTGTACATGCTCACCCGGGAGCCGTCGACGATCACGACGCCGTCGTTCATCGAGTCGAAGACCGTGGCCAGGATCTGGCGCTGCGCCTCGGACTCGGCCCCCTTGTGGTCCAGCTCCCGGATCAGGGCACCGCGCTGCTCGCGCATGAGCGCCAGCAGCAGGGCGAACGACGTGCTGGCGATGATCAGCAGGTCGACGATGGTGGCGGCCGGCAGGATCCCGCCGTACCCGAACTCGTTCTGTGGGAGGTAGGTCATGGACGCGGCGATCAGCGCCACCACCAGGGACAGCCAGCCGGTGCCGCGGACCGTCAGGGTGAGCCCGCCCCACACGCTGGGGACGATGAGCAGCCAGGAGAGCGGCAGCGACGGGTCGTAGTAGGTGCCCCACACGCAGATCAGCGCCGTCGTGAGGAGGCCGATCCGGTTGAGCCAGGCGCTCTTGGGGAGCACGGTCGAGTGGCGGCCGTAGAAGAGCACCATGAAGGTGACCCCGCCGACGAAGCAGAACACGGTGTTCCGCAGCACCCACCACAGCAGCACCTTGGACGGCAGCTCGTCGGGGGAGAGGAACGGGAAGCCGCCCACGACGCCGAGGGCGACCGAGGACCCCACCGCCGCGAACAGCAGCGCGGCGACCTCGGCCGGGCTCTCGGGGGCCCAGCCGTCGTGGGCGAGGCGGCGCCGGTAGAGCCAAGCCATCAGCAGCGGCTGGGCGACGCCGGTCAGGGCCAGCCAGCCGGCGGTCAGGGGGGCGTAGCCCATCACGATCGCGGTCGTGACGAAGACGAGGAACATCAGGCCGAGGGTGGCGCTGACCAGTCGTCGCCCGGAGAACCAGACCACGGTGAGCAGCACGAAGCCGACGCCTCCGGGGGGCCACACCTCGGCGATGCGCGGGTCGACGTCACGGCTGTCGAGACCCATGTAGGGCGCGACGAGGTAGCAGGCCAGGGCGAAGGCGAAGTACGGCGCGAGCTGCCGCAGGGTCGGACGGACGCCGTCACCGGCGCCGAGGCGCGGCGGCGCCGGCGCTGTGTCCTCCGCTACCAGTGGCATTTGTCCCATTTCTCCCACGGGAAGTCTAGGGTCCGCCCACGAAGGGCGTCTCGACAACAGAGCGATTGCCGACCGGAGCACCAACTGGGCTATACCGGCATGTAACGGGATGAATCGACGGTGGACGGAGGGCACCAGGGGTGGCGGTCCCGTCCTGATCCGGGGGTCAGCCCTGGGGGAGCGTGACCGTGATCGTGGTGCCGGGACCCTCGTTGCGGGCGGCGGTGATCATGCCGCCGTGCCGGCGCACGATCCGCTTGCACAGCGCGAGGCCGAGCCCGGAGCCCTCGTAGGTCCCCTGCACGGTGGAGGCGCGCCGGAACGGCTCGAAGATGGTGAGCTCCTCGCCCTCCGGGATGCCGATGCCGGCGTCGACGACGTAGAGCCGCACCCAGCCCTGCTCACCCCCGGAGAAGCTGCGCACCGAGACCGAGGGCCGCTCGCCGGGGTGGGTGTACTTCACCGCGTTGCCGACCAGGTTGGAGAGCAGGTGCCGGAGCAGGGTGGGGTCGGCCATCACGGTGTCGGGGGTGCGGACCAGGATGTCGACGCCGGGATGGCTGGCCGCGATGGCGTCCAGGCAGGGCTGGAGCGCGATGGGCTCGGGCTGGACGATCCCCTCACGGGCGACGTTGTAGGTCAGCCAGTCCTCGATCTCCTGCGACATCCGGTCGGTGGCGTGCCGACCCCGGGAGAGGGCCTCGACAGCCATCTCCGGGTCGTTGTCGAGGGCGTCCTCGGCGACCTCGATCCATCCCTGCACGGCGGCGAGGGGGCTCTTCAGGTCGTGGGCGGCGACCGCGGCGAAGCTCGCCAGCTCCTCGATGCGCCGCTGCTCGGTGGTGACGTCCCGGACGATGGCCACGATGCTGTCGGACCCGGCGTACTGCACCGGGGCGAGCTGGACGGCCAGGACCCGCAGCCCGTCCTCGGAGCCGTCCCGGTTGAACGGGTAGGTGAAGCTGGGCCGCTCGGCCATCCGGCGCAACCAGCGGCCGGGCTCGGTGGTCAGCCGGTCGCGGCCGAGGATCTGCACGGCCGCCGCGTTGTGCAGCTGCACGACGCCCTGGGGGTCCATCAGCACCAGCGCCTCGTTGATCGACTCGAACACGGTGCCCAGCAGGCCGGCCTGGTCCAACGCCTCCTGGCGGTGGCGCACCACCTCGTTGGCCAGGTGCGCCCGCTGGTCGCGGACGAGGGAGAGCAGGAGCACCACGAACACGAACGCCGCCATCAGACTGTCCAGCAGCAGGATGTCGGACAGGTCGGAGTCGGTGATGCCCTGGTTGGCTCCCGGGATCGCCTGCGCGGTGACGACGGCCAGCGCGCCGGTCAGGCTGTACGCCGCCGAGGTCCACGGACCCAGCGTCAACCCGGCCCAGATCGCCGGCAGCATCACGATCCAGGTGAGCGGCAGCTCGTCGAAGGTGAACACCGCGCCCAGGCACAGGCCGGTCACGAGCAGCTGGACGTAGACGTCCATCAGCCGGGTGGGGATCGCCTCGGTGCGCGGGCGCCGCTGGACCAGCAGCATGCTGCAGGCACTCCCCACGAAGACGTACGCCGTGCTCAGCGCCGCCCACCAGAAGAGCTCGAAGGAGGTGCTGGTCAGCCACACGCCCGGGGCGGGACCGAGCGGGATCACGACCAGGGCGCCCAGGATGCTGGCCACGCCCAGGTCGACGAGGTCGGTCGGGCGGTGCGGCGCCAGGTTGTCGTCCCCGAGGCGCCAGCGGTAGTAGGCCAGGGTGACCGCCGCCTGGACGACCGTGGCGACCGCGGACCGGGCCGAGACGAACCAGTCGCCGCCGAGGCCCACGCTCGTCAGGACCTGTACGCCGAGGGCCAGCGCGACCGTGCCGGCGAGGATCTGGTTGCGCAGGGGGCGCACCGGCCACAGCCAGGCGAGCAGCATCCACAAGAAGACGACCAGGCTGGCGGCGTGGACCGAGCTGATCGCACCGAACCGCAGGGAGCTCTCGCGCTGGAGCAGCAGGGCTCCGGGGGCCAGGGCCAGGCACACCACCCACAGCCCCCACATCGCCCGCACGGACAGGCGTCGGGACGGGCGCCAGTCGAGTCCCCCCATCAGGGGTCCGGACAGGGCATGGTCTGCCACCCCGATCCCCCTTCGATCTCGGGTGAGCACGTGCTGGGCGAGCACGTAGGCTGGTACTTCCCCATTTAGTGGAAGGTTCATGCATGACTGTCGTCCCCGTCCCACCTGGTGAGTCGGTCTTCGCCACGCTCGAGCCGCACCTGGCCCGAGTCCAGAAGCCTATCCAGTATGTCGGTGGCGAGCTCAACTCCGTCTCCAAGGCCTGGAACGAGACCGAGGTGCGGTGGGCGCTGATGTATCCCGACGCCTACGAGGTGGGCCTGCCCAACCAGGGCGTGCAGATCCTCTACGAGGTCCTCAACGAGCGGGACGGCGTGCTCGCCGAGCGCACCTACGCCGTGTGGCCCGACATGGAGGCCGTGATGCGCGAGCAGGGCATCCCGCAGTTCACGGTCGACGGCCACCGCCCCGTGCGCGGGTTCGACGTCTTCGGCCTGTCCTTCTCCACCGAGCTCGGCTACACCAACATGTTGACGGCCCTCGACCTCGCCGGGATCCCGCTGCACGCGGAGGACCGCACCGACGACGACCCGGTCGTGCTCGCCGGCGGTCACGCGGCGTTCAACCCCGAGCCGGTGGCCGACTTCCTCGACGCCGTCGTCCTGGGCGACGGCGAGGAGATCGTGCTCGCGATCACCGAGGTCTTCCGGGAGTGGAAGGCCGAGGGTCGCCCCGGTGGCCGCGACGGCGTGCTGCTGCGGCTGGCGGCGAGCGGTGGCGTCTACGTGCCCAGGTTCTACGACGTCGCCTACGCCGAGGACGGTGCCCTGCTCGGGAT
>CAVSUC010000011.1:0-282053 GCA_963731075.1 uncultured Actinomycetota bacterium
GCCGACCGCTGGTGCGTGGACGTCGCGAACGCGCTCAACACCGCGCGCTGACCCGCACATCCTGCGGCGGACCCCGCCTGCGCGGGCACACCTCCACCACTTCGTTACCTTCGCCGGACACTTTCCTCTGGCCTCATCTGACGTCCTGGGCATAGCCTCCCCGGGTGCGGTGCCATCGGGGCACCGCACTTGTGAAGGGTTCTCGGGATGACAAAACGACAGTGGGCCACTGCGCTCGTCGGCGCCGTGGTCGTGGCAGGCAGCACGACCCTGGTGCCGGGCACGGCAACAACGGCGGCGACTCAGCCTCCCGCCTCGACCAAGGCCGACGCGGCCCTCGGCAACGGACTCGGGCGCCTGCTCGCCCAGTCCGGGCGACCGTCCTTGAAGAAGCAGGGCGGCGGCTTGACCATGAACCAGGAGTCCCTGACGATCAGGGACTCCAAGGGCCGGGTGCTGATCCAGCTCACTCCCCAGTCCAACGTCGACCGGGCGGCGTTCCGCAAGCAGGCGGAGACGCTCGGCCTGGTGGTGCAGAACGTGGACGCGAAGCAGGGCACGCTCGAGGGCTTCGCTCCGCTCGGGTCCGTGCGTGACCTCGCCGCGCTGCGCGGCACCGGCACGATCGCCCAGGCGCTCAAGCCGACCACCAACGTCGGCGACGCGACCAGCCAGGGCGTGGCGCTGCAGCGGGCCGACAAGGTCCAGGCGAGGGGCGTCGACGGCAAGGGCATCACGATCGGCGCGCTCTCGGACTCCTACGACGCCGCCAACAACGACGTCTTCGGTGAGCCGTTGACGATCCACGCTCCCGACGACGTCCGCACCGGTGACCTCCCCGGCACCGGCAACCCGCGCAACCGCAAGCCGGTCGTCGTGATCGAGGACGACCCGAAGAACGCTCGGACACCGACGAGGGCCGGGCGATGCTCCAGATCGCCCACGACGTCGCGCCGGGCGCCAAGCTGTGCTTCGCCACGGCCAACGGCGGCCTGCTCAACTTCGCCAACAACATCCGCAAGCTCGCCGACAAGAGGGGCGCGTGTGGCGCGGACGTGGTCGTCGACGACGTGACCTACTTCGACGAGCCGATGTTCTCCGACAACGTCGCTCTCGGATGCGATCGACGACGTGGCCGCCAAGGGCGTGCACTACTTCTCCTCGGCCGGCAACGCGGGCGAGCAGCAGTCGTGGGACTCCCCGGTGCGCCTCGTCCCCGCCAAGCAGGGGATCAAGGGCACCAACCTCGACTTCAGTGACGTCGACCCCTCGCTCTACGACGGCGGCCTCCAGGACATGAACACCGGTCCCGGCACGGACGTCGCGCAGGACCTGAAGCTCGACCCCGACCGGTGGCCTGTTCGACCTGCAGTGGGACGACCCGGTGGACGCGGACGGCCCGACCTGGGTGCGCCGTACTTCAACGCGACCGGTGAGCTCACCGCCGCCAACCCCGAGCAGAGCTTCACCTTCACCGCCACGGCCGCCCAGGTCGGGCAGCAGGTGCTGTTCCAGACCGACGCGATCCCCTCGGGGACCACGGACCTGATCCTCTCGGTCACGGCTCCCGACGGCACCGACCTCGGCACGATCGACACGGGTTCCTCGCCGGAGAAGCTGGCCACCACGCTGACCCAGGCGGGCAACTACACGATCACGATCTCGGGGTTCGAGGACGCCACCGGCGACTTCACCGTCGACGTCCCCCCGTGCTGGCGCCCTCCAGGTCTCCACGGACTTCAACGTGCTGCTGTTCACCAAGACGGTCAGTTCGCCGGGTCCGTCGCCGACCTGAACTCGCTGACGGGTCGGCCCCGGAGCTCCCCGACGCTGGGCGGCATCTCCGACCTGCAGATGGTCATCTCCCGCCACGGGACCGGTCCGGTGGGGCGACGCGACTGCGCAACGTCCTCTTCGGTGACATGTACATCAACGAGTACTCCGACCCGTTCGCGCCGTCGATCTTCGGCCACCACATGGCGAAGGGCGCGACGGCCGTGGCGGCGTACGACCCGTTCCGGCCGTACCTGCCGGAGTTCTTCACCTCGCAGGGCGGCGACCTGCCGGTCTACTTCGACTCGGCGGGCAACCGCTGCGCAGGCCGCAGGTGCGTCGGGTGCCGCAGGTGGCCAGTGCCGACGGCGGCAACACGACGTTCTTCGTCTCCGACAACGCGCGTGACGCGGACACCCAGCCGAACTTCTTCGGCACCAGTGCCTCGGCACCGCACGCCGCCTCGATCGCCGCGCTCGCGCTCCAGCGGGCCGGTGGACCGAGGTCGGTCACCCCGGACCGGATGCGCAAGCGCCTGCAGAACTCGGCGTTCCAGCACGACCTCGACCCGTTCGGCTCGCAGTGGTCGCGCCGGCGGGCTGTCCATCACCGCCAAGGGACCGCAGGGCTACGAGCAGGACGTCGTGCCCGGCCCGATGAACGACCCGAAGTTCTTCACGGTGAAGTACGACGGCAGGGTGCCGCTGAAGTCGATCACCTGCTGGGCGAGACGGCCAGCCCGACGGCACTCGGCACGCGCAACGAGCCGCTGTCCGACGGGATCGTCTTCGACAACCGCCCCTTCGACGGGGTGAGCCCCTTCCGCACCGACGGGTTCCCGTTCACCATCGGGTCGACGTCGGGCGGGTTGTCGGCCAGGAAGGTCTCGGCTGCCTTCTCGGTTCCCGGTGGCGGCCAGTCCGTCGCGGGGCAGTTCCGCCACCTGACGCTGAACTTCAAGTCCGGCCTCAAGCGGGGTCAGGCACTGCAGTTCGGCGTCGACCGCGACCTCGCGATCTCCGGGTTCGGCGGCTCGAACGAGGGCAACGGCGCCGACGAGCTCGGCGGCGCGACGTTCCTGCCGCAGAACATCGCGGTGCGGAACGGTCTGGAGTTCGTCGCCCAGCGCGCTGACGGGCGATGGATCCGCGGCGCGATGCGCAACCGGCTCGGCTCGGGCTGGACGCCGATCGACGGGTACGGCGTGATCAACGCCGAGAAGGCCGTGCTGGGTCGATAACCGGGACATTCCTCGGGGAGGGCATGCTGGAGGTCCGTCCAGCATGCCCTTCCCGAGGAGTTTCATGTCCGTCTCCACCCAGGTCCGTCTCGCCCGTCGTCCCGAGGGCGAGCCCGGTGACGACTCGTTCGCGTTCGTGGAGCACGAGCTCCCCGACCTCGCCGACGGCCAGGTGCTGCTGCGGGTCGTCTACCTCTCGCTCGACCCCTACATGCGCGGCCGGATGAGCGACGCCCCGTCGTACGCCGCCCCGGTCGAGGTCGGCGAGCGTGATGGTCGGCGGCACCGTCTGCGTCGTCGAGGAGTCGCGCAACCCGACGACTGGCAGCTCGGCGACCTGGTGCTCTCCTACTCCGGCTGGCAGACCCACGCGATCAGCGACGGCAGCGGCACTGCGCCGGCTCGACCCGTCGCGTCGTCCCCGTCTCCACGGCGCTCGGCGTGCTGGGCATGCCCGGCTTCACGGCGTACGCCGGGCTGCTGGAGATCGGCCGAGCCGCAACCGGGCGAGACCGTCGTCGTCGCCGCGGCCACCGGACCGGTCGGCTCGGCCGTGGGCCAGATCGCCAAGGTCAAGGGCGCCCGCGCCGTCGGCATCGCCGGCGGCGAGGAGAAGCGTCAGGCGCTGCTCGAGGAGTTCGGCTTCGACGTCGCGCTCGACCACCGCTCCCCCACGTTCGCCGAGGACCTGAAGGCGGCGGTGCCGGACGGGATCGACGTCTACTTCGAGAACGTCGGCGGCCCCGTGGCGCGCGAGGTGTTCAAGCGGATGAACCTCTACGGCCGGGTGCCGGTCTGCGGCCTGGTGGCCGACTACAACGCCACGTCCGCGCCCGAGGGGCCGGACCGGCTGCCCGGGTTCATGCGGCTGGTCCTCACCAAGAGCCTGACCGATCCGCGGCTTCATCCAGGACGAGTTCACCGAGTCGCACGGCCGGGACTTCGTGCGCGACATGTCCGCGTGGGTCGCGGACGGCTCGGTGCGCTACCGCGAGGACGTGGCCGAGGGGCTCGAGGCGGCACCGGAGGCGTTCCGCGGCCTGCTCACCGGGCGAAACTTCGGCAAGCTGCTGGTGCGGGTCTCACCCGACCCGACGTTGTGAGCGTCGGCGGCTGGGCGGTGCGGCCGCCGGCCCGTCACGGTCTCGATCGTGCGGCACGTCGCGCCCGAGCACGCCGCCCAGATGATCGCCTGGGTGCGCGCCGGGTCGTCGCTGGCCGAGCGCTTCGCCGGCTTCCTCGGCGCCGGCTGGGTGCGTCCGGCGGTCGACTCCGACGAGTGGCACATGCTCTACCGGTTCGCCGACCAGGCCTCGCTGGAGGCGTGGGAGTCCTCGCCGCAGCGCGCCTGGTGGCTCGGCTCGGCCCAGGGCCTGGTCGGGCGAGTCGCGGCTGGAGCGGCGTACGGGCATCGAGGGGTGGTTCGACGAGCCCGTCGACGCACGACGTGCAGGACCTGCGGCCGCGCCCCGGCCGCTCCACCGCGGTGGAAGCAGGCCATCGTGATCTGGCTGACGTTCTTCCCGCTGAGCCTGGTGCTCGGACTGCTGCTGCTGTCCACCGGGCTGCACGTCAACATCGTGCTGCGCACGCTGATCACCACGCTCGTGGCGACGCCGATCATGACCTACGGCCTGCTGCCCTGGATGACCAAGCGCTTCGAGTGGTTCCTCAAGCCGCAAGGCCGGGAGCCGTCGAACCCTTCCGCCGGTTGAGCCTGTCGAAACTCAGCGGTGAGCCGTCGACCCGGATCTGGGTACGACGGGAGCACCGACGAACCGAGGAGGCACGATGCCGAAGGCCTGGAGCGCCAAGCGCGAGCGCCAGTACGAGCACATCAAGGAGGGCCTCGAGGACCAGGGCCGCAGCGAGGACACCGCCGAGGAGATCGCGGCCCGCACCGTGAACAAGGAGCGCGCCCGCGCCGGTGAGGCCGAGGAGACGAGCAAGACCTCCACCGACGACATCTCCTCGGGACGTCGCGGCGGCCTGCGCTCCCACCAGGGCTCCGGCGGGCGCACCAAGGCCCAGCTCTACGACGAGGCCAAGAAGAAGAACATCAAGGGACGCTCCTCGATGAGCAAGGCCGAGCTGGAGAAGGCCGTCGGCAGGTAGATCACCGTCGGTGGGTCAGACCTGGGCGTCGGCGCCCACGCGCCAGCGGATGCCGGCCTCGAGGAAGCCGTCGATCTCGCCGTCGAGCACGGACTGCGGGTTGCCGGACTCGTACTCGGTGCGGAGGTCCTTGACCATCTGGTAGGGGTTCAGCACGTAGTTGCGCATCTGGTCGCCCCAGCTGGCCTGCACGTCGCCGCGCAGCTCGTCGAGGTGGGCCTTCTCCTCGGCCTTCTTCAGCACCAGCAGCTTGGCCTTGAGGATGACCATCGCGGAGGCCTTGTTCTGCAGCTGCGACTTCTCGTTCTGGCAGGAGACGACCGTGCCGGTGGGGATGTGCGTGAGGCGTACGGCGGAGTCGGTCGTGTTCACCGACTGGCCGCCGGGACCGCTGGAGCGGTAGACGTCGACGCGGACGTCCTCGTCGGGGATGTCGATCTCGTCGGTCTGCTCGAGCACGGGCACCACCTCGACGGCGGCGAAGCTGGTCTGACGCCGGCCCTGGTTGTCGAACGGGCTGATCCGGACGAGCCGGTGGGTGCCGGCCTCGACGCTCAGCGTGCCGTAGGCGTAGGGCGCGTGGACGGCGAAGGTGGCGGACTTGAGGCCGGCCTCCTCGGCGTAGGAGGTGTCGTAGACCTCGACGGGGTACTTGTTGCGCTCGGCCCAGCGGGTGTACATCCGCATCAGCATCTCGGCGAAGTCCGCGGCGTCCACGCCACCGGCTCCGGAGCGGATCGAGATGATCGCCTCGCGGGCGTCGTACTCCCCGGAGAGGAGGGTGCGGACCTCGAGCTGCTCGACCTGCTTGATCAGCTTGGCGAGCTCCTTCTCGGTGTCCGGCCGCCGCCTCGGCGTCGCCCTCCTCGGCGGCGAGCTCGACCATCACGCCGAGGTCCTCGAGCCGGCTCTCCAGCGAGATGAACCGGTCGAGCGTGCCCTGGAGCAGCGAGAGCCGCCCGGTGACCCGCTGCGCGTTGGCCTGGTCGTCCCACAGGTCCGGGACGGCGACCTGCTCGCCGAGGTCGGCGATCTCCCGGCGCATGCCGTCGACGTCCAGGACGGAGCCGATGGTCTTCATCGTCGCCTGGAGCTGCTTGATCTCGCTGTCGAAGTCAGTTGCCACAAGGACAGAGGCTACGTGCCCGCGCTCCCGGGTTCGACTTCCGCCCGTTCACCCCACCCGGCCCCCGCCGATCAGGCCCGACCACGAGTGGGAGACCGTGCACATCCGCCGGGCCTCCGACGGCGCACCGGTGCTCGACATCGCCACCGGGGACGCCAACCACTACCAATTGACGTGCGAGACCGACGACACCGTGCTGATGCGGCTCGGGCTCAGTCCGAGACCACCACGACCGAGGCCGCCGCGCCGGTGACCCGGACCCCGGTGCCGACGCCGGGCACGTGCAGCGGGAGGTCCATCGGGGCGACCACCCGCACGACCACGGTGTCGGCGGTCGTGTCGACCGAGTAGTCGAGGCCCGGGAACCGGCGGCGCAGGCCGCTCGAGGCGAAGTAGTCGGCGACGTAGCGGCGCGCTGCCACCGGGTCGATCTCGGCCCGCTCGCCGAGGCCGTGGGTGTAGACCTCCTCGCCCTGGATGCCGTCGGTCGCGGCCAGGGCGGCGGAGTCCGCGGCGGAGTTGAGCCCCTGCCGTCGGAGGTACGCCGCGGAAGCGTCCACCACGACCGCCACCAGCATCGCGACCACGACCGCGAAGCCGATGATCAGCGGCGTCACCGAGCCCTGCTCGCCACGCCGCCTCACGGTCGCGCCTCGCGGAACGTGCCGTAAGGCGCCTCGTGCTCGGAGCCCACGTCGATGTGCGGCGTGTTCGAACCGAGCGCGGCCGGCATCAGCGGCAGGTCGACCGACGAGCGGATCTCGGCGCGCACCACCGAGCCCGGTGTCAGGCAGTGGCGGGGATGGGGGCGGCAGGTGATGCGTACGCCGGGAACGGTGTCGAGCCGCTGGTCCTGGTAGGCCAGCCGGACGGCCGCCTCGCGCCCGGGCGTAGCCGGTGGCCTGGTCCGGCGCGGTGACGAAGGCGCGACCGGCCGAGCGGGCGGCGGCCGAGGCGGCGTACGCCGCGCGCTGGGTGTCGAACGCGGCCAGCACGATGTAGAGCAACGGCACGAGCAGCAGGATCGCGAGCCAGACGAACTCGATCAGCGCCGTGCCGGACTCGTCGCGCCGCCTCACGGTGCCGTCTCCTGCACGCCGTGCCCGGCGACCGAGAGCGTGACGCCCGGACCCCACAACCCGAGCGGCGGCACCGACGCACGCACGCGGACGACCACCGTCGGGACGCCGTCCACCGACTCACGGCTCGCAGAGATGCTCCCGGCGAAGCGGTCGGCGATGGCACCGCGGACCTGCTCCCGCGTGCGCGCGGCGCCGTCCGCCGGCGTGCGGTCGATGGTGGCGCCGTAGCGCGCCCCCTCCGTCGCCGCGGCCGCCAGCGTGTTGCGGACGTGCAGCACCAGCCCGACCTGGATCAGGCCGAGCACGAGCGGCACCAGGACCATGCTGACGAGCACGAAGTCGACGACCGCTGCTCCCTGCTCGTCACGCGAGCGGGTGTCAGCCGCCGACGGAAGAGAGTGCTTCACGCAGCATCGAGCCGAGCTGCGACCCGGCGATGGCCCAGAGGCCGGCCACCAGGCCAGCGGTCATCACGGTGATCAGCACCCAGCCAGGCACGTCACCGCGTTCGTCGCGCGGGCGCGGACGTCTCAGGTATCTCATCTGTTCTCTCCTCTCGGACGGTCATGGGACGACGAGGCGCAGGCCGACGAGGCCTGGCCAGAAGGCGAAGACGACGACCACGGGCAGGACCAGGAAGACGACGGGGACCATCATCAGGACCTCCTTGCGGGCACCGGACTCGATCAGGGCCCGACGCCCGGCCTCCCGGACGTCGCCGGCCTGGGCGTGGAGGACGTCGGACAGCGGGGTGCCGCGCTCGACCGCGATCGCGATGCCCTCGGCGAACCGGGAGACCACCGCCAGCCCCGAGCGCGAGGCCAGCTCGTCGAAGGCGCGGGTGATCGGCGTGCCGGTGCGGATCTGGGCGAGCACCCGACCGAGCTCCTGGGACAGCGCGCCGTTGGTCCGGCGTACGACGCGATCGAGCGCAGCGACCGGGCTCTCCCCCGCTGCGACCGCCAGGGCCAGCAGCTCGGCGACGGTCGGGAACTCCTCCAGGATCAGCCGCTCGCGCTGGGTGACCTGGGCGGTGAGCCGGTTCTCGCGCAGCAGGACGCCGAGGGCGAACGCGATCACGCAGAAGATCAGCAGCGGCACCGAGCGCTCGGGCGAGGCAGCCGCGACGAAGCCGGAGGGCACCGCGACCACCGCGAAGGCGACCAGGCCCCAGAGCACCTGTTCGACCCGGAACTGCGCCACGTCGATCTCGAGGCCGGCCCGCTGGATCCGGCGACGCACCGAGGCGGCGCCACCCAGCACCCGCTCGACGGCTCGACCCGCCGCGGCCAGGGCCGGCCCGAAGACGCCGGCGAAGGCGTTGCCGGTCGAGGCGGGCGCAGGCAGGGAGTCCGGGCGCGGCAGGTCGCGCACGTAGGGCAGCACCCGCACGGCCAGCGGCGTACGCCGGGCGTCGAGCACCGCGATGGCGACCAGCCAGGCCCCGAGACCGAGGGTCGCGCCAAGAAGAGCACCGACGAGCGCGGTCACGAGAGGATCCGGCGTTCCGTGGGAAGGCGGCCGATGCGGACCATCGCGCGGTAGGCGATCGCGCAGAGCACGGCCCCGCCGACGAGGACGACCACTCCCGCGCCGGTCGCGTAGCGGTGGATGACCTCGGGCTGGAAGCACATCAACAGCAGCACCAGCCAGGGAGCTGCCACCGCAAGTCGCGCCCCGTTGACGGTCCAGGCCTGCCGGGCCTCGAGCTCCGAGCGGGTGCGGGCATCGTCGCGCAGGAAGCCCGACAGGCTGCGCAGCAGCCGGCCGAGGTCGCCCCCGCCCACCTCGCGGGCGACCCGGAGGCTCTCGATCACACGGTCGCCGACCGGGTCGGCCAGACGCTCCTTGAGCCGGTCGAGCGCATCGGCGAAACGTCCGCTGACCTGGTAGTCCAGGGCGAAGCCCGCGAAGGCGTCGCGCAGCGGCTCCGGTCCACGCTCGGACAGCGCCCCCAACGCCTCGGGCAACGACATCCCGGCGCGTACGGCGGAGGCGAGGTTGTCGACGGCCTCCGGCCAGACCTCGGCGAACTCGCGCTGGCGGCGTCGCGCCCGCCCCTTGAGCACGGCCACCGGGAGGTAGCCGCCCATCGCCCCGAAGACCAGCGCGACCGGGACCGTGCGTGAGGCGACGAGCACGGCCGCCGTGGCCACGAACGCGCACACGGAGCAGACGACCAGGAAGCCGGTGACGCTCACCTCGCCCAGGCCGGCGCTGCCGAGCAGCGGTCGCAGCCGCGACGTACGGGGAGGCGACGGCGGAGGCGGCGCCTGGAACGACGACCAGATCAGCAGCACGCCCACGCCGAGGAGCAGCCCGAGGACGGCGCCCATCAGTCCGCGCCCCGGAGGATGCGGTGCACGTCGACGCCGGCCCGCTCGAACGAGTCGAGCCGCGTCGGCATCCCGCCCGTGTGGACCAGCTCGCCCCCCTGGCGCACGAAGACGGGCTCGGTCTCGACGATGTCGTTCTCGACCCGGCCGGGAACCGCCACGATCTCGTTGACCCGACGACCTCCGCCGTGGTCGAGGCCGAGGTGGACGACGAGGTCGACCGAGCTGGCGACGGTGGGTACGACGAACCGCGCCGAGATGTTCTCCCCCGCCAGCAGCGGCAACGTGCACAGCTTGACCAGCGCCTCACGGGCGCTGTTGGCGTGGATGGTCGCCATCCCCGGCAGGCCCGCGTTCAGGGCCAGCAGCAGGTCGAGGCACTCGGCCGCCCTGACCTCGCCGACGATGATGCGGGTCGGACGCATGCGGAGCGTCTCACGCACGAGGTCACGCAGCGTCACTTCGCCGGTGCCCTCCAGGCCGGCCTGTCGCGTCTGCATCGGCACCCAGTCGGGGTGGGTGAAACGAAGCTCGAAGACTTCCTCCGCGGAGATGATCCGGTCGCCACCGGGGATCGCGGCGGCCAGGCAATTGAGCATGGTCGTCTTGCCGGCCTGCGTTCCACCCGCGACCACGATGTTCTGGCCGGCCAGGACCGCCCCCTCGAGGAAGCGCGCGGCCGCCGTGGGCATCGAACCGAGGCGGACGAGGTCGTGCAGCCGCGCCGCCTTGAGCACGAACTTGCGGATGTTCACGGCGGCGAACTCGCGGCTGATCCCCTCGAGCACGACGTGCAGCCGGTGACCGGCGGGCAGCATGGCGTCGACGAACGGCTGGGACAGGTCGATGCGCCGGCCGCTCGACTTGAGCATCCGCTCGACCAGCTCCTGCACCTCGACCCGCGACAGGATGACGTTGGTCAGCTCGTGCCGGCCGTTGCGGGCGATGAAGACCCGGCTCGGCTCGTTGATCCAGATCTCCTCGACCCCTGGGTCCTCGAGGAAGCGCTGCAGCGGGCCGAAGCCGGAGACCCGGGCCACGAGCTCGCCGACCACTCCGGTCGGGTCGGGCACCGGCGCCACCACCCCGGTCAGGCTGCGCTCGTCGTGGGCCCGGACGACCTCCTCGGCCAGCCGGCGTACGCGCACCGTGTCGACCTGCGGATCGACCCCTTCGCGGCGTACGAGCGCACGCAGCTGCTGGTCGAGGTCGCCGACCAGGTCGACCGACGGATTTCCGGAGAGGCCCACGGACATGGGCGATGGTTACCCGCCAATTACGGAACTGGAAACCGGGAGTTTTCAGCCTGTGGACAGCGGTGTCACACCCGTCCCGTCAGGGCACTCGGGTTGCTTCCGTTTCACCGTCATGAGTCCCCGAGGGCGCCCGACGAACCGGATAGTTACATGCGGACGGACGGTCCGAGCGGCTCAACCACCGTCCGAATGCATGTAACTATCCGGTCCTGCGGTCAACCCACCTGCCCGACACGAGCTCAGCTGACGAACGGGATCGTCTGGGGTCCCTCGGGCAGGACGCAGACGCGGGAGGAGGGGCCGGCGTCGTGGAGGGCGGCGTTCACGGTCTCGGCTATGTCGGCGGTCTGGGTGAGGTGGGCGTCGGCGAGGTCGGTGTCGGAGAGGTACGACGTGTGCATCACCACGTTGGCCTCCGCCTGCACCTTGGCCTGCACCTGGACCTGCCACTGGTCGGGGACCGTGTGCTCCCGGGCGGCGATCATCTCCAGCAACGCGGCGGGCGAGTCCTGGGAGGCGAGCACCTCGCGGTAGGAGCCGTGGTCGGGGAACCCGTCACGGCACTCGGCCGCGCACACGATGGTGCCGCCGGGCTTCACCACGGTCGCGCCCGCCGACATCCCCTTCACGGCCTGGTAGAGGTTCTGGTCGAGCGGATAGCCCGCGTTGGTCGTCACCACCACCTCGAAGCGACCGTCGACCGGCGACATCGCCAGCCTCTGCGCCGCCTCGCGCGCGGAGCGGTGCATCGGCGAGAGGGCGCCGCCGTAGGCCTCGACGATCCCCTGCTCGCGGTTCATCACGACGTCGAGCGCGAAGGTCACGCCTCCGACGGCCTCGACCACCGCGCGGATGTCGTCGTGGACCGGGTTGCCCTCGCAGATCGCCCAGGTGGCGTTGGGATCGCCGATGCGCTTGGCGTCGTGCAGGGTCAGCACGGTCTCCAGCCCGGCCAGGCCGGGCGCGACCAGCTTGGGCCCGCCGCTGAACCCGGCGAAGAAGTGCGGCTCCACGAAGCCGGTGGTGATCTTCACGTCGGCCTCGACCCAGTGGCGGTTGAGGAACACCGGCACGTCCTGCCCGTGGCGGCCGAGGTAGACGAGCGAGGAGTCGTCACGGGCGTCGTGGTTGAGCACCCGCAGCTCGGGCGGCGTGCCGTCGCCGAGCATCGCGCGGATCTCGTCCTCGCTGTTGCCGCGGTGGGTGCCGGTGGCCACCAGCACCACGACGTCCTCGAGCCGGATGATGCCGTCGAGCTCGGCGAGCACCGCCGGGATCATCAGGTGCCGCGGCTGGGCCCTGGTGCCGTCGCACATCGCGATCGCCACCGTCTGCCCGGCGGTGACCAGCTCCCGCAACGGTGGGCCCTCCACAGGCTCGCGTAGCGCCCGGCGCAGCACGGCCCGCTGGTTGGCCGCGGTCGGGGTGTAGGCGGGCTCGACCACCGTCGTACGGTCACGCGGGAGGTCGATCTCGAGTCCGCCCTCGCCGTAGGCCAACCGCACCCGCACCGTGTCCTGCGCCATCGCCACCACCTCCGTAGACCCCCATCAGAGCACGGAGACGTTCAGCCGCCGGTGTCAGCCGAAGCGGCGCGGGTTCTGCGGTGACAGCGCCTCGTCGAGGGTCCGCATGTCGTAGCGCATCTTGGTGAGGACCGCCTCGTGCTCGGCCCGCTCGCGGCGGATGACCGCGATGGTCGACGAGACGTCCATCCGGACCTCGTCCACGAACGAGTCCCAGGTGTAGCCCGTCTGCCGGCCCTGCGTCGCCGGGACCGACGTCACCTGCACGTAGGCCAGCGTGATCGCGGCCGCTGCTGCTGCGGCGAACAGCCTTCGCCGAAGTCTCTGCTGCATCGTGCCCACGAGTCCCCCTCCCCCGTTGCCGATCCGTGGGCCCCGGGACGGACGTCGGGCAACGTCCGGGAGCACGGATCTGCTGCGCGAGCCTAGGACGAACCATGGCCAGACGTCACGAACCGGATGGTTGCGGGCAACAACTCATCTAGACCAGCAACCAGCGGTCGACTAGGAGGCCACCAGCGACACCGAGGCCACCGCCGCGAAGCCCGCGACGACCCAGGCCTCCAACGGCCGGCCGGCGCGACGCACCGGGTCCGGGCCGCGGCTGCGCTCGCTGAGCATGACGCCGAGCAGGCCGACCATCAGCAGCACGCTGTGGCTGGCCACCATCGTCAGCATCAGCGGCCCACACGTGAACAGGCAGCGACCACCGGACCGCACCCCCACGCGGACGCAATTGAGGTCGGCCGCGGACCCGGTCGGCTCGCGCAGGCGGAGCGAGCCGCACCGTCGCAGGAACCGCCTCCGCGGGCCTGACACCTGCCACGCGGCGGCGACGAGCAGCAGGCCGATCAGCCACGCCGTGCCGAGAGGCTCGGCGTCGAGGGCCACCAGCGCGGCGAGCAGCGCGGCCCCGGCGAGGAGCCACACGGCAACGTAGCCGAGGCTGAAGAACCCGGCCGACCGCTGGCGTCGCGACCACAGGCTGCGCAGGGCCAGGGTCCGCACCTGAGGCGCCACGACGGGCAGCATCATCGCCAGCACCATCGACGTCCACCCTCCCCACGCCGATGACCAGGCGGTCACGAAGCCCTCCCGGTCGGAGGGCATCACCATCCCGGCCATCTCGTGATGCCCTACGTGCGTTGACGTCCCGCCCCCGGTCGCGGCGTACGACGTCAGGGCAAGCCCCGCCCAGGCGACACCCGCGACGGCGTAGACCCACCACTCCGGGTGCCACGCCAGGAACCGCCGGGTCGAGAAGGTCCTCGGCGTACGACGGCCCACCGCGCTCTCGGGGAGCGTCACCTCGTCAGCCCGCCACCACGGCGACGCGGCGCGCGCGGACGTCGGGCGCGGCGTCCGGCACGTCCCGCTCCCGTCGTACGCCGGAGGGCGGCTGCGGCGCGTGCGTCGTGAAGCTGACCTCCAGCCGACTGGCGTCCCATCGGCCCTCCCCCACGAGCCGGTCGCGCAGCGAGGTGATGTCGAAGGTCGCCGTCAGGCCGCCCCCGTCGTGGTCGTCGTCGACCCGCGACGACTCCACGAGGCCGAACGTGGAGACCGACCCCGCGCGCAGCTCGGGGTGGTCCGCCGGGTCGTCGCCCTCGGGCACGTTGACGTAGACGCCGTAGAGCGGTGCGCCGTCGGTGCCGGTGATGCCCTCCACCCGCAGGTAGGCACGCTCGACGCCGGGGTCGTCCTCCTGGGCGCCGCGCGAGCGGGTCGGGGACAGCTCGACGGCGACGCGCTCGGAGCTGGCCAGCGAGACGTCGCTCGCCGCGCCCAGCACCCGGGGCGGTGAGTCTCCTGAGGGGCGGGACACGGCGTCCTCCGGTCGTGGGTCCTGCTCGGCTCCACCGGGCTGAGCAGGTTCGGGTGGCTCGGGTGGCTCGGGTGGCACCGGACCGGGTGGCAAGGGTGGAACCGGTTCGGACAGAGCCAGCACCGACGGTGGCGCGACGCTCTCGTAGTCGTAGCCGAAGAAGTCGGTCTTCAGGGCGTCGCCGATCCGCCAGGTCACCGTCCCCTCGGTGGGGTGGGGGAAGGTGAACTCGGTGTCGAGGAACGCGGCGTCGCCGGTCGGGTTGGTGTGTGAGTCGTCGAGCTCCAGCCAGACCTGCCACATCCGGTCGAGGTTCGCATGGTGCAGCCAGAAGATCGGGTCGAGCCCGGCGGTGTAGAACGAGCCCATCCAGCCGGGGTTCACGAGCGTGTTGCCGTCGTAGTCGTTGCCGACCAGCGAGTGGACCAGGCCGTGCGGCACGTCCTCGAGCAGGCCGGCCTCGTCGCCGCTGAAGTTCAGGTCGCTGCGCTCGCCGCCGGCGAACGTCGACAGCCCGTCAGGGGTCGCGAAGATGTCCGAGCTCAGCGCGTCGACCAGGGCCGTGTGCAGGAAGTCGACCGGGATGTCGCCGTAGAAGGGCCCGCCGGAACGGGCGATCTCGGACCGTTCGTCGGTCTGCAGGTTGTTGTCGTCGAGCGTCACGTCGAGGAAGGCCGGTGGCAGCGAGGACTTGTCGGCGTCGTCGGGGTCGATCGAGTACCAGTAGGGCAGGGACCACGTCTCGTCCTCGAGGACGTGCTGCACGATCAGCTCGAACGCGGCGAGATACATCCGGTGCCACGGCAGGAAGTACCAGCTGCCGTGCTGGCAGTTGCTCCAGAACTCGTTGCTGGTGTCGGCGTTGCCGAACTGGTTGCGCCGCCCGTGGATGGCGGCCTGGAAGCGCCACCCGATCGGGTTGCCGGGCTTGCTGCCCGGCGGGTCGAGGTCGCGCATCCGCCCGACGGCGAGCTCGTAGTCCCTCAGCACGGTGGGCCAGTCGCCCTCGTCCCTCGTGCGTGTCCAGACGTCCATCCTGGTCCGTGCCATGTCAGGCCTCCTTGCCCAGGGGAGGCGACGCTCGGCGGTGCTCGGCGCCGGTCTCGCTCCTCATCCTGCTCGCGCGACCAGTGGGTAGGAAGGGGCGGCCCCGGCATGTCTAGTCCTGCTGGGAACCCACCCTCTCGGTGCGTCGCCGGCTCCGGTCCGCGGTCTAGCGTGCCTCTATGGCCACCACGACGACCGAGGCGTCGACCGCCTCCACCGACCACCCACCGCTCGAGTGCGACCTGGTGATGAAGGGCGGGATCACCAGCGGCGTCGTCTATCCCCTGGCCGTCTGCGAGCTGGCGAAGGTCTACCGGCTCCGAGCGGTCGGCGGTTCCTCGGCCGGCGCCATCGCGGCGGCCGCGGCGGCGGCCGCCGAGATGGGCCGTGCGACCGGTGGCTTCGAGCGACTGGCCACGCTTCCCCATGACCTCACGGAGATCGTGCAGGGCAAGGAGAGCCGGTTGTTCACCCTCTTCCAGCCGCAGCCGAGGATGCGGCGGTTGTTCCGCCTGGTCACCGCCGGCCTGGGCACGCTCGGCCTCGCCAGGACGAAGGCCATGGTGGGCGCGGCCCTCGGCGCCTTCTGGCTGTACGCCGCTGCCGGGGCGGCGCCCGGTGTGGTCCTCGTCGTGCTCGGGTTCCTGCTCGGTGGCCCGGCGCAGTGGGTCTGCCTGGTCGCGGGGCTGGCGCTCGCGCTCGTCGGCCTCGTGGTGGGGATCGGCTTCGGCGTACTCCGGGACGTCGGGCAGATCCCGGCCGCCGGATTCGGGCTCTGTTCCGGTTTCACCCCGCCCGCCGCGAAGGCACCGGCGCTCACGCCGTGGCTGCACGGGACCTTCCAGGAGCTCGCCGGCCGCAGCGCCGCCGATGCGCCGCTGACGTTCGGCGACCTCGACCAGGCCGGCATCAAGCTGCAGCTGATGACGACGAACCTGTCCCGGCGCCAGCCGCTGGCGATGCCCTGGGACACGAGCGGCTACTACTTCGACCCGGCGCACTTCCGGACGCTGTTCCCGGAGGCGGTGGTCGCCCAGATGGAGCGCCCGGTGACGCCGGGGGCGAACGACACGCTCGAGCAGTGGCTGGCCGACGTGGCGGACGCGCAGGCCCTGCCCCTGCGGCGGTTCCCGGCCATGAGCGACCTGCCGATCGTGGTCGGCGTCCGCATGAGCCTCAGCTTCCCGGGGCTGATCGCGGCCGTCCCGTTGCACGCGGTCGACTTCTCGCTGGCCGTGAACCAGGAGGGACAGGCCGCCGCTCGCGCGTGGCACGCCGGGCACCCGGGCGCGACGCCCATCGAGGGCGCGGCCGCACTGCCGCGACTGACCCTGCAGCGAAACTGGTTCTCCGACGGCGGCATCTGCGCCAACCTGCCGCTGCACTTCTTCGACTCCGCTCTCCCCCGGCGGCCCACCTTCGCGATCGACCTCGCGTCCTTCCCGCGCGACCGCAGCAAGCAGGCCTCCGAGGTGGACAACAGCTATCTGCCGGTCACGAACAGCGCCGGGCTGCTGCGGCGGCAGTCGGTGTGGGACGAGGGTGGGATCGGCGCGTTGAAGCAGTTCTTCTCCTCGATCATCGACACGGCGCGCACCTGGGTCGACGAGGCCCAGCTGTCGATGCCGGGCTACCGCGACCGGATCGTGACGGTCTTCCACGACGACAGCGAGGGCGGGATGAACCTCAACATGGAGGAGTCCACGGTGCTGGCCCTGAGCGAGCGCGGCCAGGGCGCGGCCACGCGACTCGTCGACCGGTTCGCCGGCGACCAGCCCGGCGTACTCCCCGCCGACGGGTGGGACAACCACCGCTGGCTGCGGTTCCGGACCGCGACGGCCGCCTTCTCCGAGACGCTGGTCTCGTTCCGGGGTGGCTACGAGGAGGTGCCGCCAGGCACCACGCCGTACTCCACGTGGGTCGGCATCGACCCCTCCGGAGTCGAGGCGTCCGGCGAGCTTCCGTCGTACCCGTTGACCACAGCGCGCCGGCACGCGGTCAACGAACGCACGCAGGGTCTGCTGGAGACGGCCGCGGAATGGCAGAGCGAGCCGGCCGACGCCTTCACCGAAGGAGCGCCGGAGCCGCGCCCGACCATGCGGCTGGTGCCGTCCGACCGTGCCGGCGGCAGCACCCCGTTGAGCTAGGCGCCAGCCCCTTCTCAGACCAGCCGCAGCACCTCGGCCGAGGCGCGCTCGCCCGCGCGCACGGCACCGTCCATGTACCCGTTCCAGTAGGTCGCCGTCTCGGTCCCGGCCCAGTGGACGCGGCCGTGCGGCTTGCGGAGCTCCTGGCCGTACGTCGTCAGGGTGCCCGGCTTCATGATCGCGACCGGTCCACCCTTGGTCCAGCGCTCCTTGGTCCAGTCGTGCTCGACGTACTCGATCGGGTGCAGGGCCTTCTCGCCGAACATCTCCGCGAACCCCTCGAGCACCGCCTGACGTCGGGTGGCGAGCGAGGCGAGGCCGTACTGCTTCCAGGTCGATCCGCCCACGAACGCCAGCAGCACGCCGGGACTGCCGTCAGCCGGGGAGTTGTCGAAGGCAGCCCGCACGGCGCCGTGGTCGCCGAGACCGAAGCCGTTGAGGCCGTCCTTGCGCCAGAAGGGCTCCGAGTAGACGGCGTCGCACTTCATCAGGTCGCCCATGTTCATCCGGTCGAGCAGCGCCCGGTGACGCGACGGCAGGGCCGGGGCGAACGTGATCGCCCGCGAGAGCTCGGGGGGCAGGGCCAGGATCACCCTCTTGCAGGTGATCGATCCGCGGGCCGTCTGCACCACGGCCCTGGTGCTGGTCTGGTCGATCCGCGTGACCGCGGCGTTGAGCGCCACCCGCGAGCCGAGCTGACCGGCCAGGCGGAGCGGGACCAGCTGCGAGCCGCCGATGAAGCGCTTCTCCTGGGCGCCGCCGGCGGTGTCGGAGTTTCGCTCGAAGGTGCCCTTGTTCGTCTCGTTGCCCGAGCAGGCGACGTAGTGGATCACGAACAGCAGCGAGAGCTGGTCGGGGTCGGCGCCGAAGCCCGGCTGGGTCCAGCACTTGATCAGGTTGCCGATCCCCTCGGGGTTCACGGAGTGGGTGCGGATGTAGTCACCCAGCGTCATCGCGTCCCACTCCTTGGCGCGCGGGTGCTTCCACGGCTCCGCGACGTCGATCTCCGAGGCCCACTGGTCGAGCTGGGCCTGGAGGATCGCGGCGTCCGGGAGGATCAGCGGGTCGGGCGGGACAGTGCCGTCGTAGGTCTGCCGACCGAGCGGCCCCGAGGAGTTGTAGACGCTCTTGCCCTCGACGTACTCGTCGAACACCGGGACCTTGAGCTCCTTCGCCAGCGCGACGATGTGGTCCTGCGTGGGGCCCACGAACGCCCCACCGGACTCGATGGTGTCGCCGGACCTCAGCTGGTGGTTCAGCACCCGCCCACCGACCCGGTCTCGCGCCTCGACAACCAGCACCGAGCGGCCACTGCGGGCGACCTGCCGGGCGGCCACGAGGCCCGAGATGCCCGCGCCGACGACCACGACGTCGACGCTCCTGGGCAGCGAGCCCTGCGCGGTGGCCGCCTCGGCTGCGCCGTCCAGCAGCCCTGCGGTCATCACGCCGACTCCTGCCACGGCGGCGCCGCCGACCAGCGTGCGCCTGGTGATCCCGGACCTGGTCTCAGTCATCTGTGCACTCCTCGTCCGGGCCGCGGTCGCCCCGTCTCGTCGGTGTCTCAACGAGCGACGTGCCGATGGGCAACGGTGTGGTCCACGTCTCACTCCCAGGTTTGGCGCGCACGCGGCTGGGGAGAATCGGTGGGTGTACGCGCAATCCGAGGCGTGCACCGTCCGCCGGATCTCGGGATCGGCGGACGCCCCTTCTTGATCTGGGTCCGCCCACGGGGCCGACCTCAGCTGAGACCACCACCGCCGGCTTCTCGGCCTGCGGCTAGTCGCTGACGGTGAAGAGGTCGCCGAGGTCCTGGACGCGGTCGAGGACCTCCTCGAAGCGGAGGTGCTCCAGGGCCAGGGGGTCTTCCGCGCCGGCCTCCACCTCGTCCCAGGTGCGGGGGGCGGCGACGAACGGCTGGTCGCGGCCGCGCAGGGAGTACGGCGAGATGGTCGTCTTCGCGCCCGTGTTCTGCGACCAGTCGAGGAACACCTTGCCGCCGCGTCGGGCCTTGGTCATCTGCGAGACGACGAGCTTGGAGTGCGCCGACTCCAGCTCCTCCGCGATCTCCTTGGCGTAGTCGCGCACCTCCTCGTGGGTGCGCTTGCCGTCGAGGCCGGCGTAGAGGTGCAGGCCCTTGGAGCCGCTCGTGACCGGCGCGCAGTCGAGCCCGTCGGCGGCCAGCCGGTCGCGCACGAGCAGCGCCACCTGCGAGCACTCCCCCAGCCCGGCCGGCTCGCCCGGGTCGAGGTCGATCACCAGGCGGTTGGGGTTGCGCACCCGGCCCCTCGTCGTGACGGTCCACTGGTGCACGTGCAGCTCGAGTGAGGCGAGGTTGACCAGCCAGGTGAGGGTGGCCAGCGAGTCGATGATCGGGAAGCGGAGCTCGCCCTCCTCGCCGGTCCGCGTGCGCGAGCCACTGGTGGGGACCGTCGCCGTGCGCACCCAGGAGGGCGTCCCTCCTGGGACGTTCTTCTCGAAGAACGACTTGTCGCCGGTGCCGTGGGGCCAGCGGATGCGGGTCACCGCGCGATCGGCGAGGTGCGGGAGCATCATCGGCGCGACCTGCGCGTAGTAGTTGAGCACCTCGGCCTTGGTGGTGCCGGTGCGCGGGTACATCACCTTCTCGAGGTTCACCAGCGTGAGAGTGCGTCCCTCGACCTCGACGGAGACCTCGGTGCGCTTCCCGGCCATCAGCGCCCGATCGCGATCAGCGGGATGCGCGTGCGGTCCAGCCGCGTCATCGCCGCGAGCATGAAGGTGCGCGTCGCCGACGCGCAGCCGGCCGTGGCACCGCGACCGTTGACGTGCAGGAAGATCCCCGCGCCACGGTGGCGCACCTGCGCGTAGTAGTTGAAGCTCGTGTTGATCGAGAACTCGTACTGCGTCGGGTAGTCGCTCAGCCGCTCGGAGGTGTTCTCGCCGCTCTTCAGCTGCCAGCGGAAGCCGCCCTGCGTCTTGTTGCGATAGCGGTTGTAGTACTTCGAGGCGTTGTCCTCGACCCAGTAGTCGCCCGACGCGATCTGCCGGTAGGACAGCTTCCAGGTCTTCTTCGGCGTGTGCGTGCCGAACGAACCCAGCAACCGGTAGGTGCCGAGCGGCGTGGTGCCCGTGCCCTGCTTGCGCTTCGTGCCGGTGACGAGCCCGCCGTGCCCGATGGCTCCCTTGGTGGTGCGCTGGACCGCCGTCCATCCCTTCGCGGAGTGCTCCCAGAGGATGACGCGCGCGTGCCAGCCCTTGGTGCGGTTCACGGTGACGACCTGCGTCGTGCCCTTCCGCAGTGCGACGCGCACGCCGTCGAGGGTGACCTCCTTGGCCGTGGCGGCCGGCATCGGAGCCAGCACCACCACGAGGAGCATGGCGAGAATCGCCAGCCTGCGCAGGGTCTTGGTCATGCGGTCACTCCTCAACCAGGTCGCTCAGCGAGAGGTCGGTGCGGACGCCACGGTACGCCGGCTGGCGCAGCCGGCCGTCGCTCGTGAGCGTGAGGTACTGGACGTCGACGACGACCGTCGGCCGCACCCACACCGTGCCCGTCCGGTCGAGCCGCGGCAGCACCTCGGTGAACGGCGACTCGTCCACGACCAGCGGCGTCAGCATCTTCCCGAGCAGCTGGCCCGCCTTGCCGGCGATGCCGCTGCCGACCCGTCCGCGGAACTCCAGCCCACCTCCGGTCGGCTGCCCGACCAGGACCGCGCCGAAGCGATGCGTGCTCCCGGTCTCGTGCCGGAACCCGCCGACGACGAAGGATCCGGTCGGGCGGATCGGGAACTTCAGCCAGTCCTTGCTGCGCACGCCCGGGCGGTACGACGAGGACAGCCGCTTGCTGACGATCCCCTCGAGTCCCTGCTGCTCGGCCGCGTCGAGGAGCATCTGCCCGTCGTCGTACGTCGGAGGCACCTGCCACGCGACGTCGTCGAGGCCCAGCGACACCAGCAGCTCGCGACGTTCGCGCAGCGGCCGACCGCAGAGGTCCTCGCCGTCCAGCCGCAGGAGGTCGAAGGCGATCAGGGTGACCGGATTGGTCTCCGCCAGCCGCCGGGCCCGGCTGGCGTCCCGCACGTGCATCCGGTCGGCCAGCGCGCCGAACGACGGCACGCCCTCACCGAGCGCGACCACCTCGCCGTCCAGCAGGAAGTCCTCACCGATCCCGGCGATGGCGTGCAGCTCGGGGAAGGAGACGCTGACGTCGTTCTCGTTGCGCGACCAGATCCGCAGCCCGCCGAGGTTGCGGTCGACCAGCACCCGCATGCCGTCCCACTTGACCTCGTGGGTCCACCCGTCGCCGCCCGGGACGCGGTCCCCCTTGGTCGCGAGCATCGGCAGCACCGGCTCAGTGTGTCAGGGCAGGTCCTCGGGTCTCGACAAGCTCAGCCGGTGGTGGCTGGGTCGGCGTGTGTGGGGTCGCAGGCAGCTGCAGGCCCGCGGCCGCACCGCGCGGGAGGCCGCGGCCGCCGTCGTACTCCACACGCCAGGCCTGGGAGGCCCGGCGGGTGGCGCATCCCACCTGTCACCGGGCATCCTGATCACATGCGCGCAATCTGGAAGGGTGCCGTCTCCTTCGGCCTGGTCAGCGTCCCCGTCAAGCTCTACTCGGCCACGGAGAGCAAGGACATCTCGTTCCGACAGGTCCACGCCAAGGACGGCGGCCGCATCAAGTACCAGCGGGTCTGCAGCCTCGACGGCGAGGAGGTGGAGTTCGCCGACATCGCCAAGGGCTACGAGACCGAGGACGGCGAGATGGTGATCCTCAGCGACGAGGACATGGCCGCGCTGCCGGCGAACAGCAGCCGCGAGATCAGCGTCGAGAAGTTCGTCCCGAGCGACCAGATCGACCCGATGCTCTTCGAGAAGTCCTACTACCTCGAGCCGGAGAAGTCCGGCGCCAAGCCCTACGCCCTGCTCCGTGAGGCGCTGGAGGCCGCCGACCGGATGGCTCTGGTCACCGTGTCCCTGCGCAACCGGGTCTCCCTGGCCGTGCTGCGCGTCCGCGAGGACGTCATCGTGATGCAGACGATGATGTGGCCCGACGAGATCCGCACGGCCGACTTCGGGTCGGTCGACACCAGCGAGGCCAAGCCCGCCGAGGTCAAGATGGCGAAGATGCTCGTCGAGACCCTGGCCGGCGACTTCGACGCCTCGGAGTTCGAGGACGACTACCGCGGTGCGGTCGAGGAGATGGTGAGGACCAAGATCGAGGGGGGCGACGTGAAGCGCACCCCCGAGGCCAAGAAGTCCTCGGGCGAGGTCGTCGACCTGCTCGCAGCCCTCCAGCGCAGCGTGGACGCGGCCAAGTCGGCGCGCGGCGAGAAGACCACGTCGGACGACGACGCGGACGAGGAGAAGCCCGCCGCGAAGACCGCCGCGAAGAAGCAGGCGGCGAAGAAGCCGGCCAAGAAGGCCGCCAAGAAGTCGCCCGGGAAGACCGCCGCCAAGAAGCAGGCGAAGAAGGCCAGCTGATCCAGGGTTGACCGGTCGCCGTCCGGGCATACATCCCATGCTCCCCGCGGCGTAACTTCCTCACCCGCGGGAAGTTGATCGGTCATTGAACAACGCAGGCATGCCCCCCGCCCGCCTGCGCTTCCTGGGGAGGAACTCAGTGCGCTCACACCTGCGCTTCGCCACCATCGTCGGTGCCTTCGCGCTCAGCACGGTCGCCGTCACGCCCGCCATGGCCGCCGCACCCGTCTCGCAGTCGGGCGCCAACGCGATCAACGTCTCCGTGGCCGGCAACGGCCAGGGATCCGGTGACGCCACCGCCACCAACGACGGCTCCAAGGAGACCAAGACCGGCGACGCCGCGCCTCCCGTGTCGGTGCTCCAGGGGGGACCGGTCACGGCCGGCGCCCTGGCCCAGGAGGCCACGGCCAGGAGCAACGGCACCTCGGCCGCCTGCGCGGGAGTGGCCGGCCCCGGTGGGTCGGTCGCCCAGATCGGTGACTCCAGCTGCCTCAACCCCGGCGAGGCCGTCAACACGACCCTCGGCACCCTGGACCTGAGCGGCCTGGTGGCGTTCGACCCCGCCTCGGCCCTCGGCCCGGCCAACGCCCTGACCCAGCCGGTGATCGACCAGATCGCCGCCCTCCTCACCCAGGTGCAGGGCGCGAGCGCCGGCCAGTTCGACGAGCTAGGCCTCTCCGCCGGCTTCGGTGTCGTCGAGGGCCGCTGCACCGCCGCCCCCGGCACCGCCGAGGGATCCGCCACGCTGGTGGACGCCGGCATCAAGCTGAGCGTTCCGGGGAAGACCCTGACCCTCCTCAGCCTGCCTCTTCACCCCGCCCCGAACACGCACTACGCGACGGACCTCAGCGACGTGCTGGACCTCATCGTCGACGGTGTCGAGGCCGACCTGAACGACTCCTTCGACGGGCAGGCGGCTCCACTCAAGGCCGCCCTGGCTCCGATCCGTGAGCAGATCATCGCCAACGTCCGCTCGCAGCTCGAGGAGAACCTCGCCCCGCTCGAGGCGAACGTCCTCGACATCACCCTGAACCAACAGGTCCGGACCGACGGGGCCATCAAGGTCCGGGCCCTGGACCTCAAGGTCCTCCCCGCCCTCGAGGACCAGCTCGACGCCTCCCTGGCGGAGCTGCAGATCGGCAATGCCGCCTGTGGCCCCTCGGGCCGGGTCGTGACCTCTGCCCCGGCCGCGGCCGCGGCGCCCCCGAAGGCCACCGGCCTGCCGAAGGCGGTCTCCGCCGGCTACGAGAACGTGCCCGCGAAGTACGCCACGCCCGAGGACCGGTCCACGACCACCGTCGTGCTGGGCGCCTTCGCGCTGCTCGTCTCGCTGGGTGCCGGTCTCGTCACCTTCCGGCGCCTGCAGGACTGAGGGCCCGGGACCGTCATGAGCGACTCCTCCTGGGACGCCAGGATCGCCGGGCTGAGCAGCGCGCTGCTGGCGCTGTGCGGCGTCCTGGTCGCCGCCGGCCTGGTCCTTCCCTCGCCGGCCGCCAAGGCCTCGTCCCCGTTCCGCGAGCTGTCAGCGCCCTCGAAGCCGGTGCGGCTTGTCGTGCCGGCCCTCAAGATCCGGGCGTCCATCCTGCCGATCGAGGTCAACCAGCAGCAGGTCCTCGACCCGCCCGCCGACCCGAGTGACGTCGGCTGGTGGCAGCGCAGCGCCCGCCCCGGAGCCGCGCGCGGCCAGACTGTGCTCACCGGGCACACCGTGCACACCGGCGGCGGCGTGATGGACAACCTCGGCAAGCTGCGTCGGGGGCAGCACGTCAAGGTCGTGACCCCCAAGGGGGCGATGATCTACAAGACGACCCGGGTCGTCACCTGGAGCAAGGCCGAGCTCGCCAAGCGCTCCGTGCGGCTGTTCGGCCAGAAGCGCGACGACCTGCGCCTGGTGCTGATCACCTGCACCGACTGGAACGGCAGCTCCTACGACAGCAACGTGGTGGTCTTCGCCGACCCGCTCGGCGTACGCGTCCGCAAGTCCTGACCCGGGACGTGGGCCCGGGCGGCCCGTGAGTCGGGCATCCGGGCGGCCATCCACGCCATGCCGGCGTCCATCGCGCGCGGCGCCACCAGGTTGAGCACCTCGCCGACCCGCCCGGCGACGGTGGAGATCGTCACCGGCCGGTCCTCGAGGGCGCGCACGACGAGCAGCGCCGCCTTCTCGGGGCTCTTCGCCGGCGCGTTGCGGTAGGCGTCGGTCGCCTCGATCATGTCCGTGCGCACGAGGTCGAGGCGCAGGTTGGTGAAGGTGACGTTGTCGAACCACGTCTCCCGGCCGGCGATCCGGGCGAAGGTGTCCAGCGCGGTCTTGGAGGCGATGTACGCCGAGAACTTGGGCGCCTTGAGCTGGACACCCCACGTGACGATGTTGACCACGTGCCCGAACCGGCGCTCGCGCATCCGGGGCAGCAGGCCCATGGTCAGTCGCACCGGGCCGAAGTAGTTGATCGCCATGGTGCGCTCGAAGTCGTGCATCCGCCCGTGCGACAGCTCCAGCGAACGACGGATCGAGCGACCCGCGTTGTTGACGAGGAGGTCGACGTGGTCGTGCTCGCTCAGCACCCGCGCCACCAGCGCGTCGGTGGCCGCTGGGTCGGTGAGGTCGCAGGCGTAGCCGTGGGCCGACCCGCCGCCCTCCTCGATCTCACCCACCACCCGGTGGAGCTCGGCCTGCCGCCGGGCGACGCAGAGCACCACGGCGCCGCGCTCCGCGACCGCCCGGGCCGTCGCCTCTCCCACCCCCGACGAGGCGCCGGTCACGAGCACGACCCGACCTGCGAGGGGGCTGCGCAGCGGTGCCCCGGCCAGTCGGGCCATCGGCGCGGCGACGTGCCGTCGCAGCAGGGCCCTCGGGGTGATCAGCAGGCCCACGAGTGCTCCCTCACCGGCGCGCCCGAGGCCGGGGCGTACTCGAGCCGGCCCGGAAGGCCGGCACAGCGTCGTCGTGTCGCCGCGTCGGCCGGGTGGGAGCTCATGCAGCGAAGGCTAGTGGCCCCACCATCCGGACAGGACTCCGTCCGCGGCTTCATCTTCGACGCGAGACGGGCTCAGAGAAGGCTGCGCACCACCCGCAGCGCGACCGAGAGCCGCGCGAGGTCGGTGTCCTCGTCGGAGCAGATCTCCTGCAGGGTCCGCACCGCCTGCGCGGTGTTCTTCTCGGGCGGCGGGTTGCCGGCGAGCTCCTGCGCGGTGAGCTGCGCGTGCACGGCGTGCAGGTCGTCGCGCAGGGCCGCGCGGGCCATCGTCTGCCAGCGGTCCTCGCGTGGCAGGGCCAGGATGCGCGAGACGAGCAGCGGCAGTCCCAGGCGCTCCCCGACCTCGAAGTGGACCTTGGCCACGTCCATCGGGTCGAGGTCGTCGCGCGCGGCGGTCTCGACCACGCCCAGGATCATGTACGCCGCAGGGCACACGGCCACCCGCACGGCGAGGTCCTCCGGCACGCCCTGGTCCACCAGGGCATCACGCCGGCTCTCGAAGGCCTCGAGCTCGCGACCGACGAGCAGGGACGGCAGCTCGGCCATCACCTTCTCGACGACGACCTCGAAGGTCTCCACCAGCGACTCGGTGTCAGCGGCGCCGCGCCGGCTGTTCAGCAGCCAGCGAGACGCACGCTCGACCAGGGTGCGGCTCTCCAGCCGCATGTGAGTCTGCACCGACGCGTCGAGCTGGTTGTCGAAGGACGAGATCTGTCGCTGCAGCCGGCTCGCGCCGAAGATCTCTCGCGCCACGAAGTTGGCCCGCGTGAGCTCTGCCGTGCTGGCGGACGTCTCCCCGGCGAGCCGGTGGAAGTAGGTGATGCCGGCGTTGTTCACCAGCTGGTTCACGATCTCGGTCACTACGATCTCGCGCCGCAGCTGGTGCTGCTCCATCTGGCCGCGGTAGCCCTGCCGCATCTTCGCCGGGAAGTAGGAGAACAGCTCCGAGCGGAAGAACGGGTCGTCGGGGAGGTCGCTGGTGATCAGGTCCTCGGCGAGGACGATCTTGGTGTAGGACAGCAGCACCGAGATCTCGGGCGAGGTCAGCCCCTCCCCCCGGTCGAGCCGCCCGGCGACCTCACGCCGCGACGGCAGGGCCTCCAGGTCGCGGTTCAGCAGGCCGCCCTGCTCGAGGGTGCGCATCCAGTCCTCGTGCACGTGCAGCAGGGCCGGGGCGAGGGCCACCGCGTTGGCCAGGGCGACGTTCTGGTCGTAGTTGTCGACCAGGACCAGCTGCGCGACCTCGTCGGTCATCGAGGCCAGCAGCTCGTTGCGCTGCTTGCCGGTCAGGTCGCCGTCGGCCACCACCCGGTCCAGGAGGATCTTGATGTTGACCTCGTGGTCGGAGGTGTCCACGCCGGCGGAGTTGTCGATGAAGTCGGTGTTCATCCGGCCGCCGCGACCGCCGCAGCCGGCTTGGGCGTACTCGATGCGGCCCCGTTGCGTCAGTCCCAGGTTGCCGCCCTCACCCACGCAGCGGGCGCGCAGGTCCCGGCCGTTGACCCGGATCACGTCGTTGGCCTTGTCGCCGGCGTCCGCGTGGGTCTCGGAGCTGCCCTTCACGTAGGTGCCGATGCCGCCGTTCCAGAGCAGGTCCACCGGGGCGAGCAGGATCGCCTTCATCAGCTCCGCCGGGGTCACCCGGCCGTTGGTCAGGTCGGCGTCGTCGAGCCCGAGCGCCTCCCGCATCTGCGGGCTGACCGGGATCGACTTGGCGCTCCGCGGCCAGATGCCACCGCCCTCGGAGATCAGCGCCTTCTCGTAGTCCTGCCACGACGAGCGCGGCAGGTCGAAGAGCCGCTTGCGCTCGGCGTACGACGCGGCGGCGTCGGGGGTGGGGTCGATGAAGATGTCGCGGTGGTCGAAGGCCGCCACCAGGCGGATGTGCTCGGAGCACAGCATCCCGTTGCCGAACACGTCACCGGACATGTCGCCGACTCCGGCGCAGGTGAAGTCCTCGCTCTGGCAGTCGATCCCCCGCTCGCGGAAGTGCCGGCGCACGGACACCCAGGCGCCGCGGGCGGTGATGCCCATCGCCTTGTGGTCGTAGCCGACCGAGCCGCCGGAGGCGAAGGCGTCCCCGAGCCAGAAGCCGTAGTCGGCCGAGATCTGGTTGGCGATGTCGCTGAACGTCGCGGTGCCCTTGTCGGCCGCGACCACGAGGTAGGTGTCGTCGGGGTCATGGCGCACGACGTCCTTGGGCGGCGCCACCGTGCGCTGGCCGTCGTCGCCGTCGACGAGGTTGTCGGTGATGTCGAGCAGGCCGGAGATGAAGGTCGTGTAGCAGGCCACGCCCTCGCTCATCCAGGCGTCGCGGTCGCCGGGGTCGGGCAGCTGCTTGCAGAAGAACCCGCCCTTGGCCCCGACCGGGACGATCACGGTGTTCTTCACCATCTGCGCCTTGACCAGGCCGAGGATCTCGGTGCGGAAGTCGTCGCGTCGGTCCGACCAGCGCAGGCCGCCGCGCGCCACCGCGCCGAAGCGCAGGTGCACGCCCTCGACCCGCGGCGAGTAGACGAAGATCTCGAACTTCGGCCGCGGCTCGGGCAGCTCCGGGATGGCCGAGGGGTCGACCTTGAGCGAGAGCCGCTCGAGGGGCCGTCCGTCGGGACCGGTCTGGAAGAAGCTGGTCCGCAGCGTCGCCTTGATGTTGGTCAGGTAGGACCGCAGGATCCGGTCGTGGTCGAGGCTGGACACGTCGTCGAGCGCCCGCAGGATGCGCTCCTCGAGGTCGGCGCACTTGGCGGTCCGGGCCTCGCTGTCCGCGGCGATGCCACCTCCGGCGCGCTCGGCCCGGCCCGGGTCGAAGCGGGCCTCGAAGAGGTGCACGAGGTAGCGGGTGATGTCGACGTTGTTGCGCAGCGCCCCCTCGATGTAGTCCTGGGCGAAGGGGGTGCCGCCCTGGCGCATGTACTTCGCGTAGGCGCGCAGCACGGTCGCCTGCCGCCAGGTCAGGCCGGCCGCCAGGACGAGTGCGTTGAAGCCGTCGCTCTCGTTGTAGCCGTCCCACACGGCGGCCACGGTGTCCTGGAACAGCTCGCGCGCACGATCCGGCATGGCGCGGTGGTAGCGCAGCCCGAAGTCGTAGATGTAGGACTCCCGGGCGAGGCCCTCGAGCTGGTAGGGCCGCTCGTCGACGACCTCGACCCCGGTGGTGGAGAGGATCGGCAGCACCTCGGAGAGCGACAGCGGCGGGCCGATGCGGTAGACCTTCAGCCGGGCCTCGCCGGGAGGCGCCGCGACGTCCTCGTAGAGCGAGAGCGCGAACCCCTCGTCGCCCTCGATCTGCTCGAGGCGGCCGAGATCGACCGCTCCGGTCTGCGGCGGGTAGTCCTCCTTGTAGGCCTCGGGGAAGCACCCGGCGTACCTCCGGACCAGGCGGCTGCCCTGCTCCTCGCCGTACGCCGTGATCACGGCGCTGGTGAAGTCGTCGCGCCAGGACCGGGCGGCCTCGGCGCAGCGGCGCTCGAGGTCGGCGACGTCGGGCTCGCCGATCTGCTCCCCCGGACCGGGACGGACGACGAAGTGCAACCGGGCCGCGAACGACTCACCCACGTGCGCGGTGTACTCGATGCTGTCGCCGTGGAGCTGCGCCTTGAGGATGGTGGAGATGCGCTCCCGGACCGTGGTGTTGTAGCGGTCGCGCGGCAGGTAGACCAGGCAGGACAGGAAGCGGCCGTAGATGTCGCGGCGCACGAAGAGCTTCAGCTGGCGGCGCTCACGGGTGTACATCACCTGGGAGGCGATCGGCACCAGGTCCTCGACCGAGGTCTGGAACAGCTCGTCGCGCGGATAGGTCTCGAGCACGTCCATCAGCGCCTTGCCGGCGTGGCTCATCGGCTCGAGGCCGACGCTGTCGATGACCAGCTTGGCCTTCTCCCGCAGCACCGGGATGCGGCCCACCGACTCGGTGTAGGCGGCCGAGGAGAACAGGCCCAGGAAGCGGCGCTCGCCGACGACCTCGCCGTTGTCGTCGAACTTCTTCACCCCGACGTAGTCCAGGTAGACCGGCCGGTGCACGGTGGCCTTCGAGTTGGCCTTGGCCAGCACGAGCAGCTGCTTGTCCCGGGCCCGGTAGGCGACGGCCTCGGGCAGCACCCGTGGGGCGGGCGGGTCGGCACGCAGGATCCCGAAGCCGGTGCCCGGGACGCCGACGAGGGTCTCGCCGTCGGGGCGGGCCTCGAGGGCGTACTCCCGGTAGCCGAGGAAGGTGAAGTGGTTGTCGCCCAGCCAGCGGAGCAGCGCCGCGCCCTGCTCCAGCTCCTCGGCGGGCAGCGGCGGCGGGTGCTCCTCGAGGTCCTCGATGATCCGGTCGATCTGGGCGTGCATCCGTGACCAGTCCTCGACCGCATCCCGCACGTCGGTCAGGACCTTGTTGAGCCGCTCGGTGATCACGCCGATGTCGTCGTCGGCGATCCGGTCGATCTCGAGGTGCATCCACGACTCGCGGGCCACGTCGTGGGGTTCGGTGTCGGCGAACTCGTCCAGCACCTCGAGCAGCTGGCCCGACAGGTCGCGGCGTACGACGAACTGGGGGTGGATCACCAGGTGGATGTCGTGCGAGGCCTCCGCCAGCGCCATCGACACCGAGTCCACCAGGAAGGGCATGTCGTCGGTGACCACCTCGACGACCGTGTGGCCGCCGGCCGACCAGCCGTTGACCGAGACCATGGGGGTGAAGACGCGCATCGCCGCCGTGCCCTGCGGCCGCTCGTCGGCGATCCGCAGCTGGGCCATCACGGCGCCGTAGAGGTCGGCCGCGTCGCGCTCGAGCAGGTCCTCGGGAGCGACGTGGCGGTAGAACGCCTTGAGCACCGAGGGGAGGTCGACCCCGTCGGGCGTCTTGCCCGACCGTGCGTCGGCGAAGTCGCACAGCGAGGCGAGCAGCTCGGACTTGCTTTTCTCCAGCGTCGTCACGATTTCGACGTTATGCCCGGACGGGTTCCGCGACAACTTTCATCGACGGCCATTCGGTCTCGAATCCGAGAAAATCTGCCGCAACCGCTCAGAGGGCGGAGCGCAGGTTCCACAGGAGCGGGTAGTACTTCAGCTCCAGCCGGCTGCGGAGGTACGTCGACCCGGTGGACCCGCCGGTCCCCGTCTTGGACCCGATCATCCGCTCGACCATCACCACGTGCCGCGCGCGCCAGGCCGCCGCGAGCTCGTCGTGGAGGATCAGCGCCTCCGCCATCGCCCAGAGGTCGCCGTGCCTCGGGCGGTCGTGGGCGACCTCCCGCAGCGAGGCGGTCAGCGCCTCGTCGGAGGAGGTGTCCAGGCCACGGGCGGCGAGCAGCTCGGTGAACGCATCCCACAAGGACGGCTCCTCGAGCCGACGGTGCAGGCTCTCCCGCTCGTGGTCGGTGAGCCCCTTGAAGCGGTGGACGTAGCCCTCGTCCTTGGCCCCGGAGAGGAACTCCAGCTCGCGGAACTGCACCGACTGGAACCCGCTCGCCGGCGCGAGCCGCTGCCGGAACTCGAGGAAGTCCTGCGGGGTCATCGTCTCGAGCACGTCGACCTGCTGCACCAGGACGCGCTCGATCACGTGCACGCGGTTCATCAGGTGCCGGGCCCACCAGAGCCGGTCGCCGGCGTCCTGCCCGTCCTCCGTCGACAGCAGCGCGTCCCGGACCGCGGTCACCTCGTGCAGCAGCTGCTGGAACCAGAGCTCGTAGACCTGGTGGATGGTGATGAACAGCAGCTCGTCGTGCGCGGGCGGGTCCGACTCGAGGTGCTGGGCGTCGAGCAGCTGCGGCAGCCGCAGATAGCTGCCGTAGGTCAGCAGCGCACCCTCCTCGCCGAACGACACGAAGTTCTCGTCTTCCATGGGCTCAACCTATGCGCAGGTCCACGCGGGCGTGGCCGCCTGTGCCCGGCGTACTCCCATGCAGCATGATGCGGGCATGAAGCTGCGCCACGAGATCCACTACGACGCGCCCCTGGCCGACGTCTTCGCGATGCTGTCCGACCCGGCCTTCCGGCAGGCGTCGGCCGACGCGATGGGGGTGATCTCGGCCGACGTGACCATCACCCCGCAGGGTGAGGGGATCAGCGTCCACATCGACCAGGTGCAGCCCACCGAGGGGGTGCCCGGCTTCGCGAAGAAGTTCGCCGGCGCCACCACGCGGGCGGTCCAGTCCGAGGAGTGGGGCTCCCCCGCCGGCGGCACGATCACCATCGACACCCCGGGCAAGCCGACCTCGATCAAGGGCACCCTGGCCCTCGCGGAGTCCGGCGGCGTGACCACCGAGACCCTCGACGTCGAGGTGAAGGTCAAGGTCCCGCTCATCGGGGGCAAGCTGGAGTCGCTGATGGGCGACCTGGTGACCAGGGGCATGGACAAGGAGCACGCAGCCGGGGTCGCCTGGCTCGCCGACGGGAAGGGTCGACGATGAAGAAGGTCTCCGAGGAGCTCCGCTACGACGGAGCCACGCTCGAGCAGGTGCACGAGATGCTGGCCGACCCGGCCTTCCGGGAGAAGGTCTGCGACTACCAGCGCGTGCAGCGCCGCACGGTCCGGATCGACCGGGACGGCACGGGCATGAGCGTCGAGGTGAACCAGGTGCAGGCCGCCCGCGGCATCCCCGGCTTCGCCAAGAAGTTCGTCGGCGACGAGATCAACATCATCCAGTCCGAGGACTGGACCGGTCCCGAGAAGGGCACCATCAACCTCGTCATCCCCGGGAAGCCCGGCGAGATCACCGGCACCGCCCTGGTCACCCAGGACCCCGACGGCACCACCGAGACAGTCAACCTCACGGTGAAGGTGAACATCCCGCTCGTGGGCGGCAAGATCGAGGGCCTGATCGCGGACCTCCTCACCAAGGCCCTCCGGGCCGAGCACGAGGTCGGCGTCGACTGGCTCGCCGGCCAGCGCTGACCTCAGGGACTACTCGCCGACCTCGCCGTCCACGGACTCGCGCAGCAGGTCGGCGTGGCCGTTGTGCCGGGCGTACTCCTCGAACAGGTGGGCCACCACCCACCGCAGGCTGAACCTCTGACCCGGCCGCGCGTTGCTCTCCCGCACGGACAGCGCGTCCATCCCGTCGGGGCCGGCGAGCGCCGACCGGATGATCTCGTCGGAGGTGGCGACGGCGGCGTCCAGCAGGGCGCGCAGCTCCTCGGGCGAGTCGCCGTCGGCGGAGTGCCAGTCCCAGTCGTTGTCGGCCTCCCAGTCCGCCGAGGCCCAGGGCTCCGGCTCGGGGTGGCCGGCGAAGACCTGGTTGAACCACCAGTCCTCGACGTAGGCCATGTGCTTGACGACGCCACCGAGGGTCATCGTCGACGGGGCCAGCCGCTGGGCCAGCTGCCCGCTGTCGAGCCCCTCGACCTTCTGTCGCAGGGTGTCGCGGTGGTAGTCGAGGAAGCCGAGGACCACCTCGGCCTCGGTGCCGGCCAGGGGCGGGGTGGTGCGCGCGATCTCGCTCATGGACGCGACCCTAGGGCGCGGAGTGGTCGCTGTCGCCGGAGCTTCGGCGACGGCTGACCCAGATCGTCAGCGCGAGCAGCACGAACGGCCCGAAGGCGAGCAGCAGCGTCAGGATCTTCTCGACCGGGTGCAGGGGGCCCAGGTGGAGGGCGACCATCAGCCCATGTGGGGGTAGCGGTGGTCCTTCGGCGGCGCGAACGTCTCCTTGATGGAGCGCGCCGAGACCCAGCGGGTCAGGTTCCCCGGCGCACCCGCCTTGTCGTTGGTGCCCGACGCCCGGGCGCCGCCGAACGGCTGCTGGCCGACGACCGCCCCGGTCGGCTTGTCGTTGATGTAGAAGTTGCCGGCCGCGAAGCGCAGCCGCTCCATGGCCCAGGCGACGGCCTCGCGGTCCTGGGAGATCACCGCACCGGTCAGGGCGTACGGCGCGAACGACTCCATCTGGTCGACCACGGCCTCGAACCGGCTGTCGTCGTAGACGTGCACGGCGAGGATCGGGCCGAAGTACTCCTCGCTGAAGATCGCGTCGGTCGGGTCCGTCGACTCGATGAGGGTGGGTCGCACGAAGTAGCCGATCGAGTCGTCGACCTGGCCGCCGGCGATCACGTCGAGCTTCTGCGACCGCTTGGCCCGGGAGATCGCCTTCTTGTGCTTGGCGAACGCGCGGTCGTCGATCACCGCGCCCATGAAGTTGGACAGGTCGGTGACGTTGCCCATGGTGAGGTTCTCGGTCTCCGCGACCAGCTGGTCCTTGAGCTTCTTCCACAGCGACCGCGGCACGTAGGCCCGCGAGGCGGCCGAGCACTTCTGGCCCTGGAACTCGAAAGCGCCGCGGATCATCGCCACCCGGAGCACGTCGAGGTCCGCGGAGGGGTGCGCGACGATGAAGTCCTTGCCGCCGGTCTCGCCGACGATGCGCGGATAGGTGCGGTACGTCGAGAGCTGCTCCCCCACCGTCGCCCACAGCCGCTTGAAGGTCGGCGTCGAACCGGTGAAGTGGATGCCCGCCAGGTCCGGGTGCTTGAGCACGACGTCGGAGACCTCGAGCCCGTCGCCGGGGAGCATGTTGATGACGCCCGGCGGAAGCCCGGCCTCCTCGAGCAGCTCCATCGTCAGGTGCGCGGCGAGCTGCTGGGTGGGCGAGGGCTTCCAGACGACCGTGTTGCCCATCAGGGCCGGGGCGGTCGGGAGGTTGCCCGCGATCGCGGTGAAGTTGAACGGTGTGATCGCGTAGACGAAGCCCTCGAGGGGGCGGTGGTCGGTGCGGTTCCACACGCCGGGGCTGTTGGCGATCGGCTGCTCGGCCAGGATCCCGCGGGCGTAGTGGACGTTGTAGCGCCAGAAGTCGATCAGCTCGCAGGCGGCGTCGATCTCGGCCTGCCAGACCGTCTTCGACTGCCCCAGCATGGTGGCGGCGTTGAGCCGCGCGCCGCCAGGGACCGGCGAGCAGGTCGGCAGCCTTGAGGATGATGGACGCACGGTCGTCGAAGGACATCGCGCGCCAGCCCGGAGCGGCGTCGCTGGCGGCCTTGACGGCCGCCTGGGCGTCGCGCCTCGTGGAGTTCTTGAGGACACCGAGCACGCGGGCGTGGTCGTGAGGCTGGACCACCTGGATCTCCGCGCCGCCACCCAGTCGCTTCCTCCCGCCGATGGTCGCGGTCAGGTCGATCGGGTTGGCCCCCAGGTGGGCGAGCGCCGCCTCGATCGAGGCGCGCTCGGGGCTGCCGGGCGCATAGCTGAGGTTGGGCTCGTTGACGGGAGCCGGGGGCGTGGTGATCGCATCCATGCTCGCGATGCTCTCAGACGGTGTGGGGCCCGGCCAAAAGGAGCCGGCCGGGCCGCACCCGCTCAGCGCTTCTTGACCGTGCGTGACGTCGAGAGCGACCCGAGGTTGTAGGAGGCGCCCTGCGCCACCACCCGGTAGGCGGTGGTGCTCGTCAGCTTGACCGACCACGCCTTGGTGCCCTTCGAGCCCGTCGTGCCCGAGCTCACGTTGTGCCACGTCGACGACCCCGGCACCTGGCGCTGCAGGACCACCGGCATCGACTTGATGACCGCGGAGGCCCCGAGCCGGACCACCTTGGCGGTCACCGTGAACGAGGTGTTCGCCGAGACCCTGGTCGTCGACGTCGAGACGGTCGCACTCGTCGGGTAGATCCTCACCGTCGCCTGCGGACCGACCAGCCCGTCCTTGTTGACCGCCTCGACCATCACCGGCTCCGTCTCCGTGCCGGCCAGCCCGGTGAGCGTGGTGGAGGTGCCCGGGACGATGGTGACCTCACCGAGGTGGTGGACCCGGTAGTAGTCGATCGGCTTGCTGCCCTGGTCGACCGGCGCCTTCCACGAGACGGTCGCACTCGTGCGGAACGCCCTGACGGCCGCCGCCGTAGGCACGGTCGGTGCCACCGGGTCGGCCGCGGGGATGGTGTCGGTGTCGCAGCCGTAGAGCCGGACGTCGTCGATCCACCAGCCGTAGTAGGCGACGTCGGTGCCGCCCTCGATCCGGAACGCGACCTTGACCCGCTCGCCCGCCAGCGACGAGAGGTCGACCTCGCTGGAGCCGTAGCCGTGGCTGTCGCCGCTGAAGCCGGTGAACCCGGTCCGCGTGCTGCCGCGGACGTGCCGGGTGGGCCCGTTGCGCCACGGCAGGCCGGTCACCTCGGTCCAGGCGCCGCCCGTCAGCTTCGAGACCACCAGCCGGCCGCCGTGGTAGTAGGTGTTCCCGTCGAAGTCGAGGACGTAGGCGTGGTGGAAGTTCAGGTGCGTCCCGCCCGATGCGGCCGGCACGGTGAACGGCGCGCTGGTCAGCGTCCCGGCGGCCGGGTCGCCCAGCGCAGGGTCGGGGTCGTAGGCGAACAGCGACTCCGTGCCGCTCGTGGAGTACGACGGCGCGAAGGCGGGCGTCCGGCCCCACAGCCGGGAGGTCGAGGTGAACCCGAAGCCGTCGAGGTCGTCGTCGTCGCGCTGCAGCACGGTGGTGACGGCGCTCCCGGTCGGGCACGAGACGGGTGCCTCGGGGGCGGCCGCGCCGGTCTCGGTGGGCGCCGACGACAGCTCGGTGGCCGTGACCGCCTTGCGCACCTGGTCGCAGTCACCGGAGGTGAAGCCGCCGGTGCTCGAGACGGCGAGCTGGTCGCAGGTGCTGGTGAGCACGCGGCCGAGGTCGGCGTACTCCGCGCCCGAGGTGAGCCGCGGGATCGCCTCGAGGTAGAGGCGACCGGTCTTCGCGAGGCCCGGGTCACCGGCGTCGATCCCGGTGACGGTCTGGCCGTTGAAGGTCTCCCCCTGGGAGATCAGGTAGGCGGTCTTGTTGCCGACGCCGTCGTTGGCGTGCACCGCCCCGCCGTCCTCGAAGACGACGGAGGGGTCCCACTTGGGGCTCGTCATCTTGTCGGGCTGGTCGTGCAGCAGGGGGTTCTTCATGCTGCGCACGGACTGGGGGTCGCCGAGGTCCTCCCCGAGCGTCCAGCTCGCGTCGCTCTGGGTGGAGAGGGGGTTCCGGTGATCGACGATCTCGCCGATCGTGTCGGCCAGCGACTCGTTCAGCGCGCCGCTCTGGTGGAAGTAGAAGAGGTTGGACGTGCGTTCGACGAACCCGTGGGTGAGCTCGTGGCCGACGACGTCGTCCGCCTTGGCGTAGCCCTTGCCGAACACCATCTGGTTGCCGTCCCAGAACGCATTGGGATAGGGGCAGTCGTCGTCGCTGAAGCACCAGCGGACGGTGGAGGCCAGGCTCCTGGTGCCGCTCCTGGTGTAGCCGATGAGGGCCGTCAGGTCGAGGCCGTCCAGGTCGGCGTACGCGTCGGAGGTCGCGCCGAGGTTGTTGTACGCCGCGTCGACCTCGGAGTTCTTGGGAGCGCCGCCCTCGACCCGCGCCGGTGTCGTGCACACGGGCACCGTGTGCTGGCTGCTGATCGTCTGCTTGTTGACGTTGTCGCACACCCGCCGGTCGAGGCGGGGCGTGTTGTTGAAGTGGACGGCGACCTCGCCACGGCCGGTGCCGACCAGCACGGTCTCGCGGATGTCGTGCGTGGTTGGTGACCTCGAACTCCCAGGCGGGCCGGACGCCCAGGGGGTCGGTGGTGTGCACGATCGCGGGGTCGTAGAGCGTGCGTCCCCGGTCGACCGCCCGGAGCGAGCCGGCTGCGACCTTGTGCGACCTGGACGTGACGGCCAGGGCGACGGCCCGGGCCCTGCTCTCGCTGACGCGTGCCGCCGGGACCTCCACGGCGCCGGTGGTCGCGGCGTCCACGGCCACGACGCCCTGGTGCTTGTCGAGGCTCATCACGATCTGGCCGCCGAAGACGGGCACCCCGTCGACGACCTGCTCGGAGCGCACCACGGAGCCGCCCGTGGTGGAGCGGCTGGTCCGGGTGACCACCGCCCGGGAAAGGACGTTGTCGATGCCGAAGGTCTGGCCGTAGCGCGCGAGCTGGTCGGCGACCGTGCGTCGCGGGCTGTCCGTGCCGGCGGCGTCGACCATCGCGCGTCCGTCGGTCGAGCTCACGAAGTCGACGGCACCGTCGGAGGCGCGGTGCACCCGGAGCCTGCCGTTCGCGTCGGCGCGGAGACGGGCGAGCCCGTTCTCGGCACCGGTCCCCCGGTCCGTGCGCGGTCCCACCTGCGGGACGGTGGACCCGGCCCGTGCGACGGCGGTGGCCTGCGGCGCGGCGGTGGCCAGCGCGACGGCGCCCACCAGCGCCATCCAGCGTCGGTTCATGTGCACTCTCCCGAGTTGTCGTGACCGAGACGGTCCGCAGGGATCAGTGGAACAGGTTCGGGATCTCCTGTACGCCGAACCAGCCGAGATCTCCCAGGTTCTCCGGGTCGGCCGGGTCCACGTCCTCGGTGTCGGCGTGGATCGCGCGCACCAGGCGCATCGCGATCGCCGCGTCCACGGTCACGCCGGTCGACTCGCGGTCCTCGGTGACCCCCTCGACCTCCGCCACGACCACCACCCGCCGGGGCCGGTCGTCGGGACCCAGGAAGCGGGCCGAGTCGTCCGCGGCGGCCGTCAGCGCGGCGTACTCCCGGTCGTCCTGCTCGGCCTCGGGCCACTCCTCGCGCAGCCAGGCGGTGACGGCGTGCGCGTGCACCGGCGAGGGGCCGATGCCGCCGTCCTCGGAGAAGCGCGCCAGCGCCTCCAGGCTCGTCGGCACGTAGACGCGCACGCTCACTGGGGCTTCTCGGTCTTCCGGCGTCCACGGGGGGCGCGAGGACGGCTGTCGCTGGCGCTGTCCACCAGCTCGTCGAGGGCCTCGCGCACGCACTGGCCGAGGACCTCGATGTCCGGGAGGGCGTCCCGGTCGGCGCTGATGCCGTAGTAGACCGCTCCGTCGTAGGAGGTGACGCCGACCGAGAGCGAGAAGCCGGGGAACAGCGGCGGCACCGGATAGGTCTCCAGCATCTCCGCGCCGGCGAGGTACATCGGGAACTGCGGCCCGGGCACGTTGGTGATGACCAGGTTGACGCTCCCGCGGGCCTCCTTGAAGGCGACCCGCGACCCGAGGGAGTGGAAGGTGTTGGGCGCGAAGCCTGCGACGCCGGCGATCCGGTCGGCTGCCACCGCCTTGCCGGTCTCGCTGTGCGCGCGCAGGGCGTAGGACACCTGGTGGAGGCGTACGACGGGCGACCCCTCGCCGATCGGCAGGTCGACGAGGTGGCCGACCACCTGCGAGCCCAGCGAGGTCGGCTCGAGCTCCTCGTCGATGACGCTCATCGGGACCAGGGCCCGCAGCCGGCGACCGGCCCCGACGGCCTCCGACCGGGTCATCAGCCACGCGCGGACCGCGCCCGACAGCGTGGCCAGGATGACGTCGTTGACGGTGCCGCCGTGCACCCGGCGGACCTTGCGGTAGTCCTTCAGCGAGGTCCGCACGCACACCAGGCGACGCTGGGCCGACGGCTCGACGTTGAAGGGCGACTCCGGGGCGGCCCGGCGGCGGGAGAACTGGCCCGCGACGGCACCAGCCTTGCCGGCTGCGCCTCCGAGGGTGCGACCGAGGGCCTCGGCGTTGCTGCGCAGGGTCGCAACCGCGACGCGGGGATCCCGGGCGGACTCGACGAGCGCGCTGGCCGCCAGGCTCGTGGGCGTCGGCTCGTGGGCCGGGCGCCAGCTGTCCAGCACCAGCTGGCGGGGGCCGGGGTCGACGTCGAGCAGGACCTGTCCGAGGTCCACGGTGGAGATGCCGTCCACGAGGATCTGGTGGGACTTGGAGAGCACGGCCACCCGGCCGCCCTCCAGCCCCTCCACGAAGTACATCTCCCACAGCGGGCGATCGGGGTCCAGCCGACGCGACATGATCCGCGCCGTCAGCTCACGGAGCTGGTCGAGCGTGCCCGGGCGCGGGAGGGCGGAGCGGCGTACGTGGTAGGCGAGGTCGAACTTCTCGTCGTCGACCCAGACCGGGTTCGCGAGCCGACCGGGCACCCGCCGGATGTGCTGGCGGTAGCGGGGCACGAACGCGATCCGGTCGTCGATGTGCGCGAGCAGCCGGTCGTAGTCGAAGCCGGAGTCACCCGGGTCGAAGATCTCCAGGGTCGCGTTGTGCATCGGCGTCTGCGGGGTCTCGTCCGCCAGCAGGGCCAGATCGCTGGCGCGTAGCCGCTCGCTCATCGCCGACCCCCTTCCTCACCCCGCCAACGGGGACCTCGAGCCACATGGGATTCTGACAGAGCCCCTGTCGAGGGCACGAACCAGGACCACCTGATGGAGGAATCCCATGTCCCGCGCCCTGCGCCTGTGCTCCGCGCTGCTAGTCGCCCTGCTCGCGCTCTCGGGCTGCGGCGGCGACGACTCGAAGTCCGCGACGACGACCAAGAAGGACTCGAGCGGCGGGGTCGTCATCGACGTCACCTTCAAGGGCGACACCGTCACGCCCCAGGGAGCCAGCATCAAGGTGAAGGCCGGCACGCCGATCAAGCTGCACATCGTCGCCGACAAGCCCGGCGAGCTGCACATCCACAGCTCACCCGAGCAGGAGATCGAGTATCCCGAGGGGACGACCGACAAGAGCCTCACGATCGACCAGCCCGGCGTGGTCGAGATGGAGTCGCACACCCTCGACAAGCTCGTGGCGCAGCTCGAGGTGCGCTGAGTGTTCCTCGTCCCCCTGCACGGGCTGGGCGGGGCCAAGGACCTGCCCATCCCGCTGGGGCTGGCCGTCAGCGGCGCCACCGCCGCGCTGGTGGTCTCCTTCTGCGTGCTGGCCCTCGCCTGGCGGACGCCGCGCTACCAGGAGGTGGGGCCCGGGCGCCCGGTCCCGGCCGCGCTGGCCGGGGTCGTCGAGAGCGCGGGGTTCGAGTGGGTGCTGCGCGCCCTGGGACTGCTCTTCTTCGGCTACCTCACCTGGGCGCTGATCTGGGGGCCGGACCTCGTCAACAACCCGGCCCTCGGCACCTTCTACGTGCTGGTGTGGGTCGGCCTGGTGCCGGCCTCGCTCGTGCTCGGACGGGTCGTCCGGGCGTTCAGCCCGGTGCGGACGCTGAACCTCCTGCTGGCCAGGATCACCGGCGGCGACGCCGCGGTCGGGCTGGCCACCTATCCCGCCCGTCTCGGGTACTGGCCCGCTGCGGCCGGCATCTTCGCCTTCGTGTGGCAGGAGCTCGTCAACCCGCAGAGCGCCTACCTCGGGTCGGTCCGGATCTGGCTGGCCGCCTATCTCGCCGTCATGCTGGTGGGCGCCGCGATCTTCGGGGACGAGTGGTTCGAGCGAGCAGACCCGTTCGAGGTCTACTCCACCCTGCTGGCCAAGCTGTCGGTCTGGGGTCGCGACGGCGACCGGCTGGTCCTCCGCAGTCCCCTGGCCCACCTCGCCACGGTGACGCCCCGCCCCGGCCTGGTCGCCGTGGTGGCGGTCCTGTTCGGCTCCACCGCGTTCGACAGCTACAAGGACACGATCTCGTGGCAGCGGTTCGTGCTCGCCGTGGGACTCGACGGCGAGGTCACCAACTCCATCGCCCTGCTCGGCTTCTGCCTGGTCGTCGGAGGCACCTTCACCGCGGCGGCGATGTCGACCGGGGTCGAGCGCACCGGCCCGCACGCCGTACGCCGCCGCCAGCTGCCGGCCCTGCTCGGACACTCGGTCATCCCGATCATCGTGGGCTACATGACGGCGCACTACCTGAGCTATCTCGTCGAGCAGGGCCAGAGCACGATCATGCAGCTCAGCGACCCGATGGTGAGCGGCGACAACTGGCTCGGCACCGCCAACCTCTCGGTCAACTACTGGCTCTCGTTCCACCCGTCCCTGCTGGCCAGCATCAAGGTGCTGGCCGTCGTGACCGGGCACGTCGTCGGCGTCATCGCGGCGCACGACCGCGCGATCCGGCTGCTGCCGCCGCGGCACCACGTCACCGGCCAGATCGGGATGCTCGTGGTGATGGTCCTCTACACCGCCACCGGGCTCTATCTGCTGATGGGCGGCCTCTGAGGCTGCCCGGCGAAGAGCGCCTGGTGCACCTCCGCCACGGCCCGGCGCAGCGGTGAGTCGCCCAGCTCGACGACCGCGCGACCTGCGACCAGCGCCTTGTCGGTGGTCGGCCGGTCCTCCGGCACGAAGTGCACGCCCGCTGGACGGATGTAGCCCTCCACCATCCCGACGATGTCGCGCCTGCTCCAGCCCAGCGAGTCACGCATCCGGTTCACGACCACCGTGACCGGCACGGTCGTCGAGTCGCGCACCTCGACCAGGGTGCGGGCCAGCCGCGCCAGTCCCGTCGGCTCGGCCGAGCCCACGACCACGACGTGGTCGGCGAGGGCGACCGCGTCGAGGGTCAGCTGGTTGCGCGAGATCGCGCGGCCGAGGTCGGCGTCGTCCTCGAGGCTGAACCCGGTGTCGACGACCACGTCGCCCACCTCGCGGGCCCGCTCGAGCACGGCCTCGAGGACCCCGGGCCGGGCCTCCACCCAGCGATCCGGTCGCGGGAGACCGGTGAGCACCTCGAACCGGTCGGCGACCACCCGGCGGCAGCGGGCGAAGGCGGCCGCGTCGAGCGAGCCGGAGTTGACCAGCCGGGCCGCCGCCAGCAGGCCGGAGACCTCGTCGAGCACGCCGAGGTGCTGGGCCACCGCTCCGCCGTACGGGTCGGCGTCGACCAGCACCGCCTTCTCACCGCGGTGGGCGTGCTCGGCCGCGAGACCGATCGCGAGCGTCGTACGTCCTGGAGCGCCGGCTGGCCCGTGCACGGCGACGACCCGACCGGGCGATCCGGTGACCTCGAGGGCCAACTCGGGCTCCGGCTCGGGGTCGACGACCAGCTCCCGCGCGCCGGCCGAGACGACGGCGTCGGGCAGGAGCCACAGCTCGGACTCGGGGACCACGGCGACCACCCCGAGACGGGTCAGGCCCTCGGTGGCGGTGTCCGGCGGCTGACCGGCCTCCGGACCCACCGGGCCCACTGCGACGCAGCGCACGTCGGCGCGCAGCAGCTGCGTCACCGCGTCGGCGTCCAGCCCCGACAGGTCGCCGGACACGACGGCGACGTCGGCCTGCCCGGTCGCCGCACTGGCCAGCAGGTCGGCGAGGTCCACGCACCGCTTCAGCACCGGCGTCGTCGCGCCGTCCAGCACGCGGAGGGCCGATGCCTCCCAGGCCGCTCCCCCGGCGGCCAGGAGCACGGCGACCCGCTCGGACACCGCGGTCAGCCCTTCCTCGCGATGACGACCCGCCCGTCGGAGATGCCGCCGAGCGCCGCCCCGAGGTCGTCGGTGCGCGCCGCGGGGACGCCCACGATGACCTGGCGCGTGGCCTGTGGCGCGAGCCCGTCTGATCCGCGCGGCACCGCCACCACCACGACGTCGGTGAGCACGGGCACGGCCCGGACCTTGGCGCTCGCGACCGAGGAGACCTTGGGGGTCACCCACACGTCGACCACGGAGCCCTGACGCACGGTGGCCGGCAGGTCGTCGGACAGCACGCTGACCGGCACCTCGACCAGCTTCGGTCCGGAGCCCTCGGCGAAGGCCGACCGTGGGAGAAGCTCACCGGCGGAGACCGCGCGGTTCAAGGTCACACCGGCCGGGAGGTCGCGACTCGCGGCGAGGTAGCCGTCGGCGGTCTGCTCGTCGGGAAAGCGGATCTGGCGGCGCACGAGGTCGCCCCGGTCGACCGAGGCGCCGGCCGGCAGGTCGCGCCCGAGCGCCCAGACCCCCACCGTGTCGTCGGCCGCGGCGAGCAGCCGGGCTCCGAGCACCACCGAGCCTGCGACGAGGAGGAGACCCAGCAGCAGGCGCGGGTTGCGCCAACCCGCGCGACGGCTGCGGGTGGCGTGGGGCGCACCGGTCTCGGGCCGGGCGGGAGCCGCGGGCGTCATCTCCTGAGGCCCCTGCTCGGACGCGCCGTCCACAGGCACGCCGCGTCAAACGGTCGCCACCGGACGTGACCGGTGGCAGAGTGGGGCGGGTGAACGCGACGCCGAGGTTCCTGACGCTGCCCGATGTGGCGGAGGTGCTCAACATCTCCGGGGCCCAGGTCTACGCGCTCGTGCGCCGCGGCGAGCTCCGGGCGATCAAGATCGGTGGCCGCGGCCAGTGGCGGGTGGAGGGCAGCGAGCTCGAGGCCTACATCCAGCGGGCCTACGCCGACGCCGATCGGTTCGTCGGCGACCACCCCTTCGTCGAGGGCACGCCCGTCAAGGAGTGACGTCCTGGCGCTGCTCATCCGGAACGCCCCTGGAGCGCGCTCACCGAGGACACCGGCACGACCTGCACGCTGCGGTCCTGGCCCGTCCCGACGTAGAGCTCGACGAAGTCGTGCCCGACGCGGCCGATCCGCCCCTCGAGCTGGTGGTCGTCGCGGAAGTGCACGAGGCAGGGCTCGCTCACCCCTGAGAAGCGCCGCAGGACGGCACGAAGGCTGAGCCGGTCCATCACCGACCAGGTCTCCTCGCTGTTGGCGCGCGCCGAGACCCCGGACAGCGCCGCGATCCCCTCGTAGCGCACGATCCACTCACCGGCACGGTCCACCAGGAGCATCCAGTCCTCGCCGACCCGGGCCAGCCGGCCGGCCACCTGGTGGCCACCGAGCAGGCGCACCCGGAGGTCGTGCCCGAGTGAGGCGTGCAGGCGGGCGCCCAGGCTGATGCGGGAGTACTCCGCGATGGTCAGGTCCGCCACCTCGGCGTCCCGCTCGACCAGGTGCAGGCCCGCGGCCTGCTGCTCCAGGTCGTCGAACACGGCGAACATCGACTCTTCCCAACCCATGTCGTGACTGATGCCCCGGGTCTCCGCGGCGCAAACAACCTGTGGACAAACGTTTGACACTGGATGAGCATGAGCGTTGTCTGATGCAAACGCAAGCAAACGAAGGCATTAGACATGTTCACTCACGTTGCTCAGCGCCTCGCGTCCCCCGGACCGGTGCCCTTCGGCGACCTGCTCACCACCGCTGCCACCTGGCTCCTGGTCGGCGGCGCCGGATGGGCGGCCCTGGTCGGCGTGGCGGCCCTGGTCGAGGCGGGCACCGACGGTCGGTTCCGCGCCACGGCCTGGGTCGGCTGCCCACCCCGGCTGCGCCGCACGGTGCTCGCGCTGGCCGGCCTCGCGCTGGCGGCGAGCCCCGGGGTGGCCTCCGCCACCGGCCCATCCGTCCCCGGTCAGCGGCGCTCCGTGCCCGACCATGTCATCTCGGTCCTCCCGGTGCCCGCGCGTCCCGTCGGCGCGGCCCGCACCGACCCGCGGGTCGTCGTACGACCGGGAGACACCCTGTGGCACCTCGCCGCGGCCGGCCTGCCCGCGCACGCGACCGCCGCCCGGGTCTGCGAGCGGGTCGTCCTCCTGCACCACCTCAACCGCGACGTCATCGGCCCGGACCCGGACCTGATCCGTCCCGGCCAGCGGCTCGTGCTGCCCCGCCCGACCACGTCCTGAGCACGCCGATCCGAGACCTCGAGGAGACCCGATGACCGTGCAGCTGCACCGCTCCCCCCACTCCCCCCACGCGCCCAGCGCTCGCTCACCCGTGCCGCTCGGCAGCGTCCAGGGCACGCTGGCCCTCGACTACGAGACCTCGCTCCGGCCCACCCGGACACCGGACCTGCGCCTGGTGCCGGGGGCGCGTGCGGAGCTGGAGGCCTTCGCCCACCGTTTCGCGCACGCAGTGGTCGAGGTCGTCGGCGGCGACCGCGGCCCCAACCAGCTGCTGCGCTGGACCACCGAGAGGGTCTACGCCGACCTGCAGCACCGGTGCGCCCTGCTGGCGCGGACCACCCCGGGCGACCGTCGCGTACGCCGCCTGCGCAGCCAGGTCCGCAGCGTGCACGTGTTCTGCCCCTCGCCCGAGGCGGCCGAGATCAGCGTGCACGTCCGCCACGGCGAGCGGTCACGGGCCATCGCGGCGCGCGTCGAGCTGACCGAGGGGCGATGGTGCTGCACGGTCCTCGAGTTCGGATGATGGTGTCAACGAGTACCGTCGCGGTCCCCGAGCAGCTCGCGGAGTCGGGGCCAGTCCGCGCCGAGCGAGGGGTGCAGGTGATGGCGGGCGACCTCGTCGAGGTCGATCCACACGGTGCGGTCGGCCTCCCACGTGAGGCCACCAGGGAGGTCGGGGTCCTCGGGGCGCTCGGCCTCGGCGAGCACGTAGGTGTAGGACCACTCGGGATGGCGGAGGCCGGGCACCGTGCGCAGCACGGTGACCGTGGTGGCGTCCACCCCCGCCTCCTCGTGCGCCTCACGCAGGGCCGCGGCCGCGGGGTCCTCGCCGCGCTCGATCGCGCCACCCATCAGCCCCCAGGTGTTGCCCTGGTGGACCTGGGCGGAACGGTGCTGCAGCACCACCCCCGATCGTGCGGGGTCAGTCAGCAGCAGTCCCGCCGCACCACGGGGTCCCCAGTGCCGGCGACCGCACGAGCAGGTGACATACACGAAGCGGCTGGTCAGCCGGCCGGTCGCGCGGTGAGGCCGGTCGGCCCGCCCGGAGCGCCGTGGCACTTCTTGTACTTCTTGCCCGAGCCGCAGGGGCACTCCGCGTTGCGGCTGATCCCGGCGTAGGTGTCGTCGGCGTTGGTCACGGTCTGCTGTCCGCGGACCTCGACCTCGCCGTCCTCGCTGGGCGCCGTGTAGGTGAGGTTGGCCGGAGCCTTGGGCTGCTGGAGCCCCTTGGCCCGGACGTGCGGCACGTGGACGTGGTCGTCGTGGACGTGCACGTGCTGCGCGGCCTCGAGAGTGTCGGTCACCGCGTTGGCGGGCACGACGTCGTCCTCGATCTCCTCTTCCTCCTCCTCGTCCTCGACCTGGACCTCGAGGTTGAACAGGAAGCCGACCGTCTCCTCGCGGATGCCCTCCTTCATGGCGTTGAACATGTCGAAGCCCTCGCGCTGGTACTCCACCAGCGGGTCGCGCTGGGAGTAGGCACGCAGGCCGATGCCCTCGCGGAGGTAGTCCATCTCGTAGAGGTGCTCGCGCCACTTGCGGTCGAGCACGGAGAGCATCACCTGACGCTCGAGCTCACGCATCACCTCGGAGCCGACCTCGGCCTCGCGGGCCTCGTAGGCCTTCTGGGCGTCGGCCTGGAGGTCGGAGAGCAGGGTGTCGCGGTCGAGGCCGTCGCGGCCGCCGGCCTCACGCTCGAGCTCCTGGTAGCGCAGGGAGATCGGGTAGATGCCCTTCATCGCGTCCCACAGCGTGTCGAGGTCCCACTCCTCCGGGAAGCTCTCGGTCGCCGCCGTGACGTAGGTGGCGACGGTGTCGTCGATCATGGTCCGCACCTGCTCGTGCAGGTCGGCCCCCTCGAGGACGGCCCGGCGCTCGCCGTAGATGACCTCGCGCTGGCGGCTCATCACGTCGTCGTACTTCAAGACGTTCTTGCGCGAGTCGAAGTTCATGGCCTCGACCTGCGACTGCGCGGACTGGATGGACTTGGTGACCGACTTGTTCTCGATCGGTACGTCGTCGGGGACCTTGAGCGCGATCAGCACCCGCTCGACCCAGTCGGACTTGAACAGGCGCATCAGGTCGTCGCCCAGGGAGAGGTAGAACCGGGACTCGCCGGGGTCACCCTGTCGACCGGAGCGACCACGCAGCTGGTTGTCGATGCGGCGCGACTCGTGGCGCTCGGTGCCGAGGACGTAGAGGCCGCCCGCGTCCTTGACGGCGTCGTGCTCGGCCTTGACCTGCGCGGTGATCCGCTCCAGGGTCTCGGGCCAGGCGGCGTTGTACTCCTCGGCGTCGTCCATCGGGTCGAGACCCTTGGTGCGCAGCTCCTGGTCGGCCAGGAACTCCGTCGACCCGCCGAGCATGATGTCGGTGCCTCGACCGGCCATGTTGGTGGCCACGGTCACGGCACCCTTGTGACCAGCGAGGGCGACGACCTTGGCCTCGTCGGCGTGCATCTTGGCGTTCAGCACCGAGTGGGGAACGCCCTTCTTCCTCAGCAGGCCGGAGAGCAGCTCGGACTTCTCCACCGAGGTGGTGCCGACCAGGATCGGCTGGCCCTTGGTGTGCCGCTCCGCGATGTCCTCGACGACGGCCTCGAACTTGGCCTCCTCGGTGCGGAAGACGAGGTCCTTCTGGTCGACGCGGGCCATCGGCTTGTTGGTGGGGATCGGCACCACGCCGAGCTTGTAGATCTTGCTGAACTCGGAGGCCTCGGTCATGGCCGTACCGGTCATCCCGGAGAGCTTGTCGTAGAGGCGGAAGTAGTTCTGCAGCGTGATCGTGGCGAGGGTCTGGTACTCCTCGCGGACGGTCACGCCCTCCTTGGCCTCGATGGCCTGGTGGAGTCCGTCGTTGTAGCGACGACCCGACAGGATGCGGCCGGTGTGCTCGTCCACGATCAGGACCTCGTCGTCGATGACGACGTACTCCTTGTCGTTGCGGAACAGCTCCTTGGCCTTGATCGAGTTGTTCAGGAACGAGATCAGCATCGTGTTGGCCGACTCGTAGAGGTTCTCGATGCCGAGGTAGTCCTCGACCTTGGTGATGCCCGGCTCGAGGATCGAGATCGTCCGCTTCTTCTCGTCGGTCTCGTAGTCGGTGTCCTTGGTCAGACGGGCGGCGACCTTGGCGAACTCGGCGTACCACTCCACCTCGTCCTGCGTGGGGCCCGAGATGATCAGCGGGGTGCGCGCCTCGTCGATCAGGATCGAGTCGACCTCGTCGACGATGGCGAAGAACGGCGCGCGCTGGACGCACTCCTCGATGGAGTTGGCCATGTTGTCGCGCAGGTAGTCGAAGCCGAGCTCGTTGTTGGTGGCGTAGGTGATGTCGGCGTTGTAGGCCTCGCGGCGCTCGTCGGGGCGCATGTCGGGCATGATCACGCCGACCGTGAGCCCGAGGAACTGGTGGATCCGGCCCATCCACTCGGCGTGGTACTTGGCGAGGTAGTCGTTGACCGTGACGACGTGGACGCCCTTGCCGGTCAGCGCGTTGAGGTAGGCCGGGAGCGTCGAGACCAGGGTCTTGCCCTCACCGGTCTTCATCTCCGAGATGTTGCCGAGGTGCAGCGCCGCGCCACCCATGATCTGGACGTCGAAGTGGCGCTGGCCCAGCACCCGCTTGGCGGCCTCGCGGACGGTGGCGAACGCCTCCGGCATCAGGGCGTCGAGGTCCTCGCCGTCGGCGAGCCGCTGCTTGAACTCCTCGGTGAGCCCGCGCAGCTCCTCGTCGGACATCGAGACGAAGTCGTCCTCGATGGCGTTGACGGCCTTGGCGATGGCCTCGAGCTGGCGGAGGATCTTGCCCTCGCCGATGCGCAGGACCTTGTCGATGAGCGACACGCGGATGACTCCCTGGGTGGACCTGGTTGGGTTGACGGGGGCGCAGACGTCGTTCCTGAGCCCTCAAACATCGTAACGGTCGGGGTGACGCAGGAGTTTCGGATGGGCAGATCGCGGGCTCAGCGGCGTACGGCGCGGCCCAGGATCACGGCCGCCTCCGGACCCCGGGATCCCTCGGGGAAGGTGAGGCGCTCGATCTCGGTGATCGTGAAACCGGCCGCCTCGATCGCCCCGGCGGTGTCCCGGCCGGTGTGGCAGCCGCCGAACAGCCGCGGCCAGACGGTGGCGTCCAGCGCCGCCTGCAGCCGCCGTGTCGCCCCCGGCTCGTGCGCCTGCACGTGCTCGAGGAAGCGGAGCTCACCACCCGGTCGCAGCACCCGCCAGGCCTCGGCCAGCGCCCGCGGCTGGTCGACCGAGCACAGCACCAGCGTGAAGACCACCGCGTCAGCCGCACCGTCGGCCAGGGGCAGCTCGTCGGCCACGGCGTTGCGGAGCTCGACGCGCTCGTCGGAGCGCAGGGCGGCGCGTTCGCGCAGGTAGGGCTCCGGCTCCACCGCGACGAGCCGCCGGACGTCGTCGGGGTAGAGGGCGAAGTTGACCCCGTCACCGGCCCCGACCTCGACCACCGTGCCGGTCAGGCCGGCGAGGGTGCGGCGCCGGAGCTCCTCACTTCCGCTCCGCGCCATCGCCGGGATGACGAACCGGCTGTAGAAGCGGGCGAACAGCGGGTGCCGGACCGTGGTCGCGCTCATGGGACAAGGCTCCCGGAGCCGCCGATCTCCCAGATCGCCAGGCCGTGCAGTCGCTCGTCGGCGGCCAGCTGCCGACGCAGCTCGACCGACCGCGCGTCGTCCCACCAGATCTTCCGGCCCCCCGCGAGGTCGGCGTGCCACTCGCCGGCGCTCTCCACCCAGCGCGCCCTCGTCCCGGCCAGCCGGCGCGCCTGCGGCACGGTGAGCTCGGGACTGCCACCGCCCCAGCGGTAGCCGTAGGCCGCGGCCCCGAGGTCCACCTTGCTGCGCGGCACACGGGTCAGGAAGTAGGCCAGCTCGGAGCGGACCCAGGGCATCGCCCCGATCGGCCCGGAGTGCGACCAACCGGGCCCGTGCTGGTCGTAGCTCATCAGCACGGCCACGTCGAGCGCCTGGGCGAGCCGACGCAGGTCGTAGCCCCGCGCGGCGTAGCCGCGGGCGTCGGTCGAGGCCATGAAGGCCATCGACACCGTCCTGTCACGAGGCAGTGCGCGGCGCACCGCACGGGTGAACCACACCAGCCCGCGGGTGTCACGCGCTCGAAGGGACTCGAGATCGATCTGGACCCCGCCGAAGCCTGCGGCCCGATGGACGAGGGCGGCCACGGCGGCCCGGCGGTGAGCGGCGCTCGCCAGCATCCGGTGCGCCAACGGCTCGTCGAAGTCGCCGATGCGGTTGCTGAAGTTGGAGAGCAGCAGCACCGAGCCGCGACCGGCGGCCGTCGCGGCCCTCAGCAGCGACCTCGCCTCCGCGCTCACCGGGGAGATGCGCCCGCTGCCGCTGAGCAACGACACCCCGTCGATGCCGATCGTGTCGAGCAGGTCGCCGTCGCGGGTGACCGAGGCGGGCGTCGCCGACCCCCCGAGGGCGTAGCCCGTGACGGCCAGGGGCGAGTCCGCGACCTGCCGCACCGGGGCCTCCGCCGCGCGCCCGGCGCCGGCGCAGCCGGTCACGAGGACGGCGAGCGCGAGCAGCACGGCGGGAGCACGCGAGGTCACGAGACCATCCTGACCTCGGCGTCCAGCCCCGGGGCGAGATCGCCGCGGTCGGCGACCACGATCCGATCGAGCGCGAGCCACCCGGCCAGCTGCCGCAGCTCGGCCGCGAGCTCGGCCGCGGTCTCCGGCGGCGCGCCGGGCTCGGCGTACGCCGCCTGGACGAGCAGCGCGCCGGTCCGGCGGTCGGCCTTGAGGTCGACCCGGCCCACGATCTGGTCGCCCAGGAGGAACGGCAGGACGTAGTAGCCGAACTGCCGCTTCGGCTCGGGGACGTAGATCTCGATGCGGTAGTGGAAGTCGAAGATGTGCTCGGTGCGCTCGCGCTCCCACACCAGCGGGTCGAACGGGCTCAGCAGGGCCCGGGCCTCGACCTTGCGCGGCAGCAGCGCGTCGCGGTGGAGATAGGCCGGGCGGTCCCACCCCTGGATCGAGGCGGGGAGCAGCTCACCGGCCTCGACCAGCTCCTCGACCGCCGCCATCGTCGACGCGGTGTCCTCGCCGCGCTCGAGCTGGAGGCGGTAGTAGTCGCGCAGGCAGCGGACCGTGGCCACGCCGTGGGAGCGCGCGGCCCGGCTGATCAGCTCCACCCTGGTCTCGTGCCGGGTGGGCACGGGCCGGTCGAGGATCGCGGCCGGGATGACCCGCTCGGGCAGGTCGTAGACCCGCTCGAACTGGCTGTTGCGCCGGGAGACGGCGAGCTTCCCGGAGATGAAGAGGTGCTCCAGGGCCCGCTTGGTCTCGCTCCAGTTCCACCCCCAGTGCTCCTTGGCCCGCGGCAGCCCCTCGTCGAGGTCGCGCGGCGTCTTCGCCCCCTCCTCACGGATCTCGGAGACCAGGGACTCGACGAGCCGCGCCGAGGCCTTCTCCTCGGTCCACGCGTGGCCCCGCTCGGCGTAGGCCGCCATCCGGTGGTGCATGAAGGGCCACAGGTCGACCGGCATGTAGGCCGCGACGTGGGCCCAGTACTCGACCACCCGGCGGGGACTCCGATCCGAGGCCCGGCGGAGGAGGTCGGTGTCGTAGGGGCCCATCCGCGAGAACAGGGGCATGTAGTGGGCCCGCTGGAGCACGTTGACCGAGTCGATCTGCAGCACGCCGGTGCGGGTCAGGGTGCGCCCGAAGGTGCGCATCGTCGGGGTGGCGTGGCGGGGGTCGCGGAACCCCTGGGCGACGAGCGCGATGCGTCGCGCCTGGGCCCGGGACAGCTGCAGGTTCGACACCGCGCCAGTATGACGGCGCGCACCGACAGGCGTCAGTCCCTAGGGGATGTCGAGGAGCTTCTCGCGAACGGCGTACATGACGGCCTCCATGCGCGAGTGGAGCTGCAGCTTCTCCAGGATGTTGCGCACGTGGTTCTTCACGGTGTTCTCGCTGATGAACAGCTCGCGCGCGGCGTCCCGGTTGTTCATGCCCTTGGCCACGAGCCGGAGCACCTCGAGCTCGCGGTCGGTCAGGCGCGGTGTCATGACCTGCTCGCGGTCGGTGCGGGCCATCTCCTTGAACTCGTCGATCAGCTTGACCGCCATCGACGGACTGATCAGCGACTGCCCCTCGGCCACGACGCGCACCGCCTGCGCGACCTCCTCGATGGAGGAGTCCTTGAGCAGGTAGCCCGACGCGCCGTTCTTCACCGACTCGTAGAGGTCACCCTCCTCGTCGCTGACGGTGAGCATGATGATCTTGACGCTCGGCACGAGCTCCTTGATCTGGATGCACGCCTGGAGTCCCGAGCGCTTCGGCATCCGGACGTCGAGGAGCACGACGTCGGGCACCTTCTCCACGATCAGGTCGGTGGCGCTGATGCCGTCGCCGGCCTCACCGACCACCTCGAGGCCGGGCTCCACGCCGAGGAGCATGGTCAGGCCGCGCCTGAACAGCTCCTGGTCGTCGACCACGACGACGCGCACGGGCTCGTCTGGGACCGGGGAGCCATCAGCGACCATCTGCTCAGTGTGGCAGAGGATCAGGTCAGATGGACACGGATGGGCCATGTGGGCGTGGCCCGTTGTGATCACTCATCGGGCCACGGAGTGACCCGATCAGCTCACGTCGAGCGCGATGACCCCGTAGTCATAGCCGCGACGGCGGTAGACCACCGACGGCTTCTCGCTCTCCTTGTCGACGAAGAGGTAGAAGTCGTGCCCCACCAGCTCCATCTCGTAGAGCGCCTGCTCGAGGGTCATCGGCGTCGCGGCGTGCGCCTTCTCGCGGACCACCAGCGGACCGTCGCCGGTCACCGTCACCGGGCCCACCTTGTGCTCCACGACGTCGTCGACCTGCTCACCGGCGTCCAGCGGCTCGCTGCGCGCCATCGCCTGCCCGAGCGACTCGGGCTTGTGCTGCCCGCGGTGGACCTTGCGGCGGTCGGCGGCGCGGCGCATCTGGGCGGCCATCTTGTCCAGCGCCAGGTCGAGCGCGGCCATCTTGTCCTCGGCCGACGCCTCGGCCCGCACGATGGGTCCTCGGGACCTCGCGGTCAGCTCGACGCGGACGGTCCGCTCCGGCTCCCGCGGCCGGGCCTCCTTCTCCAGGAGGACGTCCACCCGGATGATCCGGTGGTCGTGCTTCTCGAGTCGAGAGAGCTTCTCCTCGACGTGCTCCCGGAACCGTTCGGACACTTCGCAGTTCCGACTGCTGACCACAACATCCACCGCAGACCTCCTGGTGTTCGACGAATCGAGCGTACGACGGATCGACATCACTAGCTGGCTATCCGGAGACTCCCGTCACGGCTGCCGGAAGGAGCGAGACCGAGGGGACGACACCCGCTCGCACAGGTTCGACACGACGACTGCGCGGACCCGGAGTGTGCTCCATGAGTAGACGCTAGACCGCAGGACCTGAAAGCGGTAGGCCCGCCCCGGATCGCGGCCGGGGAGGTGTCCGCGCCGGAGGCAGCCGCTTGCGCGTGGCTGCCACGGTGACCACGGCACGGATCGGGAGGCCCGACTCCTCCAGGGCCCGCTGGGCCTCACGGGCGGTTGCGCCGGTCGTCAGGACGTCGTCGCACAGGAGCAGCGAGACCGGGGCGCCGGCGCGGGCCAGGGCGGCTCGTGCTGCCGGTCGCACGCCCATGGATCCGGCCAGGTTGGCGGCGCGCTGACCGGCGTCCAGCCCCGTCTGGTCCCCCACCCGGCCGTGCTGCTCCAGAAGCTGGCCGACCCGCACGCGGCACCCGCGATCCCGCAACCGGCGGGCGGCCGCGCGGGTGATCCGCAGCAGGGGGTCGTGACCCCGGGCGCGCACCACGGCCGTCCGCGAGGGCACCGGCACGAGGAGGTTGAGCCCCGAGCGGTCGATCGCCCGGGCAGCCGCGGCGGCCAGCACGTCACCGAGCGGGGCGGCGAGCGAGAAGGTCCCGTGCTCCTTGTGGGCGAGGACCATGGCGCGCAGGAGGTCGTCGTACTCCCCCGCCGCGAAGCACGCAGCCAGCCCGTCGGGACACGGCGTGGGTCGCACCGGCCGGCCATCGACGGGGAGGCGCGTGGTGCACGCCGCGCACAGCGAGCGGCCGGGCGTCGGGCAGCCGACGCAGCCGGCCCCGTGCACGAGGTCGAGCCAGGAGTCGAGCACCCGACCAGCGTGCGTCGCGGCCGCACCGATGCCGTGGTTCGGCGGGGCACCTGTGGACGCCGACCCCGAGGAGCCGGGGTGTGGGGGCGAACCGGTCAGCCGGCGTACCCGGCCGCGGTCACCCGGGAGCTCGTCCGGGGCCAGGTGCCGTTGTCGCGCAGCGTGTAGAGCCGCTGGTCGGGTGTGATCAGCCGCAGCGGCAGGCCGGTGTCCGGCGCCACCACCATCGCCTGGGCGGTGCCGCGGAACAGGCTGGGCACCCCCAGGTCGGGGGCGGTCGGGGAGCCGTCGGTGGAGATGAAGTCCACCTGGCTGGTCTCCTTCGAGGGTCTGCTCAGGATCGCCAGCGTGGCGGGGTCGCGCCAGCCGACGTCCACGACGGGCCCTCCGTCGCCGTCGGTGGCGAGGGTCGTCGAACGACCCGCACCGGAGACGGTGCCCTCGTCGGTGCGCAGGATGTCGACGAGCCGGACCGGCCGCGCCCGGCGTCCGCCGTAGCCCACGGCCAGGCGACTGCCGTCGCGCGCGACCGAGAACGCGGACACGGAGGCCCCCGTGACACCCGGGACCCGCAGCTCGCGCGCGCCCTGGGCATCGACCACCAGGACCCTCGCCCCTCGGCTGGTCCGGTCCACCAGCCACAGATCACCGAAGCGGTCGTACGACGGACGCAGCAGATCGGTCGCACCGGTCACGGGACGCTGGACCGGCAACGCGGAGGAATCACGCTCGGCGGCCGAGACGAACACCGAACGGCCGTTGCCGGACACCGCGGCGATCCGGCGCGGCGGCTCGCTCACCGCGAGGCTGCGCATCGAGTAGCCGGGGCGTCCCAGCGGGCCGTCCACACCGGTCGGCGCCGGGGCCGAGGACGAGATGTCGACGACGCGGCCGCCGCGCAGTCCCCACAGCCGGGCGTCGGCGTTGGCGCCGGCGTCCAGGTCGGGGCCCGACGTCACGGGCGCGTCCACCCGGCCGCCGGGCAGCGGCACCGGGGCCCCGCCGACCGTGATCCGGACGCGCTCGATCCCGGGCACCGGGCGCAGCGTCCAGGCCAGCTGGTCCACGGCCCGGGAGAGCTCGCTGGGCGAGGCCTGGAGGACCTCCCGGGAGAGCGGCACCTCCGCGACGCCGCTCTCGGTGACCACGACCGACAGGTCGAGGTCAGTGCGCGACGGCAGGGCCGAGCGGCTGATCTCGCTCAACGCCGAGCTGGGCCCGGCGAGCAGCCCGCGGACCAGGTTGGTGGCGGTCTGCTCGCCGCGCGGGATGAACACCGGGTCGGGCAGCAGGGCCCGGCCCGTCTGGTCGTAGAAGTAGAGGTTGAAGCGCGCGAAGCTCCGGTCGAAGAAGGACGTCGGCACCACCAGCGCGTTGACGGGGTTGTCGATGCGCCACTGGCCGCCCTCGGAGACCAGCTCGATGTCCAGCGTCTGCGTGCGGCCCGGGGGGTCGCCCCGCCACCCGCCGCGGGCGTCGAGCCGGCGGGTGTCGGCGAGCCGGACCTTCGCGCCGGTGCTCCTGGTCGAGACCGTGAAGGCCTCGTAGACGATCGTGCCGCGGTTGGGCAGCCAGGTCCGGCGCGCCCGCTCGCTGAGGAACTTGCGCGCCACCGACGTGGTCAGCGGGTTGGCCTTCATCGCGACCAGGAAGCCCGAGACGATCGCGGCCGGGCTGCCGTCCTCGGCCGGGCCGGGCGGGGTGAAGTAGGGGGCGTCCTGGGGACGGTCGGGCCGGTCGGCCGCCTCTCGGTGCACGGCGCCGGTATCGGGCAGGGTGGAGCAGCCGACCAGCGAGACGCCGGCCAGCACGAGGAGGACGGCCAGCACCCGGCGCGCGGACGCGGTCATCCGCTGACCCCCTCGCGGAGGTCCACCGGCACCAGCGGCAGCGGGCTGTGCGTCAGCGGGTCACCGGCCCGGCGGGGCAGGGTGAGCCGGAACTGCGCCCCGTTGCCCGGGGTGCCCCAGGCCTGGAGCCAGCCTCCGTGCAGCCGCGCGTCCTCGAGGGCGATGGCCAGCCCGAGACCGGTGCCGCCCGTGGTCCGTGCCCGGGCCGGGTCGCCGCGCCAGAAGCGGTTGAACACCATCGACGACTGTCCGGGCTGGAGCCCGATGCCGTGGTCGCGCACGGTCAGCGCCGTGGCCTCGCCGTCGGTCGCCAGGTGGAGCGTCACGCCGGTCGAGTCGGCGTGGTCGATCGCGTTGGTGACCAGGTTGCGCACGATGCGCTCGACCCGGCGTACGTCCGCCTCGGCCATGAAGACGCCGTCGTCGAGGATGCGCACGGTCACGCCGCGCTGCAGCGCCATCGGCGCGGTGGCCGCGACGACGCGGTAGATCACGTCGCACAGGTTGGTGTCCTCGAGCTCGAGCACCGCGGCCCCGGCGTCGAACCGGCTGATCTCCAGCAGGTCCGCGAGCAGGTTCTCGAACCGGTCGAGCTCGGTCTGGAGGAGCTCGGCGGCCCGCGCGGTCACCGGGTCGAAGCTGGCCCGAGCGTCGTGCAGCACGTCGCCGGCCATCCGGACGGTGGTCAGCGGGGTGCGCAGCTCGTGCGACACGTCGGAGACGAACGTACGCTGCACGCGCGAGAGCTCGGTCAGCCTGCGGATCTGGGACTGCATCGCCTCGGCCATCTGGTTGAACGACATGGCCAGCCGGGCGATGTCGTCCTCCCCGTGGACGTGCATCCGCTCCTCGAGGCGGCCCGAGGCGATCCGCTCCGCCACCCGCCGCGCGAGGCGCACGGGGGTGATCACCTGGCGGGTGACGAGCAAGGCGACGCCGGCCACCAGCACGAGCAGCAGCAGGCCCGCCGTGAGCAGCACCCGGCGCAGCAGCAGCAGCGTCTGCTGCTCCTCCTCCATCGGGAAGAGGTAGTAGAGGGCATAGCTGCCGCCGTCGGAGGGGAGCACCACCCTGGACCCGACCGCGACCCCCGGCCCCGACGTGCTGCTGGTCGACCCGTCGGTGCGCGCGTTGTAGTGGATCCGCGTGTAGGTCCAGGCGAGCCCGTCGGCGCCGCCACGCTCCACGGAGCGTCGGAGACCCGTCGGGACGCTGTCCTGGTCGACGGCCGGAGTGGTGCGTACGCCGCCCGTGGTGCTGCCCTCATCGACCGGGCCGAGGACCACCACCTCGAAGCCCTTGACCTCCCCGCGCGCGACGAGGTTCTCGACGAGCAGCCGCAGCTGGGTCTCGGGGTCGAAGTCGTTGCCACCGGCCGACCCGAGCCGCTCGCGCGCCGTCGCCGTCTCCGTCCGCGCCTCGGCCACCGAGGCGCCGACCCGGCTCTTGACCAGGCCGTCGGTGATCTGGCGCATCACCATCCAGCCGACCGAGCCCACCACCACCGCGCACAGCAGCACGATGGCGGTCACGACGCGGGTGCGCAGCGACCGGCGCCAGAAGGTGAGGACTCTGCCCGGCAGGCCGCCCAGGACATGTCGCAGCCGGGTCAGCTGCTCACTCGCCGGGAGACGGCTCATCCGCGATGCCCGCCTTGTAGCCCACGCCGCGCACGGTCACCACGATGGTCGGGTTCTCCGGGTCGACCTCGATCTTGGCGCGCAGCCGCTGGACGTGCACGTTGACCAGGCGGGTGTCGGCCGCGTGGCGGTAGCCCCAGACCTGCTCGAGCAGCACCTCGCGGGTGAAGACCTTGCGCGGGTTCTGGGCCAGGCAGGCCAGCAGGTCGAACTCCAGCGGCGTCAGGGCGATCGGCCGGCCCGCACGGGTCACCGCGTGACCGGCGACGTCGATGGTGAGGTCACCGATGTGCAGGTCCTCGGGGGTGGGCACCTCGAAGCGGCGTACGCGCGCCCGGATGCGGGCGACCAGCTCCTTGGGCTTGAACGGCTTGGCGACGTAGTCGTCGGCCCCGGACTCGAGGCCGACGACCACGTCGATGGTGTCGCTGCGGGCCGTCAGCATCACGATCGGCACACCGGACTCGGCGCGGATCTCGCGGCAGACGTCGATCCCGTCCTTGCCGGGGAGCATCAGGTCGAGCAGCACGACGTCGGGCCGGAAGGTGCGGAAGGCCGCCATCGCCTCGTCGCCCCGCATGACGATCTGGCTGACGAAGCCCTCGTTGCGCAGCACGAGGGTGAGCATCTCGGCCAGGGCCGCGTCGTCGTCGACGACGAGGACCCGTGGCCGGTCGACCGCCTCCTGCTGCGCCACCCGAGGTCCCGTCAGTACCGGTAGTGCTCGGACTTGTAGGGGCCCTCGGCGGGGATGCCGAGGTAGGCGGCCTGCTGGTCGGTCAGGGTGGTCAGGTTGACCCCCAGCGCGCCGAGGTGCAGGCGGGCGACCTCCTCGTCGAGGTGCTTGGGCAGCACGTAGACGCCGACCGGGTAGTCCTCGGTCTTGGTGAAGATCTCGATCTGCGCCAGCACCTGGTTGGTGAACGAGTTCGACATCACGAAGGACGGGTGCCCGGTCGCGTTGCCGAGGTTCATCAGGCGGCCCTCGGACAAGATGATGATCGCGTTGCCGTTGTCGAAGGTCCACAGGTCGACCTGCGGCTTCACGTTCTTGCGGGTGGCGACGCCCGGCGCCTCGAGGCCGGCCATGTCGATCTCGTTGTCGAAGTGACCGATGTTGCCGACGATCGCGTTGTGCTTCATCGACCGCATGTGGTCGATCGTCACGACGTCCTTGTTGCCGGTCGAGGTGATGATGATGTCGGCGTGGGGCAGGGCGTTCTCCAGGGTGTCGACCTGGTAGCCGTCCATGGCCGCCTGCAGCGCGCAGATCGGGTCGATCTCCGTGACGATGACCCGGGCGCCCTGGCCGCGGAGCGACTCGGCACAGCCCTTGCCCACGTCGCCGTAGCCGGCGACGACCGCGACCTTGCCGCCGATGAGCACGTCGGTCGCACGGTTGATGCCGTCGATGAGCGAGTGGCGGCAGCCGTACTTGTTGTCGAACTTCGACTTGGTGACGGAGTCGTTGACGTTGATGGCCGGGAAGAGCAGCGAGCCCTCGCGCATCATCTCGTAGAGACGGTGCACGCCGGTCGTGGTCTCCTCGGTGACGCCCTTGACCGAGTTGGCGATCGGGCCCCAGTGGTCCTTGCTCTTGGCGAGCTGGGCACCGAGCACCTCGAAGACGATCCGCTGCTCGTTGCTTCCGGCCGTGGCGGGGTCGGGAGCCTGGCCCGTCTTCTCGGCCTGGACGCCGAGGTGCAGCAGCATCGTGGCGTCGCCGCCGTCGTCGAGGATCATGTTGGGCAGCTCGTCGCCGGGCCAGTCGAGGATCTTCTGGGTGCACTCCCAGTACTCCTCGAGCGTCTCGCCCTTCCAGGCGAAGACCGGGACGCCGGCCGGGTTGTCGACCGTGCCGTGGGGGCCGACGACGGTCGCGGCCGCGGCGTGGTCCTGGGTGGAGAAGATGTTGCAGGAGGCCCAGCGCACCTCGGCACCGAGGGCGACGAGGGTCTCGATGAGCACGGCGGTCTGGGTGGTCATGTGCAGCGAGCCGGCGATGCGGGCCCCGGCGAGGGGCTTGTCGGCGCCGTAGCGCTCGCGCATCGCCATCAGACCGGGCATCTCGTGCTCGGCGAGCTCGATCTCGGTGCGGCCGTAGTCGGCCAGGCTCAGGTCAGCAACCTTGTGGTCCATAGCGGGAAGTCCTTGCTTGCGTGGGGTCGAGGGTCAGCGCACGACGAGGTGCGGCTGCGTCTGACCACGATCTCGTGCGAAAGGCGCAACGCCGAGTGTATGCGCAGGGCTGGTGACCACCCAACCGTCACGCCGGGTGCTGGGCCGGGTCCTGGGTTGATTCCTGGGCTGATTCCTGGGCCGGATCCCGGGCCGGGTCGCCCTGCCGCCGGATGTCCGGCTCCAGGTAGATCACGCGCGCCGTCGGCTCGACCTCGCGGATGGCCACCTCGGCCGTGTCGATGGCGCGGGCGACCTCGGCCGCCGAGTCGGACGCCGTGACCGCGACCTTGACCGCCACGAGCAGCTCCTCGGGTCCGAGGTGCATCGTCTTCATGTGGATCACGCTGTCGATCCCGTCGCTCGCCTCGATCGCGGCGCGGATGCGTCCCTGGGCCTCCGGCGACGCAGCCTCGCCGAGCAGCAGGCTCTTGGTCTCCACGGCAAGGATCACCGCCACCGTCACGAGGAGCACGCCGATCAGGCCGGTGCCGAGGACGTCGAAGATCGGCTCCTTGGTGATCAGGGTCAGGCCCACGCCGAGCAGGGCGAAGGTCAGGCCGATCAGCGCCGCGAAGTCCTCGAGCAGGATGACCGGGAGCTCGGGCGCCTTGGCGCGCCGGATGAACTGCACCCACGACGTCTGGCCCCGGTCGCGGTTGGACTCGCGGATGGCCGTGCGGAAGCTGAAGCCCTCCATCACGATGGCGACGCCGAGCACCAGCAGGGGCACCCACCACCAGCGCCCGTCGAGCTCACCGAGGTCGCCCGGGTGATCATGCACCTCGTGCCACTTGTGGTAGGCCTCGTAGAGCGCGAACAGCCCACCGACGCTGAACAGCACGATCGCGACGATGAACGAGTAGATGTAGCGCTCCCGGCCGAAGCCGAAGGGGTGCTCCGGGGTCGCGTCCTTGCGCGCCTTGCGTCCGCCGAGCAGCAGGAGCAGCTGGTTGCCCGAGTCGGCCACCGAGTGGATCGCCTCGGCCAGCATCGACGACGACTGCGTCAGCGCGAACGCCAGGAACTTGGTCAGCGCGATGCCGGTGTTGGCCAGCAGCGCCGCCACCACGGCCTTGGTGCCACCTTCGGTTGCCATGGCGTGAGGGTACCGGCGGGCGGGCCCGCCCTTCCCTCGCGGGCGAGCCTCAGGCGTCGAGGCCGAGCTGGAGGTACGCCGCGACGTACATCCCCGTCGAGAGCAGGGCCGCGTAGCGCGCGACATCGCCGTCGGCCTCCGAGGAGATCGTCTCGACGCGTACGCCGTGCTGGCGCGCGGCCTCCTCGAGCAGGTCCCGTGTCTCGTGCACCGCGGGGTCGACGGACCCGTCGTCGAGCAGGACGAGCGCCGGCCGGCTCTCCTGTCCCCCGTCGGCGAACGGGTCGGCGAACACGTCGACCGGGGTGGCGGCCGTGAGGACGGGCAGCAGCTGCTCGGCGTCGGCGGCGAGGGCGGTGCGACCGGTGGCCCGGCGTACGGACTCGGCGATCCGACGCCCGGCCCGGGCGGCGAGGACCGTGCCGCCCCACAGCACCGGGTTGGAGTCGGCGATGCCGATGGCCAGGATCTTGGCCGGGTTGACGGCGATGTCGCGATGGGGACCGCAGCTGATCGCCACCTCGTCGAGGGCGGCCGCGATCACGTCGGGGTCGGTCTGCGGGCCCAGGTGCACCCGGTCGAGCAGGTCGAGGACCACGACCGCCACGGCCAGCTGGTCCAGCGACTGCGTGGGCAGCACCGTCGCGTAGCGGCCCTGGGCGTGCTCGGCCACGAGCGAGCCGTCGGGGGCGGCGACCACGAGCTGGCACCCGCGGCGCACGGCCTCGGCGACGGCGCTGGCCGTCGCGGGGTCGCGTCCCTCCGGCGCGAGCACCACCACCAGGTCGAGGCTGCCGGCCCAGCCCGGGAGTCCGGCCCCCGGCCAGGCGACGAACGGCACCGGGCACACGGGCTCGAGCACGGCCCGCAGCAGGCGCGAGTCAGGACCGGCGGCCACCACGGCCCGCGGACGCGAGTCGGAGAGCCGCTCCACCGCGAGGGCGACGGCCTCCTGGGCCGCGCCCGCCTCCCGGCGCACGCGGGCACCGCCCTCGGCGAGGTGGCGCAGCCGCACGTCGGCGCGCGAGAGCGAGACCGGGTCGTCCAGCCGTCCGTCGTCGAACGTCATCGGGGTCGGCGGGCCTCGTCGACCAGCAGGACCGGGATGTCGTCCCGCACCGGGTAGGCCAGGCCGCAGCCCACGCAGACCAGCTCGGAGGCGGCCTCGTCGACCGCGAGCGACTGACGGCAGGCGGGACAGACGACCACGTCCAGGAGATGGCTGTCGAGGTTCATCACGTGCTCCTTTGCGGGAAGTTGCTGGCTCTCATCAGGTCCTCGAGGTGAAGCAGCGTCTCATCCGGACCGGTCACCTGGTGCACCGAGACGTCGAGGGAACGCACCGGGTAGTCGTTGCCGCCGGGCTCGAGGCGGTCGCCGACGAAGTGCACCTCGTCCGGGGCCAGGCCGAGGTCCTTCATCAACGTGCCCATGCCGTAGGCCTTGTCGATCCCGCGCCGGGTGATGTCGATGGAGGTGGAGCCGCCGGCCCTCACCTCGAGGTCGGGCAGCAGGGCCTGGACCTCCTCGCGCAGGCGCAGCCGCTTGGCGCCGTCGGGGTCCCACGCGTGCTTGAGGTCCACCGGGGCCTGCTGGCCCAGCGCCGAGAACGTGATCTGGCTGCCCCGGTCCTCGACCCGCTCGCCGAACACCGCGTCGTCGGCCTCCCACAGGCCGAGCCGCTGCGCCGCGTCCCGGACGATCTCGGAGGCGGTCCGGCGCTCGTCCTCGGAGAGGGGCTCGTTGTAGACCTGCGTCCAGGTGTCGCCGGACATCCGGTAGTACTGCGTGCCGCAGGTCGGCATCAGGTGCATCCGGCGCAGGGCCGGGCCCTCGGGCAGCCGGGCGATGACCTGGTTCTGGAACTGCTCGTAGGTGCCGCCCGAGATGATGCAGACGTCGATGACCTCGAGCAGCCGGAGCAGGCCCGCGACCATGTCGTCGCCCATCGGGGTCTTGGACGGGGCCAACGTGTCGTCGAGGTCGAACGCGACGAGCTTGAGCACCGGGCCACTCCCCTCCAACGCTGCTGACCAACGCTGCACGCGAGCAGGACGCTAGCAGGCGCTCAGTCCTCGGAGCGCAGGGCGTGCAGGTGACCGCGGCGGGTGCCCTCGGTCGGCGCGACCGGGTGCAGCGGCACCTCGACCGGGCGGGGCTGGGCGGCCTCACGGACGGCGTCGGCGAGGGCCAGCAGGTCGTCGGAGGTGGGTCCCTGGCGGTCGTCGTTGGCCAGCCGCATCACCTCCCACCCCCGCGGGGCGGAGAGGCGCTCGCTGTGGGCGTCGCACAGGTCGTAGGCGTGCGGCTCGGCGTAGGTGGCCAACGGGCCGACGACCGCGGTCTGGTCGGCGTAGACGTAGGTGAGCGTGGTCGTGGCGGGACGACCGCACGCGGTGCGCGAACAGCGACGGAGGAGACCCACGGGCGTGACGCTACAACTCCACGGGCGGTTGTCCCCGTAGGCTCGCGGTCGTGAAGACAGCACGTGACCGGCGGGGGCGCGGGATGCGCGGGCCGGCGTACGGCGGGGGCGCACCTCGGGGCCGGGTGCCGGCCGACCGGACCGACCGGGAGCGCTTCGACCAGGTGGCCGTGGACGTGATGAGCGACGTGGAGTCGCGGTGGACCGAGGAGCTGGCCCAGGTCGAGCTGGCCGTGGAGGACATCCCGGTGCTGCCGCGCACGTGGGTCGCGCCCCGCGTCCCGTTGGCCTCACTCGTGCCGGGGACGCAGGTGACGCCACCGCGCCTGGTCCTGTTCCGTCGACCGATCGAGCACCGTGCCGAGAGCCGCGCCGACCTCGACGCGCTGGTGCTGACCGTCGTGGTGGAGCAGCTCGCCGACTATCTCGGGGTGCCGGCCGAGGACGTTCATCCCGACTACGAACCCTGAGGCGGCCGGCCAGCGGCCCCCACCGACGACAGCGTCAGACAGCCCGCTTCTTCAGCTTGCGGCGCTCCCGCTCGGAGAGACCACCCCAGATGCCGAAGCGCTCGTCGTTCTCCAGTGCGTACTCCAGGCAGTCCTGGCGCACGTCACAGGTCAGGCAGACCTTCTTGGCCTCCCTGGTGGAACCACCCTTTTCGGGGAAGAACGCCTCCGGATCGGTCTGAGCGCACAGCCCGCGCTCCTGCCATCCAGCGTCTTCGCCTTCACCATCGAGCAGATACAGTTCGCGCACGGTGTTTGCCCCTATTCGACCCTTCGATCCTGACGGACCGAGTTGCTAATCACACTGGTGTGATTACATGCCTGTCGTGCCCACGAAGTCAAGCGAAAGTCTGGTATTGGACCCAACTGGTCCACACTTGCAGCCATGTCCGATTCACCTGTAAAGCCCCACGATGACGTCTCGTGGCCTCCTCCACGGCTCACCGTGCTCTCCGGCGGGGTGGGCGGCGCCCGGTTCCTGCAGGGCCTTCTGCGACTGGTCGAACGGTCCGGTTCGGCCACCTCTGTCACGGTCATCGCGAACACCGCGGACGACATCTGGGTGCACGGTCTCAAGGTCTGTCCCGACCTCGACACGGTGATGTACACCCTCGGCGGCGGCATCGACGCCGAGCGCGGCTGGGGCCGCACGTCGGAGACCTGGCACGCCAAGGACGAGCTCGCGGCGTACGGCGTGGAGCCGACCTGGTTCGGCCTCGGCGACCGCGACCTCGCCACCCACCTGGTGCGCACGCAGATGCTCGAGGCGGGCTTCCCGCTCAGCGACGTGACCGCCGCCCTGGGCCGGCGCTGGCTCTCCGAGGTCAACGGCGGACGTCTGCAGCTGCTCCCGATGACCGACGACCGCGTCGAGACCCACGTGGTGATCGACGACCCCGAGACCGGCGACCGTCGGGCCGTGCACTTCCAGGAGTACTGGGTCCGCCACCACGCCGCCGTGCCCGCCCACGTCGTGGTCCCGGTCGGCATCGACGAGGCCACGCCCGCACCAGGGGTCCTCGAGGCCATCCGCGACGCCGACGTCGTCCTCGTGCCGCCGTCCAACCCGGTGGTCTCGGTCGGCACGATCCTCGGCGTCCCCGGCATCCGCGAGGCCCTGAGCACCACCACGGCCCCGGTCGTCGGCGTCTCCGGCATCATCGGCCAGGACCACGTGCACGGCATGGCCCGCCAGCTGCTCGGCGTGATCGGGGTCGAGGTCTCCGCGGCCGGCGTGGCCGAGCACTACGGCGCCCGGTCCTCCGGCGGCCTGCTGGACGGCTGGCTGGTGGACACGCTCGACGAGCCACTCGTCGAGCGCGTGACGGCGGCCGGCATCCGCTGCCGGGCCGTGCCGTTGTGGATGACCGACCACGACGCCACGGCCGACCTGGCGCTCGCGGCCCTCGACCTGGTGCGATGAGCCCGCTCGAGGATCGGCCCGAGGGTCGGCTCGAGGCCTGGGCGGTCGACGGCATCGGCGAGGTGGACGAGGGCACCGACCTCGGCGCGCTGCTGCGCGGCCTGGACCTGCTGGACGGCGACGTCGTGGTGGTGACGAGCAAGGTCCTCAGCAAGGCCGAGGGGCGGGTCCGCGCGGGCGACCGCGAGGACGCCATCAGCGAGGAGACCGTGCGCGTGGTGGCCCGGCGGGGCCCGACCCGGATCGTGGAGAACCACCTCGGGCTGGTGATGGCCGCCGCCGGCGTCGACGCCTCGAACGTCGCGACGGGCCACGTGGTGCTGCTGCCCACCGACCCGGACGCCTCGGCCCGGGCCCTGCGCGAGCGGGTGCACCAGGAGGGCGGCGCCAACGTCGCGGTCGTCGTCACCGACACCGCGGGGCGGGCCTGGCGGATGGGCCAGACGGACCTGGCGATCGGCGTCGCAGGGGTGGAGCCGCTCGACGACCACGCCGGCCGCACGGACGCCTACGGCAACGAGCTGGCCGTGACCGCTCCCGCGGTCGCGGACGAGATCGCCTCCCTCGCCGAGCTCGTGACCGGGAAGCTCGGCGGTCGTCCCGTGTCCGTCGTCCGTGGCCTCGGGTCGCGGGTGCTGCCGGTCGGCGACCACGGCCCCGGAGCGCGCGCGCTGGTCCGGCCGCGCGACCAGGACATGTTCGCCCTCGGGGCGCGCGAGGCGGTGCTGGCCGCCGTGCGTGGTCGCGACGCCGACTGCTTCGGCGCTCCCGCCCCGCCCGAGGAGGTGCTCGGAGCCCTCCGGTCGTGCGGGATCGACGGCTCGGTCGAGGGCGTCTCGGTGCGGGTCCGGCTCCCCGCCGACGAGGTCCGCGACCAGGTGGCGACCGTCGAGCGCGTCCGGCTGCTGGCCCACGCGCACGGCTGGCGCCCGCACAGCGACACGCGGACACCCGACGAGCACGGGGACCACGTCACGATCTCACCCGCGGCTCCGTAGACTCACCCACGCTTGCACCCGACCGAAGGCGGATGAGTGGCCAAGAAGAGCGAGCGCGACAACCGTCGCGCTATTGCCGAGCAGATGCGCAAGACGCAGCAGCGCAAGGAACGCCAGCGCAGCATGCTCATCCTCGGAGCCTGCGTCCTGGTGGTGGTCGCGCTGCTGGGCAGCGCCGTCTTCGTCTACGTCAAGGACAACCGCGAGAAGGACCAGCTCGCCGGCAAGCCGGTCGAGAAGATCGGCGTCTCCACCGCGGCGGCCGGCTGCGACCCCGTCAAGAGCGTCGACGCCAACGGCTCGGGCCAGCACATCGACCCGCCCAAGAAGATCCCCTACGAGCAGGCACCGCCCGCGTTCGGGCCGCACTGGCCCAACTACCTCCAGGGCTCCGAGCTGCGCAGCTTCTACACCGAGAGCGACCGTCCCGAGATCGAGCGGCTGGTGCACAGCCTCGAGCACGGCCACACGATCATCTGGTACGACGAGACCGTCAAGCCGGGCAGCACGGCCTACAAGGACGTGCGCGCGATCGCCGCGAAGTACGACCCGGAGACCGACAAGATCATGGCCGCGCCGTGGAACAAGAGCGACGGCGGCGCCTTCCCCAGCGGCAAGCACATCGCCCTCACCCACTGGACCGGGCCCACGAAGCAGAAGGGCTTCACGGAGTACTGCAAGGCTCCGAGCGGCGCGGTCGTGAAGAAGTTCGTCAAGGACCACCCCGCCAACAGCGCCCCGGAGCCCGAGGCACCCTGAGCCCCACCCCTAGACGAGGTCCTGCCGCCCCCGCCGCCGGAGCTCGTCGACGACGGCCTTGACGTCCTGGGCGCGGGCGAAGGACGTGACCAGCAGGGCGTCGCCGGTGTCGACCACGACCACGTCGTCGAGGCCCACGACCGCCACCGTGCGACCTCCGTCGGGAACGACCAGGCCGGTGGAGTCGACGGAGACCACGCGGTCGTCGTCACCGATCACCTGGACGCCGTCGGCGCCGGTCTCCCCGAGCCCGGCCAGTCCTGTGAAGTCGCCCAGGTCCTCCCAGCCGAAGGGACCGGGGACCATGGCGACGCGGCCGGCCGCTGCGGCGGGCTCGGCGACCGCGTGGTCGATGGCGATCCTGGTGAGCCCGCCCCAGCGTTCGTCCAGCGGAACCAGGGTCCGCGGCGATCGCGCGCAGCCCCGCGGCCAGGTCGGGGTGCTGCTCGGCCAGCAGGTCGAGCAGCGTCGTGGCCCGGACGATGAACATGCCGGCGTTCCAGCGGTAGTCCCCGCTGCGCACGTAGGCCTCGGCACGATCGGTGTCCGGCTTCTCGACGAACTCGGTGACCACGCGGGCCGTCGGAAACCCCGGGAGGGCCTCGCCACCGCGGACATAGCCGAAGCCGGTGGCGGCGTGGGTCGGCTCGATGCCGATCGTCACCAGGTAGCCGGTGGTGGCGACCTCGGCCGCCTCCCGGACACACGCCGCGAAGTCGGCCTCGTCGGTGATCACGTGGTCCGCGGCGAAGGACCCGATCAGCGCCTCGGGGTCCTCGCGCTCGAGCAGGGCCGCGGCCAGCCCGATCGCGGCCATGGAGTCCCGGGGTGACGGCTCGGCGACCACCCGGTCGACGTGGGGCAGCTGGCGTCGCACCTCCTGCTCGTGCGCCGCACCGGTGACCACCACCACCCGCTCCCCCACCACCGGGGCGAGCCGGTCCACGGTGGCCTGGATCAGCGTCCGGCCGGTGCCGCCCAGGTCGAGCAGGAACTTCGGCCGGGCGGCCCGCGACAACGGCCACAGGCGCGTGCCCGCTCCGCCCGCCGGTACGACGGCCCACAGCCGGTCGGTCGCCGGGGGGCTCGGCACTGGGTCGGTCATGGCGCGCATCCTGCCACCCCGCCCGGGCGTGCGCGTGGCCGCTACCGTGGAGCAGATGACCACCCCCCGCACCTTTCCCGAGCTGGTCACCCAGCGGCTGCGCACCGATCCCGGCCAGCCCCTCGTCACGGCGTACGACGACGCGAGCGGTGAGCGCACCGAGCTCTCGGTCACGACCTACGCCAACTGGGTCAACAAGACGGCCAACCTGCTGACCGAGGAGCTCGACCTCGAGGCCGGTGACACGCTGCTGCTCGACCTCCCGGCCCACTGGCTGGTGCCGGTCTTCCTCGGTGCCGCCTGGAGCGCCGGGATCGCGGTGACCGACACCCCCGAGGTGGAGCACTCGGTCGTCGTCTGCGGGCCGGACACGGTCGCCGGGCACCGGGGCGCGGACGTCGTGGTCGCCTGCTCGCTGCGGCCGTTCGCCGTGCGGTTCCCTGAGCCGCTGCCGGAAGGGGTGCTCGACTACGGGCTGCTGTGGCCCGGCCAGAGCGACTACTTCCTCGGGTTGACGCCCCCCACTCCCGACACCGTCGCCTGGGTGTCGACCGGCCGAGCCCGGACCCAGTCCGAGCTGCTGGAGGCGGCCGGGTCCCTCGAGCACCAGCCCGGCGTCCGCCTGCTGACCGACCTGAGCCCGGCCGCCGAGGCAGGCGTGCCCGCGTTCCTGGCCCCGTTGGTGCACGGCGGCTCGCTGGTGCTGCTGCGTCACGCCGCGGACGCCACGTGGCCCGCCCGTCACGAGGACGAGCGGGCCACCGCGGAGCTGCGTGGGACCGGTCAGCCGGCCAGCGAGTAGCCCCCGAAGCCGGCGGCGATGAGCCGACGCTCGCCGTACCCCCTGGAGTTGCCGGGCAGCAGCCACAGGTTGCCGTCGCCGTCACGCGCGACGAGGTCCGCCACCCCGTTGCTGGACACGTCACCCGGGCCGAGCACCCAGTCGTAGCCCGCGAGGTCGGTGCCGGTCGAGCGCGCGAACGGCACGAACGACCCGTCGGAGCTGACGAACGACGACCCCGGCATCTCGGCCGGCCTCCACGACCCCGACCCGAGCTGGTTGAAGGTCCGCAGCGACGACGGCGCGAGCACCGGTGCCTTGAAGCTGCTCCGGCCGTTGCCCGGGAAGATCGTCATCGGGCCGGACGCCGTCCGGCCGACGAGGTCGGGGTAGGCGTCGCCGGTGATGTCGCCCACGGCGGCCAGCTCGGTGAAGGACTTCCAGCCGTCACTGAGGATGATGCCCTTGCTGAACTTCCCGTCACCGCGCCCGGGGCGCAGCATCAGCTGGTCCCCGTCGTCGCCCTGACGGGTGATGATGTCGCCCTTGCCGTCCTTGTTCCAGTCACCCACGTTGAGCACCTGGGTGGCCGAGGGAACCCGCAGGTTGGCCGGCTCCTTGGGGAAGACGTTGACCTTGCCGTTGCTCGGCAGCACCACGAGGCTGGTGCCGGCCGCGTTGGTCCCCACCACGTCGGGCTGGGGGCCACCGGTGAGCTGGGCCGCGGACATCTTGGTCATGCCGGCCACCCCCGGGAACGAGCCCAGGGTCGGGCCGAAGTCCTCGCCGGAGGTGCCGGTGAGGATGTCGAGCGCGGAGGCGTGGGCCGAGCGCACGATCAGGTCTCCGGCCGAGTCGCCGGTGACGTCGCCGGCCCCACCCAGCACGGCGTCGTACGACGAGCCGACCGTCTGGCGCTTGACGCTGGCCCCCAGCGCCCCGGTCGAGGTGTGGGGGACGACGTAGAGCGCGCCGCCCTTGACCAGGGCGATGTCGGGACGGCCGTCGCCGGTCAGGTCGCCGGGCACAGCCGTCGAGGTGGCCGCCGCCCACGACTTGCTCAGCAGGACCGGGGTGCCGAACAGGCCCTTGCCCTGCCCGGGCACGAGGTAGAGCCAGCCGGCCGCCCTGGTGCGCATCAGCACGTCGGGCTTGCCGTCGTGGTTCCAGTCTCCTGCCGCGACCATCAGGTCGGCGTTGCGGAAGCGGCTGGTCGGGTAGACGCCCGCTGTGCGGACGCCGCCCGCGCCGTTGCCCCGGTGGACGCTCGTGGTCCCGTCGGAGGTGCGGGCGAGCACGTCGCCCTTGCCGTCACCGGTCACGTCACCGACGGCGGCGATGAGGTTCATCGCCTTCCAGTTGCCGGGCGTGCTCACCGAGTGTTCGAACGCCGTCTGGCCACCGGTCCTGACCACGCGGATCGCACCGGTGGTGCGCTCCTTGAGCACGAGGTCCGGGTTCGCGTCGCCGGCGAGGTTCCGCGCGGAGGGCAGGGCGATCTTCGTCGGCTGCGCCACTGCGGGAAGCGGGGTCTGCGTGGGTGAGGTGAACACCGCCGGTGCCGGGGTGGCGGGCGGTGCCTCCGAGCCGGCCCCGAGCTGGATCTTGCGGGCTGCGGTGCGGATGCCCGGGATCTTGGCGTAGAGGTAGCGGCCCGGGCAGGCGGTCTGGCCGACGTCTCGGTGCCCGTTGATCGCGTTCAGGTAGGTGCTCTTCACCTTGTAGTGCGACTTGTTCGCGGCGATGTCGTACGTGGAGAGCTTCCAGGCGAACAGCTTGGCGTAGGCATCCAGCACCGCCTGCGGCGGCGAGGCGATGTCGAAGTTCCCGATCGCCGACATGGCGAACGAGACCTCGTTGTAGCCCAGAGTGTGGGCCCCGACGACCGCCCGGTCGACACCGCCGTAGCGGCCTTCCCAGATGCGACCGAAGCGGTCGACGAGGTAGTTGTAGCCGATGTCGCGCCAGCCGCGGGACTGCGTGTGGTACGCGTAGATCCCTCGCAGCAGCGCCGGCACCTGGGCCGAGGAGTAGCTGTTCGCGTTGACCGTGTGGTGGATGAAGCCGGTCTTCACCGTGCCGTAGCTCGGGGCCGACTGCTCACGCAGCTTCTCGTTGGCACCCCACTGGGCGCGCGAGTAGATCTTCGGCTTCGGCGAGGTCTTCATCGCGCTCAGCGTCACGGTGTCCCCGGTGTCCCCGGTGTCCCCCGTGCCGCCGATCGCCCGGGGCTGGTCGCCGGAGGTCTTCGAGGAGGCCGGGGCGGTGCCGAGCGAGCCGGTGTCGATCGCGGGGGTCTCCCTGGTCATCGCCCCGGTGCCCGGGTCGATGACGGCGAGCTGGAGGTCCGGCGGCGCGATGCCGTCCCGGGTCTCGGCGCGCATCTGCACCAGGTCGACGTCGCCGATCACGAGGGCGTCGGTGCCAGGTCGCTCGTGGCGGGCCTCCTCCTCCGAGGAGCCGCCGTCGGGACCGTGGTCGTCGTGGTAGGCCGCGGTCATCCACTTCGACCAGACGCCGCTGCGCTCGGTGCGGACCTGCACGGCGAGGTCCTTCTCGGCGTAGGTCACGCCGTGCTTCCAGGTGACGCCGACCGTGGCGTAGCCGCGCACGGGCTGGGGGTCGGAGACGGCCACGACGCGCTTGGAGCCGACCTTCGCCGGGACCTCGGCAGGCTGGGAGCCGGCCGACTTCCGAGGAGCCCTGACGGTCGGGGCCTTGCTGCTCGGCGCGGTGGCCCGGGGCGCGGTGCGCTCCGGCGCCTTCGCGGCGGGCGCCTGGCGCGAGATGCCGGAGACCTTGACCTCACGCACCTCGGGAGTGACGGGGGCGGTGTCGACCTGCGTCCTCGCCGCCGGCTCCTCGGTGTGCTCGGCGAGCGCCTGCTGCGGGAACGACCCGGCGCCGTCGCGTACGCCGGCGATGGGACCCGGCTGCGGCACGATGTCCAGGGTCTTCACCCCGGCGGCGGACACACCGACAGCGAGTACGGCAGCCGTGACCAGGGATTGCTGGCACAAGGTGACATAGCGGGCACGACTGAATCGCATAGATTGCACTCCATGTGAGGGGGAAGTAGTTCACACGAGTACCAAGTGTCACACCAGTTACAGGGCCCTTGAAAGGCATTTGCCCGAATTACAAGGCTGTATTTATTGAATTACACCGGTGTATTTAAAATGAATGACAATGGCGTTGTTCGCCATTTCGGAGGGATTCCGCCTCAGACGTCGGCTCCCAGCTCGTCGTCGCTGTTGATCTCGTCCTCGGGGGCGTCGTCGTACTGCAGGTAGTGGATCCCACCCTCCACGCTGCCGCCCTCGACGACCTTCGAGTCGTAGTTGAGGCGGCCCTCCTCGAGGATCAGGACCCGGTCGCACATCGAGCGCACCGAGGCGGTGGCGTGGCTGACGTAGAAGATCGTGGTGCCCTGCTGGCGGATCTCCTGCAGCTTGGCCATGCACTTCTTCTTGAACGGCCGGTCCCCCACGGCCAGCACCTCGTCGGCCAAGAAGATGTCGGCGTCGACGTGGATGGCGACCGAGAAACCGAGGCGGGCATACATTCCCGAGGAATAGTGCGACACCGGGGTCTCCATGAATTTCCCGATATCGGCGAAATCCACGATCTCGTCGAACTTGGCCTTCGTCTCCGCCTCGCTCATGCCCATGATCGCGGCGTTGAGGAAGAGGTTCTCCCGGCCGGTGAGCTGCGGGTGGAACCCGGCCCCGGTCGCGATCAGGCCCGCGATCCGGCCGCGGGTGCGGACGCTGCCCTCATCGGGCCGCATCACGCCGTTGATGACCTTGAGCAGGGTGCTCTTGCCCGAGCCGTTGAGCCCCATCAGGCCGACAGACTCTCCCTGCTCGACGGTGAAGGACACGTCGTTGACCGCGTTGAACTGCTCCGAGAGGGGCAGGCGACGCATGGACGCGACGGCCATCTGCTTCAGGGTGCGGTGGTACTGGAGGGTGAACATCTTGCTGACGTTCTCGACCTCGATCGACACACTCATCACATACGCTCCGGGAACTTGCCCTCGACCCGCGAGAAGAACCTCTGGGACAGCCACAGCAGCACGGCGCACACGCCCAGGGTGATGAAGCCGCGGACCCACATGTCCGGTGGTTGCTCGCGGCCCAGGTTGCTGGGGTCCTCGATGAGGGAGAACCAGAAGAGCTGCTGCACGAGGATCACGGACTGGGCGACCGGGTTGGCCATGTAGATCTGGTACATCAGCGGGTGGTTCGCGGCCGCGTGCCACACCCTGGAGAACGGGTACATCATCGGCACCAGGAAGTGCATGAACTGCATGAAGGTGTGCACGACGTTCTGGAAGTCGCGGTAGAACACGTTCAGCGCCGAGAAGGTCAGCGCCAGCGCTCCGGTGAACATGCCGAGGATCGCGATGCCCAGCAGGCCGGCGCCGACGGCGGCCCAGGTGATGTGCCAGCCCGAGAGCAGGCAGAAGATCGCAAGGACGAGGACCTGCGGGAAGGTGTGGTACGCCGCCACCACCATGGCTGCCACCGGGAAGATCTCCCGCGGCATCCGCATCTTCTTCACCAGCGTCTTGTTGCTCCAGATGGACCGGGTGGCCCCGTTCCACGTCTCTCCGAAGTAGTGCACGACCACCTGGCCGGAGAACAGGTGCAGCGCGAAGTAGGGAGTGCCCTCGTGCAGGTTGAGCACGAAGCCGAACACCAGGTAGTAGATGCCGAAGCGCAACCCGGGCTGGATGTAGGACCAGAGCAGGCCGAACAGCGACGCGGCGTACATCGCGGCCAGCTGTCGGGAGACGATCAGCTTCAGCAGGTAGGGCTGCTGGAAGACCTCGAGCAGGCCGCCGCGCGGCGCGGGCGGGACCAGCTCCGCGTCCACCACCCGTTCGACCTTCGGGGCGTCGAGGGGGGCGACGACCGGCATGAAGTCGGCCTGGCGCTTGGCCGCCATCCGGGCGCGCTTCGCGGCGTTCTTCTTGCGCCGCTCGCCGGCGGCGCGCTCGGCCTGGGCCTCGTTCTCCGCCGCCTTGTTGGCCGCTCTCATTTCTCACCTTCCAGGGAAGCAGCGAACGTCTTCTCCCAGCGTTGTGCCGAGGTGATCTCTCCGAGCTGGTCGCGGTAGTGCTGCGAGAGGCTCGGCCAGTCACGGTACAGCCGCTCGTGGATCTCGATCGTGCGTTTGAGCAGGTCCCGGAACAGCTCCGGGTCGCGCTGGTAGAACGCGGCCGAGGTGCCGTCGGGCATGCTCACCACGGCCGAGTCGAGCGTAGCCAGCCGGAACCAACGGGCGTCCATGGCCGGGACGACCGACTCGGGGAACTCGCGGGACAGCGTGCGGACGCCCGCGAACTGGCGGACCGAGCCCTTCACCGCGGAGAGCAGCTGCGAGGCGCGACCCGGGATCTCGGAGTCCAGGTCCTTCTTGCGCGGCTTCTCGCGGCGGGCGGGCGGGAACGCCTCCGGGTCGGCCTCGAGCCGGGCGTCGCTGAACCGCTTGCGCAGCTCGCGCACCTGTCCGAGCTTGACCGGCAGGTCCTCGTGCAGCTGCTCGGGACCCGCCAGCGCGTCCTCGAGGGCGAGGTGGCGCAGCTCGACGGTGGAGTACTGCATCGCCAGCAGGTGCTTCACCTGGTGGTTGAAGCTCTCACGGATCATCCGCCCGCCGTGCGGGAAGGGCGAGTGCAGCAGGGCGGCCACGAAGCGGTTGCGCTGGTGGAAGTAGGCCTGCCAGTCGAGGGCATCGTTCTTGTCGGTCCACGGCACGTGCCACACCGCGACGCCGGGCATCGTGATGGTGGGGTAGCCGGCGGCCTGCGCGCGCACGCCGTACTCCGAGTCGTCCCACTTGATGAAGAGCGGGAGGCTCAGCCCGATCTCCCGCACGATCTCCATCGGGATCAGGCACATGAACCACGGGTTGAAGTCGACGTCGACGCGGCGGTGCAGCCAGCGCGTGCTGCGCAGGTTGCGGGCGCCGAAGTCCCAGTCGGTCTCGACCGTGACCGGCGACATCCACCAGAAGCGGTAGCGGTTGATGACCTCGCCGTAGCTGTGCAGCCGCGCCTTGCTGAACAGGCTGAACATGTGGCCGCCGACGATCGAGGGGCGGCGCGCGAGGTCACCGAAGGTGACGGCGCGCAGGATGCTCTCGGGCTCGGCCACGATGTCGTCGTCGAGGAACAGGACGTACTTCGAGGTGTCGGCCTTGAGGGTCTCGAACTGGGCGCGGGCGAAGCCGCCGGAGCCGCCGATGTTGCCCTGGACGATGACGCGGAGCTTGCCGTCCAGGGACGCCTCGGCCGCGGGGAAGAACTCGCTGTCGGTGACCAGCTGCTTGCCCTGCTCCATCACCAGCACCTCGTCGACGAGCGCCTTGACCGCCTCGTCGCCGCCGATCTGGCCGACCAGCTTGGCGCAGAAGTCGGGACGGTTCATGGTGGTGATGCCGATGGTGACCCGGCCGGGCTCGGCGCGGTCGGCCGGCACGTCGGCCACCCAGGACGCCCCCTCGACGACCACGGCGGCGTCGCCGGCCACGATGTCGAACCAGTACCAGCCGCCGTCGACGAACGGGGTCAGCGAGAGGTGGAACTCGAAGTGGTTGACGTCGGCGTCGGTGGTGGTGGCGGAGTCGACGCGCTGCGAGCGGCCGTTGGCCATGGAGCGGTAGACGGTGACGGTCGCGCCCGGCCCGCGGACGTCGATGGCCAGCGTGACCTCGTCGACGATGGTCCAGCGGCGCCAGTAGCCGGCTGCGAAGCCGTTGAAGTAGGTGCCCGAGGAGACCCGTTCCCCGTCCTCGACGCGCAGCCGGTGACGGTCGATGATCTGGTCGGGGTGCAGGGCGGTGCCGGTGGAGATCGACTGCCGCAGGGCGGCGCGGTTCATGTTCTTGGCGACCCGGCTGGAGCCGATCGACTCCTTGTCGGCGTCCAGCACGGTCGGCTCGGTGTCGACGTAGAGCGGGACCACGTCGAGGTCGCGGTCGGCCGGCAGCACGAAGCGCTGCAGCACCCTGCGGGTCGTCGTCGTGTCGGCCGCCGGGCCGGTTGCGTCGGTCGCGAGCGTCACTCGTCCACCCCTCCGGAGTTGAGCGCAGCACCCTCGGAGAAGTGCGGCTTGAGCTTGTTCTCGTACATCGACAGGGCCGAGCCGATCGCCATGTGCATGTCGAGGTACTTGTAGGTGCCGAGACGGCCGCCGAAGAGCACCATCGGCTCCTGGCGGGCGAGGTCGCGGTACTTCAGGAGCTTCTCGCGGTCCTCGGCGGTGTTGATCGGGTAGTAGGGCTCGTCGCCCTCCTCGGCGGAGCGGGAGTACTCGTGCACGATCACCGACTTGCCCGGCCGGTAGTTGCGCTCGGGGTGGAAGTGCTTGAACTCGAGGATCCGGGTGTAGGGCACTTCCTGGTCGTTGTAGTTCACCACCGAGGTGCCCTGGAAGTCGTCGACCTCGACGACCTCGCGCTCGAGGTCGACCGTGCGCCAGGAGAGACGGCCCTCGGAGTTGCCGAAGTACTCGTCGACCGGCCCGGTGTAGACGATCGGGACCTTGCCCTTGAACTCCTCGGCCCACCCTTCGGCGGGGTCGAGGAAGTCCGTGTTCAACCGCACCTCGATGTTGGGGTGGTCGGCCATCTTCTCCAGCCACGCGGTGTAGCCGTCGGTCGGCAGGCCCTCGTGGGTGTCGTTGAAGTAGCGGTTCTCGAAGTTGTACCGGACCGGGAGCCGGCTGATGATGTCCGGGCTCAGCTCGCGGGGGTCGGTCTGCCACTGCTTGGCGGTGTAGCCCTTCACGAACGCCTCGTAGAGCGGGCGGCCGATCAGGCTGACGCCCTTCTCCTCGAGGTTGGTGGCGTCGGCGGTGTCGATCTCGCTGGCCTGCTCGGCGATCAGCGCACGTGCCTCGTCGGGGGTGTGGCTCTTGCCGAAGAACTGGTTGATCAGCCCGAGGTTCATCGGGAAGGAGTAGACCTGCCCCTGGTACTTCGCGAACACGCGGTGCTGGTAGCCGGTGAACGAGGTGAACCGGTTGACGTACTCCCAGACCTTCTCGTTGGAGGTGTGGAAGAGGTGGGCGCCGTAGACGTGCACCTCGATGCCGGTCTCCGGCTCGGCCTCGCTGTAGGCGTTGCCGCCCACGTGGTGGCGTCGCTCGAGGACGAGGACCTTCAGCCCGAGCTCACGGGCGCAGCGCTCGGCGACGGTGAGGCCGAAGAAGCCTGACCCGACGACGACGAGGTCGGGGTCCGGACCGGGCGCGCTCGCGGCGTTCAACGAAGATCTCTCCTTTTCGGGCCGGTGCTCTGGTGCGGACGCGGACGGGTCGGCGCACGCCTGCGGGCGCGGCTGCCGCGTGGGCATCGGCCCGCGACAGTCTAGCCGCGCGCGACTCCGGAACGGTTGGCCAACAGGCTGCGGTAGGCGACCTTTCTCACACCCTCCGGGACGAGGCGGTAGCCACCGCGCACGGCCACGTTGCGGAGGTACTGGCGACGCGAGGTGAGGCCCAGCCGGCGGAACCGGGACTGCAGGGCCAGCTCGGAGCGCAGCAGGGTGAGGCCGCCGCGACGGGCGTAGGCACCGTCGCCCACGCGGTAGTGCACGAGCGGCTCGGCGAGGTTGGCCGGCACGGCCCCGGCCGCGACCATCCGCGTGAACAGGAGGTAGTCCTCCATCAGGGCCATGTCGGAGTAGCCCCCGGCGGCCAGCACGGCACCGCGCCGGTAGACCACGGTCGGGTGGTTGAAGGGGTCGCGGAACCGGATGACCCGCCGGATCTCGTCCGGGTCCGTGGGCGGCGTACGACGGCCCACGACGTCGCCCGTCGACTCGCCGAACTCCCACAGCCCCGAGCCCACGATGTCGGCGCCCGCCTCGATCAACGGGAGCTGCTTCTCGAAGCGGTCAGGGGCGCTCACGTCGTCGGCGTCCATCCGGGCCACGACCTCGTGCTCGCTGGCGCGCAGCCCCGCGTCGAGGGCGGGGCCGAGGCCGAGGTTGCGGGGCATGTCGACGTGGGTGACGGGGACGGGGCTGGTCGCCACGAGGTGACGGATCTCGTCGGCCAGCGCCTCGGGCACGGGGCCGTCCTGGACCAGCACGACCTGGGCCGGCCGTCTCGTCTGGTCCTCGACCGTGGAGACGAACGCCTGTCGCAGGTAGTCGGGCCGGTCCCCCGCCCAGGTGCTGATCAGCAGCGCGAACGGCTGACCGGGAGGCAGCTCGTGGTGGTCGGGAGCCGGCACCTCGGGCACCACCCAGCCCGCGTCCTGCAGCACCGTGGCGTTGGGCCGCGGGCCCTGCCTCACCCCCGCCCGCAGGCCACGGCCCAGGGCACGGCGCAGGGTCGCTCGGTCCCCCGACCCCTTGAACGTCCGCGCCCACCGGCGCACCGTCGAGGCGCCGTAGACCACCTTCTCCGCCGGGCTCAGCCCGCGCGAGCGGGTGAAGAGCCACACCTTGTTGCGGACCTCGAAGAAGAACCGCTCCCCCGGGTCGGCGTCGGTCGAGCCGTACACCTTGGTCTTGTGCACCACCACGCTGTCGGGGCAGTAGAGGCCGATCCGGCCGCGGATGAGCCGGGTGGAGTACTCGAAGTCGTCGTTCCACAAGAAGTAGTCGGCCAGCGGCAGCCCTCGCTCGCGGACCACCTGCGCGTCGCACATGATCGAGACGAACGACGCGGAGCGGATCGGGATCGCACCCACCTTCCGGGCCGCCCCCACCTCTGCGCTCCCGACCCCGGGCTTGCGTCGCGGCGTGTTCATCGGGTGGTCGCGACCGTCGGTCCACACGACCTTGCTGGCGAGCACGGCGGGAGGTCGCCCCTGGGCGTCGGCGTACCCCTCCCAGGCGCGGACCAGGCCGCGGGCCGCGTCGGGCGTCGGCACGGTGTCGTCGTCGAGCAGCCAGACCAGGTCGGGCTGGTGGCCCATCGCCTGCTCGATCCCGACCGCGAAGCCTCCGGCGCCACCGGTGTTCCTCTCGAGGCGGACGACGTCCAGACCGCCCTCCCTCGCGAGCAGTGCGTCGGTCCCGTCGGTCGAGGCGTTGTCCACCACCACCATCGCCGTGAGCACGTGGGTCTGGGCCCGCAACGCCGCCAGCGCCTCGACCAGCAGGTCACGCCGGTTCCACGTGACCACCACCGCCACGACGCGCGTCGGCTCGGTCAGGTCGGAGGGCACCCGCGCACCCTACCGACGCACCCCCCGCTCACCCAGCGCGCCGAGCCAGACCCACCCCCGGCGTACGCCGACCGGCTCAACCGGCGGGAGGCCGACCGAGTCAGCAGGCGGAGGAGAGGTCGCTGGCCTGGTTGGCGGCGTACCCCTGCTTGAGGTTGCCGATCGACCCGCCGGTGGTGCTCCGGTCGGCCGGTGCCGGCTGGGTCGTGGTGGTCGACTTCTTCGTCGCCTTCTTCTTCGCGACCTTGCCCTCGGAGCGGTTGATCGCCTTCTGGACCGCCTGGTGGATCTTGGGGATGTCGGGGTTGCCGGTGGAGATCATCGGCGGCACGAAGGAGACGGTGCGGACCGGCTTGCTGCGGGCCTTGAGGGCCAGCTCCATGAACCGGTCGACCTCGCTCTGCGGCACGTCGGTGGTGACCAGGGCCTCGCTCGCCTTGGCGATCTTCTCGAAGTTGAAGAGCACGGTCTGCGGGCTCAGCTGCTGGAGCATCGCGTTCATCACGCACTTCTGGCGGGCCATCCGCGAGTAGTCGTCGGCCGCGACGCGCGAGCGGGCGAACCAGAGCGTCTGGAAGCCGTTGAGCTTGCGCTTGCCGGCCTTGATGTGGCCGGTCACCGGGGCCCCGATGCCACCGATCGGGATCGCGTCACGCACGTTGAGGGTGACGCCACCGACCGCGTCGACCAGCTTCTGGAAGCCCTGGAGGTTGACCATGGCGTAGTAGTTGATCTTCAGGCCGGTGATCCCCTCGACGCCCTCCTTGGTGGCCTCGACGCCGGGGTTGGCGATGCCCGTGAACAGGCCCTTGTGGTCGGCGGCCCACGTGGACAGCGAGTTCAGCTCGCACGGCCCGCCACAGCTGGCGCCGTTGTAGCCGTCGGGGAACTGCTTGTGCATGATCGACCCCTTGGGGAAGGGGAAGTCGAGCATGTTGCGCGGCAGTCCGAAGAGCACCGTCTCGCCGGTCTCGGAGTCGATGCTCGCCACCGACAGGCTGTCGGGGCGCAGGCCCCAGCGGTCGGCACCGGAGTCGCCGCCGAGCAGGAGCACGTTGTAGCGGCCCGCGTGGGCCGTGGTCACCGTGCCGTTGGTGAACATGGCGCTCATGAAGTCCTTCTGCACGCCCACCACGTGGGAGGCGAACAGCAGCGACCCGGCCACGCTGAAGCACAGCACGCCGTTGATGCCGACCATGGCGAGACGCTGCTTCTGCCGCAGCGCGAGCGGCTCGCCGAGGCGCCAGGCGTCGACGAAGAGGTAGGCCCAGCCGACGGCCATCACCATCAGCACGATGCGGACCGTGCCGAGCACGAAGGTGTTGCTCAGCAGCCAGAACACGAAGGAGCCGAAGACCAGGCCGAGGCCCAGCAGCAGCAGGGCGGTGGCGATCAGGCCGAACCAGATCCGCAGCGCGAGGCGCCCGGTCTCCTTGCGGCCGACGGCGAGCTGGGCGGAGCCGGGCAGGACGAGCGTCATCAGCATCAGGACGACTGCTCGGCGGAACTGGAGGCCACTGGCTCGGGCACCGGCGCGGGGGTTGCTCCGCGGTGGGGTGTCGGACAGGACAGGCGCCATGGAGGAAGACCTCTCGGGGTCGAGGGGTGGCCGGTCGGTGCCGCCAAGTATCACCAGCCACACGCGTCACAGCAGGGACGGCGCGCCGAGTGGGTCAGTTGGAGCGGCCCTCGTCGATCTCGGTCTTCCGGGCGAGCCGGTGGGCCCGGCGGATCTCGGCCTCGCGCATCCGGCGTACCTCGTCGGGGTGCTGCGGCGCCAGGCGCGGGATCTCGCGCGGCCGGCCGTCGGTGTCGATGGCGACGAAGACGAGGTAGGCCGACGCGACGTGCACCGGTTCGGTGCCGGCGCGGTTCCACGGCTCGGACTCGACGCGTACGCCGACCTCCATCGACGTGCGACCGGCCCAGTTGACCTGCGCGGTCGCCCGGAGGATGTCGCCCACGTGCACCGGGGCGAGGAAGGCCATCTCATCCATGGCCGCGGTGACGGCCGGTCCCCCGCTGTGCCGCTGCGCGACCGCGCCGGCCGTGGAGTCCACCAGGCGCATCACCTCGCCGCCGTGCACGTTGCCCAGCAGGTTGACGTGCATCTGACCCGCCAGCAGGGTCAGGCTCACCCGGCCGAACGAGGGTGCCAACGGGTCCATGCGCTGCACGGTAGCGTCTGCGGCATGCCTGAGAGCGGGAGACCCGGCGGGTCCGGAAGCGGGTCGAGCGGTGGATCCGGCGACGGACCCGACTACGGCTGGCTCTACGGAAGCAGGTCCGGCCCCAACCGCCCCTCCGGCTCGAGGCCCGGGTCGGACGACCCCGAGCCGACCCAGGTGCTCCCGAAGATCGACCGTCCCGGCTCCGGGCCGGGCTCGCGTCCCCAGCCCACGCGCGGCGGCGGCGAGCCACCCCGGCGACCCGTGCAGCCCGCCCAGCCGGTCCCCCCGCCGAGGAAGCCGCGCCGGAAGCGTCCGATCGGCAAGATCATCCTGCTGGCCCTGGTGGCCTGGATCGTGTTCCTGGTCGTCGTCCCCATCTGGGCGGTGAGCCAGATCGACAAGGTCGACATCGAGCCCGCCGGCGACCGGCCCGCGTCCCAGCCCGGCACCACCTACCTGCTGGTGGGCTCCGACAGCCGCAAGGGGCTGTCGGCCGCGGAGAACAAGAGGCTCGGCACCGGCGGCGTCGGCGACGTGGGCCAGCGGACCGACACGATCATGCTGCTGCACACCGGCAGCGGACCCAGCCTGCTGCTCTCCATCCCGCGCGACTCCCTGGTCCCGGTCCCCGGGCACGGCACGACCAAGATCAACTCGGCCTTCGCGTTCGGGGGCCCCAAGCTGCTCGTCAAGACGATCGAGCAGAGCACCGGCGTGCGCATCGACCACTACGTCGAGATCGGCTTCGGGGGCTTCGTGAACTCGGTCGACGCGGTCGGCGGCATCGAGATCTGTCCGACCAAGAAGATGGTCGACCCCCGCGCCAACCTGAACATCGAGAAGGGCTGCCAGGAGGTCGACGGCGTCACGGCGCTCGGCTACTCCCGCTCGCGCCACGTCAGCAAGTACGGCGACATCGACCGGGCCCGCCACCAGCGCGAGGTGATCAGCGCGATCGGCGCCGAGGTGAAGTCGCCGTGGACGATCATCAACCCGGTGCGCTACTACCGCGTGAACAAGGCGGCCACCACCTCGCTGCGGATCAGCGAGGGCACCGGCCCGGTCGCCCTCGCGAAGTTCGGCCTGGCCATGACGCGGGTCAACGGCACGAACGGGCTGACCTGCTCGATGCCGATCGCGGACCAGGCGATCCACTGGGACCGCCAGCGCGCGCTGTCGCTGCTCGGCTACGTCAAGCAGGACCGCACCGGCGACATCCCCAAGCGACTGTGCACCGCCACCGGACTTCCAGGAGTGACCGATTGAGCACCTACGAGACCCTCAGCTGGACGCTCGACGACGAGGGGGTCGCGGTCCTCACCCTGGACCGCCCCGACGCCATGAACTCCTTCACGGTGACGATGGCGCGCGAGCTCGAGCAGTTCTTCCGCACCGACGCGACGAAGGACGAGGTGCGGGCCGTCGTGGTCACCGGTGCCGGCCGGGCGTTCTGCGCGGGCATGGACCTCTCCGCCGACGGCAACGTCTTCGGGCTCGACGAGACCCTCTCCCCCACGCCCGCCGACCTGCGTGACCGGCTCGAGGACCCCGACATCGACCAGGGGGTCCGCGACACCGGCGGCAAGGTGACGCTGGCGATCCACGAGCTGCCCAAGCCCGTCATCGCCGCCATCAACGGGGCGGCCGTCGGCATCGGCGCCACCATGACGCTCGCGATGGACATCCGGATGGCCTCGACCAAGGCCCGGATCGGCTTCGTCTTCGGGCGTCTCGGGATCGTCCCCGAGGCGGCCTCCTCGTGGTTCCTGCCCCGGATCGTCGGCATCCAGCAGGCCCTGGAGTGGGTCTACTCCGCGGAGATCCTCACCGCCGAGCAGGCCCACGCCGGCCGGCTGGTCCGCTCGCTCCACGAGCCGGACGAGCTCCTCGACGCCGCCGTCGCCCTGGCCCGGAGCTTCGTCGTACGCCGCTCGCCGGTCGCGCTCGGCCTGGCCAAGCAGCTGCTCTACCGCAACGGGGCCGCGGACCACCCGATCGAGGCGCACCGCAGTGACAGCCTGGCGATGTTCCACACCAGCCAGGGCGACGGCCGGGAGGGCGTGGCAGCCTTCCGGGAGAAGCGCGAGCCCGACTTCACCGGCAAGGCCAGCGAGCTCCCCGAGATCCACTGATCCAGAACTCGGCGGTCCGCACGTCTCGCATCGTGGGCAGCACTCGGGCAGGATGTATCAGGCTGCTGGGGACCGGCTCTGGGGAGGTGTGCACACCATGTCTGAGCTACCCACGGAGTCACGGTCGGTGTGGGAGACCGCGGCGGAGCTGTTCGCGCGCTGGCGCGACGGCGAGCCCGGAGCCCTCGACGACCTCGTCCGCCTGCTGAGCCCGATGCTGTGGCAGGTCTCCCGCGCCAGCGGGCTCGACCGCGCCGCCGCCGAGGACGTCGTGCAGACCACCTGGCTCGCCCTGGTCCGCTCGGGCGAGTCCATCGCCGAGCCCCGGGCCGTCGCCGGCTGGCTGTGCACGACGGCGCGCCGCGAGGCCTGGCGCGTCTCGAAGCAGGCGACCCGCCAGCAGCCGGTCGAGGACGAGACGATCAACCGCAAGCTCCCCGACGAGCCGCCCCCCGAGGAGCAGGTCGTCCTCGACGACGACAACGCCCGCCTGTGGGAGTGCCTGGGCCGGCTCGACGAGCGCTGCCAGCGGCTGCTGCGGATCGTGGCCGCCGAGGCCCGCCCCGACTACTCCGTGATCGCCAGCCAGCTGGGCATGCCGGTGGGAAGCATCGGTCCCACCCGGGGCCGGTGCCTGGACAAGCTGCGCCACGAGCTCGCGAACTCGGGAGGACGATGACCATGAACGGCACCGACGAACACACGATGGGTCCCGACGACGTGACCCTGCTCGCCTCCGTCTCCCGGTTGTGGCAGCTGGTCGACCCGCCGCCCGGCGACCTCGCCGACGGCGTGCTCGCCCGGATCGCCGCCGAGGACCTCGAGTTCGACCTGCTGACCTTGGTGGAGTCGAGCGACGCACTGGCCGGCGTACGCTCCGCGGCGGAGCCGACCACCGACGAGGTCGACGAGCAGTCGGGGTCCTGGCAGCTCGAGTACGCCGGGTCCGACTTCAAGATCTATCTCCGGATGACCCGGATCGAGCACCGCACGCGCATCGACGGCTGGGTGGTCCCCGCCCGCGCGCTCACGGTGCGTCTCCTCTCCGAGGACGAGGGCGAGCCGTTGCAGACCCTCGTCGACCAGTACGGCCGCTTCGAGCTCGCCGAAGCGCCCTCGGGACTGGCGCGGATCGTCTTCCTCGACGAGAACCCCACCGCGGACCGCCCGCGGATCACGCCGCCCTTCTGGATCTGAGGTGACCATGCAGCCCCCGTCCTCGTCACGAGAGACGCAGTCCGCCGACTCCCGGCAGTCCGCGCTCTCCACCCAGCGAGAGCCCTTCGTCCCACCCGCCCGCGTGCTCGACCAGGTCAACGGTCGCGTCCTCGACCCCGGGACCGCGCTGGCCGTCAAGGGGGTGCGACCCCGCAGCACCGTCTACGTCGGACCCCGCCTGCTGGTCTCGCGCGGACCCGACACCGACATCGTCATCGAGCGCCTGCAGGAGGTGGCCCGGACGCTCGGCTGGGAGGCGACCGTCCACGTCGAGGACGAGGAGCCCCGCCAGCGCGACCGCCGCGACGAGCTCGGCGTGGTCCGGCTCGACCTGACCGTGAGCGACAAGCGCGCCACCATCGCCCCCGACGGCTGGGTGCTGCTGCAGCACGCCCGCGCCCTCTACGAGATCCCGGCGATGAGCAGCGTGGGGCTGGACCACATCGTGCTGGTCCGCAGCATCACCACCAACCCGTTCCACGAGAGCAACCCGTTCCACGAGTCGAACCCGTTCCACGAGAGCAACCCCTTCGGCGGCTCGGGCTCCACGGCCGTGTCGTCCTACGGCGTGCCGGGGTCGGGCGGGCGCCAGCCGATGACGTACGCCGGGCCGGTCCCGACGCGGCGCCCCGACGACGCCATCGTGGGACGGCGACCGGTCGTGGCCACGCTGGACACCGGGTGCGGCACCCACGACTGGCTGGTCAGCGTGGTGAAGCCGGGTCCGGAGATCGACGGTCGTTCGATCGGCTACGTCGACGACGAGACCGACCCGGAGAAGTGGTTCGACCAGGTGGGTGCCCTCGACGGCGGGATCGACCCGCTGGCCGGGCACGGCACCTTCATCGCCGGCCTCATCCACCAGGCCTGCCCCGACGCGGACATCATCGCCTGGCGCATCGTCGGGTCCGACGGCCCGATGGTCGAGAGCGACCTGATCAAGGCCCTCGGCGACATCGCCCAGGTGGCCCGACGGCACCGGGACGGCGAGCCGGGCGGTCACCCGATCGACGTGCTCAACCTGTCGATGGGCTACTACCACGAGACGCCGGAGGACCTCCTCTTCGACCCGACGATGTACAAGATCCTGCGGCTGCTCGGCGAGTGCGGCGTCTCGGTGGTCTGCTCGGCCGGCAACGACGCCACCGCGCGCCCGATGTTCCCCGCCGCCTTCGCGCCGTGGGAGGACAAGAAGGGCGGGCACGCGGCCGAGGCCGACGTGCTCCCGGTGATGTCCGTGGGTGCCTCGAACCCCAACGGCACCGATGCCCTGTTCAGCAACGCCGGGCCCTGGGTGCGCGCCTACGCGCCGGGTGCCGCGGTGATGAGCACCCTGCCGCCCTTCCAGGGCGGGCTGGAGCCGGCGGCCCGCTCCGAGGCGTGGCAGCGGCCCCGCGAGTCGATCGACCCGGACGACTACACCGGCTCGTTCGCCCTGTGGAGCGGCACGTCCTTCGCCGCGCCGCTGTTCGCGGGACGGGTGGCCGCGAGACTGGTCGACACCATCGATCCGGCTGCCGACGGACGCTCCGACGCCGTGGGGCGGGCGTGGGAGGCGTTGACCGCGCTGACGAAGATCACGCCATGATGGGGCATGCCCGCCGCTGAGCTGCTCCACGATCGCGCCAAGCGCGCGGTCAACGGCGGCGCCTTCGTCCGGGCCCGTACCCTGCTCGACCAGGCGACGGCGGGCGCTGTCAGCACGGACCTGGCGGCGCGCATCGACCTCACCCGGGCCTACGTGGAGGCCGAGACGGGCGACCCGGAGACAGGCTTCGCCCTGTGCACGGCGCTGCTCGACCGTCGCGGGCTCGGCCCGGAGACCTACGGCCTGATCTGGTCACAGCTGGGGCTGCTCCTGATGCGCCGCGGCGAGAGCGACCAGGCGATGGGGGCCTTCGCCCGCGCCATCGACCTGCTCCAGGACAACGACGAGTACCTCGGCCGGGCGCTGCTCAACCGGGGCAACGTCCATCTGCACCGGGGCGACGCGCGCGACGCCGTCACCGACTTCACGGCCGCCAGCGACACCCTGCGCCGGGCCGGCCTGGTCCAGCAGCAGGCCAAGGCCGAGCACAACCTCGGCTACGCCCGGCTGCTCACCGGAGACCTGGTCGGCGCGCTCCAGATGATCGAGGAGGCGGGCGCGGTCCTCGGCCGGATGTCGGTGGCGAACCGGGCCGTCGTGGAGCAGGACCGCGCCGAGATCCTGACCGCCGCGGGCCGGCCGGCCGAGGCGATCAGCGCGCTGGACACGGCCGCCACCGCCTACGGCTCGCGCCGGCTGCGCACCTTCCAGGCCGAGTGCGAGCTGACGCTGGCCTGGACGCTCCTGCGGGAGGACCCCGCTCGGGCCCGCCTGGTGGCGCGCAAGGCAGCCCGGCACTTCCGCGGACAGGCCAGCCCGGCCCGGGCGCTGCGCGCGGACGCCGCGGCCCTGGTCGCGGAGATCTCCGCCGGCGCCCGCAAGGCCTCGGTGCTGAACCGGGTCGACGCGCTCGTGGACGACCTGCGAGGCCAGGGCCTGACCCGCGACGCCACCGTGCTGGAGCTGCAGGGCGTCCGGGTCAGCGTGGTGCGCGGAGACGTGCCCGACGCCCGGGAACGGCTCGCCCGGATCAGGGTCGACCTCGGCTCCCCCGTGACCACCCGGCTGCTGTGGCGCGAGGTCAGGGCCGAGCTCGCGCAGGAGCGCGGGGATCCACGACACGCTCGGCAGCACGTGCGCGCCGGACTGGCCGAGCTGCACGCGTGGCAGTCGTCCTTCGGAAGCCTCGACCTGCAGAGCACGCTGGTCGGGCACGGCCGTGACCTCGCGACCCGCGGCCTGGCGCTGGCCCTCGACGACGGCGACCCGGCGCTGGTGTTCGAGTGGTCGGAGCGCGCCCGGGCCCTGGTGGGGCGGGTGACCCCCGTCCGGGCGCCGGCCGACGACCAGGTGGCCAACGACCTGACCGAGCTGCGGCTGCTGCAGGGCGGCCAGCCGGGCCGGCGTACCCCTGAGGGCCGGCGGGTCGAGGAGCTGCGGCAGCGCGTGCGCCAGCGGCGGTGGTACGGCGAAGGCGCCGGCACCGTGGGCGAGCCGGCGGACCTGTCCGAGCTGCGGGCCGCCCTCGAGGAGGACGACGCGGCCCTGGTCGCGCCGGTGGTCGTCGGGGACCGGGTCACCGCGCTGGTGGTCACGCCCGACGGGGCCGAGGTGCTGGACCTCGGCGCCCTCGCGCCCCTGCGCGAGCGCCTCGACGGGCTGACCGCCGACCTGACCATGGCCGCCGGTCACCGGGACGACGCCCTGGCGGCGCCGTTGCGGGCCGCCCTCCGGGACCGGCTGGCGGTGGTCGCGGAGCAGGTGGTCGCGCCGTACCTCCCCCTGCTCGGCGACCGGCGCGTGGTGCTCACGCCCTCGGGGGCCCTGGCCGGCACGCCGTGGTCGCTGCTCCCGGCGTTCGTCGGCCGTCCCGTGACGATCCCGCCGTCGGCGACCCGCTGGCTGGAGCTGCGCGGCACCCGTCACCCACGGCTGAGGCGCGTGGGCCTGGTCGCGGGACCCGGGGTGGACCGCGGCGAGGAGGAGGTGGCCCGGGCCGCGGCCGCCTGGTCCGGCGCGAAGGTGCTGCTCGGGGACGAGGCGAGCGCCTCGAGGGTCGCCCGGCTCGCCTCCGAGGTCGACGTGCTCCACCTCGCCGGGCACGGGCGGCACACCCGCGAGAACCCGCTGTTCTCCGCCATCGAGCTCTCCGACGGACCGTGGTTCGGCTACGACATCGACCTCCTGCCGCGCACGCCGGACACCGTGGTGCTCTCCGCCTGCGAGCTCGGCCGGGTCTCGGTGCGGTCCGGCGAGGAGGCGATCGGGATGAGCGCGGCCTGGCTGCACGCCGGCGCGCGGACGGTGCTGTCCTCGCCCGTGCTGATCGCCGACGACGTCGCGTGCGAGACGTTCGCCCGCTGGCACGCGCTGGTCGCTCGCGGCTCGGCGCCGGCCGATGCCCTGGCCGAGGTCGCCGCCGCGGCCGACGACGTCGTCCCGCTGCTCAGCTTCGGCGCCGGCTGGTGAGAGTTTCCCGAGGTCGATGTATCCAGCGCGGCCCGGCGTGCTCCTGGAGAGCATGAGGGCCACCGCCAACGCCCTCGTCGGACGCAGGCACGAGGGCGACCCACTCGCTGACGGGGGGCGAGTGGGCCGACGGGGGTGCCGCCGTCCGCGCACCACCCGTGCCGGGTCCGGACGTCGACTTCCTTCCACGACGTCCGGACCCGGCCGCGTGCCGCTCAGCCCCGGCGTCGGTCGCTGATGCGCTTGGCCTTGCCCAGCGAGCGTTCGAGCTCGTGGGGCTCGAGCACCTGGACCTTCGCCGTCACCCCGATCCGGTGCTTGATCCGGAAGGCCAGCGCGGCTCCGAGCGCGTCGGCGTCGTGGACACCGGCCGGCAGCTTCTGGGCGTGCTCGACCTGGACCACGAGCTCGTCGAGGTTGCCCGGCCGGGTGAGCACGCACAGGTAGTGCGGCGACAGGCCCTCGACGGCGAGGATCTGCTCCTCGATCTGCGAGGGGAATACGTTCACCCCGCGGACGATCATCATGTCGTCGGTGCGGCCGGTGACCTTCTGCATCCGCCGGAAGGCGGGGTACGCCGTGCCGGGCAGCAGGCGGGTCAGGTCGCGGGTGCGGTAGCGCACCACGGGCATCGCCTGCTTGGTCAGCGAGGTGAACACCAGCTCGCCCTCCTCGCCGTCAGGCAGCACCTCGAGGGTGACCGGGTCGATCACCTCCGGCAGGAAGTGGTCCTCCCACACGTGCAGGCCGTCCTGGGTCTCCCCCGACTCCTGGCTCACGCCAGGGCCCATCACCTCCGAGAGCCCGTAGATGTCCACCGCCCGGATGCCGCTGCGCTCCTCGACGCTGCGGCGCATCTCGTCGGTCCACGGCTCGGCACCGAAGATGCCGACCTCCAGCGAGGTCGAGCGCGGGTCGACGCCCTGGGCCTCGAGCTCGTCGAGGATGGCGAGGAAGTACGACGGGGTCACCATGATGAGGCGGGGCCGGAAGTCGAGGATCAGCTGCACCTGGCGCTCGGTCATGCCGCCGCTGACCGGCACCACCGTGCAGCCGAGCCGCTCCGCGCCGTAGTGCGCCCCCAGCCCGCCGGTGAACAGGCCGTAGCCGTAGGCGACGTGGCACAGGTCGCCCGGGCGGCCACCCGCCGCGCGGATGGAGCGCGCCATCACCTCGGCCCAGGTGTCGACGTCCTCGCGGGTGTAGCCGACCACCGTCGGACGCCCCGTCGTACCGCTGGAGGCGTGCACCCGGGCGACCTGCTCGCGCGGCACCGCGAACATGCCGAAGGGGTAGTTCTCGCGCAGGTCGGCCTTGGCCGTGAACGGGAAGTGGGCGAGGTCCGAGAGCGTGTGCAGGTCCTCGGGAACCACGCCGGCGGCCGTGAACGCGTGGCGGTAGTGCGGGACGTGGTCGTACGCCGTGCGCAGGGTCGTGCGGAGCCGCTCGAGCTGGAGGTCCTCGAGCTCGGCACGGGTCAGTCCAGGGATCTCGCCAGCCACGCCGCCACCCTTGCACTCCGGGTCGCGCGTCACCAGTGGCAGCACTATGACACCACCCTGCCTTGCGATGACGTCATACATGGTGTCATAGTGGCGCCATGGAACTCACCCCCTTCGTCGACCGCCTCCGGCGCGACCTCTCCGACGCCGCGGCGGCCGGTGGACCCGAGGCCCAGGCCGCCGCGGAGCGGCTCGCGCTGGCCCTCGACCCGGCGACGCGGATGATGCTGCTGGAGGCGCTGTCGCAGGCGACCGCCGAGATCACCGGCTCGCTCGACCACGACGCGGTGGACGTGCGGATGAACGGCCGCGAGCCGGAGTTCGTGGTCACGCACCTCGAGCCCGTCGCGGCCCCCGCACCCCCGGCCCCGCCCGCCCGGCCCGCCGCGCCGGAGCCCGAGGACGACAACCCCTCCCGGATCACGCTGCGCCTGCCCGAGTCGGTCAAGGCCCGCGCCGAGGAGGCCGCCAACCGCTCGGGGCACTCGCTCAACGCGTGGCTGGTCGACGCCGTGCGCGACGCCCTCGACGGCCGCGTCGAGCTCGACCTCGGCAGCAGCCGTCTCACGCTCACCGGCGACGGACGCCGCAAGCAGGTCCGGGGCTGGGTCCGATGACCCGCCTCGACGCAGACACGCCCTCCACCTCACCGCCAAGGAGCACCGCCATGCACGCCTTCGAGACACCCGGCCCGACCGCGCTGGCCGTCCAGGCCGGAGCCGGTCGCGTCACCATCTCGGCCGAGGACACGACGCGGACCACCGTCGACCTGACGCCGCTCGACGCCGCCGGGGAGGAGGCGGTCGCCGAGGCCCGGGTCGAGCAGAACGGCCGGACCGTCGTCGTCCACCTCCCCCGCCTCCGGGGCGGGCTGTTCCGGCAGGGTCCCGCGGTCGACGTCGTCATCACCTGCCCGCCCGGCACGTCCCTCCACGTGAAGGCCGACTCGGCCGAGGTCCGGGCGACCGGAACCTTCGGGGACGCCGTCGTCACCACCGGCTCGGGCAACATCGACGTCGACACCGTGACGCGGGCCGCGAAGCTCAAGACCGGCTCGGGCAGCGTCACCGCCGGCACCGTCGGGGAGGCCCTGGTCGTCACCACCGGCTCGGGCAACATCGACGTCGCCGAGACCAGCCGTCACGCCGTGCTCACCGTCGGCAGCGGCGACATCAGCATCGGGGACCTCGCCGGGGAGGCCGTCACCAAGACCGGCTCCGGCGACGTGGAGGTCGGCCGGCTCGACGGCAGCCTGCTGACCAAGAGCGGCTCGGGCAGCCTGACGGTGAGACGGGCCAGGTCCGGCCAGGTCACGGCCCGGGGGGCCAGCGGCAACGTCGACATCGGCGTCGAGGACGGCACTGCCGCCTGGCTGGACGTCTCCACGGTCAGCGGGCGGATCAGCCAGGACCTCGCCGAGGCCGACGCCCCCGCCGACGACCAGCAGCGGGTCGAGATCACCGCCCACACCGTGAGCGGCAACCTCCGGGTGCACCGGTCATGAGCCGCCGGACGTTCGGCTCGGCCCAGCGCTGGCCCCGTAACCCCGTGCGCCCCGACCCCGCGGACGTGCGCCTGCGCACCCGGGCCGCCGGGCCCGCCGCCCCGCCGCTGGTCTGAGGTCCCGGCCTGATCCTGACCTGGCTCCTGACCCGGCTCCCGGCCTGACCCTGGGGTCAGAGGGTCCGCTCGAACAGGGACCGGAGCTCGGTGAAGTGCCGCTCGGTGGCGGCCTCGTCGTACATCGAGGTGTCGGCCATCGAGTAGCCGTGCGCGGCGCCCGCGTAGACCTCGTTGCGCGCGGTCCGCCCGGCCTCGGCCAGCGCCCGTCCGAGCTCCTCGATCGCCTCGGGTGGCATCGACCGGTCCTGGTCGGCGTGGCCGAAGACGTACTCCGCGCGAGCGGCGCCCAGTCCCCGGTGGGGGCTGTCCGCGTCGTCGGTGACCAGCCCGCCGCCGTGGAACCCGCCGACGGCCGCCACACCGTCGTCGAGGTTGGCGGCCCGGAGAGCGAGCCGGGCCCCCATGCAGTAGCCGGTGACCCCGACCGGCTCCGCCGCCACGCCCGGGAGGGCGCGCAGCGCGTGCAGCCAGACCGGGAGGTCCTGCTCGGCCAGGTCGGCCGTCAGCCCGCGGACGCGGGGCATCGCCTCGGCGAAGAACGCCTCACGCTCCCCGGGCTCGGTCAGGTCGACCTTCGGCCGGAGGTCGTCCACGCGGCCGTCGCGGTGGAACACGTTGGGCGCGAGCACGACGTACCCCCAGTCGGCGATCCGCTGGCACATCTGTGCGATCTGCGGCCGGAGCCCGATGGCGTCCATGAGGAACAGCACGCCGGGGTGGTCGCCGTCGCCGTCCGGGCGGGCCACATAGGCCTCGGCCGAACCTCCGTGCGGCAGGGGGATCTCGATGGTCTGCACAGGTGTCTCCGTCTCGTCAGGCCGTCAGGTGGTCAGGTCCCAGCGGGCCACCCACCAGGCCACGCCGTACGGCGCCCTGGCATGGCTCACGTAGGCGACGAGCTCACGGCCGCGCGCCACCTCGCCGAGCACCCGGAGTCCGGGCACGCCGTCGCACCACAGCTCCTCGCCCAGCTCCGGGTCCAGCGCGGCGAGCGTCTCGGCGTCGCCCGACCGGAGCGCCGACTCGATGCGCTCGTCGAAGGAGACCGCGTCGGGGTGCAGGTGCCCGGGGGCCTTCTCGCCCCGGCGGGCGCTGCCGTCGGCCATCACCACCAGGGTCGTGGGCCCGGAGCGGTCCCGCAGGGCGACGGCCGGGTCGGGCACGGTGAGCACCGGCTCGAACGGCGTGTCCCCCAGGAGGTGCGCAGCGACGCGGTGCCCCAGCGGCTCGGTGACCCCGCGCGCGGCGTTGGCCTCGCCGACCGGCGCGGCCAGGACGACCACGGGATGGTCCGGCAGGGTCGACACGGCGGCGAGGCAGGCCTGGCGAAGGTCGGCCACCGGGTCGGCGGTCGAGCGCGGGGCGAGCAGTGCGGGCGGGCTGGGCAGCACCAGCACGGTCCGGATCACGCTGCGGTCCCGGTCACGCCAGGCGTGGTCACGCCAGGCCCCGGATGGTGCGCGCGGGTGGGCGGCGACCCCAGATGACGTCGACCATGTCCACGACCTGACGGGTCTCGGTGACCTCGTGCACGCGGAAGATGCGCGCGCCGAGCATCGTCGCGACCGCCGTCGCCGCGAGGGTGCCGGTGAGGCGCTCCCCCACCGGCAGGTCGAGCGACTCCCCCACGAAGTCCTTGTTGGACAGGGAGACGAGCACCGGCCAGCCGGTGGCGACGAGCTCGTCGAGGCGCCGCGACAGGTCGAGGGAGTCCTGCGTCGTCTTGCCGAAGTCGTGCGCGGGGTCGATGACGATGCTCTCGCGGGCCACGCCGGCGGCGAGCGCGCGCTCGGCGTACGCCGTCGTGTCGGTGATGGCGCTGGCCACCACGTCGGCGTACTCGATGCGGTGGGGGCGGGTGCGGGGGACGACACCGCCGGTGTGGGTGCAGATGATCGCGGCGTCGTACTCCGCGGCGACGTCGACCAGCTGCGGGTCCGCGCCGCCCCAGGCGTCGTTGAGCACGTCGGCCCCGGCCTCGCAGGCCGCCCGGGCGACCGGCGCCCGCCACGTGTCGACGCTGATCACGACGTCGGGGTGGGCGCTGCGCACGCGCTCGACGAAGGGCACGATGCGTCGCAGCTCCTCCTCGACGTCGATCTCCTCGCCGGGCGCGGCCTTGATCCCGCCGATGTCGACGATCTCGGCCCCCTCGTCGACGACCTTGGCGACGCGCTCGAACGCCTTGTCCTCGGCCCAGGTCGCGCCCTGGTCGTAGAACGAGTCGGGGGTGCGGTTGACGATCGCCATCATCAGCCGCCGGTCGTCCGCGAAGGACTGCCGGCCGAGACGGAGCGTCATGCCTCGAATCCTGCCACCCGCCCCAATCCGCCGACCGGGACGTGCCGGTCGAGGGTCACAGGGAGGCGGCGGGAGGGCGTTCGAGGAGGGGGATCTCGCGGCGGAGCGTCTCGACCGTGTCGCCGACCTTGCGCGGCTGGTCCATCGCCACGTGGTCGGGGGCGCCGCCGGTGGACCGGCGGCTGGACGCGGCCAGGATCTGGGTGGCCATCGAGCCGAGGTCGCTGAGGGCCTGGTGGCGGTGGGCGCGGCGACCGAGGTCCACCTGGGCGATCGCCTCGGGCCCGAGGAGCCGGGCCGTGTCGATCAGGGCGGCGAGCTCGACGGCGTACCCCGTCGGCACGGACAGCCGCTCGAACAGGTCACGCCGGACGGACCACTCGCCGGCCAGGGGCTGCACCAGCCAGCTGAGCTCGGGCCACTCGAGCGCGATCAGCGGGCGTGCCACCAGCTCGGTGACCCGCCCACCCTCCAGGGACGCGCCGCCACCGACGTCCTCCCCCTGGGTCCGCTCGTAGAACCCCTTCACCAGTCCCACGGACGGGTCGGAGAGGAGAGGACCCAGCAGGCCGGGGACGAAGTGGGTGTCCCAGTCGAGCAGGTCGGCGTCCATGAACACGACCATGTCGCCGCGGGTGACGAACAACGACTTCCACATCGCCTCCCCCTTGCCCGGGTGGGTGCCGAGCTCGGGACGGATCTCGTGGGAGCGGTGCACCACCGCGCCGGCGCCGGTGGCGACCGCGAAGGTGTCGTCGCTCGAGTCGGAGTCGATGACGACGATCTCGTCGAGCAGCGCCGTGGTCTCCATCAGGGCGGAGCGGACGCGGCTGACGACGGCGCCCACGGTGGCCGCCTCGTTGCGCGCCGGCACGACCAGGCTGGCGGTGAGGCCCGTCTCCTGCTTGAGCCGCAGCAGCGACGGGAGGTCCCAGTCCTGCCAGCGGTGGGTGCGCCCAGCAGGCGCCACGGGATTCACCCCGCCAACGTACTCAGAGCCGGTCGAGCCTCTCCTGCATGCTCGCGGCCACCTTGTCGGCCAGCACCTTCAGGGCCGCCGGCATCAGCGGCTCGGCCAGCTTCGCGGCACCCTCGGGCGAGAACTGCGCGTGGTAGGTGACCGAGGTGCCGGTGCCGGTCCCGGTGGGCTCGAAGGTGATCGTGTCGCAGAGCTTGATCGAGCCGGCGTCCCCCTCGAGCTGGAAGGTCTTCTCCACGTCGTACTGCGTGACGACGTAGTCGACCTCCTGCTCGGAGCCGAGGAGCTTCGAGACGTTGTGGTACGTCGTGCCGACGCCGCCGTCACCGCCGGTCCGGGTGGTGGTGACCGTCGGCGGGTCCCACTCCTCGGTGGTGCGGAAGTCCGACAGGTACTCCCACACCTTGGAGAGCGGCTGGTCGGTGGTCACGGTGCGCTCCACGCTGGGCATGGCTTCCTCTCGTCGCGTCACAGGCTGTCGAGACCGGTGTACCCAGTCCCGAGGGCGGCATCCGCGGGCCCGAGCCGGAACGGGGTGGGAGATCAGGAGGACGCTGCCTAGACTCGAGGTCTCGAGGAGGTGTCGCCGTGGACCGCAAGAAGGCGTACTTCTGGCTGATGGGCACCTGCATCGTGCTGATCCTGCTGGCCTGGAACGTCGTGCGCCTCTGGTCGACCCCGGCGGCCGTGGCGATGAGCGCTGTCGCCGCCGTGATCCCGCCGATCGCCGTCATCGTGGGCAACTGGGGCAGCGGGGCCTGACCCGGGCGGACCGGCGTGCCAACCACGGGCTTGGCACGATGGATGCATGTCCTACGAGGTGGACCGACCAGAGCAGCGCTGGACCGAGAGGTTGCCGGGCGCCTTCGGGATGGTCGCGGTGACGCTCGCCGTGCTCTGGGGCCTCGAGATCCTCGACACCGCGATGGACGGTCGGCTCGACGGCTACGGCATCCGCCCGCGCAGCGTCGAGGGACTCGAAGGCGTGCTCTTCGCGCCGTTCCTGCACGCGGGCTTCGGGCACCTGTTCTCCAACTCGCTGGTGTTCGCGGTGCTCGGGGTGATCACCTACGCCGCGGTGACGCTGGGCCGGTTCCTCGCCGTCATCGCGATCACCGCGCTGAGCAGCGGCCTCGGCGCCTGGGCCTTCGGCGCGCCGAACACCGTGGTCGTCGGCGCCAGCGGCGTGATCTTCGGCCTGCTCGGCTTCCTGCTCCTCCGCGGCCTCACCGAGCGCAGCCCGGGGGCGATCACGATCAGCATCATGATGCTGCTGACCTACGGGGGCACCATCGCGGGGATCCTGCCGGGCGCGTCGTACGTCTCCTGGCAGTCGCACCTGTTCGGGTTCCTCGGCGGCACGGCCGCGGCGTACCTGCTGCGTCGCTCCCGCCGCAACCCCTACGGCTGGGACTGACCCCACGCCCTCAGAGGTCGAACAACGGCTCCCGACCCAGCTCGGCCCGTGCCAGCGAGGCCAGGTGCACCTCGTCGGGGCCGTCGAAGAGCCGCATCGCCCGGTGCCAGCCCCACATGGCGGCCAGCGGGGTGTCGTCGCTGACGCCGGCACCGCCGTGGACCTGGATGGCGCGGTCGATCACCGCGCCGACGGTGCGGGGCACGGCGACCTTGGCCGCGGCGATCAGGTGCCGGGCCTCCTTGTTGCCCGCGCGGTCGATGACGTACGCCGCCTGGTGGCACAGCGCCCGCGCCTGGTCGAGCTCGACCCGCGACTCGGCGATCCGCAGGCGTACGACGTCGTTCTCCGCCAGCGGCCGACCGAAGGCCACCCGCTCCTGGGAGCGCTTCACCATCAGGGCCAGCGCGCGCTCCCCCGCCCCCAGCGCCCGCATGACGTGGTGGATGCGTCCTGGTCCGAGCCGCGCCTGGGCCGCCGCGAAGCCGCCACCCTCCTCGCCCACCACGTTCGTCACCGGGACGCGGACGTCGGTCAGCGACACCTCGCAGTGGCCGTGCTGGTCCTGCCGGCCGAAGACGGGGAGCGACCGGACGACCTCCACGCCGGGCGTGTCCATCGGCACGACGACCATCGACTGCTGCCGGTGCGTGGCCGCCCCGGGGTCGGTCTTGCCCATCACGATGAGCACCTGGCAGCGCGGGTCGGCGGCACCGCTGGTCCACCACTTGCGGCCGTTGATCACATACTCGTCGCCGTCACGGGTGATCCGCGTCTCGATGTTGGTCGCGTCGCTGCTCGCCACGGCGATCTCGGTCATCGCGAACGCCGAGCGGATGGTGCCGTCGAGCAGCGGGGCGAGCCAGGTCTGCTTCTGCTCGTCGGTCCCGAGCAGGTGGAGCAGCTCCATGTTGCCGGTGTCGGGCGCCTGGCAGTTCATCGCCTCGGGCGCGAGCTCGAGGCTCCAGCCGCTGAGCTCGGCGAGGGGCGCGTACTCCAGCTGGGTCAGCCCCGACTCCGAGGGCAGGAACAGGTTCCACAGTCCCCGGCGACGTGCCTCGGCCTTCAGCTCCTCGACGACCGGCGGCAGCGTGTGGTCGTCAGGACCGGCCTCGGCGCGGTACTGCTCGTAGTCCGCCTCCGCCGGGAACACGTGGTCCTGCATGAAGGACAGCAGCGACTCGTGCAGCTCGAGCGCCTGCTGCGAGGGGGCCGGGTAGGCGGAGTACATGGCAGGTCCTCAGATGTCGGTGACGCGCACGCCGGCGTGCGCCTTGTAGCGACGGTTGACGCTGATCAGGTTGGCGGTCAGGGCCTCGACCTGGTGGGCGTTGCGCAGCCTCCCGGCGTACACCCCTCGTACGCCGGGGATGGTGCCGGCCAGGTCGATGACCAGGTCGGTCGCCTCGCGCACGTCGCCGAGCACGAGCACGTCGGTGTCCACGCTCTCGACCTCCGGGTCCTCGAGCTTCACGGCGCTGACGTTGTGGAAGGCGCCGACCACCGTGCTGTCGGGCAGCAGCGCCTCGGCCTGCTGGGCCGCCGATCCCTCCTCGACCGGCAGGGCGTAGGCACCCTGCTTGTCGAAGCCGAGCGGGTTGACGCAGTCGACGACGACCTTGCCCGCCAGCACCCGGGCGAGGTCGCGCAGCAGGTCGCCGTGACCGTCCCACGGGACCGCCACGACCACGATGTCGCCGGCCTCGGCGGCGCCGGCATTGTCACGCCCGGTCACGTCGCCCTCGGTGGCCGCAGCCAGGGTCTGCGCGGTCTCGGCGGCCCGCTCGGCGCTGCGGCTGCCGATCACCACCGGCAGGCCTGCGGCCGCGAAGCGTCGGGCGAGGCCGCGGCCCTGGGGGCCGGTGCCGCCGAGCACGGCGACGGTGGTGCTGGACAGGGACTCGGGCAGGCTCATGGGTCTCCTTGAGGTCGGCCTCCATCCTCCATCCCCTGGGGCCGGGGACGACACGGGGTCCACCGGGCGCGATCTACGCTGCTGGCATGAGCGCTGACCTGCCGTCCCTGGCCGTGACCGGTTCCACCGGGGAGCTGGGCGGTCGCGTCGCGCGGCTGCTCGCCGCCGCCGGGGTCCCCCAGCGACTCCTGGCGCGCGACGTCTCGCGGGTCCCGGAGGTCGCCGGCGGGGTCGCCGTCCCCTTCACCGGATACGCCGACCGGACGAGCGCCGTGGAGGCGCTCCGGGGCGTCGACACCTTGCTCATGGTCTCAGCGGCCGAGAGCGAGCACCGTCTCGACGAGCACCGGGCGTTCATCGACGCTGCGGTCGCGGCCGGCGTGGGCCACGTCGTCTACACGTCCTTCCTCGGCGCCGCCGCCGACGCCACGTTCACCCTCGGTCGCGACCACTTCAGCACCGAGGAGCACCTCAAGGCCTCGGGCGCGCGGTGGACCTTCCTGCGCGACAACTTCTACCTCGACTTCCTTCCCGAGATGGCCGGCGAGGACGGCGTCATCCGCGGCCCGGCCGGGGACGGCATCGTGTCCGCGGTCAGCCGCGACGACGTCGCGGCGTGCGCTGCCGTGGTGCTCGCCGACCCGGCCGGGCACGTCGGCCGCACCTATGCGCTCACCGGCTCCGAGGCGCTGTCCCTCACCACCGTGGCCGAGACGATGTCGGTCGCGCTGGACCGCGACATCACCTACCACGACGAGACCCTCGAGGAGGCCTACGAGTCGCGCCGGAAGTGGCCCGCCCCCGACTGGATGTACGACGCGTGGGTCAGCACCTACGTCGCCATCGCCCGGGGCGAGGTCGCCGAGATCACCCACGACGTGCTCACGCTCACCGGCCGCCCGCCCCAGACCCTCACCGACCTCCTCGACCGGCGCTGAGGGCGCGTGGCTCAGTTGCTCACCTGAGGTCTCCCCCGACCGAGCAGCCGCATCAGCTAGTCGGTGGTCCGGTCGACGTAGGCCACCATGCGGTTGAACAGCGCGGTGACCGAGGCGAGGTCGGGGGTGTGCGGTCGCGAGAGGAGCTGTGAGCCCTCGCTGGCCGCCACGGCCCGTCCTCCGGGCGGATCGGCGTACTGCGCGGCCACCCCCGCGCAGATGCGGGCCGCGTCGTGCACCGCGACGCCGTCGACGGTCCACATCGCCTCGAAGAGGCGTCGTTTGTCGGGCACGTCGGACTGGCCGGGCAGCTCCCACCCGGTGAGGGCTACCGGTAGGTCGCGCGCGTCACAGACCACGGCCCACTCGCGCAGCATGGGGGCGTCGTCGGGCAGGGCGATCTGCGACGGGTTCGCGCTCGCGTCGGGCTGCGCGAAGTCGGCGAAGACCGTCGCGCCGGCGGACACGCGTGCCAGCTCGGTCCACCGCTGCTCGGCGGCGCGGAAGTAGCGCTCGTGCTGGAAGGCTCCGTAGATCGTGGCTCGGTCGGCCTTGGCGCAGAACTCGTCCTCGATCGCCCAGGACATGGCCAGCATCGTGGACTTCTTCAGCCGGTGGACGCCGAGGTGGGGGTGACGGCGCCTCAGGAACGCGTACACCGACGGTGCGGCGGGCTCGGCGTCGGCCATCGCCTGGGCGATCGCGAGCTCGAGCCGGGTTCCCGCGTCCTTGTGGCGTACGACGGACAGGATCGCCTCGACGTCCTCCTCGCGGTAGCGCCGGTGACCGCTCTCCAGGCGCTGCGGCACCGGGAAGCCGTGCCGGCTCTCCCACATGCGCAGCGTGGCCGGGCTCAGGCCGGTGCGCTCGGCCAGGTCGCCGATGGAGAGCAGCGCGTCCTCGGCAGGAGCATCTTCCGCATCGACTTGCGCATCCGCGCCTGGTGAGTTCATAGTGAGACTATAAACCTCAACAACCCGTTGAGGTCAATGTTGAAGAATCGGAGACGCCATGTCGATGAGCAGCCAGTCGGTGGACGGCACGTCCGGCGAGGTCGTGGACTGGTCCGATCTCGGGCAGCGGATGTGGAGCTTCCTCACCGGGCGTGAGGCCGCGATCAACTACACCTTCAAGGACATGACGGTCGAGATCCCTCGCGACACGGGGAGCAACGCCCCCCGGGCGACGTGGCGGATCGACGGCACGCTCACCGTCACCACCCACGACAACTTCCAGTCGGGCGACGGCCCCACCGCCCCGTCATGACCGTCGTCGGGCTCTCGGCCGACCTGTCGGTGCAGGTCACCACGCCGCAGGGTGAGATCGCGCGGGCCCGCCTCACCGGTGTCGAGGGCGACCTGACCCTCGACGTCGACAACCCGGCCATGTTCGCCGGGGCCGATGACGCTGACTCGGTCCGCGGTGTCGCCGAGGGGCTCGCGGCCCACGGCATCACCGTCCGCGTGGTCCACGAGGGCGTCCACCTGGTCACCATCGGAGCGGTGACCGCGCCCTGGTGGCAGCGTCGCGCGACCGGGTCCCGCCGGATCAGGATCGGCACCTGGCGTGGGGCGTGGACCTCGCTCCGCTCCCGGGCCGGCGGCCAGAGCGCCGTACTCCCCACCGCGGCGGCTCTTCCCCCACCCACCATGCTCCCGCTCGTGCCCACCTTCGCCAGGCTCCCGCGCCGCCGCGTCACGACGACGCACACCCCCAGCGGTGCCGGCCTGCCGCGCCTCGTGCTGAGCAAGATGGAGATATGGGAGGGCGAGCGCCAGCCCGTCTTCTGGCTCGGCGAGGACGTGACCACCATCGGCTCCGACCCCACCTGCGACGTCGTCCTGCCGGACCTTGCGCCGCTGCACGCGGTGGTGAGGCACTCCCACGCCGACGAGTACCTCCTGGAGAGCTGCGGTCCCGAGACCCGCGTGCACGGGGCCGTCGTCGTGGACACCGCGATCCTGCGGACCGGTGCCCGCGTGGACGTCGGACCGCACTCGTTGTCCTACTTCCGCGAGGAGTACGCCGACCACGGCCGCCCCTACGGCGGCCGCGAGGGCGGCGAGATCGGCCATCAGCGCAGCCAACCCCCACGGCCCTCCGATGAGGAGCCGTCGCCCGGCCGCTGATGGACGCGACCGGTCCCACCACCCCCTTTGCGGGACCGGTCAACTACGGTGCGGGGGCATGCTGGGCGCATTCGCCCGCGGTCCCCGCACCACCCTTCTTCCCACTGACACGGAGTGAACATGCGCGTGCTCGTCACCGGTGCCACCGGCTACGTCGGATCACGACTTGTCCCGGCGCTCCTGGAGGCCGGCCACGAGGTCCATGCCGCCGTACGTCGGGAGGGTGCCCTCGAGGACTACCGGTGGAGCTCCGAGGTCACGCCGCGGCTCTTCGACATCGAGGACCCCGACCTGATCCGCTCGGCCATCGAGGGCGTGGACGCCGTCGTCTACCTCGTCCACTCGATGGAGGAGGACGACTTCGCGCGCAAGGACCTCGAGGCGGCCCAGCGCGCCGCGGCCGCCTGCGAGGAGCACGGCGTCCAGCGGCTCGTCTACCTCTCCGGGCTGGTGCCCGACGGCGAGCTCTCCGAGCACCTGGCCTCGCGGCAGGAGGTGGAGCAGGTCTTCCTGGACTCATCGGTGCCCGCGACCGTGCTGCGGGCGGCGATGGTCATCGGCGCCGGGTCGACGTCCTACGAGATCCTGCGACGACTCGTGCAGCGCGTGCCGTTCACCCCACTCCCCGCCTGGATGCGCCACCGGCTCCAGCCGGTCGCGATCGAGGACGTCGTGCACCTGGTCGCGCGGGCCCTGGAGGGCGAGCCGCGCAACCGGCACTACGACGTGGGCGGCGACGAGGTCGTCTCCTACCCCGAGCTGTTGGACACCATGGCCGCGGTCCTGGGCGTACGCCGCCGGCAGTTCGTGCTCCCCTGGGCGCCGCACGTGCTGGTGGGCTGGATCGTCGCGTGGCTGACCGGCATGCCGCGCCCGACCGTCACGTCGCTGGTCGAGAGCCTGACCAAGGACATGGTGTGCGCGGAGGACGACGCACGCCGTGAGCTGGCCGCGCCCGGTCACGAGTTCGTCTCCCTCGTCGACGCCTTCGAACGGTCGCTGGAGACCGGTGGACCCGACGGCACCCGCACGGACGGCGACCCGCAGGCCGCAGCGGCCACCGACCCCGGCTGACGACTCCTGCCTCTGGTCGCTCCGTGAGAACGTGAGGCATGGGCACCATCGTCGTCGTCGGAGGCGTCAACCAGGACCTGACCGTGCACGCGGACACGCGGCCGCGTGGCGGTGAGACCGTCGTCGGCAGCGGACCGGTCGCCTCACCGGGCGGCAAGGGCGCCAACCAGGCCGTGGCAGCGGCGTACGCCGGGGCGACGGTGCGCCTGTGCGCCGCGGTCGGCGACGACGCGGCCGGGCAGGAGCAGCTCGAGCAGCTCCGTGCCGCCGCGGTCGACGTCTCGAGGGTCCGGGTCGTCGAGCGGACCTCCACCGGGACGGCCTTCATCCTGCTCACCCCGGACGGCGAGAACTCCATCATCGTCGGCGCCGGCGCCAACGCCGCCCTGTCCCCCGAGGACGTCGTCTCGGTCGTCGGCGACGACGTGGACGTGGTGCTGGCGCAGACCGAGCCGGGCGTCCCGCCCATCGCCACGGCCGCCGAGGAGGCGAGCCGGCACTCGGCGCGGTTCGTCGTCAACGCAGCTCCCGTCGAGGGTCTGGGCGACGACGTCCTGCACCTGGCCGACCCACTGGTCGTCAACGAGCACGAGGCGGCCGACCTGCTGCGCGACCACGCGATCGAGGTCGCCGTCCCCGACGACGGACTCGCCCGGCTGCTGCACCAGCGCCTCGGCTGCCGGTCGGTGGTGGTGTCCCTGGGCGCCGCGGGCGCCAGCGTCGTCGACGCCGAGAACGACGAGACGGTGACCTCGCCGTCGGTGACGGCCGTCGACACCACCGGCGCCGGCGACGTCCTCGTCGGCGTGATCGCGGCGCGCCTCGCGCAGGGCTGGGGCCTGGTCCCCGCGACCAGGGACGCGTGCGAGGTCGCCGCGCGGGCCGTCACCAGCGAGGGCGCCCGCGGCTACCTGACCGCCGACCCGCCCGAACCTGGCGACGGTGACGAGCCGGAGCCGACCACCGCCGGTTGAGCCTGTCGAACCTGGTGACGCTCGCTCATGAACACCACCGTGCCCCAAGGTGCACCGAGCGAGGCGGGGCCAGTCGCCAGCTCGACTGGTCCTCTCGTCGTCAGCTGACCAGCGTCACGTACGGCGTCCGGCCGGCCAGCCGGGTCACCACGATCGAGGTGACCATCATCGTCAGGGCGATGCCGGCCAGCACCACCAGCTGGAACTGCGCCGCCACGGCCGGGCTCGCCCCGCCGAACAGCGCCCCGACGAACGCACCGGGCAGCGTGACCAGCCCCGTCGACTTCGTCTGGTCGAGCGTGGGCAGCAGCGACTCGCGCACGGCCTCGCGCCCGATCTCAGCGTGCGCCTGCGTCGGCGTGGCCCCCAGGGACAGCCACGCCTCGATCTCACCCCGCTGTGCGATGGCTCCACGCAGGAAGTTGCGCCCGGCCAGGGTGGCCGCCGACATCGAGTTGCCGATGATGATGCCGCCGACCGCGACCAGGTAACGCACCTCGAAGTCGACCAGCCGCAGCGAGAACACGAGCAGCAACGTCAGCGACGCTCCGGCCAGCACGCCCGCCACCGCCGTACGCCGCCCGTGCCAGAGGCCCTCCAGCCGACGCATCGCCGTCCAGGACGCCGTGCTGAGCATCAGCACGACGAAGGCCGCCACCGTCCACGGCACCGCGAGGATGCCGCGCAGCAGCAGCGCCACGGCGGTGAGCTGGACGACCGCGCGCAGGATCGCCCACAGCGGGAAGTAGCCGAGCCCCACCCGTGCCCAGAACCCGAGTCCGAGCGTCAGTCCCGTCAGCACCGACAACCCGCCCGCGAACCACAGGTAGTGCAGGTCGCCGCTCACCCCCGCATTCTCCCCCGCCACCCCCGGTGGTCGAGGTGCGGGCGTTCGGAAACCCGTTACGCCGGACAGAGGCAAGACACGCGGCGTTCCCGGCCCCCCGCCGGTTGAGCCTGTCGAAACCCCTCGCGCCGAACCACACAACCCGAGCCGGACGAACGAGCCAAAAAGAACCCGAAGATTCCGGGATTCCCCTTGTGGACAAGGGCATCCGAGGGCCCAGGACTGTCAGTGGTCGGTGCTTGAATTACCTCATGACCACCCACCCGAGCACCCCACCCGGCACCCCCGGTGCCAACGGTGTCCCGGGTGCCCTGACACGCATCCGCAGAGAGATCGGTGAGTTGTCCCAGACGATGTGGGCGGCCCGGCGCGGCGAGGAGCTGATGGACACCATCGCCGAGATCGAGACCCTCCGCTCCACCCTGGACGCCCTCGAGCTCGACGTCGTGACAGAGATCGAGGCCACCCACGCGGTCAAGCCCCTCGGGTGGGCCTCCACCCAGGACTTCCTCACCGCCGTCACCGGCGGCCACAAAGCAACCGGCCCCGCCATCGTCCGACTCGCAACCGCCATCCAGACCCCACTGTTCGCACCCGTCGGTGAAGCCCTGTCCGACGGGTGGCTCTCCACCCCCAAGGCCCAGGTCATCACCCGCACGATCGAGCACCTCCCCGGCGACCCCGACCTCCGCCGCCGCGGAGTCCAAGTGCTGCTCGATGAGGCCAAGCGCCTCGATGCCACCGACCTCCGCAAGGCCGCCGCGCACCTGGTCGAGACCATCGACCCCGACGGCCAAGCCCGCCGAGAAGAACGCGCCCTCGAGCGTGAGGAACGCGCCGCCCACCTCACCCGTGAGGTCTGGATGCGGTTCGACGGCGCCGGCGGGTTCCGCTTCGGCGGCCACGGCTCCGCCGAGGACGGCCTCACCCTCCAGACCGCCCTGCTCGCACTCTCCAGGCCCACCCCCGCCACCGGACCGACCTGCGACCCCGACACCTGCGACCTCCCCGGGTGCTCACACGACGGACGCGACCCCCGCGACCACGGCGCCCGCACCTTCGACGCCCTCATCGACCTCTGCAACACAGCCGCCAAGGTCTCGCTGCTCCCCGACAGCCACGGCACCACCCCGAGAGTCACCCTCACCATGACCCTCGACGCCCTCACCCGAGGGATCGGTCATGGCACCAGCGAGACCGGCGAGGACCTGTCAGCAGGAACCGTCAGGCGGATGGCGTGCGACGCCGAGCTCATCCCCGTCGTCCTCGGCCAGGGATCGATGGTCCTCGACGTCGGACGTCAGCAACGCCTCGTCACCCCCGCCATCTGGCGAGCCCTCGTCACCCGCGACCAGCACTGCCGGTTCCCCCACTGCACCAGACCACCGGTGATGACCCACGCCCACCACATCACCCACTGGGCCGACGGCGGCCCCACATCGCTGCAGAACATGATCCTGCTCTGCGGCCACCACCACCGCCTCATCCACGCCGCCCCCTGGACCATCCACAGGACAGGGCCCTCGAGCTTCGAGTTCCACCCACCACCCGGCACCAGACGCATGAGCACCACCGGACGCCAACCACCCGACCACCGGCCACCCGACCACCGGCCACCCGACCACCGGCCACCCGACCACCAACCACCCGACCCCCGGCCACCCGACGACTGACCCCAGCACCCCGTCGGCCCGGGGCGAAACCGGTCCCCCCGGGCGGGTCCCGCCCATAGCCCCGGGCCGTGCCCGTGCCCGTGCCCACCGCCTCCGTCATCGAGGGCGACCGGGTCCTGCCGCCCGGCTCCCGAAACCCGCACGCCTCCGAGAAGGCACGCTCGCCGACTTCTTCCACCACCCTGAGCTGAGGACGGGTGGCGTCCCGGGCGCCCGGCCCGTCTGATCTGCTTGGTCCATGCCGCCCTCGACCCTTGCCGCACGCAACGCGGTCGGGCTGGCCTTCTTCCTCAACGGCTTCCTCTTCGCGAGCTGGATCTCGCGGATCCCGGAGACGCGGGGTGCGCTCGACCTGACCAACAGCCAGCTCGGGCTGCTGCTGCTCGCGATCGCGGCGGGCTCGGTGATGTCGATGCCCACCTCCGGCCCCGGGATCGAGCGGTTCGGCACGATCCGGATGACGCAGGCCGCAGGGGTGATGAGCCTGCTCGGGCTGCACCCTGGTCTCCGTCGCGGTCACCGCCGAGCTGGTCTGGGTGGCCGTCATCGCGCTCTTCCTCTACGGCGTCGGCACCGGCGTCTGGGACGTCTCGATGAACGTCGAGGGGGCCGCCGTCGAGCAGCACCTCGGGCGCACGGTGATGCCGCGCTTCCATGCGGCGTTCAGCATCGGAGCGGTCGCCGGTTCCGGGATCGGGGCGGCGGCGGTCGCTGTCGGCCTCCCCGCGCTCGGGCACCTCTTCCCCCTCGCCGTCGTGGGCGTCGCGGCGCTGGTCGTCGGCGCGCGAGCCTTCCTGCCCGACGAACCCGTCGAGCACCACGAGCCGCAGCCCTCGGCGTGGGTCGCCTGGCGGGAGCCGCGGACGCTGCTGATCGGCGTGATGGTCCTGGCGCTCGCGCTGACCGAGGGCACGGCCAACGACTGGCTGGCGCTGGCGCTGGTCGACGGCTACGACGTACCCCACTGGGTCGGGGTCAGCGGGTTCGCCGTCTTCGTCGCCGCGATGACCTGCGGACGGCTAGCCGGCACGTCGCTCCTCGACCGCTTCGGCCGCCCGCCGGTGCTCTGGGGCACGATGGCCGCGGCCGCGAGCGGCGTGCTGCTGATCGTCTTCGGCGGCCACCCCGTCCCGGTGGTGCTCGGCCTGGTGCTGTGGGGCCTCGGCGCGTCCTTGGGCTTCCCGGTGGGCATGAGTGCCGCCGCGGACGACCCACGACGTGCCGCGGCGCGCGTCAGCGTCGTGTCCACCGTGGGGTACGCCGCGTTCCTCGCCGGGCCGCCCCTGCTCGGCTTCGTCGCCGACCACGCCGGCACCCTGAAGGCGCTGCTGGTGGTCGCGATCGTGCTGCTCCCGTCGGCGCTCGTGGTGCCGGCCACGCGCAAGCAGCCGCGGCCCTGAGGCACCTCGCCGGGTGCGGCACGACGGTTGTGCAGGGACCCGCGACTGGGACGCGGGGCCCTGCACCCCCCGTCATTCCCCAGGGAGACCGGCCAGGCCGCGTGCGGACGGACTCGTGGTCTCAACCCGGACGGCCGAAGTTACCGGAGCCACATCGGGAATGCGAGCCTCGATATAGGTCGGCGTGGTTGCGGTCGAACCGTAGGCTCAGCCGTGCCAGACGTCCCCTGAACCACCGCTCGAGGAGTCCCGTGTCCCGCACCGCATCGCGCATCCGGACGGTCCTGCCCAGCTCGGGCCGGGCCGCACTCGGCGCGACCCTGGCCGGCGGCGTGCTGTCCGGGCTCGCGACGGCCCCCGACCGGATGAGCCGCCTGTTCCGGCGGCGCTTCCCCACCGTCGCCGTCACCGGGATGACCGGGGTCGGCAAGACCCAGCTCGCCGACCGGCTGGCTCGCCGCTCCTCCGGCGAGAGCGTCGCCGAGGTGGGCTCCGCGGTGATGGAGCGGCGCACCCGCCGCTCCCCGCGCCTGCACGGCTTCCGCTTCCTCGTGGTCCCGGGCGACAACGCCGCGACCCGGCTCGGCGCCCTCGACGAGGTGTTCCACGACGAGCCCGTGGACGGCGTGATCCACGTGGTGGCCAACGGCCACGCCACGCCCCGTCGTACGGCGGGCACCAGCGGCGCGGCGACCGCCACCCGCGAGAAGCTGCTGGCCGCCGAGCTGGAGGACTGGGCGATCACGTCCCACCGGATCGCCTCGATGGCAGTACGCCGCGACAAGCCGGTCTGGCTGGTCATCGCGGTGACCAAGGCCGACCTCTTCGCCGAGGACGTGGACGAGGTCGTGCGCTACTACTCGCCGGGCAGCGGATCGCCGTTCGGCGACAAGGTCGACGAGCTCCGCGCCCTGGCCGGCGGCGCCCGGCTGTCGGTCGACGTGCTTGCGGTGTCCAGCCAGGGGGACCGGAGGTCGGAGATCTCGGGCCGGAGGGCCAGTGCGATGGTCGACGCCCTCGCCGCCCGGCTGGCCCAGCTCAGCGGCCACGTCTGAGGGCCACCCCTCGGCACCGGTCGGAATCTTCGGTCGGCGGGGATCGTTCCAGCACCGTGACGACCACCTCGAGCGAGCCCTCGTCGGCGCCGGCCCGCGCCGGGCGATGGCCCCGGCGACGGCCAGCTCGTCGAGCCGGAGGACGGCCACGTCGCTGGCGGCGCCGGCTGCTGGTGCTCGGGGTGCTGCTCGGCCTCGGGTCGCTGGTGCTGGCCCAGCTGGACACCCAGGTCAGCACGGCCGTGGGCGCCGCCGGCGTCGGCCGGGGCAGCTATCCGGTCGTCGAGGTGGCCGGGCTCGGCAGCCGGGGAGCCGGGTTCACCAAGCTCACCGAGAGGCTGGAGGCCGAGGGGACGACGGTGCTCGACTTCGACCCCACCGAGGCCGGCACCCAGCCGCTGCTCTACGAGCCGCCCGGCGGTGCCCGCATCCCCGACGTGGCGGTGGACATCGTGCAGCCGGCCATCCGCGACGCACTCGCACGTGCCGGGCTCGACCCGGACACCCAGGTCGTCGACGTGGTCGCCCACTCGATGGGTGGGCTGGCCGTGCGCTACCTGGTCGAGCACCCCGTGGGCGACTGGGCCCGCCAGGTCGACGACCTGGTCATGGTCGCGACGCCCAACCACGGCAGCGATGTCATCGGCTGGGAGACCGCCGGTGGCCACTTCGCGGGTCTGGGGCGCGACATGAGGCCGGGCGCGGCCTTCCTGCGCGCACTGGGCGACCGTGAACCGGCGGGTGAGGTGTACACCACCATCGGTGGCGACCCGTGGATGTTCCGCTGGCTGCGCTACGGCTCGCACGGCTTCGACGACCAGGTCCCGGCGGAGTCACCGTTCCTGGAGGGTGCCGCGATCGACACCTTCCCCCACCTGCACGGGAAGCTGCTCAAGGCCGACGAGGTCGTCGACCTGATGGTCCGCACCCTCGCGGCCCGGTGACCCTCAGCCGCAGGACTTCTTCTTCGCCGCTGCGCTGTCGCAGTAGTGGACCTTCAGGTAGGGCGGCGTGATGACGCCCTTGCTCACGGTCATCGTGCCCTTCGCCCCGACCTTGGGGACCGGGCCCTTCAGCAGCTTGCGCTTGCCCACCTGGACCGACGTCAGGGTGGTGGCGGCGGTCGTCGCGTCACCCTTGGTGACCGGGTAGTCGAGCTGGTAGGTCAGCTTGACCTTCAGGTCGGTGCCGCTCTGCAAAGTCTCGGTGGCGACGCCCGCGCCGTCCACGCTCAGCAGCCGCGACGCACCCGACCAGAGGCCGGTGAGCGCGGTGAAGTCGGGCTTGAGCCGGCTGACGGAGACCTGGTCGCGCTGGTTCTTCGCGAGCGTGCTGAGCCGGTCGCCGAGGCGGCCGAAGAACACCGTGGAGTACGACGTCGTCACCAGCGGCTCCAGCAGCAGCCACCTGGATCCGAAGGAACGCCGCAGCTGGCCCGGGGAGAAGCAGTGCTTCGCCATCGCGTCGACGCCGGCCTTCAGCGCGTTCACGCAGCGGGGCGCGTCCAGGAAGTCGGCCAGGGTCGCGCCCGGCTTCACCGGCCCGGCGCCGAAGGCGTTCAGGCGCTTGACGAGCGCGCGCGAGGTGGCCTGCAGGACGCGCAGCGCCCGGGCCTGCTTCGTGCTCGACCCGACCAGGGCCACCTTGGCCTCCGGTTCCAGGTCCGCGTCGTAGGTCGCGGAGGCTCCCGGCGCCAGGATCGTGCCGGCGGTGCCGATGACGGTCGACCACGTCGCGTAGGCACGGGGCGTCCTGGGAGCGCTGACCACCTCCATCCGGGGATGGGTGACCTGCACGGGGACGGCCCGGCGGTTGGTGACCGTCACCACCCGCTTGTCCTTCTGCAGTCCGAAGCACCAGAAGAGCGTCCCGTAGTTCGTCCCGTTGGCGCTGTAGCCGGACTGGAGGGCCTCGTCGGGCTGCGCGCAGGTCGGCTTGGCGGGCTTCTTGCCCGTCGTCCGCTTCGGGAAGAGCCCGGCGCGGACGTCGGAACGCAGGCTCGACACGGCTCCGTCGGGCTCGATCGCCAGCACGCTCACCTGGTCCAGCGTCGTGGCCCGGAAGGAGACGTGTCCCTGGTCCTCGCTGATGCGCCCGCGCTGGTAGGTCCAGGCGTCGCGCTCGAACTCCCGGGTCGCCACCACGATCGGCGTGCCCTCGGGCAGCGCGTTGTCCAGGCGCAGGGTGAAGGTCGCCGCCTGGTCGAGGGGGCCGATCGGCGTCACCGTGTAGATCGGCGAGACGAACGAGATGTTCTCGCCGTCCTCGGCACCGGCGGTGGAGTCCGTGACCTCGACGTCCTGTCCGTCGGGGAGCCCGGTGGCCGCCACCTCAGGATCCACCGGAGCCGCCGAGATGCTGGGTGCCGAGGGCGTGACCGCCTTGGCGCCGGTGCCTGCGCACCCCGCCACCGACAGTGCGACGAGCAGCCCGAGCAGCCCGTGCGTGAGCGCCGCGCGTCGCGGTGCTGTGTGACTCATGTCTTCCCCTGCGAAAGTTGATCAGTCTCGTTATTCGCAGCGTACGGGGATTGATGCCAGATTTCGGACGTTTTGCGAACCTCGCCGGCCTCAGTCGCCGTGGGGTCCGGCCCAGCTCTCTTCGGTGCGTCGCGCGAGGTCCTCGACCACCCCGCGCAGTGATCCCGTCGACTCGTACGCCGCCCGCTGGCGGGTCGCGCCGTTGCCGCGGGCCACCAGCCGCTCGAACGACTTCTCGACCGGAGCAAGGTCTCCGGTCGCCTCGAGCGCCGGGCGAACGTGCTCGACGGCGGCCTCGAACAGGGTGCGCGGCGAGACCAGGGTCCCCTTCAACGGGTGGACCAGGTCGGCGGACAGCCCGTCCCGCGCCGCGCGCCAGCCGGCCACACGGAGCAGGTCACCGCGCCACGTGGCGGCCGTCGGGTCGGCTGCGACGGTCGTCACCAGCGCCCGTCCGAGCAGTGCGAGCAGGAGCGCGTCCTCGACGTCGGTGCAGACGTCGAGGACCCGCAGCTCGACGGTCGGGTAGGCCTTCGACAGCCGGACGTCGAAGTAGAGCATCGCCTCGTCCAGGCCGCCGCCCCAACCGATCATCTCCTCGGAGACGGCCCGGTAGGTCGCGAGGTCACCGAAGGGCTGGGCCGCCCCTGCGGTCGGCCAGCGGCTCCACACCTGGGAGCGCCAGCTGGCGTGGCCGGTGTCGCGGCCCTGCCAGTACGGCGAGTTGGCGCCCAGGGCGATCAGGAGCGGGAGCCAGGGGCGGATCCCGTCGATCACGCGCACGCCCTCCTCCTCGGAGGTGATCGCGACGTGGACGTGCATGCCGCAGACCAGCGACTGCCGGGCCAGCTCGCCGTACTGCGAGCGGATCGAGAGGTAGCGCGGCGTCGGCGTGAAGTCCTCGCCGTCCTCGCCCAGCACCGGCGCGGGCGTCGCCACCGCTCGCGCCCCGACCGCCGCGGCGGCCTCGCCGACGGCCCGGCGCCCGGCGCGCAGGCCCGCGAGCAGGTCCGCGGCCCGCTCGCACGGCGGCGTCGAGGTCTCGATCTGCTGGAGGAAGAGCTCCTCGCCCACCTCCTGGTCGGCCTCGCTGGCGCGGACGGCCGATCGCGAGCGAGCCGTCAACCGGCCCGTCCCGGGGTCGACGAGCAGCAGCTCCTCCTCGATCCCGACGGTGCGCGCAGCCATGGTGACTGAGTGCCCCGGCCGGGCCGGGAGTAACCCGTCGGCGGCCCGAGCACGGGCCGCGCCCGCCCGGCCGCTCCTCCCCCACCCCGCGGACCGGCCCGTGCCCCCGCGGCCAGGACGATGGAGACTCGGCCCATGAGCACCAACACCACCGACACCACCGCCACCTCCCCGACCGGAACGCCACCCATCGGACCAGGAAGGACCAGGCAGGGCGCGATCTACCGCTCCGGCACCCTGGGCCGCGCCCCCGACGTCCCCGTCAGCGCGGAGCGGCTGGAGCAGCAGGCCCGGGCAGCCATGTCGCCCGAGGCGTGGGCGTACGTCGCCGGTGGCGCCGGCTCGGGCACCACGATGCGGCACAACCGGGCGGCGTTCGAGCGGTGGCAGATCGTCCCGCGGATGCTGCACGGCACCGCCCGCCGCGACCTGAGCACCTCGGTCCTCGGCACCGACCTCCCGGCCCCGCTGATGGTGGCGCCGGTCGGCGCGGGAGCGCTGGTCAGGCCCGACAGCGACGTGCACATCGCGCGCGGCGCGGCCGCGGCGGGCACGCCGTACATCTTCTCCTCGCAGGGCTGCAGCCCGATGGAGGAGACGGCCCGGGCCATGGGCGGCACGCCGTTCTGGTACCAGCTCTACTGGTCGACCGACGAGCCGCTCGTCGACTCGATGGTCCAGCGTGCCGAGGCGTGCGGCGCACAGGCCCTGGTCGTCACCGTCGACACGACCACGCTCGGGTGGCGACCGCAGGACCTCGACCTCGGGTCGCTGCCGTTCGCGCGGGGCGAGGGCATCGCGCAGTACACCTCCGACCCGCGCTTCCGCGAGATCATCCGCGAGCGCATCGCCGCTGCCGCCTCCGCTCCCCCGGCCGAGAAGGTGAAGGTGACCCTCGGGGCGCTGCGCAGCCTGATGGCCATCACCCGCAACTACCCGGGCGACTTCCTGGCCAACCTCCGGTCGAAGGAGCCGCGCGCGGCGGTCGAGACGTTCCTCGACATCTACTCCAACCCGGGGCTGTCGTGGGACCACCTCGCGACGCTGCGCCGGCGTACGTCGCTGCCGATCCTGCTCAAGGGGATCCTGCACCCCGACGACGCCGTGCGGGCCCTGGAGACCGGCGTGGACGGGATGATCGTGTCCAACCACGGTGGGCGGCAGGTCGACCACAGCATCGCCGCGCTGGATGCCCTGGTCACCGTGCGCGAGGCCGTGGGCCCCGAGCCAACCGTGCTCTTCGACAGCGGGATCCGCACCGGGGCCGACGTGTTCCTCGCCCTCGCCCTGGGGGCCGACACCTGCCTCCTCGGACGCCCGCACCTCTACGGCCTCGCCCTCGCGGGTGCCGACGGCGTCACCCAGGTGATCGAGAACGTCGTCGCCGAGCTGGACCTCACCATGGGCCTGGTCGGCGCCGCGACGATCGCCGACATCACCCGGGACCGGCTGGCCGGCTGATCGCCCGCCCGCTCCGCCCGGGTGGACGCCCGTGCTGAGATGGGCGGCGTGACCTCCGAGCCGCGGCCCCGCCTCACCATCGCCACCGCACCGAACCTGCGCGACCTCGGAGGGTGGCCGACGGTCGACGGGGGCCGCACCCGGAGTGGGCTCCTCTACCGGTCGACCGAGCTCAGCCGTCTCGACGACGACGACCTCGTGAGGATCGGGGAGCTCGGCCTGCGGACGGTCTGCGACCTGCGCACGGCCCGCGAGGTCGGTGAGCAGCCGGACGTCCTCCCGTCCGGGCTGGTCCCCACGCACCTCGACGTGCTCGCCGACCGGGACACCGCCGCCCCCGCCGCTCTACGCTCGATGCTCGCCGACCCCGCGGGGGCGCGCGCGCTGCTCGGCGACGGGCAGGCGGAGCGCTACTTCGAGAGCTCCTATCGCGACTTCGTGCTGCTGCCCTCGGCCCGCAGCTCCTACGCCCGCCTGTTCCGGCTGGTCGCGGAGGCCGACCGTGCGCCGCTGCTCTTCCACTGCGCCACCGGCAAGGACCGCACCGGCTGGGCCGCCGCCGCGCTGCTGCTCCTGCTCGGCGTCAGTGAGCAGGACGTGATGGAGGAGTACCTCCAGACCAACACCGACCTGCTCCCGCTGACCCAGCCGTGGCTCGACCTGTTCAGCGCCGCGGGCGGGGATCCCCTGCTGCTGCAGCCCATCGTCGGCGTCCAGGCGAGCTATCTCGAGGCGGCGCTGGAGCAGGTGCGGTCGTCCTACGGCGACCTCGAGGGCTACGTGACCGAGGGGCTCGGCCTCTCCCGGGACACGGTCGAGCGGTTGCGGTCGAGCCTGGTCGAGCCGGGCTAGCCGCACCGCTGGACGGCACGCCGTCCTCCGCGCCATGCTGGCCAGACACTCACCGCACCGACGAACTGGCCCGCGTGGCCGGGAGGACGGCGACATGGGCATCCTGACCCGCGGCTTCGGCGGACGACGACCTGTCCCGGACGGGGTGACACTGCCTCCGGGCCAGCACCTCACCGAGGACTTCCCGGTGCTGACCGCCGGGCCCACGCAGCACGTCGAGCCCGAGGACTGGTCGTTCACGATCGCCACCGAGACCGACGAGCGCTTCACCTGGTCCTGGGCCGACCTGATGGCGCTGCCGGCCGAGGACGTCGAGCGCGACATCCACTGCGTGACCCGCTGGTCCAAGCTCGGGACCCACTGGCGAGGAGTTCCCGTCGACGCCTTCTTCGAGGACGTCGAGAGCACCGGCGACTACGTGATGGCCCATTCCTACGGGGGTTACACGACCAACCTGCCGCTGGAGGACCTGCTCGACGGAAAGGCGTGGGTGGTCTTCGAGTACGACGGCGGGCCGATCCCGGCGGAGCACGGCGGGCCGGTCCGGCTGCTCGTCCCCCACCTCTACTTCTGGAAGTCGGCCAAGTGGCTCAGCGGCTTCACCATGATGTCGGGCGACGAGCCCGGCTTCTGGGAGGGCTTCGGCTACCACAACTACGGGGACCCCTGGCGGGAGGAGCGGTACGCCGGTGACTGAGCGGTCTGGTCGGACGCGCGGGAAGGTCCGCGGACCCAGGCCCACCTGGTTCCCTGCCCAGCTCATGGGCCTGCGCTCGGAGACCTGGTCGGCCCGGACGCTCACCTTCGAGGTGCCCGGCTGGCCCGGCCACCTCGCGGGCCAGCACGTCGACGTACGCCTCACGGCCGAGGACGGCTACTCCGCCCAGCGCGCCTACTCGATCTCGACGCCCAGCGCCGGCGCGCAGGTGTCGATCACGGTGCAGCAGGTCGACGACGGCGAGGTGTCGCCCTACCTCGTGGAGACCATGGAGCTCGGCGACGAGCTCGAGCTGCGCGGGCCGATCGGCGGCTGGTTCGTCTGGTCGCCGAGTCCCGAGGCCCCGGTCGAGCAGCCGGTCCTGCTCGTCGCCGGCGGGTCGGGGGTGGTCCCGCTGATGGCGATGGTCCGCGAACGGGCGCGCTCGCGGAGCACGGCGCCGTTCCGCTTGGTCTACTCCGTGCGCGACCCCGACACCGTGCTGTACGCCGAGGAGCTCGCCGAGCGCGCCGGGGAGGACGGCCTGGTCGTCGACCTGGTCCACACCCGCACGGCGCCCGCGGGCAGCACCCGGCCCGCGGGCCGGATCACCGACGCCGACCTCGCGACCCCCGACGGCGCGGGCTGGCCGGACCGGCCGCCCGCTCGTGCCTACGTCTGCGGTCCCACCGCGTTCGTGGAGAACGCCATCGGGCGCCTGCTGTCGCTCGGCTACACCAACCGCACGATCCGCGCAGAACGCTTTGGACCCTCAGGAGCCTGACATGACCGAGAACCCCACCGCTCTCGACGGCAACGCGGCCGCCGGCCACTTCGCGGACGTCTTCGGGGTCGACCTCACCGGGGTGACGGTGACCTGCGGGGGCTGTCGCTCGGCCGCGGCCTTCGCCGAGCAGCGCGCCTACCTCAGCGGTCCCGGCACCGTGCTCCGCTGCCCCGGGTGCGACCACGTCCTGGCCCGCGTGGTGTCCACGCGCAGCGAGCTCTGGCTCGACCTGAGCGGCTCGTCGTCCTGGCGCTTCCCGCTCGAGGCCCACCAGGTGTGACGGGACACCGGGGCTAGGGGCCCAGGGCCGCCACCACGGCCCGCACCGCCGGCGACGTCGGCCATGCTGCGCCGGTGCACCGCCACGATGTTGCGGGTCGGCACGGGGTCGTGGGCGCGCAGCGCGACCAGGTCGTCGCTCAGCTCCTCGCGCCCGAGCCGAGGGACCAGGGCGATCCCGAGCCCGGCGCGGACCAGGGCGAGGTGGGACTGGAACTCCATCGACTCGTGCGCGATCAGCGGCTGACGGCCGGTCCCCTGGTACATCCGCAGCAGCCACTCGCGGCAGATCGTCCCGTCCGGGGTGGCGATCCAGCCCTCGTCGACCAGGTCGTGCGGGCGGACCCGCGCCCGGGTGGCGAGCCGGTGGCTGGCGTGCACCACCACGTCGGCGACGTCCTCGGCCAGCGACGTGGTCGCCAGGTGGTCAGGGATGGCCAGGGGCACGTCGCCCCAGCTGTGGGCGACGCCCACGTCGGCCTGGCCGGAGGCGACCAGCTCGATGGTGTCCCAGGGCTCGCGCTCGGTGAGCGACAGCGCAGGTCCGGGTGGGCCGACGCGCAGGTCCCGCACGAGCGGGGCCACGAGGCCGCGCATCGCGGTCGAGAACGCCGTGATCCGCAGGTGTCCTGCCACCGTCGCCGGCCTGCTGGTGCAGCCCCGACTCGATGCTCTCGAGGTCGGCGAGCAGCCGACCTCCGGCGTCGACGAGGTGCCGACCCTCGCGGGTGAGCATCACGCCGCGACCGACCCGCTCGAGCAGCGCGACGCTGGTCTGGCGCTCGAGGCGCTTCACCTGCTGCGAGATCGGCGCTCGGCGTGAAGCCCAGCGCGTCGGCCGCGGCGATCACGGAGCCATGGGTGTCGACGGCGCGGAGGGCGGTCAGGGCGGCGAGATCAATCATGCAGCGATGCTACATGGACAGGTGCAGATGACATCGCTGGTGCTTCATGGTCACTCGCCTCAGGCTGGGGCCATGAACGCACGCGACTCCCTGCTCGCCGCCGCTCGTGGCCACGCATCTGGGGCTTCAACTTCGTGGTCATCGACTGGGGCATGAAGGGCGTTCCTCCGCTGCTGTTCGCCGCGGTCCGGTTCACCCTGGTGGTCTTTCCCGCCGTCCTCCTCGTCCGCCGACCGACCGCCCCCTGGCGCACCATCGTCGCGGTCGGGACGTTCATGTCCCTGGGACAGTTCGGCCTCCTCTACGTCGCGATGGACGCGGGGCTGACCCCGGGGCTCGCAGCCCTCGTCCTCCAGGCGCAGGTCATCTTCACCGTCCTGATCGCCGCGGGGGTGCTGCGCGAGCGCCCAACCCGCGCGCAGGTCGCCGGCGTGCTGCTCGGGTCGGTCGGGCTCGCGGTCGTCGCCGTCGGACGGGGCGGTCACGTCACCGTCGCGGCCCTGGCTCTCTGCCTGCTCGGCGCGCTCTCCTGGGGCATCGGCAACGTGGTGTCCCGCGCGTCGGGCGTCTCGGGCGGCCTGTCCCTCACGGTGTGGTCGGCCGTGGTCGTCCCGGCCCCGCTGCTGGCGCTGTCGCTCCTGCTGGACGGGCCGACCGCGGTGGCGGACGCACTGATCGTCGTTCTCCTGGCAGGCGGGCGTCTCGACCCTCTACACGGCCGGGTTGGCCTCCCTGCTCGGCTACGGGATCTTCAACACGCTGCTGAGCCGCAACCCCTCGTCGTACGTCGTCCCGTGGGTCCTGCTGGCCCCGGTCGTGGCGATGGCGTCGGCCTGGCTGCTGCTCGACCAGCGGCCCACGTCCGCCGAGCTCGTCGGTGGGGTCGTGCTGATCCTCGGCGTGCTGGTCGCGATGCGGATCACGCCTCGGCTGGGCCGAGGTCGGCCACCCGAGCGCGGGGCCGAGGACGGTCGCGATGTCGGTGAGGATCTGCACGTAGTCGTCGTGGGCGAAAGAGAATGACCAGGCGAACGCGACGTCGCCGAGCTCGCTCACCCGCAGCGTGGACTCACGCCTGGAGGCCCCGACTATCGTCGCCACGTGTCCGGTCACCAGCGCATCCTCGTGGTCAGCACGACCGTCGATGAGGCCGAGCTGCTGCGCATCCGCGGCGACGTGGGTCGCGACCCCGTGGTGGTGACCGCCCCCACCCCCGAGGCTGTCCGGGTGGTCCACGCGCTCGAGGTCGAGCCTCGGGTGGAGATGCTGCTGGCACCGGTGAGCTTCCCGAGGGCCGACCGCGGTCACCGGCTGGACGCGCTGGTCCGGCGGCACGCGCTCGAGGATCGGTTCCGCGACGTCGTGGTCGTGACGGACGCGGCCACCTCGACACTGCTGGTGCGCGTCCTCGCGCCCGAGCAGCTGCCCGGCGGGGGCGCGGTCACGGTGGTGGGCCTCCCCCGTGGCGAACGACCGGTCGACGTGCGGCGCGCCGTGGGCAGCGGTGTCGTGCTGGGGATCGTCGCAGGGCTGGCGGAGCCGCTGGCGCCACTGCCCGTGCTGCCCGGCGCCGTGGCGCTGGGTGGAGTCGCCCTGCTGCTCGCCGCGCCCTGGCGACACCTCGGCCGGGAGCTGCTGCTGGCGGCGGCCGTCGCCGTGGTGGTGATCCTCGTCGCGATCGCCGGATCGGCGCGCTTCCCCGGCGCCTGGTGAGGACCGGCTGACGCTGCACGCCCGGCGCCGGTGCGACTACCGGCGCGAGGCTCCCCGCGAGATCGTCGGTCGACGGTCTCGTCGCCCCGGATCGATGCGCCCACGGCTGCGCGCCAGCTCCTGGGCGGGGCGGAACGTCCACCGCAGCACCGCGAGGCCGTCGTTGGCGACCGTGCCCGTGAGCCGGTGGGGAACGAGGTTGACGATCGCGCCGAGGACCCCGGCGACCGTGAGGCCCACCGCCACCACGCGCATCTCCAGCGGCAGGGAGTCGGCCGCCACGACCAGGGCCGTGGCGGTCGCTGCGGCGAGGTTGGTCAGCGGACCCGCCAGCGTGAACCCGACCATGCGTGCGGGCAACGCGCGCCCCGGTCGACGCAGGTCGACCAGCACGTGCCCGCTCGACCGCGCCAGACGACCGCCCGGCGCTCCGAGCTGGAACCGCCACAGCCGGACGCCCAGGACCTCGAGCCGCATCATCCGGGCCACCAGCAGGTGGCCGAGCTCGTGCAGTGCCGCGTGGAGGATCGAGCCCGCCAGCAGCCCGAGCATCGACCCGCCCAGCACCAGGGCCGTTCGGTCACCGCCCCCGGCCTGGTCGACGATCGCGACCGCCCACGCCAACGTCTCCACGATGGCCGCGAGCCCGAGGACGCCCAGCAACGTCGCGCGCACCGCCCGCTGCACCATCTCCACCCCTCCGGGGTCCGGGCCGGAGCCCGGCCGATCATGTTGGCGACCATCGTGTCGCGACCCGATCGGATGTGCAGGCTTTTGTCACGATGCCCTGCGGAGCCCTGACGAGAAGGCTCCGGACCGAGGCGTCGGTACCCTCCCCGCATGGGTGTCCTCCGCTATTCCATCAACGTCACGCTGGACGGTTGCTGCGACCACACGGCCATGCCCGCGGACGAGGAGCTGCACCGCCGCGTGACGGAGAGTCTCGGCCGGGCCGACACCCTGCTGTTCGGTCGGGTGACCTACCAGATGATGGAGAGCGCCTTCCGGCCGCCGGCCGCGGACTCGTTGCCGGACTGGATGCAGCCGTTCGCCCGGATGATCGACGCGGCGCCGAAGCACGTGGTGTCGAGCACCCTGGAGCAGGTCGACTGGAACGCCGAGCTCGTGCACGGCGACCTGGGCCGAGCCGTCGAGGAGCTCAAGCGGCAGTCGGAGAGCGGCGTCTACGTCGGAGGGGTCCAGCTCCCCATGGCGCTGGCGGAGCTGGGGCTCATCGACGAGTACGAGCTGGTGGTCCACCCACGGCTCGCGGGTCACGGGCCGACCCTGTTCGCCGGGCTCTCGCAGCACGTCGACCTGAGGCTCGTGGACCGGGTCGAGCTCGGCTCCGGCGCCGTCGCCCTGCAGTACGTGCCGCGGACCTGAATCCGTGGCGGCCACGCTCTCCGGCCGGTCGGGCGCCATAGTGGAGTCCGCTCGCGGCGCGTGAGGGCTCACGGCCTACGGTGGCGAGCGACACACGCCCTACTGACGACAGGAGTCCCCCCATGGACGAATCCCGTGCCCGCACGTTGCTCTCGGCCGAGCGCGCCGAGGTCGAGGCCATGCTCACCGAGATCACGAAGTCCGGCAGCGAGGATCGTGAGAACGAGCAGGAGGTCGGCGACTACGGCGACACGGCGCAGCCGCTGGAGTCCGAGGGTGTCGACGACGCCGTCGAGGCCAGCCTTCGCACCAGGCTCGAGTCCATCGAGCGCGCCGAGCAGCGGCTCGCCGACGGCACGTACGGCGTGTCCGTGCGCAGCGGCGACCCGATCCCCGACGATCGCCTCGAGGCCTCGCCGACGGCCGAGCTCACGATCGAGGAAGCCTCCGAGGACTCCTGACCCGAGGGGTCAGAGCTCCGACTGGATGCCCGCCAGCAGCTGGCGCGCCATCACGATGCGCTGGACCTGGTTGGTGCCCTCGTAGATCTGGGTGATCTTGGCGTCGCGCATCATCCGCTCGACCGGGTAGTCGCGGGTGTAGCCGTAGCCGCCGAGCACCTGGACCGCGTTGGTGGTGACCTCCATCGCCACGTCGGAGGCGAAGCACTTGGCCGCAGCGCCGAAGAAGGTCAGGTCCTTGTCGCCCCGCTCGGAGCGACCGGCGGCGGCGTAGGTGATCTGACGCGCGGCCTCCACCTTCATGCCCATGTCCGCGAGCATGAACTGCAGCCCCTGGAACTCAGCGATCGCCTTGCCGAACTGCTGCCGCTCCTTGGCGTACTCCAGCGCGTAGTCCAGCGCCCCCTGCGCGACGCCGACCGCCTGCGCGGCGATCGTCACCCGGGTGTGGTCGAGGGTCTTCATCGCCGTCGCGAAGCCGGTGCCCTCCGCGCCGATCATCCGGTCGGCCGGGATGCGCACCTTGTCGAAGTAGACCTCGCGCGTCGGGGAGCCCTTGATGCCGAGCTTCTTCTCGGGCGCACCGAAGGACACTCCCTCGTCGGACCGCTCGACCACGAAGGCCGAGATCCCCTTCGAGCGCGCCTCGGGGTCGGTGACGGCCATGACGGTGTAGTACTCCGACTCCCCCGCGTTGGTGATCCAGCGCTTCACGCCGTCGAGCACCCAGGATTCGCCGTCGCGCACGGCCTTGCACTTCATGCTGATCGCGTCCGAGCCGGCATCCGGCTCCGAGAGGCAGTAGGAGAAGCCACCGTCGCCCGCCGCGAGCTTGGAGAGGTACTTCTTCTTCAGCTCCTCCGAGCCCGAGATCTGCACCGGCAGCGAGCCGAGCTTGTTCACGGCCGGGATCAGCGAGGAGCTCACGCACACCCGCGCCACCTCCTCGATCACCAGCACCGTGGCCAGCGCGTCGGCGCCGGCGCCGCCGAACTCCTCGGGCACGTGCGGGGCGTGGAAATCGGCGGCCAGCAGGGCCTTGGCGGCCTCTTCGGGGTAGCGGGCCTGCTCGTCCACCTCGGCGGCGAACGGCGCGATCTTGGCCTCGGCGACGGCGCGGACGGCCTCGCGGATGGCCTGGTGCTCCTCGGACAGCGCGAACAGGGGGAAGTCAGTCATCCCCCGATCCTACTGAGCGTCGAGGGGACGGGCCTCAGGGCCTCCAGGTCCACTCACGGGTCTCGTGGAGCTCACTCAGCCCGAGGCGGCGCAGGGTGCGCAGGGCGGGGCCGTCCGCCGCCGCGGCCTCGGTGGTGATCCAGCGGACACCCAGCGCGTTCGCGTCGTGCAGGCGGCGCGCCACGAGAGCCGCGTGCGCACCCCGTCCACGCTCCTCGGGCAGGGTCGCGGCCCCCCGTAGCCGAGCCACCCCGTCGTGGACGAACAGCCACGCGACGGCCACGATCCTCCACCCGTCGAACGCGGCGTACGACGTGACACCGGGCGCGCGCATCGACTCGACGATCCACCGGGGCAGGGCGGAGTCCTCGGGCATGCCGTAGGCCTCGCACATGACGTGCGCGAAGTGCGGCCCGATGTCCGGGCTGATCTGCTCGAGGTGCAGCCCGCCCTCGGCGTACGCCGTGAAGCCACCCGGCACCAGGCACGTCCGCGACCGGTCACCGGGAGTGAGGCCACGACCCAGCAGCAGGTCGTCCGAGGCGGCGCCGACGACCGGGACGACCAGGGAACCGGCGCCACCCTCGCGGGCGAAGGCGACGACCTCGTCGAGCACGTCGCCGGTCAGCGCGTCGGCGTCGAGGCCGACCGCACGGCTCCAGAAGCCCTCGGTCGGGTCGTGCGCCATCACCCCGACGAACCCGCCACCGAGACGGGTGTGCGCCAGCCCCAGCGCGTCGCGGGACTCCGGACCGGCCGCGGCGTACATCGACTCGAGGTGGGCGGCGCCCACCGCGTCGACGACCCGCCGCAGGTACCGCTCGACCATCAGGGGCTGGTGCGTCCGGTCCGCGTCACCAGGCCGGCCTCGCGAGCACCCACGACGGTCGCGTGCAGCGTGGCCCGGGCGTCGTGCTGCGGCGTCCAGCCGAGCACCTCGCGGGCGCGGGTGGTGTCCATGGTGACGGGGATCCGGGCGGTCTGGATCCAGGCCGCCTGCGACGGCATCGCGGGCAGGCGCTTGACCAGCTCGGCCGTCACGTCGACGGCGACGTCGGGCACCGGGACGCTGCGCCAGCCGAGCTCGCGGGCGAGGTCGGTGAACGTGAACTCCCCGTCGGCCGCGAGGTTGTAGTAGCCCGGGGCGCCCTGGCCCTCGACCGCCTTCACGAGCGCGTCCGCGACGTCGTCCGCGTGCACGATCTGCAGCGGTGTGCCGGGGTCCATGATCACCGGTCCGGGCTGCGGCACCCGGTCGAGCAGGCCGCGCAGCACGGCGGGCAGGCCCGCGGGTGTCCCGAGGTACGGCACGTTCGTCACCAGCGCCGGCGAGTCGGGGCCCCCGACGATGGAGGGTCGGAAGACGTAGGCCTCGACGGCCGTGCCCTCGAGGGTCTCGATCAGCGTGGCCTCGAGCTCCGCCTTCTGCGCGGAGTAGTAGAAGTCCTCGGTGCCGGCGGGGCCGAGGTCCTCGTGGAGCGGCAGCGGGTTGGAGGCGTGGAAGCCGTACGCCGCGACCGACGAGGTGTAGACGAGGCGCGTCGCCGAGGAGGCGGCCGTGGCCTCGAACACGTGACGCGACCCGGTGAGGTTGATCTCCCGGCTCTGCCGGGGATCGCCGAAGATCAGGAACGCCAGGTGCACCACGACGTCGGCCCCGTCGACGAGTCGGTCGACCGCCTCCCGGTCGAGCACGTCACCCTGGACGTACGTCGTCTTGGCGAGCCCTCTGCCGGCGGGGTCGAAGGGTCGTCGTGCCATCCCGCGGACCTCGGTCACCTGGTCGGAGCGCTCCAGCGCGCTGCAGGAAGGCGAGGCCGATCTCCCCGGTGGGTCCGGTCACCGCGACGGTCAACCCGGCGGACGATGGGGCAGCGGTCATCGGTCACTCCTCGACGGTCGGTGGTTCTCGGACAACGTAGTGCCCTGCTCCCCAGTAGCGTTGGCGGCATGACTGACTGGCAGGCCTCGGAGGCGGTCGACCTCATGCTGGACGAGTGCACGACCTGGGCGGTCGTCGGGCTCTCCGGCGACACCAGCCGCACGGCGTACCGCATCGCGGCGCTGCTCCAGGAACGCGGCAAGAAGATCGTGCCGATCCATCCGGACGCGCCGGTCGTCCTGGGTGAGCAGGGCTACGCCACCCTGGCCGACGTGCCCTTCGAGATCGACGTCGTCGACGTGTTCCGGCGCTCGGAGGCGGCGGGCCAGTTCGCCGACGAGGCCGTGGCCGTCAACGCCAAGGGTGTGTGGTTCCAGCTCGGTGTCGTCGACGAGGCCGCGTTCGAGCGCACCCGGGCCGCCGGCGTGCCGATGGTGATGGACACCTGTCCGGCCATCGAGTGGCGCAAGCGCCCCACCGGCGGCTGACCGTGTCGGGAGCCGAGCTCGACCCGGGGCGCGACCTCGTGCTGCGGCCAGGCCCGGGGATCCCCGACGGTCTGGTCGTGCCCGCCGCCGAGCTGGTCGAGCAGTTCTCGCGCTCGTCCGGTCCGGGCGGCCAGTCGGTGAACACCACCGACAGCCGCGTCGAGGTCGTCCTCGACGTCTCGACGTGCACGGCCCTCACCGACGCCATGCGGGACCGCGCGAGGAGCAACCTCGGCTCGGACCGCCTCGTCGTCACCGCCTCCGAGCACCGGTCGCAGCACCGCAACCGCGTGGCCGCCCGGCAGCGGCTGGCCGACCGTCTGCGCACCGCCCTCGCGCCACCACCGCTCCCCCGCGTGCCCACCAAGCCGACGCGGGGGTCCCGGCGACGGCGCCTCGAGGGCAAGAAGCGACGCTCCCAGGTCAAGTCCCTGCGGGGTCGCGTCCGCGACTGAGAGCAACAGCCCGTTTGACCTCAACCGCGGTTGAGGTTGTTTCCTGGGTGCATGAATCGGCCTGCTCGCGATCGTGCTCACCCGACGCTGCCTCACCGAGACGACCATCGAGCCCTGAGGCTCAGAACGGCTGCCCGAACGCCGCCTTCTTGGCCTTGGCCGGTCCCTCGAGGGTGGACCGCTGCTCGAAGTCGCCGCTCTTGAGGCCCTTGAGCACGGTGCTCTGGAGCTGGCTCCGCGTGCGGGTGGGGTCCTCGGCCACGGCCTTGAGGAACAGGTAGGTGAAGGCCCCGTTGGCACGACGGTCGAAGGTCGCGTCGGACGCCGTCTGGTCGGGCCGGCAGGCGGCGTACAGCACGGGTCGGGCACTGCCCCCACGCGTCCTGGTCAGCTCCACCAGCGCCTTGCGGTCGACCGCGCGCGGCGTGGCCTCCCGGATCGAGCGGGCCCGGCGTACGCCCTTCGGGGTGGGCAGCGGCAGGTAGCGCGGGCGCCGTCCCTGGACCATCGCCTGCATGATGTCGTCGAGGTCGCGCAGGCCCGTGCCGCTGTGGCAGGTGTCGAGCAGGACCTCCACCAGGACGCCCTCCGGCACCTTCTCGAAGAGATCGCGCAGCTCGTCGTCCACGATCACGGTCCGGCGGTCCCAGTCGTCACCGGACTGCTTGATGTCGTGACAGGCGAACGCCTCGTCGAGGCCGTCGGGCTCGTCGTCGGTGCCGGGCCGGGTGGGCACCTGGGTGCCGTGGCTGGAGAAGGTGAAGACCAGGTGGTCGCCGGGCTTCACCTTGCCGACCAGCTCCCCCAGGGTCGCCATCACCTTCTTCTTGGTGGCGGCACGATCCTTCAGCACGTGCAGGTGGCGCGAGCTGAAGCCCTGCTTGCGCAGCGCCTTCGCGAGGTCGTCGGCGTCGTTGACGCACCCGTTGAGCCAGCTGCTCCTCGGCAGCGACCTGAACTCGTTGATCCCGACACACAGTGCGTAGCGAACCATCGGGCACTCCTTCCTTCCAGGGTTTCAGGATCGGACCAGCACGGCGTCGGGGCGGGCGTAGACGACGAACGACAACCAGGTGGCGTCCCCCGCGCGGCGGGTCGCCGCGCGCGCCTGGGCGCTGGCCTCGCTGATGGTCTTCCCGGCCAGCAGCTCCTCGTAGAGCCGCTCCACGAACACCCTCGACGGCTGTTCCCGCACCGACCACAGGCAGGACACGAACGCGGACGCACCGGCCTCGAGGAACGCGTGGGCGAAGCCGCCCACGGTCGACAGGAGCTCACCGGCCCGACCGACCTGGCAGGCGTTGAGGACGACCAGCGGGCCCTGCGCGTCGGCCGGGCGGGCGTTGGCGCTGACGGTGGTGGCGCCGAGGTACTGCGCCTCGACCGTCCCGCCGCGCGAGCGGCCGGCGAGCAGCAGCTTGGCGTCGAGGATGTCGTCGGGGTCGGCGGCCCCGTGGCCGGAGAAGTGCAGCAGGTCGAACCGGCCCGTCCGGAGCAGCTCGCGCACCCCGGCCGGGGTCGCGGTGACCGGCGTGGCCCCGAACTGCCTCTCGAGGAACTCCCGCTCGTGCACGGGCTCGGTCAGCGCGAACCGTGGGTCGCGGTAGTCGGGGCACAGCGACCGCGCCCGGCCGGCCCGCACGTGCATCTCGCGAGGCGGGAAGCTGCCGAGCTGCCAGCGCACCATCCCGCTCTGCGCGAGGAACCGCGGCTTGACCGGTCGCGGCCCGTTCGGGGGCTTGAGGTGCACCAGCTCCCACGGCACGAAGGGCTCGTCGGCGTAGACGATCAGGTTCTTCACCTTCGCGCGGTGCCGCCACAGGTGGGCCTGCATCGCCTCGGGGAACAGCTCGTCGAACATCGTGGCTCCGATGTCCTGCAGCTTCCCCTCCCGCTCACGCGGGTCCGTGGCCGTGTCCTTCCAGACGTCGGCCACGTCGTCCAGGATCTGGCCGATCCGGCGTACGCGGTCCTTGATGGGCCTGGAGTCGAAGACCTCCGCCGGTCGCCCGGGCACCAGCCGGACGGCGTACTGGTAGACGACCGAACCGCCCGGGAGCTCGCGCTCGACGATGTCGATGCACGGGAGCCCCTCGAGCTCGGGAGCGTCGATGCCCGGGTGCGCGGTGACGGTGACCGGGGCGACGAGCGGCAGCACGGCACGCTGCTGGGTGGCGACCGCGGTCGCGTCCAGGGACAGGGTGGCGATCGGCACCCGTCCCTGGCGTACGACGACCCGCACCACCACCGGGCCGGTGGACAGCGACCGCGCGCGGAACTCGAGCTCGCTCGTCCCGCCTCCGGGGGGCAGCTCGAACACATCGGTGTCGGGGGTGAGGACCTGCGCGTTGGACTTCCCGATCACCTGCACGCTGAGTGGTCGCTCGGAGTCGACCACGACGTCGCTCTCCGCGTGCGCCGCGCCGGCGCTGGCCACGAGGGCACGGCGCGACAGCCGGACCCGGACCGCGAACTCGACCTTCTCCACGACGGTGGCCGGCATCTCGGCGGCCAGGCTGGCCGGGGTCTGGGTCCCGTCCACCGCCTCGACCGGGTCAGCCGACGTGGCCGGCTCGGCGGCCGTCGCCGCCTCGAACGCTTCCCGGTCCGCGCCCGCTGGCTCGGGCGGTTCGGGCTCGGGCGGTTCGGGCTCGGGCGCTTCGGGCTCGGGCGGTTCGGCGCGCGCGAGGCTACGGCGTGCCGACCGTCGGGGAGCCACCTCCGGAAGCGAGTCCGGAGCCGGGTCGGGCATCGGATCGGGGAACGGGCCGGCCGAGTCGTCACCCCCGCCGGCTCCCAGCCCGAGGGGCAGCCAGCCCGCGATGGCCTCGATCACGCTCAGCTGGTTGAAGTAGTTGGTGTGGTAGACCACGTCGTTCTCGCCGAGAGCCAGGCTGTCCTTCACGAAACCGCCGACGGCCAGGTCGATCGCCGACATCGCGGCGGTGTCGACCACCAGGTCGTTGTCGCCCTTGAACAGCCGGTCGACGAACCCCTCCGCGAGCTTGGCGGCCAGGGCGCGTGGGAACTCCGGCGGGCTGTGGTGCTCGCGACCGAGCGTGACGTGGAAATTGGAGCTGACGACGTACCAGCTCGTCCCGGGGCCCGGCTGTCCCGGCTGGGTCTTGTTGATCTCCGTGATGAACGGGCCACCGGGGACCATCGCCGCGAGGCCCGGGACGACGTCGCCCTCGGCGGCATAGGAGACGAGGTACTTCACGAAGGCGCCGATCCCCCGGACCAGGCCGCCCACGACGGCGGTGACGGGCGCGGCGCCGGGCACCACCGAGAGTCCGCGCGCGGTGACCGACGCGAGGTTGGTGTAGAGGTCCACGAGGTCGCCCCAGCGCTTCGGGTCCGCCAGGTGCGTCCCCCCGTTGGTCGCGGCCACGAAGACGGCGATGTCGACCGTGCCCGGCCAGTCCGAGGTGGGCAGCACCTCCTCCGCGAACGCGCGCGTCACCAGTCCGCCGCGGCTGTGCGTGATGATGTCGATGACCAGCCCCGCCTCGGGACGGTGCTTCTGCAGCCGCTTGAGCAGGTACCTCGCGTTCTGCAGCGGGTCCTGGCTGAGCGTCTTGTGGTCGTAGCCGATCACCGCGTCGTACGCCGCGATGGCCGTGCGCAGGAAGCCCTTCCCGTTCTCCTCGACCCCCAGGGCGCCACCGAAGGCGCCGACGGTCGAGGAGAAGGTGCCGTGCACGAGGAGCAGCAGCCGCACCGGCCGGTCCGTGGGGAGGTGGAGCTCGTCGAGCGACTCGAAGGGCCGCCACGTGGCGACCTCCGCCTCCGCGAGGTGGACGAGCCCCGGCTTCACGTGGGCCTCCATCTTCTCGACGGCCTTCTCGAGGATCGCGGGAGCCACGAACCGGAAGACCAGCGCCTGCGCCGCGCCCTGCACGACGTGGCCGAGCAGTCCCCGGCTCGTCCGGCTCGTCCCGGTGGGACGGGGCTGCACGTCGATCTCGAACCTCGCGGTCCGCTTGGCGGGCTCGAGGGTCCGGGTCGGCCGGGCCGGGTTGACCGGCAGGTTCCACGAGTAGACGCCGTTGCGCTCGATCAGCACGACGGCGTCCTGCTGGCGGGGCAGGTCGACCTCGATCCTGACCGTGCCCGCACGGTTGCTCGCGGGTCGGCCGCCGAGGTCCCTGTCCGTGGTCCTCGCCGGTCGAGGCGTCAGGTCGACGCGCTCGACGACGGTCAGCCCGCTCTCCTGGAGCGCGGCGACGAGCGCATCCGTGCTGGCGGTCGTGGGATCGACGGGCTCGCCGGGCAGACCACGGGTCCCACGTCGGGCGGCGCGGCTGGCGTCGTACGACGCGGGCGTGGTGACGCGCACCCGACCTCTCGCGAACGTCGTCGGCGGCATGCGCTGCTCCCTCCGTGCGACTCGACGGGCACCCTGTCCAAACTAGAGCGCGCACCGGACCGCGAGATACCCCCGGGAGCGCCGGGCTAGGCCAGGGGCAGGTCGCTCAGAAGCCGAGGCGGTGGGCGGCCTCGCCGCGCACGGCCTTGCCCTTGTCCTGGGCGGTCTCCTTCATCGCGAGCTGGAAGTCGACCATCCTCTGCTGCAGGTCCGGGTCCGAAGCGGCGAGGATCCTCACCGCGAGCAGGCCGGCGTTGCGGGCGTTGCCGATGGAGACCGTGGCGACCGGCACGCCCGCCGGCATCTGCACGATGGAGAGCAGCGAGTCCATGCCGTCGAGGTACTTCAACGGCACCGGCACCCCGACGACGGGCAGCGGCGTGACCGCGGCCAGCATGCCGGGCAGGTGGGCCGCTCCCCCGGCGCCGGCGATGATCACCCGGAGTCCACGACCGGCCGCCTCGCGGCCGTAGGCGATCATCTCGTCGGGCATCCGGTGGGCCGAGACGACGTCGGCCTCGTAGGCGACGTCGAACTCCTCGCACGCCTCGGCCGCGGCCTTCATCACCGGCCAGTCCGAGTCCGAGCCCATCACGATGCCGACCTGCGCCTGACCAGTCATTCGCTCTCCTCACCGAGGTCGCCCGCGAACCATGCTGCCGCATGCCGGGCCCGTTCGAGGCAGTCCTCGAGATCGTCGCCGTAGGCGTTGACGTGACCGACCTTGCGCCCGGGGCGCAGCTCCTTGCCGTAGAGGTGCACGCGCAGCCGCGGGTCCCGGGCCATCGCGTGGGGATAGCCGTCGTAGAGGTGCCCCGTCTGACGTGCGCCGCCGAGGATGTTGACCATCACGGTCCAGCGCACGCGCGCCTCCGGTGCCCCGAGCGGCAGGTCGAGCACCGCGCGCAGGTGGTTCTCGAACTGGCTGGTGACCGACCCGTCCTGGGTCCAGTGGCCCGTGTTGTGGGGGCGCATCGCGAGCTCGTTGACCAGCACCCGGCCGTCGTGGGTCTCGAACAGCTCGACCGCGAGCACGCCGGTGACACCGAGCTCACCGGCCAGGCGCATGGCGATCTGCTGCGCCTGCACGGCCAGCTCGGGGTCGAGGTCGGGGGCGGGGGCGATCACCTCGTGGCAGATGCCGTCGCGCTGGGTGGAGGCGACCACCGGCCAGGCGGCGACCTGTCCCGACGGCGACCGCGCGACGAGCGCGGAGAGCTCCCGGCGGAAGTCGACGCGCTCCTCGGCCAGGATCTCCCGGCCCGAGTCGAACGCGGCGGCGCAGTCGTCCTCGTCGGCGACGAACCAGACGCCCTTGCCGTCGTACCCACCGCGCGTGGTCTTCAGGACGCACGGAAAGCCGAAGCTCTCCACGTCCGAGACGGAGGAGACGAGCGCGTTGCGGGGGCACGGGACGTCGAGCGCGGCCAGGCGGGCGCGCATGACGCCCTTGTCCTGCGCGTGCACCAGCGCGTCGGGTCCGGGGCGCACGGCGAGGTCGGCCTCGAGCGCGTGGAGGTGGTCGGTCGGCACGTGCTCGTGGTCGAAGGTGACCACCTCGCACCCCGCGGTGACCGCGCGCAGCGTGGCGAGGTCGGTGTAGTCGCCGACCTGATGGTCGGGGATGACCTGAGCAGCGCTCACGCCCGGCGCCTCGGCCAGCAGCCGGAGCGGGATGCCGAGGGCGGCGGCCGGCTCGGCCATCATCCGGGCGAGCTGACCGCCGCCGATCACGGCCACGGTCGGGGCCAGCCCGGGAACAGGAGCATTGGTCACGTGGGCGACCCTATCGAGGCATAGTCTCGGGCCATGTCCCCGGACTCCGAGCGCACGACCTACGTCCTGATCGACGGCGAGAACATCGACGCCACGCTCGGCGCCTCCATCTTCGGCCGCCGGCCCCAGCCCAACGAGCGTCCACGCTGGGAGCGGATCCTCACCTTCGCCCAGAACACCTGGGGCCAGCCGGTCAAGGGCCTGTTCTTCCTGGCGGTCAAGGACGACCTCCCGATGAGCTTCATCCAGGCGCTGACGAGCATCGGCTACCGGCCGATCCCGCTGTCGGGCGGTCCGAACGACAAGGTCGTGGACATCGCGATCCAGCGGACGCTGACCGAGCTCGAGCGCCGCGACGCGGACCTGATGCTCGTCAGCAACGACGGCGACTTCCTGCCGCAGATGGAGCGGCTCCTCGACGGCCGCCGGATGGGCCTGCTCGCGTTCCGGGAGTTCAAGAACAGCGGCTTCACCGCGCTGATCGAGCAGGGACTGCAGTTCTACGACCTCGAGTACGACGTCGGCGCGTTCAACGAGCGGCTGCCCCGCCTGCGGATCATCCCCATCGACGAGTTCGACCCTGTCGACTTCCTCTGACCGCCGGGCCGCAGCTCAGCGCTTGGTGCGGCGTACGGCGACCGGCTCCAGGTCTCCGAACCCGCGCAGCGGACGGGCCGGCAGGACCCGCGTCTCGTAGTCCTGCGGCTCGAGGGCCGCGGCGGTGTGCCGGTCGGTGATCACCCGGTTGCGCCGGGCCACGCCGACCAGGCGCGCGGCGAGGTTGACCGCCGGTCCGTAGACGTCGCCCATCCGCAGCACGACGGGGCCGGTGACCAGCCCGACCCGGACGTCGGGCAGCCGCGGGTCGCCGCCGATGACCTTGACGATGTCCCAGGCGATCTCCACGCCCTCGGCCGGCGACGGGGCGATGAACAGCACCGAGTCGCCCAGGGTCTTGACCACGCGCCCGCGGTGCAGGGAGACGACGTCGTGGCTGCGGCCCTCGAAGACCTCGACCAGGTCGCCGATCTCGTGCTCGGCGAGCCGGTTGGTCAGGGCGCTGAAGCTGACCAGGTCGGCGAACCCGACCGTCGCCTCGGCGACCTGCTCGTCGGCGGACTCGTCGAGGCTCTCCACCCGTGCCACCGCGGCCACCAGGTGCCGGCGCCACACGTAGGTCAGCAGCGCCTCGAAGTTGGGCCCGATGGCCCGCACCAGCCGCAGCGCCTCGTCGCGCGTGGACTCCTCGCTGCCCGACTGGCCGAGCTGGGCGACCAGGGTGGCCACCTCCCACTCGGCGAGGCGGTCCATGGTCTGGCCGACCGCCCGCGTCATCCGAACGATGGTGTCGAAGTCGAGCTGGCCGTCCTCCACGATCGCGGCCACCCGGGTGAGGGCGTCGGCGTCCGCGGTGCTGAAGGCGATCTCGCCGTCGGCCTGCGGGAAGCCGAGCGCCCGCCACAGCCGCAGGGCCTGGTGGACGGTGAGGCCCGCCGCGTCGGCCACCTGCTCGCCGCTCAGCTCGGGGACCGCCCCGACGATGGCGCGCTCGAGGTCCTCAGGAGCCGTCATCGGCCCTTGGCGTGGCCCGGTCGGCGCGGTGGAACAGCTCGTCGCTCACGGTGAGCTGCGCCTGCTCCACGTGGGGGATGTCGCGCAGCTCGACCCGACCGAGCTCGCTGGCGTCGGAGACCACGAGGGTGCCGCAGCCGAAGAGGCGGTCGATGATGCCCTTCTCGTAGGAGATGTCACTGATCCGGTTGAGCGGGATGTCGTGGCCGCGTCGGGTGAAGACACCGGTGCGGGTGATCAGGCGCCGGCTGGTGAAGGTGTAGGTCGTGAGCAGCCACCGCAGGAACGGTGCGACCACGAACATGACGATGAGGATCCCGGCCAGCACCCAGATGACGATGCGCCACGTGCCGGCGTGCTCGCCGTCGGGCAGGCTGGAGAGATAGCCGCCGAGGCCGGCGACGATGATGAGCACCACGGCGGGCAGCAGCAGCGCCTTGACGTGCGTGCGGGTGCTGAGGATGACGTGCTCACCGTCGTTGAGCAGCTTGCGCGAGAGGACCACAGCGCGATCATGCCACGCATGCGCCCTCCGGCCGGGGGTTCAGGTGTCCGCGGGACGCACGTGCACGACGTCGCCCGCTCCCAGGTGCTCCTCCCCCGCCTCGGTGCGGACGACGAGGCGCCCGTCCGCGTCCACGTCGACGGCCTGGCCGACCACCTCGCCGCCGGGCACGGCCACCCGGACGTCCTGGCCGGGCGTGACGCACAGCTCGAGGTAGGCCGGCCGCAGGTCCTCGCCGGCCCGCCACTCGTCGTACGCCGTGGCGAGCTCGTCGACCAGGGCCTCCAGCAGGGCCGAGCGGTCCACCGGCGCGCCGGTGACCAGCGAGAGGGAGGTCGCCTCCGGCACGGGCAGCTCGTCGGCGCGTCTGGGCGCAGTTGATGCCGATGCCGACCACCGCGGCGGCGGTGCCGTCGCGCTCGACCCGCTCCAGCAGGATGCCGCCGAGCTTGTGCCCGTCGGCGAGCACGTCGTTGGGCCACTTCAGGTCGACCTCGACGCCGGTGACGCGGCGTACGGCCGCCGCCGTGGCGACCCCGGTCAGCAGCGGCAGCCAGGGCCACCGCTCGGCCGGGACGTCCCCGGGGACGAGCAGGAACGAGACGATCAGCGAGCTGCGGGGCGTGATCACCCACTCGCGCCCCAGACGCCCGCGACCGGCGGTCTGGTGCTCGGCGACCACCACCAGCCCCTCGTCCTCGCCGTCGGCGAAGCGGGCCGCGACGTCGGCGTTGGTGGAGCCGGACTCACCGACGACCTCGATCCGCCACCGGCCGGTGCCGGCGGCCCGGGACGACAGGTCAATCGGTGGGCGGCTGTCCTCGATGTCGGTCATGACCACTAGATTGACGCAGGAACCCGTAGGCCACGAGGGACAGGGCTCGCCACACCCAGCAGAGGAGTCGACGACGTGAGCGCACAACCCGGTGAGGGCACCGACGTCCCCGAGGACATCGACATCCACACGACCGCGGGCAAGCTGGCCGACCTCGACCGGCGCATCGACGAGGCCGTCCACGCCGGCTCCGCGAAGGCCGTGGAGAAGCAGCACGCCAAGGGCAAGAGGACCGCCCGCGAGCGCATCGAGCTGCTCTTCGACGAGGGCTCCTTCGTCGAGCTCGACGAGCTGGCCAAGCACCGCTCGGTCGCCTTCGGGCTGGAGAAGAACCGTCCCTACGGCGACGGCGTGATCACCGGCTACGGCACCATCGACGGGCGCCAGACCTGCGTGTTCTCCCAGGACTTCACCGTCTTCGGCGGGTCGCTGGGCGAGGTCTACGGCGAGAAGATCTGCAAGGTGATGGACCTCGCGATCAAGACCGGCTGCCCGATCATCGGCATCAACGAGGGCGCCGGCGCCCGCATCCAGGAGGGTGTCGTCTCGCTCGGCCTCTACGGCGAGATCTTCAAGCGCAACGTCCACGCCAGCGGCGTGATCCCGCAGATCAGCCTCATCATGGGCTCCTGCGCCGGCGGCCACGTCTACTCGCCCGCGGTCACCGACTTCACGATCATGGTCGACGGCACCTCCAACATGTTCATCACCGGCCCCGACGTGATCAAGACCGTCACCGGCGAGGACGTGACGATGGAGGAGCTCGGCGGCGCGCGCACGCACAACACCAAGTCGGGCAACGCCCACTACATGGGGGCCGACGAGGAGGACGCGATCGAGTACACCAAGGCGCTGCTGTCCTACCTGCCGCAGAACAACCTCGACGACCCGCCGACCTACGACGAGCTCGCGCTCGGGGCGGGCGACCTGGAGATCACCGACCTCGACCGCGAGCTCGACGCGCTGATCCCCGACGGCGCCAACCAGCCCTACGACATGCACACCGTGATCACCTCGGTCCTCGATGACGAGGAGTTCCTCGAGGTGATGCCGCTGTTCGCGCCCAACATCATCGTCGGCTACGGCCGGGTCGAGGGGCAGTCGGTCGGCGTCGTGGCCAACCAGCCGATGCAGTTCGCCGGCACCCTCGACATCGACGCCTCCGAGAAGGCCGCCCGCTTCGTGCGCACCTGCGACGCGTTCAACATCCCGGTGCTCACCTTCGTCGACGTGCCGGGCTTCCTGCCGGGCACCGACCAGGAGTGGAACGGCATCATCCGCCGTGGCGCCAAGCTGATCTACGCCTACGCCGAGGCCACCGTGCCCCTGGTCACGATCATCACCCGCAAGGCCTACGGCGGGGCCTACGACGTGATGGGCTCCAAGCACCTGGGCGCCGACATCAACCTGGCCTGGCCGACCGCGCAGATCGCCGTGATGGGCGCCCAGGGCGCGGCCAACATCGTGCACCGCAAGGAGCTGGCGAAGATCAGCGACGACGGCGGCTCCGAGGAGGAGGTCGAGGCGCGCCGCGCGGAGCTGGTCGCGGAGTACGAGGACACCCTGGCCAACCCCTACGTCGCGGCCGAGCGCGGCTACGTCGACGCGGTGATCACGCCGCACGAGACCCGCATCGAGATCGTCCGCGCCCTGCGCCTGCTCGCCACCAAGCGCGAGACGCTGCCCCCCAAGAAGCACGGGAACATCCCCCTCTGATGGCAACTGTGAGCGACAAGCCGCCGCTCGAGGCCGTCGAGCCCCCGCTGCTGCGGATCGTCAAGGGCGACCCGACCCCCGAGGAGGTCGCGGCGCTCGTCTCGGTCGTCTCGGCGATGGCCGCCGGCGCCCAGGCCGCTTCCGCCGGCCGGGCCCGCCCCGCACCGGAGTGGGCCTCGCACCGGCGCCGCCTGCGCGGCGCCCATCGGCCCGGTCCGGGCGCGTGGCGCGCCTCGGCCCGCTAGCCGACGCCCGTGCCTCCCGCTCCTCGTCTCGTGCTGGCCTCGGCCTCCCCCGCGCGCCTCAAGACGCTCCGCAACGCCGGCCTGTCCCCCGAGGTCGTGGTCAGCGGCGTCGACGAGTCGGCGCTGGAGCTGACCGAGCCGGCCGACTACGCCCTCAAGCTGGCCCAGCTCAAGGCGGTCGCCGTCGCCGCCGAGCAGAAGCGGGCCGTCGTCGTGGGCTGCGACTCGGTCCTCGCCCTCGACGGCGAGATCCTCGGGAAGCCGGCGAGCCCGGAGGAGGCGGTCGACCGCTGGCGGCAGATGCGCGGACGGGCCGGCGTGCTCCACACCGGGCACTGCGTCATCGACACCCACCGGGAGGTCTGGATCGCCCGCTCGGCCGCGACCCAGGTGCGGTTCGCGCACGTCTCCGACGAGGAGATCGAGGCCTACGTCGCGACGGGCGAGCCGCTGGCCGTGGCCGGGGCGTTCACGCTGGACGGTCTCGGCGGCGCGTTCGTCTCCGGCGTGACCGGCGACCCGCACAACGTGGTCGGGATCAGCCTGCCGCTGCTGCGGCTGATGTTCGAGGAGCTCGGCTTCGTGTGGACCGAGTTCTGGAGCTGACCGCTCCGGCATGATGAGCGCATGCGCGGCATCATCCTCGCCGGTGGGACCGGTTCCAGGCTCCACCCCGTGACCCTGGGCGTCAGCAAGCAGCTGGTGCCCGTCTACGACAAGCCGATGATCTACTACCCGCTCAGCACGCTCATGCTGGCCGGGATCCGCGACATCCTGGTGATCACGACGCCGCACGAGGCCGAGGGCTTCCAGCGGCTGCTCGGTGACGGGTCCCGCTTCGGGGTCTCGATCAGCTATGCCCAGCAGCAGTCCCCGGACGGGCTGGCGCAGGCCTTCGTGATCGGCGCCGACTTCATCGGGCAGGAGCCGACGGCGCTGATCCTGGGCGACAACCTCTTCTACGGCCCCGGCTTCGGTCGCCAGCTCGAGCGGTTCAGCGACGTCGAGGGCGCCACGGTGTTCGCCTACCGCGTCTCCGACGCCTCGGCGTACGGCGTGGTGGAGTTCGACGCCGGCGGGAAGGCGATCTCGCTGGAGGAGAAGCCGGAGCACCCGCGCAGCAACTTCGCCGTTCCGGGGCTGTACTTCTACGACAACGACGTCATCGAGATCGCCCGCAACCTCCAGCCGTCGCCGCGCGGGGAGTACGAGATCACCGACGTCACCCGGCACTACCTCGAGCAGGGACGGCTCAACGTCGAGGTCCTCGAGCGCGGCTTCGCGTGGCTGGACACCGGCACCTTCGACTCGCTCTACGACGCGGGCAACTTCATCCGCACGCTCGAGCACCGGCAGGGGCTGAAGGTGGGCGCGCCGGAGGAGGTGGCCTGGCGGCAGGGCTTCCTGACCGACGACGAGCTGCGCGAGCGGGCGCAGCCGCTGCTGAAGTCCGGCTACGGGCAATACCTGCTGGGGCTGCTCAGTGAGTGAGCACCGCTGACGCGGCCGCCTGCCAGCGCTCCTCCCACGGACCGATCGGCTCGATCCCGTGGGCGAGGAGCTTCTCGTGGCCGAGCACGCTGTACGCCGGTCGCGGAGCCGGCCGCACGAAGCTCGCCGAGCTCGTCGCGCTGACGACCTCCGGGTCCAGTCCGGCCGACCCGACCACGTGGCGGGCGAACTCGAACCAGCTCGTCCCCCCGGTCGACGTCGCGTGCCACGTCCCCGCCACGCCCGCCTCGACCAGCCGCACCACCAGGTCGGCGACGTCGACGGTCCACGTCGGCTGCCCGACCTGGTCGTCCACGACGCTGACGGCCCCCCTCTCCCGGGCCAGCCGGGCGATCGTTTGCGGGAAGCAGGGGCCGTGCGCGCCGTACAGCCAGGCGGTGCGGACCACCAGGTGGTCCCCCCCGGCCGCCCTCACCGCGGCCTCGCCCCCCGCCTTGGTCCGGCCGTAGGCCGAACGGGGGTCGGCCGGTGCGTCCTCGTCGTACGGCGTGCTCGCCCGGCCGGCGAAGACGTAGTCGGTGCTGACGTGGACCAGCTTCGTCCCCTGCGCCCGCGCCGCCCGGGCCAGGACCCCGGGCACGACGGCGTTGGCCTCGTGGGCCTCGTCCTCATGGGTCTCGGCGCCGTCGACGTCGGTGTAGGCCGCGCAGTTGAGCACGACCGCGTGCCCCGCCAGGGCCCGGCTCACTGCTTCGGCGTCGAGGAGGTCGAGGTCGCCGCGTCCGAGCGCCGTGTGGTCGAGGCCGCGCGCCTCCAGGGTCCGCACCGCGTCCGTCCCGAGCATCCCGTGCGCCCCGGTCACCAGCCATCCCATGGCGTGAGGGTAGCCACCCGCTAACCTGCCCCGGTGGAGGTCCGTGAGCTGTCAGTGCCCGGTGCCTTCGAGGTGACCCCGGTGCAGCACGGTGACGACCGCGGCCTGTTCCTGGAGTGGTTCCGCGAGGACGTGTTCACCGAGCTCGCCGGCCATCCCTTCACGCTCGCGCAGGCCAACGTCTCGGTGTCCGGCGCCGGCACCCTGCGGGGCATCCACTTCGCGCAGCTCCCGCCCAGCCAGGCCAAGTTCGTGACCTGCCTGCACGGGGCGGCGTTCGACGTGGTGGTGGACCTGCGGACGGGCTCCCCGTCGTACGGCCGGTGGGACGCGGTGCTGCTCGACGACACCGACCGGCGGGCGGTCTACCTCCCCGAGGGGGTGGGGCACGCCTTCCTCGCCCTGGCCGAGGACACGATCGTGAGCTACCTCTGCTCCGCCCCCTACGCCCCGGGCCGCGAGCACGCGATCGACCCGCTCGACCCGGAGATCGCGATCGCCTGGCCCACCGAGGCCCGTGACGGCTCGCCCCTGACCCCGCACCTCTCCCCCCGCGACCGGGCCGCTCCGTCGCTGGCCGCCGTGAGCGCCCAGGGCCTGCTCCCGTCGTACGCCGAGTGCCGGGCCTTCACCGCCGCCCTCCAGCTCGCCGACCGGAAAGGCCCGGTCAGCGGGGCTTGAGGGGCTCCCACCAGGACCGGTGGGAGGCGTACCAGGCGACGGTGTCGGCGAGGCCCTGCTCGAAGGAGACATGCGGGGCGTAGCCGAGCTCGGAGGCGATCTTGGTGATGTCGACGGAGTAGCGGAGGTCGTGGCCGGGGCGGTCGGCGACGTGGCGCACGCGGGACCAGTCGCTGCCGGTGGCCTCGAGGAGCAGGCCGGTGAGCTCCTGGTTGGACAGCTCGGTGCCGCCGCCGATGTTGTAGACCTCACCGGGACGGCCGCCCTCGAGGACGAGCTGGATGCCGCGGCAGTGGTCGTCGACGTGCAGCCAGTCGCGGACGTTGGCGCCCTCGCCGTAGAGCGGCACGTCGCGCCCGTCGACCAGGTTGGTCACGAACAGCGGGATGACCTTCTCCGGGAACTGGTAGGGCCCGTAGTTGTTGGAGCAGCGCGTCACGCACACCGGCAGCCCGTGGGTGCGGTGGTAGGCCCGGGCGAACAGGTCGCTGGACGCCTTCGACGCGGAGTACGGCGAGTTGGGCGCCAGCGGCTGCTCCTCGTCCCAGCTGCCCTGCGCGATCGAGCCGTAGACCTCGTCGGTCGAGACGTGCACGAACCTGGAGACGCCGTGCTGGTGGGCGGAGTCGAGCAGCGTCTGGGTGCCCACCACGTTGGTCATCACGAAGTCAGCGGCCCCCAGGATGGACCGGTCGACGTGGCTCTCGGCCGCGAAGTGCACGACCGCGTCCACCTGCGCCATGACGCCGTCGACGATCGGGCGGTCGAGGATGTCGCCCTCGACGACGTGCAGCCGCGGGTCCGGGGCGACCGGCTCCAGGTTGGCCAGGTTGCCGGCGTAGGTGAGCTTGTCGAGCACCACCACGCTGTCCGGCTCGGGGCCGCCCCACGCCCCGGTGAGCAGCGAGCGCACGTAGTGGCTGCCGATGAAGCCCGCACCCCCGGTGACCAGCAGCCTCATCGAGTCCCTCCCTCGCGCCCGCGCAACGACGCCAGTGTGGCAGCGATCCCGGCGACCATCGGCGTGCGCGCCAGGGCGGCGGTGGGCGGCCACGCCACGGAGCGCAGGCGGAGGTCGCGCACCTGGAAGCGAGCGTTCGCCGAGGTCCCGAGCACGACCGGTGGCCGCCGTCGCGTGATCCGGTGCAGGTCGCCGAGCACCGCCCCGACGGTGGTCGACCGCTCGCTGGCCAGCACCTTCAGCGCCCGCGCACCCCGGCTCGTGACGAGGTCGAGCCCCGAGACCACCATCGCGGCCGCGTCGTCCACGAACAGGTAGTCGCGCATCGTGTCCAGCGAGACGTAGACGCTCAGCGGCTGCCGGGTGAGCTGCGCCCGGCACAGCTGGGAGACCAGCCCCTGCGGCTTGGCGATGTCCTGGCCCGGCCCGTAGAGGTTCGAGAGCCGTCCCACGAGCAGCGCCGACCCGGTGCGTACGGCGAACGCGGTCGCGACCTCCTCCGCGCGCAGCTTGGCCCGGCCGTACGCCGAGATCGGCGCCGGCGAGGTGTGCTCGGTGAACGGCGCGCCGCTCGCCCCGGCGTACACCCCGCCCGCCGAGGAGGCGAGGAAGAACCCGCAGCCCGAGGCGTCGGGAGACCACTGCGCCAGGAGGTCCGCGAGCACGGCGACCTCGTCGTCGAGCTCGGCCTCGGTGCTGCCGACGACGCCCGCCCCCGCGCACCAGTAGACGTCCCACCCGGCCGGCAGCGTCTCGGTCGTGTCGAGCAGTGCCCTCACGGAGCGGGCGTGGTCGCCCCACGGGACCGCGGTCGTCCGGACGTCCCGGTCGAGCGTGCGCAGCCGGCGCACGACCGCGCTGCCGAGCAGCCCTCCGGCGCCGACGACCCAGGCGGCCCGGGGGCCGGGCTCAGGGGTGTGGCCGGCCAAGGGGACCGTCCGCCGGGTCCTGGGTGATCAGGTAGAGAGGCTTGCCCATCGCCATGTTGACCGCGACCCCGACGTACTCCGCGATCACGCCCAGCGAGAAGAGGATCGCACCGGTCGAGATCAGCATCACCACGATGAGCGAGGACCAGCCCTCGGTCGGCGCCGGGTGCACGATCTGCCGGTAGACGATGAACGCCGCGAACACGAGGCCGATCGTCGCGAACACCAGCCCCAGCACGCTCACCAGCCGCAGCCCGCGGGTGCCGCCGGTGAGCACCATCCGCCAGAAGTGCGAGACGAGGGTGCGCACGGAGTAGCCGGACCGTCGCCCCTCCCCCTCCTCGCGCAGCTCGACCGGCGCCGTCGTGACGCTGCCGGCCACCCAGCCGAGGGCGACGTCGAGGTAGACGCCGGCCCCGGCGTACGCGGCCACGCTGCGGCCGACCTCGCCGAGGATCAGGCGGAAGCTGTGGAAGGCCGACGCATCGACGCCCCCGCTGAGCGCGTTGACGAGGCGCTTGGACCCCTGCGAGGCCACGTTGCGCAGCCCGCCGTGGGGCGCCGCGTTCGTGGGCCTGGCGTAGACGACACTGGCCTGCTCGGTCAGGGCGGTGTCCAGCATCGAGCCGACGTACGCCGGGTCGTGCTGGCCGTCCTCGTCCATGGTGACGATCCAGTCGCCGCCGGAGGACGACATGCCGGCCAGGGTCGCGGCGTGCTGACCGAAGTTGCGGCTCAGCCAGATCGCCCGCACGAACGGGTGCGCCGCCTCCATCTCGCGCAGCACCCGGGCCGAGTCGTCGGGGCCGCAGTCGTTGACGAGCAGCACCTCGACGACGCGGAACGGCACGCCGCCCGGTGTGACGACGTGGCCCGTGAGGGGTGCGAGGTCGGCGATGACCGACGGCAGCTGGTGCTCGGCCTGGTAGATCGGGATGACGACCGACACGAGGTGCTCGCCCGCGGGTGACGCGGATTCGGCTGGCACGCGGCCGACTATAGTCACTCCTCGACCGCCGGGGAGGGTGATGCATGGACACTCGTCCTCGTGTCTCGGTGGTGATCCCCTCCTTCGAGAACGCGCACTACGTCCGCGCCACGATGGAGTCCGTCCTCGCGCAGACGCATCGGGACTTCGAGCTCGTCGTCGCCGACCACAGCTCCACCGACGGCACCTGGGAGATCCTGCAGGAGTTCGCCGGCGATCCCCGGGTGCGGCTGCTTCGGACGCCCACGGGCGGCGGGGCGGAGCGCAACTGGAACCGCGTGACCGACGAGGCGCGCGGGGACCTGGTCAAGCTGGTGTGCGGCGACGACCTGCTCGCGCCAGAAGCGCTGGCGACCCAGGTCGCGGCCTTCGACGCGCACGACGAGGGCGTCGTGATGGTCGCCTCGGCCCGCGACATCGTCGACGCCGCGGCGCGGCCGGTGCTGCGCGAGCAGGGGCTCGGCGGGCTGTCGGGGCGCGTCCCGGGCCCGATGGCCATCCGCCGCTCGGTGGTCCGCGGGGCGAACATCTTCGGGGAGCCGTGCTGCGTGCTGCTCCGGCGCACGGCGCTCGAGGCGGTCGGCGGCTGGCACGGCGACCCCGGCTTCATGATCGACCAGGCGACGTACTCCCGGGTGCTGCTGCGTGGCGACCTGGTCACGACGCCCGGGTCGCAGGCCGCCTTCCGGATCAGCTCGACCCAGTGGAGCGTCGCGCTCGCCCGGCAGCAGTCGCGGTCGGCGGCCGAGATGCACCGGCAGCTCGCGGCGCTGGTGCCGGGCCTGCTCAGCGCGCGGGACGTCCGCGTCGGCAACGCCCGGGCGACGCTGCGGGCCTTCCAGCGGCGGTTGGTCTACCTCTACCTGGGCCGCCGGATGCAGGCGCCTACCGCTTGACCGCGAGCAGGCAGAACTCGTTGTAGATGAACGGCTTCCCGGCCCACCGCGGGAACGGGAAGCTGAACCAGGGCTGCGGTTCCAGGCCCACGTCGCGCGCGAGCGCCGCCAGGTCGTCCCCGGTGGTGAAGCGCACGTGGGTGGGATCGCTGGCGTAGCCACGCTCCTGCGGGCAGACGAAGAAGACCCGGCCGCCGGGCCGCAGGTAGGGCAGGTAGTCCTCCAGCAGGGCGACGCCCTCCGCGGCCGACATGTGCTCGATCACGTGCGCCAGCAGGATGCCGTCGAAGCTCTCCGGCACGCGCCGGTCGCTGACCTCCCACTCGGCCACCGTCAGCGCCGTGACGCCCCGCTCGCGGGCGACCTCGACGGCGGTGGCGTTGTGGTCGACGCCGACCGAGCGCGGGTCGAGCGTCTCGAGGTTGCGGCCGATGCCGCAGCCGACGTCGAGGGTGCGGCCGAGCTGCTGGCGGCGCAGGTTCCACTGGTAGGGCGCCTGGACGTTGAGCGCCTTCTTCCACCAGACCTGCTGCTTGGCCTGCAGCCGGCGGGCGTAGTCCTCACCTGCGGTGTCGTCCACCCGGCGATCATCCCACCCGGTGGGCGGCCATTACTCGACCGGCCATTACTCGACAGGCAGGCCGAGTCCCCGGGCGATCAGCATCCGCTGCACCTCCGAGGTGCCCTCGCCGATCTCGAGCACCTTGGCGTCGCGGTAGAAGCGGGCGATGGGGTACTCCTCCATGAAGCCGTAGCCGCCGAAGACCTGGGTCGCGATCCTCGTCGCCGTCACCGCCGACTCGGTGCAGTAGAGCTTGGCCACGGCGGCCGCCTGCTTGAACTGCTGGTACGGCGCCCCGGCGTCCTTCAGCGCGGCGGCCCGGTAGGTCAGCCCCCGGCTGGCGTGCAGCATCACCTCGAGGTCGGCGATCTGGAAGGCCACGCCCTGCTTGCGCCCGATCGGGCCGCCGAAGGTCTGCCGCTCCCCGGCGTACTCCAGGGCCATGTCGAGGCAGGCCTGGATGCAGCCCACCGACAGCGCCGAGATCGCCACCCGGCCGTCGTCGAGCGTGGCGAGGAACTGCGCGTAGCCCCGGCCCTGCTCGCCGAGGAGGTGGTCGGCCGGGACGTGCGCGTCCTGGAAGGAGAGCGGGTGCGTGTCGGAGGCGTGCCAGCCGAGCTTGTCGTAGGCCTTCTCGGCCGTGAAGCCGGCGGTGCCCGAGGGGACCATGATCGTGGAGATCTCCGGTCGCCCGTCCTCGCGCTCCCCGGTGCGGGCCGTGACCGTGACCACGCTGGTGATGTCGGAGCCCGAGTTGGTGATGAACTGCTTGCTGCCGTTGACGACCCACTCGCCGTCGCGCAGCTCCGCCTTGGTGGCCGTCGCGCCGGCGTCCGAGCCCGCGCCCGGCTCGGTGAGGCCGAACCCGGCGAGCGTGTCCCCGGCCACGAGGTCGGGCAGCCACTTCTCCTTCTGCTCCGTGGTGCCGTAGGTCAGGATCGGGTTGATCCCCAGCCCGACGGCGGCCTGGAGCGTGATGCCCATCGACTGGTCGACGCGACCGATCTCCTCGATGGCCACGCACAGGCTGGTGAAGTCGCCGTCCTCGCCGGCCCCGCCGTACTCCTCCGGGGCGGTGAGGCCGAACAGCCCGAGCTGGCCCATCTTGTGCACCACGTCGGTCGGGAAGTGGTGGTCGCGGTCCCACTGGGCCGCGTGCGGAGCGATCTCCTTCTCCGCGAAGTCGCGCACGCTGCGACGGAACTGTTCGTGGTCCTCGGAGAGCTCGAAGTTCATGCCCAGCATCGTAACGCCGGAAGTTAACGATCGCTAACCCCCGAGGCCGGCGGATGAGTCGTGGCCGCCGGCCACGACTAGACTGTCGCGGTGACTTCGATGAGTTCGACGGCGAGCTCGTTCACGGACGCCACCTCGTCCGACGCCTCGCTGCGCCGCTTCCTGCACGGCCTGCCCGGCGTCGACCAGGTGGGGGCCGAGCAACGGGCCGCCGCACTGGGGACCCGTTCGATCAAGACCTCGGCCAAGGAGTTCGCCATCGACCTGGCGATCCGGATGGTCGACCTCACCACCCTCGAGGGCTCCGACACCCCCGGCAAGGTCCGCGCGCTGGCCACCAAGGCGATGCGTCCCGACCCGGCCGACCCCACCTGTCCCCCGGTGGCCGCGGTCTGCGTCTACCCCGACATGGTGCCCTTCGCGAAGCAGACCCTGGGCGGCTCGGGTGGCTCCTCCGGCGTACGCATCGCCTCGGTGGCCACCGCCTTCCCCAGCGGCCGCGCGGCCCGTGACATCAAGCTGGCAGACGTCCAGGACGCGGTGGAGGCGGGCGCCGACGAGATCGACATGGTGATCGACCGGGGGGCGTTCCTCTCGGGCCGCTACCTCGAGGTCTTCGAGGAGATCGTGGCCGTCCGCGAGGCCTGCGCCCGGCCTGATGGACAGAGTGCACACCTCAAGGTCATCTTCGAGACCGGCGAGCTCCAGACCTACGACAACGTACGCCGGGCCAGCTGGCTCGCGATGATGGCCGGCGGGCACTTCATCAAGACCTCGACCGGCAAGGTGCAGCCCGCCGCGACCCTGCCGGTGACGATGATCATGCTCGAGGCGGTGCGCGACTTCCGTGAGGCCACCGGCCAGATGGTGGGCGTGAAGCCGGCCGGCGGCATCCGCTCCTCCAAGGACGCGATCAAGTACCTCGTCACCGTCAACGAGGTCGCCGGGCCGGACTGGCTGGACCCCGACTGGTTCCGCTTCGGCGCCTCCACGCTCCTCAACGACCTGCTGATGCAGCGCACCAAGATGGCCACCGGTCGCTACTCCGGCCCCGACTACTTCACCCTGGACTAGGAGCGCTGACGAGAGTGGTTTCGACAAGCTCAACCGGCGTATTCGACTACGCACCCGCCCCCGAGTCCCGCTCGGTGGTCGACATCAAGTCGTCCTACGGGCTGTTCGTGAACGGCGAGTTCGTCGACGGCGGTGGCAAGGCGTTCAAGACGATCAACCCGGCCACCGAGGAGGTCCTCGCCGAGGTCGCCGAGGCCGACGAGTCCGACGTCGACGCGGCCGTGAAGGCCGCCCGGCGCGCCTACACCCGGGTCTGGTCGCGGATGAGCGGCGCCGAGCGCGGGAAGTACCTCTTCCGGATCGCCCGGATCATCCAGGAGCGCGCCCGCGAGATCGCCGTGCTGGAGTCGATCGACAACGGCAAGCCGATCAAGGAGTCGCGCGACGTCGACGTCCCGACGGCCGCGGCGCACTTCTTCTACTACGCCGGCTGGGCCGACAAGCTCGAGCACGCCGGGTTCGGACCCGCCCCGCAGTCGCTCGGGGTCGCCGGCCAGGTCATCCCGTGGAACTTCCCGTTCCTGATGCTCGCCTGGAAGATCGCGCCCGCCCTGGCCACCGGCAACACCGTCGTCCTCAAGCCGGCCGAGACCACCCCGCTGACCGCGCTGCTCTTCGCCGAGATCTGCCAGCAGGCCGACCTGCCGCCGGGGGTCGTCAACATCGTCACCGGCGCCGGCGCCACCGGTCAGGCGCTCGTCTCGCACCCGGACGTCGACAAGGTCGCGTTCACCGGGTCCACCGACGTGGGCCGGGCGATCGCGAAGGCCGTCGCCGGCTCGGAGAAGAAGGTCACGCTCGAGCTCGGTGGCAAGGCGGCCAACATCGTCTTCGACGACGCGCCCGTCGACCAGGCCATCGAGGGCATCGTCACCGGCATCTTCTTCAACCAGGGACACGTCTGCTGCGCCGGGTCGCGTCTGCTGGTCCAGGAGTCCGTGGCCGACGAGGTGCTCGAGCGCCTGAAGCGCCGGATGAGCACCCTGCGCGTCGGCGACCCGCTCGACAAGAACACCGACGTGGGGGCGATCAACTCCGCCGAGCAGCTCGCGAAGATCCGCGAGCTCTCGGACATCGGCGACGCGGAGGGGGCCGAGCGTTGGTCCCCGGCGTGCGACCTTCCCGACCACGGCTTCTGGTTCCCGCCGACCGTCTTCACCGGCGTCAGCCAGGCCCACCGGATCGCCCGCGAGGAGATCTTCGGCCCGGTGCTGTCGGTGCTGACCTTCCGGACGCCCAAGGAGGCGGTCGAGAAGGCCAACAACACGCCCTACGGCCTGTCCGCCGGGATCTGGACCGACAAGGGCTCGCGCATCCTGTGGATGGCCAGCCAGCTGCGGGCCGGCGTGATCTGGTCCAACACGTTCAACAAGTTCGACCCGACCAGCCCCTTCGGTGGCTACAAGGAGTCGGGCTACGGCCGCGAGGGCGGCCGCCACGGCCTGGAGGGATACATCCGATGAGCCGCATCGACGTGCGCAAGACCTACAAGCTCTACGTCGGCGGGGCCTTCCCCCGCTCGGAGTCGGGCCGCTCCTACGTCGTCAACGACGCCAAGGGGAAGTTCTGGGCCAATGCCTCGCACGCCTCCCGCAAGGACGCGAGGGACGCCGTCAAGGCCGCCAGGGCGGCCTTCGGCGGCTGGTCCGGCCGCACGGCGTACAACCGCGGGCAGGTGGTCTACCGGATCGCCGAGGTGCTCGAGGACCGCCGCGAGCAGTTCGAGTCGGAGCTGCGCGTGGCCGAGGGGATCACGGCCGCGAAGGCGCGCACCTACGTCGAGGCCTCGATCGACCGGCTGGTCTGGTACGCCGGGTGGGCCGACAAGATCGCCCAGGTCACCGGGGGCGCCAACCCGGTCGCCGGCCCCTACTTCAACCACACCGCGCCGGAGCCGAGCGGCGTCGTGGCGGTCGTCGCACCGGCCGGGCCCCTGCTCGGCCTGGTCAGCGTGGTCGCGCCCGTCATCGTCACCGGCAACACCGCGGTGGTGATCGCCAGCGAGCCGCACCCGCTCACCGCGATCACGCTCGCCGAGGTGATGGCGACCTCCGACGTGCCCGGCGGCGTGGTGAACATCCTGACCGGGCCGCAGGCGGAGATCGCCCCCTGGCTCGCCTCCCACATGGACGTCAACGGGATCGACCTGACGGGCGTCGGCGACCCCGAGCTCGCGCGCAACCTGGAGATCGAGGCCGCCGAGAACCTCAAGCGCGTGCGTCGGCCCGGCCTCGAGGACCTCCTCGCTCCCCCGGCGCTCGACCGGATGACGAGGTTCCAGGAGGCCAAGACCGTCTGGCACCCGATCGGCCTCTAGGTGCCGACCGACCGGTCCGCACGGGTGATCGTCCTGGCCGGCCCCTCGGGGTCGGGGAAGTCGCGCCTCGCCGAGCGGGTCGGGCTGCCGGTGCTGCGGCTCGACGACTTCTACAAGGACGGCGACGACCCGACGCTGCCCCGCCGCGACCTGGCGGGCGGGGAGCCGATCGTCGACTGGGACGACCCGTCGTCCTGGAACGCGCGGGACGCCGTCGCCGCGGTCGAGGAGCTCTGCCGCGAGGGCGCCACGGAGGCGCCGGTCTACGACATCGCCGCCAGTGAGCGCACGGGCCACCGGGTGCTGGACCTGGGCGGCTCGGCGTACTTCGTCGCGGAGGGCATCTTCGCCCAGGAGATCGTCGCCGAGTGCGGGCGTCGCGACCTGCTGGCCGACGCGGTCTGCGTCACGCAGCACCCCGCCGTCACGTTCGTACGACGCCTCTCGCGCGACCTCCGCGAGCACCGCAAGCCCCCCTTCTACCTCGTACGCCGGGGGCTGCACCTGCTCGCCGACCAGCGCCGCGTCGTCGCCCACGCGGAGGCGCTCGGCTGCCGGGTGCTGTCCCCCGACGCGGCCCTGCGCGAGATCAGCCGGCTGGTCGGCTGACCGAGCGGCGCGCACCGGTCGACCGTCCACCGCGCCGACCCGGTGCTGTGCCACACCTCAGACGGGTGCGCCCCGCCAGCCACCGTTGACGCCGCGACCGCGCATGTTCAGGGCGGCCTCGGTGCGGTTGCGGGCTCCGAGCTCGTCGAGCACCGCCTGCACCTCGTCCTCGACCGTCTCCAGGGGGAGGCGGAGGGTCCGCGCGATGGCGTCGTCCTCCTCGCCCAGGCACATCAGCCGGGCCACCTCGAGCTGTCGCTCGCTGAGCGGCGGTTGATCCCCGAGGGGCAGGATGGGCGTGCACAGGGCCTGGGTGGCCAGCCAGAACTCGATGACCTCCTCGACCACGTCCGGGACGGTGGTGTACCACGTGGTCCGCTGCCCGTCCGCGTCGTCGGGGCCTCCGACCATCACCTGCCGGCCGTCGATGACCAGGGCCCGCAGGAACGCCGGGCCGAGCAGCGTCGAGGGATAGATCGAGCACAGCAGCGGGTGGGTGTCCACCGTGGTGGGCCGGGTGATCAGCTGCGGGTTGACCCCCCGCTCACGCGCCGCCCTCGCCAGGGGAAGGCCGGGCTCCTCGGGGTCATAGCTGTAGTCGGGCTGCATCACCCAGACCGAGCGCGTCGCCGCCGGGGCGATGCGGCGCAGCTGGAGCACCATGGCGGGCAGCCCGATGATCTGCTGCACGGACCCGCGCCGATCCTGGGCGGTGGCCGCGAGGCGGTCGACCAGCTCGACGGCACGCGTCCGCAGCCGGCTCACCTGCGGCGACTCGTCGGGCGGGCGAAGTCGTTGCCAGGGATCCACGGCAGAGATGGTCGCAGATGTCGTTGAAAGTGGTGAGAGTGACCGGCTCGCGTTTCGAGGGACAAGACACTCGGGCACGAGATACGTCGAAGTCGGGCGTCAGTGCAGCCCGAGTCGGGCATACCCGGGCTTGATCACGTCGTCGATCAGTCGCAGCCGTTGGTCGAAGTGGCAGAACGCCGACTTCATCGCGTTCACCGTCACCCACTGCAGGCCGTCCAGGCCCCAGCCGAACGTGTCCACGAGCGCGCCCATCTCGCGGCTCATCGACGTGCCGCTCATCAGCCGGTTGTCGGTGTTGACCGTCACCCGGAAGCGCTGCTGGCTGAGCAGTCCGATCGGGTGCTCCGCGATCGAGGCGGCCGCGCCGGTCTGCACGTTGGAGTGCGGGCACAGCTCGAGCGGGATCCGCTTGTCCCGGACGTACTGCGCGAGCCGGCCCAGGTGCACCGTGCCGTCGTCGTCCACGGTGATGTCGTCGATGATGCGTACGCCGTGGCCGAGCCGGTCGGCCCCGCACCACTGGATCGCCTGCCAGATCGACGGCAGGCCGAACGCCTCGCCCGCGTGAATGGTGAAGTGGGCGTTCTCCCGCTGGAGGTACTCGAAGGCGTCGAGGTGCCGGGTGGGCGGGTAACCGGCCTCGGCACCGGCGATGTCGAACCCGACCACGCCGTCGTCGCGGTGCTGCACCGCCAGCTCGGCGATCTCGCGCGACCGCGCCTGGTGCCGCATCGCGGTGAGCAGCTGCTTGACGATGATCCCGGTCTCGCCCATCCCCTCGTCGAAGCCGGCCTGCACGGCGCGGACGACCTCCTCGAGGGTGAGGTCCTCCTGGAGGTGCTGCTCGGGCGCGTAGCGGACCTCGGCGTACACCACCCCGTCGGCGGCCAGGTCCTCCACGCACTCGCGGGCGACGCGGGTGATGTGGTCGGCGCGCTGCATCACCGCGACGGTGTGGTCGAAGGTCTCCAGGTAGCGCACCAGCGAGCCGCTGTCGGCCGACTCGGTGAACCAGCGGCCCAGCGACTCCGCGTCGTCGGCAGGCAGGGTGTGCCCGGCCTCGCGGGCCAGCTCCACGATCGTGGCCGGCCGCAGCCCCCCGTCGAGGTGGTCGTGGAGGAGCACCTTGGGGACAGCCCGGACGAGGTCGGGAGCAGGGGCGGTAGGTTCGGAGGAGTTCGCCACACCGACATCCAACACCCTGCCCGGGCCTGCCCGGGACGACGCGGCCACGAGGCCCGGGAGGAGCGCCCATGCGCGTGTTCAGCTCGTTCGACGAGATCGAGGCCGCCACCGGGGAGGAGATCGGCACCAGCGACTGGGTCGAGATCACCCAGGAGCGCGTGGACCGGTTCGCCGACGCCACCGGTGACCACCAGTGGATCCACGTCGACGTCGAGAGGGCCAAGGAGGGCCCGTTCGGCGGGACCATCGCGCACGGCTACCTGACGCTCTCGCTGGTGCCCTGGCTGGGCAGCCAGGTCTTCGAGCTCGACACGCCGGGCGCCAAGCTCAACTACGGCGTCAACAAGGTCCGCTTCCCCAGCCCGCTGCCGGTCGGCTCGCGCGTGCGCGCCACGGTGAGCGTGGGTGGCGTCGTCGACGTGCCGGCGGGCAAGCAGCTCACCTTGAAGTACGTCGTGGCGATCGAGGACCAGGACAAGCCGGCCTGCGTCGCGGAGACGGTCGTCCTGCTGCTCTCCTGAGGTTGCGCGGGTCCGGGTCGCGGCACAGGGTGGGGGCATGACCTACCAGCTCACCGTCCTCTACCAGCAGCCCGACGACCCGGCGGCCTTCGACGCCTACTACGTGGAGACGCACGTGCCGCTGGTCGAGCAGCTGCCCGGCCTGGAGTCCTTCACCGCCAGCAGGCCGGACCCCGGCCCCGGCGGCCGGGCCCCGGAGCTCTACTTCATCGCCGAGCTGCGCTTCGCCGACCGGGCCGCCTTCGGCGCCGCCATGTCGAGCGACGCGGGCCGGGCCACCGCGGCCGACGTCCCCAACTTCGCCACCGGCGGCGCCGCCACCCATGCCGGCGAGGTCACGACCTACGTCTGAGGGAGCACCGCTGGTGACGGGCGGGTCAGCTGATCCGGTCGAGCACGATCGGACCGGGTTCGTACGCCGACCCGGCGGGCTCGACGTCCCAGCCGCCCTCGAGCGAGGCGAGGGCCCGCTCGAACCGGTCGGGCTCGTCGGTGTGCAGGGTGAGCAGGGGCTCGCCGGCCGTGACGGTGTCGCCCGGGCGGGCGTGCCACTCGACGCCGGCGCCGGCCTGGACCGTGGCCCCCTGGGTGGCGCGCCCGGCCCCGAGGCGCCAGGCGGCCATCCCGACCGCCATCGCGTCCAGCCGGGTGAGCACGCCGGAGCTCGGCGCCTCGACCACGTGGGTCTCGCGCGCGGCCGGCAGCGACGCCGAGGGGTCACCCCCCTGCGCGGAGATCATCTGCCGCCACGCGTCCATCGCGCCTCCGGAGGCCAGCACCTCGGCGGGGTCGACGTCGTCGCGGCCGGCACCGGCGAGCATCTCGCGCGCCAGGGCGACGGTCAGCTCCACCACGTCGGCGGGACCACCCCCCTCGAGCACCTCCACCGACTCGCGGACCTCCAGGGCGTTCCCGGCGGTCAGGCCGAGCGGGGTCGACATGTCGGTGAGCAGGGCCACGGTGTGCACGCCGGCGCCCTTGCCCAGCGCGACCATGGTCTCTCCCAGCTCGCGGGCGCGCTCGAGGTCCTTCATGAAGGCACCCGTGCCGACCTTCACGTCCAGCACCAGCACCCCGGTGCCCTCGGCGATCTTCTTGCTCATGATCGACGACGCGATCAGCGGGATGGCCTCCACCGTCCCGGTGACGTCGCGCAGGGCGTAGAGCTTCTTGTCGGCGGGGGCCAGCCCCGATCCGGCGGCGCAGATGACGGCGCCGACCTCCTCGAGCTGGCGCAGCATGTCCTCGTTGGACAGCGCGGCCTGCCACCCGGGGATGGACTCGAGCTTGTCCAGCGTGCCGCCGGTGTGGCCGAGCCCGCGGCCGGACAGCTGCGGCACGGCGACGCCGCAGGCGGCCACCAGCGGCGCCAGGGGCAGCGTGATCTTGTCCCCGACACCGCCCGTGGAGTGCTTGTCGGCGGTGGGCCGCGACAGCGAGGAGAAGTCCATCCGCTCGCCACTGGCGATCATGGCGTCGGTCCAGCGGGAGATCTCACCGCGGTCCATCCCGTTGAGCAGGATCGCCATCGCCAGCGCGGACATCTGCTCGTCCGCGACCTCGCCGCGGGTGTAGGCGTCGATCACCCAGTCGATCTGGCTCCCGGTCAGGGCGTGCCCGTCCCGTTTCGCTGCGATCACCTCGACCGCGTCGTGCGCTGCCATCATGCTCCCCGGCTCTCATGAGGGTTCCGGCTCTCGCCGCTGTCGTGGACGTCGACCCTACGGAAGCCCCGGAGCACGAAGGTCCCCCGGCTCTCCGGCTCACCGGCCAGGGCCAGCGAGGGGAAGGCGGCGAACAGCGCGTCCAGCGACTCGACCAGCTCCATCCGGGCCAGCGGCGCACCGAGGCAGAAGTGCAGCCCGGCGCCGAAGGCCAGGTGCGGGTTGGGGTCCCGGGAGACGTCGAAGGTGTCCGCTCCGGCGAAGGCGGCCGGGTCCCGGTTCGCCGCGCCGAGCAGCGCCGCGATCCGCTGACCCTCCTCGACGACCACGCCACCGATCTCGACGGAGGTCGTCGCGGTGCGCTCGAAGAGCTGGAGGGCGGAGTCGAAGCGCAGCATCTCCTCGACCGTCAGCGCCGCGTCCGGCCCCGGTCGCAGGCCGCGCGAGAGCAGCGCCACCAGCCCGTTGCCGAAGACGTTCACCGACGCCTCGTGGCCCGCGTTGAGCAGGAGCACCACCGCCGCGACCAGCTCGTCGTCGGTGAGCCCCGCGGCCAGCAGGTCGGTCGTCAGGTCGTCGGCCGGCTCGGACCGTCGCCGGTGGAGGTGCTCGCGCACGTGGTCGGCGAAGTCCGTCGCCGCCGACACCGCCTCGTCGACGACCTCCGGCGAGGGCGACGGCTCGTACATCCGCACGATGGCCTGCGACCACCCGCGGAGCGCGGGCACGTCGGTCACCGAGAGCCCGATCAGCTCGGCGATCACGAGCACGGGCAGCGGCTCGGCGTACTCCCCGACGACGTCGAAGCCGGCCGGGTCCACGTCGGCGAGCAGCGAGGCCGCCAGCGACCGCACCCGCGGCCGCAGCCGCTCCACGTGTCCGCGGTTGAACGCCCCCGCGACGGCCCGGCGCAGGCGGGTGTGGGCGGGGGGCTCGTTCTCCATCATCTGGTTGCGGTGGAGCAGGTTGAACGGCTCCAGGTAGGCCGCCGGCTCCCGGTCGCGCCACAGCCGTCCGAGCCGACGGTTGCGCAGCACGGCGCCGGCGGCGGCGTGCGAGAAGGTCAGCCAGGAGCCGCTGGGCTCGTGCCAGGCCACCTCGTGGCGCCCGCGCTCGACGGCGAAGTGGGGATAGGGATCCGCGACGACGTCGTCGGCACCCAGGTCAAGCGAGGTCGTCGGGACCGAAGGCATCCGGGAGCACCTCGTCCATCCGGCGTACGCCGGAGACGGTCAGCACCAGCAGGTCGGGGCCGCCGTTCTCCATCAGCAGCTGGCGGCAGCGCCCGCACGGCATGATCACCTCGGCGCGGCCGTTGACGCACACCGCGTGGGTCAGCCGCCCGCCGCCGGTGATGTGCAGCTGGGAGACCATCCCGCACTCGGCGCACAGCGCGACGCCGTAGGCCGCGTTCTCCACGTTGCAGCCGACCACCACGCGACCGTCGTCGACGCGGGCTGCCGCCCCGACCGGGTAGTGGGAGTACGGCGCGTAGGCGTGGGTCGCCGCCTCGACCGCCAGCGCGGTGAGCCCGTCCCAGTCGAAGGAGTCGGTCATCCCACGGAGCCCTTGCGGTAGATCTGCCCGTCGGCCGCGGGCATGCGTAGTCGCTGGGAGGCGAGCGCGAGCACGAGCAGCGTCGTGACGTAGGGCGCCATGGTCGTGAACTCGCGCGGGACGGTGTCGGTCAGGAGGAACCAGGCGAGGAAGGCGACGCCGAAGACGAACGCGCCGATGGCCTGCACCCGCCGCTTGCGCAGCAGCTGGACGACGCCGATCGCCACCAGCAGCAGGGCCACCAGGAGCAGCAGGGCGTGCACCGACACGGTGCCCTGGCGGAAGGGCAGCGCCTGGGTGTAGCCGAACAGCGACGACCCCATGAACAGGCCCGTCGGGCGCCAGTTGCCGAAGATCATCGCCGCGAGGCCGATGTAGCCGCGGTTGTTGGTCTGCCCGACCTGGAAGCCCGACGAGGAGACCATCGACAGCAGGGCGCCTCCGAGACCGGCCAGTCCCCCGGAGATCAGCACCGCGATGATCTTGTAGCGGTAGACGTTGATGCCCAGCGACTCGGCCGCCGCGGGCGCCTCGCCGCACGAGCGCAGGCGCAGCCCGAACTGCGTGCGCCACAGCAGGTAGTAGGTGACGAACAGGAGCAGCAGCGCGAACACCACCAGCGAGGACAGGTTCTTGGTGAACATCTCCACCACCGAGGCCAGGTCGCTGATCAGGAACCAGTGCTTGCCCTCCAACGTGTTCGCCGGGCCCGAGATCACGTCGATGTTGATCTCGAACGGCGTCGGCAGCGGCGGGGACTGCGTGGGTCCACCACCCTCGAGCTCGCTGAACCACAGCTCCGCGAGGAACCCGGAGACGCCGAGCGCGATGATGTTGATCGCGACCCCGGAGACGATGTGGTCGACGCCGAAGATCACCGTGGCCAGGGCGTGCAGCCCCGCACCGGCCACTCCCAGCAGGACGGCGCCGACGATGCCGGCGATCACGCCGTAGTGGAAGCCGAAGTAGCCCGCTCCCAGGGTGCCCATGATCATCATGCCCTCGAGCCCGATGTTCACCACGCCCGCACGCTCGGACCACAGCCCCCCGAGACCGGCCATCGCGATCGGCATGCTCGCGGTCAGGGTCACGGCCAGCGTGCCCGACGAGGTGAGCTCGTCGGCGCCGGTGATCACCCGCACCAGGCACAGGACCACGAAGCCGCCGGCGAGGTAGAGACCGAACCGCACGCCGCGCGAGCGGCGCTCGGAGGCGTCCTCGACGGGCGGCGGGGCCGCGGTGACGGCGGTGCTCATCGGACCACCTCCTCGGACGGCGTGGCCCGGCGACGCTGGTCGGCGAGCTCCCCGGCGACGTGCGCCTGCTCGAGGCGGACCCGGTAGCGGCGCACGACCTCGTAGGCGATCACGACCGCCAGGACGATGACGCCCTGGGTGACGTCGACGATGTCCGGCGAGACCCCCGCGAGGATGTTGAGCAGCGTGGCCTGCTCGGAGAGGAACGCGAAGATCACCGCGCCGAACGCGATCCCGACGGGGTTGTTCCGGCCCAGGAGCGCGACGGCGATGCCGGTGAAGCCGAGCCCGGTCTGGAACGCCGACCCATAGCTGTAGGAGTCGGAGAACATCGCCGGGAGGCCCACGAGCCCAGCCACCGCGCCGGAGAGGAGCATCGCCACGACGATCATCCTCCGCACGTTCACACCGCTGGCCACGGCAGCGGTCTCCGAGGCCCCCGAGGCGCGCAGGTCGAAGCCGAACCGGGTCCGGTTGAGCAGCACCCAGAACGCGATGCCGACGACGACCGCCACCAGGGAGAGGCCGAAGACCTCCGTCGGACTGTCGCTGAACAGGTTGATGGTGCCGACCCGGGAGCCCTCGGGGATCGGCTTGGTGTTCCTGGAGTTGCCCGTGGTCAGCGCGACCTTCACGAGCAGGAAGGTGACCAGCGAGCCGGCGATCGCGTTGAGCATGATCGTGGAGATCACCTCGCTCACGCCGCGCGTCACGCGCAGCAGACCGGCGATCCCCGCCCACGCCGCCCCCACGACCATGGCGACCAGGATCGCCGCGACCGTGTTCAGCCAGCCGGGGAGCCAGGCCGCGCCGGCGAAGGCGGCGGCGGCGAAGGCGGCGAGGCGGTACTGACCCTCGACGCCGATGTTGAACAGGTTCATCCGGAAGCCGATCGCCGCGGCCACCCCGGAGAGGTAGAGCACCGCCGTGGTGTTCAGCATGCTGACGATGTTGCGGTGGCGCGGCACGGAGAACATCACGTTCCAGAAGGCGCCCACGTCGTCGCCGCTGATCAGCAGCACCAGGCTGGCGACCGCGCCGGCGACCACGAAGGCGAGCACGGGGGCCGCCAGGGCCAGCACCACGCGGCGCAGATAGCTCATGCGTCCGCCCCGGTCATCGCCGAGCCGAGCTCGGTGGGGGTGACCTCCTGCGGGTCGAACGTCCCCACCAACCGTCCCCGCAGCAGCACCTGGATCGTGTCGGAGAGGCCGATCAGCTCGTCGAGGTCGGCCGAGATGAGCAGCACGGCCAGCCCCTGCTTCCGCGCCTGCTTGATGTGGTCCCAGATCTGCGCCTGGGCCCCGACGTCCACGCCGCGCGTGGGGTGCGAGGCCATCAGCAGGATCGGGTCGCCGCTCATCTCGCGGCCCACGATGAACTTCTGCTGGTTGCCGCCCGAGAGCGCGCGCGCCGTGGTGTCGATGCCGGGGGTGCGCACGTCGTACTGCGCGACGATCCGCTCGGAGTCCTCGCGGGCGCCGCTGACGTCGAGCCAGCCGCCGGCCTTGACCGCGGGCGGCCGGGTCTGGTGCCCCAGGATCCGGTTCTCCCACAGCGGTGAGTCGAGGAGCAGCCCGTGGCGCTGGCGGTCCTCGGGGATGTAGCCGATGCCGGCGGCCCGGCGTTCCCGGGTGGACCAGTCGGTGATGTCGCGCCCGTCGAGCCGGACGGTGCCCGCCACCGGGTGGCGCATCCCGATCAGCGTCTCGACCAGCTCGGCCTGGCCGTTGCCCTCGACCCCGGCGATCCCGAGGATCTCCCCGGCGTGGATCTCGAAGCCGATGTCGGTGAGCTCCGCGCGGCCCGCTGCGTCGCGCAGGTCCAGGCCCTCCACGGCGAGCAGCACCCGGTCGGTGACCGTGGACTCCTCGGTGCTCGGCGAGGGCAGCTCGCTGCCCACCATCAGCTCGGCGAGCTTGCGGGCGGTGACGTCGCCGGGCTTGACGGAGGCGACCGTGGTGCCGCGCCGCACCACGGTGATGTCGTCCGCGACCGAGAGCACCTCGTCGAGCTTGTGGGAGATGAAGATCAGCGTGTGTCCCTGGTCCCTGAGCTGGCGCAGGTTGGCGAACAGGGCCTCGACCTCCTGGGGGACGAGCACCGCGGTGGGCTCGTCCAGGATGATGATCTTCGCGCCGCGGTAGAGCACCTTGAGGATCTCCACGCGCTGGCGCTCCCCCACGCCCAGGGTCTCGACCAGCTCGTCGGGGTCGAGCCCGAAGCCGTAGCGCTTCGAGATCTCCCTGATCTTCTCGCGGGCGGCGTCCCCGATGCCGTGCAGCTTCTCGGCGCCCAGCGTGACGTTCTCGAGCACGGTGAGGTTGTCGGCCAGCATGAAGTGCTGGAAGACCATCCCGATCCCCTCGGCGATGGCGTCGGCCGGGGTGGCGAAGGAGACGCTCTTGCCGTTGACGCTGATGGTCCCGTCGTCGGGCTTCTGCACGCCGTAGAGGATCTTCATCAGGGTGGACTTGCCGGCACCGTTCTCACCCACGAGGGCGTGGATGGTGGCGTGCCGGATCGTGATGTCGATGTCGTGGTTGGCGATGACGCCCGGGAAGCGCTTGCCGATGCCGCGGAGCTCGATGGCCTCGGCCGTGAGAGCCGATGCGCTGGTCGACATGTTCCTCCCTGACTCGTGCCCGCGCGCCCGCGCGGGCCGGCTGGTTGACGCACAGGTGCCCGGGCGACAACTTAGCGTGTCGCCCGGGCACCTGGTTCAGCGTGTAGTGGCGGTCGGCTACTTGACCTTCGCGGGATCGCTGGGCACGACGATCTCGCCGCTCTTGATCTTGTCCGAGGCAGCGTCGATCTTGTCGCTGATGTCGTCGACGAAGCCGCCCGACTTGGCGTAGCCCACCCCGTCGTTCTTGAGGTTGTAGGTCACGAACCCGGGCTTGAGGGTCTTGTCCTTGAACGACTTCACCTCGTCGAACACCGAGGTGTCGACCCGCTTGAGGGCCGAGGTCAGGATGTGCGACTTCTGGTTCTTCGGGGCGCTGAGGTACTGGTCGGAGTCGACACCGATGGCCCACATGCCGTCGCCCGCCGCGGCGGCGGCCTGGAAGACGCCGAGACCCGACTTGCCGGCGGCGTGGAAGACGATGTCGGCTCCACCCTCGTACATCGCGGAGGCGGCGTCCTTGCCGCCCGGCGGGTTCTCGTAGGCGGCCTGGGCGTCCTTGTCGTCCTGGGTGAGGTACTGGACGTCGACCTTGATGCTGGGGTCGACCGAGGCCACGCCGGACCGGAAGCCCGCCTCGAACGGCCCGATCACGGGTCCGGGGACGCCGCCGACGAAGCCGACGTGCTTGGCCTTCGTCTTCAGGGCGGCCGCGACGCCGACGAGGTAGGAGCCCTCGTTGGCCTGGAAGCTCAGGTCGCTCAGGTTCTTCAGCGGCGACTTGGGCAGCGTGCTGGCGTAGCCGTCGATCACGGCGAACTGCGTGTCGGGGTTCTCGGCGGCGACCTTCGCGGCGGCCGGCGAGTAGAGGTAGCCGACGGCGATGACGGGGTTGAAGCCGCCTTCGGCGAGGGTGCGCAGGCGCTCGGCGCGGGTGGTGTCGTTGTCGGTGGTGGTCGCCTTGGCCTCGATGCACGTGGCGTCGAGGTCCTTCACGGCCTTCTCGAGTCCCTTGTAGGCCGAGTCGTTGAACGACTGGTCACCGCGGCCGCCGACGTCGTAGGCGACGCCGACCTTGGGTCCGCTGCCCTTCGCGGTCTTGCACACGTCCTTGGTCGCGGACTTGGGGTTGCTCCCGTTGTCGCTGCCACAGCCGGCCAGGGCGAGTGCGCCCACCATTGCCACTGCCGCGATCTTGCTGAACCTGCGCAAGGTCCCTCCTCGTTCTTGGTGCGCCGCTGACCGGCACGTGGTGACGCGCACACTATGCGAGGTGCCGGGCTGCTCCTACGCCACACCGGTTGAACAAGACAAGTGTTATGCGTCGGTGACCATCGACAGCAGCGCGGCCGCCGCCAGCACGGAGGCGCCGACCGAGATGGCCCGCTCGTCCACGCGCAGGTCGCCCTGGTGGAGGTCGTACGTCGGGCCGCCGGGCGTGCGCGTGCCCAGCCGGGCCATCGCCCCGGGCACGCTCTCGAGGTACCACGCGAAGTCCTCGCCACCCAGGCTCTGCGACGTCGCGACGTGGGCGGCCTCGCCGAGCACGCTCTCCACGGCTCGCCCGAGCAGCACCGTGGAGCGGTGCTCGTTGACCACCGGGGGCACGCCCCGGACGTAGGTCACGGTGGGGCGTACGCCGTAGGGCTCCACGATCTGGTCGATCGTGTCGCGGATGAGCTCCTCCGCGTCGGCCCACGCGACCGCGTCGAGCATCCGCACGGTGCCTCCGGCCCGGCCCGTCGCCGGGATGACGTTCACGGCCGAGCCGGCCCGGACCATCCCCCAGACCACGCTGACGCCCGCCCGGGGGTCGAGGCGGCGGGAGAGGACGGCGGGCAGCTCGGTGACCAGCTTGCCGAGGGCGAAGGTGAGGTCCTCGGTGAGGTGCGGGCGGGACGTGTGCCCGCCCTTGCCCGAGAGCAGCACGTCGAGAGAGTCGGCGGCGCCGGTGAGGGGGCCCTCCCGCAGGCCGACGGTGCCCACGTCGAGGCCGGGGTCGGCGTGCAGCCCGAAGATCCGGGAGACGCCGTCCACGGCGCCCGCCTCGATGGACATCAGCGCGCCACCGGGCATGATCTCCTCGGCGGGCTGGAAGACCAGCCGCACCCGGCCGGGGAGCTCGTCGGCGACGGAGGCGAGCGCCAGGCCGGCCCCGAGCAGCGCCGAGGCGTGCACGTCGTGGCCGCAGGCGTGGGCCACGCCCGAGACGGTGCTGGTCCAGGGGTCGCTGGTCCGGTCGTCGACCGGGAGCGCGTCGAGGTCGGCCCGCAGGGCGATCAGCGGCCCCGGTCCGGAGCCGATGTCCACCACCATGCCGTTGCGCGGGAGCGTGCGCGGCGCGAGGCCGGCCTCGTCCAGGCGCTTGGCGATGACCGCCGAGGTCCGCTCCTCGGCCCACGACAGCTCGGGGTGGGCGTGCAGGTCACGACGGAACTCGATCAGCTCGGGTCCGAGCAGGTCGACCTCGGCCTGGACGGCACGGATCAGGGAGGTGGACACAACCGACAAGATTACCGGTCGCCCCACGGGACCGCGGACGCGTGTCCGAAGTGGCTCAGGAGACGGTGTCCACGCGCGACTGGACCTCGATCACCGGGATGGCGGTGGTGGCGGTCATCGTCTTCGGCTCCAGGTCGCCGCCCGGGCCGGCGTTGCTGGTCCACGTCGCCTCCCAGCCGGTGGTGGCCTGGACGGGGAAGCCCCCGGCGTACTGCACGGACGCGCTGGGGAAGGTGAACGTGCACGCGGAGGCCTCGTTGACGCCCGGGGCGTAGGCGGTGGCCGCCTGCTTGGCGGAGCACTCGGTGCCGCCGACCGGGGTCGAGACGGTCATCGCGTTGGGCTCGGCGGTCACGGTCACGCTGATGCCCGCGGCCTCGGCCGTCACCTGGCGCTCCTCGACCGCGGCCGGGTCCTCGGTCCACAGCCACGTGGGCAGGTTGACCAGGCTGGCGTCGCCGTTGCTGGCCAGGTGGGGGTTCCACTCGAGCGTGGGCTTCTTGAGGTCCATCACCTCGTAGGCGTAGGCGGCGAGGTCCTCGGGGGACACGGCCGGGGCCGGCGGGTTGCCGGTCGGGAAGGCCTGCCAGCCGACGGTCTGCGGGCCGTAGGGTCCGCTGACGACGGGGGCGCCGCACGCGTTGCCGACGGTCTTGACCTCGCTGGCGTAGGCCGGGGAGCCGGGCTTGCTGGTGATGGCGCCGTCAGCGGTCTGCAGCGAGTAGAAGGTCATCGCCTTGCCGGCCTTGACCTGGGCGATGATGCTCTTGAAGTAGTCGGAGCTGGGCATCGAGAGCTGGCCGGTGGCCGCGTGGCCCGTCAGCCACGGCCGGACCTCCTCGTCGTAGTACTTCTGCACCGCGGCGGGGTCGCTCGTGTCGACCTTCTCGCTGTCCAGCATGGTGCTGGAGAGGTCCTCCCACCAGCACATCGGCGGCGGTCCGGGGACCGAGCTCGACGAGGGAGCCGCTGACGTCGCCGCTCAGGTGCACCTCGACCTTGGCGGCGTAGCCGTTGCCGGTCGTGCTGCCGTCCATGCCGGCGTGCGCGGGCGTGGTCATGCCGGCGGCCATGGCGGCCGCGGCGAGCGTGACCAGCGTCGTCCTGGTGAAGTGGCGCATGAAATCTGTTCCCCCGGGATCACATCGTGGCAGGCAGTGCTTCTTCCCTCACCCTGTCCTGCCCCGTTCAACGACCCGGCAAACCGGATGTCACGCGAGAGGCGCGATCACGCCTGGCAGGGGGCCCGCTCGATGACCTTCGTCTCCACCACCCGCCACGTCCCGCCGGCCTGCTTCAGCGTGCCGGCGATGGTGAAGAAGGGCGTGAACTGCTCGGCAGGACTGCCGTCCGAGCGCCGGTCGATCGACTTGTTGACCCCGCAGCTGGTCAGGGTCGCGGTGCTGCCGTCGACCTCGAGGTCGCTCACCCCGAAGCGGGTGTCCCCGACCGTGCGCAGCTTCTCCTTGCGGAGGTAGGCGACGTACTGGACGACGTCCGCCACCGCGTCGGCCGCGGCGACCGAGCCCAGCTTCGGGTCGACCTTCGCCGAGCCGAAGCTCTTCGCCCGGACGTCCCAGTAGCCGAACCACGCGTCGACGACCGCCTTCGCCTCGGGGCTGGTGGCGCCCCGGACGGTGCCGCGCACGATCTCGCTGCCCTTGTCGTCGAAGGGCTCGGTTTCCTGCGAGGCGCCTGCGGACGCCCGGGCGGACGGGGTGGCCGAGGGGCTGTCCGCCGCGTCGCCGACGGGCCCGATCGGCTCGTCCTTCTTCTCCGAGCCGCCGCAGCCGGTGGCGGCGAGCAGCAGGGCGACGGTGACGGTCGCGAGCGGCGTACGACGCATGCGTGGTCCTCGAGATGTCGGTGGGGCCGGAACGGGTGACAGGCGCCGAGACTACCCAGCGAGAGGGTCAGTCATGGACATTTCGGTCCTCGTCGTACGCCGCGACGAGGCGGTCGGCGGCCAGCGGAGCGGTCAGCTCACCGGCCAGGAGCTCGCGTCGTACGTCGTCCCGGATGGCGCGGACACCGGGCGAGCGCCGCAGCCGCTGGGCCAGCTCGTCGCGGACCAGCGCCCAGGTGAACTCCAGCTGCTGCTCGGCGCGCTTCCGGGCCAGGCCGTCCTCACCGAGGGAGTCCCGGTGGGCGAGCACCTTCTCCCACACCGTGTCGACGTCGGTGCCGTGCAGGCCCGAGCAGGTGAGCACCGGCGGCACCCAGCCGTCACCCGAGGAGTGCACCAGCCGCAGCGCGCCGGCCAGCTCCTTGGCCGCGGACTGCGCCTCGGCGGCGCGGTCGCCGTCGGCCTTGTTGACCGCGATCACGTCGGCGATCTCGAGGATGCCCTTCTTGATCCCCTGGAGCTGGTCGCCGGTGCGGGCGATGGTCAGGAACAGGAAGGTGTCGACCATCCCGGCCACCGTGACCTCCGACTGGCCGACCCCGACGGTCTCCACCAGCACCACGTCGTAGCCGGCGGCCTCGAGCACGACCATGGCCTGCGTGGTGGCGCGCGCGACGCCACCCAGGGTCCCGGCGGTGGGCGAGGGTCGGATGTAGGCGTCCGGGTTGGCGGCCAGGTCGGGCATCCGCGTCTTGTCCCCCAGCACCGATCCCCCGGTGCGCGTCGAGGACGGATCCACCGCGAGCACGCCGACGGTGAGGCCCTGCCCGGTGAGGTGCTTGCCGAGGGTCTCGATGAACGTCGACTTGCCGACGCCGGGGACCCCGGAGATCCCGACGCGCACCGCGGGACGTCGCTCCTGCGCCTGGCCCGGGCCGGCCGAAGGGAGACCGGTCAGCTCCGCCAGCAGCTCGCGGGCCGCCGCCTGGTGATCGGGCCGGGCCGACTCGACGAGCGTGATCGCGCGCGACACCGAGGCGCGCCTGCCCGCCCGGATGCCCTCGACGAGGGCGACGACGTCCACCGCGGGCAGCTCACGTGGTTTCGACAAGCTCAACCACCGTCGGGGTGACCCAGCTGGGTGGCGAGCTTCTCCAGCAGGTCGAGGGCCGCGGCGGCGATGACGGTGCCGGGCGGGAACACCGCGGCCGCACCGATCTCCAGCAGGGTGGGCACGTCGTCGGGCGGGATCACCCCGCCGACGACGATCATCACGTCCTCGCCCCCGAGGTCGGCCAGCGCCTTCTTGAGCTCCGGGACCAGGGTGAGGTGACCCGCCGCCAGGGAGTTCACCCCGACGATGTGCACGTCGGCGTCGACCGCCTGCTGGGCGACCTCCTCCGGCGTGGAGAACAGCGGGCCCACGTCGACGTCGAAGCCCATGTCGGCGAAGGCGGTGACGATGACCTTCTGCCCGCGGTCGTGGCCGTCCTGGCCCATCTTGGCGACCAGGATGCGGGGGCGGCGCCCCTCGTCCTCGGCGAACTTCTCGGTGGCGGCGAGCACCTTGTCCATGGCCTCGTTGGGCTGGCCGTCCGACTGGGACTCCCGCTTGTACACACCCGAGATCGTACGGATCACGGCGCGGTGCCGGCCGTAGACCTTCTCGAGGGAGTCCGAGATCTCACCGACCGTCGCCTTGGCGTGGGCCGCCTTCACGGCGAGCGCCAGCAGGTTGCCGTCGAGCGAGCCGTGCACGTGGCCGTCCTCGGCCGACTTCGTCAGGGCGTCCAGAGCGCTCCGCACGTCGTCGTCGTCGCGCTCCTCGCGGAGCCGCTCGAGCTTGGCCAGCTGCTGCTTGTAGACGCTGGCGTTGTCGACCCGGAGCACGTCGAGCTGGTCCTCGTCGGCCAGCCGGTAGGTGTTCACGCCCACCAGCTTCTGCGCGCCGGAGTCGAGCCGGGCCTGGGTCCGGGCCGCGGCCTCCTCGATGCGCATCTTCGGCAGGCCCTCCTCGATCGCCTTGGCCATGCCGCCGGTCTTCTCGACCTCCTGGATGTGCGACCACGCCTTCTCGGCGAGGTCGTGGGTGAGCCGCTCGACGTAGTAGGAGCCGGCCCACGGGTCGATCGTCCCCGTCGTGCCGGACTCCTGCTGGAGCAGCAGCTGGGTGTTGCGGGCGATCCGCGCGGAGAAGTCCGTCGGCAGGGCGATCGCCTCGTCGAGGGCGTTGGTGTGCAGCGACTGCGTGTGGCCCTGGGTGGCGGCCATCGCCTCGATGCAGGTGCGCTGCACGTTGTTGAACACGTCCTGCGCGGTCAGGGACCAGCCCGAGGTCTGGCTGTGCGTGCGCAGCGACAGCGACTTGGGGTTCTGCGGCTCGAACTGGCTGACCAGGCGGGCCCACAGCGCGCGGGCGGCGCGCATCTTCGCGACCTCCATGAAGAAGTTCATCCCGATGGCCCAGAAGAAGCTCAGCCGCGGCGCGAACTCGTCGATGGTCAGGCCCGCCTCGAGGCCGGCCCGGATGTACTCCACACCGTCGGCGAGCGTGTAGGCCAGCTCCAGGTCGGCCGTCGCGCCGGCCTCCTGGATGTGGTAGCCCGAGATGGAGATCGAGTTGTAGCGCGGCATCCGCTGCAGCGGTGTAGCCGAAGATGTCGCTGATGATCCGCATGCTCGGCTGCGGCGGGTAGATGTAGGTGTTGCGGACCATGAACTCCTTGAGGATGTCGTTCTGGATCGTCCCCGTGAGCTGTTCCGGCTTCACCCCCTGCTCCTCGGCCGCCGCGATGTAGAGCGCCAGGACCGGCAGCACCGCGCCGTTCATGGTCATGCTGACGCTCATCTCGTCGAGCGGGATCCCCTCGAACAGCGTGCGGGCGTCGTAGATCGAGTCGATCGCGACCCCGGCCATGCCGACGTCGCCCTTCACGCGCGGGTGGTCGGAGTCGTAGCCGCGGTGGGTGGCCAGGTCGAAGGCGACCGAGAGGCCCTTCTGCCCGGCGGCCAGGTTGCGGCGGTAGAAGGCGTTGGACTCCTCGGCGGTGGAGAAGCCGGCGTACTGGCGGACCGTCCACGGCTGGGTGGTGTACATCGTCGGGTAGGGGCCGCGGAGGAACGGCGCGAGGCCCGGGTAGGTGTCGAGGGCGTCGAGACCCTCGAGGTGCTCGGGACCGTAGACGGGCAGGATGCCGATGCCCTCGGGCGACTCCCACGTCTCGCCCTCGACGGCCTCCTTGGCGGTGACCTCGCCCGCGAGCGGCAGGTCGGCGAAGCTCTCGGGGATGCTCATGAGTCCAGCTTCTCTCTCGTCCGGGTCAGGAAGTCGAGGGCGTCGACCCCCATTGCGCAGGTGTCGTCCACGTCGAACGACCTCTCGCCGGTCGACGTGGTCGGCACCTTGCCGGCGAGGATGACCCACCGGGCGCCGGCGTCGCGGAGGGCCTGCACCAGGTCGGCGCCCCACTCCGGCGTACGCCTTGTCGTGGCCGACCAGGCAGACGACGGGCTGCCCGTCGTGGTGCGCGAGGACCGCCTCGACGTCGTCGTGGCGTCCCTCGTTGACGACGTCGATGCCGCCGGCCGCGAACAGGTTCGTCGCGAAGGTGGCCCGGGCCGTGTGGGCGGCGATCGTGCCCATGGTGGCGAGGAAGACCGCGCTGCCGGCCGGTTCGTCGCGCAGCGCCTCGAAGGGCTCGCCGTAGGCGCGGACCGGGAGGGAGCCCTCGGCGTACGGCGCGCGCTCCGGCAGCGTCTCGTGCAGGTGCGGGAACTCGGTGACGCCGGTGATGGCGCGCTGGCGGGTGGCGACCTGGCGGTCGCGCTCGGCGACCACCTCGTCGATCCGGGACCGGAGCGAGCCGTCCTCGAGGGCCGCGAGCACGCCGCCCGCGGCTTCGAGGCGGCCGAGCTCATCCCAGCCGGCGACCGCGAGGTCGTCGGTGAGCTTCTCGACCGCGAAGGCGCCGCCGGCCGGGTCGGCGACCTTGGCCACGTGCGACTCCTCGACCAGCAGCGTGGAGGTGTTGCGGGCGATCCGCCGGGCGAACGCGTCCGGCAGCCCGAGCCGGGCGTCGAACGGCAGCACCGTGACGGCGTCGGCGCCGCCCACCCCCGCGGCGAAGGCGGCGACGCAGGTGCGCAGCATGTTCACCCACGGGTCGTACTTGGTCATCATCGGACGCGAGGTGACGGCGTGCAGCGTCATGGTGCGGTGGTCGGGCGAGGCACCGCTGAGCTCGAGCATCCGCGCCCACAGCCGACGTACGGCGCGCAGCTTGGCGATGGTGACGAACTGGTCGTCACTGGCCGAGAGCCGGAACTCCACCAGCCCGGCCGCGTCGTCCACTGCCGTCCCGGACCCGGCGAGCGCGCGCAGGTAGTGCGCCCCCACCGCCAGCACGTAGCCGAGCTCCTGCACGTCCGAGGCGCCGAGGTCGTGCACGGCCGTCCCGTCGACCACCAGCGCCCGGCAGCCGAGCTCCTGCGCGATCCGCGACGCCTCAGCCACCACCCCGTCGGCTGAGCTGGTCGAGACCCCTCGCACCACGGCACCGACCGGATCCACCCCGAGGTTCGTCCCGGGCGGCAGCGTGATCCCCTCCACGCACTCGGCGAACGCCCGGGCCACCCCGATCGGGTCGGACGGGGCGTCCAGCACGACCGGTGCCAGCTCCAGGTACACGTCGGCGAGCACGGTGGAGAGCTCGGAGACGTCGATGCCCGCGGTCCCGACCTGGAGCCACAGCGAGGTGGCGCCGTTCTCGAGGTCGGTCAGCGCGGCGGCGTTGGAGGCGGCGGCGTCCGGGTCCACCAGGAGGGCGCGCACGTCCCAGCCGTCACCGCGCGCCGGGGGCCGGACCGGGTCGGGCAGGTCCGCCACCAGGGCGGGCGTGCCGAGCGGGGTGATCCGGATGCCGTCGATCGTGGTGCGCGTGAGCTCGGCCCAGACCGCGTCGTCGGAGTCGTCGTCGCCGAGGCGGCGGGCCTTGCGGAGCACGGCCGCGGCGGCCTGCTCCCACTCGCTGACGTCGTGCCCCTCACCCAGGTCGAGGTCCAGGTGCGCATCGGTGTCCATGCGCGAAGGATAGGGACCGCCGCCGCGGTGCGACCAGTGACTGTGAAATAGCCGACCTAGGCTCACCCCATGACCCACCCGCCCAGCCAGCAGATCCTCGGCGAGGGCCTCGTGCTCCGGTTGCCGGCCCGCGGCGACCGGGAGCGCTGGCTCGAGCTGGTGCACGACCCGGAGCAGCGTCGCTTCGGCACGCCGGCCTTCGTCGTCCTGCCGAGGACCGTCGACGAGCTCGACGCGCGGTTCGCCGAGGCGGCCGAGAGCTTCGCGACGGGTCGGCCCACCACGCTGGCCATCGCCTCGGCCGAGGCTCCCGAGCATTTCCTGGGCAGCATCGCCTGGCGCCAGGACGTGCCGGCCCCGCTGCAGATCTGCGACATCGGCTACTCCGTCCACCCGGACGCGCGGGGACAGGCGGTCGGCCGGCGCGCGGTCCGGCGGTTCACCCAGTGGCTGACCCTCGACGACGAGGGCCCCGCGCACGTCCGCGTGCAGCTCGACCACAGCGTCGAGAACGAGGCGTCCTGCCGGGTCGCGCTCGCGGCCGGGTTCGAGCGCGAGGGCATGCGCCGCGCCTACCTCCCGCTCACCGATCCCGCCGCCCCCGGGGGCCAGCGCCGCCACGACGTCTGCCTGCACGGCTTCGTGCCACCCCCCACTGGTTGAACCCCCGATCCCCGCCGGTTGAGCCTGTCGGACAGGCTCAACCGGCGGGGAGCTCCCGTTCACCTGCCGCTCACGTGCACGACACGGGCCGGACAGCCGGTGGGGGGACAGTCGGGGCATGCGCATCGCACTCGTGACCGAGCAGTTCGGGCCCAGCACCGCGCCCGCCGCCCACGTGACCCGCGAGGTCGTGGGCCGGCTCACCGACGGCGGCCACGACGTCGTGATCTTCGCGGGTGGTCGAGGCCAGGCCACCTTCCGCGGCGCCCGCCTGTTCTGGGCCAGCCGGATGACCCCGGTGTCGGCCGTCCGGGAGGCCCTGGCGCTCTCCCGCCCCGACGTCTGCCACCTGATCGACCCGCACCGGCTCGGCATCAAGGTCGCGGACGCGGCCGAGCGGCTCGGCGTACCGACGATCGTGCTGCACCCCCGCGTCTGGCGCCCCGGGGTCGACCCTGCCGACCACCACCCCGGCCTGCGCGACGAGGAGCTGCACGACCGCTGGGCGCGGGTGCACTCCCCCGACGGCGGTCGGCTCGTGGTCGGCTACGTCGGCCCCCTGGAGCGGACCAAGGTGCTCAACCGGCTCGCCCTCGTGGCGCGGCTGCCCGGGGTCCGGTTGGTGGCGCTGGGCGAGGGACCGGGCACCGAGGGGCTGCGCGCCGCGGGGGCCAAGGTCATCCCGCGGGCGACCGACGTCGAGCGGGCCCGCTGCATCGCCTCGCTCGACGTGATGCTCCAGCCGCGCAAGCGCGAGGTCTACGCGCCCAGCGTCCACGAGGCGCTGGCCAGCGGCGTGCCGGTCGTGGCCTACGACAGCGGGACGGCCACCGACGTCGTCCGCCACGAGCGCAACGGGCTGCTCGTCGACACCGGCCGCGGCGGGCGGGGATTCGCCCGCGCGGTGGCCCGCCTCGCGGCCAGCCCGGACCTGCGGTTCACCCTGGCCGCCGAGGCCCGGGCGTCGGTCTCGGACCGCTCGTGGGACGACGCGGTCGCGGAGCTCCTCGACGTGCACTACCCCGCCGCCGTACGCCGCCCCTCCGCCGCGACCGTCTGACCGGCTGCTGACGCCCCTTCGCTAGACCACCTCCGCGCCGGGTACTGCTGGAGCGGGATCCCGACTACGGTTCCTCAGACCCGAGCGACGAGGAGACCGAGATGCGTGGTTGGCGGGCCTTCGTCCTCGGTGCCTGCGCGGTGCTGCTCGCCCTCGTCGGCCCCTCCCCCGCGGCGAACGCCACCACGGCCGGCGTGGTGAAGGCCCAGAAACGGCTGAACGCCCTGCACTGCGACGCCGGCCCGGTCGACGGGAAGAGCGGCACCTGGACGAAGTCCGCCGTGATCCGGTTCCAGTCGCGGCACGGCCTCACCCAGACCGGCCGGCTCTCGGCCGGCACCCGCAAGCGGCTGTACGCCGAGTCCGCCCGTCGGTGTGACCGCCGACCGGTCCCGGCGGACTCCGGCACCGGCCGCCGGATCCTGATCAGCCAGAAGCAGAACTGGCTGTGGATGATCAGCAGCAAGAACAAGGTCGTCGCCCAGGGCGGCATCGTCGACAACCCGGGGGTGCTCGAGCGCGGGACCTACCGCACCGGCTCCTACTGCGGCCGGGCCGCGCGGGTGAAGCTCAACCGCAGCGGCTCGCTGTGGCTGGACAACTTCGTCCGCTTCGCGCCCTGCGGGGTCGGGTTCCACCGGATCCCCCGCCACATGTCCGACGGTCGCCAGATGCACGCCGACCACATCCTGGGGACCGACCTCGCCACGTCGCACGGATGCATCCGTGTCTCGGCCGCCATGTCGAAGCGCATCTGGGACGCGACGACGGGGCACACCGTGGTCCGGGTCGTGTGACGCGCCGATGAGAACCCACCCCTCCGCGCGTGCCCTTCGTGGCACCCCCTCCTAGGGTCGTTGCATGTTCACTGCCGTCCGTCGCTACCTCGGCGACCCGGTCGCCGAGTGGCGCTCCGGCAGCCCCCAGAGCCAGGGCCTGACGCTCGCCGCACTGCTGGTGGGCGTCGGGTTGTGCTTCGTGGTCTCCGTCGTCAACTACGCCTTCATGCCGATGACGGCCTACTACGTGTGGCTCCTGCTCGGGATGATGCTGCTCCGCTTCCGCCCGCTCGTGACGCTGGTGGCGGTGACCGCCACCGCGCAGGTGAGCGCGGTCCTGCTCGACCCCCCGATGACCGGCCCGCGAATCACCTCGCTGTGCACGCTGGTCCTGTGCCTGGCGCTGATCCTGTTCGCCTCGAGCCGCCAGCAGAGCGGCCTGCCCGGCCCCATGGGCGAGGCGATGCTGACCGACCTGCGCGACCGGCTGCAGTCCCAGGGCACCATCCCCTCCCTGCCGGCGGGCTGGCGCTCGCACTCCGCGATGATCGCCGCCAGCGGAGTCGGCTACGGGGGCGACTTCGTCGTGGCCAGCACCGACGACGACGGCAGCCAGCTCGAGCTGATCCTCGTCGACGTGACCGGCAAGGGCGTCCAGGCCGCCTCCCGGGCGCTGCAGTTCGGCGGTGCGCTCGGCGGCCTGATCGGCGCGCTGCCGCCCCAGGGACTCTTCGCCGCCGCCAACGACTTCCTGCTCCGGCAGGACTCCGACGACACCTTCGCGACGGCCGTGCACCTGGTGATCGACCTCGGCACGGGCGACTACCAGCTGAGCAGTGCCGGTCACCCCCCGGCGCTGCTGTGGTCCAGCGCGCAGCGCACGTGGACCCAGGACCCGGCCAGCGGGACCGCGCTCGGGATCACGACCCGCCCGGAGATGGAGATGAGCACCGGCCGGCTCCATCCCGGTGACGCGCTGATGTTCTACACCGACGGCGTGGTGGAGTCCCGCCTCGAGCACCTCGACGAGGGCGTCGCCTGGCTCCAGCGCGAGGCCTCGAAGGCGGTGGCCTCCGGTTTCGACGGCGCCGCCCACCGGATCCTGTCCAAGGTGGCCCTGGGCGACGACGACCGGGCCATCTTGATCCTCGAGCGGGCCTCCGAGTGGGCGGTCGTCTCGCAGGACGACGCCGAGCACGCCGCCGTCTGACTAGACGGGGGTGCGTCCCTCGTCGTCCTTGTGGCGCAGGCCGATCTTGTTGCCGAGCCACACCAGCGGGTCGTACTTGCGGTCGACCACGCGCTCCTTCATCGGGATGATCGCGTTGTCGGTGATCTTGATGCCCTCGGGGCACACCTCGGTGCAGCACTTGGTGATGTTGCACATCCCCAGGCCGGCCGCTCCCTGGGCCAGCTCACGCCGGTCGTGGGTGTCGAGGGGGTGCATGTCGAGCTCGGCGTACCGCAGGAAGAAGCGGGGGCCGGCGAAGGCCGGCTTGTTCTCCTCGTGGTCCCGGACGACGTGGCAGGTGTTCTGGCACAGGAAGCACTCGATGCACTTGCGGAACTCCTGGCCCCGCTCGACGTCGATCTGCGCCATCCGGCGCTTGCCGTCCTCGTCGCGCGGGGGCGGCGCGAAGGCCGGCACCTCCTTGGCCTTCTCGTAGTTGAAGGACACGTCGGTGACCAGGTCGCGAATGACCGGGAAGGACCGCATCGGGGTGACGGTGATGACCTCGGACTCGTCGAAGTCCGAGAGCCGGGTCATGCACAGCAGCCGCGGTCGGCCGTTGATCTCGGCGCTGCAGGAGCCGCACTTGCCCGCCTTGCAGTTCCAGCGGACGGCGAGGTCGCCGGCCTGGGTGGCCTGCACGCGGTGGATAGCGTCGAGGACGACCTCGCCCTCGGAGACCTCGATCGTGTAGTCCTCGAGCCCGCCGCCCTCGACGTCGCCGCGCCAGATCCTCATCTTCAGGTCGTAGCCCATGACGGTCCCCTCACACGTTTCTGTTCATGATTGAGTCTCGAAGTACTTCTTCAGCTCGTCCGGCATCACCGGGAGCGCCTTCTCGTGCAGCACGACGCCCGTGCCGGCGGCGTCGAGGTCGACGACGAGGTTCTTGGTGCCCCACACGTCATCGGGCCCCGGGAAGTCGTCGCGCGTGTGACCACCGCGTGACTCCTCGCGGGCGAGCGCGGCCTTCGCGATGCACTCGCTGACGATCAGCATGTTGCGGAGGTCGACCGACAGGTGCCAGCCGGGGTTGTACTGCCGGTGGCCCTCGACCTTCATCGACGCCGCCCGCACCTTGAACTCCTCGATGGCGGTCAGCGACCGCTCCAGCTCCGGGGCCGTGCGGATGATGCCGACGAGGTCGTTCATCGACTGCTGCAGGTCGGAGTGGATCGTGTAGGGGTTCTCGCCGCCCTCCACGTCGAAGGGGGCCAACGCACTCTGCTCGGCCGCCTTCACCGCAGCCTCGTCGACCACCGGCCGGGACTCCGCCAGCGAGCTCGCGTGGATGGTCGCCGCCTCGCCCGCCCGCTTGCCGAAGACCAGGAGGTCGCCCAGCGAGTTGCCGCCGAGCCGGTTCGAGCCGTGCATGCCGCCGGAGCACTCGCCCACGGCGTACAGGCCGGTGACCGCGCTCTCCTGGGTGTCGGCGTCGACCTCGACCCCGCCCATCACGTAGTGGCAGGTGGGGCCGATCTCCATCGGCTCGGCGGTGATGTCGACGTCGGCCAGCTCCTTGAACTGGTGGTACATCGACGGCAGCCGCTTGCGGATGAACTCGGGGTCACGCCGGGAGGCGATGTCGAGGAAGATGCCGCCGTGCGGCGTTCCCCGGCCGGCCTTGATCTCGGAGTTGATCGCCCGGGCGACCTCGTCGCGGGGCAGCAGCTCGGGGGGACGACGGTTGTTCTTCTTGTCGTCGTACCAGCGGTCCGCCTCCTCCTCGGTGTCGGCGGTCTCGCTCTTGAAGAACTCGGGGATGTAGTCGAACATGAAGCGCTTTCCCTCGGAGTTCCTCAGGATGCCGCCGTCACCGCGCACCGACTCCGTGACGAGCAGCCCCTTCACCGACGGCGGCCACACCATGCCCGTCGGGTGGAACTGCACGAACTCCATGTTGATCAGGCTGGCGCCGGCCCGCATGGCCAGGGCGTGCCCGTCGCCGGTGTACTCCCAGGAGTTGGACGTGACCTTGAAGGACTTGCCGATGCCGCCGGTCGCGAGGATCACCGACGGTGCCTCGAAGACGACGAACCGGCCGCTCTCGCGCCAGTAGCCGAAGGCTCCGGAGATCGCGTCTGCCCCCTCGGACGACGGAGCCTTGAGGAGCTCGGTGACGGTGAACTCCATGAAGACGTCGATGCCGAGCGCCACCGCGCGCTGCTGGAGGGTGCGGATCATCTCCAGGCCGGTGCGGTCGCCGACGTGGGCGAGCCGGGCGTACTTGTGGCCGCCGAAGTCGCGCTGGGAGATCAGGCCGTCGTCGGTGCGGTCGAAGAGCGCCCCCCAGTCCTCGAGCTCCTGCACCCGCTCGGGCGCCTCCTGGGCGTGCAGCTGGGCCATCCGCCAGTTGTTGAGCATCTTCCCGCCACGCATGGTGTCGCGGAAGTGGACCTCCCAGTTGTCCTCGGGCCACCGGTTGCCCATGGCGGCCGCGATGCCCCCCTCGGCCATCACGGTGTGCGCCTTGCCGAGCAGCGACTTGCAGACGATCGCGGTGCGGGCGCCGCTCTCGTGGGCGGCGATCGCGGCCCGGAGACCGGCGCCCCCAGCGCCGATCACGACGACGTCGTAGGAGTGGCGCTCCATCCCGCCCTCCGCGCTGCCGGACATCTCGTTGCCGGTCATCGGGTGCCGGTCACTCATCAGAAGAACCTCGGGTCGGAGAAGGCGCCGCTGGACAGCAGCAGCACGTAGGCGTCCGCGATGGCGACGGAGAACAGCGAGAGCCAGGCGTACTGCGCGTGCCGGGCGTTGAGCCGGGAGACCCAGGTCCACGCCTGGTAGCGCACCGGGTGCTTGCTGAAGTGGCGCAGCCGCCCGCCGACGACGTGGCGGCAGGAGTGGCAGGACAGCGTGTAGAGCCAGATCAGCACGATGTTGGCGAGGAAGATCAGGGTGCCGAGGCCCATGTGGCCCCACTCCCCCTCGGCGTTGCGGAAGGTCAGCAGGGTGTCGTAGGTGAGGATCAGCCCGACCACCACCGCGGCGTACCAGAAGTAGCGGTGGATGTTGTTGAGGATCAGCGGCAGCCGCGTCTCCCCGGAGTACGCCGTGTGCGGCTCGGCCACGGCGCAGGCGGGCGGGCTGAGCCAGAACGCGCGGTAGTAGGCCTTGCGGTAGTAGTAGCAGCTCAGCCGGAAGCCCAGCGGGAAGATCAGCACGATCAGCGCGGCCGACAGCGGCCACCACCCGAACGGCTGCCCGAAGTCGGAGGCACCCTCGACGCAGTCACCCAGGCACGGCGAGTAGAACGGCGAGAGGTAGGGGGCGGCGTAGTAGTGGCTGCCCTGGAAGGCCCGGATCGTCGCGTAGACGACGAACGCGGCGAACACCACGAACGTCGTCAGCGGGTAGAGCCACCACCGGTCCTGGCGCAGCGTCCCCTCCTCGATGTGCGCCCGAGTAGGTCCTCGCACGCCCGCGTCCGTCGACGCCATCGCTACCTCCACAGCCCTGGTGAATCCCCGATGTGATGGGGCCCACTCTCGCGGCAAGACCCCCGAAAGCGAAATGGGCGCGCCCTGTTTCCATACCGAGGACATGGACGGGTGCTGCACCGCGCGCCGGAGATCATGCGGCGGCGGAGAGGGGGATATCTCACATCCCCGGGCACGCCGGTCGCGCCCGTTGAGGGATACGGTGCCCTGTGTGGCAACCGCAACGCTCGTCAAGAACAGCCGGTCGACCCGGTCGACCATTGCGCTGAAGATCCTCATGGCCGTCAGCGGCCTGGTCTTCCTCGGTTTCGTGCTCCTGCACATGTACGGCAACCTCAAGGCCTTCCAGGGCCACGACGCCTACAACGAGTACGCCGAGCACCTCCGGACCTTCGGCGAGCCGATGCTGCCCTACAGCGGGCTGCTCTGGGTGATCCGCGCCGTGCTGCTGCTGTCGCTGGTCGTGCACGTCAGCGCGGCCGTGGCCCTGTGGCGCCGCGCCCGGCGGGCCCGCACCACGAAGTACGTCGTGAAGAAGAACAACCACTCCACCTGGGCCTCGCACCTGATGCGCTGGGGCGGGCTGACGCTGCTGGTGTTCATCGTCTGGCACCTGCTCAACTTCTCCATCGGCAAGGTCAACGTGACCGGGGGCTCCACCGGCGACCCCTACAACCTCCTCGTCGACTCGTTCGCGACGTGGTGGCTCACGCTCATCTACCTGGTCGCGATGGCGATGCTCGGGGCGCACCTGCACCACGGCATCTGGAGCTCGCTGCAGACCCTCGGCCTGACCAACACCGCCGGCTCCCGGGCCCGGGCCAAGACGGTCGGCCTCGCCCTGGCCGTCGTGATCGCCGGCGGCTTCTCGCTGGTGCCGATCTTCGTCCTGGCCGGCGTCATCACCACGTGAGCGTCAGCCCCAGAAAGGATTAGGCAGAGTCATGACAGACATGCCCGACACCACCACCACCTCCGACCCGTCGCACCACGCGGACAGCGAGCAGGAGACCGACGACGCCGTCGGCTACTACACGCCCGGTGAGCCGCTCCAGGACACCAAGGCGCCCGACGGGCCGCTGGAGGAGCGCTGGAACACCCGGCAGTTCGAGGCCCGCATCGCCAACCCGGCCAACCGTCGCCGGCTCTCGGTGATCGTGGTCGGCACCGGCCTGGCCGGCGCCTCCGCGGCCGCCACGCTCGGCGAGGCCGGCTACGTGGTGAAGTCGTTCTGCTACCAGGACTCCCCGCGCCGCGCCCACTCGATCGCCGCGCAGGGCGGCATCAACGCGGCCAAGAACTACAAGGGGGACGGCGACTCCGTCTTCCGGCTGTTCTACGACACCATCAAGGGCGGCGACTACCGCTCGCGCGAGTCCAACGTCTACCGCCTTGCCGACGTCAGCCGGAACATCATCGACCAGTGCGTCGCCCAGGGTGTCCCGTTCGCCCGCGAGTACGGCGGCCTGCTCGACAACCGCTCCTTCGGCGGCGTGCAGGTCTCCCGCACCTTCTACGCCCGTGGGCAGACCGGTCAGCAGCTGCTGATCGGCGCCTACCAGGCCCTCGAGCGCCAGGTCGCGGCCGGCACGGTCAAGACCTACACGCGCCACGAGATGCTCGAGCTGATCGTCGTCGACGGCCGCGCGCGCGGCATCATCGTCCGCGACCTGGTCACCGGCGAGATCGAGACCTACTTCGCCGACGTGGTCGTCCTGGCCAGCGGTGGCTACGGCAACGTCTTCTTCCTCTCCACCAACGCCATGGGCTCCAACGTCACGGCGACCTGGCGGGCCCACCGCAAGGGCGCCTTCATGGCCAACCCCTGCTACACCCAGATCCACCCGACCTGCATCCCCGTCTCCGGCACCCACCAGTCCAAGCTGACGCTGATGAGCGAGTCGCTGCGCAACGACGGCCGCATCTGGGTGCCCAAGGACGCGAAGGACGCGGACAAGAACCCCAACGACATCCCCGAGGAGGACCGCGACTACTACCTCGAGCGGATCTACCCCTCCTTCGGCAACCTGGTCCCCCGCGACATCGCGTCCCGGCAGGCCAAGAACATGTGCGACGAGGGCCGCGGCGTCGGCCCGGAGGTCGACGGCGTACGCCGCGGGGTCTACCTCGACTTCGAGGAGGCCATCGGCCGCCTCGGGCGCAAGGCCATCGAGGACAAGTACGGCAACCTGTTCGACATGTACGCCCAGATCACGGGCGAGGACCCCTACGCGGTGCCGATGCGGATCTACCCGGCGGTGCACTACGTGATGGGCGGCCTGTGGGTCGACTACGACCTGCGGTCCACCATCCCGGGCCTGTTCGTGACCGGTGAGGCCAACTTCTCCGACCACGGCGCCAACCGGCTGGGCGCCTCCGCGCTGATGCAGGGCCTGGCCGACGGCTACTTCGTCCTGCCGAACACCATCCGTGACTACCTCGCGGACGGCCCGTTCGACAAGGTGGCCGAGGACGACCCGGCCGTGGTCGAGGCCCAGCAGGCCGTGCAGGCGCGCGTCGAGCACTTCCTGACCAACAACGGCACCCGCACCGTCGACTCCTACCACCGCGAGCTCGGCAACATCATGTGGGAGTACTGCGGGATGGAGCGCACCGAGGACGGCCTGAAGAAGGCCATCGACCTGATCCGCTCCCTCAAGGACGACTTCTGGCGCAACGTGAAGGTCCTCGGGACCGCGGAGAGCCTGAACCAGTCCCTGGAGCGCGCGGGACGGGTCGCCGACTTCTTCGAGCTCGGCGAGCTGATGTGCATCGACGCGCTGAACCGGCGCGAGTCCTGCGGCGGCCACTTCCGCGCCGAGTCGCAGACCGAGGACGGCGAGGCCCTCCGTCACGACGACCAGTACGCCTACGTCGCGGCCTGGGAGTGGTCGGGCGATCCCGGGTCGCACGACATGGAGAAGCCGATCCTGCACAAGGAACAACTGACCTACGAGTTCGTCGAGCTGAAGCAGCGGAGCTACAAGTGAACCTGACCCTCAAGATCTGGCGCCAAGCCGACTCCGCCACCCAGGGGGAGATGCACACCTACCAGGTGGAGGACATCTCCGAGGACATGTCGTTCCTCGAGATGCTCGACGTGCTCAACGAGCGCCTCAACGGCGAGGGCGAGGAGCCGATCGCGTTCGACTCCGACTGCCGCGAGGGCATCTGCGGCATGTGTGGGCTGATGATCAACGGCGAGGCCCACGGCCCCCAGGTCACCACCACCTGCCAGCTGCACATGCGCTCGTTCCACGACGGCGAGACGATCACCATCGAGCCGTGGCGCGCCGACCCCTTCCCGGTGCTCAAGGACCTCGTCGTGGACCGTCGGGCCTTCGACCGGATCATCCAGCAGGGTGGCTTCATCTCGGTCAACACCGGCGCGGCTCCCGACGCCCACGCCACTCCGGTGCCCAAGGACAACGCCGACCGCGCGTTCGACGTGGCGACGTGCATCGGCTGCGGTGCCTGCGTCGCCGCCTGCCCCAACGGCTCGGCCTCGCTGTTCCTGGGCGCGAAGATCACCCACCTCGGCGAGCTGCCCCAGGGCCAGGCCGAGCGCGACGCCCGCGTGGTCAGCATGGTCGCCCAGCACGACCACGAGGGCTTCGGGGGCTGCACCAACATCGGCGAGTGCACGGCCGCGTGCCCCAAGGAGATCCCGCTCGACGTCATCTCCCAGCTGAACAAGGACCTGCGCACGGCGATCCGGCACGGCTACTGATCCCGCGATTCGGACTTTTGACGTAAAAGCCTCGAACTGGTCGGAAACGTATCTACTCTTGCTCCCATGGGGGCAGGGAGAGCACGCGCAGGCGTCGCGGGAGGGCTCGCGCTGCTGTGCGCGCTCGGCGCCGGTGCCGTGCCGGCCGCGAGCGCGGGGGGCACCTCCACCACGGCCCGGTGGTCGAAGGCGGTCGACGTGCACGACCGGGCGGCGGTGAACCGCGCCTACCTGGAGGACTACGCGCCGGGGCTGAAGGTCCCGACGGGCTGGACCGGCAGCGAGAGCCGCTGCGTCGCCGGCAGCCAGTCGGCAGACTCGCGCGCCCACACCCTGCGGGCCGTCAACTTCAGCCGGTCCCTGGCCGGGCTGGCGCCGGTCACCTTCTCCGCCGAGCTGAACGCCCGCTCGCAGCAGAGCGCGCTGATGATGTCGGCGAACCGGTCCCTGAGCCACTCACCGCCGAAGTCGTGGAGGTGCTGGACGTCGACGGGGGCAGCCAACGCCGGGCGGTCCAACCTCGCTCTCTCCTACCCCTCGCTGACCTCGGCCGGGCTGGTCTCGCAGTACCTCGAGGACGCGGGCTCCGACAACCTCGCCGTCGGCCACCGACGCTGGCTGCTGAACCCCTTCGCGACCACGATGGGATCGGGGTCCACCAGCACCGCCAACGCGATCACGGTCATCGGTCCCACCTCGTCGTCGCGGCCGAACCCGGCGTTCGTGGCGTGGCCCTCCGCCGGCTGGTTCCCCAGCACCCTGGAGCCGACCGGTCGCTGGTCCTTCTCGCTCGGCAACAGCGGGCTGAGCCTGCGCTGGGCCAAGGTCCGCGTCTGGCGTGGGGGGCAGCAGGTCACCGCCCGGAAGGTGCAGGTCGAGGACGGCTACGCCCAGCCCACGCTGGTGTGGCACGTGAACACGAAGACCGCCCGGTCCGGCAGCTTCAAGGTCGAGGTCAGCGGCATCCGTGCCACCGCCAAGGGCAGGACCTCGACGCGCACCTACGTGGTGCGGATGTTCACGCCGACCGCCTGAGGGCAGTCGAGGTCAGGGGCCGAGCGGGAAGGCCCGGGTCGGCTGCCAGCCTGACGCGGCGTCGTGGAGGTACATCCAGAGCTCGTCGACGTCGAAGGACGCATCGAAGTCCTCCAGCTCGGTGAAGGCACGGTCCAGCTGCTCCGGCGGCAGGTCGTGGGCCACGGTGACGTGCGGGTGGTAGGGGAAGACCCGCTCGATCCGCAACGGGCCCTGCCGCACGCCGGCCGCCAGCTGCTCGCAGTGGCTGATCCCCTCGACCACGCCGATGAACACCACCGGCGAGACGGGCTGGAAGGTCCCGGTCCCCCGCAGGTGCACCCGGAAGGGGTCGATCCCCGTCGCCACCTGCTCGAGGTGGGCCACCACGGCGTCGATGTCGTCCGCGGCGACCTCGTGGGGCGGCAGCAGGGTGATGTGGGTGGGGATGTGGCGGGCGGCCGCGTCGCCCATGTCGATGCGGTACTGCTGGAGCTCGGCCCCCCAGGGCTCGGGGACGGCGACGGAGACTCCGATCGTGGGCACCGCTCGACTCTACCCAGCCGATCTGGGCACGAAGCCGACGCGGTCGTAGACGTCGGCGAGGGTGGCGCGCGCCACCGCCCCGGCGGTCTCGGCGCCGGCTGCGAGCACGCGCTGCAGCTCGGCCCGGTCGTCGAGCAGCTGGAGCGTCCGGTCGCGGAACGGCGTGACGAACTCGACCACCACGTCGGCCAGATCACCCTTCAGGGACCCGTAGCCCTGGCCGTCGTACGCCGCGACGAGGTCCTCGACGCTGCGGCCCGTCAGCGCGGAGTAGATCGTGAGCAGGTTGGAGACACCGGGCTTCTCCTCGGCGTCGAAGCGGACCTCCGAGCCGGAGTCCGTGACGGCGGAGCGGATCTTCTTGGCCGACGCCTTCGGCTCGTCGAGCATCTCGATGATGCCGCCGACGCTCGAGTTGGACTTCGACATCTTGATCGCCGGGTTCTGCAGATCCAGGATCTTCGCCGTCTCCTTGAGGATGTAGGGCTCGGGGAGGCGGAAGGTCTTCTTGTAGCGGTGGTTGAACCGCTGCGCCAGGTCGCGGGTCAGCTCGAGGTGCTGGCGCTGGTCCTCCCCCACCGGGACGTAGGCCGGGCGGTAGAGCAGGATGTCGGCCGCCTGGAGGATCGGGTAGGTGAACAGCCCGACCGAGGCGGCCCCCTCGCCCTCCTTGGCGGACTTGTCCTTGAACTGCGTCATCCGGCGGGCCTCGCCGACCCCGGTGAGGCAGTTCAGCACCCAGGCCAGCTCGGCGTGCTCGGGCATGTGCGACTGCACGAAGATCGCCGAGCGCTCCGGGTCGATGCCCATGGCGATCAGCTGGGCCGCCGCGACCAGGGTCCGCTCCCGGAGCTTCTTCGGCTCCGGCCCGGGCTCGAGAGCGTGCATGTCCGCGATGAAGAAGAACGGCTGGTGGCTCTCCTGGAGGTCCACCCACTGCCGTGTCGCGCCCAGGTAGTTGCCGAAGTGGAACGAGTCGCTCGTCGGCTGGATGCCGGAGAGGACGCGAGGGCGGGCAGGCTTCTCAGCCGGGGTGTGCTCGGACATGCGGCACATTCTTCCAGTTGCCGACACCGGCACGCGCTTGGGAGGGTGAGCCATGGCGCTGATCCCCACGCTCACCGACGGTGTGGTGCGACTCCGGCCCCCGAACGACGTCGACATCGAGGGTTCCTGGGAGCAGTGCCAGGACCCGGTGAGCCGCCGGTGGACGAAGATCCCGGTCCCCTACACCCGCGACGACGCCCGCACCTACCTGCGGCACATCATCCCCGGCGGCTGGGAGACCGACCGGGAGTGGGCCTTCGTGGTCGAGGCCGACGACGACAACGGCCTCGCCCGGTTCGCCGGCACCCTCTCCCTGCGCAACGAGGGCGAGGGTCGGGCCGAGATCGCCTACGGCTCGCACCCGTGGGCGCGCGGCCGCGGCGTGATGGAGCGCGCCCTGCGGCTGCTGATCGAGTGGGGCTTCGCCGAGCGCGACGTCCGCACGGTCATCTGGCTGGCGCGGACGCGGCAACTGGGCCTCCCGACGGCTGGCCTGGAGGCTGGGCTTCGACGTGGAGGGCACGCTGCGGGCCTGGCTGCCGCAGCGTGGGGAGCTGACCGACGCCTGGGTGGGCACGCTGCACCGGGGTGAGGAGATGTCGCCCCGGCACGCGTGGCTGGTGCCACCACGGATCGTGGACGGGTCGATCGTCCTCCGGGAGGCCGTCGACGCGGACGTCCCCCGGACGGTGGAGGCCCTCAACGACCCGACCATCCAACGGTTCGGCCAGCGCATCCGCGAGGCGGCACCGCACGACGAGGCGACCGTGCGGGAGCGCACGCTCGGGATCCTCGAGGAGAGCGCTCGCGGGGTCACCCTGGCGTGGACGGTGGCCGACCGCGACAGCGACGAGCTCCTGGGCTGGATCGCGCTCTACGACATCCGCGCTTCGCGCGGGGCCGAGGTGGGCTACTGGGCCCACCCGGCCGCCCGTGGGCGCGGAGTGATCACCCAGGCGTGCCGGATGCTGGTCAGGCACGCGTTCATCGACACCGAGGACGGCGGGATGGGCCTGCGCCGGCTGACGGCCAACGTCGCCGTCGTCAACGAGGCGTCGCAACGGGTCGCCGAGCGGGCCGGCTTCGTGCGCCTCGGGGTGGAGCGCAGCAGCACGCTCCTGGCCGACGGAAGCTGGGTCGACGCGGTCCTCTACGACCAGCTCGCCGAGGACCTCCCCGGCTAGCGGGTGCGGCGGTGGAGCTGGGCCGAGGCGAGCAGCACGACCAGGCCCGCGACGGAGAGGCCGGCGCCGACCCAGCTCGCGGCGGTGTAGCCGAAGCCGGCGGCGACCACGACGCCGCCGAGGTAGGCGCCCAACGCGTTGGCGACGTTGAGGGCCGCGTGGTTCATGGCCGCGCCGATCGTCTGGGCGCTGCCGGCGACCTGCATCAGGCGCATCTGCAGGTTCGTGACCAGGACCGAGCTCACCACGCTCAGCGAGAACGCGGTGAGCAGGCCGGGGATGAAGTACTGCGCGGTCCAGGTGAACAGCACGAGCGCCAGGGTCATCGCCACCGACGAGACCAGCAGTGATCGGAAGATCGACCAGTCGGCGAGCCGACCGCCGAGCGGCGTCCCGACCACCATGCCGATGCCGAACACCAGCAGGTAGACGGGCACCAGGCTCTCGCTGAGCCCGGCGACGTCGGTGACGGTCGGAGCGATGTAGCTGTACATCGCGAACATGCCGCCGAAGCCGATCGCCCCGGCCAGCAGGGTCAGCAGCACCTGGGGGTTCCGGAACGCACGGAGCTCGTTGCGCCCGGTGGCCTCGTGGTTGGCAGCGACGTGGGGCACCAGCCACAGCACCAGCGCGGCGGTCAGTGCGGCCAGCACCGTCACCAGCCAGTACGCCGAGCGCCAGCCCGCGTGCTGCCCGAGCCAGGTCGCGGCGGGGACGCCGGCGACGTTGGCCATGCCGAGCCCCAGCATCACCCGGCTGACCGCGCGGCCCCGGCGCTCGGGGGACACGAGGTCGGCGGCCACGAGGGAGGCGACGCCGAAGTAGGCGCCGTGCGGCATCCCGGCGAAGAACCGGGCGAGGGTGAGCTGGGTGAACCCGGTGGCCAGGGCGCTGGCGGCGTTGCCGACCAGGAAGATCGCCATCAGGCCGATCAGCAGCTCGCGTCGGGGCAGGCGCGCGCCGAACACGGCGATCAGGGGTGCGCCGACCACCACCCCCACGGCGTACGCCGAGATCACGTGGCCGGCCGTCGGGATGGAGACGCCGACCCCGTCGGCCAGCTGGGGCAGCAGGCCCATCGAGACGAACTCCGTGGTGCCGATGGCGAAGCCGCCCATCGCCAGCGCGAACAGCGCGAAGCCGATCTGCAGCGGCGAGCCGCGGCGGGCCGCCTCGAGCCGGCGGGCGCGCCCGGACAGGGAGGCCTCACGGGTGTCGTCGATGGTGTGTGTCACCCCTGCCTCAACGCGGAGACGCCGCCCGGATTCCCCGGACGGCGCCTGACGCGGTGTTGGATGCGTCTCAGTTGAGCGAGGCGAGCAGGTCGTTGAACGTCGTCGAGGGACGCATGACCTCGGCGGCCTTCGCGGCGTCGGGGCGGTAGTAGCCCCCGATGTCGGTCGGCGAGCCCTGCACGCCGATCAGCTCCTCGGCGATCTGGTCCTGCTGCGCTGCCAGCTTCTCGGCCAACGGGGCGAACGCCTCGGCGAGCGTGGCGTCGTCCTCCTGCTTCGCGATCTCCTGCGCCCAGTAGAGGGCGAGGAAGAAGTGGCTGCCACGGTTGTCGATGGTGCCGAGCTTGCGGCCGGGCGACTTGTTCTCGTCGAGGAACGTGCCGGTCGCCTTGTCGAGGGTCTCGCCGAGCACCTTGGAATGGGCGTTGCCGGTGGCCTCGGCGTACTTCATGAAGCTCTCGGACAGCGCCAGGAACTCGCCGAGGCTGTCCCAGCGCAGGTAGTTCTCCTTGACCAGCTGCTGCACGTGCTTGGGCGCCGAGCCGCCGGCGCCGGTCTCGAACAGGCCGCCACCGTTGATCAGGGGCACCACGGACAGCATCTTGGCGCTGGTGCCGAGCTCGAGGATGGGGAACAGGTCGGTCAGGTAGTCGCGCAGCACGTTGCCGGTGACGGAGATGGTGTCCTCGCCCTTGCGGATCCGGTCGATGGAGACCTTGATCGCGTCCTCGGGCTTCAGGATCTGAATGTCCAGGCCCTCGGTGTCACCGACGATGTCGGCCTGCGGGAGGTACTCCTTGACCTTGGCGATCAGGTTGGCGTCGTGGGCGCGGGTCTCGTCGAGCCAGAAGATGGTCGGCGAGCCGGTCGCCCGGGCACGTGTCACGGCGAGCTTCACCCAGTCGCGGATCGGGACGTCCTTGGCCTGGCACGCACGCCAGATGTCGCCGGGGCTCACCTGGTGCTCGATCAGCACGTTGTCGTCCTGGTCGACCACGCGGACGGTGCCGGCCTCGGCGATCTCGAAGGTCTTGTCGTGGGAGCCGTACTCCTCCGCGGCGCGGGCCATCAGGCCGACGTTGGCGACCGAGCCCATGGTGGCGGGGTCGTAGCGACCGTTGTCGCGGCAGTCGTCGATGACGACCTGGTAGATGCCGGCGTAGCTGCTGTCGGGGATGACGGCCAGGGTGTCGGCCTCCTCGCCCTTGGTGTCCCACATGTGGCCGGACGTGCGGATCATCGCGGGCATGCTCGCGTCCACGATCACGTCGCTGGGCACGTGCAGGTTGGTGATGCCCTTGCGGTCGTCGACCATGGCGAGCTCGGGGCCCTCCTCGAGCCCCTGCTTCACGGCGTCGGCGATCGCCTGGCCCTTGTCGCCACCGAGCTTCTCGGCGCCCGACAGGATGCTGGCGAGCCCGTTGCTGGGGTCCAGCCCGGCCTCGAGGAGCACCTCGCCCTGCTCGGCGAACAGCTTCGGGAAGAAGGCCTGCACCGCGTGGCCGAAGATGATCGGGTCGGAGACCTTCATCATCGTGGCCTTGAGGTGGAGTGAGAACAGCACCTCGTCGTCCTTGGCGCGCTGGATCTGGTCCTTGAGGAACGCCTGCAGCGCGGCGGTGTTCATGAAGGTGCCGTCGACGACCTCGCCGGCCTCGACCGGGACCGACTCCTTGAGCACCTCGGTGCCCTCATCGGTGACGAGCTCGATGCGGAGGGTGCCCTCCTTCTCGATCACCACGGACTTCTCGTTGGCCCGGAAGTCGTCGGCCGTCATGTGCGCGACGTTGGTCCTCGAGTCCGAGCTCCACTCCCCCATGGAGTGCGGGTGCTTGCGGGCGTAGTTCTTCACCGACTCCGGCGCGCGCCGGTCGGAGTTGCCCTCGCGCAGCACCGGGTTCACGGCGCTGCCCTTGACCTTGTCGTAGCGGGCGCGGGCGTCCTTGTCCTTGTCGGACTGCGGGTTGTCCGGGAAGTCGGGGAGCGCGAAGCCCTGCTCCTGGAGCTCGGCGATGGCCGCCTTGAGCTGCGGGATGGAGGCACTGATGTTGGGGAGCTTGACGATGTTGGCCTCGGGCGTCTTGGCGAGGTCGCCGAGCTCGGCGAGGTCGTCGGCCACCCGCTGGTCCTCGGGCAGCAGGTCGGCGAAGCTCGCCAGGATCCGGGCCGCGAGGGAGATGTCGCGCGTCTGGACCGAGACGTCGGCCTTCGCGGCGTACGCCTCGATGATGGGGAGGAACGAGTACGTCGCCAGGAGGGGCGCCTCGTCGGTGTGGGTGTAGATGATGCTCGACTCGGTCACGTAGGACTCCTGGGCTTTCGCATTCGGGAATGTATCTTCACGTCAAGATACCGCATGGTCGTCGGCGGTGATCCAGCAGCCAGCCTCTCAGCGTGCGCGCGAGCACACAACCAGACCGAGGCTCCGGCCCGGTCCGCGGACCGGGGTGCGCGTTCCCCCGCGCCGCGAGCGCTGCTAGCGTCGAGACGTCCTTCTCGTCGTACCCAGGAGTTCTCGTGAGCCCAGCAAGTTCCTCGGCCCCCATCAAGGTCGCCGTCACCGGCGCCGCCGGCCAGATCGGCTACAGCCTGCTGTTCCGGCTCGCGAGCGGCTCGCTGTTCGGCCCCGACCAGCCCATCGAGCTGCGCCTGCTCGAGATCGAGCCGGCCCTGAAGTCGCTCGAGGGCGTCGTGATGGAGCTCGACGACTGCGCGTTCCCGACCCTCGCGGGCGTGCAGATCGGCGCGGACGCGAACAAGGTCTTCGACGGGGTCAACCTGGCCCTGCTGGTCGGTGCCCGTCCCCGCGGCCCGGGCATGGAGCGCGGTGACCTCCTCGAGGCCAACGGCGCGATCTTCACCGCGCAGGGCAAGGCCCTCAACGAGGTCGCCGCCGACGACGTCCGCATCGGCGTGACCGGCAACCCGGCCAACACCAACGCCCTCATCGCGCTGTCCAACGCCCCCGACATCCCGCGGGAGCGCTTCTCGGCGCTGACCCGCCTGGACCACAACCGGGCCATCTCGCAGCTCGCCGCGAAGACCGGCGCCTCGGTGACCGAGATCAAGAAGATGACGATCTGGGGCAACCACTCGGCCACGCAGTACCCCGACATCTTCCACGCGGAGATCTCCGGCCAGAACGCTGCCGAGAAGGTCGGCGACCAGGCCTGGCTGGAGAACGACTTCATCCCGACCGTGGCCAAGCGCGGCGCCGCGATCATCGAGGCCCGGGGCTCCTCCTCCGCCGCCTCGGCCGCCTCCGCGACCATCGACGCCGCCCACGACTGGCTGCTCGGCTCCGCCGAGGGCGACTGGGTCTCGATGGCGGTGCGCTCCGACGGCTCCTACGACGTCCCCGAGGGCCTCATCTCCTCGTTCCCGGTCACGACCAAGGACGGCGACTGGGAGATCGTCCAGGGCCTGGAGATCGACGACTTCTCCCGCGGCCGCATCGACGCCTCCACCAAGGAGCTCGCCGAGGAGCGGGACGCCGTCACGGAGCTCGGCCTGATCTGAGCTGGCGCACAGCTTTCGTCCCGCAGTTTCACTGGGTCCCCAGTGAAACTGTCACTTCCCTACCGTTGCAACGGTAGGGAAGTGCAAGGAACGGTGGGGAAGTGAACCCGTTTTGAGTCGTACGCCGGTCGTCCTCGACGTGGACACCGGGGTCGACGACGCGTGCGCGCTGCTGCTCGCGGCGCTGCACCCCGCGCTGGATCTGAAGGCGGTCACGTGCGTCGGTGGCAACGCGCCGCTGGCCGACGTCGTACGCAACACGCTGACAGTGCTCGACACCTGTGACCGGCAGGACGTGCCGGTCGGGGCGGGCGCCGCCCGGCCCCTCCTGGAGACCCCGGTCGACGCGCGGCACGTCCACGGCGACGACGGCATGGGTGACCTCGACTGGCCCGCCTCGTCACGGCACCCCGGTCCGCAGCACGCCGTCGAGCTGCTCCGCGACGTGCTGCTCCGGGCGGCCGACGGACCGCCGGAGGAGCGCGTCACGCTGGTCCCGCTGGCGCCGCTGACCAACATCGCCCTGCTGCTCCGGACCTATCCCGAGGCGGCCCGTGGGCTGCGACGCATCGTGTTCATGGGCGGGGCCGCCCACGTCGGCAACGCGACCGCGTCGGCGGAGTTCAACGTCTTCCACGACCCCGAGGCGGCGGCGATCACGCTGGACGCGTGCGCGGACCTGGGCATCGAGGTGGTGATGTACGGCCTCGACGTGTTCTACGGCCCGCGGGTCGCGCTGACGACGGCCCAGGAGGCGGTCGCGGCGTACGACGACGGGCCGGCCGGCCTCGCCGCCCGGCTGATCGCCTTCCAGAGCGAACGCTTCGGCGCCGACTCGGCCACGATCGGTGACGCCGGAGCGGTCTGCGCCGTGATCGAACCGGACTCGCTCACCACCGAGCGGCTCCCGGTGCGCGTCGAGCTGGCCGGCACCTGGTCACGCGGCCGCACGATCGTCGACCGGCGCGACTGGGACGGCAACCTCGCCCACGACCCCCACGGCCAGGCCCCGGCCGTGATCGACGTCGCCCTCGCCGTCGACGGTGACCGCTACGCCGCGCTGTGGTGGGACACGGTGACCGGGGCGCTCTGACAGTTTCACTGGGTCCCCCGTGAAACTTCCACATCCCACGCGTTGCAACGGTGGGGAAGTGCTGGTTTCACTGGGGACCCAGTGAAACTCCCGGTGACTAGGCCTGCTGGTTGGGGATCACGCTGGCGAGCACGATCAGGGTGGTGCCGACGCCGCCGAGCATCAGGACGTCGACCCAGCGGTTGCGGCGGACGCGGAGCATCCCGGCGTCCCGGTCACGGAGCACGACGCGGGCGGCGGCGCCGAGGAGGAGGGCCAGGCCGATCAGGGCCACGCCCCGGCGCCACGGTCCGAAGGCCACGATCCCGAGGCCCACCACGCTGGCCCCGACGACGAGCAGGTAGACGAGACCACCCACCGTCGAGGGGATCCGGCGTGGCTCCTCGGGCATGCTCACGCGAGGTCGGCCTCCGCGCGCTCCACCACGTTGGACAGCAGCATCGCGCGGGTCATCGGGCCGACCCCGCCGGGGTTGGGCGACACCCAGTCGGCGACCTCCCAGACGCCCGGGTCCACGTCGCCAGCGAGCTTGCCGTCCACGCGCGAGACGCCGACGTCGAGGACGGCCGCTCCCGGCTTGACCATGTCGGCGGTGACGATGCCGGGGACGCCCGCGGCAGCGACCACGATGTCGGCCTGGCGCACGTGGGCGGCCAGGTCGCGGGTGCCGGTGTGGCACAGGGTGACGGTGGCGTTCTCCGAGCGACGGGTCAGCAGCAGCCCGAGCGGCCGGCCGACGGTGACGCCACGGCCGACGACCACGACGTCGGCGCCCTTGATCTCCACGCCGTGGCGGCGCAGCAGGGTCACGATGCCGAACGGCGTGCACGGCAGCGGCGCCGGCTTGCCGAGGACCAGCCAGCCGAGGTTGGTCGGGTGCAGGCCGTCGGCGTCCTTGGTCGGGTCGATCTCGCCGAGCACCGCGTTCTCGTCGACGCCCTGGGGCAGCGGGAGCTGCACGATGTAGCCGGTGCACGCGGGGTTGTCGTTCAGCCGGCGTACGGCGGCCAGGATCTCCTCCTGCGTGGCGGTCGCCGGCAGGTCCTCGCGGATCGACTCGATGCCGACCTCCGCGCAGTCCTTGTGCTTGCCGTTGACGTACCAGGTCGAGCCCGGGTCCTCGCCCACCAGGATGGTGCCCAGCCCCGGCGTCACGCCGGCCGAGCGGAGCGCGGCGACCCGCTCGGTGAGCTCACCCTTGATCGCCTTGGCGGTGGCGGTGCCGTCGAGCCTCTGTGCCGTCATGGGGTGGATCCTTCCTGGGTCAGTGCGCGAAGTGACGGGTGCCGGTGAAGTACATCGTGACCCCGGCCTGCGTGGCCGCCTCGATGGTCAGCTCGTCACGGACGGAGCCACCGGGCTGGACGATGGCGCTGACGCCGGCGTCGATGAGGATCTGGGGGCCGTCCTCGAAGGGGAAGAACGCGTCCGAGGCAGCGACCGACCCGGCGGCGCGGTCACCCGCGCGGGTGACCGCGAGGCGGCACGAGTCGACCCGGTTGACCTGGCCCATGCCGATGCCGACCGAGGCGCCGCCGGAGGCCAGCAGGATCGCGTTGGACTTGGCGGCGCGGCAGGCCTTCCAGGCGAACGCGAGGTCGGCGAGCAGCTCCTCGGAGGCGGCCTCGCCGGTGGCCAGCGTCCACGTGGACGGGTCGTCGCCCTCGGCGTCGATCGCGTCGCGCTGCTGCATCAGCAGGCCGCCCGAGATCGGCCGCGTCTCGACCCCGCCGCGTACGAGCGGCTCGCACTCGAGCAGGCGCACGTTCTTCTTGGCCTGGAGGATCTCCGCCGCGCCCTCGTCGTACGCCGGAGCGACCACGACCTCGGTGAACACCTCGGCCACCTGTCGGGCCATCTCGACCGAGACCGGGCGGTTCACCGCGATCACGCCGCCGAACGCCGAGACCGGGTCGCACTCGTGTGCCTTGCGGTGCGCGTCGGCGACGTCGGCCCCGACCGCGATGCCGCACGGGTTGGCGTGCTTGATGATGGCGACCGCGGGCTCGTCGAAGTCGTAGGCCGCCCGCCGGGCCGCGTCGGCATCCACGTAGTTGTTGTAGGACATCTCCTTGCCGTGCAGCTGGCGCGCCTGCGCCAGGCCGGGGGCGAAGCCGTCGAGGTAGAGCGCCGCCGACTGGTGCGGGTTCTCGCCGTACCTCAGCACCGAGCCGCGGTCCCAGGTGCCGCCGACCCACGCCGGGAAGCCGGCGCCCTCGGAGGTGTCGGTGAGCACCGACCCCATCCAGCTGGCCACGGCGACGTCGTAGGTCGCGGTGTGCACGAACGCCTCGGCCGCCAGGCGCTTGCGCTGCTCGAGGGTGAAGCCCCCCTCGGCCACGGCGGCCAGGACGTCGGCGTACCGCTCCGGCGAGGTGACGATGGCCACCGAGGGGTGGTTCTTCGCCGCGGCCCGCACCATCGACGGCCCGCCGATGTCGATCTGCTCGACGCACTCGTCGGGGGCCGCGCCGGACATCACCGTGTCGGTGAACGGGTAGAGGTTGGAGACCACCAGGTCGAAGGGCGCGATGCCGAGCTCAGCGAGCTGCGCCACGTGGGTCGGCAGCCGACGGTCGGCCAGGATCCCGGCGTGCACCTTCGGGTGCAGCGTCTTCACCCGCCCGTCGAGGCACTCGGGGAAGCCGGTGAGGTCCTCGACCCTGGTCACCGGGAGGCCGAGGTCGGCGATCAGCCTGGCGGACCCGCCGGTGGAGACGAGCTCCACCCCGGCGTCGGCCAGGCCGCGTACCAGGTCCTCGAGGCCGGCCTTGTCGTAGACGGAGACGAGCGCTCGCCGGAGGGCGATGCGGTCCGGGGTGGGTTGTGCCGTGCTGTCGGACATCAGCCGATCCGCACCTTCCTGTCGGTGATGGTGAAGCCTTCGCGAGCGATGCGGCCGACGGTCTCGACGAGCATCGTGCGTTCGGCGACCTTGATCCGTTCGTGCAGTGCCCCGACGTCGTCGGCGTCCTCCACGGGGACGACCGTCTGGGCGATGATCGGGCCGGTGTCCACGCCCTCGTCGACGACGAACAGGGTGGCGCCAGTGACCTTCACCCCGTAGGCGAGCGCGTCCGCCGGCCCGGACGTGCCGGGGAAGGACGGGCACAGCGCCGGGTGGGTGTTCACGACTCGACCGGCGAACCGGCCGAGGAACTCCGGTCCCACGAGCTTCATGAAGCCGGCGAGCACCACCAGGTCGGGCTCGAAGGCCGCCACGGTGTCGGTCAGCGTGCTGTCCCAGTGACCGCGACTGGTGAACTCCCCGACCGTGCGGACGAAGGTCGGCACCCCGGCCCGGTCGGCGCGGGCCAGCCCCTCGATCGCGTCGCGGTCGGCCCCGACGGCGACCACGCTCGCGCCGTACGCCGGGTCCTCGCACGCGTCGAGCAGGGCCTGCAGGTTGGTGCCCGCCCCGGAGACGAGGACGACGAGACGGGTTGCGGGCACCGGCACAGGCTACAGAGGATCAGGCGCGGCGCTGCCACCAGGCAGTGACCACTCCGGCGACCAGTCCACCGAGGCTCATCGCCATCACGGCGGCCACGAAGACCTGCCCCACCGGGGCGCCGATCTCGGCCATTCGACCGGTCCCCATCGGGCCGCCGGCCACCGAGACGGCGAGGGTCGTGAGCACCGCGGCCCCGAACCCGCTGGCGAAACCACGCAGCGCCGCCGAGTCGTACGCCATGACCCGGTAGGCCCGCTGCGCGAGCGTCGCTCCGACCGCACCGACGAGCACCGGCACCGCCAGCGCGCCCATCGCCCAGCCGGGGGTGGGACCGCTGCCGGGCAGCGCGGCGAGGAGGGGGAACGCCGGCACCGGGCCGAGCGCGACCAGGCTGGGCGAGACGACCGTGCCGGTGCCGACCGCGAACCCGGGCCCGAGCAGGTAGGCGGTGCCGAACAGCACGGCGTTGGGGGCGACGGCAAGGGTCGCCACGACGTACATCACGTAGTCGCCCGGTCCCAGGCGCAGCTCCGACATCACGGTGGCCGCCTCGTTGAGGCCGGTGACCAGCGCGGCGGCCACGAGCACGGCGGAGGCCGCGACGAGCAGCAGGAAGCCGGCCGCCGCCCCGTAGGCGATCGACCGGACCCAGCCCGGGACCAGGCCGACGAGGCCACGCAGACGGCCGGCACCGGAGGCGAGGCCGAGCGTGCCGGCGACCCCCGAGACCAGCAGGGAGCCGAGGATCGTGCGCCCCAGGTCGGGGCTGGCCGAGTCGCGGGTGACGACGATGCAGGTGACGACGGCGATGACGACGTAGATCCCGGTGAGGATGGTGGCGGCCAGGGCGATGGTCCGGTCGTCCTCGACCGGCTGCGACGTCGCGGCGGCCCAGCGCCCGGCGCGGTGCAGGACGAGCGCCATCAGGGCCGTGAGGGTCAGCGGCACGATCCCGAGGGGTACGCCGGACGCGGTCAGCCCGGCGCCGTGGCCCACGAGCCAGGCGTCGGCCCCGATCCGGAGGGCGTCCGTGGTCTCCCCGTGGGCCCCCGCGTCGGCGAGGAACCAGCCGATCACGGCCAGGCCCATGCACGTCACCATCGACGCGGCGGCGGCGACGAGGGCGGCCAGCGCGGCGGAGGTCGTGAGCGGTCTGGGGGCACGTCCGGAGGCGGCCTCGGACGTGCTCGGGGTGGACGGTCGGCTCAACAGATCAGTCATCGCCGTCCCATCCTGACCCAGGATCCCGGCGGGGCCGGTGAGGCACGCGGGTAGCCTCGGCCTGTCATGCCCACCCCGCCCGAGTCGACGCACCCCTTCGACGACTTCTACCTCGAGAGCCGCCGACGGCTGGTGCTCGAGGCCTACGCCCTCACCGGCGACCTGTCGGCAGCCCGGAGCGCGGTCAGGGACAGCTTCGTCGCGGCCCGTCACCACTGGGGCAAGGTCGGTCGTCTCGACGACCCGGAGGAGTGGGTGCGACCGCGCGCCTGGGCGATGGCGCAACGACGGCACGTGGCCCGGCTCTGGCGGCGGGAGCGAGGGCTCACCTCCGAGCAGAAGAGCGTCCTCGACGCCCTGCACCACCTGCCCGACCAGCAGCGACGGGTGCTGCTGCTGACCCACCTGGCGAGCCTGTCGCGCGACGACATCGGCCGGGAGCTCGGTGAGACCCCGACGAGGGTGGACTACCAGCTCGGCGGCGCGACCCGGTCGTTCTGCGAGCGCACGGGCCGGCAGACCGACGACGTGCTCACCGCGATCTCGTCGCTGGCTCCCATCGCCGAGGCGGCCGCCCTGCCCCATCCCTACGTGATCCACCGCGGCGGCCTCCGCCGCCGTCGGTGGCACGCCGCGGTCGCCGTGGTCGCCGTCCTGGCGGTCACCCTGGCGGGCGGCGCGTTCGTCGTGCACGGCGGGATCGCGGCGCCGGCCAGCGCGCAGGGAAAGGCCAAGGCCGCGCCGAAGCCCCGGCCCGTCACCGACGACATGATGCTCACCCTCGCCCAGGTGGAGGCCCTGGCGCCCAAGGGGACGTGGCGCCTGCTGGGCACCACCGACAACACCGAGGGCACCGGCATCAACTCGGTCTGCCAGGGCACCCGGTTCGCGGACCCGCGCGGCCGGGGCACGTTCGTCCGCCGGTTCGTCTCCCCCGGCAAGGTCCGTCGCAGCTTCCACGAGACGGTCGAGATCTCGCGGACGCCCCGGGCGGCGACCCGGGCCTACCGCACCACGCTGGGCTGGTTCGCGGGGTGCCGCCAGGCCCGCCTCCAGCTGCTGGGCGCCTACCGGATGAGCGGGCTCGGCGAGCGGGCCCAGCTGCTGAAGCTGCGCATCCCCGGTGCCGTGTCCCGGACCTACGTGGTCGGGGTCGCCCGCACCGGCTCGCTGACCATCTCGACCGTGACGGAGACCCGCAAGGGTCGCCCGGTCGAGATCCGGCGAGCGGTGATCGCGCTCACCAGCGCCGTGCGCAACGTGTGCGAGTCCGACCCCGCCGGCCCGTGCCCCGAGTCCGTCCTGGCCGCCCCCGTCCTGCCTCCGCCCTCCGGCGAGGCACGCGGGACCCTGGCGGCCACCGACCTGCCGGTGGTCGGCCGGGTCAACCGGCGCTGGGTCGGCACCCGACCGGTGCGGGCACGCCCGAACATCGCTGCCACGACGTGCGACAAGGCCGACTTCCTGAGGTCCGGGGCACCCCGGGCGTCGACGCGCACGTTCCTGATCCCTCAGGCGAAGCTGCCCCGCCGGTTCGGCATCACCGAGACCTACGGCGCCTTCGGCTCGCCCGGGAAGGCCAAGGCCCTGGTGGCCAGGATCTCCACGGCCATGGCCACCTGCGAGAAGCGAGACCCGGGCGCCGCGGTGGGCAAGGCCCTGGTCCAGAAGAAGGGCTACCGCCAGTCGGAGTACGCCCTGTGGCGGCTCCGCACCGAGATCACCGAGAACTCCTCGGTCAGCTCCTGGATGGGCGTCGCACGCGTGGGGCGCTACGTTGCCCAGGTGAACTTCACCCCGGCCGGCGAGAACGACATCGACGAGGTCACGTTCCAGGCGCTGATCACCCGGGCCCGCGACCGGCTGTTCGAGCTGAGCGCGCGGTGACCGGCTTCGACCTGGCCCCCGGGCTGGTCTACCTCGACGGCAACTCCCTCGGTGCCCTCCCCCGGGGAGTGGCCGAGCGCCTGCAGGACGTCGTACGCCGGGAGTGGGGCGAGGGCCTGATCCGCTCCTGGAACGACGCCCACTGGATGGAGCTGAGCCGGCGCGTGGCCGGACGCATCGCGCCGCTCATCGGGGTGTCCGCGGCCGACGTCCACCTCGGCGACTCCACCAGCGTGAGCCTGTTCAAGACCACCGTCGCCGCCGCCCGCCTGCGGCCCGACCGGCGGGTGCTGGTCGTGGAGCCCTCGACCTTCCCGACCGACGGCTACATCACCGCCGGCGTGGCCGACCTGATGGGCCTCGAGCTGCGCTGGTGCGACCCGGCCGACCCGCTGGCCGCGGTCGACGAGGACGTCGCGCTGCTGTCGCTGACGCACGTGGACTTCCGCACGGGCGCGATGTTCGACATGGCCACGATCACCGCCGAGGCCCAGGCGCGCGGTGCGCTCGTCCAGTGGGACCTGTGCCACTCGACGGGCGCGGTGCCCGTGGACCTCACGGGCGTCGGCGCCGACCTCGCGGTCGGGTGCACCTACAAGTACCTCAACGGCGGCCCCGGCTCCCCCGCGTTCCTGTGGGTCGCGCCCCGCCACCAGGCAGCCGCCCGCCAGCCGATCACCGGGTGGATGGGGCACGCCACGCCGTTCGCGATGGCGCGCGACTACGCGGCGGTCGCCGGCGTCGGCAGCTTCGGCTCCGGCACGCCCCCGGTGCTCGCGCTCTCCGCCCTCGAGGCCGCCCTCGAGGCGTTCGACGGGGTCAGCCTCGCCGCCCTGCGGGCGACGTCGCTCGAGCTGACCGACCTGTTCATCTCGCTCGTCGAGGACCGGCTGCCGGGCGTCTTCGAGATCGCCACCCCGCGCGAGCACGCACGGCGCGGCAGCCAGGTCTCCCTGCGGCACGCACAGGCCTACGGCGTCGTCCAGGCGTTGATCGCCCGCGAGGTGATCGGCGACTTCCGCGACCCCGACATCGCCCGGTTCGGCTTCGCCCCGCTCTACAACACGACCGACGACGTCCGCGTCGCCGTGGAGCGGCTCGAGGCCGTGATGGCGAACGAGGAGTACGCCGACCCGGCGTACTCCTCGCGCAATGCTGTGACGTGAAGTTTCACTGGGGCCCCAGTGAAACTTGCACTCCCCCACCGTTGCAACAAGGGGGAAGTGGCAGTTTCACTGGGGACCCAGTGAAACTGCCACCACTTACAGGCCCTTCAGGATCTCCCGCATCAGCTCAGCCGTCTCCGACGGCGTCTTGCCGACCTTGACCCCGGCAGCCTCGAGGGCCTCCTTCTTGGCCTCGGCGGTGCCCGAGGAGCCGGAGACGATGGCGCCGGCGTGGCCCATCGTCTTGCCCTCGGGGGCGGTGAAGCCGGCGACGTAGCCGACGACCGGCTTGGTCACGTGCTCCTTGATGTAGTCGGCGGCCCGCTCCTCGGCGTCGCCACCGATCTCGCCGATCATCACGATCGCCTTGGTGTCCGGGTCGTTCTCGAACGCCTCGAGCGCGTCGATGTGCGTGGTGCCGATGACGGGGTCACCGCCGATGCCGATCGCGGTGGTGAAGCCGTAGTCCTTGAGCTCGAACATCATCTGATAGGTCAGCGTGCCCGACTTGGAGACCAGCCCGATCGGACCCTTGCCCGCGATGGTGTGCGGGGTGATGCCGGCGAGCGACTCCTCCGGAGTGATGATGCCGGGACAGTTGGGCCCGATCATCCGGGTGGACTTGCCCTCGAGGTAGGCCCACACCTCGGCGCTGTCCTGCACGGGGACGCCCTCGGTGATCACCACGAGCAGGGCGATGCCCGCGTCGATGGCCTCGATGCACGCGTCCTTGGTGAAGGCCGGGGGCACGAAGACGACCGACACGTCAGCGCCGGTCTCCTTCATCGCCTCCTCGACGCTGCCGAAGACCGGGAGCTCCTGCCCACCGAGCTCGACGGAGGTGCCGGCCTTGCGGGCGTTGACGCCACCGACGATGTTGGAGCCGGCCTCGACCATGAGGGTGGTGTGCTTGGAGCCCATCCCACCGGTCATGCCCTGGACGATGATCTTCGAGTCCTTGTTGAGGTAGATCGACATGCTCTTCTCTCCGTCTCAGCCGTTGGCCAGCTCGGCGGCCTTGTCGGCCGCGCCGTCCATGGTGTCCACCAGCGTCACGAGGGGGTGGTTGGCCTCGTCGAGGATCCGGCGGCCCTCGTCCACGTTGTTGCCGTCGAGGCGTACGACGAGCGGCTTGGTCGCCTCGTCGCCGAGGATGTCCAGCGCGCCGACGATGCCGTTGGCGACCTCGTCGCACGCCGTGATGCCGCCGAAGACGTTCACGAAGACCGACTTGACCTGCTCGTCGCCGAGGATCACGTCGAGGCCGTTGGCCATCACCTCGGCGTTGGCGCCACCGCCGATGTCGAGGAAGTTGGCCGGGGTGACCCCGCCGTGCTTCTCACCGGCGTACGCCACGACGTCGAGCGTCGACATGACCAGGCCGGCGCCGTTGCCGATGATGCCGACGGCACCGTCGAGCTTGACGTAGTTGAGGCCCTTCGCCTTGGCCTTCGCCTCGAGCGGGTCCGCGGACTCCTTGTCCTCGAAGACAGCGTGGTCCTCGTGGCGGAAGTCGGCGTTGTCGTCGAGCGAGACCTTGCCGTCGAGTGCTTCGAGCACGTCGCCCTCGAGCCGGGCGAGCGGGTTGACCTCGACGAGCGTGGCGTCCTCCTCGACGAAGACGTTCCACAGCTGCTGCACCATCGTGATCGCCTGGTCGCGCAGCTCGGCGGGGAAGCCGACCTCCTCGACGATCGCCGTTGCCTTCGCCTCGTCGACACCGGTCCCGGCGTTGATCGAGATCTTCTTCACCGCGTCGGGGTTGGTCTTGGCGACCTCCTCGATCTCCACACCACCCTCGACCGAGGCGATGCACAGGTAGGACCGGTTGGACCGGTCGAGCAGGAAGGAGAAGTAGTACTCCTCCACCGGCGGGGTCGCCGGCGTGACGAGCACGCGGTTGACCGGCAGGTCCTTGATGGTCAGCGCGAGGATCGCCTCGGCGTGCTCGGCTGCCTCGTCCGCGGTCTTCGCGATCTTGACGCCGCCGGCCTTGCCTCGACCTCCGGCCTTGACCTGCGCCTTGATCACCGTGACGCCGCCGATCTCCTCGGCTGCGGCCCGGGCCTCCTCAGCGGTCTCCACGACCGTGCCGAGGGTTGCCTTCACACCATGCTTGGCGAAGAGCTCCTTCGCTTGGTACTCCATCAGGTCCACGGTTCAACCGCTCCTTGTTTGGCACTCGTTGGTCTGGCTCCGCTCGACCCTAGACCCGCCGGGGCGCCCCCGGCCACATAGGGTGCGAGCGTGGAACGCACTGAGACACAGGTCACGCCGCGTGTCACCCCGCCCGTCACGCTCGCCGTCACGGAGTACGGCGACCTCACCTCACGCACCCACGTGCTCCTCGTCCACGGCTATCCCGACGACCAGCAGATGTGGGAGCCGGTCGTCACGGCGCTGCCCGACGAGTGGCACGTCATCACCTACGACATGCGCGGTTCCGGCCGCTCCAGCCGTCCCGAGGACCGCTCCTCCTACCGCACCGAGCTGCTCGTCGAGGACCTGATCGGCGTGCTCGAGGCGACCGTCCCCGACGGTGACCGGGTGCACCTGGTCGGCCACGACTGGGGCTCGGTGGCGATGTGGGAGGCGGTCGCGGCCGCCACCTGGGACCCCCGGCTCGAGAGCCGGCTGGCGACCTACACCTCCGCCAGCGGACCGCCGCTCGACCACCTCGCCACCCTCACCTCGACCTGGCGCGGCCGGCTGCGGATGGTGCCCCAGCTCCTGCACAGCATCTACGCGATGCTGTTCTGCCTGCCGGTGCTGCCCGAGCTCAGCGTCCGCCACGCCCAGGGCCTGCTCGGCCGGATCTTCAGCCTGCTCGACCCGACCGCCCACCTGCTGGCCTGGGGCACGCCGGAGCTGGCGCGCAACAGCGTCCCGGCCATCAACCTCTACCGGGCCAACCGGCACCGGCTCAGCCGGCCCGAGCCCTGGCGGACCTCGACACCGGTGCTGGTGGTGGCGGCGCTGCGTGACGGCTTCATCCTGCGCCGGTCCCTGGACCACCTCGACGCACGCTGCCGCGACCTCACCCTGGTGGAGGTCGACGACGGCCACTGGCTCCCCCGCGCCCGACCCCGGGAGCTCGCCGACCTCGTCGCCGGGTTCGTGCGCGCCCACGCGGTCGACTGACCCGCGGCGCCTCCGCGAGCGGGTGGGACGCCCAACGTGACCATCACCACCTGTGCCTCGTTGACCCGGCATGCCCACGACATCCTTCCGGCCACTCACCGCCACCCTGGTCACCGCTGCCCTCGCCTGCTCCGGCGTCGCGCTCGCCTCCGGCCCGCCCGCCGCGGCGGTCACGACTGACACCACGCCCGGCTACAGCGTCCAGGCGCTGACGGTGCCGGTGAAGGTGGGACCGGCCAACGACCAGGCGTGCACGATCGACGCCGACCTCTACCTGCCCGACGGTGCCAGCGCGAGCCACCCGGTCCCGGCGATCCTCAGCACGCACGGCTTCGGCGGCGACAAGGCCGACAGCAACCAGACGGCCATCGGCAAGGGCTTCGTGGGCCAGGGGTACGCCGTGCTCAGCTATTCCGGTCTGGGCTTCGGCAAGACCACCTGCAAGATCACGCTCGACGACCCCGACTACGACGGCAAGGCCGGCAAGCAGATGGTCGACGTCCTGGCCGGCAAGCGCGCCTACACCCCGGCCGGTTCGAGCACGCCGAAGCTGCTGAAGAGCATCGCGGCCGAGTCGGCGGGCGACCCGCGGGTGGGCATGATCGGCGGCTCCTACGGCGGCCAGATCCAGTACGCCGTCGCCAAGCAGGACCCGCGCATCGACGCGATCATCCCGATCATCACCTGGAACGACCTGAGCTACTCCCTGGCGCCCAACGGAGTCGCCAAGAAGCAGTGGATCGACCTGTTCACCGCAGCCGGGATCGCCTCCGGCGCCGAGAACGCCCCCGCCGACCCCGAGACGCAGGTCGGCTGCCCGAACTTCACCGACCAGGCCTGCGTCGGGATCACGTCCCTGAACACGCTGGGCTACCCGGACGCCGGGACGGTCGCGCTGGCCAAGCACGCCTCGGTCGCCTCCTACGTCAAGCAGGTCAAGGCCCCGACACTCCTGGTGCAGGGCCAGAAGGACACGCTGTTCAACCTCAACGAGGCGATGGCGACCTACTCCTCGCTCAAGGCGCAGGGCACGCCGGTCAAGATGGTCTGGCAGTCGTGGGGCCACTCCGGCTCCACCCCGGTCCCGGGCGAGCTCGACTTCGGCGCCGCGTCGCTGCGCGACTCCTACCTCGGCACGCGCTTCCTGAACTGGATGAACCACTACGTGCGCGGTCAGAGCACCGCCACGACCGGCCCGCAGTTCGAGTACTTCCGCGACTGGGTGAAGTACGACACCAGCCCCGCCAAGGCGGGCAAGGCGATCGCCGCGGCGTACGCCCAGAGCAGCACGTTCTCCGACAAGCCGACCAACACCCTCTACTTCACCGGCACCCAGGGACTGACCGCCACCAAGGCGTCCGTGCTGCCCGGCTCCGCGTCGTACGCCAACGCCTCGGCCGCGCCCACGTCCTACTCGGAGACCTCGGGGCTCGAGGGCGACACCGTGAACAACGAGCCCTCCGACGCACCCGGCACCTTCGCCGCGTTCACCTCGAAGGCGCTCACCGCCAACGCCGACGTGGTCGGCGCCCCGGTCGTGACGCTGCACCTCACCGCGCCGGTCGCCGCCCAGAGCCAGGCCGCCGGTCCCTCGGGACAGCTGGTCCTCTTCGCCAAGGTGTACGACGTGGCACCGGACGGCAAGAAGGTGCTCAAGAACCGCCTCATCTCCCCGGTGCGCGTGGCCGACGTGACCAAGCCGCTCACCGTGAAGCTGCCCGGCATCGTGCACCGCTTCGCGACCGGCCACCGGATCCAGGTCGCCGTGGCGGCCAGCGACTTCGCCTACGCCGGCAACACCGTCGCGCAGCCGGTGACGATCAGCACCAGCCCGGCCGCCCCCAGCACGCTGGCGCTGCCGATCGTGGGCAACCTCAGGTTCTAGCCGTCGGGACGGGACCTAGGAGGTCGTCTCCTCGGCGAAGTGCTCGGCCACCCACTCGGTGATCTCGCTGGTGGTGGCGCCGGGGGTGAAGATCTTCGCGACACCGATCTCCTCGAGGGGGGCGACGTCCTCCTCGGGGACGATCCCGCCGCCGAAGACGACGATGTCGGCGGCGTCGCGCTCCGCGAGGAGCGCGACCAGCTTGCGGAACAGGGTCATGTGCGCCCCCGACAGCACGGAGAGGCCGATCAGGTCGGCGTCCTCCTGGATGGCCGTCTCCACGATCTGCTCGGGGGTCTGGTGCAGACCGGTGTAGATGACCTCGTGACCCGCGTCGCGCAGGGCGCGCGCCACCACCTTGGCTCCCCGGTCGTGGCCGTCGAGTCCGGGCTTGGCCACCACGATGCGCAACATGGCTGCAGGTTATCCGGTCTCCGGGCCGGGTGACCGGGACCACAACCGGCACCCCGTGGCCCGACCCGCTGTGGCTCGTTGGTTTAGCAGCACGGCAATCGGGGGATCCACAGAGCCACTCGGGGGAATTTCGTCTGACGTGACCTGACCGTTATGGTGTCGGGTCGTTACCAAACGGACCAACTGACGGGTACACGCATGGGCAACCACCGAGCCGAGCGCCACCGCGGGCATCGTCCTGCCGCTGGCACGCCCTCGGCCCCCGGTCGCCGACGCGCCGAGAAGGCGGCCACCACGGGGCGCCTGAAGCGTCTCCACCGCCGCGTGCCAGCCGTTCCCACGCTGGCCGGCCTGGCTGCGCTGGCCATCGCCGGAGCCGGGGCCCTGACGATGAGCCCCTCGTCCGCCGCCGCGCCGCAGGCCTTCGAGCTCTCCGCCCACGGCAGCTCGCGGTCGGGCACTGACGCCGTCGGCTACGTCGGTGGGCCCCGCGAACGCGCCATCAGCCGCGACTCCGAGCGCCAGGCCCTCCAGGACGCCACCCAGGCCAAGCTCGAGGCGGCCGCCGAGAAGGACGCCGCCGAGCGCAACGCCGAGCTGAAGTCGCTGGGCCGGGCCGCTGAGGCCCGCGCGGGCCAGATCGCCAAGAACCAGTGGGTCCTGCCCACGACCGGCTACCACCTGACCGCCCGGTTCGGGATGGCCGGCGGGTTGTGGTCGAGCAACCACACCGGTCTCGACTTCGCGACCTCCTCGGGCACCCCGATCGTGGCCGTCGCCAACGGCACCATCACCAAGACGGGCTCGGCCGGCGCCTACGGCAACCAGACCATCGAGACCCTCGCCGACGGCACCGAGATCTGGTACTGCCACCAGACCACCATCGGCGTCTCCCCCGGTGACACGGTCACCAGCGGCCAGCAGATCGGCACCGTGGGCAGCACCGGCAACACCACCGGCCCCCACCTGCACCTCGAGGTCCGTCCCGGCGGCGGCGACCCGGTCGACCCCTTCGGGGCCCTGGTCTTCCACGGCGTCACGCCGTAGCCACTCGGCCGTGCGTCTCGAGCGGCCGTGCGTCTCGAGCGGATGGTCGTCTCGATCGGCTGGTCGTCCCGGGGTCAGCGCCCGCGAGGCGCTAGAGCTTCTCCACCGGCGCGTAGCGCAGCAGCAGCCTCTTGACGCCCTCGCTGCCGAAGTCGATCGAGGCGACCGCGTTGTCGCCGGCTCCCTCGAGGGCGACCACCGTGCCGAGGCCGAAGGTGTCGTGCTGCACCCGGTCGCCGGGCTCCAACGACGGGATCGCGCGGCCGGCCTGGGCCTTCCTGGCCGCGTCCTTGCGGATGGTCGCCGAGCTGAACCGAGGCTGGGACGTCCGGCCGCCACCGGAGCCCCAGGAGCCGCTCTGGCCGTAGTCGGGCCGGTTCCAGGACGTCATCGCGCTCTCGGTGCGGCGCCAGTCGACCAGGTCGACCGGGAGCTCGTCGACGAACCGGGACGCCGGGTTGTGCTGCGGGGCACCCCACGCCGAGCGCACCACCGCGCGGGAGATGTAGAGCCGCTCGCGGGCCCGGGTCAGGCCCACGTAGGCCAGCCGGCGCTCCTCCTCGAGCTCGGGCTTGTCGCCCAGCGAGCGCATGTGCGGGAAGATCCCGTCCTCGAGCCCGGTCAGGAACACGACCGGGAACTCCAGCCCCTTGGCGGTGTGCAGGGTCATCAGCGTGACCACGCCGGGCGGGGCCCCCTCGTTCTCCTCGGGAGCGTCGGGGATCTGGTCGGAGTCGGCGACCAGCGCCACCCGCTCGAGGAAGTCGACCAGACCGGGCGGGGCCGCGCCCGGACCGTCGACGGGGGCCTCGAGGGCGTTGCCGTCCTCGTCCACCACGTCGGCGGGATCGGCGGACGGCCCGACCTGGGGGTCGTCGGCGAACTCGCGGGCCACGGCGACGAGCTCGGCGAGGTTCTCCACGCGGGTCTCGTCCTGGGGGTCCTCGGAGTCCTCGAGCTCCTTGAGGTAGCCGCTGCGCGTCAGCGCCTGCTCGAGCACGACGTCCACGCGCTCCCCCGCCGCCACCATCGACTGGAGCTGCTCGACGAGGTCGACGAAGCCGCGGATCGCGTTCAGCGACCGGGTGGCCAGGCCCGGGGCGTCCTCGGCCCGCCGCAGCGCGTCCCAGAAGGTGATCCGGTCGCGCTGGGCCAGCCCCTCGATGCAGGCCTCGGCCCGGTCGCCGATGCCGCGCTTGGGGGTGTTCAGCACCCGGCGCAGGGAGACGGAGTCGTCGGGGTTGGCGAGCACGCGCAGGTAGGCCAGTGCGTCGCGCACCTCACGCCGCTCGTAGAACCGCACGCCGCCCACCACCCGGTAGGGCAGCCCGACGCGGATGAAGACCTCCTCGAAGACGCGTGACTGGGCGTTGGTGCGGTAGAACACCGCGACGTCACCGGCCCGCGCGTCCCCGGCGTCGGTGAGCTTGTCGACCTCCTCGGCCACGAAGCGCGCCTCGTCCCGCTCGTCGTCGCCGACGTACCCGACGATGCGGTCACCCGGTCCGGCGTCGGACCAGAGGTTCTTCGGCTTGCGCGACTCGTTGCGGCTGATCACCGAGTTGGCCGCGGTGAGGATGGTCTGGGTGGAGCGGTAGTTCTGCTCCAGCATCACCGTCGAGGCGTTGGGGAAGTCCTGCTCGAAGTCCATGATGTTGCGGATGTTGGCGCCGCGGAACGCGTAGATCGACTGGTCGGCGTCGCCGACCACCATCAGCTCGGCCGGCTCGACGGCATCCTCGGGGACCTCCGTCACGGGTTGCTCGAGGCGGTTGGCGCACAGCTCGTGGATCAGGGCGTACTGCGCGTGGTTGGTGTCCTGGTACTCGTCGACCAGCACGTGGCGGAACCGGCGGCGCCAGTTCTCGCGCACGGCCGGGAACGCCCGGAACAGGTGCACGGTCATCATCAGCAGGTCGTCGAAGTCGAGGGCGTTGGCCTGGCGCAGGCGACGCTGGTACTCGGCGTACGCCGACGCGTAGGTCTCCTCGAGCCCGTTCTGCGCGTCCTTCGCGGCGTCCTCGTGGTCCTGGAGCTCGTTCTTGGCGTTGCTGACCCAGTTGAGGATCGCGCGCGGCGGGAAGCGCTTCACGTCGAGGTCCAGGTCGCGGCAGACCAGCGTCATCAGCCGCTTGGAGTCGGCGGCGTCGTAGATCGAGAAGCTCGACTTGAAGCCGAACCCCTCGCTCTTGTTGAACTGAGTGATCTCCTTGCGGAGGATCCGCACGCACGCGGAGTGGAAGGTGCTCACCCACATGATCCGGGCGCGGCCGCCGACCAGCTCCTCGACGCGCTCCCGCATCTCGGCAGCGGCCTTGTTGGTGAAGGTGATCGCGAGGATGGAGCCGGGGTGCGCACCGCGCTCGGAGATCAGCCACGCGATCCGGCGGGTCAGCACCCGGGTCTTGCCCGAGCCTGCCCCGGCGACCACCAGGAGCGGTGCCCCCTCGTGCACCACGGCCTCGCGCTGGGGCTCGTTGAGACCCGCGAGCAGCTGCTCGCGGGTGGGTCGGCGGCGACGCTGCCTCCCGGAGCCGTCGTCCCCGCTCTCCTGGGGCGTCGCCTCGGCGGCGGGAAGACCGGGGATCGGGAACTGCGTGCTCATGTTGTCGCCACCCTACGTGCGCGCGACGACAGCCTGACGCCCAGTGCACAGGCCGACCCGGACGGCCGAGCAGCGCCCACCATCGATTGCCGCATTCACCTGACGGCGGCCGCGAGCACGCCTCACCATATGAGTGCTTTGTCAGGAAATGAGAGGCTCGGGGAGGGTGCGTGCGCAAGCTGGTCGTGGGCCTCCTGACCGCCGCGGCGATGGTCGTCGTCATCGCCTACCGGGTCAGCGCCTTCGGGTCGGGCGGTCCGGGCACCTACCGGTTCATGGAGACGCAGCCCGGAGACCCGAGCACCCCGGTGACCTACAGCTCGTGCAAGCCCATCCGCGTGGAGATCAACACGGCGGGCGTCGAGGACGAGGCCTGGGCCCGGAGCCTCATCCTCGCCGCGATGGGCGAGGTCTCGGCCGCCACCCACCTCAGCCTCGTCTACGTCGGCGAGAGCACGGCCAAGGTCCAGATCCCCACCCCGCCGCTGACGGTCGTCGGCGGAGAGCGCCCCGTCCTGGTCGGTTTCGCCACGCCGCTCGAGATCCCGTCGCTGCGCGGCTACGCCGGACGAGGGGAAGCTCGGGGCTGGTCAACGGTGGCCGGGAGACGTGGGTCACGGGCCAGGCAGCGCTCAACTCCGAGGAGTTCGACACGATGCACCACCGGCCGGGCGGCACCGCCCTGGCGCAGGCCGTCGTCATGCACGAGCTCGGCCACGTCGTCGGGCTCAACCACGTCCACGACCGCCGCGAGCTGATGAACGGCGCCAACCTGGGCCGGACCGTGTTCGGCCCCGGGGACCGCCGCGGCCTCGCGCTGCTGGGTCAGGGACCCTGCACCTGACACCAGCTCTGAGGGGGCTACGCGGAGGCGTGCCACCAGGGCGCCGAGGGCAGGTCGCCGCCCGACTCGAAGCGCCCCCCGGGAGGGGGCAGGGCGAGCGCGACGCCGGTGCGGGCCGCCTCCTGCACCGCACGCTCGACCGGTGCCGACCAGGCGTGGAAGGCCAGGTCGAAGGTCCCCCAGTGGATCGGCAGGAGCGTGCCCCCGCGCAGCTCGCCGTGCGCCCGGACAGCCTGCTCCGGGTCCATGTGCACGTCGGGCCACCGTGCGTCGTAGGCACCGATGGGCAGGACGGTCAGCTCGAACGGGCCGTAGCGCTGACCGATGTCCGCGAAGGCCGGGGTGTAGCCGGAGTCGCCGCCGAAGAAGGTCCTGCTCTCCTTCCCGGCGACCACCCAGCTGGCCCACAGCGTGGTGTTGTTGCCCAGGCTGCGCCCCGAGAAGTGCCGGGCCTCGGTGCAGGTGAAGGTGAGCCCGCGGACCTCGTGCGACTCGTCCCAGTCGAGCTCCACGATGCGGGCGTCCGGGACGCCCCAGCGGCTCAGGTGGCGACCGATGCCCAGCGGCACGACGAACGGGAAGTCGTTGCCCTCGGCCGCGCTGCGCGAGAGCAGCGAGTCGATGGTGGCGGTGTCGAGGTGGTCGTAGTGGTCGTGCGAGATCAGCACCGCGTCCAGCGGGGGCAGGTCGGCCAGCGCCAGCGGCACCGGGTGGTTGCGGCGCGGGCCCACGGCGCGCGAGGGCGAGACGCGGTCACTCCACACCGGGTCGGTGAGCACCCACCGTCCCTCGACCTCGAGCAGCACGGTCGCGTGGCCGAGCCAGGTCGCGGCCAGCTCACCGGCCCGCTCGGGCAGGTCGGGGGTGGCCAGCCGGACCGGTCGGCGCGGCTTGCCACCGCTCCCCTTGGTCGCGAACTCCGCGGCCAGGCCGGCGGTGGCACCGGCCGGCGCCTCGGTGGCGGGCAACCGGTTGTGGAACAGGCCGGCGTCGAACTGGGGTGAGCCGGAGTAGTCGAAGCGCCGGTTGCCGGCGCCGAGCGAGCGGCGTACCCCCCTGGCCGCGGTGAGCAGCGACGGCGCGAGCGCGAGGGCGGCGAGAAGCGGGATGCGGGGTCGGCTCACGTCGCCAGTCTGGCCCCGGTGCCGAAACCTCGGCGCGCCAGGTCCTCAGCTGGTCGTACGGCGGGCGCGCGGGCGGGTGCGCCGCGGCAGGTGCCCGTGCATCACTCCGACCATCCGCGGCCCGGACAGCCGACCCTCGAGCCGGCGTACGTTGCGCTCGATCGGCTGCGAGATGTACTCGCCCATGATCACCCCGGCCGCCAGCGCGATGGTCGTGGCCGCGGCCGCGGAGAGCTGCAGGATGCCCTGCGTCTGGCCGTCGGAGATGTAGCTCAGACCGCGGAAGATCAAGAGCCCGGGCAGCATGGGCACGAGCGCGGGCACGACGACCACGAGCGGCGGGACCCCGACCCGGCCCGCGATCGCCGAGCTGACCAGCCCGATCGTGATGGCCGCGCACGCCGCGGCCCAGGGCATCGAGGCCTGCGGGTCCTGCATGGCGAGGTAGACGAGGTGGCCGAGCAGGGTGCTCATCGCGATCGCCGGCAGGGCCCGCAGCGGCGCGTAGCAGGTGAAGGCGAAGGCGGCAGCAGCCGCGATGGCGCCGAGCAGGACGAGGGGCGGGTTGGTCTGGACGTAGGCGCTGACCGCGCCGGGGCGTACGCCGACGAGGCTCACGCCGAAGGTCGGGGCCAGCGCCACGCCCGCCGAGACCCCCGCGATCAGGCCGGCCGTCGCGAGCATGGCCTCGATGATCCGGGCGCCCGAGGTGATGTAGAAGCCGCTGAGCGCATCCTGGATCGCGCCCATGAAGCCGATGCCGGAGAGCAGCAGCACGATGGACGCCGTGATCACCAGCGAGGTGTCGACGCTGAGGTCGAGCTCCTGGTCGAGCGCCGCCGTGGCCAGCGCCAGCAGCGTGGCCAGCAGCCCGCCCGCGATCTGCTGGTAGAACATCGGCCACCCCAGCCGGTTCAGGGTGCGCATCAGCATGGTGATCAGCAGGCCCGCGACGGTCGCGACGGCCGTGACGACCACCCCACCGCCCAGCACCAGGGCGATGCCGCCGCCGACCACGCCGGACCCGAGCACCACCGCCCAGCGCGGCAGGTAGTGCGGGGTGGCGTTCACGCGCGCGACCCGGGCCCGCGCCTCGGTGACCGTGAGCCGGTCCTGGAGGACGTCGTTGACCAGGTGGTGGGTGCGCGTCAGGTCGTCGTAGTCGATGTCGCGCTGGCTGATGCTGCGGGTCAGCAGCACCGGCATCTCGTCGGGGTCGTCCTGGTAGCTCATCCGCAGCAGGGTGAACGTCACGTCGATGTCGGCGTTGCGCAGGCCGAAGTGCCGGGTGATCCCCAACATCGTCGCGGTCACGTCGGCCGCGCCCGCTCCCGAGGAGAGCAGGATCTCGCCGATACGGAGCGCGAGATCCAGGATCTTGTAGGTCTCGCGGGCGTCGGTCACACCGCGAATTGTGCGTCCCGGGCGGGCCGGATCCGGACTGCACACGCTCGCGGGGTGAGGGGACTCACAGGCGTCCTCCCAGCGCCTGCGGAGCGACTGGCGCGAGAGGGCGGAGCCCCCTAGATCCAGCCCATCCGCCGGGCCGTCGCCGCCGCCTCGTGGCGGTTGCTGGCGCCCAGCTTGGTGACGGCGCTGGAGAGGTAGTTGCGCACCGTGCCGGGAGAGAGATGGACCCTCCGCGCGATGTCCTCGACCGGGGCGCCCCCCGCCGCGGCCTCCAGCACGTCGGCCTCGCGCGGGGTCAGCGGCGAGTCGCCGGCGGTGATCGCCTCGGCCGCCAGCTCGGGGTCCACGTGGCGCCCGCCGCCGTGCACGATCCGCACCACCTGGGCGAGGGTCGCCGCCGAGGTGGTCTTCGGCAGGAAGCCCTTCACGCCGCTCTCCAGGGCGCGCTTGAGGTAGCCCGGCCGGCCGTGGCTGGTGACGATCAGGCAGCCGCACCCGGGCAGCAGCCGGCCCAGCTCCTCGGCCACCGAGATGCCGTCGCGGTCGGGCATCTGCAGGTCGAGCACGGCCACGTCGGGCGTCGTCCGGACCGCCGCCTCGAGGGCCTCGGCCCCGGTCGCGGCCTCGGCGACGACCTCGATGTCGTCCTCGAGGTCCAGCATCTGCGCGAGCGCGCTGCGGATCAGGTTCTCGTCGTCCGCGAGCAGCACCCGGATCACTGGTCGGCCCCCGTGGTCGCGAGGTCGACCCGGACGGTGAACCCGTCACCCTCGCGCCGTGTGCTGACCACGGCTCCCGACGGGGCGAGCTGCTCGGTGAGGCCGACCAGCCCGGTCCCGCCGGTGACCCGTTCCGCGGTGGCCGCGGTCGCGCCGTCGTTGTGGATCAGCACCACGCCCCCGGCGTACTCCATCTCGACGTGGGTGGCGCGCGAGTGCCGCAGCACGTTGGTGACCGCCTCGCGGATCACCCGGGCCACGGGCTCGTGCCACGCCGGCGGCAGCTGGGAGAGGTCGGCGGTCGCGGTGATGCCGGCGGAGCGCAGCAGCGAGACCGCGCCGTCGATCTCGGCGGCCAGGTCCAGCGGGCGGTAGCCGCGAGCCAGCGCACGCGCCTCCCGGAGCGCCTCGTGCGCGGTCTCGCGCACCTGCAGGATGTGCTGCGGCGCGCGGGGGTCGCCGCGCTCGGCCAGGGTCGCCGCGAGCTCGGCCTGGACCGCGATGGTGGACAGCTCACGACCGAGCACGTCGTGCACGTCGCGGGAGAAGCGCAGCCGCTCCTCGGCGACCGCGAGGGCGGCCTGCGTGTGGCGACTGCCCTCGAGCTCGGTGACGACGCCCAGCAGCCACAGCGAGCTCTGCACGGTGAACAGCAGGAACAGCGCCGTCGCCAGGCCGGCCGGGGCGAGCTCGGGCCGGCCCGTCGGCAGCACGACCACCACGACGGAGGCGAGGGAGAGCGACCACTGGACCGCGCGGCCCCGCAGGCCGCCCGCCCCCCAGACCAGCGCACCGACCACGACGAGGGCGGCCGAGAACTGGCCGCGTTCGGGCAGCAGGAGGATCAGCAGCTCGGCGACCGCCGCCACCGCGAGCAGCGTCCCGAGCTGTGGCCACGGCACCGGCGCGCGCTCGGGATAGAGCCGGATCGCGGCCTGCAGCGCCCAGGTGCCCGCCACCCCGAGGGCGAGCGTGCCGACGGCGATGCCGGCCACGTCCAACGGTGCGCTCACCAGGGCGATGGTGCTGACGAACATCACGAGCAGCAGGAACCAGAGGATGAAGTAGAGGGACCCGATCGTGTAGAGCCGGACACGCTCCACCTGGGACCGGTCGGCCCAGCCCCACGAGCGGATCCTCATCACGACTCCCCTGCGTCCACGCCGCGATCCTGTCAGGTGAGTCATGTCCGGGCGCCTAGGAACGCGGTTCCCAGCGCATCGACCGGCGCGCGACCCAGATCGCCACGACCGTCCACGCGGCGAGCACGGCCAGCGACGGCAGCGCCTCGCTCCAGGTGGCCAGGAAGTCGAAGCGCTCCGCGGTGCCCAGCTCCGGGGGCCGGCCGAACCAGGCGACCCGCAACAGGTTGGCGATCGCCGTGCCCGGCAGCAGGTCGACCCACGGCTGGGCCGCGGCGGGGAACACACCGCGCAGCAGGCCGACCGTGGCAAGGAGGACGACCGGCATGCTGGTCATCTGCGCGGCCTCGGCCGTGCGCGTCCACGACGCCGTCCACAGGGCGAACCCGGCGAAGGCCGCCGTCGCGAGGAGCACCCCGAGCAGCAGGAGCACGGGGTTCAGCGGGAACCGCAGGCCGGTCGCCATCGCGACGACGACGGTGAGCACCGAGACCACGAGCGTGATCGCGACCCCGGGCAGGGCCATCGACAGCACCAGCTCCCCGTCGCGGATCTCGCCGGTCCGCAGCCGCTTGAGGACCAGCTCGTCGCGCCGGCTCACGAACATCGAGAGCAGGTTGTAGTAGACGGGGAACATCAGCGCCATCAGGAACGCCGTGGCGATGGCGCCGCTGGCGCCGTCGACGGCGCCGCGCTCACCGAGGAACAGCAGTCCGAGCGGGAGCAGCGGCATCACCAGCGCGTAGCCCATGGTCAGCCGGTTGCGCATCATCAGCGTCGTGTTGGTGCGCGCCAGCCGCGTGACGCGGTGGATGGCGGGTTGCAGGGTGGTCATCGCAGGTTCCCTTCGAGCGTGTGGGCGTCACTGGCCCGGGTGGAGGTGCCTGCAGGGCTGCCGGTGGAGCTGCCGGTGGGGACCGGCTCGTCGGCGATCGCGAGGAAGACCGACTCCAGGCTCGCGGTGCGGGCCGCCAGGCCGTCCAGCCGGAGGGACCCCGCCTCGGCCCAGCGGAGCAGCTCGGTCAGCTCGGCCTGGAGGTCGTCGACCTGGAGGACGGTGCGGGTGCCGTCGCGGGTGACACGTCCCCGGGTGCGGTCGGGAAGGGCCACCTCGGGGGTGACGAAGGAGATCTCCGAGGGATGGTCGGCGACGATCTGGGCCGGCGTACCCGACCGGACGATCTCACCGGCCCGCATGATCGACAGGTCGTCGGCGAGGGCCTCGGCCTCGTCGAGGTAGTGGGTGGTCAGCAGCACCGTGGCGCCGTCGTCACGGAGGGCGCGGACGAGCTGCCACACCTGGCGCCGGCTCTCCGGGTCGAGACCGGTCGTGGGCTCGTCGAGCATCACCACCTCCGGTCGCCCCATCAGCGTGCAGGCGAGGTCGACCCGGCGCTGCTCACCGCCGGAGAGCGCGCGCATCGCGGTCCCGGCGCGGTCCTCGAGGGCGAGCATCGCCAGGCACTCCGGCACCGTGCGCGCGTCGGTGACGGTGGCCGCCCACATCTGCAGCGTCTCGGTCACCGTGAGGTCGGCCACGAACCCGCTGCGCTGGAGGAGCACCCCGGTCCGGCGGCGTACGACGGCCCGGTCGGCGATCGGGTCGAGCCCCAGCACCCGCACCTCCCCCGCGCTCGGCGGGGCCAGCCCCTCGATCACCTCGAGGGTCGAGGTCTTGCCGGCGCCGTTGACTCCGAGGAGGGCGTGGATGGTGCCCGCCGCGATGTCGAGGTCGACCCCCCGCACGGCCTCGAAGGCGTGCCTCCCGCTCCCGTGCGTGCGGCGCAGACCGCGCGTGGTGATGGTGTGTTCGCTCATGCCTCCAGCATTCGCGATGCCGGGCCGCGCCAGTAGTGCGTGGCCTCACCCATCGGCGGGGGTTCTGCACCTGCGCCTCATGACACATGTCATCGGCGTGCAGGGACCGGGTCTAGCCGACCTTCCAGCGCAGCACGTCCGGCTTCCCGCGGCCGGCCTCGAGCTCGACCGTGTCGACCGTCGTACCCCTCGGCACCTCGAAGACCATCAGCCCCCGCGTCGTGCGACCGGGACCGAGCCGGATCGCGGCGGGCAGCACCCGTCCCGACCTCACCCGGGTCATCGTGGGGTTGGGACGGTAGGTCTGGCCGCCGCTGTCGCGCAGCAGCACGGTCGTGTCGGGGAACGACGCCCACGTCGTGCCGCCGGCGTTGCGGATGGTCATCGGGACGGCGAGCAGCACGTTGCCGGGCAGCACCCGGACGCTGGCCGTCGTCGACCGCGTCGCCACCGGGGCGTCGACGGTGACGTCGAGCGCCGGGCGGGTGGGCGTCTGTCGCAGCGTGACGGTCTCACCGGCCGGGCTCGACGGGTTCCTCAGCTCGCTGATCGTCTGCTCGCCACGGTCGCGCATCACCCCCAGCGAGGGGATCACGTCGAGCCGCATCAGCGTCGACACGATGATGCAGACGACGCCGAGCAGGACGAACCGGCCGACCAGGCCCTCGCTGGTGGCCCGCCGACGCCTCCGGCGCCGCGGAGGGGCGCTCACCGGCGGCGCGACGCGTACGACGGACTCGGCCGCCGGCTCCAGCGTCGTGCGCAGCGCCTCGGTGGCGCGCAGGACCGCCCGGTCGTCCAGCAGCCGCGGTCGCGCGGCCATCATCCGGACCAGGTTGTCGGTCGAGCAGACCATCACCTCGCCGGCCCACCCGAAGACCGGCTCGGGCCGGACGAAGCACAGCACCGGCAGCACCGCCTCGGGCGAGAGTCCCGGCAGGAGTCCACCGACGGCCTCGGCGGCGTTGACGGAGGCCTCGACGAACTTGTTGCGGCGCCGCCCGTCCTGCCGGAGCACGCCGGCCGTCACGTCGATCTCCCCGGACCAGGCCTTGGTGTCGATCACGACCACGCCCTGCGGCCCGACCGCGACGTGGTCGATGTTGGCTCGCTGACGGCCCGGCCAGCGGACGTCGTGGAACACCTGCCACTCGTTCTCCGGCAGCTCGGTCAGGGCGTGGGCGGTGACCTCCTCGCCGGCGGCACCGCGCTCGTACTTCTCTGCGTCGCGCAGCAGCCTCTCGGCCCTGGCCCGGTCCCGGCTCGCCACGGCGCGCGCTGACTCCCCCGCCATGCACATCCTCCACGTCCTCGAGGTTTCGACCCTACGAGATCAGCGGCGATATGTGTCTAAAGTCCGAAAAAAGGAGAGCCCTCACGCCCGGCCGTGCTCGATGACCAGCGACCGTAGGCGTGCGGCGAGCTCCTCGTCGAACCCGGCCGGGGCCCGCCACCCCCAGTTGCCCTCGTCGGTCCCGGGGGTGTTCATCCGGCTCCGGCCGTCGAGCCCGAGCAGGTCCTGCGCCGGCACGACGGCGAGCCGCGAGGTGGAGGACAGCGCGAGCCGGATCAGGGCCCACGGCATCGCCTCGTCCGCGACCGTCAGGTGGGCGCGCACGCGCTCCCGGGTCGCCTCGTCGATCTCAGCCCACCACCCGAGCGTGGTGTCGTTGTCGTGGGTCCCGGTGTAGACGACGCTCTGCTCCGCGTGCCGCTCGGGCAGGTAGGGGTTCTCGGCGTCCCCGTCGAAGGCGAACTGGAGGACCTTCATCCCCGGCAGGCCGAAGTCGCTCCGCAGCGCGTCCACCTCCGGCGTGATCACGCCGAGGTCCTCCGCGACCAGGGTGCCCGGACCGGCCGTCTCGACGAGGGCCGCCAGCACCTCGCGTCCCGGTCCCTTCACCCACCGGCCGTCCCTGGCCGTCGGCGCCTCGACCGGCACGTGCCACGCGGCCTCGAAGCCCCGGAAGTGGTCGATCCGCACCAGGTCGAACAGCTCGCGCTGCCGTGCGATGCGGGCACGCCACCAGGCGAACCCGTCCGCCGCCATGGCGGCCCAGTCGTAGTGCGGGTTGTTCCACCGCTGGCCGTCGACCGCGAAGTAGTCGGGTGGGCACCCGGTCACGGTGATCGGCTCGCCCTGCTCGTCGAGCTCGAAGAGGCCACGCGAGGCCCACACGTCCGCGCTGTCGTGCGAGACGAAGATCGGGAGGTCCCCGAAGAACAGCACGCCCCGCTCGGCGGCGTAGGCCCGCAGGTCGGCCCACTGGGTAGCGAACACCCACTGCTCGAACCGCAGCGCGAGCATCTGCCGGGCCAGCGGTGCCAGCACCTCGGCCACCCGCTCGGGGTCGCGGTCGCGCAGGCCGGGCTCCCAGGTCGGCCACGGCGCCTGCTCGAGCAGCTCACGCAGCGTCGTGAACTCCACGTAGGGATCCAGCCACGAGCCGTTGGCCTCGCACCACGCCACGAACCTCGCGAGCTGCTCGGCGCTCAGCCCCTCCGGCTCGACCAGGCCCCGTTCTGCGGCGAGCCCGGCGCTGACCAGCTCGGGGTTGCCGGCCATCGCGGACAGGGCGTTGTACGGCGAGCGGTCCTCCTCGTGCGTCGGCACCAGCGGGAGGACCTGCCAGACCGTGCACCCGGCCGCGGCCAGGAAGTCGACGAAGCGGTAGGCCCCCGGCCCGAGGTCACCACCCGTCAGGGACGGTGATGTGCAGCAGCACCCCGGCCCGGCGTACGGCCAGCGGCCCCTGGTCCAACAACCCATCGCTCATGGGCCACCTCCCTCTCGCGCAGCGAGCCTAGAGGCAGGCTCGTCAGCCGCGGGCGGCGCCGTACCCCAGCAGGGCGGCGAGGCCGAGGGCGCTCCGGGGTGAGTACGGCGCGCGCCACAGGCCGCCGTGCGAGGCGGCGTACGCCTCGTCCTGCCACGGGTGCTCGTGGCGAGGACCGCCACCGGTGTGCAGGTCGTGCACCAGCAGCGCGGCCATCAGCACGTTGGAGGTGGACGGGTCGAAGACCTCGACCCCGAAGCGGTGGGCCCCGGCGTACGCCGCTGCGAGCGCCCGGTTCTTGACCACCGACCTCGTCCGCGTGGGCGGCGCGACGTTCATCGACACCGTCGCCCCCTCGTGGCGCGCGACGGTCGCGCGCCAGCGCTGCAGCCGCTTGGCCAGGGCGTAGTTCGGTCCCTGCTGCGGGACCAGCGAGTCGTTGATCCCGGGGTCAGACCCCGCGACGTAGTTGCGCCTCAGCAGCCGTCCGCCCGACAGCGTGCGCAGCGGGCGGCCGAGCGTCTTGGACCGCACCGAGCGGCCGTCGTAGCCGCGGGTGGCGAAGTCCACGGCGTCGGCGGGCACGGCGAACACGTCGGTCGGCGTGGCCAGGAACCCGAGCGCGACGTCGCGGTCCCCGGCCTGCAGGCGGCGGGTCAGCTCGTCGACCGCCACCGACACCCGGACGTTGGTGGCGCCGTCGGCGTAGACGTAGTTGCCCAGCACCAGCGTGCCGGGCTGCCCCCGCAGCCACCGCTCGATGGCCGGCACCTCGGCCAGCAGGTCGACCCCGGCGATCTGGTCGAGCGAGGCCTCGCTGGGCGTCTCGCGGACCGGCACCACCATCGTCCCGGCACCCTCCTGCGCGAGCTTCAGCACCTTCTCCCAGATCGCCGGCCGGTCGAGGTCGAGCGCGGCGACCCGCGCGCCCCAGCGCATCAGCGAGGGGAGCGGGCCCATCTCCGCACCCGCGCCGAGGACGGCGACGGTGTGCCCCTCGAGGCGCAGCCAGTCGGGGTTGGCGAGGACCGCCTCGACCGCCTCGGACACGGTGGGCTCGACGACGCCGGCCGCCACCCACTCGTCCACCCGCCGGCGGATCTCGTCACCGCGCAGGCGCTGTCCGCGGTAGGGCAGCTCGAGCTCGTTCAGCGGCTCGCCCCGACCGTGGATGTCCACGCTCTCGATCTCCCGGCCCTCCTCCGGCCAGTCGACGAGGCGGTGCTCCCCGCCCGTCGCGTCGAGGGCGCGCATCCGCTCGTGCAGCGAGGCCAGGCCGCCGGACGCCACCGACACCGCCGCCTCCGGCGAACCGAGCCCGGCCTCGACCAGGCGGCGGAAGTGCACGAGGTAGTCGGTGCGCCAGCTGGTGGTCTGCTCGGCAGCCCGCGCGCCCGTCGGGTCGGCCTCCCGCAGTGCGTCCGCCACGACCGCGCGGCCCACCGACGACGTGCTGCGTCGCCCGTCGTCGTCCGCCGGGAACACCAGACCCTGCTGCTCGTCAGTCGCCATCCGGCCATCCTGCCCGACGTCGCTTCCCGGTGGCATCCTCGGCGACGAGTTCCACCGGCCCGCCCGGACATCGGACAGGCCGCCGCTCACCGAGCGCGCAGGAACCGCCCGGTGCGCTCCCGGCCGAGCGTCGGGGAGGCCACGCCCCGGCCGAACACGTGCTGCCCGTTGACCAGCACCGCGGTCACCGCCTCGTCGTTGCGGTTCACCATCCGCGGCAGGTTGTCGTACGCCGGGACGGGCGCCTCGGCGTACTCGTCCAACGACGCGTCCAGGTGGGCCGGGTCGATGACGACGACGTCGGCGCGGTCGCCGACACGGAGGTGACCGGCGTCGATGGAGTACCACTCCCCCAGCTCGCCGGTGAGCCGGTGGACCGCGTGCTCGAGGGTCATGAACGGCCGGCCGGCGCGCTCCGCGTCATGGACGTGCCGCAGGAACCGCAGCCCGAAGTTGTAGAACGCCATGTTGCGCAGGTGCGCGCCCGCGTCGGAGAAGCCGAGCTGGACGCCGGGACTCCGGCCGAGCTTCTTGAGGAGCTTCGGCCGGTGGTTGGAGATCGTCGTGCGCCACCGCACCTTGGTGCCGTGCTCGACGACGAGGTCGAGGAACGCGTCGACCGGGTGCAGCCCGCCGCGGTCGACGCCGACCTGGCCGAACGTCTTGCCGATCACGGTGTCGTCGGGACAGTCGACGATCTCGGCGTCGAAGAAGTCGCGGTGCCAGACCCGCATCCCGAACTTCGCGTCGTAGTCCTTGCGGAACTGCCGGCGGTAGGCCTCGTCCTGCAGCAGCACGTTGCGCTCGACCGCCTCCGCCAGGTGGAGGGCAGCGGCACCGGAGCCGAACTCCTCGAAGATGACGAGGTCGATGCCGTCGGCGTACACCTCGAACGGCACCGGCAGGTGTTGCCACTTGAAGTCGCCACCGAGCGAGTTCATCAGGGCGGCGATCGGCCCCATGATCTGCACGAGTGCCGGGTTGGCCTTGAGGTCCGCCGCGCTCAGCAGGCTGGTCTTCAGGTTCTTGCGCCCTCTCCTCGACCGGCGCGGGCCGAGGGGCAGGGTGTTCAGCGTCATCGTCGCGATGCTCTTCACCGACTGGATGTCCGGCCCGCCCTGCAGCACCCGGCCGCGCTCCCGCAGCAGCGAGTTGAGACGTCGCCGCTCCTTGCCCTTGGTGTACGTCGACGGCAGCGTGCGCGAGCGGCAGGTGTCACCGTCGAGCTTGTCGAACATCAGCTCCTGCGCCGACATCCCGACGAAGCCCTCGTCGAGCGCCAGCTCGAGGTGGGCCTGCATGGCGGTCAGCTCGGACTCGGTCGGCCGCACGTCCTTCCGGGTCGCCCGGTCCAGCCCCATCTCGGCGGCCCGCAGGTCGGAGTGACCGATGAAGGCGGCGAGGTTCGGGCCCAGCGGGAGCGCCTCCAGGGCGGCGACGTACTCCCGGGCGTTGCTCCAGGTCTTCTTGTTCTCCAGCGTCTCGATCACGTGCCGTCGCGGGATCGCCTCCACCCGCCCGAACAGGTCGCCGGCCGTGGTCGGGTCGACGTGGATGGTGGACAGCGAGCACGACCCGATCAGGATCGTCGTCATCCCGTGGCGCAGCGACTCCAGCAGCTCGGGCTGCTCGAGCACCTCGATGTCGTAGTGCGTGTGGATGTCGACCATGCCCGGCAGCACCCACTGCCCCTCGGCGTCGACGACCCGGCCGCAGCCGGTCTCGTCCAGCGGGGTCTCCGAGACGACCTCGACCACCCCGGCGCGAATGCCGAGGTGACGTACGCCGGAAGCGCCCCCGGTCCCGTCGAACCAGCGCCCGCCCTTGATGATCACGTCGTATGCCATGGGCTCATCAACGCATGGCCCCCACCATCTGACAAGACCCTCGATCAGATGGTTCGGTTGAGCCTGTCGACACCCCTTGCCCAGCGCCCGGGTCTAGGTCCGTCGGCTGAACCGCACGTCTCCGTTGGGCATCCGGCTCGTGTCGAAGGTGTCGTCGTGGGCGCGGTGGTGGTGCCAGGTGCACAACAGCACCCCGTCCTTGAGGTCGGTCAGTCCTCCCCTGGCCCAGGGTCTGCCCCAGTGGTGGGCCTCGCACCACGCGGCGGGGATGGTGCAGCCCTGGGCGCGGCACTGCTTGTCGCGGAGGATCATCGCCTTGCGCTGGGCGGGCTTGAACAGCCTGGAGGTGCGGCCGAGGTCGAGGACCTCGGACTTCCCACCCAGCACGGCCGGCAGGATGGTTCGCGGTGCAGGCCAGCCGGCGTACCTCTCCCGCGGTGAGCTTGTCCGAGAGCCCGATCTCGGCGGTGCCGAGGTCCTTGCGGAGCTCCTCGAGCGGGATCGTCACGATCACCGTGGTCGCATCCCCACCATGCGCGGGCACCCGCCGGGGATCCAGCGCCTCCAGCAGGGCACCGAACGCCTGGCCCCGTTTGCGTGCGATCGGGATCCGGTCCCCCTCGCCCCCACCGTGGTGGCGCGGTGAGGTGTAGGCCTCGAGGTAGGTGTTCAACCGTGCCGCCACCGAGTCCGCGACATTGATCGTGATCCGCGTCGACCCGTTCCCCAACCGGGTGCTGGTCAGGCTGGACCGGGACTCGGCCTCGCGCTCCTCCTTCGCGAGCTGTTCGGCCTCGTGGGCCTCACCGATCTCGGGGGCGATGTGGTCCAGGATCCGGCGCCCGAGGTGCCGCAGCTCCCGGGGCCCGAACACACCGGCCTGCTCGACCAGGTGGGCCTCGGCCTGGGTCATCAGCTCCGGGCCGACCTTCACCGACGGCAGCTCGTCCAACGCGTGGCTGATCACATGAGCCTGGGCCGTGTTGACCTCGCCCTGACCCAACGCCGAAGCGAGCAGCAGCCAGCGCTGGTCCAAGGCCTGCGCCAGGGCCAGGTCGCGACGGTTGGTCCCGGGATCAGTGCGGGTGTGATGAGTGACCAGAGCAGCAACATCCCGCGCCCCCTCGTCCAGGGCGACATCGTCCGAGGCGGCCATCAGCCGCAGCCTCAGCCCCGCCAGCTGCGCCTCGACCCCGACCAGCTCCACCAACGCCGTCCTCTTGTCGGCCGGCGCCATGAACACGGCCTGCACCTCAGCAGTCACCTCCAACGCCGACCGCAGCGACGCCACACACGACAGCACCGGATGAACCTGGTCGAACCTCGAGCTCACCCCGGCACCTCCCGCACCCGTCCACGGACCAACGACAGCTCAGGTGTCGATGCCTCGTGCTCGGAATCAGCGGACCACGAAGCCGGGGCGGGCCAGCATGGTGAACAACATCGATCGTTCGAACTTGTGTTCGATTCTATCGGCAATGCGTGTCTCGCGCAAGACCGATCGAGAGGTTGCTGGGACCGATTCGCCGACCCGGTCTCGTTCCCAGGACCTAGAGTGCGCACCGTGAAGCTCGTCCTGGCCCTGTGGAGTGCCGACCACCAGTCGCTCCTCGGCGCGGAGCTCCATGAGTCGCTGCGAGCGGCCGGTGCGACCCGGCTCCAGGTCAACCTCGACGACGACGACATCCCCGCCACCGTCCTCCGCCTCGAGCACTTCGACGAGACGCTGACCAGCGTCGTCTCGGTGTGGACCGACGGCTCCCCTGAGGCTGTGGTCGAGTCACTGCGGCCCCTCGCTGCGAGCCTCGCCGGCTGGCAGGTCGAGGAGCGCGCTCCGCTGGTCCCGCCCGCGCAGCAGGACGGCGTACGTCTGGACGGCCTCGCGCAGGTCGCCTTCCTGCGTCGGCCCGCCGAGCTGTCGTACGACGACTGGCTGGCCCACTGGCAGGGACCGCACACGCAGACGGCCATCGAGACCCAGGCGACCTTCGGCTACGTCCAGAACCGGGTGACCGCGAAGCTCACCGACGACAGCCCTCACGTGGAGGCGATCGTCGAGGAGCTGTTCCCGACAGCGGCGATGCACGACATCCACGCGTACTACGGCAGTGGGGGCGACGACGCGGAGCTCGGCCTCCGCCTGACCCGCCTGATGGAGAGCGTTGCCACGATGGGGGCCGACCACGACCTCGACGTCGTTGCGACCAGCCGCTTCAGCTTCGACCTCGGTCACGCGTAACCCCTGACGTGCGAACCCCCATGTGGCGAGCGTCCCTCGCGTGCGCGGCCTTCGTCGTGGCAGGCCTGCTGAGCGGCTGCGGCAGCACCGCGCCCGCGGCCGAGGTCCGCACCGCCTCGACCGAACCTCCGTCCGCGACCAGCCAGCCGACCTCAGGCGCGGCGAGCCCGACCCCGCAACCGTCCGGCGTCGGCCGGGCTCGCGCGTCCGAGGTGCTGGATCGCCTGTCCGTCAGGGGCCGCTCCCCCATGACCGGCTACGACCGGCTTCGCTTCGGCCAGCCCTGGCTGGACGCCGACCGGAACGGCTGTGACACCCGCAACGACGTCCTCGCCGCGCACCTGACCGACATCGTCCTCAAGCCCGGCACGCACGACTGCGTGGTGCTGAGCGGTGACCTCTCCGACCCGTACACCTCCCTGCCGATCCACTTCGTCCGCGGAGACGGGTTCCTCGTGGACGTCGACCACGTGGTCCCGCTCGGCAACGTCTGGGCGACCGGCGGCGCCACGTGGCGCATCGAGAAGCGCGCGGCCATCGCGAACGACCCGATGAACCTCGAGCCCGTCGACGCGTCCACCAACCGCCAGAAGGGGGACGGCGATGCCGCGACGTGGCTGCCCCCGAACAAGGCCTTTCGATGCGCCTACGTGGCCCGTCAGGTGGCCGTGAAGGACAAGTACGGCCTGTGGGTCACCCGACCGGAGAAGCGGGCCATCGCACGACTGCTCCGGACGTGCCCGGACGAGCCCGTGCCACCAGATTCCGGCGCCCCGACCTCGGTGACGTTGAACATCCGCGAGCCCTAGGAGCTGGGCACGTGCCCCTCACGCGCCCTCGGCCCGAGTGAGCACCGCCAGCTCGGCCGGGATCACCGCGTCTTGTCACACCGGCTCAACCAAGCGTGGCCAGCACCGCGATCAGGTGGTTCGCCACCGGCCAGAGGAAGAACGAGATCAGCGGGCACAGCAGCAGGCAGGTCGCGATGCAGATGGGTGCGGCGCGCGTGGCGGGCGAGGCCTCCACGCCCGGTGGTTCCGGCCCAGTACGTCGGGTGAGGATCAGCTGGGCTGCGGAACGATCCGGATGTAGGGCTTGGGCTCTTCCCAGGTGCCGAAGATCTCCTTGGCCGCGTCGTTGTTGACCGAGCCGGCGATGATGACCTTCTCGCCCTGCTGCCACTGGGCCGGCGTCGCCACCTTGTGGTTGGCGGTGAGCTGCAGCGAGTCGAGCACCCGCAGGACCTCGTCGAAGTTGCGGCCGGTGGTCATCGGGTAGAGCAGGACGAGCTTGATCTTCTTGTCCGGCCCGATGACGAAGACGCTGCGGACGGTCTGGTTGTCGGCGGGCGTCCGGGCGGCGGCGTCACCGGCGACCTCGGCCGGAAGCATCCCGTAGGCCTTGGAGACGGCGAAGTCCTCGTCGCCGATCAGGGGGTAGTTCGGGGCCGTCCCCTGGGTCTCCTCGATGTCGGCGGCCCACGCCGGGTGCTTGTCCACGGAGTCGACGGAGAGCCCGATGATCTTCACGCCGCGCTTGTCGAACTCCGGCTTGATCGAGGCCAGGTAGCCGAGCTCGGTCGTGCAGACGGGGGTGAAGTTCTTGGGGTGCGAGAACAGGACACCCCACGAGTCACCGAGCCACTCGTGGAAGTGGATGGTGCCTTCGGTGGTCTCGGCCGTGAAGTCGGGAGCGTTGTCGCCGATGGTCAGGGACATGGGATGGATCTCCGTTCGTGGGGACTGGGCAGGCAACTCACGATAGGGCCACGTCCCGACCGTTTGTCTACCGTTCCAGTAGGTGATCAGCCCTCGCCGTGGACCAGGGCCCGAGCAGGCGAGCCCGGTGAAACGAGCGCGGCTATCCCTGCGCCAGCTCCACGACCCGGTTCCCGAGCGCTTGCATGGCCGTCATCACCGCGACGCGGGGCGCCTCGTCCTCGGGTGACCAGTTGCAGAGGGCGGCGTAGGCGAGCTGCCTGCCCCGGACGTCCACGACACCCACGTCGGCTCGTACGCCGCCATCGGTGCCGGTCTTGTTCCACAGCGTCACGCCGTCCGTCGGCTCGGTGTGGCTGAGAGGGTCCAGGCCGAACGCCGAGGCCACCATCGACAGGTCCGCGCTCGCGCCCAGCCAGCCGAGCACCAGCCCGCTCACGTCCGGGCTGACGAGCCGCCCGGCAGCCAGGCCGGCGAACAGCGAGGCCCAGTCCGAGCCACAGCCCTTGCTCAGCGTGGTGCCGGCCGGGCGCTCGTCGCGGACCAGGTCGTGGAGCATCGAGCCCCCTGGCGCGAGGTCGTGTGCTCGCGCCTGGACCGCCGGCAGCCCCAGCCGCTCGATCAGCACGTTCGTCGCCCAGTTGTCACTGACGGTCCCGACCAGCCGAGCGACGTCACCCGCCGGAAGGACTGGTGTGGACAGGTGCTGCCACAGGCCGGAATCGCCGACCGGTGAGACGTCGCGCCGGTCCAGCAGCTCGCCGGCCGAGAGACGTCCCTGGACGATCGCATCGGCCAGCTCGACCAGCACGAACACCTTGGCCACGCTCGCGGAACGCAGCAGGGTGTCCGGGTCGTGCTGCAGGAGGACCTCGCCGGACCGGACGTCCCGCACGACGACGCTCCACGCCGTACCCCGCAGCCGGGGTGAGTCCAACGCCGTCATGCGTGGAGCGTAGTGACGTGCACGGTCACACGGTCGTGGCGTCGGTCAGGATCTCCGCCATCGCGGCGCGCCGTCGTCGGGTCCGCTCATCTCGACCACGCACCGGCGATCGCTGCACAATGAACCATGGGTCGATGGTGGCGAGGCTTCGTGTCGCGCGAGCTGGCGCGCGTGCGCCGGGACGGCCGGGCGTCGCTGCTGTGGTCGTTGCGGATCACGGTCGCGGCCACGTCCGCCTACGTCGCGGCGTCGCTGATCTTCCCGGGCACCCAGCCGCTGCTCGCCCCGCTGACCGCGATGCTGGTCGTGCAGGTGACCCCGCTGTCGCTGCTGGCCAGCGGACTCGACCGGGTCGTCGCGGTCGTGTCGGGCGTCGGGCTCGCGGTCGGCTTCGCGGCCGTCGTACCCCTCGAGTGGTGGAGCCTCGGCATCCTCATCCTGATCTCCATCACCGTCGGCCAGTTCCTGCGCCTGCGGTCCAACCTGGTCGAGGTGGCGATCAGCGCGATGCTCGTCCTCGGCGTGGGGGCGATCAGCGCGGAGGCTGCCGCGTGGCAGCGGATCGCCGAGACCCTGGTCGGCGCCGCGGTGGGCATCTTGGCGACGTTGTTGTTCCCGCCGAAGGCCGGCAGCTCCGACGCGGGGCGCGCGATCGACGGCCTGGCCGACGCCGTCAGCGAGCTCCTGGTCCGAGCGGCGGAGGAGCTGGACGCCATGACCGAGGAACCGCAGCGCCTGCCCGGTGCAGCGCGCGAGTGGCTCGACGACGCCCGCCGCATCACCCACCAGATCCCGGAGGTCGGGGCCGCCCTGCTGCGCGCCGAGGAGGGGCGGCGCCTCAACGTGCGCGCCGTCCGTACGCCGCACGTCGAGCCCGGTCTGCGCCAGGGCCTGGAGGCACTGGAGCACTCCGCGGTGGCCATCCGCGGCCTGATGCGCTCGGCGGCCGACGCGGCCGACGGCGACTGGATCGACGAGGCGTCGGCTGCCGACGTGCTCAGCGACCTGGCCGCGACGTTCCGCGAGCTCGCGGCCGGCACCGACGCGTTCGGCGAGCTGGTCCGGCACGAGGGCGACGCGCAGACCGGCCTGAGTGGCGCCGACGTCGAGCGGCTGCAGGCCGCCCAGGACGGCCTGGTCCGGGCGCGGACCAGGATCGAGGCCGCCCTCACCGCCGACCGGCCGGCCGACGAGGTCGAGCTCTACGCCTCGACCCGGGCGACCGTCCGGAGGCTGCAGCACGAGCTGGCGCTGGAGGAGCGGGTACGCCGGCAGCTGCGCCTGCTGCCCCCGAGGCGCCGGACCATCCGGCCGCCGCTCCACCGGTCGCCCGGTCAGGCCCTGCACCCGACGGGTCCGGATGACGAGACCCAGGTGCTGCCCCGACTCACCGACGAGTGACGGTCAGGGCGCCCGGTTGCCGCGCTGCTCCTCCTGCGCGACCAGTCCCTCGAGGTCCTTGAGCCGGTCGAGCCCCAGGACGGCCCGTCGCATCCGGTGGTTGTTCGAGAGCCGCTCCTTGTTGCGGTCGAGGAACCACCAGTAGCCGGCGGTGAACGGGCATGCGTCCTCGCCCACCCGCACCTTGGGGTCGAACCGGCAGGAGCCGCAGTGGTCGGTCATCTTGTCGAGGTAGGCGCCGCCCGAGGTGTAGGGCTTGGTCGCCATCGCCCCGCCGTCCGCGTGCTGCGACATCCCGACCACGTTGGGCACCATCACCCAGTCATAGCCGTCGACGAACGCCCGGTGGAACCAGTCGGTCACCTGCTGCGGCGACCAGCCGCGCTGCATCGCGTAGGACCCGAGGACCATCAGCCGAGGGATGTGGTGCACCCACCCGTGCTCCGAGATCTGGTCCAGCGTGTGCGAGAGGCAGCGCGCGTCGGTCGCGTCACCGTCGAGCTCCGCGAACCACCGCGGCATCCGCTCGGTCGCGCGCAGCTCGTTCCTGCGCCGATAGCTCTCGGGGAAGTGCCAGTAGAGGTGCCACACGTAGTCGCGCCAGCCGATCACCTGGCGGGTGAACCCCTCGACCGAGGCGATCGGCGCCTCCCCCGCCCGGTAGGCCGACTCGGCCCTCTGCACCACCTCGAGCGGATCGAGCAGGCCGAGGTTCATGGGTGCCGACACCAGCGAGTGCGCCATCCACGGGTCGCCCTCGAGCACCGCGTCCTCGTAGGCACCGAAGCTGGGCAGCCTCTGGGCGATGAACTCGTCGAGCGCCCTCGACGCGTCTTCAGCGGTGACCGGGAACAGGCGCGGCCCGTCGCGCCCGATGAGCTGCACGTCCCCGTCGCGCTCCCAGCGGTCGAGGTCTTCGCGCACCTCCGCGTCGATCTCGTCCTCCTCGGGCCAGCTCGGGGTGGGTACGCCGAGCGTCGTGGCTCCCTTGGGTGGCGGCTCACGGTTCTCGTGGTCGTAGTTCCACCGACCGCCGGCGGGATCTGCGCCGTCGAGCAGTACGCCGTGCCGCAGCCGCGCCTCGCGGTAGAAGTCCTCCATCAGCAGTCGCTGCTGGCCCCGCCCGTCGGCCCACGCCTCGAAGTCCGCGCGGGAGGTCGCGAACCCACGGGGAGGGAGGACCGTCGCTCCCAGTCGTTCGACCAGCCCTCGTGCGGCGTACGACGTGGGGTGGATGACCTCGAACGGCCGATCGGCGACGTGCTCGCGCACCGCGTCGGCGTACCCATCGGCCTTCACGTAGGTGACCCGATCGCCCAGCTCCGCCGCCCGGTGCCGCATCGCCGACAGCACCAGGTGTGCCTTCGCCCGGTGAAAGCGGCGGCGCCGGAACACCGCCTTGGACTCGACCATCAGGAACTGCCCGCTGTGGTCGTCGGTGAAGTGCGGACCGAGCTGGTCCCCGAAGAGCCAGCGGACTTTCTCGTGCGTCACGCCTCGCTCGTACCCGCCACGCGCAAGGTCAGACCTGCGCCGACTCGCGGCTGCGCCGTGACTGCTGTCTGCCGCCCCCATTCCGCCCTCCCTCAGGTCCACGACGGACCGAGACAAGGACACCCTGGGCTACGGCATGGCGCCGGATTCTCTGTGGCTCAGCCGGCCTGACTCACCCGTGATATCGATCGCGCCGGTCGATCAGGGCGCCGCGCTGCCGCGAGACCAGGTAGTCGACGCTTCCCAGGTCCATCCCGCCCCACTGGTCGTGCGGATCGACTCCGATCGCCTTCAAGAAGACCTCCGCTCGTTGCGAGACCGACCCCGTGAGGTCGAACCACTCCAACAGCTCCTGGGTCTGCAGCGGCCCGAACCCGTCGCGGCCGATCGTCTCGTTGGCTCGACAGATCACCCAGCACACGGCGGCCGCTGCGCGCTCGGGACTGCTCCTGCGTCGGAAGATGGCGGGGTCGGTTGCCGCTGAGCGAGCCAGCAGGCGGCGTACGGCAGTGCGGTGCTCGGTGTCGAGCACCTGGTCGCAGAAGGACTCGGCGAGATGGAGCACCTCTGCCACTCGGTCGTGGACGTCCTCGGGGATCCGCGACCAGTCGAAGGGCTCGTGCGGCAAAGGGTCGTCGTCCAGTGACAGCGTCGCCTCTCGACCGCCGACGGCGTCGTCGATGCCCGCAAGCATGATGTCGACCAGTCGCTCGTCGTCGTCGAGCTCCTCGCCTCGCAGGACGTCGATGAGCTGCTGGTGGTGGGCGATCCGCTCACTGTTGTCGATGATTCGTCCGTACGCCGGCTCGAAGTGATCCACCGACGCCAGCGTCTCGTCGGTGTTGGTGGCCAGCACGCCCTGCCGCTGGTGGCACCACGGGACCCAGCTCCGCAGCACCTCCGGCATCCGCGACAGCGGGAGGTCCGTGCCGCTGGCGAGCTCCGGCAGCCACTGCATCAACAAGATCTCGACGTTGACCGGCGTCCAACGCAGCGGATCACCGGTGCCGAGATCCACGTTGAGGGTCATCAGGAGCTCGACCAGGCCACGGTCGTCAGGCCCCAGCCGAGCAGCCGATCGTGAGGCCATGAACTCCTCGACCAGGGCGTCGAGCTGTGCCTCGGTCCACGTGGCGCGCCCCGGCGGCGTGCCGCCCGTCGGGAGCAGCCGAAGCACCCACTCCACCAGCGGTCGGCACTGTGGCCACGTCTCACCTTCCAGAGGTGGCTCGACCAGGGCGCCGTCCTCGATGGCGCGCATGACCACCGCCCGCGCCGTGGCAGCGTCGACCGGGTCGATGGACTGCTCCGGATCCATCAGCTCTTCGTACTTCTGGATCACCCGGGTCAGGTCCTCGGGGATGAAGAACGCGTCCTTCACCACCGTGCCGAGGTTGTGGTCGACGTAGACGACGGCACTCAGGTGGGCACCGTCGGCGAGCCGCACGTCGAACAGGTAGTTGTCCCCGTCTCCCAGCACGTGCGTCATGATCTCGGTGCGGACGACCGAGGCGTCATCCATCTCCGCGATCCAGGCGGGCACGTGCTCTCGCCGCGTGGCGAGCACCTTGCGCAGACGAGCGGCGAACAGCTCGTCGGGGACGATCCTGGTCAGCACGTGCAGCGCCGCGGTCGTCTCGGCGATGTCGGTGCCCACGAAGCTGTCCACCAGCTCGTCGAACGGAGCCGTCACCCCTTCTCGACCGTGCGGGTGGTACGCCGGGTGGCTCGCGCACACCACGGAGCTCACGAGTGCCATGAAGTCGATCGGGTGCTTCGTCCGCAGTGCGCGACGCAGCTCTTGCAGGAAGGGTTGGTCGTAGCCCGGGTCGGTCTCCTGACCCTCCGAGGTCGTGGGCATCGAGCGCAAGTGCGTGCGTCGCGGCGACGACTTCGACCGCTTCTTCTTCGCCATGCCGCCTGAGCCTAACGGGGGTAGAAGGCCCATCTGGGACCTGCGCGTCGGCTTCGTCTCCCGTGAGTTCGCGCGGGTACGCCGCGACGGCCGGGCAGCCGTGCTCTGGTCGCTGCGGATCCCCTTCCCTCGGTCACGTCAAGGGTGCGAGATTGCCAGGGACAATCCATGTTGAAGGTGGCGACACCGGCAGAGCAGGTCGAACATTCTCATCGTCCACATCCTGCGTGCCGAGGCGACATGAGCCGCACCCTGAAGAGGCGTCTGTTGCTCACCCCGGTCTCTCCGGTCGCACTCACCTGCACGGCCAAACTCGGCACCGGTGACTCGATGCTTGTGCACCGATCGCGAGAGGCGACGATCAGGTCCTTCGGCCCCTCCAGCAGGTCGGCTGGGTTCACTGGCGCTTGGCACGGCGCGCAACCTCGACAGGATGGCGACGGCTGCGGCAGACGCGTAGGCACCTCGACAGACCAACGCAGCTGGCTCAGTCGAAGGGTCGAGCCGATCGCGCCAACGTCGAACCGCTCGTGCGAACCTGGAAGACCCCATCCGTCCAGTCAACGCTGCCGAATCAGCCTTGTATTCGTGGGCCGGCTAGCGCCACCATGCTCACGCCCCCGACATGGGGCACCCCTCAGGTGTACGCCGATACGCGGTGGAATGGGGCAGGTCTGGGAGCGCGCAACTCGGGCAAGAGCGTGCGTCTTCGAGCGCACGCTGATGAGCGGACGTTGTGGGCTGGGTCGGAGTCCATCTTGCGGCGGTGTTCAAATGTGCGGGCCGCTGGAACTGATGATGGGGAGCGGGTCGCCCTGATCCCTCGTGACAGGAGGCGCGCTATGTCGGAACAGAAGGCATCGAAGGTGCTCCTGCGGGGTCCAGGCGACGGAGACACCATTGTGCTTCCGATGGAAGGGCTCGAGGCGCGCATCGTTCGCAAAGCGTCGCGCACCGAAACTGGAGGACATTGGGCAATCGGAGAAGCGTGGCAGGACCCCAACTTCGACAACCCGCCTCACACCCACGACGAAGCCGAAGCTTTCTACGTGCTCGAAGGCACGTACACCTTCTACACCGATGCCGACCCCGCGGAGGGAATCGGCCCTGGCACCTTCGTCTTCATTCCGCCCGGCGCGGTCCACGGCTTCCGGGCCGGTCCTAAGGGTGGTCGGCTCCTGTGCGTGTGGCCATCGACGGTCGAAGCCGCGTTCTTCAAACGCGCTACACAGTGGCTTGAAGGGTGAGGCGCTCCGCTAATCGCACGGACGCCGCGGATCGCGGCATGACAGTGCGTTCAGCTGACGCCGTATCGCGGCGGCTTGACCCGCGGCCGCTTCTATTGCACGAGGGATGGCCACCACCCACGAACGCACGCCTGAGGCGGTCCTCAGCCCCCAGAAAAGTGCTGCGCCAAGACGGGAGCGATCACGTCGGCCTTAACCTCGTGGGACTGCCCCTCGAGCATGCTCGTCCGAGCGCCGGCGATCTGCGCGGCGATCGCTTCCGGAGCACGCCGCATGTAATCCGGGCTCTTACCGCCAGCGATGAGCAGCGTGTCGGAGACGATCGCAGCGTAGTGCCGCTCTGGCAGGGGGAGTCCCCTGCGGTAGGGAGAGACGATCTCGAAGTCGTTGGGAAGGGTGTCTGCACTGGCCGTGAGACGCTTCCACATCGGCAGCAGGGGCAGCACGACGACGAGGGGGGCTGGCATCCCCAGAAGCCTTAAGAATGATTGCACGGCCCGCGTGCGGCGGCCGTCGGCGAGAAGCTTCGCGCAGGCGGTTGGTGAACTCCGGCCCGTCTGGTTGATGACTGTCGTCCAGGATGAACGGCGGCTCGTACACCGCGAGCCGGTTGGTGATGAGGCCTTGCCGAGCCGCCTCCAGGCTGAGAGCAGCTCCTGATGACATCCCGAAGACGCATGCGTTCGGGTCCACAGCGCCGAGCACGGCGACCAGGTCATCCACCTCACGCTGGACCTGGTAGGGCGTCCTGCCCTCTTCGCTCTCGCCGCGACCACGTCGGTCGTAACCGACGACAGTGAACCGGTCGGCCAGAATTTCGGAGCCAACTCATCGAAGGCTCCCATCTCTCTATGACAGAGGGCACCTTCGACCACGAGGACGGTTGGCCCGGCGCCGGCCACCTCGTAGGCGGTTCGACTGCCGTCATCCGAGACGGTGTACCTGGTTGCGGCGCTGGCGGGTTGGCCCATGCGGTGCAGCGTCTCACGCAAACCATCGACCCGCGACGTGCCAGCGACCGAAGCACGAAACGACAGGGATCTGCTGGCGAGATGCGAGCCGGGTGAGGAGAGGGTGCGCCCGCGCGTCATAGTGGGTGGTGTGCAGCACCCTCTCCGGGAGTTTGACGGCGCAGTCCTCGGCCCCGCGGTTGCAGCCGAAGCGCCTCACCCAGCGGGCTCACTCCGGGCACAGATGCCTGTTCGACCGACGGAGATCAGGACTATTCGACGCCCAGTTTCAATCCAGAACCAGCCGGGTTTCGAGGGTCAACTTCTATCTACGGAACAGAAGGTTCCCTCGCCTCGAAGCCCAGAACGCGAGAGGCCCCACCTGCATGGTGGGGCCCTCGCGCTTCACTGGATCAGCTGCAGCCAGACGTTGAGCCGCAGCCCTCGCACACGTAGCAGCTGCCGGCCGGGCGCATCTTGGTCCCGCAGGTCATGCAGAGCGGGGAGTCGACCGCCGTGCCGGTGATCTTCTCGAAGAGCTCGGCGGAGGTGTGGGCCTCCTGGGTGCTCACCTTGGCCGGGACCTCGCGGGCCTCGGCGCCGTGGGTGTCCTTGGTCTCCAGGTCGTCGGTGCGGTTGTCGACGTCCTGGGTCCCGACCGGCTCGACCGACGGCGACTTGGCCTTGGTGTCGGCGAGCTCGATCTGGATGAGCTCCTCGGCTCCCCCGGTCTCCTCGATGGGCTCGTAGGAGCCGGTCTCGAGGTGACGCTGACGCTCGTCGGCCGAGTAGATGCCGAGCATCGAGCGGTCATCGAAGGACAGGTAGTCCAGGGCGAGCCTGCGGAACACGTAGTCCATCAGGGACTGGCTCATCCGGATGTCCGGGTCGTCGGTCATGCCCGAGGGCTCGAAGCGCAGGTTGGTGAACTTCGAGACGTAGGTCTCGAGCGGCACGCCGTACTGCAGGCCGATGGAGACCGCGATCGAGAAGGCGTCCATCACGCCGGCCAGGGTCGAGCCCTGCTTGCCGAGCTTGAGGAAGACCTCGCCGAGCTCGCCGTCGTCGTGCGCACCCGAGGTCATGTAGCCCTCGGCGCCACCCACGGTGAAGCTCGTCGTCCGCGACGCGCGGCTCTTGGGGAGACGCTTGCGGAACGGCTTGTGCACCTCGACGACCTTGGCCTCGACCGGCGCCTCGACGCTCTGGCCCTGGTCCTTCTTGGCCGAGTCGGACTTGCCGTCCGACAGCGGCTGGCCGACCTTGCAGTTGTCGCGGTAGACGGCCGTCGCCTTGAGGCCGAGCTTCCAGGACTGCAGGTAGATGTCCTCGATCTCCTCGACCGTCGCGGACTCCGGCAGGTTCACCGTCTTGGAGATCGCGCCGGAGAGGAACGGCTGGCAGGCCGCCATCATCCGCACGTGACCCATCGGCTTCAGCGCCCGGGCGCCCATGGCGCAGTCGAAGACCTCGTAGTGCTCGGTCTTCAGGCCGGGGGCGTCGATGACGTGGCCCTTCTCGGCGATGAACTCGACGATCGCCTCGATGGTCTCCTCGGCGTACCCGAGCTTCTTCAGCGCCCGCGGGATCGTCTGGTTCACGATCTGCATGGAGCCGCCGCCGACGAGCTTCTTGAACTTGACCAGCGAGAAGTCGGGCTCGATGCCGGTGGTGTCGCAGTCCATCATGAAGCCGATGGTGCCGGTGGGGGCGAGCACGGAGGCCTGCGCGTTGCGGAAGCCGTTCTTCTCGCCGACCTTCTGCACGTCGGCCCAGACCTGCGTCGCCAGCTTGTGCACCCCGGCGTCGTGGACGCCGAACGTGCGGACGACGTCGTTGGCGGCCTGGTGCTTGCGCATGACCCGCTTGTGCGCGTCGGCGTTGCGGGCGTAGCCGGCGTAGGGGCCGACGACCGCGGCGAGCTCGGCCGAGCGCTTGTAGGACTGGCCGGTCATCAGCGAGGTGATGGTCGCGGCCATCGCGCGGCCACCGTCGGAGTCGTAGCCGAGGCCCATCGCCATCAGCAGCGCGCCGAGGTTGGCGTAGCCGATGCCGAGCTGGCGGTAGTCGCGGGTGGTGTCGCCGATCGCCTCGGTCGGGAAGTCCGCGAAGCAGATGGAGATGTCCATCGCGGTGATGATGAACTCCACCGCCTTGGCGAACAGCGGCGCGTCGAAGGTGTCGTCGTCCTTGAGGAACTTCAGCAGGTTCAGCGACGCGAGGTTGCACGAGGAGTTGTCGAGCGACATGTACTCCGAGCACGGGTTCGAGGCCGTGATGCGGCCCGTCTCCGGGTTGGTGTGCCAGTCGTTGATCGTGTCGTCGTACTGCAGGCCCGGGTCGGCGCAGGCCCACGCGGCCTGGCTGATCTTGGTGAACAGCTCGCGGGCGTCGACGGTCTCGATGACCTCACCGGTGCCGCGCGACCGCAGCCCGAAGTCGGTGCCGTCCTCGACCGCACGCATGAACTCGTCGGTGACGCGGACGGAGTTGTTGGCGTTCTGGTACTGAACCGAGGTGATGTCGGCGCCGCCGAGGTCCATGTCGAACCCGGCGTCGCGGAGGGCGCGGATCTTGTCCTCCTCCTTCGCCTTGGTCTCGACGAACTCGACGATGTCGGGGTGGTCGACGTCGAGCACGACCATCTTGGCCGCACGACGCGTGGCGCCACCGGACTTGATGGTGCCCGCGGACGCGTCGGCGCCGCGCATGAAGGAGACCGGGCCGCTCGCCGTACCGCCGCTGGAGAGCAGCTCCTTGGACGAGCGGATGCGGGAGAGGTTGAGGCCGGCGCCGGAGCCGCCCTTGAAGATGAAGCCCTCCTCCTTGTACCAGTTGAGGATCGAGTCCATCGAGTCGTCGACCGCGAGGATGAAGCACGCGGAGACCTGCTGGGGGGAGGCGGTGCCGACGTTGAACCAGACCGGGGAGTTGAAGGAGAAGTACTGGTTGACCAGCAGCCAGGTCAGCTCGTGCTCGAACAGCTCGGCGTCGGCCTCACCGGCGAAGTAGCCGTTCTCGTGACCGGCCTTGGTGTAGGTCTTCACGACCCGGTCGATGAGCTGCTTGAGGCTCCACTCGCGGGCGTCGGTGCCGACGGCGCCGCGGAAGTACTTGGTGGTGACGATCGTGGAGGCGTTGACGCTCCAGGTGTCGGGGAACTCGACACCGCGCTGCTCGAAGACGACGGCGCCGGTCTTCCAGTTCTGCTGGACGACGTCGCGCCGCTCCCAGGTGAGCTCGTCGTAGGGGTGCACTCCCTCGGTCGAGAAGATCCGCTCGATCTTCAGGCCCTTCTTGCGAGTGCGCGCTGCGCCGGTCCCGCTCACCGTTTCCGTCATGTTCCCTACTCCCTGTCTGCGTGCCACCCGATGTGACACTGCTGGTGGTGCTCCCTGTGCGTGCTGCTTGTTGCTGGTAGCCCGGGCGCGGCTTCCCCACCACGCCCGGGCAGTCTGTGGTCAGCCGGTTGGCTGAGGCTCCTGCTCGCGGTCGAGCCGGAGCATCGCGATCTCGGTCTCGAAGTCCTCCGCGCACTCGAAGGCGCGGTAGACGCTGGCGAACCGGAGGTAGGCGACCTCGTCGAGCTCGCGGAGCGGGCCGAGGATGGCCAGGCCGATCTCGTTGGCCGGCACCTCCGCGAAGCCGACGCCGCGCAGGTGGTCCTCGACGGTCTGCCCCAGGCGGGCCAGGTCGTCCTCGGAGACGGGTCGGCCCTTGCACGCCTTGCGCACGCCGGCGACCGCCTTCTCGCGGGTGAACGGCTCGGAGGTGCCGCTGCGCTTGATCACGCTCAGCTGCATCTGCTCGACGGTCGTGAACCGCTTCTCGCACGTAGGGCACGAGCGCCGACGACGGATGGAGGAGCCGTCGTCGGCGACCCTCGAGTCGAGCACCCGGGTGTCTGCGTTGCGACAGAAGGGACAGTTCATCAGGGGCTCCTCTCGGGGGTTGCTCGTGCCCGTGTCAGTGGCCCGCACTGGGTTCGCTCTGCTACCCGTACAACCTGTGCGTCCAACTGTGGATTCCGCAGTGGATAACCCGGGTTTCTGTGGGAAACCCCATCTGTCCTGTGGGACTAGATGTGGATAACTACAACGGTGTAACTACTAGATGTAGTGGTAACCGTACGCCTGCGCCACGGGGCGTGCAACACCCTTGACGAATCGGATTCGACGTACTCCGGGTATGGCCGCATCGCCGCAGGTCAGGGCGTCGAGACCGGTCGAAAATAGTCATTTCGGGGGGTGTGCCAGCAGGCCGTTCGGGGGCCCGACGGTGAGACACCGGGCCTTCCCCGCCTGTGGATGACACGACCTCGGCGTCCGGGGGTGACCGTGAGCCACAATGCTCCCGTGGGCAGGCACACGGACGGGCGGACGCCGCCGGAGGGATCGCGGTCGTCGTACGCCGCTGCAGGGCCGCGTCGGCGCACCCTCGTCGCCCTGGCGCTGCTCGTGACGGGCGCACTGGTCGCCTGGGGCGTGCTGGTGTACGCCGCGATCGACTTCGGCGCTCAGGCCCGCTCGGGGAGGTCCGGGGCCTGGGTGCTCCTGGCGCTGGCCACGGTCGGCGCCGCCGCCTGTCTGTTCGTCACCCTGCTGCTCGGCGCGCGGATCGTCGCCCTCGTCCGCGGGCGTCAGGCACCGGTCGCCCGACCCCTCGGCGGGCGTCGCGCCAAGCGCTAGCTCCACCGACCCCGGCTGGTCGCCGCCGAACTGTCGGCGCCGCGCCGTAGGCTCACGACCGTGAGGTCACGATGAGCAAGCTGGACGCCCAGAGGGCGATGCGAGAAGCCAAGTACGCCCGCGACAGCGCGAGCGGTCCCACCCGGCGCGAAGCCGCGGCAGCGGCTGCAGGGGGCGTCGCGCCGGTGGCCCCGAGCCGATCCTCGGGTCCCGCGAAGTCGAAGGCCAAGCCAGCTTCCGCCTCCTCTTCCCCTTCCACCGCCGAGGACCGCTGCGGGCACAAGTCGATGAACGGCCGCGCGTGCACCCGCGAGGCGGGGCACTCCGAGAAGAGCCACCGCTACAGCTGAGTCAGGTCCGGTCGGCCAGCCGACGGACGAATTTCAGGCCTGACCACGCCTCGTCGATCGCGCAGACCTTGACGTCGACGAAGCCGGCGTCCAGCCCGATCTGGCGCACGACGTTGCCGTCGAGGTCGGTCTCCACCTTCGCCGCCTTCTTGGGCCAGCACACCCAGATCATCCCGGCGGTCGAGGTCCGCCCGATCAGCTGCGGCATCCGCTGGTGCAGGGTGGCGGCGCGGGTGTGGAAGGTCAGGGTCAGGTCCAGTCGGGGCGGCATCCGTCTCGTGGTCGGGGCGTCGAGGTCGAAGGCGGGCGGGGCACCGTCGAGGAACACCACCAGCCCGGGCTTCACTCCGAGCTTGCGCTCCAGCGGGGTCCCTGAGTAGCCGGCCACGACTCCCTCCCTCGGTTGTCCACAGGCGCGAGACCTGGTGTAGCCACATCGCCCTGCGGGTAGTTAACTCCCCATCATCTCGGGAACGCACGCCTGCTGGAAGGCAGGTGGTGGGGCGAAGGAGCAGCGGATGCGCACGGTAGGGGCTCGGCTCGCGGCCGGGTCGGTTGCTGCAGTCGTCCTGCTCAGCGGGTGCGGGGGTTCGCCGGAGCCGGGCCCGGTGGCCGACCCCACCCGGAGCGCGTCGCCCTCGGCGTCAGCGTCCCCCGCTGCGTCTGCTGCTCCTGTGATGCCTGCGGCGGCGAAGAAGAAGACGACGCGCCGGGGCGGAAGCATTCGTTCGGCACTTCGTCGACGTCGCTCGAACTATGCGGGCGCAACGGGTGACACGAAGCGCTTCGGAGCAGCTACGTGACGTCTGTGCACACGGTGCGAAGCCATCGCCGACGGCATCGACAAGACCTACGCTGCGGGCGGCTCGATCGCAGGCGGCGAATGGCAGCCAGTCGACCGAAGTATCGACGTCGATCAAGAACCAGGTGACGTCGCGTCATGGACGCAATCGTTGACTACGACGGCGCAGACGTGGATCCAAGGCGCAGGCGCCGACACCGGTCAAGTTCCAGGCGAGCAAGAACAATCTCAAAGCATTCCAGCTGAGATGGACGGACAGCGGCTGGCGCGTCAGCGCATTGGATCCGCAGGCATGAGCTCCGTCGTGCTCGTAGTCCTGCTGCTCTCGCACGTTCTGGGTGCCGATAGCCATGACTCGTCGACAGGCGCCGGAACCGGCGCTGTACGAAGCTGGGCCGAAGTTCGTGCACAGGCAACGGCCCACGGTCCACGCTCCAAGCTGCTGCTCACACGGCCGTGGCATCCAACACGCGTCATCTTCCGCCTCCAGCCGAGCTCGCTATGAGTACCGCAACCCCTGTGGGTCAGGGCTCAACGAGGACCAGAGCATGTGTCCGCAGAACGACTGCCCGCCGGGTCAGCAGATCTACCGTCTCTGGCAGGTGACTCCCCCACCTCCCGCCCCCATGGGCCTCGTCTGCTCCGGCGACGGACCGCCGCCGGTCGCCGCTGCCGCTGCGCCGCCGCAGGTCACGGCGGCGATGGTCCTGAACGCGTTCCGGCGCGTCCCGCTCCCCTCGCTGCGATCGCACAGCCAGCCGGCGAACAAGACACTGATCAACTTCGACACGATCTTCTTCACCGACGCCGAGCCCCTGACCCGCACGGTGACCCTGCTGGGGCAGAGCGTGCGGCTGGAGATCACGCCGAGCCGGTTCGAGTGGGTGCACGGTGACGGGACGACCGAGACCACGTCGACGCCGGGAGCGGCGTACCCGAGGAAGGACATCGTCTACCGCTACGCCGACGCCCACCGGACGGTGGCGCACCGGGTGGTGGTGACGTGGAGCGCGCAGTACTCCCTCAACGGTGGGCCGCTCCAGCCGGTCGACGGGACGGTCACGACGAGCGGTCCGGGCACTCCCCTGCGGATCGCCGAGGCGAGCCCGGCCCTGAGCGGGAGCGGACACTGAAAGCCGGTCCACGGTCGGCCCGGCTGCACTAGGTTCGCAGGCGTGCCCACCCTGACGACCTCGACCAAGCTCAAGCTCGCCTACGCCGCGCTCTCCGTCGCCGACACGCGGCTCTCGGGAAGCACCGGCCGTTGGGCGCACCGTGCCCGCTTCCTCACCAAGCCGCTGCTGATGCCGGCCCTGGCCGGGTCGCTGGCCACGAATCCCCGGGCGCTCGGGTCACCGCTGCGCACCAGCACCCTGGTCGCCCAGGCGGGCGGCTGGGGCGGAGACGTCGCGCTGCTCGGACACGGCACCGGCCCGTTCCTGGCCGGCACCGGGTCCTTCGCCGTGGGCCACCTCGCCTACCTCACCGGGTTCCTCCGCCACCGGAGCCCGGCCCCGCTGGCCGGCGAGGTCCCGGCTCGCGCCGTCGTGGGTTCATGGGCCCTGACCGCTCCCCTGATGGCCGTGATGGCGCGGCGGCAGCATCGCGAGCTCGGCGGACCGGTCCTCGGCTACGCCACGATGCTCGCCGCGGTCGTGGTCAGCGCTACCCACCTCGACCCCGACCTGTCGCCCGCCTCGAGACGGCTGACCGCTGCGGGGGCCGGGCTGTTCATGCTGTCGGACACTCTGCTCGGCCTGCGGAAGTTCGTGCTCTCCGAGCCTCCGGCGGGGCTGGAGACGGCCGTGATGGCGACGTACACCCTCGCCCAGTTCCTGCTCAGTGAAGGCGCAGCCCGGGCCTAGGACGTCAGCAATCGGCGCCGGACGTCGGGCTGATCCGCGTCGGGGAAGGCGAGTGGGGTGGGACCGAGTGTGCATCGGTCCCACCCCACCTCTTCCCCCGTACCGATCGACCCGGGTCGAAGGGGACCGTCGGCACGTCGTGGTGGCCAGCCGGGGGCTGCCGGCTGGCCGGTGGGCTCAGCCGCGGGGGATGGCGAGCTTCTGGCCCTCGCTGATCTGGCCGCCGGGCAGGGAGTTGAGCTCCTGGATCCGGTGGACCATGGCGCGGATCTCGCCGGGCTGGGCAAGATCGGCAGCGATGCCGTAGAGCGTCTGACCGGGCGCGACCTCGATGACGCGGACCGGCTCGGGGGTGCCCCCGGTGAGCGAGGCCGTGGCCCAGCCACCGAACGCGGTCATCAGGGCCAGGGCGATGCCGGCGAACGCCAGGACGAGCACGACGCGGCCGCGGCGGGTGATCCGCACGGCACGCCGGGCCACCCTGGTCGGCGCGGCCCTGACGACGCGGACCCGACGAACAGCCTGCGGGGACGGCGCGCACGACGTGAGGTCGACCTCGGGCTGGCCGTAGTCCATGTCGAACACGGTCTCGAAGTCGACGCCTGCCGTCGCGCTGGGCCGGGACGGCCGTGCGGACGAGGGCATCGAAACGGGTGTCGACGTCGGACACGGACGTGGTCCGCGGGGAGGAAATGCTCAGTGTGCTCATCGGTCAACCTCTTTCGGGGAAGTGCCCGGCCCAGGTGGCCGAGCGGTCGGTTGGCGACCCCTGCTGTGTGTTGATCGAAGTCTTGCGGTGACCACTGACAGTCCTCGTCGACCGGCTGGTCGAGCAGGTGTTCGATCGAACACATGTACGACGTTAGAGCAGGTGTTCGACGCATGCAAGGACCTGGTCGAACATTTGTTCGCACGATTCGCGACACGGAGTCGCTAGCAACACGCGACACGCGGTTCGAACATGTGTTTGAAGTGACCCGTGTGACTGGTCTACCTTTCCCCTATGGCGACTCGCGAGAACGACAACGAACCCACCCAGCTCGACGCGACCTCCCTCCCCGTCACCGACCGGGGTCCGGGGCGCGGGCGCAACACCGTCTCGGAGATGCCCGACGCGGCCCCGGACGCCACCGGCCTGACACCGCGACAGCAGCGCATCCTCAACGTCCTGCGCGAGTCCATCGAGAAGCGCGGCTACCCGCCCAGCATCCGCGAGATCGGCGAGCTGGTCGGGCTGACCAGCTCCTCCAGCGTCGCCCACCAGCTCCGCGTGCTCGAGCAGAAGGGGTTCATCAAGCGCGACCCCAACCGCCCGCGCGCCCTCGAGGTCTTCATCCCCGAGCTGATGGCCGCCCGGCGGGCCATCGCCTCGGCCGACGAGGCGGGCTTCGAGGCCGGCTACGACCAGACCGGCCTGGGCGACGCCGTCCCCACCCCGACGATGGTGCCCATGGTGGGCCGGATCGCCGCCGGCGGCCCGATCCTGGCCGAGGAGCGGGTCGAGGAGATCTTCCCGCTCCCCAAGACCCTGGTCGGCGACGGCACGCTGTTCCTGCTCCAGGTCTCGGGCGACTCGATGGTCGACGCGGCGATCTGCGACGGCGACTACGTCGTGATCCGCCAGCAGCCCGACGCCGAGAACGGCGAGGTGGTCGCGGCCATGCTCGACGGTGAGGCCACCGTGAAGACCTTCTCGAAGAAGGACGGCAAGGTCTGGCTGCTTCCCCACAACGACGCCTACGACCCCATCGACGGCACCTACGCCACGATCCTCGGCAAGGTGACCGCGGTCCTGCGTCGGATGTGACGCGGGCGGACGGGCTCACGCAACCTGTGAATATGTCCGTTTTGTAGGTATAACAGCGCTCGAAGCACGAAGATGGTGGAGTGCCTACGACTGCGCCCCGCCTGGCTACGGCGCTGACCCTGGCCGTAGGCGTGCTGTGCGGGCTGCCCGGCCTCGCGGCAGCGGACAACAGTGGCTCCGACGAACAGGTGGTGCAAGCGCCCCGCGCCGAGCGTCACACCTCCGTGCTCCCCGGACGGGTCCGGGGCCGGGGCGCGATCACGGCGCTCGGCGACGACGTCACCCGCGTGGCCCGGTCCAACGGTCTCTCGGCGGCGCGGCTGACCTCCATCCTCCGAGACGACCACACGGCCTGGCTGTCCAGCGAGGGGAGGCTGTTCTTCGAGGAGGACGCGCCCGCCGAGTCGACCCTGGCGGCAGGGACGCCGACCGTGTCGCCGACGTACTCCGCGGGCCAGACGTGGACCCTGCACAGCCGACCGTCCGCTTCCCGCACGATCTTCCTGGACTTCGACGGCGCCACCGTCGAGAACACCGCGTGGAACCGCACCGGCACCGGGCAGATCACCCCCGGCACGCACACCGGCTTCGACACCGACGGCCGCCCCGACACGTTCAGCAGCTCCGAGCTCGGCTTCGCGCAGGAGGTGTGGCGCCAGGTCTCGGAGAGCTATGCCCCCTTCGACGTCGACGTGACGACCGAGGACCCGGGGGTCGCCGGCATCGTCCGGTCCTCCACCTCGGACGCCTCCTACGGCACCCAGGTGCTGATCACCAGCTCACCCACCCCGCGCGCGCAGGTGTGTGGCGGCTGCCTCGGGGTCGCCTTCATCGGGACCTTCGACACGGTCAGCTCGAGTCCCTACTACCAACCGGCCTGGGTGTTCGCCTACGACGCCGGCTTCGACCCGATGATCGTCGCGCAGGCCGCGACCCACGAGACCGGGCACACGCTGGGGCTGCAGCACGACGGGACGGCGACGACGGACTACTACGCGGGCACGTCGGCCTGGGGCCCGATCATGGGCTCGTCGCGGGAGCGGGCGCTGAGCCAGTTCAGCCTCGGGGAGTACGCCGGCGCCAACAACCACCAGGACGACTTCGCGGTGATGGCCTCCAACGGGCTCCCGTTGCGTCCCGACGACCACGGGAACGGCCTCCTCGACGCCGACCCGCTCGGCACCCAGGCGTCGTACGACGTGGACGGGGTGATCGGTGACCGCCAGGACACCGACACCTTCGCGATCACGCTGCCGTGCGCGACCAACCTGTCGGTGTCGGCGACCGGCATCGGTGCGCAGACCACGCTCGACCTCGAGCTGGAGATCCTGAACGCGGACGGCGTCCCGGTCGCGACCTCGGACCCGGCGGCGACCAGGAGGGGCACCCCGCCCGTGTCGGGGGGCATGGACGCGCAGGCCAGTCTCAGCGCCGCGAGCGGCACCTACTACGTCCGGGTGGACGGGGTCGGCTACGGCGACCCGGCCAGCGCCGGCGCGGGCTGGTCGGACTACGGCAGCGTCGGGCAGTACCACCTGACCGCCTCCGGCTGCGCCCCCCAGCCGATCCTCCCGCTGCCCACGACGACGCCCACCCCATCGCCGACGCCGAGCCCCACGCCAACGCCCACGCCCACGCCCACGCCCACGCCCTCCCCCACGCCGAGCCAGCCGCCCGCTCCCACCCCGCCCGCCACCGCGCCCGGCGCTCCCGTGATCCGCAACGGCACCTCGGGGACCAGCGGCGGCTCGGTCACCGCCGTCGCGCGCTGGGCTCCGCCGACCAGCACCGGTGGGTCGGCGATCACGAAGTACCGCGTCCGCGCCCAGAGGCTCGACAGCAGGAACCGGGTCATCCGCACCTACGGCTCGTCCTACCTCTCACCATCGGCGCGGTCACTGACGATGAGGCTGGCCACGGGGCGCTACGTCTTCGCGGTCACGGCCTACAACTCGGTCGGCACGTCAGGGTGGTCGCACACCTCGCACGGCGTCTACGCGCGCTGAGCGATCCGGCTCAGGACCCGGCGAGCCTCGCCAGCGCCTTGCGTACGACGGCCGGGTCCTCGGTCTGCCACATCGGCGGCAGGCTGGCCCGCAGGAAGCTGCCGTAGCGGGCCGTGACCAGTCGTGAGTCCAGGCAGGCCACCACACCGCGGTCGGTGGTCGTCCGGATCAGGCGGCCGGACCCCTGGGCCAGCAGCAGCGCGGCATGGGTCGCGGCGACCGTCATGAACCCGTTGCTGCCTGCTTTGTCGGCCGCCCGCTGACGGGCGGACATCAGCGGGTCGTCGGGCCGCGGGAACGGGATCCGGTCGATGATCACCAGCTGGCAGGTCTCACCGGGGACGTCGAGGCCCTGCCACAGCGACAGGGTGCCGAACAGGTTGGTGTGCGGGTCGCCCACGAACTGCCGGGCCAGCTCGGGCAGCTGGGCGTCGCCCTGGGCCAGCGTCGTCAGGTGGGGCAGCACCTCGCGGACGTGCTCCGCCGCCGCCTCGGCCGCCCGGCGGCTGGAGAACAGCCCCAGCGTGCGCCCGTCCGCGGCGTCGACCAGCTCCGCGATCTCGTCGAGGTGGGCCGGGGTCAGCCCGTCGCGACCCGGCGGTGGCAGGTGCCGCGCGACGTAGAGGATCGCCTGCTGGGTGTAGTCGAACGGTGAGCCGACGTCCAGCGCCTGCCACCCCTGGCCACGATCGGCCGGGTCGAGGCCGAGCGAGGCGGCGACCGCGTCGAAGTCGCCGCCCAGCTTGAGTGTCGCCGAGGTGAACACGACAGTCTTCTCGGTGAGCAGCCTCTCGCGCATCGGGCCGGCCACCTCGAGCGGCGCGACGCACAGCTGGTTGCCGCCGCGGTTGCGCTCCCGCTCGTTGATCCACAGCACGTCCTTGTCCGAGCCGGCCGCCATCCGCTCGGCGGTCTTGAAGAGCTCCTGCGCCCAGCCCTTGGCCTGGGTGAGCGCTGCGTCGCCGGTCTGCCCGGCGCCGGGTGCCTCCTTCGGGAACGCCGAGACCAGGGCCCGCGCCGCGTCCCGGACCAGGGCCAGCGCGTCGGCCAGCTGCTCGGAGAGGTGGTCGATGCGACCGGGCTGGCCGGCGTCGATGGCCTCGGCCAGGCGCTCCCCCGCGTCGGCCAGGTCGTCCGCTGCCCCGTGTCCTGAGCCTGTCGAAGCGTCGACGTGCCGGCCGGCGCGGCGGGAGGTGCGCTCGATCTCGGTCAGCGACAGCTCGTCGGTGGCAGCCTGGGTCACCCGGGCGACGAGCTCGTGGGCCTCGTCGATCACGGCCACGTCGTACTCCGGGATCATCGGCACGCCCTCGATCGCGTCGATCGCGAGCAGCGAGTGGTTGGTGACGATCAGCTGCGACCGGCTGGCCCGCTCCTTCGCCCGCTCGGCGAAGCACTCGGCCCCGTAGGGGCACTTGGCGGCGCCGAGGCACTCGCGGTGGCTCACGCTGACCTGGCGCCAGACGCGATCCGTGTGGCGGGGAGCGTGGTCGCGCTCGCCGGTGCCGCCCTCGCTCGCCTCCTCCTCGATCCACTCGCGCAGCGACACGACCTCCGCGCCGACCGACCCCTCGGGCAGGTCGACGAGGGTGCCCTGGTCGTCGGGCACGCCCTCGCGGACGCGGTGCAGGCAGGCGTAGTTGGACCGGCCCTTGAGGACGGCGTAGGTGCCCTTCTCGCCGAGCTCCTCCTTGGCCGCCTCGAACAGGGCCGGGATGTCGCGCTCGACCAGCTGGTGCTGGAGCGCGAGGGTCGCGGTGGCGACGACCACCCGGTCGTGGTGGAGCAGGGCCGGGACGAGGTAGCCCAGCGACTTGCCGGTGCCGGTGCCGGCCTGGACGAGGAGATGACGCTTCTCCTCCATGGCCTGCGAGACCGCCTCGGCCATGGCGATCTGGCCCGGTCGCTCCTGGCCACCGAGCGCCGCCACCGCCGCGCTCAGGACCTCGCGCACCCCCTGCTTCTCGACCACCCGAGCACCCTATGTCGCTCGTGGCCCCGGTGCTTCGTCGACGCACAGGGGGTCCGCCGCCACCGCGTTAGAGTCGCGGGCATGACACGAGAGCTCACCACTGTCCTGTCCGAGCGGTCCTACCTGGAGTGCCCGCGCTGGCACGACGGCCGGCTGTGGGTCGTCGACTTCTACACCTTCGAGGTGCTGTCGCTGGCCGAGGACGGGTCCGACGTACGCGTCGAGGCGAGCGTCCCGCAGCAGCCGTCGGGGCTCGGCTGGCTCCCCGACGGGCGACTGCTCGTGGTCTCGATGCGCGACTCGAAGGTGTTGCGCCGTGAGGAGGACGGCGAGCTCGTCGTGCACGCCGACCTGTCCGAGCACGTCGCCGGACACCCCAACGACATGGTGGTCGACGACCAGGGGCGGGCCTACGTCGGCAACTTCGGCTTCGACCTGATGAGCGGCCAGGACATCGCCCCGACCGTGCTGCTGCGCGTCGACCCCGACGGCACCATCACAGAGGTCGCCGACGACCTCTGGTTCCCCAACGGCAGCGTGATCACCGAGGACGGCGTGCTCCTCGTCGACGAGACGTTCGGCAACCGGGTCACCGCCTTCGACCTCGAGCCCGACGGGTCGCTGGCGAACCGGCGCGACTGGGCGAGGTTCGGCGACCTGCCGAGCTCGACCGTCCTGGGCGAGGTGATCCCGACCCTGGACGTGGCGCCCGACGGCTGCGGCCTCGACGCCGAGGGCTGCCTGTGGCTGGCGGACGCGACCAACGCGCGGGTGCTGCGGGTGCGCGAGGGCGGCGAGGTGGTCGACGAGATCGCGATCCCCGACATGGGCGTGTTCGCCTGCATGCTCGGCGGCTCCGACGGCCGCACCCTGTTCCTGTGCTGCGCCCCCGACTTCGACGAGAACGCCCGCAGCGCCGCCCGGGAGGCCGAGCTGCGGAGCGTGCGGGTCGACGTACCGCACGCCGGGACGCCCTGAGCCCGGGGAGACACGAGTCGGACGGGCGGGCCGCCGGACCCAGCTGTAACGCGGCGTCATGGACGCTGAGTGAGCGGAGTACGACGTGTTCAGCGTCAATAACTCCGCGTTACAGCGGAATTCTGTGCTCGCCGCCCCTCAGAAGGAGACGGTCGGAGCGGTCTGCTGGCCCTCGGGGGCCTGGTAGAAGTCGCGCTTGGAGACCTTGGCGATGCCGGTGAAGAACATCCAGGGGATGGTCTGGGTCAGCTTGTTCAGGGTGGCGACGGCGTCGTTGTAGTACTGCCGGGCGAACGAGATCTGGTTCTCGGTCTCGGCCAGCTGGCTCTGCAGCTCGAGGAAGTTCGTGTTCGCCTTGAGGTCGGGGTAGGCCTCGGCGACGGCGTTCAGGTTGACCAGCGACTGGGTCAGCTCGGCGTCGGCTGCGGCCTTGGCCGGCACGTCGTCCTCGACCGCGGCCTTCTGCACCTTGGCGCGCGCGTTGGTGACCGCCTCGAAGACGCCCTTCTCGTGGGCGGCGTAGCCCTTGACCGTGGCGATCAGGTTGGGGATCAGGTCGGCTCGCCGGGTCAGCTGTACGTCGATGCCGCCCAGCGCCTCCTGCGCGCCGATGTCGGTCGTGCGGAGCTTGTTGAAGCCGATGATCCCGAAGGCGACCAGGGCCACGACGATCACGAGGATGACGATCAGGACGATCATGAGTTGGGTCCTTTGCTAGATGGTTTCGACACGCTCGACCGGCGTGGGGTCTCGGCACAGGGCGTCACCAGGATCCTCCCCCGCCGCCGCCCCCGCCGCCACCGCCGGAGAAGCCTCCGCCGCCGCCACTGCTCGAGGACGAGCTCTGGGTGGCCTCGTAGGCGGAGATGGCCGAGCCGACCGTGCTGGAGAAGTCGTCGGCGATGGACGAGGCGAATCCCCCACCGCCGTAGCCGTAGCCCGACGCGGCGTACAGCGGAAGCGGTGGCTCCTCGCCCGTCTCGATGCGGTACTTCTCGGCCCACTGGTCGGCCACCCCGAAGGCCACCGCCCACGGGATGTAGGCCGTGTAGAGCTCCTTGCGCCCCGAGAAGTCGAAGCGCTGCTCGGCGGAGGGCGTGGCGAGCACCCGGCGGAAGCCGCCGATGCGTGACCAGAGGTCGCGGCCCGCGGCGGTGCGCTTGGTACCGGCTCCCGGCGCGAGCAGCTCGGAGGCGAACAGCGCGAACAGGCCGGGGATCAGCGCGATCACCGACATGTTGGCCGGGTTGGCGATGGCCAGGAAGAGCGTGGCCAGGAACGCCAGGACGACGAGGATCCCGCCCCCGCTGCCGATGCCGGCCGTCACCATCAGCTTGTTCTGCCGCGCCCAGTTCTTGGTCGCGTCGTCGAAGTCCGAGAGCGCCGACTTGAGCAACTTGCCGGCCGAGACGCTCGTGTCCGCGGTGAAGGACCCACCCTGGACACCGAGCAGCGTGGCGGCGTACGCCGAGACCGGGTCGAGCTTCGACCAGCCGTCGGCCTTCCCGGTGTCGGTGATCGTCCAGCCGTCGGTGTGGTCGAGCGTGGTGGCCCCCTGCTCGGCGGTCTGCAGGATCGAGGCGACGAAGTCGTTGGTGCCCACCTTCTCGGTGAACAGGTAGCTGGCCTGCGCGGGACCGAGGCCCTCGGGCGGCGCATACATCAACGGGAACTGCGGGTGGCGCTCGCGCGTCTGCACCGACAGCAGGTGACCGAACCAGCCGGCGAACGCGGCGAGCAGCAGGATCGCGACGAGGACGAGGGTGCTGGGCCCGAGCACCGGGTCGAGGCGCACCGGCCACACCGACCGGTCCCGAGCGGGCGCCGCGGTCTCCAGCCGGGTCTTCACGGTGACCGGGGTGTTGGGGTTGAGCTGGCCGGTGGTGACGGTGAAGCCGTTCTCGTCGTCGGCGACGGCCTTGCAGCCGTTGGTGGCGTCGACGCCGAGCGCGCACCGAACCTTGCCGGGAGCCGACGGGAGGTGCACGGTCAACCGGGTCTGGTCGATCGGCATCCGCCAGCCACCGGGGACGATGTTCCAGTAGAACTGCGAGCCGTTTCCGTCGGGCCCGAGCACCCCGTCGATGGTGTAGCGGATCACGTAGACGTGGGACCCGTTGACCTTCGTGTCGGCCGAGCCGATCTTGACGTTCCGGTAGCGACCGCGTCCCTCGCTCAGCACCTCGAACGGCTCGGTCTGGCCGTCGCGGGTCACCGTGATGTTCGTCGGCCGCAGCCGCACGTGCGAGTCGTTGGGGTCGCGCAGGTCGAAGAACCGGAAGATCCCGTGCTTGATGCCGGGAAGGTTCACGGTCAGGGTCTCGGTGGCGCTGAGCCGACCGTCCTCGGAGACGATGAAGTCGGCGACGTAGGTGGTGATCGTCGCGTCGTCGGTCGTCTGGTCGGCGCCCCCACCCCACCGCACCGCGGGAAAGAGCACGAGCAGGGCCAGGATGAGCAGCCCGAGCACCCGGACCACCCAGCGCGTCATGCCCGCACCCTACTGCCCGGACCGGTCGCGGGAAGGCGATTCGCGGACGGATCAGCGGCGCGGGCGCAGCTCCGCCACCAGCGCCCGGTGGTCGGTGCCGGGGACGACCACGGTCCGCGTCCGGACGGCGACGAGCTGACGGGTCGTCAGCACGTGGTCGATGGCGATCAGCGGCGGCGCCCACCCGTGATCTCGGTGGGGCCAGGTGGGCTGCCACCCGGAGCCGGCCTGTTCGGCGGCGTCCCGCACCCCGGCGTCGAGGATCGCCCGCCAGGGCTGGTGGTCGCGGGTGGCGTTGAAGTCCCCCGCCACGATCGTGGGTCCCTCCCGGCCGAGGGTCGTCGCCCGCCCACGGACGCGCCCCAGGTCCGCGAACCACGTCCGCGGCTCGAGGATCGGCTGGGCGGCGTGCACCGCCAGCAGGCGGAACGGCTGCGCCGCGTCGACCCGGACGTCGAGCCCTCCGTTGCGCACGCGGAAGGGCCGCGGGTCGGCGAGCTCCCACCGCGAGAACACCATCGTCCCCGCCGCCGTCTCCGCCGGAGCCCCTTCCCGGCGCGGCAGCAGGTCGGACAGCCCGTCGGCCTCCAGCGCCGTCAGGGAGGCAGGCGTCACCTCCTCGAGCACGAGCACGTCCACGCCCCGCTCGGCGACGGTGCGCACCACGGTCGCCGGGTCGCCCCGGCCGAACTCGAGGTTGGCGGTCATCACGGTCAGCGTGGGCCTGCCGCCCGCTGCCCCCACGACGTACGGCGCCTGCGACCAGCCCTGCACCACCAGCCCGGCGACGGCGACCAGGGCGACGACGGCGAGCCGGCGCCGGTGGCGGGATCGGCGTACGACGAGCGCGCACCCGAGCAGCACCACCAGGAAGCCGGGCAACGCGTAGGCCGAGAAGGACGCGACCAGGACGGGCAACCGGACATCGGTGTGCACGAACCGCGCGACCGTCATCAGGACCAGCCCCACCAGCACGACCGACGTGAGCAGCCACCCGGTCCGTGACGCTGCCTTCCGCACGAGCGGGGCCACGACGTCGGGCCCCTCAGGCGGTGTGGGCGTACGCCGCGAGCTCGCCGGCCAGCGACTCGTTGACACGGGCCGAGAGCAGGGTGCCCTCGCCGGTGTGCTCCAGCGAGATGACCTCGCCGTTCTCGTGGACCTTGCTCAGCAGGTCGCCGCGGTCGTAGGGCAGCAGCGCCGCGATCTCGATCTGCGGGTGGGGCAGGTCGGCCTCGACCGCCACCAGCGCCTCGGCGATCCCCTCGCCGGTCTGGGCCGAGACGACCACCGAGTGCGGCTCACGCTGGCGCAGCCGGGCCAGGACGAGCGGGTCGGCGATGTCGGCCTTGTTGATCACGACGAGCTCCGGGACCTTGTCGGCACCGATCTCGGCGAGCACCTCGCGCACCGCGGCCAGCTGCCCCTCCGGGTCGGGGTGGGAGCCGTCGACGACGTGCAGGATCAGGTCGGAGTCGGCGACCTCCTCCAGCGTCGAGCGGAACGCCTCGATGAGCTGGTGGGGCAGGTGGCGGACGAAGCCGACCGTGTCGCTCATCGTGTAGATGCGGCCGTCACTGGTCGTCGTCTTGCGGGTCGTGGGGTCGAGCGTGGCGAACAGGGAGTCCTCGACGAGCACGCCCGCGTCGGTGAGCCGGTTGAGCAGCGAGGACTTGCCGGCGTTGGTGTAGCCGGCGATGGCCACGCTGGGGATCTCGTGGCGCACACGACCGGCCCGCTTGGTGTCGCGGGTGGTCTTCATGTGGCGGAGCTCGGCGCGCAGCTTGGCGATCTTGGTGTTGATGCGGCGCCGGTCGGTCTCGATCTTGGTCTCACCGGGACCACGGCCACCGATGCCGGCGCCGCCGGCGACCCGGCCACCGGCCTGGCGGGACAGGTTGCCACCCCAGCCGCGCAGGCGCTGCTTCATGTAGCTGAGCTGGGCCAGCTCGACCTGCGCCTGGCCCTCCTTGCTCTTGGCGTGCTGGGCGAAGATGTCGAGGATCAGCGCGGTCCGGTCGACGACCTTGACCTTGACCTTGTCCTCGAGGTTCCTCAGCTGGCTGGGCGCGAGCTCGCCGTCGAGGATCACGGTGTCGGCGCCGCTGACCCGGACGATCTCGGCGAGGCCCTCGACCTTGCCGCGGCCGATGTAGGTCGCGGGGTCGGGGCTGTCGCGGCGCTGGTAGAGCGCGTCGAGCACCTCGGAGCCGGCCGTCTCGGCGAGCAGGGCGAGCTCGGCCATCGAGTTCTCGGCGTCCTGGACGGTGCCACCGGTCCACACGCCGACGAGGATCACGCGCTCGAGACGGAGCTGGCGGTACTCGACCTCGGAGATGTCCTCGAGCTCGGTGGACAGGCCCGCCACGCGACGCAGGGCGTAGCGCTCGGCGAGGTCCATCGAGCCCGTGGTCTCGTCGGGCGTCTCGTCGGGCGGTGTCCCCTCGGAGGTCGTCTCGTCGGACGTGGTCTCGTCCCAGTCGGCCGTCTCGGCGAGCTCGTGGGCAAGGTCGAATTCGTTCGGTGCGTTCGTCATACAGGGACAAGGCTATGCGCCGCAGCAACCCATTTCGGCAAACTGGTCTCACCAGCGTGGATCGCACGCGAGACTGGCCTCATGTCATTAGTCCGCTTTCGGGGGTCTTGGGGGTATTCAGCGACCTATCTGGTCGCCCTCGGCCTCGAGCGCCTGGCGATGCGCGACCTAACGGCCACGGCCTTCTTCTGGCCGGCCGTCGGGGTCGCCACGCTGTGGATGCTGAGCGGGCGCACACGCACCCGCGTGCTCACGGACGCCTCCCTCCTCGTCGGTTCCACCGTGGTGGTCGACGTGCTGCTGGGCGTGGACGCCCTGGCCGCGCTCCTGTTCGGCCTGGCCAACCTGACCATCGGCCTGACGATGCGGCTGGCCAGCTCCCTGAGCGAGGGCCGGTCGTATTGGGGTGTGCTGCCACGACGGCTGGCCGGCACCCGGGACCTCGTGAACATCGGCATCGCCACGATCGTGGCCAGCCTGGCCGGCGCCGCACCGGGCCTGCTCGGGCTCCTCGCCGAGAGCGGGCCGCTCGGCTGGGGCGAGGCGACGTTGTGGGTCGTCCGCAGCGCCTGCAGCACGTTCCTCGTCGTCGCCGCCGTCCTCGCCCTGCTGACGACGGTGCTGCGGGCCCACGCCAGGCACGGCGCGAGCGCGATCTTCACCGCCACCCCGCGGCGCCACTGGGCCCCGGAGCTCCTGACGCTGTCCTCGGTCGCCCTGACCTCGGCCGTCATCATCTTCGGCTCGCACGGCGCCCTGCCCATCGCCTTCATGATGCTCATGGCCTCGGCGTGGATCGGGGCACGGTTCTCCCCCGCCGTCGGTGGTGGCTATGCGATCGTGCTCTCCACCCTGGCGGCCCTGTGCACCGAGGCCGGCCGGGGTCCGTTCGGGCCGATCGAGGACCTCACCACCCGCGCGACCATCATCCAGATCTACGCCCTGATGACGGCGATCATCGTGCTGATGCTCTCCTTGGGCACCTCCGAGCGGGCCGCCCTGCTGGCCCGTGCGGTCGAGTCCGAGGCCCGGGCCACCTCGCGCGCCGACCTCCTGGACGCGGTCACGACCGTCATGGTCGACGGCCTGGTCGTCGTGGGCGCCGACGACGAGGTCCTGCTGAGCAACCCGGCCGCCAACGAGATGGCGGGCGTGGGCCCGGCCCACACCCAGGTCGGCTCCGCGCGTCAGCACGGTCTGGTGCTCCCCGACGGCACCCACCTCGACCCGGAGGACCTGCCGCGCGCCCGGGCCCTGCGGGGCGAGCACGTCGCGCCGATGGACCTGCTCCGGATCGACCCCGAGACCGGGCAGCAGCGGATCCTCTCGGTCAGCGCCGTCCCGCTGCGCCCCGAGAACGGCGACCCGCTGGCCGTCCTCGGCATGCGCGACGTCACCAAGGTGCGCTCCCAGCGGCGCGAGCTGGAGAACTTCGCGGGCGTGGTCGCCCACGACCTGAAGTCCCCGCTCACCGGCGTCATCAGCTGGGCGGAGATCCTCGAGGAACAGCTCGGGGACACCGAGCGCGGCGGCGACCACGAGCTGCTCGAGAGCGTGCAGCGCATCCGCAGCTCCGCCGACCGGATGGCCAACCTCATCTCCGACCTGCTCGCCTACACCCAGGCCCAGAACGCCGAGCTCTCGCTGCAGTCCGTGGACCTCGACGAGCTGGTCGACCAGGTCGCCGGCGAGCTGCGCGAGACCCACCACCTCGAGCTCCCGATCGTCGAGCACCCCCCGCTCGGGCACGTGCTCGCGGACCGCACGCTGGTGCGCCAGCTGCTCACCAACGTCATGGGCAACGCCGTGAAGTACGTCGCCCCCGGCGTCATCCCCCACCTGGTGATCACCGCGACCCCCGTCGAGGAGATGCTCGAGATCGCGGTCAGTGACAACGGTCTCGGCATCCCCGAGCACGACCTCGGCCGTGTCTTCGACAGCTTCTTCCGGGCCTCGAGCACGCGGAGCTACCCCGGGACGGGCCTCGGCCTGGCGATCTGCGCCCGCACCGTCGAGCGCCACGGGGGTCGGATCCTGGCCCGCACGGGGCTGGGTGGAGTGGGCACGACGATGGCCTTCACGCTGCCGCTCGACGCCGCTCCGCTCCCGGTCGAGAGCCGTCAGCCCGTGCTCGAGCCCGTCACCGTGAGCTCCTGACCACGAGGGCCGAACCGCCGCCGCGGCGGGTGGGCTCGGCGACCGCGGTGAGCCGCCCGTGCCGGCCGAACTCGATGGCCGTCGCCGCACCGATCTCGGCCGCGCTCGACCCGGGAGCACCGGCCGCCACGAAGGTGTGGCCCACGCCCTTGAGGGCGTCGCCGTAGGTGTCGATGAAGGACTGCTCCGCCGTCACGTCGGCCATGTTGCGCTGGGACGCGCGGGGGGCGGCGATCGCCTGCTCGATGCTCATCCCACGGTCGTAGCGGTCGAACAGCATCTGCAGCACCGTGGTGATGATCGTCGACCCACCGGGCGAGCCGAGGGCCAGCACCGGCCGGCCGCGGCGCAGCACGATCGTCGGCGAGATGGACGAGCGCGGACGCTTGCCGGCCTCGATGCGGTTGGGGTCGGCGGGGTCGTAGACCGCGGTGAAGTCGGTGAGCTCGTTGTTGAGCAGGAAGCCGCGGCCGGGAACGACGATCCCCGAGCCCCCCGTCTGCTCGATGGTGAGGGTGTACTCCACGATGTTGCCCCAGCGGTCGGCGACCGTCAGGTTCGTCGTGTTCAGGTTCTCGGTGTCCGGCGCCGTGCTGCCGGCCCGGCTCGAGCCCCCGCACACCCCGTCATAGCTGGTCACGTCGCCTGCTGCCACGGGCTTGGTGGCCGCCTTCGCGGGGTCGATCAGGCAGGCCCGCTCGGCGGCGTACTTCTTCGAGAGCAGGGTCTTCAGCGGCACGTCGACGTAGGCCGGGTCGCCGACGTACTTCCCCCGGTCGGCGAAGGCCAGCGCACTCGCCTCGAGGTAGTGGTGCAGCGCGTCGGTCGCCGACATCTTCGCGAGGTCGAACCGTCCGAGGATGTCGAGCGCCTCGCCGACGGTCGAGCCGCCGGAGGACGACGGCGCCATGCCGTAGACGTCGAGACCGCGGTAGTCGACGTGCGTGGGCTTGCGCTGGAGGGCGCGGTAGCGCGCCAGGTCGCCGGCGCGGAGATGGCCCGGAGGGACGGGCAGCGTGGCGTTGCTGCGCTTGGGCGGGTGCTGCACCGTCTGCGCGATCTCGTTCGCGAGGGCTCCGCGGTAGAAGGCGTTGACGCCCCGGCGGGCGATCAGGGCGTAGGTCGCGGCCAGGTCGGGGTTGCGCAGGGTCGAGCCGACGGCCGGCGCCTTCCCGCCCGGGAGGAAGAGCTTGCTCGTCGCCGGGAAGTCGGCGAACCGCTTGGCGTTCTCCTCGGTCTGCAGGTTGAACGTCCTGTCCACCGTGAAGCCCCGGCGGGCCAGCTTCGCCGCCGGCCGCAGGGCGCTGCCCAGACTCCGGGAGCCCCACTTCCGCAGGGCGGTGTCCCAGGTCGCCAGGGTGCCCGGCGTACCGACCGAGACGCCGCTGGTCACCAGCTCGGGGGTGAAGTTGTAGGGCTTGCCGGTCGACGGGTCGATGAACGCGTCGTGCGGCATCGAGGCGGGAGCGGTCTCGCGGCCGTCGATGGTGCCGACCTTGCCGGTGCGCGCGTCGTAGTGGACGAAGTAGCCACCCCCGCCGATGCCGGAGCTGTAGGGCTCGGTGACGCCCAGGGCGGCGGCCGTGGCCACGGCCGCGTCCACGGCGTTGCCGCCCCGCTCGAGCACCCGCAGGCCCACGCGCGAGGCCTCGGGGTCGACCGAGGTCACGGCGCCGCCGAAGCCGGTGCTGGTGGCGGTCTTCGTGGTGTAGCCCGGGCTCCGCTCGGCGCCGCCGGGCGCCTGCGCACCGGCCGGCAGCGGGGCGAGGGTGAGCCCCGCGATCCCGGTGAGGGCGGCCGTTCCTGCGGCCACGAACCTACGACGTGCGTGCGACATGTGTCCTCCCGAGAACCTCGACGCTGAGCGTCCATTCAAGTCACGCGGGACCCCGGACCGCAAGCCGGTCGGAGTTTGCCGAGATGGCCCTCGGGTACGCCGTGTCCATGACCGACGAGACCCCCGAGACCAAGCCCGGCCCCGCCAACCCGCAGGCCGAGGGGGCCGACGCGGCGACCCCGCCCGGCGGTCCGCTGCGCCAGGACGGCGCCGGTCAGGCCACGCTCCCCGGCGGCCACGACGACGACGCGTCCGGCAGCGACACCAACGACAAGCACGCCTCGGAGTCCGGCGGTCACACGATCCCGCTCGAGGACGAGCAGTCCCACCCGCAGCCGCCCTCGGAGGAGGACGATGTGGAGCAGGAGAACGCAGAGACGTCGCAGGACCAGCCTTCGGAGGGATGACCCAGATGAGCGAGACACCAGCCGAGGACCTCGGCGCCACCCCGGTGACCGAGATCGAGGAGTCCGACCCCAACGCCGACAGCGCCGAGGGGCTGGCCGGCGACATGGGGGTCAGCAGCGAGCGCAAGGGACACGTGCGTGGGCAGGCCGAGGAGGTCACCTACGCGGCGGCCCCCACCCACCTCGACGACACCCCCGCCGAGGGTGAGGCACCCCCCGAGCAGTCGGCGTACGACGGGCAGCCGGAGGTCACGCCGGACTCACCGGGACGCCACGAGTCGGACCCCGACTCCAACCCCCGGCACGGCGTCTAGCCGTCTCCCCCCGAGCGGGGTCGGCGGAACGGCGCGGTCGCGTCACCCTGGGGGTCGAGCCTCTCCAGCACTGCCTCGCAGATGTCGCCCAGCTGCACCAGCTGCTCGGGGCTGAGCGCGTCGATGACGTGCTCACGGACGGTCTCGACGTGACCCGGAGCCGTCGCCACCACCGTGTCCCACCCGGCGCTGGTCAACGACGCGTTGGTGGCACGTCGGTCCTCCGGGCACGGACTCCGCGCGACCAGCCCGCGGTCCTCCAGCCGCGCCACCACGTGGGACAACCGGGGCAGCGTGGCGTTGGTGAGCGCGGCCAGGCCGGTCATCCGCAGCGTGCGGTCGGGGGCCTCGGAGAGCATCGCCAGCGCGAGGTACTCGAAGTGGCTCAGCGTGGCGTCCCGGCGCAGCTGCGCGTCGAGCACACCGGGCAGCCGCTCCACGACAGCGATGAAGCGGGTCCACGACGCGAGCTCCTGCTCGTCCAGCCACTCCACGCCCACGGGGTCATCCTACGTCCGTGGTTGACGCTACAAGCGTGGCGGGCGCGGGCGCGGAGCGTCGCCGACCCGAGGGGCCGCTGGCTCAGCGGCGCCGCGGCTCGAGGTCGTGGCGCCACAGCACCGTGCCGGCCGTGTTGCGCAGGCTGACGGTCATCCGGCCCGGGCGGTCGATCGCGACGTGCCCGAAGAACTGGTTGCCGCCGCGCGGCGACTGGTTGGGGTAGTCCGCGACCTTGGCGAACACCACCTCCGGGCCGAAGGTGCCGTCGAGGGCGTTGGGGCCGAACGTCCCCGCGTTGACCGGCCCGGCCACGATCTCCCAGAACGGGTCGAAGTCGGTGAAGGTGGCCCGCTCGGGGCTGTAGTGGTGGGCCGCGCAGTAGTGCACGTCCGCGGTGATCCAGACGATGTTCGGGACGCCCTTGAGCCCCCTGAGCACCCGGGCGATCTCCTGCTCGCGTCCCAGGGGCCGTCCCGGGTCGCCGTTGGAGACGGACTCCTGGGCGGTCCCGTCGGGCACGACGACACCGAGGGGCAGGTCGGCCGAGATCACCTTCCACGTCGCCCTGGACCGGCGTACCTCACGGACCAGCCAGTCGGCCTGCTCCCGGCCGAGGATCGGCGTCAGACGGTCCTCGGTGCCGGTGGTGTTGGGGCCCTTCCAGGTGCGCATGTCGAGGCAGAACACGTCCAGGTGCGCGCCACGGCTCACCTTGCGGTAGATCCGCTGCTCGGCGAAGCCGCTGCGGCCACGGTCGCGGGTGTCGGCGGTGCGGATCGGCTGGTACTCCTGCCAGGCCTGGCGCGACCGCCGGGCCAGGACGTCGACGCGACGCTCGGTGTAGCGGTCGTCGGTGAGGACCTGCCCCGGGAACCAGTTGTTGTGGGTCTCGTGGTCGTCCCACTGCGCGATCACCGGGACGTCGGCGTAGAGCTTCGTGAGGTTGTGGTCCATCAGGTTGTAGCGGTGGCGCCCGCGGAACTCGTCGAGCGACTCGGCCACCTTGGCCACCTCGGGGGTGACGAGGTTGCGCCAGACCTGGCCGTCCGGCTCGGTGACGGTCTCGGCGAGCGGGCCGTCGGCGTAGATGGTGTCGCCGGCGTGGATGAAGAAGTCGGGCCGGGTGGCGTGCATGGTCGCGTAGGTCCGCATGCCGCCGAGGTCCGGGTTGATCCCCCAGCCCTGGCCGGCGGTGTCACCGGTCCACACGAAGGAGGTCTCGGCCGGGTGCACGCTCGCGGTGGAGAAGCGCGCCCGACCTCGTTCGCCGGAGGTGCCGTCCGGCGACTCGAACCAGAGCTCCGCGTCGTACTCCCGCCCGGGCGCCAGCCCGTCGAGGTCGATCCGGGCGGTGAAGTCCGAGCCCGGCGTCGCCCACGGTCCCCGCACCAGGCGGCTCCTGCGACCCGAGGTGACCCTGGCCATCAGCCGGCCCTGGCCGGACGACCGGGCCCAGAGGACTCCGGACCCGGTGGTGACGTCGCCGGTCTGGACGCCCGAGGGCAGGGTGAGCCGGTTCCGCACCTGCGCGGGCGGGGTGCCCCACGCGACGGTCGGCAGCCCGGTCGCCACTCCGGCGAACAGGGCTCCGGCGGATCCGGTGAGGAGGCGGCGGCGGTCGATGTGGGGCAGCTCCCGAGAGGTCATGACCCCAGCGAACCCGCTGCGGGTGACCGGAACGGGTCGCGGAGGTGAACGCCTCAGGTCACCTCGGCCGGCCCTACTTCGGGGGCATCCGGATCCCGCCGTCGACGCGGATGGTCTCAGCGTTCAGGTAGGAGTTGGTGACGCACTCGATCACCATGCTGGCCAGCTCGTCGGGAAGGCCGAGGCGCTTGGGGTAGAGCACGCTCTCGCCGAGCTTGGCCTTGAACGCGTCCGCGGCCTCGCCCTCGCCGTAGATGGGGGTGTCGATGAGGCCCGGCGCGACGGTGTTCACGCGGATCCCGACGGCGGCCAGGTCGCGCGCCACCGGAAGGGTCATGCCGACGATGCCGCCCTTGGACGCGGAGTACGCCGCCTGGCCGATCTGCCCGTCGAAGGCGGCGGCGCTGGCCATGTTGACGATGGCGCCGCGCTCGCCGCTCTCGGTGGGCTCGGTGCGAGCGATCGCCGTACCGACGAGGCGGATGCAGTCGAAGGTGCCGACCAGGTTGATCGCGATGACCTTGGAGAACGCTCCGAGGTCGGCGGCGGACGCGTAGGTCCCGTCGCGGCCGACGGTGCGCTGGGCCCAGCCGATGCCGGCGGAGTTCACGAGCACACGGACCGGTCCGAGCTCCTCGGCCTGGGCGATCGCGGCCTCGATCTGCTCGGTCTTCGTGACGTCGACCGGGGCGAAGACACCGCCGATCTCGTTGGCCAGCTCCTCGCCCTTCTCCGCGTTGAGGTCGGCCACGACGACCTTGGCGCCCTTCGCTGCGAGCTGACGAGCGACGGCGGCCCCGATGCCGGAGGCGCCGCCGGTGACGATTGCACTGGCTCCGTTGATGTCCATGCGCGAGATCCTAGGGGTGGCCTCCTGCGTCGTACGAGGTGGTGCCCGGGGCGACCAGGTCGCATGACGCTCCCAGGTGGGTCAGAGCTTGGTGAGGCCCTCGGCGGTGAGGACGGCCGGGCCGGTCATCAGGATCCGGCCCTCCTCGGTCCAGACGATCTCGAGGGTGCCGCCGGGCAGGTCGACGGTGTACGCCGTGCCGCGCTCGGCCTCGTCGGCCAGGGAGGCGGCGACCATGACGGCGCACGCGCCCGTGCCGCAGGAGCGGGTCTCGCCGGACCCGCGCTCGTGCACGCGCATGGCCACGTGGTGCTCCCCTCGGCGCACGACGAACTCGACGTTGACCCCGTCGGGGTAGGTGGCCCCGTCGTGACCTGGCGCCTCGAGCAGCTTGCCGGCCTCGGCGAGGTCGTCGACGAACACGACCGCGTGCGGGTTGCCCATGCTGATGTTGCGGGCCTCGAAGCTGCGCTCCCCCACGGTGACCGTGGTGGTGCCGAGGACCTCGGGCTCGCCCATGTCGACGGTGATCTGGGTGCCCTCGAAGCTCAGCGTCCTGACCCCGGCCCTGGTCGCGATCGGCAGCGGGTTGCGCGGGTCGACGTCGGCGTGGGTGGCCAGGAAGCGGCCGAGCACCCGGATCCCGTTGCCGCACATCTCGCTCAGCGACCCGTCGGCGTTGCGGTAGTCCATGAACCACATCGCCTCGCCCCGCGCGGCCACGGCGGCCGGGTCGTCGGTCGCGTCGGTCCGGACCACCCGGATCACCCCGTCGGCGCCGATCCCCGCCCGCCGGTCGCACAGCAGCGCCGCCTGGCCGGCCGTCAGCTCGAACCGCCCGTTGGCGTCCGGCACCAGCACGAAGTCGTTCTCGGTGCCGTGGCCCTTGACGTAGGAGTACTCGTTCACGGGGTGGATCCTGTCACGGGTGGCCGGGCTGCCGGTTTCCCCGGCTGACCGGGGAAACTGGTCGTTGTCGGCCTTTGCAACCCCTGACAACGTCCCGGAACCCCTGACAACCCCACCCGATTTGTCACGCCCACCGTCCTCTGCCGTACGACGGGGGGCGGCGGCCGGAGCCGGCTTCGCCGGCTCCTTGTCCAGGCCGACCAGCCGGCGGGCCCAGTCCCAGGCCACCTCAGGCTCCCGGGTTGCGGTAGAGGTTCTCGGCGTACGACGGGCCGTAGTACAGGTCGAGCTCGTCGACGGTCGACTCCGGTCGCTCCAGCTGCTGCGCGAGTACGGCGCGCCGCGCCACCACCGCCTCCGGGTCCCAGGTCTCGGGCTTCCACAGCGACGAGCGCAGGAACGCCTTGGCGCAGTGGTGGAACAGCTCGTCGATCTCGACGACCATCGCCAGCAGCGGCCGGTGGCCCTTGACCACCAGGTCGTCGAAGAAGGGCGCGTCGGAGACCAGGCGGGCGCGGCCGTTGATGCGCAGCGTGTCCCCGCGGCCCGGAATGACGAAGAGCAGGCCGACGTGGGGATTCTCGAGAATGTTGCGGTAGCCGTCGGCCCGGCGGTTGCCCGGCCGTTCCGCCAGCGCGATGGTCGTCTCGTCGATGACGTGGACCAGGTCGCCGGCGGGGTCGCCCTTGGGTGAGGCATCGCTGGGGCCGGACGCGGCGGTGGTCGCGACGACGCAGAAGGGCGAGGCCTGCAGCCAGGCGATGTCGACGTCGGTCAGCGCCGTCCGTGCCTTGTCGCGCGCCAGCGGCGTCGGCTCACCGAGCAGCTCGGTCAGGGTCTCCACGTCCGGGATCTCGGTCCAGGACCGACGTGCGCTCATGGCGTGAACCTACGCCGCCGGCTCGCGGCCGACACACCGGCCGCCCCTACGCGTCGATCTCGAGGACGTCGACGTCGAAGCCGGCGTCGGGCCGGTCCCCGCCGACCGGACGGAGGGAGACCACGATGCCGGTCTGGACGTCGAGCGCCACGTCGTACGCCTCCGGATAGGTCACGCCCGGGTGCTGGTCGGCCCACGTGACGCCGCCGGCGGCCGCCTCGTCGCGCTCGGAGACGGCCGACCAGAGCAGCGGGCAGCAGCCGCAGCGCGGCTCGTAGCCGTCGACCGCCGCCACCCTGGCCCACCAGGTCGGCCGGCCCTCGCGGGTCCCGGCCCGCAGCGCGGACACGACCGTGTGGTGGCTGAGCTCCAGCGGGTCGAGCATCGCCACCCAGTCGTAGGACTGCCACATCAGGTCGCCGTAGACGATCGAATGCCGCGCGACGAAGTCCTCGACGAGCTCGTCGGGACGGGCGTCGACGAGACCGTCCGGCCGCAGGGTCGGGGGTACGTCGAAGGCCCACCTCGGCGCGACCGGCGCCGGGGACGGTCCGCCGACCGTCACGAACGACGGGCCGCGGAGCTCGTCGGTGACCACGTGGTCCCCGTCCGGCGTACGCACGAGCATCCGGTCCGGGCGCTCGACCCACGCCTCGACCACGCCTCGCGCACCACGGTGGCGCAGGTGCAGCGTGCGCCAGCGCCACGGCGAGCTCCGGGCCAGCGCGCGGAACGAGGTCTCGGTCAGGTCCACCGCACCAGTGTCACCGGGCCGGTGCACGGTCGCGAGCGGATTCTCAGGCCTCCGGGTGTGTGCCGAGGTAGATGCTCCACGGCTCGCCCTCGGGGTCGCTCGGCATCGCGGCGATCTCGAGGAAGAGGTCCTGGAACCGGCCGAGCACGCGCTCGCGGTCCTCGGCGTTCAGGCGGAAGCCGAAGCCGGGTGCTGTCGAGCTGCCCGGGTGCCAGACCTCGGATCTCCTCGAGGAACGTCCTGAGCAGCAGGTCGCTCCCCCGCCACCTCCGCCATCCCCATCGGACGTAGAAGCTCTTCCCGGACGCGAGGTAGGGCAGCTCGCGCGAGCCCCGCTGCCCGCGGCGCCGCGGCTGCTCGACCAGGAAGCCGGTGTCGACCAGGGCGCGCACGTGGTGCAGCACCGAGGCGGGATGCGGTCCAGCGCCTCGGCGATCTCCTTGTTGGTGCGCGGCTCGTGCAGCGCGATGCGCAGGATCCGCAGGCGCAGTGGCGAGGCCAGCGCCTTGGCCTCGGCCTCGTCGGCCGGACGGCGCGCCCACGGCCGCCGGCCGGAGCCGACCGGGAGCGGGCCGTACGGCGCCGGCTCGAGCGGGCCGTCCGTGGGTCGCGGTCGACCGAGGTCATAGGGCGAAGATAACCCGTCGGCGTCACTGATTGATAATTCCCAACCAGTGGGTCAGGATGCTGCCATGAGCACCGAGCCGCCGCTGCCCCCGAGCGCGCCGGCGACCTCACCGGTGGACCCCGAGCCGCAGCCCCCCGCCCGTCAGTGGGGCGGCCTGTTCCACCACCACGACTTCCGGCAGCTGTTCATCGGCGACACGATCAGCCAGGTCGGCACCCAGCTGAGCATGCTCGCGCTGCCGGTGCTGGCGGTCCGGGTCCTCGACGCCAACGAGTTCCAGATGGGCCTGCTCGGGTTCTTCGAGTTCCTGGCCTTCCTCGTCGTCGGTCTCCCCGCCGGAGCCTGGGTCGACCGCTGGCGCAAGCAGTGGGTGCTGATCACCGGCGACGTCGTACGCGCCCTGGCCCTGGCGTCGCTGCCGCTCGCGTGGCTGCTCGACGTGCTGACGCTCGCGCAGATGTTCGCGGTCGCGGTCGTGATCGGCGTGTGCACCGTGTTCTTCGACGTCGCCTACCAGAGCTACCTGCCCGACATCGTCGAGCCGGTGCACATCGGCGAGGGCAACGCCAAGCTCCAGGCGTCGCAGTCGGTCGCGATGATCGGCGGACCCGCCGTCGCCGGCGGCCTGATCAAGCTGATCGGCGCGCCCCTCACCATCGCCATCGACGCGGTGAGCTTCCTCCTCTCGGCCGTCTTCGTGCGCCGGATCCAGCACGTCGACACCCCGCCGCCGCGCGAGGAGCGCCGCCCGCTGCTCGTCGAGATCCGTGAAGGACTCTCGTTCGTCCTGAGCAACCCGCTGCTGTGGCGGATCACGGCGTGCACGGGCACGGCCAACTTCTTCTCCTCGATGACCGGGGCGCTGCTCGTCCTCTACTGCCTGCGCGACCTCCACCTCGACGAGGGCCACATCGGCCTGGCCATGGGCGTCGGCGCCGTCGGCGGCCTCCTCGGCGCGCTGCTCACCCCGCGCATCAACGCGCTGATCGGCGAGGGCCGGTCGATCCCGGTCACCTCGCTGTTCTGGATCCCCGCCGGCTTCCTGATGCCACTGGCCGGGACGGTCATCCCGCCGATGGTGGCCCTGACGGTCTCCAGCCTGCTGATCACCTTCGCGGTCGTGGTCTACAACGTCACGCAGGTCAGCTTCCGCCAGCGCCTGTGCCCCCGCCCGTTGCTGGGCCGGATGAATGCCTCGATCCGGTTCATCGTGTGGGGCACGATGCCGCTCGGCAGCCTGGTCGGTGGCGTCCTCGGCGAGGCCCTGGGCGTCCGGCCGGTCTTCTGGATCGCCCTGGTGGGCTCGGCGGTGGCCGCGCTGCCGGTGCTGTTCTCGCCGCTCGTCTCCATGCGGGACCTGCCCCAGGAGATGGACCGGCTCAGCTGATCGTGTCCAGCGCGCGCTCGACGCGGTCCGGGTCGTCGTGGGTCACCCAGGTGACCCGCGGGTCCTTGCGGAACCAGCCGTCCTGGCGCCGGGCGAACCTCCGCGTCCGGTTGACCGTCTGCTCCCGCGCCTGGTCCTCGGTGATCTCGCCGTCGAGGAACGCCATCACCTGCTGGTAGCCCAGGGCGCGGTACGCCGTACGCCCCTCCCGCAGCCCGCGCTCCGACAGCCCGCGGACCTCGTCGACGAAGCCCTCCGCCCACATCCGGTCGACCCTGTCCGCGATCCGGCGGTCCAGCGTTGCCCGGTCGATGTCCACCCCCACCTGCACGGCCCCGGCGTAGTGGTAGGTCGGTTCGGGCAGCGTCGGGGTCCACGGCCGGCCGGTCATCTCGACCACCTCGAGGGCGCGTACGACGCGACGCCCGTTCTGCGGCAGCATCCGGCTCGCGGCCGCCGGGTCGACCTCGACGAGGCGGGCGTACATCCCGTGCGCCCCGACCTCGGCGAGCTCCGCCTCGAGCCGGGCACGGAGGTCGGGGTCGGTGCCCGGGAACTCGAACTCGTCGAGGACGGCGCGCACGTAGAGCGCCGAACCGCCCACCAGCACGGGCACGACCCCGCGCCCGTGGCACTCCTCGACCACCGCCCGGGCCCATCCCTGGAACTGCGCCACGGTGGCCGCCTCGGTCACGTCGAGCACGTCCATCAGGTGGTGGGTGAGCCCCCGGCGCTCGTGGGACGGCAGCTTCGCCGTGCCGATGTCCATCCCGCGGTAGACCTGCATCGAGTCGGTGTTCACGATCTCGCCGCCGAGCCGTTCGGCGAGGTCCAGGGCGAGCGCGCTCTTGCCCGAGGCGGTCGCACCGACGACCGCGACGACCGTCCCGGGTAGCGGGGTCGAAGGCGTGGGGATGGACACGGCCGCTAGTTTGGCAAAGGTGCCGCCGGGTACGCCGGTCGGCATGAGGTCAACACACGAGGGTCCGCACACGAGGAGAGACACAGTGGGTTTCCTGGACGACGCGAAGAAGAAGCTCGGCGACGCCGTGGACAAGCACGGCGACAAGATCAGCGACGGTCTCGACAAGGCGGGCAAGGCCATCGACGACAAGACCGGCGGCAAGTACCGCGACAAGATCGACACCGGCCTGGCCAAGACCAAGGACGCGCTCGAGAACCTCGACGGCAAGAAGGACGACCTCCGCCCCACCGCGGGCAGCCAGCCGCCGGAGCCCTCCCCCGACGCGCCCGGCGGGCCGAGCACCGACCCGACCGGTCCCAGCGGTCCGTCCGACCCCGCTGAGCCGACCGAGCCCACCGAGCCGACGGCGCCCACCGGCCCGATGAGCTCTACGGGCTCTACGGGCTCTACGGGCTCGACGGGCTCGACGGGCGACCCCAACCCGGTGCCGACCGACCCCTCCCCCGTCCCCCCGGAGCCGGGTGCCGACCCCAACGAGGAGATCGCCTCGGGCGGCCGGCCGGTGCCGTCGGGAGGTCCCGCGTGAGCGACCCCAACGCCTCGGAGCGTCCCGAGCCGCAGATGGACGCTCCCCCGGACGAGGGTCCGGGCGGCCCCGCCGACATGATCCACCGCGACGAGGACGACCTCCCCCCGGCGACGCCGGACCAGCCGCGCTCGGCCCAGGTCGAGCAGGAGAACGTCCCCGACGAGATCGAGCAGCCCGAGGACAAGGACACCGACGTCGACGAGGACGAGAAGACCGTCGAAGAGGGCACCGACGAGCCGGCCTGACCCACTTCGTGGATGGTGTGGATCTTGGGTCATCACATGACCCGAGATCCACACCATCGTCTTTTTCCACAGGGCACGATCGCGTCCTCGTCAGGACGCGCCGGCCGTCGCAGGCTCAAGCCATGGATCATCCAGCGATGCAGTCGCTGCTGAGCAAGCAGGACGGCACGATCAGTCGTCGCCAGGCCGATGAGCTCGGCATCACCCCGGTCGACCTCCGGCGGATGGTCCGGCGCCGCCAGTTGGCCCGCGTGCACCCCGGCGTCTACGTCAACCACACCGGAGAGCTGACCTGGCAGCAACGAGCATGGGCGGCTGTCCTGTTCGCCGCACCGGCCGCGCTCTGCGCCGAGTCCGCCCTCCGAGCGGAGAACGGGCCCGGGCACCGCGCCCACCATGATGACGGCACCATCCACGTCGCCGTCGACCGCTCGCGGACGGTGGTCGCCCCGGTCGGCGTGCGGGCTCATCGACTGGTCGCCCTGGAGTCACGCACCCAGTGGAACCGGTCGCCACCGCGACTCCGGATCGAGGAGGCGGTCATCGATGTGGCCGCCACCGCTCGCGATGACTTCTCCGCCATCGCAGTCGTCACCGACGCCGTGCAGTCGCGTCGCACGACTCCCGAGCGGCTCGTCGCCACGTTGGCGGCACGATCTCGGATCGCACGCCGAGACTTCCTGACGGGCGTGCTCGACGACGTCGCCTCCGGCGCCTGCTCCGCACTGGAGCACGCCTACCTGTCCCGTGTCGAGCGACCCCACGGTCTTCCCTGGGCGCGACGGCAGGCGCGCTCGTCGACCAGGGGACCGGTCTATCGCGACGTCCTGTACGAAGGCCTCGACCTGGTGGTCGAGCTCGACGGGCGGCTCGACCACACACGGGTGCGTGACCGGGACCGAGACCTCGATCGAGACCTGGACGCGGCCTTGGACGGCCACCTCACCGTCAGACTGGGCTGGGGCCAGGCCGTCGGACGACCCTGTGACACCGCCGCGAAGGTGGGCGACCTGCTCCACCGGTGCGGATGGATCGGGCGCCCGCACCCGTGCCACCGGTGTGGTGTGGACCCCCGGTCACCCGGTGGCCCTGGAGCCACCCGCTCAGCGTGAGCAGCCGTCCTCGGCCGGGAGGGCGGCGGGGACGCCGATCGTCGGCAGGCCCAGCGAGACCCCGCTCGGCGCGGGAGCGGTGCGGTTCTCCCAGGCGTCTCCGGCGCGCGTACGCCGGACCGAGCGGACCGGGCCGTCGGCGACGAGGTGGTGCGGGGCGCCGTAGGTGATGACGCACTCGACCATGTCGCCGGGCCGGACCTCGACGGGCGAGCCGTCCTCGAGGACGGGCGTGAAGTGCACCAGCCGGTTGTCGCGCGCCCGGCCGGAGAGGCGGAGGGTGGCCGCGTCCTTGCGCCCCTCCCCCTCGGCCACCATCAGCTCGACGACCCGTCCCTCGAGGGCGCGGTTCTCCGTCCACGCGACCTCGTCGGCGACCTCCACGAGTCGCAGGTAGCGCTCCTGCACGACGGCCTTCGGCAGCTGGTCGGGGAGCGTGGCGGCAGGGGTGCCGGGTCGCTTGGAGTACTGGAAGGTGAACGCGCCGCTGAACCGGGCCCGGCGAACGACGTCGAGGGTGGCCCGGAAGTCCTCCTCGGTCTCGCCGGGGAAGCCGACGATGATGTCGGTGGTGATGGCCGCGTCGGGCATGGCCGCGCGGACTCGCTCGATGATGCCGAGGAACTTCGACTGCCGGTAGGACCGCTTCATGTTGCGCAGCACCTGGTCGGAGCCGGACTGCAGCGGCATGTGCAGCGACGGCATCACGTTGGCGGTCTCGGCCATCGCCTCGATCACGTCGTCGGTGAACTCGGCCGGGTGGGGCGAGGTGAACCGGACCCGTTCGAGCCCCGCGATGTCGCCGCACGCACGCAGCAGCTTGGAGAAGGCCTGCCGGTCACCGAACTCGACCCCGTAGGCGTTGACGTTCTGGCCGAGCAGCGTGACCTCGGTGACTCCCTCCGCGACCAGCGCCTCGATCTCCGCGAGGATCTCGCCCGGTCGGCGGTCCTTCTCCTTGCCGCGCAGGGCCGGGACGATGCAGAACGTGCAGGTGTTGTTGCAGCCGACGGAGATCGAGACCCACGCGGCGTACGCCGACTCGCGCCGGGTCGGGAGCGTCGAGGGGAAGACCTCCAGCGACTCGAGGATCTCGACCTGCGCCTCCTCGAGCACGCGGGCGCGCTCCAGCAGCACCGGCAGCGAGCCGATGTTGTGGGTACCGAAGACGACGTCGACCCACGGCGCCTTCTGGGTGATCGTCGATCGGTCCTTCTGCGCCAGGCATCCGCCGACGGCGATCTGCATGCCGGGCCGCTTCTTCTTCACCGACGCGAGCTGGCCGAGGTTGCCGTAGAGCTTGTTGTCGGCGTTCTCGCGCACGGCACAGGTGTTGAACACCACGACGTCGGCGCCGTCACCCTCGGGCGCGGCGACGTACCCCGCCTCCTCCAGCAGGCCCGTCAGCCGCTCGGAGTCGTGGACGTTCATCTGGCACCCGTGGGTGCGAACCTCGTAGGTGCGAGCGGCGGGGAGGGCAGGTGCAGTCATGGCCGCACCAGACTACGTGGCCTACTCGGCCTCGATGACGATCGGCTCGGGCAGGTCCTCGGGGGCCGGCGGTGCGAACGCGGCGAGGTCGGGCCCGGGGATGTGGTCGCGCGGGTCGTCGCTCTCGGCCGACTTGGTGGCCGGCTTGGTGGCCGACTTGGTGGCCGGACTTCCTGGCGGGCTTCTCGGCCGACGCGTCAGCCGCCGACTTCTTCACCTTCGTCTGCGAGACGGACTGCTCGACCCGGGCCACGGTCTCCGTGACCTTCTCCACGGTCTCCTCGGCCTTGTCGACGACGTCCTCGGCCACCTCCTTGACGGGAGCGGGAGCCTCCTCGACGGCGCCGCCGACGCGGCTGCGAACCAGCCCGAGGCCGGCCCCAGCAGTCCCCACGACCAGGCCGGTGGCGCGGGCCGCGGTGCCCCGCGGGTCGCGGACGGCGGTGACGGCCGTGCTCACGGCGGAGTGGGCGAGGGTCTCTACGGTGCTCTTCAAAGTCATGCCGGTCCAGTTCCCGGCGACCCGTGCGAGAAACCGTCGCGAAGATCACGGACCGAGGAGTGGAACGGTCCACGGGCGGGTGACGAACAGGCAACAGTGCCGCGCCGTGGGTCGACTCGGGGTGCATCAGGCCCGCCGGCGGAAGGGATCACCTCTAGCTCTTCTTCGGGGTCACCCAGAGCCGGATCGTGCCCTCGATGACGACCGTGCCGTCGGTGCGGACACCCTTGACGCGGACGGGCACGTCGGGGTCCTCACCGGTCCACTGCGCGGCGTCGGTCTCGGCGATGCAGGTGATGTCGCTGGTCGCCTTGGCGGTGTAGCTGACCTCCATCCCCTTGGGGATCCAGCGCTTGTCGGCGGGGATCGACGCCTCGGCCAGCACGCCCATCGCGGCCTCGAGGCCGTTGCACAGAGCGATCGCATGGACGGTGCCGATGTGGTTCTGCACCCCGCGCCGCTTGGGGATCACGACCTCGGCGTGGTTCGGCTCGATGATGGTGAACCGCGGCCGGATCGACCAGAAGTAGGGCGCCACCTGGGAGAACGCGAAGGAGAAGATGCGGTCCCCGACGAACGGGATGGCGTGGGACTTCGCGTACAGGTCGACGACTCGGCTCATGGACCGCACATTACCCGTGGGTAACGTCCCTGGGCCGGATTGTGGGCCGGCTCACGGCCCGCCGAGCCGGGCGATCAGCCGGCGGGCGTCGTGGGGGGCGAAGCCCTTGGCGTCGTTGTCGAAGTAGACGAACGCGTCGCGGCCGTCGTCGGTCCATCCCTGCAGGCGCTCGGCCCATCCTGCCAGCGCCTCGTCGCTGTAGCCGCTGGTGTAGAGCTCGGTGTCCCCGTGCAGGCGGACGTAGACGATCGGACCGACGGCGTGGTCGAACCGCGGCCACTTCCCCGCCGAGTCGGCCACCACGAGGGCGACCTCCGCCTCCTGGAGCAGCCCCACCGCCTCGTCGGTGCCGAAGCTGGCGTGGCGGGGCTCGAGGGCGTGGAACAGCGGCTGCTCCACCACGTCACCGGACCAGACCCGGTCGCCCGACAGCTTGTCGTCGTGGCGGAGGGCGAGCCGGGCGGCGTCGGTGGTGGTTCGCGGCAGCAGGTCGACGAAGTCGCGGAGCACCGTCGCGTCGAAGGTCGAGGTCGCCGGGAGCTGCCAGAGGAACGGACCGAGAGCGCTGCCGAGGTTGAGCACCCCCGAGGCGTAGAAGTTGGCGAGCGCGACCTCGACGTCGCGCAGCTTCTTCAGGTGGGTGATGAACCGGCCGCCCTTCACCGAGAACACGAAGTCGTCCGGCACCTCGCCCCGCCACTTGGCATAGCTCGACGGGCGCTGCAGCGAGTAGAACGAGCCGTTGATCTCGATCGAGGTGAGCTGCCGGGCGGCGTACTCGAGCTCGCGGCGGTGCGGCAGGCCCTCGGGGTAGAAGTCCCCGCGCCAGCCCGGGTAGGTCCAGCCCGAGATGCCGACCCGCGTCATGCCCATGTCGGCAGATTAGGGGAGGATGCGCGACATGCGATCTCCGGCGCTGCTGCTGACGTCCCTGCTCTGCGTCGTGCTGCTCGGCAGCGTCGCGCCGACCGCTGCCGCGCCAGCCGCCTCCGCCGACGAGACCGGGCGGCTGGTCCTGGTGCTGGACTCGTCGGGGTCGATGAAGGAGTCAGCGGCCGGCGGCGGCACGAAGATCGCGGCCGCGAAGGCGGCGCTGCGTGACGTGGTCACGCAGCTTCCCGACTCGGCCGAGGTCGGGCTCCGCGTGTTCGGCGCCAAGGTCTTCTCCCGCGAGGAGGCGGGCGCGTGCGGTGACACGCAGAACGTCGTCCCGGTCGGCCCCCTGGACCGCGCCCGGCTGACCTCGGCCGTGCAGGACTACAAGCCCTACGGCGAGACGCCGATCGGCACCGCGCTGCAGGGGGCGGCCCGGGACCTCGGACCGGCGCGGGCCGGGGAGAAGCGCACCATCGTGCTGCTCTCCGACGGTGAGCCGACCTGCGCGCCCGACCCGTGCACCGTCGCCCGCCGGCTCCGCGACCGTGGCATCGACCTGCGCATCAACGTCGTCGGCCTCGACGTCTCCGGGAAGGCCCGCCGGGCGCTGCAGTGCGCGGCCCGGGCCGGCGGTGGTCGCTACTTCGACGCGGCCAGCGCCGAGGAGCTCAGCCAGAGCCTGGTCCAGGTCAGCGTGCGAGCCCTGCGCCTGTTCAGCCTCTCGGGCGATGCCGTCACCGGTGGCACGACCACCGCCGACCCGACCGAGGTCCGGCCCGGCGACTACCTGGACGAGAGCCTGCCGGACCGGGCACCCCGGTTCTACCTCGTCGACGTACCCGAGGGGGGCGCGGTCAGCGCGGCGGCGGTGATGCGGCCCGGACGGAGCGAGAAGATCCTCGACACCGTCTCGGTCACGCTGCTCACCCCCGACGGGGACTCCTGCGCGAACGACACCAGCAGCGGGCTCAACGCCCTCGGCCTGACCTCGATCGTGGGAGCGGCGGCGTACGTCGGCCCGCTCGTGAGCAACGCCCGCCCACCGTGCACCGACGCCGAGCAGCTCCTGGCCCAGGTCACCTTCAACGGCCCGCCCACGGCGTACGGCCTCCGGATCCGGGCCTACCCCCGCGTCACCAACGTGGACGCCCTGCCCGGCGCGGCCAGCAAGGACGACCAGGCCAGCTGGGAACGTCCGGTCCCGCTGGCCGGCCGGAGCACGCCGGTCGTCGGTGGCGCGAGCTTCGAGGACGCCCCCGAGCTGCGGCCCGGCACGACGTACGCCGACTCGCTGCGCCCTCGCGAGCAGCTGATCTACAAGGTCGAGGTCGGCTACGGACAGAGCCCCCGGATGACCGCACGCCTCGAGACGGACCCCCAGGCGGCTCGGCTCCAGGGCGTGCTGGGCGTCCAGGTCACGGCCAAGGGGTTCAGCCCGCTCGGGAAGGAGCTCAGCCTGAGCAGCAGCTCGGAGACCGGCGTGCGGCCGAGCGGGCGCTACAACGGCGACCAGCCGGTCACCGTCGCGCAGGCGCACCCGCCGGTGCACTACCGCAACCTCGAGTCCCCCGACGCCTCGATCAGCCAGGTGGCGCTCGACGGCTACTACTACGTGACCGTCGAGATGGGAGGCGACCCGAACAGGGCGCACGAGAACTTCCAGGCGCCGGTGCGCCTTGCCGTCGCGGTGGACGGCCAGGAGTCAGGAGCCCCGGACTACGCCGGGGCGGTGGCCGGCGAGTCGGCGAGCCCCGCTCCGGAGAAGGTCGTCGACGAGTCCGAGAGCGTCGAGTCGACGGCCTACCTGATCCCGTCGTGGATGTTCGTCCTCGGCGGCCTGCTGCTCCTCGCCCTGGTGGCCGGAGCGATCGTGGCCGGCGTCCGGGCCGGTCGCCGTCGGGGCTGAGGCTCAGGCCCGCAGGACCGTGCGGACGTCGATGCTGCAGCCGACGACGGTGTCCACGGACCCGTCGGACTGCGGCTCGCCGAACCACAGTCCCTGCGTCGCGCCGAGCTTCGCGAGCACGCGCAGCGAGCGGGCGTTGCGGTGGTCCGGGGCGGCGAACAGCTCCCGCGTGCCGTCGTACGCCGGGACGACGATGTCGCGCAGGAACACCCACAGCAGCTTGGTGCCGAGACCGCGGTCGACGAAGGCCGCCTCCCCGATGACGTAGTCGAAGCCGACCGCGTCGGGGTGGCCGCTCAGCAGGGCGAACTCCGGGTGGTCGGCGATCCGGTAGTCCTGGCAGAAGCCGACCGAGCGCCCGTTGACCTCCCAGACCCAGTAGCGGACGGCATCCTCGCCCCGGACGCCCGGACCGTAGTGGGCGGCAACCTGCTCCACCGACCGGTGCTCGTCCCACCAGGTCGCCACGTGGGGCATGTTGATCCACCGGGTGACGTCCGCCAGGTCGCCCATGGTCATCGGGCGCATCGCGAACCGGTGCTCGTCATCGACGCAGAAGCGCAGGGGATCGCCGGAGAGGTCGACCGCCAGCACGGGGCCCCGTCCCTGCGCGGCCCGGTCGGCCGCCTCGGCCCACGACTCACCCAGGGGGACCTGGGCCCGCTCGAGGTCGACACGCATCGGCCCAGTGTGACTGGTTGGATGCGGGGGTGGACACCGAGTTTTCCGAGGACGAGATCGAGCGGGCCTTCGCCGGCTACCAGGACACCGTGGCCGCCATCGCCCGCAGCGGGGACTGGTCGGCGTTCGCCGAGCTGTTCACCGAGGACGCGACCTACGAGGAGCACGCCCTCGGCACCTTCTCGGGACGCGAGGAGATCCGGGCCTGGGTCGTCGGCACCATGACGTCCTTCCCCGGGAACACGATGATCGCCTTCCCGATCGCCTGGCACGTCGTGGACGCCGCGACCGGCCGGGTGATCTGTGAGGTCCGCAACCTGATGCCTGACCCGGGAGACGGCTCGGCCCACGAGGCGAGCAACCTGACCATCCTGACCTACGCCGGCGACGGGCTCTGGTCGCGCGAGGAGGACGTCTACAACCCGCTACGGTTCGCCCGGATGAGCGTGCAGTGGGCCGGCACCGCCCGCGAGCACGGGCGCCTGTCGGAGGAGGGCCAGCAGTTCCTCGACCGGCTCGCGCCGACGAACCGCTCAGGAGAGCGACGATGAGCCCTACGAACCCGCCCCCCGCCGACCCCGGGCTGCTCGCCTTCCTGGTCGAGCGGCTCTCCGAGGAGAGGGCAGCGGCCGCGGCCCGGGGCAGGACCTCCACCCCGGACGCGGCCGAGCGGACCCAGCGCGGCCTGGTCATGCTCGAGGAGGTGGTGCGGGACCTCGAGGAGGGCAGGGCCCCGGACCCGATGCTGCTCGGCCTGCTGACCGTGGCCTACGCCGGCCGTCCCGACTTCCGACGCGAGTGGAACCGCTGGGCGGTGTGAAGGGCTGAGGGCCACCGAGCGACCTCAGCCGAGCTCGTGCTCCTCGAGCTCCAGGTCGGCGTCGAGCTCCTCCTTCACGACCCGGTAGGCCACCCCGCTGCTGTGGCCCTTGCGGGCGAGCATGCCGACCAGGCGGCGCACGGCCTTGTCGCGGTCGAGGCGGCCGACCGTGCGGAGCTTGGCGCGCACCAGCCTCCGCGCCGCCTCCACCTCGTCGTCGTCCTCGATCTCGTCGAGGACCTCGCGGGCCACCTCGTCCTCGATGCCCTTGCGCTTGAGCTCCTGGGCCAGCGCCCGGCGAGCCAGACCACGACCCGACTGGCGCTGCGCGACCCACTCGCGGGCGAACGCGTCGTCGTCGATCAGGCCGACCTCCTCGAACCGGTCGAGGAGGCGGTCCGCGACGTCGGTCGGCACGTCGCGGCTGGCCAGCTTGTCGGACAGCTCCGAGCGGGTGCGGGCCCGCCCGGTCAGCTGGTCGAGCAGGATCTTGCGCGCCACCGACTCCGGGTCGGCCTCCGGCCCGGTGTCGAGACCAGCGCTCGGCTCGGCCGCCCTCGGGGCCGGCCAACGGCTGCGGCCCCGGCTCATGACGACGACCCGGTCAGTGTCGTGGTTTCACGCGTCACGGCCAGCCTGGGTCGCGTCAAACCCCGGCAGGGGCAAGGCGGAGGAGGGAAGGCGGCCTCCGAGCGAAGCGGGCCGTCGACCGACGACAACGCCGCCAGTGCCGTGGTTTCACGCGTCACGGCCAGCCTGGGTCGCGTCAAACCCCGGCAGGGGCAAGGCGGAGGAGGGAAGGCGGCCTCCGAGCGAAGCGGGCCGTCGACCGACGACAACGCCGCCAGTGCCGTGGTTTCACGCGTCACAGGTCAGAAATCGATGCCGTCGGGGTCGATCCCGGGGGCGTCGGAGGCGAAGCCCGGGGACTTCGGGTCGGCGGGGGCGTCCACCGCCGGGCCGATGCCGAGCTTCTCGAGGATCCGCTTCTCCAGCTCGTTGGCGAGGTCGGGGTTGTCGCGCAGGAAGGTCCGCGCGTTCTCCTTGCCCTGGCCCAGCTGGTCGCCCTCGTAGGTGTACCAGGCGCCGGCCTTGCGGACGAGGCCCGCGTCGACGCCGACGTCGATCAGGCCACCCTCGCGGCTGATGCCGAGGCCGTACATGATGTCGAACTCGGCCTGCTTGAACGGCGGCGCGACCTTGTTCTTGACGACCTTGACGCGGGTGCGGTTGCCGACCATCTCGGTGCCGTCCTTGAGCGTCTCGATGCGGCGCACGTCGAGGCGGACCGAGGAGTAGAACTTCAGCGCCTTGCCACCGGTGGTGGTCTCGGGCGAGCCGAACATGACGCCGATCTTCTCGCGGAGCTGGTTGATGAAGATCGCGGTCGTCTTGGAGTTGCTGAGCGCGCCGGTCATCTTCCGCAGCGCCTGGCTCATCAGCCGGGCCTGGAGGCCGACGTGGCTGTCACCCATCTCGCCCTCGATCTCGGCGCGGGGCACCAGGGCGGCCACCGAGTCGATCACGATCAGGTCGAGGGCGCCGGAGCGGATCAGCATGTCCGCGATCTCCAGCGCCTGCTCGCCCGAGTCGGGCTGGGAGACGAGCAGCGCGTCGGTGTCGACCCCGAGCCGCTGGGCGTAGTCGGGGTCGAGCGCGTGCTCGGCGTCGATGAACGCGACGATGCCGCCGGCGGCCTGGGCGTTGGCCACCGCGTGCAGCGCGACCGTCGTCTTGCCGGAGGACTCCGGGCCGTAGATCTCCACGACGCGGCCGCGCGGCAGGCCACCGAGGCCCAGGGCGATGTCGAGGGAGATGGCCCCGGTGGGGATCACCTCGAGGGGCACGCGCACCTCGTCACCGAGGCGCATCACCGAGCCCTTGCCGAACTGCTTGTCGATGTTGGCGAGCGCTACGTCGAGCGCCTTGTCCCGGTTGTTCTCGGCAGATGCCATGGTGTTCGTCCCTCACGTGTCTGGTGCGTCTGACCTGATGTCCTGCCAGACGTTAGGTGTCGGCACCGACAACCTCCGCGGCTGCGCTCCCCGCTGTGGAGAACCCGGTGTCGACCCCTGCCTGTGGACAGAACCGTAGTACGAACAGGTGTTCGATGCGACCGCAACACGCCGGGGTGCCGGGTCGGGGCCGCCGACAGGTTCAGCGCTCGCGCGCGGGCAGGTCGAGCTCGGCCCAGACGGCGCGCCAGACGTGCTTGGGCGGCTCGCCCGCCTCGAGCGCCTCGACGACCGTGCGCTCGCCGAGCGCGCCGAGGACGTGCTGCCGCGGCCCAGGTCCGTGCGTAGGTCGGGCCGAGCGCCTGCTCCATCCGCACCCAGAACTCGGTGTGCCTCACGTCGCCGGCCGCCCGGGCGTGATGCTCACGTCCCACAGGTGGTGGACGACGTCGTGGAGGTGGTAGCGGCCGATGCTCTCGACGGTGAACCCGAGCCGTTGCTCCGGCGACCGGTGCGCTGCCACTGGTCCCCCGAACCGCGGCGTAGAGGGCGGCGGCCTCGGCAGCGCGCTCCACCAGGGCGGTGCCGACCTCGGCGGGGTCCTGCTCGCCGTAGACCTCCTCGACCGCGGTCGCGTCCTGGTCCCAGTTGTCGAACTCGGGGTCCTCGGACTCGAGCATCAGCCGCACCCGCTCGGCGAAGAGCCGTGGACGTCGCGGACGTGGCAGGCGTACTCCAGCCGCGACCACACGTGCTGGGCGGGGCGTACGGCGAAGTCACCGTCGGCCAGCACGTCGTACCAGCCGCGGGTGTTCTCGTGGATCTCCTCGGCCAGCTGCTCCCGGTCGACCGCGCCCGGGTCGAAGCCGCAGTCCGGGCACGGTCGGTCGACGACCCAGGTCCAGTCCTTGGTGTCCGGCTCGATGCTCACCCGCAGATTGTGCCCATGACGGCCTCAGACATGCGAGTCGGGCTCGCTCCTGCCGCGGACCAGCCGCCGGACCGGACCGGCCAGCAGGGCGACCAGGACCACGAGGGCAGCGAGCGACCAGCCAGCCGAGGAGGTAGTTGCGCGGCAGGATCGTCGGGTTGTCCGGTCGCGCACCGAACCTGCCGAGCACCGGGATGGCGGTCACGGTCACCGTCGCCAGCACGATCAGGCGCGACGGTGACGCGCGTCCTGGCGCCCGGGGGCACCACCCGGGTCGCGAGCACGGTCAGCGCGATGGTGAGCGGGGCGATGATCCCGTCGTGGATCACCACGCCACCGGCCAGCCAGAGCACGGCGTCGACGATGTCGGGGAGGTCGAGCTGCAGGAAGCGGAGGGCCCCGAAGGCGCCCATCGCGACGCCGACGACGCCGAGAGCGAGGCGCGTCCTCATGCCACCACCTCGATCCGGGTGACCCACTTGGTCTGGAAGACCCCGGGCCGGTTGGGCGCGATCAGCCGGCACGGGAAGCCGTGGTCGATGGTGAGGACGTCACCGTTCAGCTTGCAGGGCGAGCAGGGTGAGCGGGTCCCGGGCGAACGACGCGGGGATCTGGGTGACGCCGAAGGAGCCCTTGGTCTGCAGCGACCTGATCCGCAGGTTCGCGTCGTGCGGCGCGTCCACGAGGTCGAGCAGCTCGGAGAACCGGACACCGGTCCACTCGGCCCCGGCGCTCCAGCCCTCGACGCAGGCGATCGGCAGCTGGTGCACGCGCTGCCGCATCCCCTCGAGGTCGGCGCGAGTCAGGGTGACCTCGCGGTCGCCGTTGGCGAGGGTCAGCGTGAACGCCGGGTCCACGGCGGTCTTCAGGACGCCGGCGGCCTGGGCCGACCGGTTGACGGGCACGCCCTGCGGTCCCTCGCCGGTGCGTACGGCGAACACCGAGATCTTGCGCAGGAACGGCACGGTGTTGCCGGCCGCGGCGACGACGGCCACCCCCGAGGCCAGGAACGCCGTGCGCAGGATGGTGCGACGGCTCGGACCGTCGACCTAGAGCCGGGCAGGGGGTTCGAGACCACGGTCCCGTCCGGCTCCACCCGCGGCTCGAGCACGCCGCTCGGGCGTCCTCGTCCTCGGGCTCGGGCAGCGGCCCGGCGTACGCCCCCCTGATGATCGGCAGCTTCACCGCGATGTGCACGACGAGCGCGCCGATCGTGATCCACGCGACGGCGTAGTGGGTGGAGCGGAACGAGAACGACCACGGGTACCACTGCGCCGAGTTGGCCAGGCCGGTGGTGAGCTGGAAGATCGAGCCGGCCACGAGGACGGCGATCGAGGCCTTCTCGGCCAGGTTGACCACCAGCGCCCGCAGCGTGGCCGAACGGGATCTCGCCGAACAGCTTGGGGTAGACGCTCCAGAGCTTCACCAGGAGCAGCGGGATCGCCGCCGTGCCGGAGAGGACGTGCACGCCCTGGGTGACCCGGTAGCCCCAGAGCGGCCGCACCGGCGGGAAGAACGGCGCGTCGTAGAGGTAGTACCAGTGGCTGACCAGGCCGGTGGCGAAGCAGAGCCCGAACGCGACGCCCAGCCAGGTGCCGATCCGTGCGGTGAGGCGCTCGTCCCGCAGCGCGCGAGGTGAACGACGCCTCCGTGGGGATCGGCGGGCGCTTCACTTGCGTCAGCACCGCGAACCATCTGCCGCGGCGCTCGCCGACGTGCTCGCACGCGCGAGCCCGGCGTCGGCGGCGACGGGCCGATCGCGTCCGGGCCGACCTGGGCCCACGGGAAGGTGGCCGAGCGCAGCCGGCGCGTCGAGATGCGGGCGGCGTGCACGCTGAGCCCGGTGCCCGGGCCGGCCAGGTCGCAGACCACCCGGCCACCGGTCCCCGAGCAGCTCGCCGGCACGGCGCAGCAGCGCGTGCGGGGCCCCGCCGATGCCGATGTTGCCGTCCGCGAGGAGCACGGTGTCCCAGCTGCCCTCGCCGGGCATCGGGCTCGAAGACGTTGCGCCGCAGGGCGGGTACGCCGCGGCGGCGGGTCTGCTCGACGGCCTCGCGCACGATGTCGACCCCGAGCACGGGGTGCCCGTGCATCGCCAGGTGGGCGCTCATCCGGCCCGGGCCGCAGCCGATGTCGACGGTCGCCCCGCGGCAGTGGCCCAGCAGCATCCGGTCGGAGTGGCTCGCCGGGCGCAGCCAGTCGTGCATCGGCATGGGCTCGGCCCGGTCGTCGGGAGCGATGCCGTGGACCGTGCACGGGACACCGCGCAGGGCGTCGCTGAAGATCTCGCTGAAGGAGCCGCGCCGCGGCGCGGTGGGCGGGCCCAGCCGGCTCCTCGAGGGACTCGACGGCGCTCATCGCCAGCTCCGGGCGAAGCGCGTCTCGGGGGCGGCGGCGGCGACCAGCTCGGCGTCGACGACCTCGTCGACGTCGCGCATGGTCGCGATGTCCGGTCACCCGGGCGCCGGCGCGCACCAGCGCCTCGCGGGTCAGCTCGCCGGTCTCCGGCGGTGGACATCGGCACCTCGTGCAGGTGGGCGAGCAGGTGCGGCCCGCCCACCCCGAGGAGCCACCAGCCACCGTCGTACGCCGGGCCGAGGACTGCTGCGTCGGGGCTGGTCAGCAGCGACGGCCGCCTCGAGCAGGCTGGCGACGTGGAGCTGGGGGGTGTCCATCCCGACCTGGACGACGGGCGCACCGGAGAACGCGGCGGCGTCCTCGTGGGCGTGCAGCAGCCGCTCGGCGAAGTCGTCGCCGCGCTGGGGGTGGACGGTCCAGTCGGCGACGGCCTCGAGGAGCTCGTCGGCGCGCTGGCCGTGGGCGAGGATGCCGTCGAGCGCGAGGTGGCAGCGCTCGGCGCCGAACGCCGCCGCGCAGGCGGTCACGGTGTCGAGCAGGGCGGCGGCGGCGAGGTCGGCGGCGCGTTCCATCCCCACCTCACGTCCGAGGCGGGTCTTGGCCCTGCCGACGACCGGTGACTTGGCGACGACCAGGGCGACGGCGGGCCTCACGAGAGCACCCGGGCGAAGTCGCGAGCGGCGCGGATCGTGCCCACGCACCGAGCCGGACACCTTGGACCTCGTGCCGGCGGCGCGCGGGTAGTAGCTGATGTCGCGCTCGACGAAGCGCCAGTCGGCAGCGGTCGCGCGCTGCAGCAGCTCGACGGGGTAGCCGAAGCGGCGGTCCTCGACACCGAGGGCGAGCAGGTCCTCGCGGCGAGCGACGCGCATCGGTGCGATGTCGTGGAGCGGCATCCCGATCCGGCGGCGCAGCCACCACAGGACGACCGCGTTGCCGGCGCGGGCGTGCCAGGGCCACACCCCGCGGGCGCTCGGACGGCGACGTCCGACGGCGAGGTCGGCGCGACCGTCGGTGACGTCCTCGAGCAGGGCCACGAGCTCGGCCGGGTCCATCGAGCCGTCGCCGTCGATCACGGCGACGTAGTCGGCGGTCGCGGCCTCGAGCCCGGCGTGGACCGCGGCGCCGTACCCGGGCGCGGCTCGACGACCACGGTGGCGCCGAGGCCGCGGGCCACCTCGGCGGTCGCGTCGCGGGAGCCGTTGTCGACCACGATGGGGTGGAAGCCCTCGGGGATCCGGGCGAGCAGGTCGGGCAGCGCGGGTGCCTCGTCACGGCACGGGATCACCACGTCGCAGGTCCAGCAGCGGCGGGCAGGCCGCCACCGGAGGAGTCGTGGGGCTCCTGTGTGCTGGAGTTGCTTGGGAAACGGATGTGAACTCCTACTCTTGGGGCCCATGACCATTCCCGGTAGGCCTCGTGTGGCACCCCTCGTGGGTGTATTCGGAGCCGTGGGCCTCGCTGGATTGGCCATGGCGCTGCCCGCCATCACCGGCTGGGACGTCCACGTCCGCTACTTCCCGCCGCTGCACGCGGAGTGGTACCCACGAACCGGTCCGGGCACCCTCCCCTCGCTGGTCCTCGGTGCCCTGGCCGTCTGGTTCGCCGTCGGGCTGGCCGAGCGGCTGCCGTGGCGCCTGCTGCTGGTCTCGACGTACGCCGCAGGGGTGGCGTGGCTGTTCAGCCTCGCACTGGTCGACGGGATGAAGACGGGGATCGGCACGATCCTCGGCGACGAGTACGAGTACCTGCGGACGGCCCGGGCCACCACGGACCTGCCGGCCGCGCTGCGCGAGTACGTCTCGCGGATCCCGTACGACGGCCTCCCGGACAACATCCCGAACGCCAACTGGCCGGTGCACATCGCCGGTCACCCGCCGGGTGCGCTGAGCTTCTTCGTGCTGCTCGACCGGATCGGGCTGGGCGGCGACCTGCAGGCCGGCATCGTCGTCACCCTGGTCGCGGCCACGACCGCCGTGGCCGTGCTGGTCACGCTGCGCCTGCTCGGGGCCCAGGTGGTGGCCCGACGCGCTGCCCCGTTCCTGGTCTTCGCTCCGGCTGCGATCTGGCAGGCGGTCAGTGCGGACGCGATGTTCGCCGCCGTCGCGGCGTGGGGCATCGCGGCGCTGGCGGCGGCCGCCGTCCGGCGCAGCACGTCTTGGGCGCTGGTGGCCGGGCTGCTGCTCGGGTTCTCGGTGATGCTGTCCTACGGGCTGCCGCTGCTCGGCCTGCTCGCGGTCGCGGTGCTGGTCGTGGCCCGGACCTGGCGGCCGCTGCCGTGGGCGGTCCTCGCCGCGCTCGCGGTGGTGCTGACCTACGCCGCGCTGGGGTTCAACTACCTGGAGGCGCTGCCCGTGCTGCACGACCGCTACTGGGCCGGGGTCGCGATGAACCGCCCCAAGGAGTACTGGATGTGGGGCAACCTCGCCGCCCTGGCCTTCAGCGCCGGGCCGCTCGTCGGCGCCGGGCTGACCATGCTGGGCCGCCGCGCCCGCGACCTCGACGTCGGACCCGACGCGGTGCGGGTGACCAAGTGGCTGGTCGTCGCCACCGTGCTGATGCTGCTCGCGGCCGACCTGTCCCAGATGAGCAAGGCCGAGGTCGAGCGCATCTGGCTGCCGTTCGTGCCCTGGCTGCTGGTCTCCTGCGCTCTGCTGCCCGAGCGCTGGCGCCGGGTCGGCCTGGCGGTCCAGGTGGTGACCGCGCTCGTCGTGCAGCACCTGCTGTTCACCGGCTGGTGAGGCGTCTCACCGGGGCAGTTTCACTGGGTCCCCAGTGAAACTGTCACTCCCCCCGCGTTGCAACAAGGGGGAAGTGTGCGTTTCACTGGGGACCCAGTGAAACTGCCTCAGCGGACCGAGGCCCGCAGCGGGGCGGTGGCGAACTCGACGATGCCCTGGTCGGGGGTGATCGCGGCGGTGAAGCCGAGGTCGGTGGCGGCGAGCTGCCGGGGAGGCGACGACGTGGCGCACGTCGCCGAGGCGGTAGTCGCCGGTCACCTCGGGCTGCGGGCCGCCCGAGGCCTCGGCGAGGATCTCGGCGACCCGCAGGATCGGGACGGGCGTGCCCGAGGCGACGTTGTACGTCGACCACGACTCCGCCGGCCGCTCGACGACGGCGTCGATCGCGAGCAGGTTGGCGCGGGCGACGTCGTGGACGTGCACGAAGTCGCGCATCTGGCCACCGTCCTCGAAGACCCGCGGGGCCTGGCCGGCCTCCAGCGAGGACCGGAAGATCGCGGCCACGCCGGAGTAGGGGGTGTCGCGGGGCATGCCGGGGCCGTAGACGTTGTGGTACCTCAGCCCGATGCCCCGGGCTCCGGCCTGTCGCGCCCACGCCAGCGTGTAGTGCTCCTGCGCGACCTTGCTCGCCGCATAGCTGCTCCGCGGGTCGAGCCGGGCGTCCTCGGGCACCAGCTCCCAGCCCAGCGGCCGGTCGCAGCGGGGGCAGTGGTTCTCGAAGTCGCCGGCGTCGAGGGCGGCGCGGCTGCGGGCCGGGGGCAGCTGCTCGCCGTGCTCCGCGCAGGCGTAGCGGCCCTCGCCGTAGACGACCATCGAGCTGGCGACCACGATCGCGTCGACCCCCCGGTCGTGCATGGCGGCCAGCAGGGCGGCGGTGCCGAGGTCGTTGTGGCCGGCGTACAGCGGCAGGTCAGCGGGGGTGACGCCGGCTCCGACCATCGCGGCCTGGTGGCAGACGACGTCGACGCCGTCGAGCAGGTCGGCCCACTCGGCCGCGTCGCGTACGTCGACCCGGTGCACGTCCTCCGGCACCGGCACGTCGCGGCCGTGCGCCTCGGGGATCAGCGCGTCGACCCGGACGACCTCGTCACCGCGCGCGGTCAGCTGCTCGTCGATCTGGGCGCCGATGAAGCCGCTGGCGCCGGTGAGCAGGACCCTCATGACGCCGGGCCCGGGAGCTCGAACGGCAGGGTCACGTCGGCGAGCCAGTCGGCGCAGCCGCAGTCGGTGGTCTCCGGGAGCCCGGCGACCACGGTCGCCGAGCAGCTCCTTGAGCCGGCCGATGTGCTTCTCGAACAGCGCGAAGACCGTGGCCTGGTCGACGGACTCCTCGGCGCTGACCCCGGCGTCCAGGTCGGTGACCAGCGCGATCGTGGCGTAGCAGAGCCCGAGCTCGCGGGCGAGGACGGCCTCGGGGTGGCCGGTCATGTTGACCACGGTCCAGCCGGCCTTCGCATAGCTCTGCGACTCGGCGCGCGTGGAGAACCGCGGGCCCTCGATGACCACCATCGTCCCCTCGTCGAGGACGCCCTCCCCGGCCGCGCCGACCAGCGCCGCCCGCAGGTCGGGGCAGTAGGGGTCGGCGAACGGCGCGTGCGCGGCGCCGGTGTCGATGTAGGTCTGGATGCGGGCCGTCGTACGGTCGACGAGCTGGTCGGGGACGACCAGCGTGCCCGGCTGGGTCTCGGGCTGCAGCCCGCCGACGGCGCAGGGCGCGAGCACCTGCTGCACGCCGAGGCTGCGCAGCGCCCACAGGTTCGCGCGGTAGGGGATCCGGTGCGGCGGGAACTCGTGCCCGTCCCGTGCCGGGGCAGGAAGGCGACCGGGGTGCCGCCGACCTCGCCGACGGCGATCGGGGCCGAGGGGTCGCCGTACGGCGTGGTCACGGCGACGGTGGGCGGGTTCTCGAGGAACTCGTAGAAGCCGCTGCCGCCGATCACGGCCACGCGGGGGTGCTGTTGGTCGGCATGGGCCGAGTCTGCCAGCGCGATCCGTCAGCCGCGTCCGGTGGCCTCGGCGCGGGCCTTCAGGTTGAGCAGCTGGCGCCGCATCATCACCAGGTCGCCGACGGCGAGGAACGCCTGCCAGCCCCGGTCGAGCGGACCGCGCGCCGGTCCCAGGGCGACGCAGCCCAGGATGCGCGACCTCGTGGTGAGGCCGGGGACGACCTGCCAGGTGATGGCGATGTTCCCGAACACGCGTGCGGCACGACCGGCCGTGGCCACGGTGATCTGGCTGCCCGGCTCCACCTCGACGACCGGACCGATCTGGAAGGGCTGGCCGACCCGGACGTCCTCGGCTCCGGGGGTGAGCGTCGCGGGCTGCGCCGGCCGAGGTTGTCGACGAGGTCATAGCTGTAGGGCGCCACCGCGATCTGGCAGAGCCAGCGGTAGACGCGTCGCCGGATCGGCGTCGACGTCGACGGCGCGGAGCAGGTGCCGGCCGCCACCGGGACGTGCCGGTGGGCCGGGT